>CAMDWG010000004.1 GCA_945878375.1 Roseomonas mucosa | reverse complement strand
GATGTGCATCTGGCGCGCGCAGGGCATGAGTATATCGACTTCGGGGACGACGTCGGAAACAAGCGGCGAGGGTCCACGCCCATCGCGGGTAACGCCCGGCTGATCTCGGCGCTGGTCGCCGCCAAGGCGCGGGCCAAGACCCCCTACGTGGTCGAATTCCGGGGGGAGGGGATCAAGGACGTTAAGGTTGCTCTCAAAGCGGCCTGCGAAAGGGCAGAGATCGAGGTGATCAGCGCCCACGTCCTGAAGCACACGGCGATCACATGGATGGTGCAGGAAGGCGTCTCGTTCGAACGAATCGCCAAATTCACCAACACGTCGAAAGAGATGATCGAGAGGGTCTACGGACACTTCTCCCCTGCCTTCGTGCAGGAGGCGATCAGCGCGGTGGCCTTCTAGCCCTCGCGCGCGGCGCGGCTCCAAAGCCCCTGCCGCATAGACGTACCCATTATGTTCCGAATGGTTAACGCGGTCTCCACAAAACGGGGTCGGGAGGGCGCTCGCGTTCTCGGCGTGTTCGATACTTGTATCTATTCAGTACTCCAAACTCGTGTTTTGCACGATTTTGGAGGTAACCGCTTCGGTCACCACCGCGAAAAAAGCTAGATTTTTCAAGGGGAAGAATGGTGCTGCTGCGGGGGATTGAACCCCGGACCTCTCCCTTACCAAGGGAGTGCTCTACCACTGAGCTACAGCAGCGCCCCGTCGCCGAAGCGGCGGTCCTCCTAGCCCCTCCGGCAGGGGGCTGCAACCCCGCCTGGCGCGGCGATCCACCTGAACGCCCGGCCCCGCCCCGCATCGCGCATCCCCATCGCACCCAGTTGATTGCCCCTGCCTGACCTTTGTTTGGACCGGGAAATCCTGCCGATTTAACGAAGAGGGCGTCGTCAAATAGCATTCATCGGAGATATTCGAGCATGGCGGGAATAAAATTCGCGCTGATTGGGTGCGGCGCCATTGCTGAATCTTTTTATATTCCGGTTCTCTCGCGCGATCACTCGATCTGCTCCGAACTGCACCTCGTGGACCCAAATCCGGATCGGCTGGAGGATCTGGGGCGGCGCTTTCGCGTGACCTCAACGGGCGCCACGCTCGACCCCGTGCTGGGCGGCATCGACGCCGCCATCATCGCCACCCCCCCCGACACGCATTTCCCCCTCGCCGCCCGCCTCCTCGCCGCCGGGCGCCATGTGCTGTGCGAGAAGCCCTTCACCGTGCTGCCGGAGGATGCCGAGGCCCTCGTCGCGCAGGCGGACGCCGCTGGGCTCGTCGTCGCGACCAACAATTTCCGCCGGGGTCTCGCGACCTTCGATCGGATCGCGGCGATCACCCGCGCGGGTGAGCTCGGCCGGTTGCAACGCATCGCCTGGGCCGAGGGCGTGAAGTTCAACTGGCCCACCAAATCGGGCTTCTACTTCACCCAGAAAGGGCAGGGCGGGCTGCCGCCGCCGGGCGTCCTGCTCGACATCGGGTCGCATGTCGTGGACCTGGTGTGCTGGTGGTGCGGCGGGCCGCCTGTGGTGGTCGAATGCCGCACCGATTCCTTCGGCGGGCCGGAGGCGCGGGCGCGGATCGTGCTCGATTGCGGCGGCACGGAAGCGCGGATCGACCTCAGCTACTACCAGCGGATGAGCAACAGCTACCGGCTGGAGTTCGAGCGTGGGTCGATCTCCGGCGTCGCCAATGAAGGCTACCGCTTCCAGATCGCGCGCGACGGCGCTGGCCCGGCCACGGCGCAATTCCCCGATGGCCGGATCAGCATGCTGGAGCTCGCCGCGCGCATCCTCACGCGTTTCGTCGCGGCGACGCGGGGGCAGGGGCAGCCGCTCGTCACCGGGCGCGATGTGGTCCCCTCCATCCGCGCGATCGCGCAAGGCTATCGCGTCGCGCAGCCCTTCGATGCGCCGTGGCTGCCGGGCGACATGCTCTGCGAGGCAAGCGCATGAAGCCGCAACGGGAGACGGTGCTGATCACCGGCGCCGGCGGCTTCGTCGGTGGCACGATCGTGGAGGCGCTGCACGCCTCCCCAAGCTTCGCGCTGCGCGCCGGCATCGGGCGATGGACCAGCGCGCCGCGCATCGCGCGCCTCGCCGTGCCGATGGTCCAATGCGACATCATGCGCCCCGATCAGCTTGCGGCCGCGATGCGGGGCGTCGATCACGTCATCCACTGCGCGACCAGCGACGACCTGCGCGTCATCACGGAAGGGACCGCCAATGTGCTGGCGGCCGCGCGCGCCGCCGGCGTGCGCCGCGTGGCGCATCTCAGCTCCATCGCCGTCCATGGCGGCGCGACCGGCGTGGTGGAGGAAGACACGCCCGCGCCCGCCGGCACGCTCTCTCCCTACGGAGAGGCGAAGCGCCAGGCCGAGGCGACGTGCCGGGAGGCCGCGAGGCAGGGCCAGGCGGTGGTGATGCTGCGGCCCACCATCGTCTACGGCCCCTTCTCGGAACGCTGGACGGTGCTCTACGCGATGCGGCTGCAGGCGCGCCGCTGGGGCGAATTGGGGCTGGCGGCGGAGGGGATGTGCAACCTCGTCCATGTGCACGACGTCGCGCGCTACGCCATCGCCGCGCTGCATGCCGAGGGTGCTGAGGGCGAGGCCTTCAACATCAACGGGCCGGAGGTCGTGAGCTGGAACGCGTATTTCCGGCGCTTCAACGACGCGCTCGGCCTGCCGCCGCTCGAAGCCCGGCCACCCCGCAACGCGCAGCTCATGGCGCGGCTGACGCAGCCGGTGCGGGTGGCGGGCAAGGTCGCGTTGAAGCGCTTCTCCCCGCAGCTGGTCTGGCTCTCCCAGAAAAGCGACCGTGCCAAGCACCTGCTGAAGGAAACGGAACTGACGCTGCGCTGTACGCCGAATGAAGATGAGCTGAGGCTGTTCGGGCTTGATGCCGTCTATCCGACGACGAAGGCGGAACGCGTCTTCGGCTTTCCGCCGCAGGTCGATATCGCGAAGGGCCTGGCGATGACCGTCGCCTGGCTCCGACACATCTCCGATGCGGCGTGAGGGCGGCGTGCGATGACGGGGATCGCCTATTTCGCGCATGACCTGGCCGACCCGGCGGTGCATCGGCGCGTCCGCTTCCTGCAAATGGGGGGTGCCGCGGACATCGCCGTACTCGGCTTCCGCCGCGGGGAACGCGCGGTTTCGGATGTGGCGGGGCTGACGCCGGTGGAACTCGCCCGCACCCATGACCGGCGCCTGCTGCACCGGGCGCTGGCCACGGCGCGCACGCTGGTCGGCGGCCGGCGCTGGCGCGCGCAGCTGGAGGGGGCGGAGGTGGTGCTGGCGCGCAACCTCGAAATGCTGCTGATCGCCGCCGTCGCGCGGCGTCGCTTCGCGCCGCGCGCACGGCTTGTCTATGAATGCCTCGACATCCATCGCCTGATGCTGGCCCGTGGGCCCATCGGCGCGGCGCTGCGCGGGCTGGAAGGCGCGCTGCTGGCGGAGTGCGGCCTGCTGGTGGTCAGCGCGCCGGATTTCGTCTGGTGCTACTTCCGCCCGGTGCATGGCGCCCGCACGCCGCCGGTCTGCCTTCTGGAGAACAAGGTTCTGTCGGCGGAGGTGCCGGGCCTGCCGCCAGCGGGGCGACCCCCTGTGCCCGCCGGGCCACCGCCGGGCCCACCCTGGCGGATCGGCTGGTTCGGCAATCTGCATTGCAGGCTGAGCCTGCATCTGCTGGCGGGGCTCGCGGCGCGCAGCGGCGGGGCGGTGCAGGTGGTGCTGCGCGGCCGTCCACAGCGCGGCGCGATGCCGGATTTCGACGCGGTGGTGGCCGTGACGCCCGGCATGGAATTCCACGGCGCCTATGAACGCCCGGCCGATCTGGCGGCGATCTATGGCGATGTGCACCTGATCTGGGCGATCGACTTCTACGATGCCGGTGGGAATTCCGACTGGCTGCTGATGAACCGGCTCTATGAGGGCGGGCTGCACGGGGTGGTGCCGATCGCGCTGGCCTCGCTGGCAACGGGACGCTGGCTGCGGCGGCGCGGCATCGGCCTGCTGCTGGAGCCAGGCCAGCCGATCGAGGCCACGCTGGATGCGGCGATGGCCCGGCTCGATGCCGCGACCTACCTCGCGGCGCGGGCGGCGGTGGCGGCGCGGCCGCTGTCGGATTTCGTCCATGACGCGCGGGACAGCGCCGCCCTGATCGCGGCGCTCCATGGCGACATGGCGGCGCTGCCGCCTTCGCTTCGCATGCCGGAGGAGGAGCCCACGCCGTCATGAAGCTGTCCTTCACCCAGCGGCTGGCGCGGCAGGTTTCGCTCCGCATCCCCCTCGCGCGCCGCGACCTTGCGCTGCCGCGCGGCGTGCTGAGCCTCACCTTCGACGATTTCCCGAAGACAGCCTGGAGTGTGGGCGGCGCCGTGCTGGCGGAGCATGGCGTGAAGGGAACCTATTTCGCCTGCGGCGGCCTCTGCGGGCGCAGCTTCGACGGCCAGCCGATCTTCGACGTGGCGGAGCTGGAGGCGGTGCATGCGGCTGGCCATGAGATCGGCTGCCACACCCACGACCATCTGAGCGGCCATCGCGATGCGCCCGCCGACTACGCGGCGTCCTGCGAACGCAACCGGCGCTTCCTGGAAGACCGCCTGCCGGGGCTGCGGCTGCGGAGCTTCGCCTATCCCTATGGCCACGCGCCGCTGCGGCATCGCGGCCGCATGGCGGCGCGCTTCGCCGCCTGCCGGGGCGTCGCGACGCAGCGGGGGCGGAAGCTGAACGGGCCGAAGGTCGATCCCTCGCTGTTGCTCGCCGTCGGGCTCACCGCGGATCGGCGCGGGCGTGACGATATCGCGCAACTCGTGGCGGAGGCGGCGGCGCGGCGCACCTGGCTGGTGCTGTTCACCCATGACGTGCGGGACACGCCCTCGGCGCATGGTTGCACGCCCGGCGAACTCGACCGCGCGATCCGCCTCGCGCGCCAAGCCGGGCTGGATATCCTGCCCTTCGGGGCGGTGCTGCCCGGGGGCGATACGGGGCCCTAGCAAGGGCGGGCTTCTTCCAGCCGTGCCACGGTGATCAGCAGCAGCATCGGGAACAGCAGCGGCGCGGCCTGGTGGTAGCCGCCGGTGAGCATCAGCAGCACCAGCACCGGCAGGACCAGGATGCGTTGCGCCGCGCTGCGCTGCGCGGAGACGATCAGCGCCAGATACAGGCCGAAGCCGACCAACCCGTATTCCGTGACCAGCTTCGCCGGCGTGTTGACCCAGTATTTGTAGGGCAGTTCGAGGAATTCCGACGTCCCCGGCCCGATCCCCGCGATGGCCGCCCAGGGCGCCGCGTGGAAGACGTCGCGCATCATCATGAAGGGCGTCACGAAGCGCTCATGCCCGCTGGTGCCGGGCTCCGAGAATTCGCCGCTCCGCAGCAGCAGCGTTGCCGCCACATCGGGCAGGGCGAGGGACGCCAGCCCGAGCGCGAGCGCCGCCCCCATCGCCATCAGCACCACCATCGCCACGCCGCGCAACCCCGCGCCGATCGCCAGCGCCACGCCGAACCCTGCCAGCACCAGGAAGCCGGTGCCCGAGACCGAAACCAGCATGCCGGCCGTGAACAGCCCGAACCACAGGGCACGGCGGAAGCACAGCGCCTCGATCATCAGCGCCACCGCCATGAATTGCGCGAAGATCGACGGCTCCAGCAGGAAGAAGCCATTGGCGCGCTTCAGGCTCGCGCCCCAGGCCAGGACCTGGTCCGTGACGTAGAGATGCTCGAGCAGCAGCCGATCGGGCAGCAGCCCCGTGAAGCCGAAGACGGAGATCCCGGCGAATTGCAGCGCGAATTGCGCGATGCCGGCGATGGCGATGAAGGCGAGCCAGTTGTTCACCATCGCGAAGAAGCGCCGCTCCGGCATGCGGTCGCGGAAGGCCAGCACGGCGAAGCTGGTCAGCACCAGCCAATGCAGCAGGGACGACAGGCTGGTGCGCGGCGCGATGCCCACCGGCAGCGCCAGCCGCAGGATGGTGGACAGCGCGGCGACGGCGATCAGCCCAAGGAACAGCGCCATCCGCCGCCGGTCGATCACGAGCCATCCCGCGCCGAGCCCCCAGGCCGCCGCGCCGAGCAGGATCGGCGTCGCGACCGAGATGGCGAGATCCCCGACCGGGATCGCGAAGCGCTGCAGCACCAGGCAGGTGAACAGCGTCAGCGTCACGAAGCCTTCTGGCGACACGCGGTCGTGCATGGCGCCGCGCGCCACCGCCCCGGCATGGAGGACGGGTTGGGGCAGGGAAGGGCTCATGCGCATGGCGGCATCACCTGGCGGGAAGCGCGGCGTGGCGGATCGGCGGAGCGTGCTGTGCTGCGCATTCTCCGTCGCCCTCGCCTCCCCGCAGGCGCAGGCGCAGGCCGAGCCGCGCGCGCTGCCGAAGCTCGCGACCTTCGGCGGCTCGGGCTGCGATGCGATGCCGGGTATCGCGCGCTTCGAGGGCTGGCTCGGCCGGCCGGTCGATCTCGTGCTCGATTTCGGGGAATACCGCCACGATTGGGATGAGATGGTGCGGCAATCCGAGTGGCTGGCGCGTTGCTGGCGCCCCACGGGCCGTCGCGTCGTGCTCGGCCTGCCGCTGGTGGTGGCCTCGGCCTCCAGCCCTGCCGCGCTGCGGCGCGGCGCGGATGGCGCCTTCGACAGATATTTCCAGGCGGTCGCGCGCAAGCTGGCGGATGGTGGGCTGGGGGATGCGATCCTGCGGCCGGGGTGGGAGTTCAATGTCGCGGGCTATGCCTGGTCGGCGCTGCGCGAACCGCGCGCCTTCGCCGCCTTCTGGCGCCGCACGGTGCTGGCGATGCGCGCCGCCGCGCCGGGGGCGCGCTTCGTCTTCGACTGGAACCCCAATCTTGGCGACGGGCCGGTGGCGGAAGCCTATCCGGGCGACGATGTCGTGGATGTCATCGGCCTCGACACCTACAATCAGAGCTGGCCGTTCCACCGCGATCCCGCGCGCCGCTGGCGGCACCTGCTGGACCATCGCAACGGGCTCCGCTGGCACCGGGATTTCGCGGCCGCGCGGGGCAAGCCGCGATCCTTCCCCGAATGGGGCACCGGCACGCGCGCCGATGGGCATGGGGGCGGGGACGATCCCCTGTTCATCCGCAACATGCTGGCCTGGATGCGGGATGGGCCGCCGGTCGCCTATCATGGCTATTGGGATCATCCCTCCCCCGAATACGACGCGCAGGTGACGGATGGCCGTCGCCCCCTGGCGGCTGCGGCGCTGCGCGCGGGGCTGCGGGCGTGAGGGCGGTGTCGGGGATGGGTCATCGAAGGCTGGCGCCCTCGGCGGGCGCGGGGGCGATGCGGCGCCGGCCGAAGCCCGCGCTGCCCAGCAGCAGCGCGAGCGGCGCGCGCGCCAGCGCGGCCACGGCCAGCGCGTAGGCCATGGCGCCCGCCGCGACGCATCCCGCCAACACGGCAGGTGCAGACCACTCCGCCGCCACCAGCGCATGGCGCAGGGCCAGGACCGGCAGCGCCATCAGCACCGTCGCCAGCAGCGGGCGGGCCACGGGCCGCAGCTGGTCCAGCGCGCCCATCCCGCTCGCGCGCCGCAGCAGCGCGGCGCCCGGTATGTAGAGGGGCAGGGCGCGCAGGGCTGACGCTGCCGCCGCCACCGGCAACCCGAAGGCGGCCCCCGCGGCCAGACCCACCAGCCCCAGCCCCAGCCCCTGCGTGGAAATTCGTGTCGAATGGCCGGGCTGGCCGAGCGCCGTGATCGCGACGATCACGAATTGGCGAATGAACAGCAGGATCGCGGTGACGGAGAAAATCGTGACCAGCGGCGCCGCCGGCAGCCAAGACGGCCCCAGCAGGACCAGTACCAACTCCGGCGCCGTCACCGCCATGCCGGCGAAGACCGGCAGCACCATCAGGCTGGCCACACCCGTGCAGGCCATGAAGCCGCTGCGCATCGCTGCCTGGTCGTGCTGCCGCCGCGCCAGCATCGGCAGCGTCAGATGCGCCGCCGCCGAATAGACCATGCCATAGAGCATCTCCACGATCCGCAGCGCGATGTTCCAATGCGCCGTCGCCGCCGGGCCCAGCAGCGCGCTGACCAGTGGCGTGGCCAGGCGCGAATAGGCCGGCAGGATCAGGATGTCGGTCAGCGAGACGAGGGAGAAGCGCGTCAGCTCCCGCAGCCTCGCGGCTGCGAACAGGCTCGGCCGCAGACGGATGCCGGCCCCAGCCAACACCAGCACCGTGTAGCAGGCGGTGGAGGCCAGATGCTGCGCCACGACCGACCACGCCCCGAAGCCGAGCAGCGCCGCCCCGATCCCGACCGCTGCGCCCAGCAGCCGCCCCGGCACCACGAAGGCGGCCAGCGCCTTGTAGCGCCCGCGCCGGCGCGCGAAGGCGGCGGGGACGCCCATGCAACCGCCGATCAGCAGCGTGATCGCCATCCAGGGCAGCAGATCGGCGACCTCCGGCAGCCCGACGAGGGCGGCGATGGGATGCGCGAGCGCCCACAGCGCCAGCCACAGCACGGCGCCAAGCGCGATGGAGCCCATCCAGGCCGAGGACAGATCCCCCGCGCCAAGCCCGCGGCGCTGCAGGATCACATCGTTGAAGAACCCCTCCGCGATCGGCGTGAACAGCGACACCACGCTGAACGCCACCGCCGCGACGGCGAAATCATGCGGGTCGAGGATGCGCGCCAGCGCGATCAGCACGCCGATCGCCACAAGCGCCTGCCCGCCATGGTAGAACGCCACCCAGAGCCCGGCCTGTAGCGTACGACGTGCATTCACCGGCGGTGCATCTCCTGCTCCGGATTCACGCCGCTGCATCGCCGCGTGTCGATCGTGAGGGATCTGGATCGAAGCCCGGCTTGAAAGCTCAACTTCCATCGGCGGTGGCACGGGCCGCGGTCACATTCACGAGCAAAGCCGCGCCTCGCGGGGATGAGCTATGGCCAGCGGGCCTTCGTCTGGCCAAATCGAGGGGGCGGGCGGCATCGTAGTGCCGCGCACAACCTTGGGTGCTGGAGTTCGGCTTGCAGAATCTGGCAGCTTCGCATCCCCTCCCGGTCAGCGCGCCGCATGCCGGCGGCACGGATCCGCAACGCCGCGCCTTGCTCGATCCCGCGAAGCTGCTGGCGACCTTGTGGCGCGGGCGATGGCTCGTGCTGGCGTGTGGCGTCGCCTGCGCCGCCGCGGCCTTCCTCGGCGCGCGCCAGCTTCCCGCGCGCTACACGGCGGAAGCCATCCTGGTGGTGGAGATGGACCGGCTGATGCCGGAACTGCAGGGCGCGGTCAGCAAGGACAGCGCACAGGACCCGCTGCCGCGCGTGCGGACGGAAGTGCAGGTGCTGCGATCGCCGGCGCTGATGCAGACCATCATCCGCGAACGCGGGCTGGATCGGCTGCCGGAATTCAACCCCGCGCTGCGGCCGCCGGGCGTGGCGGACCGGCTGCTGGCCTTCGCGCAGCCATTGGCCACCGCGCTCGGCCTTGGCCAGCCGGTCACGGAGCGTGAGCGGGACCAGCGCGTGCTCGCCCGCGCGCTCGATGCGCTCGCCATCACGCATGACAACCGCAGCCTTGCCATCGTCGTCAACTTCACCGCGCGCGATGCCGAACTGGCGGCGCAGGTCGCCAATGACGTGGTCCGGCACTACCTGGACGACAAGCTGAATGAGCGTGCCCGCACGAACCGGGAAGCCTATGCCGCGCTGACCCGCCGTGCTGCGGAGGTCCGCGCCGATGTCGATGAGCTGGAACGCCGGGTGCGGGAGACGCGGGTGCGCGAAAGCCTGATCGAGCTGCGCGCCGGCAGTGTCGGACAGCAGCAGGTCGAGGAACTCGCCATCGCGCTGGCCCGGGTCCAGGCGAACCGCGCGCAGGTCGACTCCGATTTCGAGCGCGCATCCTCCCTCGCCGCGGCGGGCCGCGTCACCGAACTTGCCAGCGTGGTCGGCGCGCAGACGATCTCGGCACTCCGCGCCCGGGAAGTGGAGGCCGCGCGCAACGCGGCCGAGATGGGCAGCCGCTTCGGCCGTGGCCATCCCGATTTCCGCCGCGTCGAGCTGGAACTCGCCGCCATCCGCGCGGAGATCATGCTGGAAGCGCGCCGGGTCGTCGCCTCCCTCGGCGCGCAGGCCGATTCGGTGCGGCGGCACGAGGCCGAGTTGCTCCGCCGGCTTGGGGAAGCGAGGGAGGTCGCGACGGAATCCGGCAGCCGGCGGGCGGAGCTGGAGGAGTTGCAGAAGGAAGCGGATGCGCGGCGGCTGCTCTACAACAGCCTGCTGGAGCGCGCGGAGCGCACGGCGGTCGAACCGGGGCCCCTGCACCAGCTGCATCCCGGCGCGCGCATCGTCAGCGCCGCCGTCGCGCCCGGCGTGCCGAGCAGCCCGCGCCCCGTGCTGACCGGCGCGGTGGGCTTCGCGGGCGGCCTTGCCATGGGCGGTCTGCTGGCGCTCGTGGGCGGCCGTCGCAGCTTCGCGCGGGTGGAGGATCTGCAGGAACGGATCGGCATCTCCGCCTTGGCCGCCATGCCGCGCGCAGCTGCGGGCGGCCTGGCCGAAGCCGTCGCCCAGCGCCGCAACGGGCCGGAGGCCGAGGCGCTGCGCCTGCTGCGGAACGGGCTGCGCCTCGCCGGGCGGGGCGGGGCGCGGGTGGTGCTGTTCGTCGCCGCGACGAAGGGCGAGGGCGCATCCGGCATGGCGGCTTCCTATGCGCGGCTGGCGGCGCTCGACGGCATCGAGACGCTGCTGCTGGAAGGCGACCTGCGCCAGCCATCTCTGGCGGCGCTGCTCGGCGCCAGCGATGGTCGGAACCTCGTCCGCATTCTCGAAGGCCGCATTGGCTGGCGCGATGCGGTGGGGAAGGACCCGGCCTCGCCACTGCATGTCCTGCTTGGCGATCAGCCGCAGGAGGCTTCCTACCGGCTGCTCGATCGCCACCAGTTGCAGAACCTGCTGCGCGACGCGGCGGAGGAGTACAGGCTGATCGTGCTGGATGCGCCGGCCATCGCCGCCGCCCCCGACGCGTTGCTGCTGGCGCGGCACGCCGATGCGGTTTGCCTGGTCGTCGCGGCGGGGGCCACGGGGGAAGCGGCGGTGCGCGATGCCGTGGACCGGCTCCGCCTTGCCTCCACCGCCCAGGTCGCGGCGGTGCTGAACAGGGCGGGCTGAGGAAGGTGGGGCGCAGCGGCGATGAAGCCGGCACCGTGGACCCCGGCCGGACGCGTGGCGGCGTGATCGAACGCCTGGCCGCGCTTCTGCTGCCGCGAAGGGGGCCGCGCCCCGTGTCGCCGCGCGCCGCTGCCGAACCGCAAGCCACGCTGCCGCAAGCGCCGGGGGATGAGGAAGCGCGGAGCCTGGCCCTGCGGCGCGCCTTCGCCCCCAGCCGCCCGCAGCGCGGCGCCCGGCATTTCGTCGGCCGCCAGGCGGAACTCGCCCGCATCCTGCGCGCCATCGGCGATGAGAGGGTGCATGTCGTCCTGTATGGCGAGCGCGGGCGGGGCAAGACCTCCCTCGTCAACCTCGTCGCGGAGGCGGGGCGGAGCGACGGCTACATCTTCGCCCGCTACAGCTGCTCGGCGGAGAGCGATTTCGACGCGATCATGCGCGGCCTGGCGCGCGACCTGCCGCACGCGCTGCTGGCCATGCCGGTCGCAGCCCAGGGCGAGACGGAGGGCTGCGAGGCCGCGCTGCCGCCCGGGCGGCTGGAGCCGCGGGACATCGCGCTGCTGCCGCGTCGGCTGAACGCGCCGCATCTGATCCTGCTGGTCGATGAATTCGACCGGGTGGTGGATGAAGCCACGCGCACGCGGCTGGCGGACACGATCAAGCAGGTCTCGGACCGCGCCGCAGCGCTGTCCTTCCTCATCGTCGGCGTGTCCGAGAACCTCGAACAGCTTCTGGGCCGGCACCCCTCGATCCAGCGCAATGTGGTCGGCGTGCCGCTGCCGCTGATGGGCGATGAGGAGATCCTCGGCATTCTCGACCTCGGCGCGCGGGAGACGGGGTTGCCCTTCGGCATGGTCGCGCGCGGCTGGATCGTCGCGCTGGCCCGCGGCGTGCCCTATGTCGCGCAGCTTCTCGCGCTGCGGACCACGCAAGCCGCGATGCGGCGCGGCGCGGCGGAGGTGGCCGAAGCCGACCTCGAGGCCGCCATCCCGGCGGTGCTGGCGGAGATGGAGCCGCATCTGGGCGGCGAGTATGAGGCGCTGACGCGCGGCGGCCGCGACCAGGGGATGGAGGCGCTGCTGCGCGCGGTTGCCAGCGGGCCGCTCGACCGCCTGGGCCGGATTTCCGCCGCGCATCACATCGGCGACCCGGCCGGGTGCGATCCTGCCCAGGCCCGCCATGCCGCGCTGTGGCGGCGGATGGTGGAGGGCGGCGCGCTGCGCCCCTGCAGCCCGGCGGAGCCTGACCTCTACACCTTCAAGGCGCCGCTGCTGCCGCACTACATCCTGTTGCGGGCGGCGTTGGCGGCGCGGTCCGATGGACGCGCGTGAACCAAGCGGGAACGCGATGGGCCAGCCCCGCCGGGCTTTTCCTCCGCGCCAAAGGGCCTAGTTTCACGCCCCCTGCCGAGGAGCGTGGATGGACGGGACGGATGCAAGGGCCTGGGTGAGGCTGCCTTCGGGCCGGCGGCTCGACCTGCTGGCGCCGACGCCCTTCGACTGGACGGATGAGGATCTGGCCATCGGCCTGTCGCGCACCTTCCGCTGGGGCGGGCATTCGGTGTGGCCGGCGCCGCTTTCGGTCGCGCAGCATTCGCTGGCGGTCCTCGCGCTACGCCGCGCCGCGCGGCCTGCCGCGACCCGCATCGGGCTACGGCGGGAATTGCTGCATGATGCGGAGGAAGGGCTGACGAATTTCGACTGCATCTCCCCGCTCAAGCCCTTCCTGGGCGCGGGGTTCCTCGCCTTGCAGCAGCGCCTTTCGGCCGTGGTCGCCACCCGCTACGCCCTGCCGGCCTGGGAGGAGGAGGAGAGGCGGCGGCACAAGAAGCTCGACATCGCCATGGCGGCGGCCGAGGCCGTGCATGTCGCCGGCTGGTCGCGGGCGGAGGTGCGCGCCACGCTCGGCATCCGCGCCGCCGTGATGGCGGCCGACCCGCTGGCCACCGAGTTCGGCGGCACCCCCTGGGAGCCCTGGGCGCCGGAGGTGGCGGCGCGGCGCTTCCTCGATGCGTTGCGGCGGCTTGCGTGACAGCGCTGCGCGGCGGTTCTACAGAACGGGCGATGCAGGCGGCCGAACCCTTCTGGCGCACCAAGACCCTCGGCGAGATGACCCGCGCCGAATGGGAATCGCTGTGCGACGGCTGCGGCCGCTGCTGCCTGCACAAGCTGCGCGACGAGGATACGGACGAACTGGCCTGGACCAATGTGGCCTGCCGGCTGCTGGACCTCGACACCTGCCGGTGTGGCGACTACGCCAACCGCAAGGCGCGCGTGCCCGATTGCGTGAAGCTGACGCCGAAGCGCGTGGCCGGGATCGACTGGCTGCCGCCAAGCTGTGCCTATCGCCTGCTGGGCGAAGGACAGGACCTGCCCTGGTGGCATCCGCTGGTCTCGGGCGATCCCGCGACGGTGGTGAAGGCGGGCATCTCGGTGCGCGGCAAGGCGATCCGGGAACGTGATGCCGGCGCGCTGGAAGATCATGTCGTGCCCTGGCCGGGGCGCATCCCGCGCGCCGCGCGGCCGGGCGCGAAGCCCGAAGACCTTGAGAAGAGGACACTCACCCGATGAAGAACGCGCTGTTCGGCGGCATCAACGCCGCCGCCCTGACCGCGATGACGCCGGATTTCGCGCCGGACCTCGACCGCTTCGCCGCCCATTGCAAGTGGCTGCTGGCGAATGGGTGCAACGGCCTCGGCATCCTCGGCACGACGGGGGAGGCGAACAGCTTCGGCTTCGACGAACGCAAGCAGATCCTGGAAGGGGTGCTGGCGCGCGGCGTGGCCGCCACGTCGCTGATGCCGGGCACCGGCTGCGCCAGCCTGACCGATACGGTGGAACTGACAAAGCACGCGAAGGCGCAGGGCTGCCGCGGCGTGCTGGTGCTACCGCCCTTCTACTACAAGAACCCGTCCGATGACGGGCTCTTCGCCTGGTTCTCCGAGGTGGTGAACCGTGTCGGCGGCGGGATCGCGATCTATCTCTATCACTTCCCGCAGCAATCGGCGGTGCCCTTCAGCCTGGATTTGATCGGGCGGCTGCTGAAGGCCTTCCCTGGCGTGATCAAGGGCGTGAAGGACAGCTCCGGCGACTACGGCAACATGAAGGCGATGATCGACCATTTCGCGAAGGACGGGTTCGAGGTCTATTCGGGCTCCGACGAATTCGTGCAGCGTATCCTGGCCGATGGCGGCGCGGGCTGCATCACGGCGGCGTCGAATGTGAATGCCCGCTTCGGCCAGATCGTCTATCGCCACCGCACGGGTGCGGAGGCCGATGCCGCGCAGGCGGTGCTGAACGCGACCCGCAAGGCCGCGACCGCCGTGCCGCTGATCCCCGGCCTGCGGGAGATCATCGCGCGCAGCACGGGGCATGATGGCTGGCGCGTCATCCGCCCGCCGCACCTGCCGCTGGCGGGCGAGCAGGGCCAGAAGGCGTGGGACGCGATGCAGGCTGCCGGCGCGCTGCCGCTGCCGGGTCTCGGGCTGAAGGCGGCGGCCGAGTGAACGAGCCGCTGCGCTGCCGGGCGCCTGCCGTCGCCACGCTGCAACTGGATGACGCCCACCTCCGCGTCACGCGCTGGGATTTCGATCCCGGCGCGGAGACCGGCTGGCACCGGCACGGCATGGCCTATGTGGTCGTGCCGGTGCATGACGGCACGCTGCTGCTCGAACTGCCGGGCGGGCAGACCATGACCGCCGAACTCAAGGCCGGCGTCAGCTATGCCCGCGCGGCGGGGGTGGAGCACAATGTGGTCAATGCCGGCAAAACCCCGCTCGCCTTCGTCGAGGTCGAGCTGAAGCACCTGCCGGGTTAGGGTTTCTCCAAGTTCCGCCTCAACTTCGGGCGCATCGTAACATGCGATCTGACACGAACAAGGAGCGTCTTCGCCGCGTATGACTGCGGTGAAGACGCTCCGCTTCTCACGCATGTTTGGTGTAGACACGGACTTTCGGGGCTGAATCAGGCGCGTCTATTGAGGCGGTGAATGCGCACGAGACGCTCGACCTGGATCCAGGATCTCGGATTGGCGTGGCGTGCCTCAGACGCACCCTGCGTGGCCCGAGCCCCACGGCATGAGGCAGGGCACTTTATGAGGTTGAGTGGTTTATTCCGCACACGCCCTTTGGTTGTGCATTAAGATCCGGGGCCACCCTTCGCGCGGTTGGGGCGACCTTCGTTTCTGCCGCGGGTTGGCGATTGCAAGCCATGGAGCGGACACATGACCCACCTACCCCTTCCCATCCCCGATCGCGACGCAACCGCGCGGTCCTTCGGCGACCCTGCCGCCGATCTCGCCACCGCGCGCTATGATACGCTCGAGACGCATCTGG
Organism: Roseomonas mucosa; assembly: GCA_945878375.1. Lineage (GTDB taxonomy): Bacteria > Pseudomonadota > Alphaproteobacteria > Acetobacterales > Acetobacteraceae > Falsiroseomonas > Falsiroseomonas mucosa_A. The sequence continues at coordinate 204,230 of CAMDWG010000004.1, read as the reverse complement.
ACCGGGGCAGCGCCGCCTTCTGGGCCTGGATGCGCCCGGGGCCGAAGCCCTGCTTCACCATCGACCTGCTGTCGGACATCCTGGCGCAGCAGGCGCTGCTGCGCGGCGCGCTGGCGCCGGCCCGTGGCCCTGGCGCGCCGCTGCCGGCGCGCTGGTACGTGATGGGCAGCCGTATCCCCGGCATCTTCAACCTCGGTGGCGACCTGTCCCATTTCGCCGAGAAGATCCGCGCCCGCGACCTCAACGCGCTGCGGCGCTACGGGCATCTCTGCGTCGAGGCGATCCACGGCAATTCGGAAGCCTTCCAGGCCCCGGCGGTGACGATCGCGCTGGTCCAGGGCGATGCGCTGGGCGGGGGCTTCGAATGCGCGCTGGCCTTCGACGTGATCGTGGCGGAGCGGAGCGCGAAGTTCGGCCTGCCGGAGATCCTGTTCAACCTGTTCCCCGGGATGGGCGCCTATTCCTTCCTGTCGCGCCGCATCGGGCCGGTGCAGGCGGAGCGCATGATCACCTCCGGCCGTCTCTACAGCGCCGAGGAGTTGCACACGCTCGGCCTCGTGGACGTGCTGGCCGAGGATGGCAAGGGCGAAGCCGCCGTGCGGGACTACATCGACCGGAACGACCGCAAGCACAACGCGCTGCAGGCCGTCTTCCGCGCGCGGCGCCGCGCCAATCCCGTCACCCTCGCCGAGCTGCGCGATATCGTCGAGATCTGGAGCGAGACGGCGCTCGGCGTCAGCGACCTCGACATCCGCAAGATGCTGCGGCTGACGGCGGCGCAGGAGAAGCGCCTGGCCCAAGCGGCGGAAGCGGCGCCGCTGACCCAGGCCGCCGAGTAGGCCCGCGCCTGATCCCGCCGGGCCATGCGCGGCCCGGCGGGCAGCTGTTCAGATGGTGTGTGCCGAGGACGAACCGGCGGCGCGCTGCCGCAGCGCTTGTCGCGCGCGGTCGAGCTCGTCGGTCAGCCTTGCGACCAGTTGCGCGCCTGTCGCTGCGATGTCTGCGGCATCCGCATCCTGCGCCACGCGGCACAGGTCGCAGAAGGCGCGTGCCCCGATATTCACGGCCGCGCTCCGCAGCGAATGGGCCTTGGCCCGGAAGGCGCCGAAATCGCGCGCCGCCGCCGCCGCCGACAATTCGGCCAGCAGCATCTCGGCATCGGCCAGGAACTCGCCGACCACGGAGTCGACGAAGTCCTTCCCGCCGAGCGCCTCCAGATCCGCCAGCACCGCCTCATCGATCGGTGGCGGGCCGCTGGGGCGGAAGCGGGGATGGGTCGAGATTTCCGTCACCCGTGCCGCGGGCGGGGGGGGGCCATCCGTGAGGGCATGAGTGCGCACGGCGTCCAGCAAGGCGGGCGGCGTCACCGGCTTGGTCAGGCACGCCTCGATCCCGGCCTCCAGGCAGCGCTGGCGCGCCTGGGGGGTCGCGTCGGCGGTGAGCGCCAGGATCGGCACGCGCCGCCGGCCCAGCGACTGCAACTGGTACAGCCGTGCTGCCTCCACCCCGTCCATCACCGGCATGTTCACATCCATCAGCACGAGGTCGAAGCGCGCTTCCTCCAGCGCGTCCAGCGCTTCCTCTCCATTCGTGACCAGGGTCGCGCAATGGCCGGCGCTTTCCAGGATCCGCTGGACGACACGGCGGTTGACCCGGTTGTCATCCACGACGAGTACCGACGCGCTGCGGGCTTCCGCGGCCAACTCGGCCTCCGGCGCTTCCGCCGGGGCGGCCAGTGCGCCGGCGAGGCCAAGCGCCGCGGCGATCTCGGGCGCCGTGGCGGCGGCGGGCAGCAGCGACAGCGCGGCGCGGCGGATGGGCAAGGCGGGCAGGCCGCTGGGCGGTGAGTCCAGCAGCAGGATCGTGCGCCACGCCCCCATCGGGTCCAGCGGCGCCATCGCTTCCCCGATCGCTTCGGCCGAGAGCCCCAGGGGCTGCGGCACGGCCAGCAGGATGCGCGGCGCGGTGGGCGGCATGGCCTGCAGCAGCGCGACCGCCTCGGCCAGCGATGTGGCCGGGTGCAGCGCAAGCCCGGCCAGGGACAGGCACATGGTGCGCGCCGCTGCGTCGGGTGCCAGCAGCACCGCCTCTGCCGCCGCCGGCGGTGCGCCGGCATGGCGCGCCACCGGCAGGGCGATGCGGAAGGTGCTGCCCAGGCCCGGGCTGCTTTCCACGCCGATCCGGCCGCCCAGCTGCCCGACGATCCGCTTGCAGATCGCAAGCCCAAGGCCGCTGCCGCCGTAGCGGTTCATGATGGTCGGGTCGGCCTGGACGAAGCTGTCGAAGATGCGGGCCTGCGCGTCGGGCGCGATGCCGATGCCGGTGTCGCTGACCTCCAGGTTCAGCCACAGCCTGCCCTCGGCCTCTGCAGCGTCGAGGGCGATGCAGACGCTTCCGGCCTCCGTGAACTTCACCGCATTGCCGGCCAGGTTCAGCACGACATCCCGCAGCAGCCGCGGATCGGCGCTGAGCCAGGCCGGCGTGCGCGGGGAGACGTGGAACAGCAGCCGGACGCCCTTTTCCTGCGCCTGCGGCGCCAGCATCCGCCGCGTCTCGGCCATCAGCGCGGCCAGCGCGATGGGCTCCGGGCTGACGGGCACACGCCCGGCCTCGATGCGGGAGAAATCGAGGATGCCGTCGATCAGCCCGAGCAATTCGCGCCCCGCCTCCGTCACCGTGCGCGCCATCTCGCGCTGTTCGGGATCGAGCCGCGAGCGCTTCAGCAGGCCGCCCATGCCGATGATCGCGTTCAGCGGCGTCCGCAGCCCGTGGCTGACGCTGGCCAGGAAGATGCTTTTTGCCTGGCTGGCCTGTTCCGCCTGGTGCTTGGCCGCATTCAGCTTGCGGACCAGCGTGCCCGCATAGGCCGGGATGGCGATGAGGCCCAGCAGGAAGCCGCTGGAGAGATGGGGCTGCGTGTACCAGAAGGGCGTGGTGATCCAGACCGCGAGGAAGCCCACGATCGCGACCGCCGCCCCCCCGCGCAGCCACGCCACGCCGAAGCGGAAGCCGTTGCCCAGGATGACCCACAGGTAGATGGGCGCGAGGGCGGAGGTGATCTCGCCGCCGACATGCAGCTCTGCGCAGAGAAAGCCCATGTCGAGGCAGAGCGCGATGACGCGGCGCGGCTTGTTGGTCGCAGGCCAGCGCAGGATATGGGCGAACAGCCCGATCGCGACCAGCCAGTAGAGGCCGGCGAGGATCTGCGCCAGCGGCGGCGCGCCCTCGGTGTACAGATAGACCGAGATGACCAGCGCGAAGGCCAGCCGGTTGAAGCTCATCTCGTGTTCCGTGTCGGGCCGGCCGCGCAGCGCGGCGAAGCCCGAGCGTCTCGGCGCGCCGGTCATGCGGGGGTCACATGCACGGCGTCGGCATCCAGCATCGCGGTCAGTTCCTCGGCCGCGACGGGCGCGCAGACGAAGTAGCCCTGGACCTCGTCGCAGCCGAGGCGGCGCAGCGCCTCCAGCTGCTGCGGGGTCTCCACCCCCTCGGCGACCGAGTTCATGCCGAGCCCGTGGGCGAGGCTGATGATCGCCCCGGCGATGGCGGCATCGGCACGGTCGGTGTCGAGCCGGGCGACGAAGCTCTGATCCACCTTCAGCCGCTGCACGGGCAGGCTCTTGGCATAGGTCAGCGAGGAATAGCCGGTCCCGAAATCGTCGATGGAGAAGGCGACGCCGACTTCGCGCAAGGATCGCAGGGTGGCGGCGACCTCCTCCAGCTTGCCCAGCAGCACACGTTCGGTGATCTCGAGGTCGAGCAGGCTGGGATCGAGCCCGCTCGCCCCGAGAGCCTCCACCACCATCCCCCGCACATCGCGGCTGGCGAACAGGCTGGGGGAGAGGTTGACGGAGATCCGAAGCCCGCCCGGGCGGCGCGTCTGCCACGCCACGCCCTGCGCGCAGGCCGTGGCCAGCGCCCATTCGGTGATGGGCGCGATCAGGCCGGTATCCTCCGCCAGGTTCAGGAACTGCGCCGGCAGGACCACGCCGCGTTCCGCGTGGCGCCAGCGCAGCAGCGCTTCCGCCCCGCAGATGCGGCCATCGCGCAGCGAGACCTGCGGCTGCCACACCAGTTCGAATTCGCGCCGGGCCAGGGCGCGGCGCAATTCCGCCTCCATCCGCAGCGCCTGCTGCGCGGCGGCATCCATCTCGGGGTCGAAGAAGCTGAACACGGATCGCCCGGCCGCCTTGGCGCGGTACATTGCGAGATCGGCGTTGCGGAGCAATTCCTCCGCCCCCGCCGCATCGTCCGGATAGACCGTGATGCCGATGCTCACGCTGATCGAGATGCTGCGCCGGCCGATGCGGAAGGGCTTGCGGAACGCCTCCAGCACCCGCCCCGCCAGGTGGCCGGCATCCGAGGCGCCGGCGATGTCCTGTTGCAGGATCGCGAATTCGTCGCCGCCGAGCCGCGCGACGACATCCCCTTCGCGCAGCGTGGCCCGCAGCCTGCGCGCCACCTGCACCAGAAGCCGGTCGCCCGCCTGATGGCCCAGCGCGTCGTTCACCGCCTTGAAGCGGTCGAGATCGAGCATATGCAGCGCCAGCCCGTCCTCCGCCCTGCGGCCATGGCCGCAGCGGCCGGCCAGGAGCTCGCCGAGATAGGCGCGGTTCGGCAGGCCGGTGAGTGGGTCGTGCTGGGCGAGGTAGCGCAGCCGCGCTTCCGCCCGCTTGCGGTCGGTGATGTCGATGGAGGTGGACAGCACCGCCGCCACCCGCCCCGACGCATCGCGCAGCGGCGCCTTGGTGGTGTGCAGGTCCCGGCGCGTGCCGTCGTGCCAGGGCACGACTTCCTCGAAGCCGGGCAGGGCCTGACCGGTCGCGAAGACTTCCGCATCCAACTCACGCGCGAAGGCGCCGCGCTCCGCGCCGAACAGCTCGGTGACGTCGCAGCCGACGAGATCGGCCGGGGAACGGCCGACGGCTTCGGCCTGGGCGAGGTTGACGAAGACCAGCCGCCCGTCGCGATCGGCGGCACTGACCATGGCGTGGACGGTGTCGATCACCTGGGCCAGGGCCTCTCGGCTTTCGCGGGTCAGGTCGGTCCGCAGGCGTTCGGAGGTCTCGAGGTCCAGCTGCAGCCGCTCCGCCTGCCGCTTCGATGCCAGCTGGTGCCGCCGCAGCGCGAGCAGGTTGCGGACGCGCGTGCGGAACTCGACATGATCCACCGGCGCCAGCAGGAAGTCAGTGGCGCCCGCCTCCAGCGCCAGCAGCCGGAACTTCCGGTCGTCATAGACGGTGACGACGATGACCGGCACATCGGCGGTGCGCGGCGTGCGCCGCAGCCGGCGCGTCACCTCGGCGCCGTCGAGGTTCGGCATCTTGAAGTCGGTTATGATCAGGTCGGCGTCATGCGTCTCCAGCCATTCCAGCGCGAGATGCGGGTCGCCGAAGGAAATGACCGAGATATCGGGCTCGATGGACGCGGCGAGGCGGGAGAGGACGCGCTGGTTGGTGCCGCGATCATCAAGGATCAGGATCTGCGGCATGCCTTGCTCCGCGCGGCCTCCAGCCATCGCATCAGGGTCTGATGGGTTGGACAGCGGGGGGTGATGAATGGAAACGGCGTCGTCCACGATGCCGGGCTTGCCGATCACATGCCAAGCCCAGCGCGACATGCCCACAGGCAAGCTCTTTCTGTTGCGTATTTATTGCTAGATTATGTGCGGTCAAGCCGCGCCGGTCGCGACCCAGGCGCGGCGACCCAAGCGCGGCGACCCAAGCGCGGCGGCGCAGGCGAACCGGCGGCGGGGTGTCCTGCTACCCCTGGCCGCCCAGCCCGAGGTCGCGCATGCGCTTCCAGAGTGTCGTGCGCGATACGCCGAGGAGGCGCGCCGCCTCCGACCGGCTCCCGCCGGCGCGGCGAAGCGCGTCCTCGATCGCCTGCCGCGCGGCCTCGTCCAGCGCGCCGTCCAGCGATGCGTCGCGCGGGCCGGGCGGGGGGTCCAGCGCCCGTTCGGGGAACAGCTCCGTCCCCGTCAGTTCCTCTGTTTCGCTGAGCGCGACGGCGCGTTCGATCCGGTTCCGCAACTCCCGCACATTGCCCGGCCAGTCATGCGCTGCAAGCGCGGCCAGGGCCGCCTCGTTCAGCCGGCGCGGGCCAAGGGCAAAGCGGGCGAGCGTCTCCGCCAGCAGCTGCGCGGCGAGGCCGGGCAGGTCCTCGGGCCGCTGCCGCAGCGGCGGGATGGCCACCGTCAGGACGTTGAGGCGATAGAACAGGTCCTCCCGGAACGTCCCCTCCCGCACCCGCGCCGCGAGATCGGCATGCGTGGCGCAGACGATCCGCGCGGCGAAGGGACGCTCGGCCGTCGCGCCGACGGGCAGGAAGCTGCGCTCCTGGACCAGGCGCAACAGCTTCGCCTGCAACTCGGCCGGCAACTCGGCCACCTCGTCGAGCAGCAGCGTGCCGGCCCCAGCGCGCTCCGCCACGCCGGCCGCGCGGGCGATGGCGCCGGTGAAGGCGCCGCGCTCATGGCCGAACAGCGTGCTTTCGGCCAGCTCCCGCGGGATGGCGGCGCAGTTGACGGCGAGGAACGGATTCGTGGCCCGGGCCGAAGCCGCGTGCAGGAAGCGCGCGGCGATCTCCTTCCCGACGCCCGTCTCGCCCGTCAGCACCACGGGCATGTCCACACGCGCCGCCTTGCGCAGCATCGCCTCGACCGCGCGCATGGCGGGTGAGACGCCGAGCCGCGGCAGATCCCCGATCGCCGCTGCCGGCGGCGCAGCGGCCAGCGCCGCGCCGAGTTCCGCCACCAGCCGGTCCACATCCACCGGCTTCGTCAGGTAGTCGCGCGCGCCGGCGCGCACCAGGCGCACGGCCTGCGCCACCTCGCCGAAGGCGGTCATGAAGAAGGCCGGCATGGCGCCGAAGCCGGCCGTCAGCCGGCGATAGATCTCCTCGCCCGACATGTCGGGCAGGCGGATGTCGCTGATCACCGCATCGGGGCGGAGCGCACCCGCCTCCCGCAGCGCCGCGTCGCCGGTCGGGGCCAGGCGGGGGCGATAGCCTTCCAGGCGCAGCCGCTGGACCAGCGCCGGGCCCAGCACCGGGTCATCCTCGACGATCAGCACCACCTTCGCGCCGCTCATCCGCGTCCTCCCGCCGGGATGGCCAGGCGGATCGTGGTGCCGCCGCCCGGCCGTTCGGTGACCGATGCGCGGGCGTCGAGCGTGCCGAGCAGGCCCACCACCACCCCAAGCCCGAGGCCCTTGCGCTGGGCCGTGCCGGCGCCGCCACCGGTCAGCCGTTGCGCCTGGGCAGGGTCGAGCCCCGGGCCGGAATCGGCGATCTCGCAGATCAGGTCACCCTCCTCGCGGCGTGCGCGCAGGTCCACCGCCCCGCCGGGGGGCGTCGCTTCGCAGGCATTCAGCAGGAGGTTCAGCAGGACCTGGCGCACCCCGCCCGCGCCCGGAGCGATCTCACCCTCCGGCAGGTCGAGCGAGAGGCCGAGCGCGATGCCGCGCCGTTCCGCCGCCGGGCGGGCCAGGTGCGCGAGATCCTCGAGATCGGAGCGCAGCAGCGGCCGGTCCTCCTCCGCGCGATAGAGCGTGAGGGTGCTGGTCACGATGCGGTCGAGCGTGCCGATGCCGCGGTCGAGAAAGGCGAGGGATTCCTCGCGGACCGCCGCATCGGCGCCGAAGCGCCGAAGGGTCGAGACGGCGGTGGCAAGGCCGCCAAGCGGGTTGCGGACCTCGTGGGCGATCGTCGCGGCGAGGCGACCGAGCGCCGCCGCCTGGTCCCGCTCCGCCAGTTCGGCGGTCAGCCGCTCCCGCTCCCGCATCGCATCCGCCATGCTGTTGTAGGCACGCAGGACGGCCGCGCTGCGCGGATCGGCCTGCGCGATCACCGCATCCCGCAGCGGAACCGGCGGGCGCTGCGCCGCATCGGACAATGCCCCCACCAGGATGCGGAGCGGACGGCCGAGGCGTTGCAGCGCGGCCCAGGTCAGCAGCGCGGCAAGACCCGCGAGCAACAGGTCGAGCAGCACGATGCCCCAGGCGAGGCGCCTGCGCGCGGCCAGGATCGGCGAGACGTCGAGCGCGGCGACGACACGCCCGGCCGGGCCCTGCGTCCCCTCGACGACGCGGCTCACCCAAGCGGTGCCGCTCGCCGCATCCAGGCGCCATGCATCGGCCCCGAGCGCCACGGCCATCGCCGCGGGCTTGCCGGGGTCGCCATGCCTTGCCAGCAGCGCGCCATCCGGGGTGAAGGCGAAGAGGGTTCGCTCGGCAACACCGCGTTGCTCTCCGAAGGCCCGGGCCATGCGTTCGATCACATAGGGGGCGTCGCGCGCCTCAAGCCCGGCGCGCAGGCTGGCGGCCAGCCCATCGAGATACACCTCGCCGAGTTGCGCGAGCCGCCGGTCCGCCTCCTGATTGGTGACATGCAGGGCGAGTTGCGTCGTGCCCACGGCGACCGCGAAGACAATGACACCGGCGGCCGCCGGCAACCGAAGCGCCGATGGCAGGATTCCGCTGCGGCCCGGAACGGGTATGGGAGGCTTGTCGGTGGCGGCCATCGGGGGATCCATGGGGGGCCTCTGTGACCGGCCGCCCGACCCTAGGGCAAGAGCACGACCGGCACGGTATCGGCCACCGCTTCATGGGCGCAGTTGCGAACCATGTCGAACAGGCCGCCATGATGCGTGGACAGGCAGCACAGCACCGCCGCGTCGAAGGTCGCCAGCCTCGGCTGAAGATCCTGCCGCTCGAATTCGAGGTCGAGCGAGGGTAGCAGCCGCACCTTGCGGCCGGCTGCCCGCAACAGCGCCGCCTGCGCCTCCACCGCCGCCGCCACGCCGGCACGGTAATCGGCGACGGGCAGGATCGACACATCGGCAGTCGGCCACAATCCGGTCCGCAGCAGCCCGGCCGCCAGCATGCCGCAGGCGGGCGAGGCGCCAACGAAGATCAGGACAGACCGCACCTCCGCCACCTTTCGCCGGACCCGGAGCACCGGCACCAGCCTTGCGCGGGCGAGGGACGCGGCGATCTCCTCTCCCGGCGCGCATTCGACCCCGTGCGGACCCATCCCCGCGGGCAGCACGACAAGTTCATGGCCCGCAAGCGTCCGGACCAGATCGGCGGCCTGCCCTTCCTCGTGCCGCGCGGCCACCTCGACGCCCGGCGTCGCGACCGCACGGCCCTGGAAGTCCTGCAGGGCCGCGGCGCAATTCTCCCGAATGCGCTGGCGGCTGCGGGAGGTGAGCCAATCCGCCCAGAAGGCGCCGCCGACCGGCAGCGGGCCTCGCCACATCCGTGCCTCCAGCCCCGCGCCCGAGAGGCCAGTGAGGCTGCCCCCGCCACGCCCGGCCAGATCGAAGGCCTGGGCCGTCGCCTCCGCCTGGCTTGCCCCGCCGACCAGGCAGCAGACGATGCGGCGGAGCGCCCCGGGTGCGGTGGCTGGCGCATCGCGCAAGGCCGGATCGGCCGGCCGCCGGAACTCCGGGATGGCGCTCATGACGGGTTCCTCTAGGGGCGTGGCAGGGGAGGTCGGGCGGGTCCGAAGGGTGCGGGCGGGATCGATGTCGAAGACGCGGCGGTCGAGGACGCCGGAGAGGGCGTCGGCCATCGACGCGGCGCCGAGCGGGGCGCCGGCGACATAGGCGGCCCGGCCGAGCGCGTGGGAGGCGACCGGCGCGGTGAGCAGGAGGAAGGCGACGGCGGCGAGGACGGTGAGCATCGCCGCCGCCGTGCCGAAGGCGAGCCCCGCGCCGAGCAGCAGCAGGCCGGCCCCGGCCACGCCGGCCTTGGCGGCGGCATGCATCCGGCTGAACGGGTCGGGCAGCCGCGCCACGCCAAGCGCGGCCAGCGCCACCACCGCCGCCCCGCCCACCAGCAGCAGCGCCGCCAGGATCTCGCGCAGCGCGCTCATTCGGCGGGCTCCGCGACGCGCGGCACGCTCGCGCGCTCCATCAGCCGGGCGAAGGCGACGGCGGCGAGGAAGCCGACGAGCGCGATGCCGAGCGCGATGTCGAGGAAGGCCGCATGGCCCGCCAGCAAAGCGGTGAGCGCGGCCAGGCAGGCCCCGAGCAGCCCCAGCATGTCGGTTGCGATGGCGCGGTCGGCCGATGACGGACCGACCAGGAGCCGCACGGCGACCGGGACCAGGCCGAGCGTGACGATGGCTGCCGCGATCGCGGTAGCCCAGGGGATCAGGCCAGGGATCTGACCATCGGTCATGGCAGGACCTCCCGCACGCGGGCCTCGAGGGTGGATTTCATGCCGGCGATGGCCGCCTCGCGGTCCGGCGCGTCGAGGACGTGGACGTAGAGCGTGCTTCCATCCGCCGAGACATCGAGGCTCGTCGTGCCCGGCGTCAGCGTCACCATGTCGGCGAACAGCACGATGCCGGCAGGCGACCGGATATCGAGCGGCACGGCGAGGATGGCGGGCCTGAGCCGCTCCGTCGGCCCGAGCACGGCGCGGATCGTCGCCCAGGTGGATTTCGACAGTTCCGCGACGAAGGCGATGCCGACGCGAAGCCAGCCGATCGCGAGCCTCATGGCGCGGCCTCCGCCAGCCGGACGGGATCGTGGCCGAGGACGGCGGCGATATAGGCCTCGCGGTCGAGCAGCGCCTCGGCGGTGGCGATGGAGAAGGCCGCGAAGGGCTCGGTCCAGAGGCCGATCGTCAGCGTCACCGCGCAGAGCGCCACGATCGGCGCGAAGGTCGCGACGCGCTCGGCGCGCGTCCAGCCCGGAAGCGGCGTGCCGCCCGGCGCGACCTGGGGCGCGGCCTTCCAGAAGGCCTCGTTCCAGATCTTGACCATCGAGTAGAGCGTCAGCAGCCCGACGGCGAGGGCCACGAAGGCCAGCAGCCACGCCTCGGCCTCGAGGCTGGCGCGGATGACGACGAACTTGCCCCAGAAGCCGGACAGCGGCGGGATTCCGGCCAGCGACAGCGCGGGAATGAGGAACAGGAGGCCGAGCAGCGGGGCCGACACCCAAAGCCCGCCAAGCCGCGCGAGCGCGAAGGAGCCGCCGACCTGCCGCATCGCCCCGGCGACGAGGAACAGGTTCGCCTTCACCACGATGTGGTGTACGATGTAGAGCACGCTGCCCGCGATCGCGAGCGGCGTCATCAGCGCCACGCCGATCAGCATGTAGCCGATCTGGCTGATGATGTGGAAGGACAGGATCCGGCGCACATCGTAATGCGCTGCCGCGCCCAGCACGCCGACCACCATCGTCGCGATCGCGATGCCTGCCAGGATCGGCCCGAACAGCGCCTGGTCATGCGCGAAGACCAGCGTGAAGACCCGGATGATGGCGTAGACGCCGACCTTGGTCAGCAGCGCGGCGAAGATCGCCGCCACCGGCATGGAGGCTGTGTGGTAGGAGGCGGGGAGCCAGTTGAACAGCGGGAAGACCGCGGCCTTGGCGCCGAAGGAGACCAGCAGCAGCACCGCGACCGCCGCCAGCGCCCCCTGGTTCTCCACCCCCGGCGCGACGCGCGCGAGATCGGCGAGGTTCAGCGTGCCCGTCAGGCCGTAGATGAGCCCCACCGCCAGCAGGAAGAAGGTCGTGCCGACGAGGTTCAGCATCACGTAGCGCAGGCCGCCATCGAGCTGCTCGCGCGTGCGGTCGAGCACGAGCAGGCCGAAGGAGGCGATCAGCATCACCTCGAACCAGACATAGAGGTTGAACAGGTCGCCGGTGGAAAATGCGCCGGCAACGCCCATCAGCAGCGCATGGAACAGCGGCTGGAAGCCGGCGCGGTCGCGCTCTCGCGCGCCAGGGCCCATCGCATAGACCGCGACGGCCAGCCCCATCAGGCCGGTGATCGCCAGCATCGCGGCGGAGAGGTGGTCCACCACCAGCGTGATGCCGAAGGGCGCAGGCCAATTGCCCATCTGCCCGACGACCATGCCCCCCGCCATCACCTCCGCCAGCAGCACGAGCGTGACGACGAAAAGAGCCATGGCGGCCGCCAAGCCCACGGCACGCTGCGCCGCGGGGCGCGACCACAGCAACGCCGTCAGCGACGCCGCCGCGAGGGGAATGAGGATCGGCGCGACAAGCAGGACCTGGCGCATCACGCGGCTTCCCGCCGGTTCGGTGGCGTGGTTGCAGCAGGCGTAACGGCTGCCGAGGCCGTCATCTCCTCAGGCCGCTCGGCCGCGTCCATGTCCTCCGCGCTGACCGTGCCGAAGGCGCCATGCGCGCTGCGGATCAGCACCAGCGCGAAGACGGCAAGGCCGAAGCCGATGACGATGGCGGTCAGCACCAGCGCCTGCGGCAGCGGGTTCGCGGCCCCGGCGGCCAGCGCGCGCGCGCCCTGATCCACCAGCGGCGGCGCCATGGTGCCGATCCGCCCGGCCGCGAAGATGCTGAGATTGGCCGCCGTGCCCAGCAGCACGAAGCCGAGCAGCGCCCGCGGCAGGTCGCGGGCAAGCAGCAGATAGGCGGCCGAAGCGACCAGCACGCCGATCGAAAGAGCGAGGAGAGTTTCCATCGGCGCTACTCCTCCGCCACCAGCGCGAAGGCCATCGCGGTGATGGTGCCGATGACGACGAGGTAGACGCCGACATCGAAGACGAAGGCCGTGTTCAGCGGCAGCGTCACCGGCAGGTCCGGGAACCACCAGCGATGCGTCAGGTAGCCCGCCGCGGGATCGAGCCAAGCGAGCAGCCCGCTGCACAGCGCCGCCAGCAGGCCCGCGCCGCACCAGGCGGCGGGCGGAGCGCGCATCACCCGCAGCGCCGCCGCCTGCCCGCGCGCGATGGCATGGAAGACAAGCCCCGACGCGGCGACGAGCCCACCGACGAAACCGCCACCGGGCGCGTTGTGCCCGCGGACCAGCAGGTAGACCGAGACAAGGGCCGGCACCCAGAGCAGCAGCGGTGCCGAGACGCGGAGAATGAGGGATGCCGGCATCGATTCAGCTCCCGGTCCGGAGGCGGCGCCCCGCGCCACGCAGCAGCGCGAGCACGGCGAAGGCCGCGATGGCGAGGACCGCGATCTCGCCGAGCGTGTCGAGCGCGCGGAAATCCACCAGGATCACGTTCACCACGTTTCGCCCGTGGCCGGCCGGCACGCTCTGCGCCCCGAACCAGTCGCCGAGACGCGGATCGAAGGGCGAGGCGAGCACCGCAAGCAGCACAACCGCGACAGAAAGGCCGAGCGTGCCAGCCACGGCGGCATCGCCCGCGCGCTGGCGCCCGCTGCGCGCATCGCGGGCGCGGAGCGGCAGGCGGATCAGGACGGTGGCGAGGATGACCACCAGCAGCACCTCCACGGTGAACTGCGTCAGCGCGACATCCGGCGCGCCGAAGGTGAGGAAGACGATGGCGGTGCCGAAGCCGACGAGCCCCATCGCCATCACCGCCGCGAAGACCCCGCGAGCCAGCGCGGTGGCGACGGCACCGGTCGCGACCAGCAGGAAGGCGAGCGCGCGGGGATCGAAGGGCCCGGCCTCGGGCAGCGCCAGGCCGCCACGGCCCACCAGGATCGCGAGCGGCGCGAGCGCGGCCACGAGCAGCAGGGTCCGCATATAGCCGCGCAGGCTGCCATGCTGGACAGCGCGCGTCGTGCCCTCGGCCCAGGCCACGAGGCCCGCAAGGGCACGTTCATAGGCCGCGGCCGGGCCGAAGCGGTCGAGCGGCGCGGCGCGGCGCAGGCGCGGGCCGAGCCTGGCCCAGCCGGCCAGGATCAGCACCCCGAGCGTGACGGTCGCGACGCTGAGCGCCAGCACCGGCGTGAAGCCGTGCCAAAGCTTCAGCGGCAGATCAGCCGGCCGGCCGAGGATCGCCGCGACCGCGCCATCCACCAGCCAGGTGCCGAGGATCGAGGGCGCGGCGCCGGCCAAAAGACCGAGCAGGGCGAGCAGCACCGGACCGGCCAGCATGGATTTCGGCGGGTCGTGCGGGCGTGTCGGCGTCGGGCGGAGCGGGCCGAGGAACAGCCGCCAGGAGAGCAGGCCGGCGATCGCGACCTGCGCGGCATTGACGAGGAAGCCGACGCTCGCAACCACGCCGGCCATGCCGCCGGCCGCGAGCTTGGCCTCGTAGACGATCTCCTTCGCGACGAAACCGACGAAGGGCGGCAGGCCCGCCATGGAGAAGGCGGCCAGCGCCGCGGCCGCGGCCGTGACCGGCATGGCGCGGCCAAGCCCGCCGAGGGCGGTGGCGTCGCGCGTGCCCGTCTCGTGGTCCACGATGCCGGCGATGAGGAACAGCGCCGCCTTGTAGAGCGCGTGGACGATCAGGAAGGTGACGGCGGCGGTCGCGGACAGCTCCGGCGCAAGGCCGATCAGCAGCGTCAGCGTGCCGAGCGCGGTCACCGTGGTCCAGGCCAGCACGCGCTTGAGATCGGTCTCGCGCAGCGCCATGACCGCACCGGTTGCGGCTGTCAGCAGCCCCGCCCAGGTCAGCAGCTCCTGCCAGAGAGCGACGTCCTGGTAGACAGGGTTGAGCCGCGCCAGGAGATAGATGCCGAGCTTCACCATCGTGGCGGAATGCAGATAGGCGCTGACCGGCGTCGGCGCGGCCATCGCGTTCGGCAGCCAGAAATGGAAGGGGAACTGCGCCGATTTCGTGAAGCAGCCCAATACGACAAGCAGCATCGCCGGCATGGCGAGCGGATGCGCGAGAACCGCTTCGCGCGCCGCGATGATGCCCGACAGGCTCGTCGTGCCGGCGGCGATCGAGATCAGGACGAGGCCCGCGAGCAGCGCGAGGCCGCCGCCACCGGTGACCAGCAATGCCTGCAGCGCCGCCTTGCGCGCGCCCGGCTTCTCATGGTCGTAGCCGACGAGGAAGAAGGAGGCGAGGCTCGTCAACTCCCAGAAGACAAAGAGCGTGATCACATCATCGGCGGTGACCGAGCCGAGCATGGCCGTCATGAACAGCAGCAACAGGACCACGAGGCGGGAAAGCCGTGGATCGCCCTCAAGGTACCGGCCGGCGTAGAGCAGGACGAGCGCACCGATCCCGGTGATGAGCAGGGCGAAGATGAGCGACAGCCCGTCAAGCCGAAGCCCGCCCGCAACGCCAAGCGATGGTATGTGCCAGAACGGCGTGGCGAGGGGCTGCCCTGCCGCGATCCCGCCTGCCATGCCGAGATAGGCCGCGAGGCAGATCACCGCGGCCAGCGCCGCGAGGCGAGCCGCAGCGCCCGGCGGGCTCAGCGTGATGGCTGCCGCGCTGGCCAGCCCGAGGGCGAGCGGCAGCGCCAGGGATTGGAGATGCAGGACATCCATGCGCGACCCTGGCGCAAGGCGCGTGCCATGGGCCGTTGTCGCGCCAAGCCACGCGATTCCAGCATTGTCACGCAGTCCAAGGCCAGCGGACGTTCACGGAGCCGGACGCATGTTCACCGCGCCGTTCAGGATTCCGAACGCGCTGCCCCAAGGGCCATGCGGGCCTTTCGTCGGTGACGCCGGGGGATACCAAGCCTTGGCCAGCTTGCGCGCGTCCGTCCCAGCGCCCCCCCGCCCCGCGCGCCCAGCGGCGTGGCGGGCTGTCAGGCCCGGACGGTGTCCTGGGCGAGGAACCAACGATAGGCATCCGCAAGCCCGTCCTCGACGGGCATGCTGGCCTGCCAGCCCAGGGCCGCCAGGCGCGAGACATCCATGCGCTTCAACATCGTGCCATCGGGACGGGACGTGTCCCACGCGATGCGCCCCTTGAAGCCGGTCACGCGCGCCACCGTCTCTGCCAATTCGGCGATGTTGATGTCGGTGCCGGTGCCGACATTCACATGGCCCTCCGCCGAATAGTGCTTCAGCAGGAATGTGCAGGCATCGGCCATGTCGTCGACATGCAGGAATTCGCGCCGCGGCCGGCCGGTGCCCCAGCACACCACCTCCGCGTCCCCGCGCTGCGCGGCCTCATGGAAGCGGCGCAGCAGGCCGGGGATCACGTGGCTGCGCTCCGGGTGGAAGTAGTCGTTCGGGCCATAGAGGTTGCTCGGCATGGCCGAGATGAAGTCGCAGCCATATTGGCGGCGATACGCCTGGCAGAGCTTGATGCCGGCGATCTTCGCCACCGCATACCACTCATTGGTCTTCTCGAGCGGGCCGGTGAGCAGCGCATCCTCCGGGATGGGCTGCGGTGCTTCCCGCGGGTAGATGCAGGACGAGCCGAGGAACAGCAGCTTCGCCACGCCCACCCGATGCGCGGCGTGGATCAGGTTGGCCTCGATCATCAGGTTCTCGTAGAGGAACTCGGCCGGGTAGGTGTCGTTGGCGAGGATGCCGCCCACCTTCGCGGCCGCCACGATGACGACCTCGGGCCTCGTATCCGCCATGTAGCGTTCCACCGCGGCCTGATTGCGCAGGTCGAGCTGGTCCCGCCCGGCGGTGAGGATCTCGACATCCTCCCGCTGCAGGCGCCGCACGCAGGCGGAGCCGACCATGCCGCGATGGCCGGTGACGAAAACGCGCCGGCCCGCGAGCGGAAAAAGCTGTTCAGCCATTGCCTGCCTCCGCCCCGGGCGCGCCGAGCTGGCGGCGGGCGCTGTCCAATTCACGGTCGAGCTCGGCATGGCCGCTGCCCAAGGCGGCCAGGTCGTGCTGCACCATCTCCCGTACCATCTCCTCGACCGTGATGCTGTGTGTCCAGCCGAGCTTGCTGCGCGCCTTGGCGGGATTGCCGAGCAGCAGTTCCACCTCGGTCGGGCGGAAATAGGCGGGATCGACGCGCACCAGCACGCGGCCGCTGCCGCGGCACTGGCCCACTTCGTCCAGGCCGGCGCCGGACCAGACGATCTCGGTCCCTGTCTCGGCGAAGGCAAGCTCGACGAAGCGGCGCACGGTGTGTGTCTCCCCGGTGGCCAGCACATAGTCGTCCGGCTCGGCCTGCTGGACGATGCGCCACATGCCCTCGACATAGTCCTTCGCATGCCCCCAGTCGCGCTTGGCATCGAGGTTGCCGAGGTAGATGCAGTCCTGCAGCCCATGCTGGATGGCGGCCACGCCGCGGGTGATCTTGCGGGTGACGAAGGTCTCGCCGCGGCGCGGGCTCTCATGGTTGAACAGGATGCCGTTGGAGGCGTGGATGCCATAGGCCTCGCGGTAGTTCACCGTGATCCAGTAGGCGTAGAGCTTTGCCGCGGCATAGGGGCTGCGCGGGTAGAAGGGCGTCGTCTCATCCTGCGGCACGGCCTGGACCTTGCCGTAGAGCTCGCTGGTGGAGGCCTGATAGAAGCGCGTACGCTTTTCCAGGCCAAGGATCCGGATCGCCTCCAGCAGCCGCAGCGTGCCGACGGCATCGCCATTCGCGGTGTATTCCGGTGTCTCGAAGCTGACGGCGACATGGCTTTGGGCGCCGAGGTTATACACCTCGTCCGGCTGGGTTTCCTGCAGGATCCGGATGAGGTTGGTGCTGTCCGTCAGGTCACCATAGTGGAGGAAGAATCGCGCGCCGGCGGTGTGGCGATCCACATACAGATGGTCGATGCGGGCGGTGTTGAAGGATGAGGAGCGCCGCTTGATGCCATGCACCACATAGCCCTTGGAAAGCAGGAGTTCGGCGAGATACGAACCGTCCTGGCCCGTGACGCCCGTGATGAGGGCAACCGGTTGCGACATGAGAATGCTCCTGGAATGCAATGCAGGACTTAAATTGACGAGCGATACGCGATCTCTGTGCACGCTGGCGCGTAGGCGCGCAACCTTGCCACGCCGGGCACCCTGGCTTAGCCGTGCCGCAGCAGGCCTTGAACGCTGAGGCGTGCCATTGTATCCGCCCAGGATCAGGCCTTCAGAGCCTAAGATGATTTTCGCCCTAAGGTGATTTTCGTGAACTCAGGTCGGTAGCAAGCAATCGTCCCAGGATCGGCTTCGAGAGTCATTCAGCCAAGGGCCCATGCCTTGATTTACGTTTGGGATGCGATGCGTGATGCCGGAGAGTAGCAGGCTGCCTCTCGCGCAATAAGAGAGTGGGCTGCACATCGCAGTCTGGCACGGTAGCGCGGATGAGCCCGACACAGTCCCGCGCGCTCCGGAGGGCGGGGCGAGCGGGTACATGACGGGTTTCTGGCTTGTCCCCTGGCCATGCTGAGAGATCACCATGGCCCCATCTGCTTGGTGGATCTTCGTCGAGCTTGGGTGCCGCTTCATCGCCGAGGCCGACACCACGGCAGGTATTTTAGGTGCACTAAGCCAAATCTATGCTTGGGAGTTTTTCAATGAAGAAAGTCCATATTCTAGAAGGGGGAGACACGCTTCCCTTGGTTCGCGATCCGCTCGTCTTCAAGACTTTGGAATGGGAGATAACGGATGACCGAAACGAGGCGGATGTCATCCTGGGGGTCCATGCACGCCGCTTCACTCCGGAGGTTTGCGCGCTGAGGCGTCTCAACATCCTCTGGACACACGAACCCTTCGCCGACAGCAGCAACCGCTTTCGCGTCCGTGACCCCAGCGGTCTGGGCGACCTGTACGTCTTCAATCTCTATAATCGTAATGTTTATTTTGATAACTTCTTTTATTTTCAAGATCGCAGCTTGCATCCCCTTAATTATATCCGTTCAGAAGCGGATCTGAACGTGTCTTTCGATAAGAAAAAGGTCGTCACTTTCATGACCGCCAAAAGATTCCGTACCCTGATCGATGGTATGGAGGTATCTCTGGCTGTTCGGCGCGTGGATCTCGCGCTCGAGGGGCATGCCGGCGGCCGATTGGACGTTTTCGGGCGCGGTTGGCCGGAAGGCGTGGCGCTGAGCGAGAGCCGCTACGCCAACGACCGAAGCAACGTAAAGTTATCAATTCTTAAGGAATATAACTTCAATTTCTGCCCTGAAAATACTCAGTGGGATTATTACGTAAGTGAAAAATTTTGGGAAGCAATAATGGGAAATTGCCTTCCCATATATGCCCCGAACCGCACGCTGCCGATGGTCGTGCCTGACGATCTATTCATCAATTTTAACGGTATGAAGACATTCGATGAGATCACTGCCGCCATCGATTCGATGAGCTTCGCGAATTTCGCTGAGCGCATGAATGAGATGAAGCGGATCATGGAGTACTGCCGGAGCAAACAGTTCGCCCGGCAGTCTCGCGAACGCCGGCGCGAGCACTTCGTCAGCGTCGCGGCCGTGCTTGCGTGACGCAGCAGGACATGGCCGGCGCACAGGGCAGTGCGCCGGCAACCTAGTCATGTGCCATCTACGAGCCCCGTTCGGACGAACAGCGCATCCCCCCACAGCTTGCGGCGAATGAGCAAATTGAACAGGTCGAAGCCGCGGCCGCGAAAAAACTCGATCATCTCGTAGACAGAAGCGCCGCCGCTGTAGAGATTCGCCATAGATACCTCAGTATGCACGAAGTTCACGTTCTCAAGTGCCTTTGATGCGCCGAGTAGTACATCCCGCTCGCTGCCCTGGGTGTCCATTGCAAGGTAGTCGAGTTTGTGCGTCTCGACGCCCTCAGCCGCCAACTCGTCCAGCAGCGTGTCAAGCGTTTTCGTGCGAAACTTTACTGTGCTGCCGAAGGTCACATTCGGATAGAGGTTGAGAACCTCCGCTGGCGGCAAGTAGCTCGAAGCTTGCCCGCCATTGCTCGCGACGTGAAATTCGACATCGCGCGCTTGGTCGCTGCAGCAGGCCTGTACCGCGTGGAACCCTGGTTCGGCGTTCACCGCCCGCACGAGCCTGGCGAATGGGTCTGGAAGTGGTTCAATCAGCACCACAGGGCGTATGCCACTAGCCTTGTAGGCGTCGACCTCCTGCCCACGATTGGCGCCAACATGTATAATGCCGGTCGGCGTTAGTTCGTAATATTTCTTGATGAAATCGAGCGCGTGACTCATGAGAGTGGCCTTATCATTGGTTGTGGGGCACCGATCCTGGTATGGGTCGGATAATCACGCGTCATCACGCAGCACGTACCAGTGATCAAACCGAGTGAATTCAGAAAATTTACGCTCATAACCAACCGAAGAAAGCAAATCGAATATCTTCGGCCCCCAATCTGTGCCATTGTGCTCAACAGTGATGAGTTGGATCCGTCTCCGCGTCCAATCGCGATGCGATAAGATATCAAACTCCGACCCCTCCGTGTCTATGGAGAGGTAGTCGATGACATCAGGGGCGTTGTGCCTGTCGAGCAGGTCGTCCAACGAAATGGTCTCAACTTCGATTTCAGTGTACTCAGACCGGTCGTGCCTGTCGCCAGACTCGATGCCGGCCATGCGGGACAATTCGCCCTGGCGCGTGCAGTGGAAGCGAACGCGTTCCCCGGTCCTGGCCGCGACGCAGAGGGGCGAGATGTCGCAGCTGCGGTTCGCGCGCAGTTCCTCATGGAAGCCGATATTGGGCTCTGCCACGATGCCGCGCCAACCGAAACCGTGCTCGAGAAGGTAGCTATTGCTCAAGAATTTTCCATTTGCGCCGCCGAATTCGACGAAATATCCATTCGTCTTCTGTTTGGTCTCCCATAGAACCCACATGTCCTGCGCGAGTTGTCCGAAGTGTTCCTTCTCGTGACTCATCACAAATCCCATGAACCCTAGCCATTCGCGCGAGGATGCGTCGAGATTTTTTTTCTGTTCTGCGAGGGCCCAGAGTGTTTGGTTGAAGAATTTCTTGTCTAGGCGCCTAATCTCCCGGGGAGCGGGTGGGTTGGCTTCGTCGCCCAGAACCCGGACGATATCCTTCATCCATTTGCTGTTTACGAACACCGGTGCGCTCCTCGATCCAGCCTTGAAAATCATATCCGATCAGTGATCGCAAAAATCGACGAAAGCGAACGAAAATATTCATATGCGACCACTAGGCGACAAACCCTTGTCCTTCTAACACCGAGCGGCTATCGACAGCCACCCTCCCACGGTGGCCCACCAGGGTGGCGCATGGTTTGGCGAGAATTGTCTATCGCCCGGCGCGCCATGATCTGAACGCCTGTCGGGCACCAGGGCGGGACGCGCATTCTGGACCGCACCCATGCATCGCAGCCGCATCCCGACCGCCCCGGAGATCCGCCGCCTCATCCTCTTTCTCCTCGGCCGCCAGCCATCCGAGCGGGCGCTGTCCGAACTCGGCCAGCGACCGCTCGGCCTGTCCGCCGACCTCATCCTGCTGGGGACGGAACTCGAAGGCGTGGTCCGCAACGGCGTGCTGGCCCGCGCGTCGATGCCGCATCACCGCGACGCCTTCGCCGCCACCCAGCCGGAACTGCGCTGGATCGCCGATGTGCTCGGGATCTCGGCCGAGGGCACCCAGGCGCTGCCGAAGGTGCAGGATTGGCTGGGCCTGCTGGCCCTGCTGCTGCGCGATCCCGCCTTGGCCGCGCGGCTGCGGACGGATTTTCCCGAACATGGCCGCCTGCCGGCGCTGCTGAAGCTGATCGAGGATGTGGCGGCGGCGCACCCCACGGCGGAAGCCGCCGCTGGCCTCGCGCTGCCCCGCCCCGTCGCCCCGCCCGAGGCACCACCGGCCGGGCCGGCCCGTGGGAAGGCACAGTCGAAGCGCGGCTCGGCCAAGGCCGCATCCCCGGCCTCCCGCCCCGCCGACCCGGCGCCCGCGCCGCAGCGAGAGGCGCGCATCACCGGACCCTGGCTCGACCGCGCCCGGGCAGAGGCGCTGTGGCGCCGCGTGCTGACGGATCCTTCCGACCCGAAGCTGCGCGGCGAGTTGTACAACGCCTTCCGCAACGACGAGAAACTGATCCTCTACCTCCATGCGCGCCTGGTCGAGGTGCCGGCGGGCCGTTGCGCGCCCTATGAATCGCTGATCCTGATGCTCGCCGCGCGGCTGTTCCTGCGGCTCTTCATGGCGCGGTCCGCCTGGGACGCCGGCAATGCGGCGCTGGCCGCGGATGCCGCCGCCCCCGGCGCGCTGCAGCCCAGCGACCGCAACCGGCTGCTCAAGACCCTCTCCATCGCCGCCCTGCGCACGGGCCGGGTGGCGGAGGCGACGCGGATCCTGAAGGGGCTGGTGCGAGAGGATCCGCTGGACTGGGAAGCGCATATGGCCCTGGCCGACGTGATCGGCGGCACAGAGCCGGCGCGGGCTGCGGAACTCTACGCCATCGCGATCCATCTGCGGCCCGAACTCGGCCCGGCCGGGCGCTTCTCCGTGGCCGAGTTCCTCGCCGCGAACGGCCAGCGGGTGCAGGCCAGCAGGATCGTGCTGGACATGATGCGCGACGGGATGGCGCTGCCGGAATGCCACCTGGCGCTCGGCAACCTCGCGCTCTCGGAGGAGGATGCGGAAACCTGGGAGGCGCGTGTCGCCGCGTTCTTCCGCCTGCAGGGCGTCGCCGCGCCGGCGCTGGGCGCGGAGGATCCGGCGGCGCATCTGTTCGGCATCGGCCTGTCCAGCCTGCCGCGTCGCGACGATCACCCGCTGGTCAGCATCGTCACCACCGCCTGGAACGCCGCCGCGACCATCGAAAGCTCGATCCGCAGCGTGCTCGACCAGAGCTGCGGCAATATCGAGCTGCTGGTGGTGGATGATTGCAGCGCGGATGGCACGGTCGGCATCGTGGGGGAGCTGATGGCGCGCGACCCGCGGGTGCGGCTGCTGCGGAACGCGACGAATATCGGCACCTACTGCTCGAAGAACCGCGCGATCCTGGAAGCGCGCGGCGCCTTCGTCACGCTGCATGATTCCGACGACTGGATGCATCCGCAGCGGATCGAGCATCACCTGGCGGCCATGCGCCGAGGTGAGCCGGCGGCGAGCATGTCGAACTGGGTCCGCATGGACGCGGCCGGGCGTTCGGTGCTGCGCAAGGGCGGCGGCGGCTATATCCACCGCAACCCTGCCTCCACCTTCATCCGCCGCGAGGTGTTCGACCGCGTCGGGCTGTTCGATTCCGTCCGGGTCGGCGCGGATTCCGAGATGCTCTGGCGCATCCGCCACGCGCTGGGCCCGGATTCGGTGCTCGACATCGAGACCTGCCTCGGGCTCGGCCTGCACCACGAGAACTCCCTGACCCTGTCGGGCGTGACGGCCTTCGACGAGTTCCGCTTCTCGCCCGTCCGGCTCGACTATGCCGAGGCCTGGGGCACCTGGCACATCCGCCAGCTCGGGCTCGGTGAGGCGCTGCATGTCGGCTTCCCGCTGTCGCAGCGGGCCTTCGGCGCGCCGGAGCAGATCGTGGTCACCGATACGCCGGCGGAGCTTGCGGTCGTGCTCTCCGCGTGAGTCTCCGGGGGCGCGGGGAAGGCACGGTCCGGCGTCGAGCCAACCTTCGGGACCGGCGCTGGATCGCCCCGCCGGGCCGCCATGCGCGTCGCGGCTGCGGTGAAGTTTCGCCTTGCAGCCTGAGCCCGACAGGATTAGGCGCCGAGGCTCTTGAATTGTGAGGTAGCGCGTGTCCGAGATCACCTGCCCCATCTGTGGCGGCCACAGCTTCTCCGAGGAATTCGGCCGGCCGGCTGCTCGCTGCGACGGTTGCGGTTCCGTCGAGCGGACGCGCGCGACCAAGCTGTTGCTCGATTGGGTCGTCCGGCCGACACCCGCCGCGCGCGTGCTGCATATCGGGCCGGAGCCGGATCTGTCCCAGCATTTCCGCGCGACGCTCGGCGCGTCCTATGACCCGGCGACGCTCAAGCCGCGCAATCCGGCCGAGGGCGAGCGCGTCTTCGATCCGGCGGTCGATCTCGATGAGCTGGAGCCCGGCAGCCTCGATATCGTCCTGCACCACCACGTGGTGCAGGAGGTGGTGGGGAACTACACGATTTTCCTGCAGCGCCTGCATGCGGCGCTGAAGCCCGGCGGCTACCATATCTTCTCGGTGCCGATCTCGTCCGGTTATTACCAGGAAGACGCCGATCCGCGCATGGACCGCGAGGAGCGCAAGGAACGCTTCGGCCAGTCGCGCAGCCAGCGCCGCTTCGGCCGCTCCAGCTTCGATGTCACGCTCGGCGCCGTCTTCGGCCTCACGCGCAGCTATTCGCTGCTCGACCACCTGTTGCCGGAGATCATGGTGGCGGCCGCGGTGCCGGAGACGGTGTGGAAGCTCGGCAGCAACACCGTGTTCTGCGTCCGGCGCTGGGCCGTGTCGGCGGGCTTGCCCGCCGATTGAGGCGCGCGGGGCTGTTCCACCACGCGGTGAAGCGCGGATAGGCTGAAGCGCATCCTCGCCAAGGAACAGCCCGATTCCGCATCCTGACCCGCGCGGGCCCCCCGCGCGCCCCGACCCGACGGGCCTGCTGCTGCTGCTGGTGACCGTCATCGGCTGGGGCTTGAACTGGCCGGCGATGAAGCTGCTGCTGGAGGAAGTGCCGCCCTTCTCCATGCGCGTGATCTGCGCGGCGGTGGGCGTCGCGCTGCTCGGCGCCATCGCGCTGCGGCAGGGGGAGGCGCTGTCGGTTCCGCGCAGGCTGTGGCCGCGGCTGGTCGTGGCGTCCCTGCTGAACGTCACCGCCTGGATGGGGCTGGCGGCCTTTTCCCTGCTCTGGCTCGCCGCCGCCGAGGCGACGATCGTCTGCTACACCATGCCGGTCTGGGCATCGCTGTTTGCCTTGTGGCTGCTGGGCGAGAGGATCACGCCGCGCCGGGTGCTGGCGCTGGGGATGGGGCTGGCGGGGCTGCTGGTGCTGGTGCTCGGGCGCGGCATCGATGTGGGGATCGACAAGCTGCCGGGGGTTGCCATCGCGCTGACGGCGGCGGTGCTGTTCTCGCTCGGCACGGTGGTGGGCAAGCGCTGGCCGGTCGGCCTGCCGCCCGCCACCTCCGCCGCGTGGCAGATGGGCTTGGGCTGCGCGCCGCTGCTCGTCGCCGCCGCGCTGGTGGAGCGCCCGGACCCGGCGGCCTTCAGCGCCCAGACCTGGTGGCTGCTGCTCTATGGCGGGCTTGCGCCGCTTGGCCTGTGTTACCTCGCTTGGTTCGCGGCGCTGAAGCGGCTGCCGGCCTCGGCGGCGGCGGCGGGGACGCTGCTGACGCCGGTGGTCGGCGTGGCCGGCGCCGCGCTGTTCCTGGGTGAGCCGCTGGGCCTGCGGGAAGTCGCCGCGCTGTCCCTGACCATCGGCGGCGTCGTGCTGGCCATCCGGGGATAGTCGCCGCATAACCCCCGCCATGACCGAGCGTCCCCTGATCCGGCTCAACCCCGGTGCCGACCGCCGCGTGAAGGCGGGGCATCCTTGGGCCTTCTCCAACGAGATCGCCATGACCGCCGACGCCCGCGCCCTGCCGGCGGGCTGCGTGGTGCGGCTGGAAGGCGATGACGGCGTGAAGCACGGCGCCTGGCACTTCAACCCGCACAGCCTGATCGCCGCGCGCTTCCTGGATCCCGATCCCGCGGCGCCCTGCGATGCCGGCTGGTTCGCCGCACGGATCGGGCAATGCCTGGCGCTGCGTGACCGGCTGTTCGACGCGCCCTTCTACCGCCTGGTCCATGCGGAAGCGGATCGCCTGCCGGGCCTCGTCATCGACCGCTACGGCGATGCGCTGGCGGTGCAGGCGAATACGGCGGGGATGGACCGCGCGCTGCCCGACATCCTGGCCGCTTTGCGCGACCTGGTCACACCGCGCAGCATCGTCGCGCGCAACGACGCGGCGGTGCGGAAGCTGGAGGGGCTGGAGGAATCCGTTGCCCTCGCGCTCGGCACCGATGGCACCGCGACGGTCGAGGAAGCCGGCCTCTCCTTCCCCGTGGACCTTCTGGGCGGCCAGAAGACCGGCTGGTTCTTCGACCAGCGCCCGAACCGCGCCTTGGTCGCGCGGCTGGCGAAGGGCCGGACGGTGCTGGATGCCTTCTGCCATCTGGGCGGCTTCGGGCTTGCGGCGGCGCGGGCTGGCGCGGCGCAGGTCACGCTGCTCGACCGCAGCGAACATGCGCTCGACCTCGCGATGCAGGCCGCCGCCCGCGCCGGCTTCGCCGACCGCGTGACGCCGCTGAAGGCGGAGGCGCTGGAACACCTGGAACGCATGGCCGCCTCCGGCCGGCGGTTCGAGGTGGTGGTGGCGGACCCGCCCGCCTTCGCCAAGACCCGCAAGGACATCCCCGCCGCGATGAAGGGCTATGCCAAGCTCGCGCGGTTGGCCGCGCAGGTGACGGCACCGGGCGGCATCCTGTTCATCGCCTCCTGCTCCCACCATGTCGGCCCGCCAGACTTCGCGGAGGCCATCGCCTGGGGGGTGGGCCGGGCGCGGCGGCCCGCCCGCATCCTGGCGAGCGTCGGCGCCGGCCCCGACCACCCCGTCCACCCCGCCTTGCCCGAGAGCGCCTATCTCAAGGGCCTGCTGCTCGCCCTGGATTGAGGATGCGCCCGGCCTTGCGCGCGGCCTTCCTGCGTACGGCCTACGAGGCGGGCGGGGTCGTGGTGCGGGTCGGGCGGCGCAGCGCGGCGATGGATGCGCTGCTGCGGCGGCACGGGCTGCGCGCCGCCGGCTTCGTCACCGCCTGGAACCCACTCAGCCGCCCCATGCCGCCGGGCTGGAACCGGCGCCTTCAGGCCGGTCTGAGACAGGCCGCGCGGGGCGCCGTGCTGGCCGAGGGATGGGGCAGGGGGCGCGGCTGGGCGGAGCATCACCTGCTGATCGCCGGCGATGCGCGGCGCATCGCGGCGTTGGCGCGCCGCTTTCGCCAGCATGCCGTGGTCACGGTCAGCCCCGGCCGCCCGGCACGGCTGCGGCCTGCCTTCGCGCGGTAGGGCTACGCCGCCCCGGCGGCGAGGATGGCGGCGGCCAGATCCTCGCCGGCCCAGCCGACGGATTTGAACACCGTCACCTCCTCGGGCCGGGTGCGGCCGGGATGCGCGCCGCGGCAGAGTTCCGCGAGGTCGGCGGCGACATGGGCCTCCGTGATCGCGCCCTCCGCGACCGCCTGCACGATATCCCCAGCCTCGGCCAGGGCGCCGGCGCGGGTGTCCACCACCAGCGTGGCGCGGGCGATCAGCGCCGAATCGCTTTCCCGCATCATCGGGCGGAAGGCGCCGACCAGGTCGATATGCGTCCCCGGCCCGACCTCTGCCCCCCGCACCAGCGGCGCGTCGGACAGGGTGGCGGCGGAGACGATGTCGAAGCCCCGCGGATCGGGGGTAGCCGCCGCGCGGGCGGGCAGGCCATGGGATGCGAGCTTCGCTGCCAGCCGCGTGGCATTGTCGCCATTGCGCGACCAGATGGCGATCTCCGTGATCGGGAAGCGCGCGGCCCAGGCCTCGGCCAGGGCGGTCGCGACCTTGCCCGAGCCCAGCACCAGCAGCCGCTGGCTGTCGGGGCGTGCCAGGAACCGCCCGGCGAGCGTGCTGGCCGCGGCCGTGCGCCGATCCGTCAGCTCCCCGCCATCCAGCAGCGCGATGGGCGCCCCGGTCGCGGCATCCGACAGCAGGTAGGAGGCATGGACGGCCGGCAGGCCGAGCGCCCCGTTGCCGGGCAGGACATGGACGATCTTCACCCCGCTATGCCGCCGCCCCGGTGTCTCCGGCAGGTCCCAGGCGGGCATCAGCAGCAGCATCCCCTCTGGCCCCGCGCCCGGGGCATCGGGCTGGGGCAGGGCGTGGCGGTGGCGGAGCGGCGCGGCGCAGCCATCGCGGAAGATCCGGGCGAGTGCGTCTTCCAGCGCCTGCCAGGGCAGGGCGCGGCGGAGTTCCTCGGGGCCGATGATGCGCATGCGGTGTCTCCCTGGCGGCTGGACTGCCTGTCGCATCGCCGGCCCGGGTCGTGAAGGGGGGCGGTCTGCGGCCCCGTCATGTTGCACACCCAGACAATGACATTGATCCCGCCGCGCTGCTGGCGCAGCATTGGAGCCCGAACAGGAGGGTGCGGGGCGGCAGTGCCATGCTGCGGCCCGGCGGCCGGGAGATGAAGACAACCATGAATGCCGTGCGCCGCGCGATGATCCGCGCCGTGACAGGATCGACGCATGTCATCGTCCGCGGCTGACCCGCGCACCGCTTCCGCCGGGCCGCCGAGGCGTCCGCTCCGCCTGTCCTGGGGCGATGAGCGGGTGCGCGGCATCGTCTGGCAGGTGCTGGTCGTCGGACTCGTGCTGTCGGTCGTCTGGTGGCTGTGGTCGAACACCGTCCACAACCTGGAAGTCCGGCGCATCGCCACCGGCTTCGGCTTCCTGTCCCGCGAAGCGGGGCTGCCGATCGGCGAGAGCCTGATCCCCTATGAGCCGACCGACAACTACCTGCGCGCCCTGACCG
This sequence comes from Roseomonas mucosa, assembly GCA_945878375.1. Taxonomy (GTDB): domain Bacteria; phylum Pseudomonadota; class Alphaproteobacteria; order Acetobacterales; family Acetobacteraceae; genus Falsiroseomonas; species Falsiroseomonas mucosa_A. Next base: position 176,183 of record CAMDWG010000004.1, on the reverse strand, counting down.
TCGGCGTGCTGAATACGCTGAAGGTCGCGATCATCGGCATCGTGCTGGCGACCATCCTCGGCACCGCCATCGGCATCGCGCGGCTGTCGAACAACTGGCTGCTGTCGAAGCTGGCCGGCGTCTATATCGAAGTCATCCGCGACCTGCCGCTGCTGCTGCAATTGCTGTTCTGGTACACGATCCTGCAGGCCCTGCCCGGGCCGCGCCAGGCGCTGAACCCGATGGAGGGCGTGTTCCTCTCGAACCGGGGCATGAAGCTGCCCTTCATCGAATGGACCTCCGCGCATTGGTGGACGGTCGCGGCGATGGTGGCGGGGATCGTGCTGACCTGGGCCTACGCCCGCGCGATGCGCGCCCGGCAATATGCCGATGGCCAGCCGCGGAAGATCTGGCCGGCGGGCTTCGCGCTGATCCTCGGCGTCCCGCTTGCGGTCTGGGCGGCCTTCGGCGCGCCCTTCACCCCCGACATCCCCGCACTCCGCGGCTTCAATTTCCGCGGCGGCATCACGGTGAGCCCGGAATTCTTCGCGCTGCTGATCGGCCTGGTCACCTACACCGCCGGCTTCATCGCGGAGGTCGTGCGCGCCGGCATCCAATCCGTCCAGCACGGGCAGTGGGAAGCGGCGCAGGCGCTCGGCCTCCGGCGCGGGGATATCCTGCGGAAGATCGTGCTGCCGCAGGCGCTGCGCGTGATCATCCCGCCGATGACGTCGAACTACCTGAACCTGACGAAGAACAGCTCGCTCGCGGTCGCCATCGGCTACCAGGACATCGTCAGCATCGCGAACACGACGCTGAACCAGACCGGCCAGGCGATCGAGGGCATTGCGATCATCATGCTGGTCTATCTGACGATCAGCCTGTCGATCAGCCTGTTCATGAACTGGTACAATGCGCGCATCGCGCTGGTCGAACGGTGAGCGCCATGACGATTGTCCATGCTCCCGCCCCTGCGCCGCAAGCCGAAGCCGCTCCGCGGGCCGCGCCGATCCGCACGACGGGCGCGCGCGCCTGGGCGCGGGCCAACCTGTTGGCATCCTGGTGGTCCACCGCGGTCACGCTGGTGCTGGCCTATCTCATCCTGCGCTGGACGGTCGGCTTCGTCGAATGGGCCTTCATCAACGCCGTCTGGTCGGTGCCCATGCAGGGCGACCAGCCGCAGACCGACACCTGCCGCGACATGCGGGGGGTGGGCGCCTGCTGGGCGGTGATCGTGGAAAAGCACCGCTTCATCCTGTTCGGCACCTATCCCTTCGAGGAGCATTGGCGCCCGGCGCTGGCCTGCCTGCTGTTCGTCGGGCTCTACATCGTCTCGGCGATACGGCGCTTCTGGAACTGGCGCCTCATTCCCATCTGGGTGGGCACGCTGACGGCGATCGGCGTGCTGATGTGGGGCGGGGTCTTCGGGCTCAGCTACGTGCCGCAGGAACGCTGGGGCGGGCTGCCGATCACGCTGATCCTGTCCACCTTCGGCCTCGCCTTCGCCTTCCCGCTGGCGATCCTGGTCGCGCTCGGGCGGCGGTCGAAGCTGCCGGCCATCAAGATGCTCTGCATCCTGTATGTGGAGCTGATCCGCGGCGTGCCGCTGATCTCGTTGCTGTTCATGGCATCCGTGATGTTCCCCCTGTTCCTGCCGGAGGGGATGAACATCGACAAGCTGCTGCGCGCGCAGATCGCCATCACGCTGTTCGCCGGCGCCTATCTGGCGGAAGTGGTGCGCGGCGGGCTGCAGTCGCTCTCACGCGGGCAGTATGAAGCGGCGGATGCGCTCGGCCTGTCCTATTGGCAGAAGACCGGCTTCATCATCCTGCCCCAGGCGCTGCGGACGGTGATCCCGCCGCTGGTGAACACCTTCATCGGCTTCTTCAAGGACACGTCGCTGGTGCTGATCATCGGCATCTTCGACCTGCTGACCGCCGGCAAGACCGCCATCGTGGAGCCCGCTTGGCAGGGCTTCGGCGTCGAGGTCTATGTCACCGTCGGCGCCATCTACCTGGTGTTCTGCTTCGCCATGTCGAAATACAGCCAGGGCCTCGAGAGTGACCTGAACCGGCACCGACGCCGGTAGCGCGGATGCGCCGGGGCGCTTGCCTTTCGCGCCCCGGCATCGCAATGGCGTGGTGCGAATGACATCTTCCCGGCCCAAGGGCCGGACCGCAGGGGGTTCGAATGGCTGAAACGGTCCTGGAGGCCCCGGTCGCCTCCGCCAAGCAGGTGGATGCGCCGCCGGCCATCCGCCTCGAAGGCGTGAACAAGTGGTTCGGCGCGCTGCATGTGCTGCGCGACATCAACCTGACCGTCGCCCAGGGCGAGCGGGTGGTGGTCTGCGGCCCCTCGGGTTCCGGCAAATCCACCATGATCCGCTGCATCAACCGCCTGGAACAGCACCAGGAAGGCCGGATCGTCGTCGACAACATCGAGCTGACGGACGACCTCCGCAGCCTCGACGCCATCCGCCGCGAGGTCGGCATGGTGTTCCAGAGCTTCAACCTGTTCCCGCACCTGACGGTGCTCGAGAATTGCACCCTCGCCCCCATCTGGGTCCGCCGCATGCCGAAGAAGGAGGCGGAGGAACTGGCGATGGAATACCTGGAACGCGTCCGCATCCCGGAACAGGCGCTGAAGTATCCGGGCCAGCTGTCGGGCGGCCAGCAGCAGCGCGTGGCGATTGCCCGCGCGCTGTGCATGAAGCCCAAGATCATGCTGTTCGACGAGCCGACCTCGGCGCTCGACCCCGAGATGATCAAGGAAGTGCTGGATACCATGGTGATGCTGGCGTCCACCGGCATGACCATGATCTGCGTGACGCATGAGATGGGCTTCGCCCGGCAGGTGGCCGACCGGGTGGTGTTCATGGACCGCGGTGAGATCGTGGAAAGCGGAGAACCGGAGCCCCTGTTCAACAACCCGCAGACCGACCGCCTGAAGCTGTTCCTGTCCCAGATCCTGCGGGGGCATTGACGGAACCTGCGGGTGGGCGTCGGCGGGCCATGCTTGCGCGGCGGGCACCGCCCGTCCTAAGCCTCGGGCGTCCCGCGTTCGAGGCGAAACCTTGACCGACTCTACCCAGGCCAACCGTCCGCTGACGGCGGCCACCCTGCTGGCCACGCTCGGCATCGTCTATGGCGATATCGGCACCAGCCCGCTCTACGCGATGCGGGCATCGCTGCTGTTTTTCGCGGATGACGGAATCGACAGCGCCGACATCCTTGGCATCCTGAGCCTCGTCTTCTGGTCGCTGATCATCGTCGTCACGGTGAAGTATGTCGCCTTCGTCCTGCGCGCGGATAACCGCGGCGAAGGCGGGATCATGTCGCTCACCGCGCTGGCCATGGGCGCCCTGCCCAAAGGCAGTTGGCTGCGCCGCGCCGCGATCCTGGTCGGCATTGCCGGCGCCAGCCTGTTCTTCAGCGACGGCATGGTGACCCCCGCGATCTCGGTGCTGTCGGCGGTGGAGGGGCTGCGGATCGTCTCCCCGGCGATGGAGCCGGCGGTGATCCCGATCTCGCTCTGCGTCCTGCTCGCGCTGTTCCTGGTGCAGTATCGCGGCACGGGGAAGATGGGGCGGATCTTCGGCCCCGTCACGGCGGTCTGGTTCGCGGTGCTCGCCGTGCTCGGCCTGGCGCAGATCGTGCAGAACCCGGCCGTGCTGGCCGCGCTCTCGCCGGAACCAGCATTCGCCTTCGTCGCGGCCAATCCCCTGGCATCCTTCATCGCGCTGGGCGCGGTCGTGCTGGCGGTGACGGGGGGCGAGGCGCTCTATGCCGATATGGGCCATTTCGGCGCGAAGCCGATCCGCTTTGCCTGGCTGTTCGTGGTGCTGCCGGCGCTGGTGCTGAACTATTTCGGGCAAGGGGCGCTGCTGCTGGCGAACCCCGCGGCGATCGAAAATCCCTTCTTCCTGCTGGCACCGGACTGGTTCCGCCTGCCGCTGGTCTTCCTCGCCACCGCCGCGACCATCATTGCCAGCCAGGCGATGATCTCCGGCGCCTTCTCGGTCGCGCGGCAATGCGTGCAGCTCGGCCTGCTGCCGCGGCTTGTCGTGCGCCATACGAGCGAGACGGAGGAAGGGCAGATCTACCTGCCGCAGATCAATTTCATCCTGCTGATCGGCGTGATCATCCTGGTGCTGGAGTTCCGCGAGTCGGATGCCCTTGCCGCGGCCTATGGCATCGCGGTGACCGGGACCTTCGTCTGCACCAGCCTGCTGGCGATGGTGGTCTTCTGGAAGCATTTCCGCTGGCCGCTGGCGGCGGTGCTGCCGCTGTTCGGAACCTTCCTGCTGATCGACGTGACCTATTTCGCGTCGAACCTCCTGAAGGTGCCGGCTGGCGGCTACTTCCCGGTGCTGCTCGGGATCGCGCTGTTCCTGCTGATGACCAGCTGGGCGCGCGGGCGGGAATTGCTCTTCGCGCGCTTCCGGCAGGATGGGCTGCCGCTGAAATCCTTCATCGCCCGCCTGCCGCAATCGCGCACGCTGCGCGTGCCGGGGATCGCGGTGTTCATGACCAGCCAGGCCGACTACCTGCCGGGCGCCTTGTTGCACAACCTCAAGCACAACAAGGTCCTGCATGAGCGGGTGCTGTTCGTGACGGTGGACAATGAATCCATCCCCTACGTGCCCGCCGACCGCCGGCGCGAGGTGGAGGAACTGGCACCGAACATCCACCGCGTTGCGTTGCGCTACGGCTTCCAGGAAAGCCCGAACATCCCCAAGGAACTCGCGCAGCTGAAGGATGTCGGCATTCCGGTGGAACCGATGCAGACTTCCTACTTCCTGGGGCGGGAGACGGTGGTCGCCGCCGCCGTGCCCAAGATGTCGCGCTGGCGGCAGTGGCTGTTCAGGACCATGAGCCGCAATGCCGTGCCGGCCACCGAATTCTTCCGCATCCCATCCGACCGCGTGGTGGAACTCGGCGTGCGGGTTGCGATCTGAACCCCCGGCCGCGACGTCGCGTTGGGGATGATCGGGAGGAGGGAGCACCGCCTTGGGGGTCGCACAGCCTGTCATCGTCACCCTTGCCCCCGCCTGGGGCCCGGGCGATCCTCTCGCCGACCAGCTGCGGGATCAGGCCGGGCTGATCGAATTCGACATGACGCTCGACCCGCACGGTCATCCCGACCTGCAGGCGTGGCTGGAGGCCGCCGCGCCCTGGACCGCGCGCCGCCTTGTCCCCGGCGCGCCAGGGGAACAGGGAGACGTGGTCCATGACGAGGAAGGCTGGCAGCTGCGCTTCTTCGCCGAAGCCGGCACAGATCGCGACGTGCCCGTGCACCGCCTCCGCAACATCCTCGGCGGCCTGCGCCCGGGAGAGGTGCTGACGCTCCGCGCGCCGGACGGGACAGAGGCGGCGTGGCGCGTGGTGGATGTCCGCGCCGCCACGCCGTAGTTCCATCCCGCGTCGCTGCGTCACCCCAGCATCTGCCCGCCATCGACGATCAGGGTCTGCCCCGTCATCCAGCGCGCGGCGGGGGAGGCGAGGAACAGCGCCACATCCGCCACTTCCTCCGGCGTGCCGAGCCGGCCGAAGGGGATGGAGTCGCGGATGCGCCCATAGAGCGCGGGATTGCTGCTGCGCCGCTGTTCCCAGGCGCCGCCCGGAAACTCGATGGAGCCGGGCGCGACCGCATTCACCCGCACGCCATCCTTCGCGAAGGCCGCCGCCTGGCTCTGCGTGTAGTTCACCAGCAGCGCCTTCACCGCCGCATAGGCCGGCGTGCGGAGCGAGGGCCGGAAGCCCGAGATCGAGCTGACATTGACGATGCATCCCCGCGCCGCCCGCAGATGCGGCGCCGCGGCGCGGGATGCGCGGACCGTCGCCATCACATCCACATTGAGGCCCTTCGCCCAATCCTCATCCGTATCCTGGGATCCGAAGCCCGACGCGTTGTTCACCAGCACATCGATGCCGCCCAGCGCCGCCGCCGCCGCCGCGACCCAATCCGCAACCGCCGTGGCATCGGCCAGGTCGGTGGACATCGCATGTGCCGCGACGCCGCAGGCCGCGATCTCCGCCCGCGTCGCCTCCAGCGCCGCGGCACCACGGGCGCAGATCGACACCGCCGCCCCCGCCTGCGCGAAGCCGAGCGCGATACCGCGCCCGATGCCCTTGCTGCCGCCCGCCACCAGCACGCGCTTGCCGCTGAAATCCATCACACTCTCCCGGTCTTCATCGCCGCCATGCAAGGCGCGCGCGGCGCGGTTGGCAAGCGTGCGGGGCTGGCGGGGTGACGCTGCGCGTGGCGCGATGCATAACAACGATGCAGATCAGCTTGGGAGGGCGCTGCGATGCCGGATGCTGGCCAAGCCGTGAACACCGTGGCGGAGGCGCTGCTCGCGGACCTCGCGCGGCGTGGCACGAAGCGCATCTGGGGCGTGCCCGGCGGGGGATCCTCGCTCGATCTCTTGGCGAATATGGCGCGCTTCGGCATCGGCTTCGTGCTGGCGAAGCATGAAGGCGCGGCGGCGATGGCCGCGATCGCGGATGCCGAGCTGACCGCCGCGCCGGGCGTGGTGCTGACCACGAAGGGGCCGGGCATGGCCAATGCGCTGAACGGCCTGGCCTGCGCCAGCCTGGAACGCGCGCCGGTGGTGCTGGTCTCGGATGGGTTCTCCGCCCGGCAACTCGGCTATGTCACGCACCAGGTCTTCGACCAGCGCGAGGCCAGCGCCGCCTTCGTCGCTTCTTACGCGCGCGCGGATGGCGCGGCGCCGGCCACCGAGATCGCGGCGCTGCTGGACACCGCGCAGCATGAGCGCCGCGCCGTGCATCTCGACCTGACCGGAGAAGCCGCGCGGCGCCAGCCCGGCCCGGCGCCCGCACCCGCTGCGGCGGCCGCCGCGCCGCCGAATGTGGGCGATGCGTTGGCGCTGCTCGCGCAAGCGAAGCGGCCCGTGCTGGTCGCCGGGCTGGAAGCGACGGAACCCCGCGCCGCCGCCGCGCTGCGGGCGCTGGCGGAAGCGCTGCACGCCCCGGTCCTGGTCACCTACAAGGCGAAGGGTGTGCTCGCGGACCGGCATCCGTTGCACGCCGGCATCTTCACCGGCGGCTCGCTGGAAGCACCCTGTGTCGAGGACGCGGATCTGATCCTGACCATCGGCCTCGACCCGGTGGAGCTGATCCTGCAGCCCTGGCGGTATCGCGCACCGGTCCTCGATCTCGCGCTGCGCCCGCATCCGGTGCGCTATGTCGAACCGGCCGCCGCACTGCATGGCGACCTCGCGGCGAGCATCGGCAAGCTCGCCGCCGTCGCGCGCCCTTCGACCTGGTCCACCGCCGAGATCGCGCGCCACCGCAACGCCGCGCTGGATGCGCTGACCTGGACGGGGCAGGGCGGCGTCGCGCCGCCCGATATCGTACGAATGGCGCAGGATGCGGCGCGGGATGCGGGGCGGATGCCCCGCGTCACGGTGGATGCCGGGGCGCATATGTTCTCCGCCACCGCCTTCTGGGACTGCGAGGCGCCGCACGACCTGCTGATCTCGAACGGCCTCGCTTCCATGGGCTTCGCGCTGCCGGCCGGGATCGCGGCGGCGCTGCACGATCCCGCGCGGGGCGCCATCGCCTTCACCGGCGATGGCGGCTTCATGATGGTCGCGGGCGAATTGGCGACGGTCGCCGATAGCGGCGCGCGGCTGGTGACGATCGTCTTCAACGATGCGGCGCTGTCGCTGATCGACATCAAGCAGCAGAGCCGCCAATTGCCGCCCGAAGGCGTGCGCTGGCAGCGACCCGATTTCGCCAAGGTCGCGGAAGGCTTCGGCGTGAAGGGCTTCGTCGCGACGACGCCGTCCGAATACCGCGCCGCGCTGCGTCAGGCCTTCGCGCAGAACGGCCCTTCGCTGATCGACGTGCATGTGGACCCGGCGGGATATCCCGCCCAACTTCAGGCGATGCGCGGATGACCATCCCGGCACTCCGGCTCGGCACCGCCTGGGCGCGGCTTTGCGGCCTAATGGACGAAGCGGCGGAAAGCTTCGTCCGCACCTCCTTCTCCTCTGTCGTGCGCGACAATTGGGACATGGCGGTGGGGCTGATGGACAGCGCGGGCCGTCAGGTCGCGCAATCCTCGCGCTCCGTGCCGAGCTTCGTCGGCACCATGCCGCGCACGCTCGCCGTGATGCTGCGGCGCTATCCGCCGTCGAGCCTCGTGCCGGGCGATGTGCTGATCTCCAATGACGGCTACCACGGTACCGGCCACCTCAACGACATCACCATGGTGAAGCCGCTATTCCGGGATGGCCGCATCGCCGCCTGGATCGGCAGCACCTTCCACTGCACCGATATCGGCGGCGCACCCAGCGTCGAAGCGCGCGATTCCTGGGAGGAAGGGCTGACCATCCCCGTCGCGAAGATGCTGCGCGCGGGTGTCGAGAACGAGGATGTCGTCGCCTTCCTCGAAGCCAATCTCCGCATGCCCGATGAAGCGCTGGGCGATATCCGCGCGCAGCTGGCCATGTACGCCCAGGCTGCGCCGCGCCTGTTCCGCATCCTGGATGAGGAAGGCCTCGACGGGCTCGACCCGCTCGCGGCCGAGATTTTTTCCCGATCGGAACGCGCCATGCGAGGGGCCATCGCCGCGGTACCGGATGGGGAAGTGACGGATGAAGTGACGGCGGATGGCTTCGAGCATCCCGTGACGATCCGCCTGCGGTTGGCGATCCAGGGCGATGGCATCACGCTCGATTTCAGCGGCACCGATCCGCAGATCGCGCGGCCGGTGAATTCGCCGCTGAACTTCACGCGCGCCTATTCCAACTACGCGGTGAAATGCGCCTTCGACGCGGCGACGCCGAACAATGACGGCAGCTTCCGGCCCATCACGCTGATCGCGCCGGAAGGCAGCATCGTGAATCCGCGCCGCCCCGCGCCGGTCTGGGGACGGCATTTGACGGGGCATTACCTGCCGATGCTGGTGCTGTCTGCGCTTGGCCGGCTGATCCCGGACCGTGTGATCGCGGAATCCGGCAGCCCGTTGTGGAATGTGTATTTCACCGGCGAACGCCCCGATGGCCGCCGCTACACGCGCATGTTCTTCATGAATGGCGGCCATGGCGCGGCGGCGTCGCATGACGGGCCGTCCTGCCTGTCCTTCCCCTCCAACGTCGCGACCCAGCCGGTCGAGCAGTTCGAGAATGCGGTGCCGATGCTGATGACGGAAAAGGCCCTGATCCCCGGCAGCGGCGGCGATGGCGCGCAGCGCGGCGGGCTCGGCCAGCGCATCTCCTTCAGCGTGGTGGGGGACCGGCCGGTCACCGCCACCTATCGCCACGAACGCGTGCAGCATCCGCCGCGCGGGTTGCTGGGTGGCGGCGCGGGGCGCGGCGGGCGCGACCTCGTCAACGGCAAGCCCGTGCCGGCCAAGGCGCGGATCGTGCTGAACCCCGGCGACACCATCACCTTCGAAACGCCGGGTGGCGGCGGCTTCGGCGATCCGCGAGAGCGAAACGCGGCCGACCGGGCGCGCGATGCGGCGGAAGGCTACGTCGCATGAGCGCCCACGATACCTCCCCCTATCGCATCGGCGTCGATATCGGCGGCACCTTCACCGACCTGGTGATGCTGGATACGCGCGACGGCCGCCTGTTCAACGGCAAGGTGCTGACCACGCCGCATGCGCCCGAACAGGCGGTGCTGGAAGGTGTGCGCGGCCTTCTCACGCAGCATGGCGTCGCGCCGGGTCAGGTGCGGCATGTGATCCACGGCACGACGCTGGTCGCGAATGCGTTGATCGAGCGGCGCGGCGTGCCGACCGGCTTCCTCACGACGCAAGGCTTCCGCGACGTGCAGGAGATCGGCACGGAGCTGCGCCACGACACCTACGACCTGTTCATGCGCCGCCCCGACCCGCTGGTGCCGCGCCGCCTGCGGCTTGAGGTGACGGAGCGGCTGTTGCCGGATGGCGGCATCCGCACGCCGCTCGATGAAGCGGCGGCGCGCATCGCGATCCGACGCTTGCGCGATGATGGCGTACAGGCCATCGCGGTCTGCCTGCTGCATGCCTTCGTCAATCCTGTTCATGAACGCCGCATCGCGGAGCTGGTGGCGGAAGAAGCGCCGGGCCTCGCCGTCTGCCTCTCGGCCGATCTGGTGCCGGAGATCGGCGAATACGAACGCGGGTCCACCACCATCGCCAACGCCTATGTCCTGCCGGTCTTCGCGCGCTACCTTGCGCGGCTCGATGCGGGGCTGCGGGAGGCGGGGGTGACCGGCCCGCTATTCCTGATGCTGTCCGATGGCGGCACGGTGGCCAGCGAGGTCGCGGCGCGCCACCCGATCCGCCTGGTGCAATCCGGCCCCGCCGGCGGCGTCCAGGCCGCGCGCGTCTATGGGCAGGCCGCCGCCGCGCCGGACATCCTCTGCTTCGACATGGGCGGCACCACCGCCAAAGCCGCGCTGATCGATGCCGGGCAGCCCGCGCGCAGCCTGGACTTCGAGGTCTCCCGCGTCGATCGCTTCCGCAAGGGCAGCGGCCTGCCGCTGAAGGTACCGGTCGTCGAGATGATCGAGATCGGCGCGGGCGGCGGATCTGTTGCGCGCGTCGATGCGCTGGGGCTGGTGCGGGTCGGGCCCGACAGCGCCAGCAGCGATCCAGGCCCCGCCTGCTACGGCCTTGGCGGCACGCAGCCGACCGTGACGGATTGCGACCTGCTGCTCGGCTATCTCGCGCCTGACAGCTTCCTCGGCGGCACGATGCGGCTCGATGTCGCGGCGGCGGAAGTGGCCATCGGCGCGACGCTCGCCGGCCCGCTCGGCCTGTCGCCGGTCGAAGCCGCCTGGGCGGTGCATGAGACGGTGAACACCGCGATGGCCCAGGCCGCCGCGATCCATGCGCTGGAAAAGGCCCGACGGATCGAGGGCTATACGCTGGTGCCGATCGGCGGCGCGGGCCCGGTGCATGCGGTGGAGGTCGCGCGCAAGCTCGGCATCGCGCGGCTGGTGGTGCCCGCAGGGGCGGGCGTTGCGTCGGCCTTTGGATTCCTCGCCGCGCCGATCAGCTTCGCCCTGCTGCGCGGCATGGTCGCGCCCCTCGCAACCCTCGATCTCGATGCGCTGCGCGCGATGCTGGCTGAGATGGAGGCCGAAGGCCGCGCGCTGGTCGCTGAGGCCGGCGCTGACGCCGCCGAGACGCGCATCCGTGTCGCGATGCGCTATGCCGGCCAGGGCTATCAGGTGGAGGCGGAGGTGACCGCGCTGGACCGCGAGAAGATCCGCGCGGCCTTCGAGGCCGAGTATCTCCGCCTCTATGGCCGCACGGAGCCCGGCCTGCCGGTGGAATGCGTCGGCTGGCGCGTGACGGTCAGCGGCCCGACGCCGCGGCTGGATCTCGCCGCCGGCGCCACGCCGCGGGGTGTCGCCGCGAAGGGCAGGCGGCGCGCCTGGTTCGGCGGTGCCTTCGTGGATGCGGCGGTGCTGGATCGCGCGGCGCTGAAGCCGGGCGATGTGGTGACCGGCCCCGCGCTGATCGAGGAACGGGAGAGCACGCTGGTCCTGCCCCCCGGTGCTACCGCGCGCTGCGACGCCGCGCTGAACCTGGTGGTGGACGTCGGCTAGACCGGCGTCCGCCATTCCGGGTGGGCGTCCGTCGTGCCGCGCACCACGGCTTCATAGGCGGCCTGGAGGCGCTTCGTGATCGCGCCCGGCACGCCGGCGCCGACCGGCAGGCGGTCTACGCTGGTCACCGGCACCAATTCCTGGCCGGTGCCGCAGAGGAAAACCTCGTCTGCGATGTAAAGCTCGCTGCGGTCCACCTCCCGCTCCTCGACCGGGATCGACAATTCGCGCGCCAGCGCGATCACCGTCTGCCGCGTGATGCTTTCCAGTATGTCGCTGCCGCGATGCGGGGTCGCGAGGGCGCCGTCGCGCACCAGGAACAGGCAGGCGGCGGCGGCCTCGCTCACCTTGCCGCGCGTGGTCAGCAGGATCGCGCTGTCATAGCCATCCGCCTTGGCCTGCAAGGTGGCCAGCCGGGCTGCGTGGTAATTCGCGCTCGCCTTGATGCGCGGCGGCATCGCGTTGTCGGGCAGCCGTGTCCAGGACGAGACCTGGGCGGCCAGGCCGGTCGCGAATTTCGTGCTGCGTTCGCGCGGCAGCGCGGCGGCGATCCAGCCGACGGGGCCGGTGGTCGCCATCATCCCCATCCCCTCGATCTGCACCTGCAGGCGCAGATAGGCGTCGTCATCCGGCGCGTTCAGCCGGATCACCTCCAGCACCGCATCGCGCAGCACATCCCGCGACGGCGGATCGGCGAAGCGCAGCACCTTCATCCCCTGTTCCAGGCGGTCCAGATGTTCCTCCAGCCGGAAGACGGTGAAGGCGCCGGTCGTGGGATGGCGGTAGGCGCGCAGCCCCTCGAACACCGCGATGCCGAAGGCGACGCCGAGCGCCAGCGGGTGGATGCGCGCCTCCTCGAAGGGAATCGCGTGGCCGTTGTGGATGATGGTGCGCGCCTGCCACATGGCTCTTGTCTCCCGCTCGAAGCGCGCCGACTCTGGGCGCGTGCGCGGCCAGCGGCAAGCCGCGCCAGGGGAGAAACCAGGGGGAAAGATGGACGCGCTCGCAGGACTTCCGGACGGCATTCGCGCGCGCATCGTCGCGGGCGTAAATGGGCTCGACATGCATGTGCTGGAAGCAGGCGCCCCGGGCGCCCCCGTGCTGCTGCTGCTGCATGGTTTTCCGGAACTCGCCTATTCCTGGCGAAAGGTCATGCCCGCGCTCGCCGCCGCCGGCTTCCACGTGATCGCGCCCGACCAGCGCGGCTATGGCCGCACCACGGGCTGGAGCGCGGAGTACGACGCGGACCTCGCGCCCTTCCGCATGCCGAACTTGGTGCGGGACCAGCTGGCGCTGCTGCATGCGATGGGCATCGCGCGGGTGCATGCGGTGGTGGGGCATGATTTCGGTTCGCCGGTTGCGGCGTGGTGCGCGCTGATCCGCCCGGATGTCTTCCCGCGCGTCGCGATGATGAGCTCGCCCTTCGCCGGCCCGCCCGGCTGGGCGGCGGCGGCGCGCGATCCGGTGCATGACGACCTGGCGGCGCTGCCCCGGCCGCGCAAGCATTACCAGTGGTACTACGCGACGCGGCCGGCGAACGCGGACATGTTGCAGGCACCGCAGGGGCTGCACGCCTTCCTCCGCGCCTATTACCACCACAAGAGCGCGGATTGGCCGGGGAACCAGCCCTTCGAACTCGCCGGCTGGACGGCCGGGGAACTGGCGAAGCTGCCGGACTACTATGTGATGCCGCTGCACGCGACGATGGCGGACGCCGTCGCCCCCTACATGCCCGACGCCCCATGCGACTGGCTGCCCGATGCCGAACTCGCGGTCTATGCGGTGGAATATGCGCGCACCGGCTTCCAGGGCGGGCTGCAATGGTATCGCTGCCAGACCGGCGGCGGCAACGCGGCGGAGCTTCGCCTGTTCAGCGGGCGGCGGATCGAGGTGCCTTCGGTCTTCGTCTCCGGCGCCGCCGATTGGGGCATCCACCAGATGCCGGGCGCGCTTCGGCGCATGCAGGCGGAGGCCTGCACACGCATGCTGGACTGTCACCTGATCCCCGGCGCCGGCCATTGGGTGCAGCAGGAACAGCCAGAGTCCGTCACGCACCACATCCTGGATCTGTGCCGCGTGAGCGGCTGACGGAGCGCTGCCGCGTCAGCTCCGTCCGCCGCGCGAGGCGGACGGCGGGGCGGCGCCTTCGGGGCGGCCGGCATCGAAGCCGAGGAAGCCGGCCTCCGGCCGCGCCGCGCCGCCATTGCCGGCCCAGAGCGCCGCGCCGCGCGGCACCGCCGGGGCGGGTGCGGCTTCGCGCTGCGGCGCGGGGCGCGGGGCGGCTGGCTGCGGCGCGGGCCGCGCCGAGGCGGGTTCGGAGATCACCGGCCCGCGCGTCATGTCGCGCGTCGAGAGCAGGTAGAAGACGATGTCGCTCCGCCCATGATCCACCGCTGCATCCAGCGGCGTGAGGCCGAGCGGGTTGCGCGCCTCGAGGCTGGCGCCGCGCCCCATCGCATCCCGCGCCGCGCCCAAATCGCCGCGCGCGATCGCGTCGAACAACGCGGCATTGGGCGACAGGGCGGTGGGGTCCACCGTGGCCGCCGCGGGCCCTGGTGCGCGGCGCGCGGCGAGGCCGGGCAGCGCTGGCGCGGCGCCGACGGTGGGCGCCTGCTGCTGCTGCGGGCGGATCATGCCGGGCCCGCCCGTCCCCTGCCCGAGGGCGGGGCGGGTTCCGGGCGCCACCAGCATGAGCAGCAGGGCGGAAGCGAGGATGGGGACAGCGCGCATGCCACGATACCTAGGCGAATGGCCCTTCCGGCGGAAGCCCGGAACGCAAGGGCCGCCCAGCCGTCCCGTCACCAACAGCCATCGCCCCGAAAAGTGAAGCTCTCCACCCGCCCCGCCCGAACTGCGAAGGTGATGTCGCAGCCCAGCACGGCATAGGAAGGCGGCGCCGGCACATACCCCCAGCGCGGACCCCAGGGGCCGGAGCGTGGGTGGTAGAAGCCAGGTTCGGAATAGGCGACCGTGCGCCGCTGTTCGTATTGCAGGAAGCGCCGCCCCTCCGCCTCATGGATGCGGACGGGCACGCCGAGTTCCGCAACCACATCGCCCTCGCTGCGGCCGACGAAGGTGGACAGGCGCTGCTGCAGCGTCGGCCCCTGGGCGCAGCGGCCAGCAGCAGCGGCAGCAGGAGAAGGGCGCGGCGCATCCGGGCAGAGTTGGCGACGCTGCCGGCCCGCGTCACGTCACCTTCGCTCGCGCGGGGTCAGCGCCCTTCCCGCCGCCAGGCCAGGATGGCGAGGCCGAGGACCAGCGGCAGCGCCAGCCAGGGGGGCAGCAGCGGCAGGGCGGTGATGCCTGTCACGGTATGGTCGGCGTTGCGGCGCAGCCCGATCCAGCCCGGCCCCGCCGTGTCCCGACCCGCCGCGACGCGGCGCAATTCCGGCACTGCGGGGGCGGCTTCCGCACCCAACCAGCGCACCGCGCCGCCGGTGGCGTCCGCCAGTGGGCGCAGCCGGGCCGCATCGGCCCGGAGGTCCGCGATCTCCAGCGGGTTGCCGGCCTCGGCGGCGGCGAAGGCGGTGCGGCGGCCATCGCTGGCCTGCCAGACGCCGGGCTGGGTCGCCGGCACCTCCAGCACCGCGCGGCCGCCGCGCGGCTCCGGCCGGTGGCGGGTGACGGCGCCATCGGGGGCGGTCACCGCGATCTCGGGCGGTGGCCCGGCATCGAGGCTGCGGCGCACCACGGATAGCCGGCCATGCTCGATCCGCGCGGTGAGGTCTTCCTCCTCCAGCTCCGGTTCCTTCATCGTCCAATGGGCGATGCGGCGCAGCAATTCGCCCTGCGGGCCGCCGCCATCATGGCCGCGTGACCACAGCCAGATATGGTCGGACAGCACCAGCGCCACGCGGCCTTCCCCGACGCGGTCCAGGACCATCAGGGGCGTGCCGCCCGGGCCTTCCATCACGGTCTGGCCGGCGCGGGCCTCGGCGCGGAGCGCGCGGTACCAGCGGCCCCATTGGGCCTCGCCGGGGCCTTCGGCGGGGTTGGCGCCGGGCAGGTTTTCCGTCACCGGGTGCCGCGCGCCGGTCGCGGTGACGCGCGGGCGGAAGGGCTGCTCGATCAGCCCGGCCTGCGCCGCGCCCGGCCCGGTCGGCGGCCGCGCCGGCAGCACCTGGCCGAGCGGGGTGGAGGCGAGGCTGGTGGGCCCCGCGAATTCCGGCCCGACCGAGAGCAGCAGCGCCCCGCCGCCGCGGACATAGTCGGCGATGTTCCGCAGATAGACCGGTGGCAGCAGCCCGCGATTGCCGAAGCGGTCGAGCACGATCAGGTCGAATTCGCGGAGCTTCACCTGGAACAGCTCCCGCACCGGGAAGGCGATCAGCGCCAATTCGTGCAGCGGGGTCAGATCGTCCTTCTCGGGCGGGCGGAGGATGGTGAAGTGCACCAGATCCACATTCGGATCCGCCTTCAGCAGCCGCCGCCAGGTGCGCTGGCCCGCATGCGGCTCGCCCGAGACCAGCAGCACGCGCAGGCGGTCGCGCACGCCATTGATGCTGACCACGGCGCGGTTGTTGAGGTCACTGACCTCACCGCCACGCGGGTCCCCCGCGATGCCCGGCCGTGCCTCGGCGGCGAGTTCCACCACGGTCTGGCCGCCGCGTTCGATCGGGATGGCGATGCGCTGTTCCCGCCCGACCGCGACAGATTCGGTGCGCGGCGCGCCGCCGTCGCGGCGGATCGACAGTCGCGCGGCGCCGCCCTGGCTCGTCGCGCCGAGATCCTCCACCACCACGCGCAGTTCCACCTGCCGGCCGACGATGCCGAAGCCCGGAGCCTCCACCACGCGGATGCGGCGATCGACCTCCCCGGGGCGGCCGGGCAGCAGCAGGTGGAAGGGCGCATCCAGCGCGGGGGCGGGGGGGATGTCGTGCACCTGCCCATCGGTCAGGGCGATCACGGCGGACAGGCGCGCGCGCGGGATCTCGGCCAGGGCGCGGTCCATCGCCGACCACAGCCGCGTGCCCTGGTTGCCGCCTTCCGGCACCTCCACCGTGCGAAGCTCGAGGTCGGGCAGGCGCGCGGCGCGGGCTTCGAGTTGCTGGCGCGCCGCCTCGATCTGCGCCGCGCGGGGGCCGAGCGTCGCGCTGTCCGACCGGTCGATGACCAGCAGCGCGACATCGGGCCGCGTCTCCCGCGTTTCCTGCACCAGGCGGGGGTTTAGCAAAGCGAGGAACAGCGCCGCGAAGGCCGCGAGCCGCAGCAGCGCGCCGCGCGCGGGGCTGATCCGGCGCCGGCCATCCGCGCCCACCGCGATCCGCAGCAAGGCGGGCAGCAGCGCCGCCAGCGCGACCACGCCAAGCCCGGCCAGCAGCCAGGCCGGGATGACGGGCGCGAGATCGAGGCCGGCAAAGCTCTGGTTCACGGCGCGCCTCTCTCAGCAGCGATGCGCGCGCTCAATTGCCCAGCCTTTCCAGGATGGCCGGCACATGCACCTGGTCGCCCTTGTAGTTGCCGGTCAGCGCGTACATCACGAGGTTCACGCCGAACCGATACGCCAAGGTGCGCTGCCGCGCGCCGCCGGGGATGACGGCATAGGGCGTGTTGCCGCGCGCATCGACCGCCCAGGCCGCCGCCCAATCATGGCCGCCGATGATCACCGGGCTCACGCTGTCATTCGCCCGGTCCTGTTCCCGCGCCACCCAGACCGTGCCGCCGCTGAAGCGGCCGGGCAGGTCCTGCAGCAGGTAGAAGGCCCGGCGCAGCACATGGTCCTCCGCCACCGGCGCCAGCGGCGGCACCGACAGGTCGCGCGTGATGCGGCGCAGCGCCGCGCGCGCGCCGGGCGCGAAGCCCTCGCCCGAGCCCTCGTCGCGGGTGTCGAACAGGATGATGCCGCCCTGGCGCATGAAGGCGTTCAGCGCGGCGGCCATCGCGGCATCCGGCTGCGGCGCATCCCCCAGCACGGGCCAGTAGAGCAGGGGGAACATCGACAGATCGTCGCGCCCCGGCACGACGCCCACCGGATCGGCCAGCGCGGCCGCGGTGCGGCGGTTCACGAACTCCGACAGCCCCGCGAGACCCTGGCGCGAGATCTCATCCACCTCTGGCTGGCCGGTCTGCACATAGGCCAGCCGCGTCGCCAGCGCCGCGCTGCCATCCTGCGCCAAGGCCGGCGCGGCGCCAGCCAGAACTGCCAGCACCAGCCCGCGCGCCAGCGCCGCCCGCCCAAGCGCCCCGCGCAGGACCAGCGAGGCCAGCAGATCCGCCGCCAGCAGCAGCAGCGCGAAGGCCAACAGCCACGGCCCGAGGTCGCGTTCCGCCGGGACCCCGCCGATGCCGGCGAGGCGCGCGGCCTGCGGCGGCGGCGCGGCGGCGCGCGGCGCGGGGATGCCCGCGCCGAGGTTCAGCGCCCGGCGCTGCCCGGCCTCCGCGGTGCCGCTGCCATACCAGCCCGGCGGATGACGCGGAGAGGCCGCTTCCTCTCCGATCCGCGCGGCGGCGAGGGGCAGCGCACCCGGGGGCGGCGGGCCGAGCCGGCCGAAACCGTCCAGCGTTTCCAGCGGCGCGAGCGGCGCATCGCCCTCCGCCCCCGCGACGCCGGCCGAGAGCGCGACCAGCCGCTTCAGCATCTCCACGAACAGGCCCGACAGCGGCAGGCTGGACCAATCCGCATTCGCGGTGACGTGGAACAGCACGATCCTGCCCGCGCCGCGGCTTTCATGCGTGACCAGCGGCGTGCCATCCGTGAGCCGCGCCCAGATGCGCTCCGCCAGCCGCGCCGAGGGCTCCGCCAGCACCTGCCGCTCCACCGCCACATCCGGCGTCGGCCGCAGCCCGGCGAAGGGCGAGCCTTCGGGGAAGGGGGCGAGGGTCTGCGGCCGTTCCCAGGACAGCGCGCCGCCGATCTGCCTCTCGCCGGCGCGCAGCGGCACGGGCAGCAGCGCATCCGGCGCCTCCGCCACGCGGGCGCCGGCGAAGCGCAGCAGCGTGCCGCCCTCGTTCACGAAGCGCGCCAGTGCTGCCGCCTCCCTGGCGTCGGAGACGGGGCGGTCGGCCAGCACCAGCACCGACAGGCGCCGCTGCAACAGCTGGTCCACCGGCCCGCGGCGGAGTTCCGCGAAGGGCGACAGCGCGCGGTCGAGGTAGAACAACTCCCCGATCAGCGGCACGTCGGCGGCGGCGTCCTCCCCGCCCGCGATCAGCCCGACCGGGCGGCGGCGGAAGCGTTCATCCAGCAGCACGGTGGCGTTGGCCCCCGTGACGCCGTCGAGGTCGAGCCGCACGACCTGGTTGCGGATCTCGATCGGCAGCGGCAGCGCGGCCTCGGCGCTGGTGGCGCCGGCCGGCACCTGCACCACCGCGCGGTCCAGCGCACGGCCATCGCCGGTGCGGGCGAGCACCGTGACCTCGCTCGGGATGGGAAGCGGCGTGGTGTGGATCGTGACGACCAGCCGCTCGGCCTCCGCGCGGGGGGGCGGCAGCAGGCGGGTGGGGCGGCCCTCGGCGCGGGCGACGGTCAGCCGCCCGCCGGCGGCCAGCGCGGCGCCGAGGGGCATCGCGGCGTCGGCGGAAGGGGCGTGCTCGATCCCATCGGCGATCCAGAGCGTGGTGAAGGGGCCTGGATGGGCCTGGGTCCAGGCCTGCAGCGCCGCCAGCGCGGCGGTGCGGTCCGGCGCCCAGGGTTTTGGGCGCAGGGCGGCGACGCGGCCGCGCAGCTCCTCGGGCGGCATCAGGGCCGTGGCGCGCAGCGGTTCGGGCCCAGCGGCGGGGGCGGTCAGCAGCAGCGCGGCGCGGCGACCGTCGCGGCTGGCGGCGGTCAGCGCGGCCTCGGCGGCGGCGATGCGGTCGGGCCAATCCGCGCCGGCGGCCCAGCCATCGTCGATCACGATGAGCAGCGGCCCCTCGCCCCCGCTGGCGGCCGACGGCCCCCAGACCGGGCGGGCGAGGCCGAGGATGATCAGCGCCGCCGCCAGCAGGCGCAGCGCCAGCAGCCACCAGGGCGTGCGGTTCGGCGTTTCCTCCGGCACCGGCAGGTCGCGGAGCAGGGCGATGGCGGGGAAATCCTGCCGCCTTGGGGCCGGCGGCGTGACGCGCAGCAGCCACCACAGGATGGGCAGGGCTGGCAGCGCCACCAGCAGCCAGGGTGCGGCGAAGGCGATGGGGCCCAGGCTCAGCATGGCGCGCGGTCCCCACCCCGACGCTCCCCGCCAAGGCGGTAGAGGGAGTGGGTAGCGTTATTCCCTCTCCCGCGTGGCGGGAGAGGGTGGCCGCGCGCAGCGCGGACGCGAGAGGGCCGTGCTGCCCTGCGGCGGAGGGTCACGGACATCCCACCCCCCCGCCTCCTGCCCCGCGCGCTCATGCCGGTGCCAGAATCTGGTGCAGCGCCAGCAGCGCCGTCTCCGGCGGCTGGTCGGTGCGGTGGGTGGCGAAGGTCCAGCCGGCGGATTGCGCCAGCGCCGACAGCGCCGCGCGATGGCGCGCCAGGCGTTCGGCATAGACCTCCCGCACCGATTCCACGCGCGGGATCAGGGCCGGGGCGATGCCGGCGCCGAGGCCCTCGAAGCGGATGCGGCCGGCATAGGGCAGCGTCTCCTCCGCCGGGTCGAGCACCTGCAGCAGGTGCCCGCGCACCCCCTGTGCCGCCAGCGCGCCGATGGCCTGGCGGGTGGCGTCCAGCCCGTCCCAGAAATCGCCGAACAGCACGGCGCGGGCATGGCGGGCGATGCGGCGATCCTCCGGCGCGGGGGCCATCTGGGGGAGGGATTCGGCGATCATCGGCAGCGCGTGCCGCCCGGCGAAGGGGCGCGGCAGGCCGAACAGCCGCACCCGTTCCCCGCCCCGCAGCAGCAGCGCGGCGAGCGCCAGCAGCAGCAGTTGCGCGCGGGTGGCCTTGGTCGGCACCTGCGCGCCGCTGCGCCAGTCCATCCCCGGCCCCCGGGCCGCCCAGAGTGCAACGGTCTGCGCGGCTTCCCATTCCGTCTCCCGGATGAAGAGCCGGTCGGATTTGCCGGATTGCCGCCAGTCGATGCGATTGGCCTGGTCGCCCGCGACATAGGGGCGGAACTGCCAGAAGGCCTCGCCCGGCCCGGCGCGGCGGCGGCCATGCAGGCCCGGCATCACGGTGGCCGCGATGCGCTCCGCCTCCACCACCAGCGGCGGCAGGGCGGCGCCGAGTTGTTCCGCCCAGGGGGTGGTGATGCGCGGGTCGGGTGCGGTCATACGCGGTGGCCTGGGGGGGCGGTCGCGCCCTCGCCAACCTTTGGCGCAGCGGCCGTGCCGCTGCCCCGCGCTGCGCGCGGGTCCCCCCCTCTCCCGCCATGCGGGAGAGGGGATGGAAGGCCCGTCGCTGTCGTCGCGCCCTCAGCCAAGGCTGGCCTTCAGGCGGTCCAGGACCTCCGACAGATGAACGCCATCCGCGCGGGCGGAAAAATTCAGCGCCATGCGGTGGCGCAGCACGGGCTCGGCCAGCGCCAGCACATCCTCCACGCTGGGCGAAAGCCGCCCATCCAGCACGGCGCGCGCGCGGGTGGCCAGCATCAGCGCCTGCGCGGCGCGCGGGCCGGGGCCATAGGCCAGGTGGCGGCGCACATCCTCGATCTCCGTGGTCTCGGGCCGCGCGCCGCGGACCAGCTTCAGGATGGCGTCCACCACGCCTTCGCCCACCGGCAGGCGGCGAATCAGCGTCTGGGCCGCGATCAGCTCCGCCCCCGTCATCGCCTGCACCGGCCGCGCTTCCGATGCACCGGTGGTCGCCAGCAGCATCGCGCGTTCCGCCGCGAGGTCGGGGTAGCCGACATCGATCTCCAGGAGGAAGCGGTCCAGCTGGGCCTCGGGCAGGGGATAGGTGCCTTCCTGCTCGATCGGGTTCTGCGTCGCCAGCACATGGAAGGGGGCGGGCAGGGGGTGGACCTCGCCCGCGATCGCGACCTTGTGTTCCTGCATTGCCTGCAGCAGGGCGGATTGGGTGCGGGGGCTGGCGCGGTTGATCTCATCGGCCATCAGCAGCTGGCAGAAGATCGGGCCCTTGATGAAGCGGAAATGCCGCCGCCCGGCCGCGTCTTCCTCCAGCACCTCGGAGCCCAGGATGTCGGACGGCATCAGGTCCGGCGTGAACTGCACCCGCTTGGCATCCAGCCCGAGCACCGTGCCGAGCGTCTCCACCAGCTTGGTCTTGCCGAGGCCGGGCACGCCCACCAGCAGCACATGGCCGCCCGCGAGCAGCGTGATCAGCGTGCGTTCGACCACCTGGTCCTGGCCGAAGATCACCCGGCCGATGGCCTGGCGCACCCCGGCCAGCCGTCCGGCCAGGGCTTCGGCCTCGGCCACCAGGGCCCTTGCTTCCGTTGGGTCGGCCACTTCAACCATACGGGGCTGGCTCCCTATATCCGCCTGGGGCGCATGTTGGCCCGAGTATCCACCCTGCCACCCTCCTTCGCCAGCTTGATGACAGGCGAAGGTCCGGGTGGCCGCCGCACCATTGGCAGCGGCCGGTTGTGTGGGCGAGGATCGGACCGATATGGGCGGGCAGTTGATGGCGGCGGCACGCAGGTGGGACGTTTCATGATGGGCGCTCGTCCGGAGACGGCGAAGGCGGCGGCGGGGGCGCCGGGCCCCGCCACGGGGCGGCCGCGCCACGATTGCGGGGATTTTGCGATCCGCATCGGGCGCGACGGCACCTGGTATTATCGGGGCAGCCCGATCGGGCGGAAGGAACTGGTCTGCCTGTTTGCCTCCGTGCTGAAGCGGGAGGCCGACGGCGCCTATGTGCTGGAAACCCCCGTCGAGCGCGGCCGGATCGAGGTGGAGGACGCGCCCTTCGTCGCGGTGGAGATGTTCTGGCGCGACTGCGCCGACCCCTTCTCCCCCAGCCCCACCCCGCGCCAATGCCTGACCTTCCGCACCAACCTCGATGAGATGGTGACCGCCGATTCGGCCCACCCGATTCGCGTTGCGGTGGACCCGAAGTCGCGCGAGCCGCGCCCCTACATCACCGTCCGCCCGGGGCTGGAGGCGCGGATCAGCCGGGCGGTGTTCTACGAGCTGGTGGCACTCGCCCAGCCCGAGACGGTGGAGGGGCGCCAGGTTCTCGGCGTCTGGTCCGAGGGCGTGTTCTTCCCGATCGACGAGGCGCCCGAGGAAATCTTGCCCCGCCGGGCGGCGGAGTGAGCATCGCCCTCACGCGCGCCGAATTCTCGGCGCGGCTGGCCGACCCAGGGCGCCTGGCGCTGGCCAGCCCAACCGCCTTCGACGATGCGGAACGCGGCATCTCGGCCGGCGCGCCGGTGCGGGACGCGGCGGTGCTGGTGCCGATCATCTGGCATGACACCTCGCCCTCGATCCTGCTGACCCTGCGGGCGGCGAATCTCGCGGCCCATGCCGGGCAGGTCGCCTTTCCCGGCGGGCGGATCGAGCGCGGCGAGACGGCCGAGGCGGCGGCGCTGCGGGAAGCGGCGGAGGAGGTCGGCCTCGACCCCGGCCTGCCGCAGGTGGCCGGCCAGTTGCCGCACCATGTGACCGGCACCGGGTACCGGGTGACGCCGGTGGTCGCCTTCCTGGCCCCGCCGCTGACGCTGACCCCCCATCCGGGCGAGGTCGCGGCGATCTTCGAGATGCCGCTGGCCACCCTGCTCGACCCCAACGGCCCGGAGCGGCGGCGGGCCGAATGGCGCGGGCGGATGCGCGACTACTGGGTCTGGCCGCATCCCGAGCATCTGATCTGGGGTGCCACGGCGACCATGTTGCTGAGCCTGGCCAAAGTCTTGCGGTAGCCTGGGGTCCAAACCCTTTCATCCCCCGGCGTCGAGCCGGTCCCGCGCGGCATCCGCGGCGTCAGGCCGCTTGCCGATGCAACCGGCATCGGCGGCGCGACCTTTCTTGCGGCCTGCCACGCGGGCCTCGGCCATCCGCCTGGGGCTGATAGGGTTTGGACCCTGGCGCGGCGCGACCCTATATCCTTCCGATCATGGCCGCTTTCGTCGCGATCCTCCTCGCCCTTCTCCCCTTCGCGCTCTACCTGGCGTGGCGGCGCTTCGGGCCGAATGCGGGCGAGCCATCCTCGGGGATGGTGATCGCGCTGCTGCTCGGCGTCGGGCTGATGCTGTCGGGGGCGATGTGGTTCGGCCTGTCCCGCAGCTTCGAGCGCGGCAACGCCTATGTCCCGGCGACCCTCGGGGCGGATGGCACGGTCCAGCAGGGGCATACCGCGGACCCGCGCCGGTGATGGATGGCGCCGCGGCGGACCCGCCGCAGGACCGCCTCTCGCCCCCCGCCTTCCTGGCCGATCCTGCCCCCGCCGCCGTGCTCGCGGCGCTGCCGGGCGCGCGGGCGGTGGGCGGCTGCGTGCGCGATGCGCTGGCCGGCCGCGCGGTGCATGACGTCGATGTGGCCGCGCCGCTGCCGCCCGAGGAGATCGCCCAACGCCTGCGGGACGCCGGGCTGAAGGTGTTCGAGACCGGGCTGGCGCATGGCACCGTCACTGCCGTCCTCGCCCGCCAGCCGGTCGAGGTCACCGCGCTGCGCCGCGACGTGGCGACCGATGGCCGCCATGCCGAGGTCGCCTGGACCACCGATTGGCGCGAAGATGCGGCGCGGCGCGACTTCACCATCAACGCCATGTCGCTCGATGCCGCTGGGCAGCTTTGGGATTACTTCGGCGGCCGGGCGGACCTGGCCGCGGGGCGGGTGCGCTTCGTCGGCGATCCCGCAACGCGGCTGGCGGAGGATTACCTCCGCGCGCTCCGCTTCTTCCGCTTCTGGGCCCGCTACGGGCAGGGCGAGCCTGATGCGGCCGCGTTGGCGGCGATCCGCGATGCCGTGCCCGGCCTGCGCCAGCGCATCGCGCCGGAGCGGATCTGGATGGAGCTGAAGCGCCTGTTCGAGGCGCCGGAGCCCGTCTTCGCCCTGCGCCTGATGCGGCAGACGCAGGTTATGGAAGCGGTGCTGCCCGAAGCCCGCGACCTCGATCCCCTCTCGCGCCTCGTCGCGCGCAACGCCCCGGTCGATCCGCTGCTGCGGCTGGCTTGCCTGCTGCCATCCGGCGCTGTGCCGGCGCTCGCCGCGCGGCTGCGCCTGTCGGGCGAGGAACGCGCCCGGCTGGAGAGGATGGTCGAAAATCCGGTGGGGGCGTTGCCGGATTCGGACAAATCGGACCGCCCGCTTCGGGTCTGGCTGGCGCGGCATGGCGCCACGGCCTCGGCGCTGGATGCGCTCTGGCTGGCGGAGGCGGCGGATGGAACCGACCGCGCCGCCTGCCGCGCCCGTATCGCTGGCCTGCCCGTGCCGGTCTTCCCGCTGCTCGGTCGCGACCTGCTGGCGCTGGGCCTCGCGCCCGGGCCGGGGGTGGGGGCGCTGCTGGATGCGCTCCGGCGCTGGTGGATGGAGGGTGGCGCCGAGACCGACCGCGCGACCTGCCTTGGGGAAGCGAAGCGCCGCCTGGAAGAGCCCGGGGCGGCGGACGGGCCCGCCGTCCCGGCTGATCCCGAATTAGGATGACACCCGGCGGACCTGACAGGGCGCGCGGGGCTTTCGGAACAAAATAGGAACTATCCTATCCCGCGCCGGAAGGCAAGCCCCTCGCGCGGCGTCGCGACACGGTCTAGACCCCCGGTATGGCCCGCCCCGCCTTCGATGCTGCCTCCCTCCCGCTGGTTCGCCGGCTCTGGACCGAGCATGTCCGCCACCACCCGCGCCTGCTGGTGCTGGCAGCGCTCTGCACGCTCGGCGTCGCGGGCACCACCGCGCTCTATCCGGTCATCATCCAGCAGGCCTTCAACCGCTTCGCATCCGGCGATGCCTCGGTCGTCTGGCTGTTGCCGCCGATCATCATCCTCGTCACCTCGGCCAAGGCGCTGACCCAGTTCGGCCAATCGGTCGCGACGCAGGCCGTGGTGCTGCGGGTGATCGAGGGGTTGCAGCGCCGGCTATTCGCCGCGCTGACCCGCGCCGACCTGGCGCAGATCGCGCGGGAGGCGCCGGCGCGCCATGCCGCGCGCTTCACCACCGATGCCGCCCTGATCCGGGAAGCGCTGACCAAGGGCCTCAGCGGGGTTGCCGATGTGCTGACGGTGATCGGCCTGGTGGCGTCGATGCTGTGGATGGATTGGCAGATGGCGCTGCTCGCGGCGCTGCTCTACCCGATCGCGGCCTGGCCGATCGTCAGGATCGGCAAGCGCGTGCGCCGCGCCTCCGCCGGCATGCAGGACCGGGTGGGCGAGACGGCGGCGCTGCTGACCGAAAGCCTCGGCGCCGCCCGCGTCGTCCGCGCCTATCGGCTGGAGGCGGCGGAACAGGCCCGGGCGGAGGCCGCCTTCGCCCAGCTGCGCGACAGCAACCTCGCCATCCAGCGGACCCGTGCCCGCGTCGATCCGGTGCTGGAGGCGCTGGGCGGGCTGGCGGTGGCGGGCGTGCTGGCCTTCGTGGGCTGGCGCGTCTCGACCGGGCTCGGGACGATCGGTGACTTCACCGGTTTCGTCGCGGCGCTGCTGATCGCGGCGCGGCCGGTGCGTTCGCTCGGCAACCTCAACGCGGCCTTGCAGGAAGGGCTGGCGGGGCTCAGCCGCGTCTTCGCGACCGTGGACGACCATCCGCGCATCCAGGACGCGCCCGATGCGCGGCCGCTGCCGGACGGGCAGGGGCGGCTGGTCTTCGATGCGGTCGGCTTCACCTATGAAGGCGTGCCGGATGCCGCGCTGGCCGATCTCTCCTTCGTCGCGGAGCCGGGGCGGACGGTGGCGCTGGTCGGGCCTTCGGGTGCGGGGAAATCGACCGCGCTGGCGCTGGTGCCGCGGCTTTACGACGTGACGGCGGGGCGGATCACGCTGGACGGCGCCGATCTGCGCGCGGTCCGCCTCGCGGCGCTGCGCGATTCCATCGCCTATGTCGGGCAGGATGCGGTGATCTTCGACGACACCGCGCTGGCCAACATCGCCTGCGGCCGCCCCGGCGCGACCGAGGCGGAGGTCGAGGCGGCGGCCCGCGCGGCCGCCGCGCATGACTTCATCGCGGCGCTGACGGACGGCTACGCGACCATGCTCGGCACGGCCGGGTCTCGGCTGTCGGGCGGCCAGCGCCAGCGCGTCGCGCTGGCCCGCGCGCTGCTGCGGAACCCGCGCGTGCTGCTGCTGGACGAGGCGACGAGCGCGCTGGACGCCGAGAACGAGGCGCTGGTGCAGCAGGCCATCGCCCGGCTGCGCGCGGGGCGCACCACGCTGGTCATCGCCCATCGCCTGTCCACCGTGCGCGATGCCGACCTGATCGTGACCATGGAAGCCGGGCGGGTGGCGGAGCAGGGCACGCATGCCGAGCTGATGGCGCGTGACGGGCTCTATGCGCGGCTGGTGAAGACCCAGGCCTTCGCCGCCTGAAGCGCCAGGGGCCTCAGCCCTTCTCCCCAGACGGCGTCAGCCGCGCGGCATCCAGCAGCGCCTGCCGCCGCGCTTCGGCCGCGCGGTCATTGGCCTTCTCGGCCTTGCTGCGGCCGTGCTTCACGCGATTGGCAGCGGCCGTGGCCTCGGCCTCCGACTTCGCCTTGGCCTTGCGCGCGCGGTTCAGGTTGACGATCTCAGCCATGCGGCCAGACTACCTCTCTTCGCGGCCATGACGGAATGCCGAAGCGCCGCTGGCGCTACGCACACCACGCCCGCAGCAGCACAGGATGACGCGCCATGTGGATCGAACTGATCGCCGCCGATGGGCACCGCCTGGCCGCCTGGCGCGACGGGCCGGCAGATGCGCGGCGCGCCCTGGTCGTGGTGCAGGAGATCTTCGGGGTCAACCACCACATGCGGAATGTCTGCGCCCGATTCGCGGCGGCGGGCTATGCCGTGGTGGCGCCGGCGCTGTTCGACCGCACGCAGCGTGGAGTGGAGCTGGGCTACACGCCCCCCGATGTCGCCCGCGGGCGCGACTTGCGCGGCCATGTCCCGGCCGAAGGGACGCTGGCGGATATCGAGGCCGCCTGCGCCGCCCTGCCGTCGGGCGCGAAGCGGGGCATCGTCGGCTATTGCTGGGGCGGCACCGTCGCGTGGTGGGGCGCGACCCGCAGCACCAGCTTTGCCGCAGCGAATGGCTGGTATGGCGGCGGCGTGGTCGCGGCGAAGGACGAGCAGCCAAGCTGCCCGGTGCAGCTGCATTTCGGGGGGAAGGACGCCTCCATCCCCATGGCGGATGTCGAGGCGATCCAGGCCGCGCAGCCTGGGGTGGAGGTCTTCGTCTATCCTGGCGCGCAGCACGGCTTCGGCTGCGACGAACGCGGCAGCTACAGCCGGCCGGATGCGGAACTCGCCTGGGGCCGGACGCTGGATTTCTTCGCCAAGCATCTGGGGTAGCCGGGGGGCAAGCGCGCCCCTTTGTATCGCCCGGCGGCTAGAGTACTCGCGCGGCCACTGCGTCCAGCTTCGCCACCACCGCCGGGTCGCGCGTCTCGGGCGCGGTGATCAGCGCATGTTCCAGCGCGCGGTCGCAGCCGGCCGGGCAGGGGCCGCGCGTCGCGCCCAGCGCGGGCACCACATCCGCCACCAGCGCGCGCGCCTTGTCGGCGTTGGAGAACAGGACCTTCACCACCTGGTCGACCGTCACATGGTCGTGGCCTTCGTGCCAGCAGTCGAAATCCGTCACCATCGCGACGGTCGCGTAACAAATCTCCGCCTCCCGCGCGAGCTTGGCTTCCGGCATGTTGGTCATGCCGATCACGCTGCAGCCCCATTGGCGATAGAGCAGGCTTTCCGCCTTGGTGGAGAATTGCGGCCCTTCCATCACCAGGTAGGTCCCGCCCCGCGTCACCGGCAGGCCGAGCTTGCGGGCGGAGGCTTCCACCGCATCGCCGATCCGCGGGCAGACCGGATGCGCCATCGAGACATGGGCGACGCAGCCGCTTTCGAAGAAGGTCTTCGCGCGGGCGAAGCTGCGGTCAATGAACTGGTCCACGATCACGAAATGGCCGGGCGGCAGGTCTTCGCGCAGCGATCCCACGGCCGAGAGCGACAGGATGTCGGTGCAGCCCGCGCGCTTCATCGCATCGATATTGGCGCGGTAGTTCAGGTCCGACGGCGTGGTCGGGTGGCCGCGCCCGTGGCGGGGCAGGAAGCGCACCGGCACACCGCCGATCCGCCCGAACAGGATCGCATCGGACGGCTGGCCCCAGGGGCTCTCGACATGGCGCCATTCCCGGTCCTCGAGACCGGGGATGTCATAGAGGCCGGAGCCGCCGATCAGGCCGAGGACCGGGGTAACGCTGTCGGACATGGAAGGGCTCCGGCAAGGGCTGGGCGGGGGGTGTGGCGCGCCTTGTAGATCGGAAGGTGGGCGGGCGTGAACCGCCCTGGCCGCCCCGGAGGCCAATAGGTCGCCCAAATGGAAAGGGCCGCCCCTTGCGGGGCGGCCCTTGTCAGGCGCGGCTGGGGCGGGTGCCTCAGTGCTTCACGTCGGCCCAGACCTTCCGCTTCACGGCATAGGTCAAGCCGCCGAGGACGATCAGGAAGATGATGATGCGGATACCCATCGCGCGGCGCTGTTCCAGTTCCGGCTCGGCCGCCCAGGCGAGGAAGGTGGTCACATCGCGTGCCATGTTCGCGACGCTGGCTTCGGTGCCGTCTGCGAACTCGACCTGGTCGGGGTTGAGCACATTCGGCATCGCGATCTGATGGCCGGGATAGTAGGCGTTGTAGTGCATCCCATCCATCAGGTTGAAGCCGGCCGGCGGATCCTGGTAGCCGGTGAGCAGCGCGTTGATGTAGTCGGCGAAGCCGGCGCGCGCCTTCACGATGACCGACAGATCGGGCGGGTAGGCGCCATTATTCGCCGCACGCGCCGCCTGTTCGTTCGGGAAAGGCCGACGGAACCGATCCGAGAGGCGCGCCGGCCGCTCGAACATCTCGCCCTGGTCGTTCGGGCCGTCCACCACCTGGAACTGGGCCGCGATGTTGCGAGCCTGCTCCTCGGTCAACCCGATTTCGAGGAGGTTGCGATACGACAGTTGCCGCATCCCGTGGCAGGCCGCGCAGACTTCCTTGTAGACCTGGAAGCCACGCTGGAGGCCGCCGCGGTCGAAGGTGCCGAAGAGCCCCTCGAAGGAGAAGCGTGTGTCGGGTATCGCGATCGCCTCACCGGCCGCGCGGGCCGGTGCTGCGGTCAGCACCGCAGCGGCACCGAGCACGAGGGCGCCGATCAGATTGCGCCCCATCTTTCCAAGCAAGCGCGCCATGGTCAGGCCTTCTCCATCGGCTTCGCGGCGGCGCCGGCGAGCACCGGCCCACCCCCGCGCAGCACGGGCATCGCGATGCTCTCAGGCAGCTTCAACGGACGCTCGAGGCGGCCGAGCAGCGGCAGGATCACCAGGAAATACGCGAAGTAGTAGGCGGTGCAGATCTGGGAGATCAGCACATAGGGCTGTTCCGCCGGCTTGCCGCCGACCCAGGTCAGCACCAGGAAGTTGAGGCCCCAGAGCACCAGGAACCACTTGGCGATCGGGCGGAACCGCATGGACCGCACCGGAGAGGTGTCGAGCCAGGGCAGCACGAACAGGATCGCGATCGCGCCGAACATCAGCACGACGCCGCCCAGCTTGTCCGGCACCGCGCGCAGCACCGCGTAGAAGGGCAGGAAGTACCATTCCGGCACGATGTGGGCGGGCGTCACCAGCGGGTTCGCCGGGACGTAGTTGTCCGGGTGGCCGAGGTAGTTCGGCATGAAGAACACCAGGAAGGCGAAGACGATGAAGTAGACCACGAGGCCCACGCTGTCCTTCACCGTGTAGTAGGGGTGGAAGGGCAGGGTGTCCTGCGGCCCCTTCGGGTCGATGCCGAGCGGGTTGTTCGAGCCCGTGATGTGCAGCGCCGCGACATGGAGGAACACCACCCCGACGATCACGAAGGGCATCAGGTAATGCAGGCTGAAGAAGCGGCTCAGCGTCGGGTTGTCGACCGAGAAGCCGCCCCACAGCCAGATCACGATGCTCTCGCCCACCACCGGGATGGCGGAGAAGAGGTTGGTGATGACGGTGGCCCCCCAGAAGGACATCTGGCCCCAGGGCAGCACGTAGCCCATGAAGGCGGTCGCCATCATCAGCAGGAAGATCGTGACGCCGAGCATCCACAGCAGCTCGCGCGGGGCCTTGTAGGACCCGTACCAGAGGCCGCGCCAGATATGGATGTAGACGACAATGAAGAACATGCTGGCGCCATTCATGTGCACGTAGCGCAGCAGCCAGCCATAATTCACGTCGCGCATGATTCGCTCGACGCTGTCGAAGGCGAAGGAGGTGTGCGCGGTGTAGTGCATCGACAGGAACACGCCGGTCGCGATCATGATCAGAAGATTGACCATGGCGAGCGCGCCGAAGTTCCAGAAATAGTTGAAGTTACGGGGCGTGGGGAACGTCCCGTATTCCTTCTGCATCATGGTGAACACGGGCAGGCGCGTGTCGATCCAGCGCACCACCGGGTTCGTGAATTCGCTCTGGTGAAGCCCAGCCATGGGGACCCCGGCTCCTTCGTTGTTGGTCGGCGCGGCCTTCGGGCACGGCTCCCCCGTGCCCGATGCCGTCAGCCGATGCGGATCTGCGTGGGTGAGGTGAAGGCGTATTCGGGAACCGCAAGGTTCGTCGGCGCCGGGCCGAGGCGAATACGCCCCGACGTGTCGTAATGGCTGCCATGGCAAGGGCAGAACCAGCCGCCGTAATTGCCCTTCGCATCCGTCGGCTTCTGGCCCAGCGGCACGCAGCCCAGATGGGTGCAGACGCCGAGCACGACCAGCCAGTTCTCACGCTGCACGCGCGCCTGGTCGGCCTGCGGGTCCTTTAGTTCGGCCATCGGGGTGGCCCGCGCCGTCTGGATTTCCTCGGCCGTGCGGTTGCGCACGAAGACCGGCTTGCCGCGCCACATCACCGTCACGGCCTGGCCGGTGGCGATGGGGGTGAGGTCCACCTCGGTGCTGGCCAGCGCGAGCACGTCGCGGGCCGGGTTCATCGAGGACACGAACGGCCACGCGACCGCGGCCACGCCCACCGCCGCGAAGGCGCCCGTGGTGAGCTTCAGGAAATCCCGCCGGGTTTCCCCCGGCGCGGCGTCCCCATGGGGGGGAGCCATCGTGTCGGCCATTTGTCGTCCCCTTCGGCGGCGCCCCGGCCGGCCCAGCGGCCAGTCGCAGCGCGGCACGTGCAAGCCGCGTCCTCAAGTGCCGGCGCGGAAGGCTGGACGTCCGCGCGCATGCCCGAGGGAGGCGTGCACACACGACCCGGTCCTGCCCCCGGCGGCGCTGCGTCGCATATAAGGGAGCGCTCGGCACGGTGTAAATCCGGCCTCGATCCTGAAATCGGTGCAATTCCACCCCCATGGGGGCGTTTTCACGCAGGCTCCGGGCGGGGGTCGCGCATTCGGCAACGTCCTGCCAATCTCCCGCTCATGCGGCGCAACACTCCCCAGGCGGGGGGGCGCCGCGACAAGGGAACCCCACGCGCATGGCAGACACGCTGAGCCCCATCGAACATCCCATGGCGCCCCCCGCGCGCGCCTGGTTCGAGTCGCTCCGCGACCGGATCTGCGCCGCCTTCGAGGCCTGCGAGGACGAGCTCGCCGCCGGCCCGCATGCCGCCCTGCCGGCCGGGCGCTTCGTCCGCACCGCCTGGGACCGCCCTGAGGGCGGCGGCGGGGTGATGTCCGTCATGAAGGGCCGGGTGTTCGAGAAGGTGGGCGTCAACGTCTCCACCGTCTTCGGCGAGTTCTCCCCCGAATTCCGCAAGCAGATCCCGGGCGCGGAGGCCGATCCGCGCTTCATGGCCACCGGGATCAGCCTGGTCGCGCATCAGCGCAGCCCGCGCGTGCCGGCCGTGCACATGAACACGCGCTTCATCGTGACCACCAAGGCCTGGTTCGGCGGCGGCGGCGACATCACGCCGATGGACCACGCGGCCCCGCATTCGAAGGACGACGCGGCCGATTTCCACGCCGCCTTCAAGGCCGCCTGCGACCGCCATGACGAGACCTATTACCCGCGCTTCAAGCAATGGTGCGACGAATACTTCTTCCTGCCCCATCGCAACGAACCGCGCGGCCTGGGCGGCATCTTCTACGACTGGCTCGGCGACCGCACGCCGGGGAAGGGGTTCGAGGCCGATTTCGCCTTCACCCGCGATGTGGGCGAAGCCTTCCTTCAGGCCTACCCCGCCATTGTCCGCAAGCGGATGCATGAGCCCTGGACGGAAGCCGAGCGCGCCCACCAGCTGGTCCGCCGCGGCCGCTATGTGGAGTTCAACCTGCTTTACGACCGCGGCACGATCTTCGGCCTCAAGACCGGTGGGAATGTGGAAGCGATCCTGATGTCGCTGCCGCCCGAGACCGGCTGGCCCTGACCCGCGCCCAAGGCGCCCGCCTTTCGTATTGCCGCCAATGCCCTTATCGTGGCGGCCATAAACACAGGGAAGGAAACTCCGATGACAACGACCCGCCGTACCTTGCTCGCCAGCGCGCTGGCCGCCCCGCTGGCCGCGCCGACCCTGGCGCAGGCGCAATCCGCCGCCGCCTGGCCGAATCGGCCCGTCCGCGTGATCGTGCCCTGGCCCCCGGGCGGCTCGACCGACGTGCTGTGCCGCCTGCTCTGCGAGCAACTCCAGGCGCGGCTCGGCCAGCCCTTCACCATCGAGAACCGGCCCGGCGCCGGCGGCAATATCGGCGCGGATGCGCTCGCGAAGAGCGCGCCGGATGGCTACACCATGGCGCCGCTGACGCTGGGCGCCTGGCACATCAACCAGTTCCTCTATTCGCGCCTGCCCTATGATCCGCAGCGCGACTTCCAGCCGATCTCGATGCATTGGGAATTGCCGAACGTCCTGGTGGTCTCGGCCCAGCACAACCCGGCGAACAACCTGCAGGAATTCATCGCCTGGGCGAAGGCGCAGCGGAACGGCGCGTCCTTCGGCTCCCCCGGCGTGGGCACCACGGCGCATCTGACCGGTTCGCTGTTCAACATGCGGCTTGGCATCGACGGCACGCATGTGCCCTTCCGGGGCGCCGCGCAGATCATCCCGGCGATGCTCTCCGGCGACCTGAACTTCGCCATCGACAACCTTGCCAGCTACATCCCGGTGATCGCGGAGGGCCGAATGAAGGCCTTTGCCGTGACCAGCGCGGAACGCTGGCCGACGCTCCCCAACATCCCGACCATGGCCGAGGCCGGCGTGCCGGACCTGGTGGTGACGTCGTGGTGCGCGATGGCCTTCCCCGCCGGCGTGCCAGCGGCGATCGTGGAGCGGGCCGCGACCGCGATCCGCGAGATCAAGCAGACCCCGGCCTTCGCCGAACGCTTCCTGCGTGCCGGCGCCCGTCCGGTCTTCTCGACCCCCGCCGAGGTCACGGCCCGCGTCACGCGGGAGCGGCCGATGTGGCAGGAGGTCGTGCGGATCTCCGGCGCGCGCCTGGATTAAGCGAATTGCCCCGGCCCCTCTCCTGCTTGAGAGGGGCCGGGTAGCGCCATCCCCCGCTGGCCTTCCGGCGCGCGGCCAGCCATATCGGGGGCGTGCAAACCCTCGCCACCCCCTCTGGTCGTCGCGGCGCCTGGCTGAACAGCCTGCTGGTGGATCATGCGGTCCTCCGCATCTCCTGGCGCAACTGGAGCGCGGTGGAGCCCGGGCGGCTCTATCGCTCGAACCACCCCCTGCCGTGGCAATTATCCCAGGCCAAGGCGCGGCACGGGCTGCGGAGCGTGATCAACCTGCGCGGCAACCGCGCGGTCTGCGGGTCCGACGTGCTGGGGCGGGCGCGGGCGCGGGAGCTGGGCTTGGTCCATGCCGATGCCCCCTTCGAAAGCCGCGGCGCGCCGCACAAGGACCGGATCGAGCGGCTGGCCACGCTGTTCGCCGAAGTGCCAGAACCGGTGCTGATCCATTGCAAATCGGGCGCCGACCGGACCGGGCTGGTCGCCGGCATCTGGCTGCTGCTGCAGGGCCGGCCAGTGGAGGCGGCGATCGGCCAGTTGCATTGGCGCTTCGGGCATCTCTCGGCGAGCAAGACCGGGATCCTCGATGCCTTCTTCCAGGACTACGCCGGCTTCCAGTCCCGCCACGGCCAGAAGCCGTTCCTGGACTGGCTGCGCCAGGATTACGAGGAGGACGCGCTGCGCGCGCGGTTCCGGAGCAAGGCCTGGGCGGACCGGATCGTGGATGGCGTGCTGCGCCGAGAGTAGGAACTCCCCACAAAACCGCTTCGCGGCTTTGCGGGGACCCCGGCCTTGGTGCTGGTCCTGCACGGTCGCGCTGCGTTGCCGCGGCAAAGCCGCGGCGTCGCCCAAAGGCTGGCCACCTGGTTCGTGAGGCGGCCCAAAGGCAGGTCAGCCCACGCTGCCTTACGGCAACGTCCCCCGGAAATGCCCGATCAGCGCCGAGAGCGTGAGCACGGAGATGGAGGTGGTCAGCACCACCGCGCTGCCGGACCTGTCCGCCCCCGTCGCATAGCGCCGCGCCAGGATGAAGGCGTTGGCGCCCGTCGGCAGCGCCGCGATGGTGACCGCGACCGCCGTCTCCACCGGGGTCAAGTCCAGAAGCATCGCGAAGACCCAGACCAGCGCCGGTAGCGCCAGCAGCTTCACCACCGCAATCGCCAGCGTCTCTCGCCATATGGCCGCGACCGACAGCCCGTAGAGCGACCCGCCGAGGCAGAACAGCGCAACCGGCGGAGACGCCCCGCCCAGCAGATTCAGGAACCGCCGCAGCACCGCCGGCACCGGCAGGCCGAACAGGCTCCACAGCAGCGCCGCGACCACGGACAGCACCACGGGGTTGCGCCCGATCCCGGCCAGCGTCGCCCACAGCACGCGCCGCCAGGGTGCGGCGGCGTTCAGCCCGACCTCCGTCACGATGGTCGCCATGCCGAGCAGGATCATCGTCTGCAAGGCGAGGATCGCCAGCATCGGCGGCACGCCCGGATCGCCATAGGCGGCGTAGATGATCGGGATGCCCATCATCACCGAATTGCCGAAGACGCAGGCCAGCGCGAACAGCGCGGCTTCCGCCAAGGTCAGGCGCAGGAAGCGGCGCGCGGCGCCCAGCGCGATCCAGTAGATGATGACGGAAGCCGGCAGCAGCGCCAGCGCCGCGCCCGCGCCGCCTTCATGCTGGCGCGTGCCGCCGGAGAACAGCAGCGCCGGCGCGGCGAGGGCGAAGACGAACAGCGCCAGCGCCTTGAAGCCGGCCTCGTCCACATAGCGCAGCCGCGCCGCACCATAGCCCAGCGCGATCAGCACGAAGACCGGTGCGACGACCTCGACCACGCCGCCCATGCGCGTCAGGGCTTCAGCAGGTCTGCGACGAAGCCCGGCAGCCCGGGCTGGCGCGCGCGGGTGCTGCGGGCGGCGTGCAATATGGCGCGGACCTCCGCCACCGTGCGGTCGAAATCGCGGTTCACCAGCACATGGTCGAAATCCGACCAATGCGCGATTTCCTGCCGCGCGATGTCCAGGCGGCGCGCGATCTCCGCCTCGCTTTCCTGCGCGCGGCCGCGCAGGCGGCGTTCCAATTCGGCCAGCGACGGCGGCAGCAGGTGGATGCCCACCACATCGCCCGGCAGCTTGCCGCGCAATTGCCGGTGGCCCTGCCATTCGATGTCGAACAGCACGTCGCGCCCCGCCTCCAGCGCCGCTTCCACGGGTGCGCGCGGCGTGCCGTAGGACCGGTCGAGGAAGCGCGCATATTCCAGCAGCTCCCCGCCTTCGGCCATCGCGTCGAAATCGGCCTGCGTCTTGAAGACGTAATGCACGCCGTCGAGTTCCCCGGGCCGGCGGGGACGGGTGGTGGCGCTGATGGACAGCGCGAGTTCCGGCTCCATCTCCAGCAGCGCGCGGGAGACGCTGGTCTTGCCCACACCCGGCGCCGAGGACAGCACCAGGCAGACGCCGCGACGATTCAACTGTTCACTCATTCCACATTCGCCGCCTGTTCGCGCAGCCGCTCGATCGCGGCCTTCAGCTCCAGCCCCAGCCGCGTCAGCCCGACGCTGGCGGATTTCGAGCAGAGCGTATTCGCTTCCCGCACGAATTCCTGCGTGAGGAATTCCAGCTTCCGCCCCACCGCATCGCTCGCGCCCAGCAGGCGCCGCGCTTCCGCGACATGCGCCGAAAGGCGGTCCAGTTCCTCCCGCACATCCGAACGCTGCGCCAGCAGCGCGACTTCCTGCGCGAGCCGCTCTTCGGGGATGCGCGCGCGGGCATCGGCCTCGCCCAGCAGCTTGCCAAGATTCTCCATCAGCCGCTGGCGCTGGGCTTCCGGCTGCAGCGCGGCCTCGGCGGCGGCGGCCTCGCGCAGCGCCGCGATCTCATCGAGCAGCGCGCCGAGGATGGTCGCAAGCTGCGCCCCTTCCCGCGCGCGGGACGCGACAAGGCCCACCAGCGCCGCATCGAAAGCGGTGGCGAGCGCGGCGCGCTTCGCGTCTTCCGCCGCCTCATCCGGTTCGGCGGACTCGGCGCGGAGCACGCCGGGCAAAGCGAGGATTGCTTCCGCCCGCGGCGGCGGCGCGCCCAGGCGCTGCGCGACGGAGGTCGCGAGCGCGATGGCCTGGTCCAGCGCGGCGGGATCGGGCGTCAGGCGTGGCGCCCGTTCCTCCCGCTTCAGGGTCAGGGTGGCGGAGACATTGCCGCGCTTGAGGCGCTTTCCGGCGGCCTCCCGCAGCCCGGATTCCATCGCATCCAGACCATTCGGCAGCCGCAGCCGCAGATCGAGCCCGCGCCCGTTGACGCTGCGCACTTCCCAGACGAAGGACGTCCCGTCCGGCAGCGTGCCGCTTTCGCGCGCGAAGCCGGTCATGGAAACAGGCGTGGGGGCGGTGCTGGTCATGGGCGCCTTGTCCCCCGTGATGGGCGAGAGGGCAAGCATGGGCGCGTGGCCGTGGAATTCCGTGCTGGTCACCGGCGCATCCTCCGGCCTGGGGCGGGCGCTGGCGGAAGGCTGCGCGGCGCCGGGCGTCACGCTGCACCTATCGGGACGCGATCCGGCGCGGCTGGAGGACGCGGCGGAGGCCTGCCGGGCGCGGGGCGCGACCGTCCGGGCGGCCGTGCTGGATGTGACGGATGCGGACGCCATGCGGAGCTGGATCGGCGGGGCAGGGCGGCTCGACCTCGTCATCGCCAATGCCGGCATCTCCGGCGGCACGGGCGGGGCGACGGAGCCGGCGGAGCAGGCAGCGCGCATCTTCGCGACCAATCTCGGCGGCGTGCTGAACACCGCCCTGCCGGCGATCGCGGCGATGGCGGCGCAGCCGCCCGATGCGCGCGGCCTGCGCGGGCAGGTGGCCGTCATCGCCTCCATCGCCGCCTTTGTCGCGGCGCCCGGCGCGCCGGCCTATTGCGCCTCGAAATCCGCCGTGCAGCGCTGGGCGGAGGCGCTGGATGCCACGGAACGCCGCCGCGGCATCCGCCTGCATGCGGTCTGCCCCGGTTATATCCGTACGCCGATGACGGCCCGGAACGCCTTCCCGATGCCTTTCCTGATGACGGCGGAGGATGCGGCCGCGCGGACGCTCCGTGGCCTGGCGGGCGGGACGGTGCGGATCGCCTATCCACGGCGGCTCTATCTGATGGCGCGCATCGCCGGCGGCCTGCCGCCATCCTGGCGCAATGCGCTGTTCAACCGTCTGCCGGCGAAGCAGGCGCTCGACTGATTGCGATCACCGGCCGCGCCCGGCGCCGTCTAGGCTCCGCCCTCTCGACAGAGGAGGCGTAAAGGTCATGAGCGGCACCATCCCGACCCGCGGCAGCACCACCGAAATCGCGCGCGGCGATACCGATCCCTTCACCTCGCTCCGGCGGGGGATGGACCGATTGTTCGACCAGGTGGTGGGCGGCCTCGCTTCCCCCTGGGGCCTGCCCGCCGCCTTCACCGGCCCCGGCGTGCTGAGCCCGCGCGTGGACCTGGCGGAGACCGACAAGGGGCTGGAGGTCACGGCCGAGTTGCCGGGGATCGATCCGAAGAACGTCACGATCGAGATCGAGGCCGGCGTGCTGACGCTACGCGCCGAACGCAGCAGCGAAAGGCGGGAGGAGGACAAGGACAAGCGGTGGCACCTGATCGAGCGGCAATCCGGCACCTACCTCCGCCGCTTCGCGCTGCCCTTCGACGCGGAGGCCGAGAAGGTCGAGGCCCGCTTCGACAAGGGCGTGCTGCACATCGCCATCCCCCGCCCCGCCGAAGCCCGGCCGCAGGCCAAGCGGATCGAGATCAAGGGGTAGGGTTCTATCGCCCCGGCGCCGTGCTGGCGCGCGGGCGTGTGGTGCCGAGCCACACGCCCGCCAGCACGATCCCGCCGCCGATCAGCACGAGGGCCGACGGGACCTCCCCCAGCATCACCGCCCCGGCCGCCGCCGCGAAGGGCGGTTGCAGGTAGCCGACCATGGCGGCATCCGTGACCCGCGCCCGCGCCAGCAGCGCGAGGAACATCGTCAGCGGCAGCGCCGAGGCGAAGAGCCCGAGCACCGCGATGATCGCAATCATGTCCCACCCCAGCGCATAGGCCCCCGCCGGCGCCAGCGGCACCGAGATCAGCGCCGCGACGCCGCCCGAGACCAGCTGCTGCCCGAGCGCAAGCTGCGCCGGCGCGCCCGGCCGGACCCGCCGCGCATAGATCGTCCCCAGCGCGTAAGACACGCCAGACAGCAGGATCAGCACCCCGCCCAGGAAGCTCGCGCGGCCGGCGAAGGCATCGGGGCCTAGGATCAGCGCGATGCCGCCGAAGCCCACCAGCAGTCCTAGCACCGCGCGCGGCCCGGCCCTCTCCTCCCGCAGCAGCGGCACGGCCAGCAGCGCGACGATCAGCGGCGTCGCGGCATGGATCAGCGCGGCCGGCGCGGATTCGATGCTGCGGAGCGCGAAGGCGGTCAGCAGGTTCGGCAGCCAGCCATTCGTCGTCCCCAGCAGCAGCCAGTGGCGCAGCTGCAGCTTGCCGCCGAATTGCCGCGTGACCAGCAGGAAGGCCAGCACGCCGAGCGCGGCGAAGCCCCCGCGCAGCGCGGCCAGGGCGAAGGGCGACATCTCCGCCGCCACAAGCCGCAGCAGCGGGAAGGAACAGCCCCACAGCCCCCCGATGACCAGCAGGCGCCACCAGAGCGCGGGACCGGTCAGCGTCATCTGAGGCCCCGCGCCCGTTCAACCTCGCGCCAGCGGGCGACGTTGCGGTTGTGCTCATCGAGCGTGCGGGCGAAGGCGTGGCCACCTTGGCCGTCGGCGACGAAGAAGATGAACTCGGTGGCCTCCGGCTGCACCACGGCGCGGAGCGAATCGCGCCCCGGGCTCGCGATGGGGCCGGGCGGCAGGCCGCGGATGCGGTAGGTGTTGAAGGGGTGGTCGCGGTCGAGGTCGGCGCGGGTCAGCGGCCGGTCCAGAACGCCGCCATCGGCTGCCGCATAGGCCGTCGTCGGGTCCGATTGCAGCGGCATGTTGCGGCGCAGCCGGTTGATGAAGACGCCCGCCACCCGTGCGCGCTCATCCGCCTTGCCGGTCTCGCGTTCCACGATGCTGGCCAGCACCAGCGCCTCGCGCGGGGTGCGGAGCGGCAGGTTGGGCGCGCGGCTGGCCCAGATCTCGGCAAGCGCCGCGTCCATCGCGGCATCGGCGCGGCGGACGATGGCCGCGCGGGTGTCGCCCCATTGATAGGCATAGGTCTCCGGCAGCAGCGCGCCTTCCTCGAAGGGGGGCAGTTCCCCGGTCAGGCCTTCCGCGTGCTCGATCAGGGTCGCGATCTGGCGGGCGGTGAGGCCTTCGGGGATGGTCAGGCGGCGCTGGACGGGGCGGGCGCGGCGCAGCACCTCCAGCACCTCGCGCAGCGAGGCGCGGGCGGGGAAGACGAATTCCGCCGCCCGCAGCGCGCCAGCCTCCCGCGTCAGCCAGACGGCGGCGAGGAAGGCGCGGGGGTCGCCGATAACGCCACGCTCGGCCAGCGCATCGGCGATATTGGCGGAGCCGCCGCGCGGGACGACAAGCTGCACCGCTTCCGCCGCCGGGCCGGGCGCGTCATAGGCCGCGCGCGCGTAATGCCACGCCGCGGCGCCGGCGCCGCCGAGGCAGAGCAGGAGAATCAGGAAGAACCAGGCCAGCCGCCGCATCATGCCCCTGCTTTGGGGGCGGGCGACGCGCCCGGCAAGGGGTGCGCCGCCGCGGCGTCACGCGCCGTCAGGCGGCGCGCTTGAAGACGATGCTGGCGTTGGTGCCGCCGAAGCCGAAGCTGTTGGACAGCGCGACCTCGATCTTCCGCTGCTGCGCGACCTTCGCCACCCGGTCGATCGGGCTTTCGCGGGAGGGTTCTTCGAGGTTCAGCGTGGGCGGCGCGATGCCGTCGCGGATCGCCAGCACAGAGAAAATGCCCTCGACCGCGCCGGCCGCGCCGAGCAGATGCCCGATGGCCGATTTGGTAGAGGACATGGCAAGCCCCTTCGCCGCATCGCCCCAGAGCCGTTCCACAGCGCCGAGTTCGAGATCGTCGCCCATCGGCGTCGAGGTGCCATGCGCGTTCACATACTGCACCTGGTCCGGCGTGACGCCGGCCGAGCGCAGCGCGGCGCGCATGCTGCGGAAGGCACCGTCGCCATCCTCGGACGGCGCCGTGATGTGGTGGGCGTCGCCCGACATGCCGTAGCCGACGACCTCGGCGTAGATCTTCGCACCGCGCTTCTTCGCGTGCTCGTATTCCTCGAGCACCAGCACGCCCGCGCCTTCGCCCATGACGAAGCCGTCGCGATCCTTGTCCCAGGGGCGGCTGCCCTGGGTCGGCGCCTCGTTGAAGGAGGTGGACAGGGCGCGGGAGGCGCAGAAGCCCGCCATGCCGATCTCGCTCACCGCCGCCTCGGCGCCGCCGGCGACCATGACATCGGCATCGCCCAGCGCGATCAGGCGCGCGGCGTCGCCCAGCGCATGCACGCCGGTCGCGCAGGCCGTGACCACCGAGTGGTTCGGACCCTTGAAGCCATACTTGATGGAGACATGGCCGGAGGCGAGGTTGATGAGCGCGGAGGGAATGAAGAAGGGCGACAGCCGCCGCGTCTTGCCTTCCTTGATCAGCAGGGAGGCCTCGAAGATCGTCGGCAGGCCGCCGATGCCGGAGCCGATCATGACGCCGGTGCGGCAGCGATCATCCTCGTCCTTGGGCCTCCAGCCGGCATCCTCGACCGCTTCTTCCGCCGCGACGAGCGCGAGCTGGATGAAGCGGTCCATCTTCTTCAGGTCCTTGACCGGGATCCACTCATTGAGGTCGAGCTTGCCCTCGGATTTCGGCCCGGCCGGGACCTGACCGGCGATCTTCGCCGTCAGTTGGCTGACGTCGAAGGACTGGATCGCGCCCAGCCCGGATTCGCCGGCGGTCAGCCGCTTCCAGACATTCTCGACGCCGAGCCCGAGCGGGCAGGCGATACCCATCCCCGTGACGACGACGCGCCGCGGCGTTGTGAGATGACCGAACACGGATGACCCCCTTAATCTACAGCGGGCGGCTCAGGCCGCCTTCTGCTTCTCGATGTATTCGATCGCGTCCTTGACGGTCGTGATCTTCTCGGCGGCGTCGTCCGGGATCTCGACCCCGAAGGCTTCCTCGAAGGCCATGACCAGCTCGACGGTGTCGAGGCTGTCAGCGCCCAGGTCGTCGATGAAGGAGGCTTCCGTGGTCACCTTCGCTTCGTCCACGCCGAGATGCTCGACGACGATCTTCTTCACCTTCTCCGCGGTGTCGCTCATGGACCGGGGTCTCTCCTGCTGCGGTCGTGCCGTGCCCGCACGCGGCGGGCTGGATGGGTCGTAAGCTGGTAGTCGGAACCGAGTATCGTGCCCGTGGGCATGTCCAGCATGGGTCGCCCCATGACGGCGCGGCTCTAACATGGAAGCGTCATCTGGCCTAGGCGGAGCAATTCCGCAAGCGGGGCTGTGGACGATGGGGGCCGCTCCGGAGCCCTGCCGCGGCTTTGCCGCGGCAGGAGGTGCTGCCCGAGTAGGATGGAGACCCAAACCGGGGTCCCCGCAAAGCCGCGAAGCGGTTTTGTGGGGTGTCCTAGATCATCGCCATGCCGCCATTCACATGCAGCGTCTGGCCCGTCACCCAGGCGGATTCGGCGCTGGCGAGATAGACCACCGCCGCCGCGATATCCTCGGGCGAGCCCATCCGCTGGGTCGGGATGCGGGACAGCAGGGCGGTGCGCGCGGCTTCCGGCAAGGCATCCGTCATGGCGGTCTTCACGAAGCCCGGGGCGACGACATTCACCGTCACGCCGCGCGTCGCCACTTCCTGCGCCAGCGACTTCGACAGGCCGATCAAGCCTGCCTTGGCGGCGGCGTAATTCGCCTGGCCCGCATTGCCGGTGACGCCGACGATGGAGGCGATCGACACGATCCGCCCATGCCGCCGCTTCATCATCCCCCGCAGCGCCGCGCGCGCCAGGCGGAAGGGGGCGGTCAGGTCCACGTCCAGCACCGCGTTCCAATCGGCATCGCCCATCCGCAGCGCCAGCATGTCGCGGGTGAAGCCGGCATTGTTCACCAGGATATCCAGCGCGCCGGCCTCGGCTTCCACCTTCTCCACCAGCGCCGCCGGGGCGGCGGGGTCGCTGAGATCGGCGGGGACGAGGATCGTGCGCTCACCGCCCAGCGCGTCCGCCACCCGGGCCAGTTCCGATTCGCGGCGGCCGGTCAGCGCCACGGTCGCGCCCTGGGCGTGCAGTGCCTTGGCGATGGCTTCGCCGATTCCGCCCGTCGCCCCGGTGACGAGGGCAACCTTTCCGGTCAGGTCGAACATGCGGGGTCCCCTCA
Organism: Roseomonas mucosa; assembly: GCA_945878375.1. Classification (GTDB taxonomy): domain Bacteria; phylum Pseudomonadota; class Alphaproteobacteria; order Acetobacterales; family Acetobacteraceae; genus Falsiroseomonas; species Falsiroseomonas mucosa_A. Next base: position 132,920 of record CAMDWG010000004.1, on the reverse strand, counting down.
GACGGTCTTCAGGAAGGCTTCGATGTCGGCGGGCGTGCCGATGGCCTCCGCCTTCGCCTCTGGCATCAGGCGCTTCATCAGACCGGTCAGCACCTTGCCCGAGCCGATCTCGACGAAGCGGTCGCAGCCCATCGCGCCCATCGCCAGGATGCATTCGCGCCAACGCACCGTGCCCGTCACCTGCCGCACCAGCAGGTCACGGACCTCGGCCGGATCGGTCGCCTTGGCGGCGGAGACATTGGCGACCAGCGGCACCACCGGCCCGCGCATCGTGGCGCGGTCCAGCGCTTCGGCCATGGCATCGGCGGCCGGGGCCATCAGCGCGCTGTGGAAGGGGGCGGAGACGGGCAGCTTCATCGCCCGCTTCACCCCGGCTTCCTTCGCACGCTCGATCGCGCGGTCCACGGCGGCGGCGTGGCCGGAGATGACGATCTGCCCGCCGCCATTGTCATTGGCGACCTCGACGACCTCGCGCTTGCCCGTCTCGGGGTCGGTGGCGGCGGCGGCGCAGATCTCCCGCGCCTGGTCGAGTTCGGCGCCGAGCAGGGCTGCCATCGCGCCCGTCCCCGGCGGGGTCGCGGCCTGCATCGCATCGCCGCGCAGCCGCAGCAGCCGGGCCGCGGTCGGGATGTCGAAGGTGCCGGCGGCGGCGAGTGCGGCGTATTCGCCGAGCGAATGGCCGGCGACCAGCGCCACGCGGTCGCGCAGCACGAAGCCGCCTTCCTTCTCCAGCACGCGCAGCACGGCGAGGCTCATCGCCATCAGGGCCGGCTGGGCATTTGCGGTCAGCGTCAGCTCCTCCGCCGGGCCTTCGAACATCAGCTGGCTGAGCTTCTGCTTCAGCGTGTCATCGACTTCCTGGAAGACCTCGCGCGCGGCGGGGAAGGCGGCGGCCAGGTCGCGGCCCATGCCGAGGGCCTGGCTGCCCTGTCCGGGGAAGGTGAAGGCGAGCGCCATGACGGAAGAGTGATCCTGGGTGTGGAGAGGTCGCGCGGCCTAGGGCTTGCGGCGGGGCGGCGTCAAGGGGCCGCGCCCGCACCCGGGCGGACAACCAGGACCGGAGTTTGGTTTGGGGTGAGCCCGGGCGCCTTCAGCCGGCCGAGGGGCTGGGCGCCCGGAGCCGTCGGCGCAGTGCGCCAAGGATGGTGCGAAGCTGGCGCAGCAGCCCCGCTTCCCCGAAGGGATGCAGGTAGCCGAGCGCCTTCAGCGCCTGCCCATCCGCCGCCGCCTGGGCCAAGCTGTTGAAATCATGCAATTGCTGCCGGCGCGCGAGGGCGTCCAGCACCGCCCGGGGCGCGCCGTTGCGCCGCGCGACCGCTGTCATCCGCCGGTTGGCGGCGCTGTTGTAGAAGGTGGAGCTGGGCCGGAAGGTGATGGAGCCGGGGCGCAGCCGATAGACGTAATAGGCCGCCGGCGTCACGACGAAGCGCGCCCCGTGCGCCACGCATTCGAAATAGTGCAGGAAATCCTCCCCCGCGCGGATCTCCTCGGAAAAGCGCAGCCCGTGGCGGCGCAGCAGGTCGAGCCGGATCAGCGGCTGGACGAAGCCGAGCCGCGACGTGCCGCGCCGGTCGGGCATGTCCCGCGACAGCATGTCGAGCAGGCCGAGCGGCGCGGTGCGCGCCATCTCATCTTCCGGGAAATGCAGGCCGAGGTCGCGGCCGGTGTCGAAATCCTGCTGGATCAGGTTGTCGGCGATCATGTCCGCGCCGCGCGCTTCCGCCTCCGCCACCAGGCGCTCGATGCGGGGGGGGAGGTAGAGGTCGTCGGAATCGAGCACCGTGACCCAGCGGCCCCGCGCGATGGCATAGGCGGCGTTGCAGGCGGCAGACGGCCCGCCATTCACCGCCTGGCGCAGCACGACCAGGCGCGGGTCGCGCGCGGCCCATTCCTGAAGGATGAGGGGGGTGGCGTCGGTGGAACGGTCATCGACCGCGATCACCTCGATATCGCGGCAGGTCTGGTCCAGCGCCGAACGCAGCGCCGCTTCGACATAGGCGGCGGCGTTGTAGCAGGGGATGACGATGGTGGCGTCTGGCATGGGCGGTTCCCTGGGCGCGGCGGGCCTTTCGGGCCTATCTGCATGCGCGGCTGGGCGCCGACAATTTCCGGCGGCGTCACGATCCCGCCAGCGCCCGTTCTTGCCCTGGCCCTTGTGCTGCCCCTTGCCCTGGTCCCCCCCGCCGTGCTTTACGCCCCGCTTCCCTGCCGGGATCCGAGGCATCGGTCCCGGCTATGCCCATCCGCGCGCGCCCCCGGCATCGGGCCGGGACGCCGCGGACAGAGCGCGACACCCGTCGCGCCTGGGGCTGAGCCAGCCGAAGGGAGACCAGATGCCGCTCTACGAATGCGTGCTGATCGCACGCAACGACATCACCCAACAGCAGGTCGAAACCATCGCCGACCAGGTCGAGCAGACCATCAAGGCCGGCGGTGGCGAGGTTCGCAAGCGCGAGTACTGGGGCCTTCGTGGTCTTGCCTACAAGATCAAGAAGAACCGCAAGGCGCATTACCTGCTCCTCGGCCTGAACACCCCGCCGGCCGCGCTGCATGAAGCCGAACGCCAGCTGGGCCTGCATGAAGACGTGCTGCGCACCCTGACCATCAAGGTCGAGGCGCTCGAGGAAGGCCAGTCCGCCATCCTTGCCCGTCGTGGTGAGGACCGGGACCGCGAACGCGGCTTCCGTGGCCCGCGCCCGGCCGGCCGCTTCAGCTCCGGCCGCACGGGCGGGCGCGAGCGTGACGACCGCGAGGAGTTCCGGGCGCGCCCGCGCGACGAGCTCAGCGGAATGGATATGGACGCGGAGTGAGCCGAGATGTCCGATCGCACTGAAGACACCGCCAACAACCCCGCCGCGCGCCGCCCGGCCGTGGGCGCCCGCCGCCCCTTCTACCGGCGCAAGAAGTCCTGCCCTTTCTCCGGCCCGAACGCGCCGAAGATCGACTACAAGGACGTTCGCCTGCTGTCCCGCTTCCTGTCGGAGCGCGGGAAGATCGTGCCGAGCCGCATCACTGCGGTCAGCGCGAAGAAGCAGCGGGAACTGGCGCTCGCCATCAAGCGCGCCCGGTTCCTGGCGTTGCTGCCCTATGTGATCAACGACTGAGCGAAGGGCCCGGACGATGATCGAACTCATTCTGATGCAGCGGGTCGACAAGCTCGGCCAGATGGGCGAACTGGTGAAGGTGAAGCCGGGCTATGCCCGTAACTTCCTTCTGCCCCAGGGCAAGGCCATCCGCGCCAGCAAGGACAATCTGGCCCGCTTCGAGCGGGACCGCGTCCAGCTGGAAGCCCAGAACCTGAAGCGCCGCGAGGAGGCCGAGCTGGTCGCCGAGCGCGTCTTCGGCCTTTCCGTGGTGATCATCCGCGCGGCGGGCGAGAGCGGCGGCCTCTATGGCTCCGTCACCTCGCGCGACATCGCGGATGCCTGCAAGGCCAATGGCCTCACGGTCGACCGCGCCCAGGTCCTGCTGGAGCAGCCGATCAAGACGACCGGCATCACGCAGGTCCGCGTGGAACTCCACCCCGAGGTGGTGATCCCCGTTGGCGTGAACGTGGCCCGGTCGCAGGAAGAAGCCGACAAGCAGGCGCGCGGCGAGGATCTCCGCGCCGCCCAGCAATCCGAGGACGAGAGCCTGGAGGCCGAGCTGGCCGCCGAGCTCGCGGAACTCGGCGCGGCGATGGATCGCTGAACCGACACCGTCCCGCCTCGCGCGGGACACACAGGGGTGGGGGCCTCGGCGCCCACCCCGTGCAATCCGAAAGGCGGATGGACCTTCCCGGTCCATCCGCCTTTCGTGTTTAGGCCCTCCCGAACCCTGGCGGCTGCGGATCCTTAGATCCCGGAATCCGGGGCCGATACGACACGGCCGCGCAGCCGGAGGCCGAGGGTTCTGCCATGGTCCCGAAACTGCTCGACGCCGCGCTGGACCGCCTGGTCGTCCGGGGGCGGCTGACGCTGCGCCATGCGGATGGGACGCTGCGTCGCTTCGGCCGGGAACCCGGCCCGGAAGCCGGCTTCGCCGTGGCCGATGCCGCCGCCACGCGCCGCCTGGTGCTGAACCCGGCGCTGGCCTTCGGTGAGCTCTACATGGAAGGCCGGATCGAGCCGCTGGAGGGCGGGCTCGGCCCGCTGGTCGAGCTGCTGGTGCTGAACAGCTGGGGCGTCTGGCGCCACCCGGCCGACGAGGCGCTGGGCCTCGCGCGCCGCGCCACGCGCTACCTGGCCCAGCTGAACCCGGCGGGGCGGGCGAAGCGCAATGTCGCGCATCACTACGACCTGAACGGCGCGCTCTATGGCCTGTTCCTGGATGCGGACCGCCAATATTCCTGCGCCTATTTCCCGACCGGCACGGAGACGCTGGAGGAAGCCCAGGCGCTGAAGAAGCGCCATATCGCGGCGAAGCGCAGGCTCGACCGGCCGGGGCTTGAGGTATTGGACATCGGCTCGGGCTGGGGCGGCATGGCGCTGCATCTGGCGCGCGACTGGGGCTGCCGCGTCACCGGCATCACGCTGTCCGAGGAACGGCTCGCCGAATCCCGCCGCCGGGCGGCGGAGGCAGGGCTTGGGGACCGCGTGCGGTTCGAATTGATGGATTACCGCGCCTGGACGCGCACAGTGGACCGGATCGTCTCGGTGGGCATGTTCGAGCATGTGGGCATCGCCAATTACGCGACCTTCTTCCGCGTGATCCAGGCCGCGCTGAAGCCCGATGGCGTGGCGCTGGTCCATGCGATCGGGCGGATGAGCGGGCCGGCCAGCACCAATCCCTGGCTCACCAAGTACATCTTCCCCGGCGCCTATTCCCCCGCCCTGTCCGAAATCGTGCCGGCGGTGGAGAAGGCCGGGCTCTGGATCACCGATCTCGAGATCCTGCGCCTGCACTACGCGCTGACGCTGGCTGAATGGCGAAGGCGTTTCGCCGCCAACCGGGATGCGATCCGCGCGCTGTATGATGAGCGCTTCTGCCGCATGTTCGAGTTCTACCTGGCGGGCAGCGAATATACCTTCCGCCACGGCGACCACATGAACTGGCAACTGCAACTGACCCGCGACCGCGCGACGCTGCCGCTGACGCGGGACTGGATGGCGGAGGCCGAAGGCGCCACCCGCCCCGCCCGCATCTTCGCATTGGTGTGAGGGCAAGGGCCGAACTGGCTGACCTACCCGGCTTGTGTCCGAGGTTATCGGAAAGGGCGACCGGCGTCTGAGGGCCCCAAAAGCATACCCGCTATCCACAGCCGTCCACAGGCAGTCGGGGGGGCGCCGGGGCGCGCCAGGGTCTAGGCTGCGGCGATGAACACCTTTGGCGGCCCACCCGGCGGCGGCGCGAATGGAGAGGGGCTGTTTGGCCTCTCCCAGCGCCTGCCACCGGCCAATCTCGAAGCCGAGCAGGCGCTGCTCGGCGCGCTGCTGGCCAACAACAAGGCCTATGAGCGGGTCAGCGAATTCCTCGCGGCCGAGCATTTCGTCGATGCCGTCCACGGCCGCATCTACGCCGCGATCCAGCGCCGGGTCGAGGCGGGGCAGCTGGCCGATGCGGTGACGCTGCGCGTCGAGTTCGAGCATAACGGCTTGCTCGATGAGGTGGGCGGCCCCGCCTATCTCGGCCAGCTTCTGTCGGCGATGGTCGGCATCATCAATGCCGGCGAATATGGCCGCGTCATCCATGATGCCTGGCTGCGCCGCCAGCTGATCGATGTGGGCGAGACGGTGGTGAACCGCGCCTTCGGCGCGGAGCCAGAACTGGATGCCCGCCAGCAGCTCGAAGCGGCGGAACAGAACCTGTTCGACCTGTCGCGCGACAATGGCGGCGGGGAGAACCTCGTCACCTTCGAACGCGCGCTGGCGCAGGCGGTGCAGCAGGCGGCGAAGGCCTTTTCCAATCCGGGCGGCGTATCGGGGCTGTCCTCTGGCCTGCGCGATCTCGACAAGCGGACGGGCGGGTTGCATCCGTCGGACCTCGTGATCCTCGCGGGCCGGCCCGGCATGGGCAAGACCGCGCTCGCGACCAAGGTCGCCTTCGGCGCCGCGCGCAGCATCCTGCGCAAGGCGCGGGACGAGAACCCGAACGCCGTCCCCCGCGGCGGCGTCGCGATCTTCTCGCTGGAAATGAGCTGCGACCAGCTGGCCACGCGCTTGCTGTCCGAGGAAGCGCGCATCTCCGGCGACCGCATCCGGCGCGGTGACATCATGCAGCGCGACTTCGATCGCTTCGTGGAGGTCAGCCGCGAATTGCAGGGCCTGCCGCTGTTCATCGACGACACGCCGGCGATCACCATCAGCGCGCTGCGTACCCGCTGCCGCCGCTTGCAGCGCACGCGGGGGCTCGACCTGATCGTGGTGGACTATCTGCAGCTGATGCGCCCCGCCGCCGGCACCAAGCCCGACAGCCGCGTGCTGGAGATCAGCATGATCACCCAGGGGCTGAAGGCGATCGCGAAGGAATTGTCGGTGCCGGTGATCGCGCTGTCGCAGCTGTCGCGCCAAGTGGAAAGCCGCGAGGACAAGCGGCCGCAGCTGTCGGATTTGCGCGAATCCGGCTCGATCGAGCAGGACGCCGACATGGTGATGTTCATCTACCGCGACGAATACTACCTGGCCCAGCGCCAGCCGAAGGAGATGAACTTCGACAATTCCGAGAAATTCTCCACCGCCATCGACAAATGGCAGAAGGACATGGAGGAGGCGCACAACAAGGCGGAGCTGATCATCGCCAAGCAGCGCCACGGCCCCACCGGCACGATCAAGCTGTTCTTCGAAGGCGAGTTCACCCGCTTCGGCGACCTCGACACCCAGCATGAGGGCGGATACGGGGATTAGGTGAGCCACGCCCCACCCACCCCCGCGCCGGGCCAGCCGCTGCTGCGCGTCGATCTCGGCGCCATCGTCGCCAATTGGCGCGACTTGGTCGCGCGCCATGGCGCGGCCTGCGCCGGGGTGGTGAAGGCGGATGGCTATGGGCTGGGCGCGGTTCCGGTCGCGCGGGCGCTGCGGCAGGCCGGCTGCGGCACCTTCTTCGTCGCGCATCTGACGGAAGGGCTGGCGCTGCGCGACGGCCTCGGCGCCGGGACAGAGATCATCGTGCTCAACGGCTTCCCGCCCGGCGCGGATGGACAGGCCGCGCTGGTGCCGGTGCTGAACCATCTGGGCGATATCGCTTCCCATGCCGCCGCCGGCCGCGCCGCCGGCGCGCCACGCCCCGCGCTGCTGCATCTGGACACCGGGATGAGCCGCCTCGGCCTCGATGCGCGCGAACAGGCGGCGCTGGCCGGGGACCGCGCGATGCTGGACGGCATCGCGCTGCGCTACGTCATGACGCATCTGGCCTGCGCGGATGAGCCAGCGCATCCGCTGAACGCCGCCCAGCGCACCCGCTTCGCCGAGGCCGCGGCGCGGATCGCGCCCGGCATCCCGCGCAGTTTCGCCAATTCGTCGGGCATCTTCCTCGGGGCCGGTTTCGGCTCGGACCTCGCCCGGCCGGGCTGCGCGCTCTATGGCATCAACCCCACCCCCGGCGCGCCCAACCCGATGCGGCAGGTGGCGCGGGTGGAGGCGGAAGTGCTGCAGGTGCGGGAGGTCGCGGCGGGCGACACGGTGGGCTATGGCGCGTCCTGGACCGCGAACACGCCCCGGCGGATTGCAACCGTTGCGGCGGGCTATGCCGATGGCTACCTTCGCGCCCTGTCCGGCCGGTCCCTTGGGCTTCTCCATGGCCGGACCGTGCCGCTGGTGGGGCGGGTTTCGATGGATCTGACGACCTTCGACGTGACCGAGATACCGGAAGCGCGTCCGGGCGACCGGCTGCTGCTGATCGGCGGCGGGGAGGGCACGGCCTGGTCCAACACGCCCGACGACATCGCCGCGCGCTGCGGCACCATCGGCTATGAGATCCTGACCTCGCTCGGGCGCCGCCATGCCCGCGCCTATGGGGGCGTCTGAGGTCTTGGATCGCGCACTCGACCTGACGGCGGGGCTTGGCCGCTTCGTCCTTGGCATCCTGCGGGGCGCGGGCGCCGTCGCGCTCTTCGCGGCGGAGGCGATCGGCCACATCTTCCGCCCGCCCTTCTATGGGCGGCTGTTCCTCAAGGCCTTCGTGGAGATCGCCTGGTTCAGCCTGCCGGTGGTGGCGATGACCGCTTTCTTCACGGGCATGGTGCTGGCGCTGCAATCCTATACCGGCTTCGCGCGCTTCAATGCGGAAGGGGCGGTGGCGAATGTGGTCGTGCTGTCCATCACGCGCGAACTCGGGCCGGTGCTGGCGGGGCTGATGGTCGCAGGCCGGATCGGCGCGGCCTTCGCGGCCGAGATCGGGACGATGCGCGTCACCGACCAGATCGATGCGCTGAACACGCTGTCCACCAACCCCATGAAGTATCTGGTCACGCCGCGCATCCTGGCGGGGACCATCGCGCTGCCGCTGCTGGTGGTGGTGGCGAACATCCTGGGCGTGATGGGCGGCTGGCTGATCGGCACGCAGCAGCTGGGCTTCTCATCGGGGGCCTATCTGAAGGCGACCTTCGACTTCCTGCAGAGTTGGGACGTGATCTCGGGCCTGATCAAGGCGGCGGCCTTCGGCTTCATCGTGACGCTGATGGGCTGCTGGTGCGGCTACACCTCGGGCGGTGGCGCGCAGGGCGTGGGCCGCGCCACGACCTCGGCGGTCGTCGCCAGCTCCATCCTGATCCTGGCCAGCGACTATGTGCTGACGGCGATGATGTTCAGCCGATGAGCGCCAATGTGTTGGAGGCGAACGGGGCGACCACGCCGAAGATCCGGCTGCGCGGGCTGGCCAAGGCCTTCGGCCCGAAAGTGGTGCTGGATGGCGTGGACCTCGATATCCGCGCCGGCCATTCGATGGTGATCCTGGGCGGGTCGGGCTCGGGCAAGTCGGTGACGCTGAAATGCATCCTCGGCCTGATCGCGCCCGATTCCGGCAGCATCGAGATCGACGGCCGCGACCTGTCCCGCCTGTCTCGGCGAGAGCGGGAGGAGGTCAACGACCGCATCGGCATGCTGTTCCAGAACGGCGCGCTGTTCGACAGCCTGCCGGTCTGGGAGAATGTCTGCTTCAAGCTGCTCGCCCAGCGCCGCATCACGCGCCGCGCCGCCCGCGACAAGGCGGCGGAGGTGCTGGCGCAGGTCGGGCTGGCCGCCAGCGTCGGCGATCTCTCGCCGTCGGAATTGTCGGGTGGCATGCAGAAGCGCGTCGGCCTCGCACGCGCCATCGCGGCGGAGCCCGACATCATCTTCTTCGACGAACCGACGACGGGCCTCGATCCGATCATGGGCGCGGTGATCGACGGGCTGATCCTGGATTGCGTGAAGCGCCTCGGCGCGACGGCGGTCAGCATCACCCATGACATGGCCAGCGCCCGGCGCATCGGCGACGATGCGGCGATGATCCACAAGGGCCGGATCGTCTGGCGCGGCGCGGCGGCGACGCTGGGCGACACCGGCAATGCGATGGTGGACCAGTTCGCGCGCGGTGAGCGCGAGGGGCCGATCCAGATGGAACTCAGGAAGTAGCCTCGGGCCCTGGCGTGCCAGGGGTGGCGCCGCGCAGGCCGAGCGTCAGCCGGACCGCCAGGCCTTCCGACCGCCATGCGATCTCCGTCTTGCCATCGGGCAGGGCCGACAGGGCGCGGCGGAGCAATTGGCTGCCGAAGCCCTCCCGCGCCGGCGGCGCGGCGATGGGCGGGCCGTCCTGCTCCGTCCAGTCCAGCACCAGCAGCGGCGCTGCGTCCCGCGGCAGCAGCTGCCAGTCGATGCAGACCCGGCCTTTCGCCACCGACAGCGCGCCGTATTTCAGCGCATTCGTCGCCAGCTCGTGCAGCACCATCCCCAGCGGGACCGCGGCTTCCGTCGGCAGTTGCACATCCGGGCCGGTCATGGCGATGCGATCGGCTTCGATGCGATAGGGGGCGAGAAGCTGCGTCAGCAGCGCGCGCAGCGAAAGCGCCCCTTCGGGTTCCTCCAGCAGCAGCGTGTGGGTGCGCGCCAGCGATCGCAGCCTTTCGCCGAACTGGCGGGCGAAATCCTGCGGATCGCGCGCCGAACGCGCCGAGAGCGTGGCCAGCGACTGCGCGGCGGTCAGCAGGTTCTTCACCCGGTGGTGCAATTCCCGCACCAGCAGGTCGCGCTGGTTCTCCACCAGGCGGCGGCGTTCGGCGGCCTCGGCCATGGCCTCCGCCACCGCATTGACCTCGGCGACGGGGGTGGTGAGCCGGGGTGGGGGGCGGCCCTCGGCCAGTGCCGTCGCCGCCGCGCCGAGGCTCGCCACCGGCCCCGCGATGCGCCGCGCGGCGAGAAGCCCCGCACCCCCGGCAAGCGCCAGCAGCATCGCCGCCAAACCGCCGAGCAGCAGCGCCGAGCGCCAGGCCGGTTCGGCCAGGGCCTCCTCCGAGATGCTGACGCCGACCGAGAGGCCGGTGGTGGCGGAGCGCGCATAGCCGACCAGCATGGGCACCCCGTCGAGGGTGGTGCCGCGCCAGACGCCTTCAAGCTGAGGGCCGATGGCGGTGGTTTCCCGGCCGCGCGTGGTCTGGCCGATGAAGCGCGCGTGATCGCGCCAGCGCGCCACGATCCGTCCCTTCCGGTCCACCAGGGAAGGGAAGCGCGTACCGTCGAAGGGGCGGCCGGGCGCGTTCGCCAGCAAGGCCTGGAGCGCGGAGGCGGGCAGGGCGAGAACCAGCAGCCCGCTGGCCACGCCCTCTGCCAGCAGCACAGCATGGCCGCCCGAATCGGCATCCTCGACCAGGGGCGAGAGCAGCCTTCCATCCCGCCGGAGCGCCAGCGCGGCCTGTTGCAAGGGCGGGGGCAGGGGGGTGGGGCGTGTCTCGGCGCGCGGCGTGCCTTCGGCATCCAGCAGCGACAGGTGCAGGCCGGTGTCGGCGTGGAAGGCGGCCAGGGCTTGCGGCGCGGCGCCGCTATCCCAGTCGCGCGCCAAGCGGCGCAGCCGGGCCGCCTCGCTGGCGACCAGCTGGTCCGCCCTCTGCAGCAGGTCCCGCGCATCGCCGATCGCCTCGGCTTCGATCTGGCGGCGTTCCGCCTGCACCTGCATCGCGCCCACCGCGACGGAGAGCACCAGCATGGGCAGGGTGAGCAGGAGCGACAGCAGGGCCAGCAGGGTGCGAAGCGATAGGCAACGCGGCGCCCGCATGTGTGGCGACTCCAATTCGTTTCGATCAAGTGAACGGAATTTCGGGCGTTTACAATAGGGAATTGAGCAGAGATCAGGATCCACAACGAAATATGATCTTCGTGGATGCGTCGGATTGCGCTACCAGTTCCGATGTTCGTGTTTCGTGCCGGAGGGGCCGCTTGGCCAAGGATCGCAACCGTTTCGTCTGCCAGGCCTGCGGCGCGCCCCACGCGAAATGGCAGGGTCGCTGCGACGCCTGCGGCGAATGGAACACGCTCGCCGAGGAAGTGGCGGAAGCCCGTGGCCCCGGCCCGGCGGCGAAGGCGGCGGGCGGGCGGCGGCTGGAATTCGTCGGCCTCGAAGGCCGCAGCGCCCCGCCCGCGCGCATCCTGACCGGGATTGCTGAACTCGACCGCGTCCTGGGCGGCGGCTTCGTGCCGGGCTCCGCCGTGCTGGTGGGCGGCGATCCGGGAATCGGGAAATCCACCATCCTGCTGCAGGCGGCGGCGCGGATCGCAGCCTCCGGTCGCCGCACGCTCTATGTGTCGGGGGAGGAGGCGGTGGAGCAGGTGCGGCTGCGCGCGGCGCGGCTCGGCCTGGCCAAGACCCCGCTCGGCCTCGCCGCCGCCACCTCGCTCCGCGACATCGCGGCGGGGCTGGAGGGTGAAGGCGAGGCGGCGGTGGTGGTGATGGATTCCATCCAGACCGTCTGGCTCGACGCGCTGGATTCGGCGCCGGGCACGGTCAGCCAGGTCCGGGCCTGCGCGGCGGAGCTGATCCGGTTGGCCAAGACGCGCGGCTTCGCGCTGGTGCTGGTGGGGCATGTGACGAAGGAAGGCACGCTCGCCGGGCCGCGCGTGCTGGAGCACATGGTGGATGCGACGCTGCATTTCGAAGGCGATCGCGGCCACCAGTTCCGCATCATGCGCGCGGTGAAGAACCGCTTCGGCCCGACCGACGAGATCGGCGTGTTCGAGATGACGGAACAGGGGCTGGTGGAGGTCGCCAACCCCTCTGCCCTGTTCCTGGCGGAACGGCGCGGCAATGTCTCCGGCAGTGCGGTCTTCGCGGGGATCGAGGGCACGCGGCCGGTGCTGGTGGAGATCCAATGCCTGCTCTCGCCGAGTGCGGGCGGCAGCCCAAGGCGGCAGGTGGTGGGCTGGGACCAGGGGCGGCTTTCGATGCTGCTGGCGGTGCTGGAGACGCGCTGCGGCATGGGGCTCGGCATGAACGACGTCTATCTGAACGTCGCCGGCGGCCTGCGGGTGAGCGAACCGGCCGCCGACCTCGCGGTGGCGGCGGCGCTGGTCAGCGCCGCGACCGACCGCCCGACCGATCCCGGCACGGTCTATTTCGGGGAGGTCGGCCTGTCTGGCGAAGTGCGCCAGGTGGCCCAGGCCGAATCCAGGCTGCGGGAGGCGCAGAAGCTGGGCTTCGAGGCCGCGACGCTACCCCGCCGGGTCGCGCGCGGCTCGGCGCCGCTGGCCGCCGTGCCGGGGCTGAAGCTGAAGGAAGCCGGGCACCTTGCCGACCTCGTCGCCGAATTCGCGGCGGGGACGGTGAAGCGGAAGAAGGACGCCGCCAGCGCCGCCCCGACGGGATCATGACACCCCATCCCTGGCCCGCTATACCCCATCCGCGACGGCCCGCGTCCCGGTCCGGCCTCGCCTGCCGCCAGCGGCGTTCCCGACAGACCGGACCAAGCCAGCGGACCATTGGGGCGCGATGACCTGGGTTGACGGCGTTGTCCTGGCGATCCTGCTGCTCTCGGCAGGGGTCGCCTTCTTCCGCGGCGCGGTCAGCGAGGTGCTGGGCGTGGGCGCCTGGGCCGGGGCCGCCATCGCGGGGCTCGCCGCCCAGCCCTTCGTCAAGCCCTTCGCCGCGCAATATGTCGAGCCCGAATGGCTGGCCAGCGGCATCGCCGTGGGCGCGGTGTTCATCGTCGTGCTGATCGCACTCAAGATCCTCATCGCCTGGATCGCCGAGCATGTGCGGCGGTCCGCGCTCGGCGGGGTGGACCGGGCGCTGGGGATGGTATTCGGCCTGGCGCGGGGTGCCTTCATCGTCATCCTCGCCTATATCGTGGGCGGGCTGGCGGTGCCGGCCACCGATCGCTGGCCCGCGGAAGTGCGGGATGCCCGGTCCCTTCCCCTGGCCGCCGATGGCGCGCGCTGGGTGGTGGACAAGCTGCCCGCGGATTTCCGGCCCCGCCTGCCCGAAGGGACCGGCCGACAGGACCCGAGCCTGGACCAGCTGCTTCGCCCCCCCGCGCGCAGCCGGACCTGAAGGACGCCCATGCAGGATTTCAGCACCCGTCCCGCCCCGCCGGACGATGACAAGTTCCATGAGGAATGCGGCGTCGTCGGCGTCTGGGGCAGCGCCGATGCCTCGGCGCTGGTGGCACTTGGCCTGCACGCGCTGCAGCATCGCGGCCAGGAAGCGGCCGGCATCGTCTCGCTCGAGACCGGCGGCGGCGTGTTCCACGCGCATAAGGGCCGCGGGCTGGTCGGCGACAATTTCGGCGATGCCCGCGTCATCGCGGGGCTGCCGGGGCGCGCAGCGGTCGGTCACAACCGCTACGCCACGACCGGCGAGACGGCGCTGCGGAACGTGCAGCCGCTCTATGCCGATTTCGAATTCGGCGGCTTCGCGGTCGCGCATAACGGCAACCTGACCAACGCCCATGCGCTGAAGCGCGCGCTGGTGCGCCGTGGCTGCCTGTTCCAGTCCACGACGGATAGCGAGGTCTTCGTCCACCTCATCGCCATCAGCCTTTACAGCACGGTCACCGACCGTCTGATCGACGCGCTGAAGCAGGTGCAGGGCGCCTACAGCCTGGTCGCGCTGCACAATGGCGCGCTGATCGGGGCGCGCGATCCGCTCGGCGTCCGGCCCCTGGTGATCGGCAAGCTCGCTGGCGGCGGCTTCGTCCTGGCATCCGAGACCTGCGCGCTCGACATCGTCGGCGCCGAATTCGTGCGGGATGTGGAGCCGGGCGAGATCGTGCTGATCGACGACCGGGGCCTGACCTCCCAGAAGCCCTTCGCGAAGCAGCAGGGCCGTTTCTGCATCTTCGAATACATCTACTTCGCCCGCCCGGATTCCACGGTGGAGGGCACGCCTGTCTATGACACGCGCAAGCGCATCGGCGCGGAACTCGCGCGCGAAAGCGGGGTCGGGGCGGATGTCATCGTGCCCGTGCCCGACAGCGGCGTGCCGGCGGCGATGGGCTACGCGCAGGAAGCCGGCATCCCGTACGAGCTCGGCATCATCCGCAACCACTATGTCGGCCGCACCTTCATCGAGCCGACCGACCACATCCGCCACCTGGGCGTGAAGCTGAAGCACAGCGCGAACCGCGCGGTGCTGGAAGGCAGGCGCGTGGTGCTGGTGGATGATTCGATCGTCCGCGGCACGACCAGCCGCAAGATCGTGGAAATGGTGCGCGCCGCTGGCGCGGCGGAGGTGCATATGCGCATCTCCTCCCCCCCCACCACGCATTCCTGCTTCTACGGCATCGACACGCCCGAACGCGGCAAGCTGCTGGCGGCGAACCACGATATCGAGGAAATGGCGCGGATCATCGGCGCGGACAGCCTGGCCTTCATCTCGCTCGACGGGCTCTACCGCGCGCTCGGTAAGCCGGGGCGCGACGCCGCGCAGCCGGCCTATTGCGATGCCTGCTTCACCGGCGACTACGCGATCTCCCTGGTCGACCAGCGCGAGAACGCCGAGCCGCCGCATTCCCTGCTGCAAGGTGCCCATCCGTGACAGAGCTTCCCCTGAAGGACCGCGTCGCCCTGATCACCGGGGCGTCGCGCGGCATCGGCGCGGCGCTGGCGATCGAACTCGCCACCCTCGGCGCGCATTGCGTGCTGGTGGCCCGCACCCAGGGCGGGCTGGAGGAGACGGATGACGCGATCCGCGCCGCCACCGGCCGCGGGGCCACCCTGCTGCCCTTCGACCTGCAGAAGCAGGAGAAGGAGCTGGACCTGCTCGGCGCCTCCATCATGGAACGCTTCGGGCGGCTGGACATCCTGGTCCACAATGCCGGCGTGCTGAACAAGCTGACGCCGGTCGCGCATATCGAGCCGCGCGACTGGGCGGAGACGGTGGCGGTCAACCTGACGGCGGCGTGGCGCCTGATCCGCAGCTGCGACCCGCCGCTGCGCGCATCGGACGCCGGCCGGGCGGTGTTCGTCACCACCGGGCGCGTGCTGCGCCCGAAGGCCTATTGGGGCATGTACGGCGCGACCAAGGCGGGGATGGAGCACCTTGTCGCGACCTGGGCGCAGGAAGTCGCGGCGACGAAGCTGCGCGTGAACCTGGCCGACCCGGACGTTGTCGCGACCAAGATGCGCGCGCAGGCGATGCCCGGCGAGGATCCGGCGACGATCCCCCAGCCCGCCGAGATCGCGCCCGCGCTGGCCGCGCTGTGCCTGCCGTCGGAGACCCGCCACGGCGCGCGGATCGACCTCGCGCCGACCGCGCGCTGACGGGGCTACAGCTTCTCGTTCGTCAGGACGAGCAGCGTATCCTCTCGCCGCGGGAGGATATCGGCGGGCGTGACGGGCACGACCTTCCCGTTCAGCGCCAATTCGCGCAGCGGGAAGCGCGTCGCGGCCTCGTCCAGCATGGCCCCGGGGGCCCGGCAGCGCAGCGCGTTGAATTCCATCACCACGGTGATCGCGGGGCTGCGATCCAGCAGCCCCTGCATGCCGGCCCAGACCTGCTCCTCGGCGCCCTCGACATCGATCTTGATGAAATCCACCGCGCCCTGGCCCAGATCGTCCAGCCGCATCGCCTGCACCGCGAAGTCGAGCACATCCTCATCCCGCGCCGCCGCGTCCGGCAGCGCGGCATCGACCAGCCGGCCGTTCTTCGGATCCGAGATGGTGGCGCGGAAGCGCAGCGTCTCGCCGCTCACTTCGGCGGCGGCCAGGCGCTGCACCTCCGCATTGTGCCAGAAGCCGTTGAGCGACAGGCTGCGCGCGCAGAGCGTGGCGAGCCGCGGATTGGGCTCGAGCGCGAGCACGCGGCCCTCCGGCCCCACGAGATCGGCCATCAGCACCGCGTAGTAGCCGAGATTGGCGCCGATATCCCACGCCACCTGGCCCCGGCGGATGCGGCGCAGCATGAATTCGGTGCACCACGACTCCCAGTACCCGTCCAGCATCAGATGCGGCGAGAGGCCGAGATCGCGGCTGTCCACCAGGAATTTGTAGCGGCCGAGCACGCGGCACAGCACGGTGTGGGGATCGAGCGGCACGGATTGGCAGCGGCTGCGAATGGCGGCTTCCCGGACCCGGCGGGAGGCCGCCGCTCGCAGATCCTTGAGTTCGAGCAGGGTGCCGGGCAAGCCCGCGCCCGCCGTACCGCCCAGCATGTCCATCAAGCCGGTCATCGTGGGCGAAGGCTAGAACCCCGCCCCCCGCGGGGCAACCATCCCGCGGGGACCTTCCGCGACATCCCGGCTTGCGCTTCAGCTGCCTTCGGCGTCGTCCGCGTAGGGGTTCTCGGTGCCGCGCAGGTTCAGCCGTATCGGCACGCCCGGCATGTCGAACTGCTCGCGGAAGGAATTCACCAGGTAGCGCCGGTAATCCTCCGGCAGCATCTCGGCGCGGGTGCCGAACACCACCACCGTCGGCGGCCGGGCCTTCGGCATGGTGGCGTAGCGCAGCTTGATCCGCTTGCCATCGACCAACGGCGGCTGGTGGCGTTCCTTCATCGCCTCGAACCACCGGTTCAACTCGCCGGTCGGCACGCGGCGGTTCCACAGCGCATAGACCTCGCGCACCGTCGGCATCAGCTTCTCCACCCCGCGGCCGGTGGCCGCCGAGATCGGCACGACGAAGACGCCCTTCGACTGCGCGAGGCTCGCGGTCAGCACATCCTCGATCAGTCGGCGCGTCGCGGCGCGGTCGGCGACCGCATCCCATTTGTTGAGCGCGATCACCACGGCGCGCCCTTCGCGTTCGGCCAGCCGCGCGATCCGCAGATCCTGCTCGTCCATGCCCAGCAGGGCGTCGATCACCAGCACGACGACCTCGGCTTCCTTCAGCGCGGCGAGTGTGGCCGCGACCGACATCTGTTCGAGCTTCGCCTCGATCCGCGCCTTCTTCCGCATCCCCGCCGTATCGACCAGCCGCACCGGCCCTTCCGCATCGGCGAATTCCAGCGCGACGGCATCGCGGGTCAGGCCGGGTTCCGGGCCGGTGATCATCCGCTCCTCGCCCAGCAGCGTGTTCACCAGGGTGGACTTGCCCGCATTGGGGCGGCCGACGATGGCAAGCCGCAGCGGACGGTCCTTCCCCTCCGGCTTCGGCCGGGCGCCCTGGTCCACCAGCCGGTCGCGCACCTCGTCATGCAGGCTGCCGATACCCTCCCCGTGTTCGGACGAGATCGGCAGCGGATCGCCGAGGCCGAGTTCATAGGCCTCCATCGCCAATTGCGTGCCGAGCCGGCCTTCGGCCTTGTTGGCGATCAGGATGACGGGCAGGTCCGCGCGGCGCAGCCAATTGGCGAAGGCGCGGTCGGCCGGCGTGATGCCGGCGCGGGCATCGACCACGAACAGCACCAGGTCGGCCTGTCGCAGCGCGGCCTCGGAACTGGCGCGCATGCGGCCATACAGCGTGTCGGGCGCCGCTTCTTCCAGGCCGGCGGTGTCGGCCAGCAGCACGTTGACGCCGCCGATCATCGCTTCCGCTTCCTTGCGGTCGCGCGTGACGCCCGGCGTGTCATCCACGATGGCGATCTTGCGGCCGACCAGCCGGTTGAACAGCGTGGACTTGCCGACATTCGGCCGGCCGAGAATGGCGATGCGTTGCATGGGCCGGCTTCTAGCGCGGATCGCGGGCGGTGGCGAACGCTGCCATCGCCCCGTTCCTCATCGCAGCGCGATCAGCGTCCCGTCATCGGCCAGCGCCACCAGCGTGCCGCCCGCCGACGCCATCGGCATGGTCACGCCTTGCCCGATCTGGACCCGCCCCAGGATCGCGCCGCCCGCCGGGGCCAGCAGCAGCATCTCGCCGCGCGAAGACGGCACCATCACATGCCCACCCGCGATCATCGGCCGCCCGAAGCGCGCCGGGGGCGGGGGCGTGCCCTCGGCCGGTGGCGGGTCGAGGTCGGTCACCCAGCGGATCCGCCCATCCTCGCGCCCCAGCGCCAGCACGCGGCCGGTGCCGGTGACGGAGAAGATCCAATCCCCGGCCCCGGCGGGGCCGGCCCCGCCGCCGAAGGCGCGTTCCCACAGGCGCCGCCCGCTGCGCAGATCCACCGCGATGGTGGTGTTGCCGAGCCCGGTCGCGATCACGCGCCCGCCCTCGATCAGCGGCAGGCCGGTGACGCCGAAGATATCCGCGAGGCTCGGGTTGCTCAGCCCGACATTGTCGGACCAGAGCAGCCGCCCATCGGTCACGCGCAGCGCCACGAGCTCGCCGGTGCCGAAGCCGGCCACCACCGTCTCGCCCTCCACCGCCGGGGCGGGCAGGCCGAGGGGAAGGGTATTCAAGGCGCCCGCGCGATGCAGCCAGAGCCGGCGTCCATCCTCCACCGAGAGCGCGACCAGCTGGTTCTCGATCGTGACGACGAAGATGCGTCCGCCGGCAACCGTCGGCGCGCCGCGCGTCGGCTGCGGCAGGCGCACGCGCCAGCGCACCACGCCATCGGCGGTGTCGAGCGCCAGCACCTCCGCCAGCCCATTGGTCACATAGGCCGTGCCATCCACCACCGCGACGCCGCCGCCGAGCGGCACGGCGCTCTCGGCCTCGGGCGTGGTGTCGGTGCGCCAGCGGAGCGTGCCATCGGCCAGCCCATGGGCGCTGACATGGCCCCAGGCATCCACGGCGAAGACCTGGCCGCCCGCGATCACCGGGCCGCTGGTGATGCGCGCCCGGTATTCGGACCCGCTGCCGGCCGAGGCCCGCCACACGACGCGTGGCTCGGGCGAGAGGTTGGCATGGCCCGGCGCATGGTTAGGCCGGCCGCCGGACACCGGCCAGTCGGCGATGTCGGTGGCGGGGGGCAGGGCGACGGCGCGGGCATCCAGCCCCTGATCCGCCACCAGCGGCGGGTCGGTCCGCAGCACGGGGCGGCGTTCGCCGGGCAAAGGCTGGCGGCGTTCGCCGAACAGGCTGTCGACCGTATCGCAGCCCGCGAGCAGCGCCGCCGCGCCACCCAGCAGCGCCATCCGCCGTGTGGATTTGGTCCGGGTCAAGAGCGCAGCCCCGCAGCGACGCGCTGGGCGCGTTCGCGCAAGCCGGCGGGGACGGCGGCGTCGGCGACCAGGGATTCCAGGATGCGCCGCGCTTCCTCTGTCGCGCCACGCCGCAGGGCGAGCAGGGCCTGGGCTTCCCGCGCGGAGGCGCGCCAGGGATTGCCCTCGGCGGTCAGGGGCGCGAGGCGGCCGGCGAGCTGCGCCGGGTCGCCGCTGTCGAGCGCATGGGTCACGGCCAGCAGCGTCGCAAGGTCGCGGTAGAGCGGGTCGGCGCCACTATCGGCGGAGACCGCGTTCCACAATGTCAGCGCGCCTGGGAGGTCGCCGGTCTCGGCCTTCAGCGCGGCGGCGCGCAGCTGGGCCAGGGCGCGGTAGCCCGACGGCGCGTCCCGCCCGAGGGTCGCGAAGCCGGCGGCGGCGGCGGCGAGGTCGGCGCCCTCGCCTTCGCTGGCGCGATGCAGCGTCAGATAGGCCTCGGCGGCGGCGGCGGCCTTGCGGGATTCGTTCCAGCGCCACGCCTGCCAGCCGCCGGTGGCGGCGACGAAGACGAGCGCGACGCCGAGCGCGAGCCCACCCCAGCGCTTGGCCAGGCGGCGGTTGCGTTCGGCGCGGAGATCCTCCTCGACCTCGTCGAAGATATCGGGCACGTCTGATCCTTCCGAAACCTGGCGAAGGGCGCGACCCGGCCAGCGGCGCCGGACCATACAGGGGCGGTCACGGCGCGTTAAGCCCGGTCGGGCGAGGCTTGGGCCGCATGGCCTCCCTCGTCCCGAAGATCCCCCGCAGCCTGCGGGTCACGATGCTGCCCTGGCTCGCCCTTCTGGGCGGCTGCGGGCTGGAACCGCTCGCCGTGCCCGCGGCCGGGGTGAGCGGGGCGTCGCTGGTCTTCACGGGAAAGACGCCGCTGGATCATGTCGCGGGGCTGGCGACGCGGCAGGATTGCTCCTCGGTCAGGTGGGAGCGGCACGGGCCCTGGTGCGTGGCGCCGCCCCCGCCGCCCTTGCCCACCCCCTTCTGCACGCGGAGCCTCGGCGCGGTGGATTGCTGGACCACCCCACCCGAGACCGGCGCGCTGCGCGAAGTCGCCGATCCGGGGCGGTAGAACGCCCCACAAAACCGCGTCGTGCCGCAGGCACGACGCGGCCTTGCGGGGACCCCAATCAGGGTTCTGTTTCTGCGCGGTTACGCTGCGTTGCCGCGGCAAAGCCGCGGCGCCGCCCAAGGCTGGATGCCGGTTCTGTTGGACGCCCTTCGGCCTATCGCTAGGGCGCGAAGCGGACCGGCTTGCCGATCGGGCCGCCCAGAACCTCGTCCTCCCGCATCACGACCTGGCCGCGGATCACCGTCATCACCGGCCAGCCGGTGCAGCGATGCCCCGCGAAGGGCGTCCAGCCGCAGGGGGATGCGATCCAGCTTTCCTCGATGGTGCGGCTGCGCTTCATGTCCACCACCGTGAAGTCGCCATCATAGCCGGCCGCCAGCCGCCCCTTGCCGACCACGCCATAGACCCGGGCCGGGCCCGCGCACATCAGGTCGGCCAGCCGCGACAGGCTGAGCCGCCCGGCGCTGACATGATCCAGCATCAGCGGCACGATGGTCTGCACCCCGGTCAGCCCGGCCGCGCAATCGGGCCAGGGCTTTTCCTTGTTCGCGCGCGAATGCGGCGCGTGGTCGGAGCCCACCGTGTCCACCATGCCGGTGCGGACCGCTTCCCACGCCGCGTCCAGGTGCCGCTGGTCGCGGATCGGCGGGTTCATCACCGCATAGCCGCCCAGGCGGTCATAGGCCTCATCGGTCTGGGTCAGGTGGTTCAGCAGGACCTCCACCGTCGCGAGGTCGCGGAAGTCCCGCAGATACTCCAGTTCTTCCGCCGTCGAGACGTGCAGGATATGCGCGGGCCGGCCGGTCTTGCTGGCGAGTGCCATCAGGCGGCGCGTGCCGAGCGCGGCGCATTCCACGTCGCGCCAGACGGCGTGCATGCGGTGCGGCATGCCCGAATGATAGTCGGGATTGCGCGCCTGCAGGCGGTACTCGTCTTCCGAGTGGTAGCAGATGCGCCGGCGGCCGGAGCGCATGACGCGCTCCAGGCTCTCATCATCGGCGACCAGCAGGTCGCCGGTGGAGGAGCCGGCGAAGACCTTCACGGCGCAGACATTGGCCTGCGCTTCCAGCGTCGCCAGCTCGTCGATGTTCGACATCGCCGCGCCGACATAGAGGCCCATGTCGCAGAAGGCGGCTTGGCCCACATAGTCGCGCTTCCAGTCCAGTTGTTCGCGCGTGGTGATGGAGGGGTTGGTGTTCGGCATGTCGAACACCGCGACCAGCCCGCCCAGCACCGCGCCCCGCGTGCCGGTCGCGATGGTCTCGACCTTGGCGTCGCCCGGCTCGCGCAGATGGACATGGCTGTCGATCAGGCCGGGCAGGACGTGCAGCCCGCGGCAATCCACTTCCTCTCCGGCATGGGCGGCGCGGAGGTCGCCGATGGCCGTGATCCGCCCGGCGCGCACGCCGACATCCGCCTGTTCCATGCCCCAGGGCAGCACCAGCGTGCCGCCGCGCAGGACGAGGTCGAAATGCTGGGTCATGGTCGGCGTGTCCTTCAACAAACGCGGCGGATATAGCCCTGGCCGTGGTCCGGTGACAGCGGGTCAGCCGCGCTGGCCGAGGACCTGCCACACATCGCCATCCGTCGGCAGCCCCTCGACATGGGCGCGGTGCCACAGCGCGTAGAACAGCAGGTGCCAGGCGGCGAAGCCGCGATGCTTGTCGGCGCCGGCGGCGCGGAACAGCGCCGCCACCCGGTCCGGCTGCGCGATCTCCGCCACCCCCGGCTGGGCGGCGACCAGCGGGCCGAGGCGATCGCCGACAGATGCGATCCAGGCGGCGACCGGCACGGTGAAGCCCTGCTTCGGCGCGAAGGGCCGCGCCGCCGGCAGGTTGCGCGACAGCCATTCCCGCAGCAGCCACTTGCCCGTCCGCCCGCGCACCTTCAGCCCATCCGGCAGGCGCCAGCAGGCCGCCGCGATGGCGGGATCCAGGAAGGGCGTGCGGCCTTCGACCCCATGCGCCATCAGGCAACGATCGAGCTTCAGCAGCAGGTCGTTCGGCAGCCATTCGGCGATATCGGCGGCCTGCACCGCCATCAGCCGCGTGCGGCCTGGCGTGGCGGATGCGGCCTCGGCCGCGGCGAAGCCGTCGCGCCAGCCGGCCAGCGGGGCGCGCAGCACATCGCCCACCCGGTCGAAGGCGCCCCCCGCGCGCGGGCGTCGCCCGCCCAGCCACCAGGGCCGCATGGCGCTGCGGTAGCGGCCATAGCCGGCCAGCAGCTCGTCCCCGCCTTCGCCGGACAGCACCACCTTCACGTCCTCTCGTGCGCGGCGGGCGAGGAACCAGGTGGGGATGATGGCGTAGTCGGCCACCGGATCGTCCATCGCGGCCACGATCTCCGGCAGATGGCGCCACACCATCTGCTCCGTCACCGTCACGGTCGCGTGGATCGCGCCGGTAGCGGCCGCGACGGCTTCGGCGGCCTGCTGCTCATCCGCTGCGCCGGGGACGTCGAAACGCGCGGTGAAGGCCCGGATGGGCCGGTCGGCGAGGCGCGTCATCATCGCCAGCACCGCGCCGGAATCGATGCCACCCGACAGGAACAGCCCATAGGGCACGTCGCTGCGCTGGTGCAGGCGGATGCTGTCCTCGAAGGCCGCATCGAAGCGGGCCAGCGCGTCCGCTTCCGCGATCGGCTCCGGCCCGCCTTCGGGCAGCGCGGCGCGCCGATGGCGTTCGATGATCGCGCCATCGGCGACCACCAGGCTCTCGCCGGGCAGGACGCGGGAGATGCCGTCGAAGATGGTGGCGGGGCCGGTGGTGAATTGCAGCTGCAGCAGCTCCTCCCGCGCTTCCGCGCGCAGGCGCGGCCGCACGAGGCCGGAGGCGAGCAGCGCGCGGGGCTCGGAGGCGAAGGCGAGCCCGCCTTCCACCTGCGCGACATAAAGCGGCTTGATGCCGAAGGGATCGCGCGTCAGCACCAGCCGCCGCGCGGCGCGGTCATGCAGCGCGATCGCGTACATCCCGCGCATCGCACCAGCGAAGCCCGCCAGCCCATCGCGGCGATACAGGTGCAGCGGCGGCTCGCAATCGCTGTTCGTCGTGGTCGCCAGCGCGTTGTCGGCGCGGAGTTCCAGGTAGTTGTAGACCTCTCCATTCGCGACCAGCGCCGCCGGCCCGGCAAACAGCGGCTGGTCGCCGGTCGCGAGATCGATGATGGCCAGCCGCGTATGCGCCAGCCCCACATTGCCGGCCAGATGCTTGCCCGACCCGTCCGGCCCGCGATGCGTCAGCGCGCGCGCCATGGCGCGGAGCGCGGCCTCGTCCGGTGTCGCGCCCTGGCGCATGGCAAGGCCCGCGATGCCGCACATCAGCCGGTGCTCCCGCCACGGATGCGCGCCGCGGCCGCGAGGAACAGGTCCCACGCCGCCAGCACCGGCGCTTCCGCATGCCGGGCCAGGAAGGTGCCGCGCCCGGCGGCGCCGATCGCCGCGGCGCGCGCGGGGTCCGCCAGCAGCCCGGCCAGGGCCGCGGCCAGCGCGGCCTCGTCGCCGATGGGGGTCAGCAGGCCGGTCCGTCCATCCTCGATCACTTCGCGCGGCCCATCCGCCGCCGCCGCGACCACCGGCCGCGCGGCGGAAAATCCCTCCAGCACCACATTGCCCAGCGGCTCGATGCGGGACGGGACGACGAGGATCTCGCTCGCGGCCAGAAGCGCGCCCACATCCTGCCGCCAGCCGAGGAAGGCGATCCGCGCGCCGAGGCCGAGCCCGCGCGCCAGATCCTCCAGCGCCGCGCGATCCGGGCCGTCGCCGGCCAGCGCGAGATGCACATCGCCGGGCAGGCGCGCGAGGGCGCGCAGCAGGGTCGGGAAATCCTTGTTCGGATGCAGCCGCCCCATCGCTAGCAGCACGCGCGCGCCGGGCGGGAAGGGCAGGGCGGCGGGCGCGGCCCCGGCCAGGTCGGCGGCGAAATTCGGCAGGTGCTTCAGCCTCTCCCGCGGCCAGCCCTGCCCGGCGATCCAGTCGCAGAGGCCGAGCGTATTGGCCACCAGGATGTCGCAGCCGCGGTAATAGGACAGGTCGTATTGCCCGCCGAGCCGCCCCACCAGCGTCCAGGGCGCCCCGCGCGACGCCGCGCGGGCGAAGCGCGCCCCGCGATTCATCCAGGCGACGACCACCTGCGGCCGGAAGGCATCCAGCGCCGCGCGCAGCCGCCGCCCGGTCAGCAGGTCGAGCGGCCCGCCGAAGCCAAGTTCCACCGGCGCCAGCCCGCCTGCCGTGAGCCGCGCCGCGCGGGCGGGATCGCGCCGGATCACCGCCAGCACCTCATGGCCCCGTCGCGCCTGGGCCAAGGCGAGGCGTTCGAAGAAGGCCTCCGCCCCGCCCTGGGCCGCGCCGGCCATGACATGCGCGATCCTCATGCCGCCCCCGGCGCCAGCAGCCGCGTGGCGGCGCGCACCACATCCCCTGGCGCCAGCCGGTCCATCGGCGTCGCCCCCTGCGGTCCATCGGCCGAAACGGCGACGGCGCGCGGCCCGGCGGGGGCGTATTCCCGGGCATCGGTGGTGCCGAACACGCCCACCACCGGCGCGCCGGCGGCGGCCCCCAGATGCATCAGCCCGGAATCATTGCCGACATAAAGCGCCGCGCGGCGCAGCACGGCCGCGCTCGCCGGCACATCCAGATTGCCGATCAGGTCGAGCGCGCCTGGCAGTGCTTCCAGCACCGGGGCGGCCATGGCGCGCTCCACCGGGCCGGGGCCGGCGATGACGGCGATGCGCGCGCCCGCCAGGACCGCGCCCGGCGCGGTCAGCGCCTGGGCCACGGCGACGAAGCGATCCGCCGGCCAGACCTTGTTCGCCCAATTCGCCGTCGGGCCGAGCACCAGCCATGGCCCGCCGGGCAGCATCGCAGCGGCCTGGGATTCCTGCTCCGGCGTGGTCCAGGCGACGGGCAGGGGGGGCGGGTCCAGGCCGAGCACCGCGCCGATATGGCCGAGCCGATGCCCGGCCCGCCGCCCGCCCTTGCCCACAGCGCGCTGCCGCGCCGGCACCATGAAGGCCAGCGCCGAGGCCCGGAGATCCACCACCAGATCCCACCGCGTCGCCACCACCTGCGCCCAGAGCAGCAGCCAATGCAGGGAGAAGCGGCGCTTGCGGAGTTCGATCAGCCGCTCGAGCCGCGGCATATGCACGAAGACCCCGCGCGCGACCGGGCCGCAGGCGATGGTGAAGCGCGCCTCGGGGTGGGCGCGGAGCAGGTGGTCGAGCAGGCCCGTGGAGAGCACGGCATCGCCCAGCCGCGTCGAGGTGACGAACAGGATGCGCATCGATGGGGCAGGCCATAGCACGCCCCGCCGACCGGCCCCACCCCGGCCGCGCGGCCATGCCCGCCCCCTGCGCCAGGCGTTGCAAGGCAGCCCCCTGTGACCCCATGTCTCAACCATGCCGATCGCGAATCTGCCGGACCGTGGTGTCGTCGAGGTGACGGGCGAGGACCGCCTGTCCTTCCTGCAAGGCCTCGTCTCCAACGATGTCGCCGCCGCCGGGCCGGGGCGCGCGGTCTGGGCGGCGCTGCTGACGCCGCAGGGGAAGTGGCAGGCTGATTTCTTCATCTTCGCGGCGGCGGACCGGCTGCTGCTGGAGTGCGCCCGGGACCAGGCGGGGATGATCGCCGCCGGCCTGTCCCGTTTCCGGCTGCGCGCCAAGGTGGCGCTGGGCGATGCCTCGCCAGACTTCGCGGTGGCGGCGGGCTGGGGCGAGGCGCCGATGCCGGACAGTCCCCTGGCCGCGCCCGATCCGCGGCTGGCGGAGGCCGGGTGGCGCGCCCTGTCCCCCGCGCCGCTGGGGGGGGACGCCGAGGCGGCGGCCTATGACCTTCATCGACTCGCGCTCGGCCTGCCCGATGGCGCCCGCGACCTGGAGGGCGGGAAGTCCGTGCTGCTGGAAGGCGGCTTCGACGAGCTGGCCGGCGTGTCCTGGACCAAGGGCTGCTACATGGGCCAGGAGCTGACGGCGCGCACCAAGTATCGCGGCCTGCTCAAGAAGCGGCTGTTCCCGGTGGCGGTCTCTGGCCCGCTGCCCGCTCCCGGCACCCCGGTGACCCGGGATGGCGAGGAGGTGGGGGAGATGCGCTCCGGCCGAGCCGGTCTGGGCCTCGCCCTGCTGCGGATCGAGGCGGTGGAGCGCGGCGGCCCCTTCGCCTGCGGCGGTGCGACGCTGGTGCCGCGCATCCCCGCCTGGATGCGCCTGCCGGCACGGGAGCAGGCCTGAGATGAGCGCCCCCGCCGATCACGGCCCCGGCGTGCGCCTGCCGCCGCCGGTCATCGCCGCGCTGGTGATGGGCGGGGCCTGGCTGCTGGACCGCCTCTGGACCCTTCAGGTCGGCCCGCCCGCCGTCGCGCTGGGTGGGATGGTGATCTTCCTGGCGATCGGTCTGGCGGGCTGGGCGGTGCTGGCGCTGGTCAAGGCCGGCAACGACCCGCGCCCCGACCGCCCCGACGCCGCGATGGTCGCAACCGGCCCGTATCGCTGGAGCCGCAACCCGATCTATCTCGGCCTGCTGCTGGGCGCGACGGGGCTTGCGCTGATCTGGGGCACGCTCTGGTCCTGGCTTGGCGTCGCGGTGCTGCACGGGGTGCTGGACCGGCTGGTGATCGCGAAGGAAGAAGCCTACCTCGCGACCCGGTTCGGCGCGGCCTATGAGGCGTATAGGGGCCGGGTGCGGCGCTGGATGTAGGGGGCGGGGGCCTGTGCCTGGGGGCTTGATGGACCCGCATCGCCCGCTGCCTTCTTCCACACGCGGAACTGGTGTAGGCAGCCGGCATTGCGCCCCTCGCGGCGCCTTGCTCCAGGGGCCAATATGGCACGTCACCGCACAGGCCTGCGCCGTGTTCTGGACCTGAAGCCCAAGGCCCATGCGGCCTTTTCCCTGCTGACGCGGGGTCGGCCCGGCATGGCGCGCCGGCTGGATTTCTTCCCCGAGTACGGCCCGCCGCGTGACCTGGCGCTGCGGCATGACGATGTGGTGACCAACCCGATCGTCGCCCCGCGCTACGCCGCCGAACTCGCCAAGGTCAGCGAGCATAGCCGGGAGACGGTGCATGCCGGCCCTGGCATCCCGCCCTTCCCGCAACTCCGCCGCGTGGTCTGGCAGATGGGGGAGACCTATCTGCCCGGCGGCATCATCGCGCCGGTGGATTTGTCGTCCGGGCGCATCGCCGCGCTCACCCGCACGGGGCCCACCAACTGGTCCGGTACGCGCCCGAGAGTCTTCCGACATACGCCCGCGAGGATCGCCGGGCGTGTCATCGCCATCCCCTATATGCGCCATTACGGCCATCTGCTGACGGACATCCTCGCCCCGCTCGCCTTCGCCGTCGCGCGCGGCCTGATCAGCCGGGAGGACCCTGTCACGGTGGTCTGCGCCACCGGTGACAACCCCGTCGCCACCGCCTTCGCCGAGGGGCTGATGAAGCTTGGCTATGCGCGGGCCATCCACCGGCTCGGCCCGCAGGATGGCGCCATCGCCGAAGCCTACCTGCAGGCCGAGGTCCTGTGCTCCAGCGGCGAGCATCGCTACGCCATGCCGGAGGTGACCGACCTGCTGCGCCAGATCTTCCGGCGCGGCGGCGACTATCCCGACCCCGCCGCGCCGCCGCCCTCGCGCGTGTTCCTGACGCGCGGCGACGCCAAGCTGCGGAAGGTCCAGGGCGAGGCCGAGCTGATCGAGGCGCTGCGCGCCCGCGGCTTCACCATCTTCGAATCCCGCTGGTCCAACCATGCCGAGCAGCTCGCGGTGTTCTCGGGCTGCGACCTGCTGGTGGGCGTGCATGGGGCGGGGCTCGCGAATGCGATCTTCGGCAAGCCCTCGGCCCGGCTGGTGGAGATCCAGTCCGGCAATGCGCGCAAGACAACGGGCCTGTTCTGGGCCGCCTGCGCGGGGATGGACTATACCTGCCTGCTGGGCGGGCCGGAGGGGCAACGCCAGAGCTTCTCGATCGATCCCCAAGCCATCCTCGGCGCGCTCGACGCGCTCGGCGCATGAGGCGGCTCGACGCGCTGGCCGAAGCGGCGGAGCGGCATCTGCCGCGCGCCGCGCTGTTCGCCTTCCTGCTGCTGCTGGCGAATATGTACCTGCTTCGCCTGCGGGTGCTGTCCGATCTGGTCGCGGGCGGCGTGGTGATCGTGGCCGTGATGGTGCTGCTGGCGCGGGCGGAGGATGCCGGTTTCCGCCGGGGCATGCTCGGCTGGCTCGCCGCCGCGGCGGCGATCCTGCTGGCCGGGGCGCTTGCCGCCGCCGAGGTGACGCTGGCCGAAGCCTGGACGGGGCTGCACCGGCTGCTGCTGGTCGCCTGCTTCCTGCTCTTCGCCCGCGCGCTGCTGCGCGAACAGGGGGCGCCGCGCGTGATGGCGATGCTGTTCGCCGCCGGCGCGCTGAGTGCGGCTCTCTCCGTCGCGCTTCACGTCGCAACGGCGCCGGTGCTGCTGGAGCGGATCGAGATGCTGGGCCGCGGCCGGAACCCGATCCCCGCCGCCGCGGCGGCGGCGGCGGCGGCGCTGGCCGGCTTCGCGCTGCTGCGCGCCGGGCTGGTGCCGTCCCGATGGCGGCTGCCGGCCTATGCGGGTATCGGCGCGATCCTTCTTGCCATGGTGCTGACCCAGAGCCGGGGCCCGGCCATCGGCATCGCCCTCGGGGCCGCGTTGCTGATGCTGCCGCGCGGCCCGGCTCTCCGCCTTGGCATGGTCCTCGCGCCCCTGGCCTTTGTCGCGGCGTCCTCTCTCGTGCCGCTTGAGGCCTCGCTGCGTGCGTTGTTCTGCGACGGCGAAGACCTGCTCTGCCGACCGAGCCTTCGCCTGCCCCTATGGCAGAGCGCGGCGGAGATCATCGCGGCGCATCCGCTCTGGGGCCTCGGCGCGAGCCACCGGATGGGAGAGGGCTGGCTGAACAATCCGCAGAATGCGGTACTGGCGACGGCGGTGCATTTCGGCCTGCCCTTCCTGCTGGTCGCGATCCTGGCCTTCGGCCTGCTGCTGCGCCGGCTGGGCCGGGCGGAGCCGGGCGCGCCGCAGGCCTGGGCGGCGGCGATGATGGTCTTCTCCGCCGTCTACTTCGCCTTCGAGCCGAGCCCCTTCGCCTTCTACAATGCCCATTGGCTGTTCTTCTGGCTGCCGGTCGCGGTGATCCTGGCCGCCCCCCGACGCGCGGGAGGCTGAACGCCACCCCCTGGGCGCCCGGCACGCTTCACGCCTCGGCGAGCAGCCTCTCCAGCGCCTCGGTCGCCGCTTCGACCGGAATGCGATGCATCTCCGGACCGCCGAAATCCTGCGCCCTGACCACACCGACGCGCGCCGACACGGGGCGGAACTTCGCCGGCGACGACGGGCCGAACAGCGAGACCAGCGGCGTGCCCGCGGCCGCGATCATGTGCCCAGGGCCCCCATCATTCGCGACCCCCGCCGCGCAGCGGGCCGCGCAGGCGACCGCGCGCAGCGGCTTCGGCCCGGCATCGCGCAGCAGGGTCGCGAAGGCGGGATGATCCTCGGGGAAGGCGGCGCCGGGTACTTCCGCGGCCAGGACGGCGCGCTTTGCGGCGTCCTCCGGCCCCAGCAGGAAAACCGGCTCCCGCCCCGCCGCCGATTGCGCGCGCGCCACGGCCGCGAAGCGCTCCAGCGGCCAGCGCCGCGTGGCGCCGCCGGCGCCGGGCGCGATGGCGATGCGGCGCGTGCCTGGTCCGGGCAAGGCCTCCCGCGCCGCCGCGATCAGCGCCGCCGGCAGCGTGAGCGGCGCGAGATCGCGCGGCACCGCCCGGCCGGCCGTCGTTTCGAGAAGGGCGAAGAGCATGTCGAGCGCATGCGGCCCGACCGGCGCGCCATCGATTCCCCGGCGCAGCGTGGCCGCCGTGCGGAACCGCCGATGCGGCACCCGCCAGGCGCAGATGCTGCGCCAGGCGAGCCTCTGGGTATCGAGCAGCTGGTCGAAAGGGCCGAGGCGGGGCGGCGGCTTCAGCCATTCGCGCGGCGCCGCGCCGACGCCGCAATGCTCCACCACCTCATCCAGCAAGGGCGGGCCCGCCACGTCGCGCAGCGCATGCGCGAAGGCCGAGCCGAGCGTCGTCATCCAGGTGATCCGCGCGCCGGGGAAGGCTGTTCGCAGGCCGCGCAGGAAGGCGACCTTCATCAGCCCGTCGCCGAGGATATCCTCGAAGCTGTAGACACCGATGCTGGTTGGGGGCGCTGCGTCGCGGCCTGCCACGCCGCGCCCCAGCCCCGTCATGCCGTCCTGTCGCCGCCATTCGCCGCCAGCGCGGCCTGGGCGGCGGCGAGGCGGGCGATGGGGACGCGGTAGGGGGAGCAGGAGACGTAATCCAGCCCCGCCCGGCTGCAGAAATGGATCGAGGCCGGGTCGCCGCCATGCTCGCCGCAGATGCCGAGCTTGAGATCGGGCTTCACCTTGCGGCCCTTCTCCGCCGCGATCTCCACCAGCGCGCCCACGCCATCCACATCGATCGAGATGAAGGGGTCCTTCGGCAGGATGCCCTTCTCGACATAGGTCGGCAGGAACTTGCCGGCATCGTCGCGCGACAGGCCGAAGACGGTCTGCGTCAGGTCGTTGGTGCCGAAGCTGAAGAAATCAGCACTCTCGGCGATCGCATCCGCGGTCAGCGCGGCACGCGGCAGCTCGATCATCGTGCCGACCAGGTATTCGACATGATAGCCGCTTTCGGCGAAGACCTCCTGCGCCACCTTGTCCACCAGCGCGCGCGTGATCTCGAGCTCACGGCGGGTCATCACCAGCGGGATCATGATCTCCGGCACCGGTGCCTTGTGCGTTTCCTTGCCGGTCATCACGGCCGCCTCGAAGATCGCGCGGGCCTGCATCTCATAGATCTCGGGATAGGTGATGCCGAGGCGGCAGCCGCGATGGCCGAGCATCGGGTTCGCTTCCGACAATTCGCCGACGCGCCGCTTCATCGCCGCGACATCGGCGCCGAGATCGGCGGCGACTTCCTCGATCTCCTCGTCCTTGTGCGGCAGGAATTCGTGCAGCGGCGGGTCGAGCAGGCGGATCGTCACCGGCAGCCCGGCCATGATGCGGAACAGGTCGAGGAAATCCTGCCGCTGGAAGGGCAGCAGGCGGGCGAGCGCGGCGCGGCGGCCGGACTCGGTCTCGGCCATGATCATCTGGCGCACGGCGCCGATGCGCGCGGGGTCGAAGAACATGTGCTCCGTGCGGCAGAGCCCGATGCCCTCCGCGCCGAACTTTCGGGCGGTTTCGGCGTCCAGCGGCGTTTCCGCATTGGTGCGGACCTTCAGCTTGCGGACACCATCGGCCCATTCCATCAGGGTCGCGAAATCGCCCGAGAGCTTCGGTTCGATCATGGCGACGGGGCCGATGAAGACTTCGCCCGTCGCGCCGTCCAGCGTGATGATCTCGCCGGCCTGCACGCGCTTGCCGCCGGCCGACAGCGTCTGCTGCGCGTAGTCCACGCTGATGGAACCGGCACCCGCCACGCAGGGCCGGCCCATGCCGCGGGCGACGACGGCGGCGTGGCTGGTCATGCCGCCGCGCGTGGTGAGAATCCCCTTGGCGGCATGCATGCCGTGGATGTCCTCGGGCGAGGTCTCGATGCGAACCAGGATCACCGCCTCGCCCTTCGCCGCGCGCAGCTCGGCCTCATCGGCGGAGAACACAACGGCGCCGCAGGCCGCGCCTGGGGAAGCGGGCAGGCCCTTGGCGAGCGACTTGCGCGGCGCCTTCGGGTCCAGCATCGGGTGCAGCAGCTGGTCCAGCGCCTTCGGGTCCACGCGCTTCACCGCTTCGGTCTGGTCGATCAGCCCTTCGCGCGCCATGTCCACGGCGATCTTCAGGCTGGCGGCCGCGGTGCGCTTCCCGTTGCGCGTCTGCAGCATGTACAGCTTGTTCTGCTGGACCGTGAATTCGATGTCCTGCATGTCGCGATAGTGCTTCTCGAGCGTCGCGCGCACCTGCACCAGCTCGGCGTAGGCGGCGGGCATGGCGTCTTCCATGCTGCGCTCATTCGGCTTTGCGCGTTCCTTGGCCATCGGCTGCGGCGTGCGGATGCCGGCGACGACATCCTCGCCCTGCGCGTTGATCAGGTATTCGCCGTAGAACACGTTCTCACCGGTCGAGGGATCGCGGGTGAAGCACACGCCGGTCGCGCAATCCTGGCCCATATTGCCGAAGACCATCGCCTGGATGTTC
Source organism: Roseomonas mucosa (assembly GCA_945878375.1). Lineage (GTDB taxonomy): Bacteria > Pseudomonadota > Alphaproteobacteria > Acetobacterales > Acetobacteraceae > Falsiroseomonas > Falsiroseomonas mucosa_A. The sequence goes on along the minus strand of CAMDWG010000004.1, from coordinate 100,286 downwards.
ACGGCCGTGCCCCAATCGGCGGGGATGTCGTGCAGGCGGCGATAGGTGTTGGCGCGGGGGTTCATCCAGCTGCCGAACACCGCGCCCACCGCGCCCCACAACTGCGCGTGTGGGTCCTGCGGGAAGGGCTGGCCGGTAACCTCCTCCACCATGTCCTTGTAGCCGGCGACCACGCGGTGCCAGTCCTGCGCCGTCAGCTCGGTGTCCTCGCTGACGCCGCGGTCGAGCTTCACATGCTCGATGATCTCCTCGAAGCGGTGGTGGTCCACGTCGAGCACGACCGATCCGAACATCTGGATGAAGCGGCGGTAGCTGTCCCAGGCGAAGCGCGCATCGCCGGAGGCCGCCGCGAGCCCATCCACCGTCGCGTCGTTCAGGCCAAGGTTCAGCACCGTGTCCATCATGCCGGGCATGGAGACGCGCGCGCCCGAGCGGACGGAGACCAGCAGCGGCTTGTGGGTGTCGCCGAACTTGGCACCCACCGCCTGTTCCACCAGCGCCAGCGCATCGCTGACCTGGGCGCGCAGATCGGCGGGGTAGGTGTTCTGGTGGGCGTAGTAGTAGGTGCAGACCTCGGTCGTCACGGTGAAGCCGGGCGGCACGGGCAGGCCGATGCTGGCCATCTCGGCCAGGTTGGCGCCCTTCCCGCCGAGGAGGTTGCGCATATCCGCGCGGCCTTCATTGTGGCCGGCACCGAAGCTGTAGACCCACTTGGCCATGAGGTGACGTACTCCTGATCTGGAGGCGGGCGCGCGGTCAGCCCTCGATGCGCGAGAAGTCGGCGACCGCATCCATGGCGGTCCGCAGGCGAGCGAGCAAGCGTAGCCGGTTGCGCCGCACTGGGGCATCCGGATCGTTCACGGTCACGCGTTCGAAGAAGGCATCGACCGGGGCGCGGAGGGCGGCGAGCGCCGCCATGGCGCTGGCGTGATCCTCGGCGGCCAGGGCGGCCTGGGCCGCCGGCTCCGCCGCATCGAGGGCGGCGGCGAGCGCCTGTTCCTCGGGCGCGGACAGCAGGGCGAGGTCCACGGGGCCGGTGTGGGGGCCGTCCTTCTTGTCCTCGATGCGGAGGATGTTCTGGGCGCGCTTATAGGCGGCCAGCAGATTGGTCCCGGTCTCGGATTCCACCAGCGCCTTGAGGGCCTCGGCGCGGCCGAGAAGGCGGACCAGATCGTCCTCGCCGGCGGTGAAGGCGGCCGCGACCACATCGTGGCGCGCGCCTTCGGCGCGGAGCTGCACGCGGAGCCGTTCGTTTACAAAGTCCATCACTTCGATGGCCTTGATGTCCGTATTCTTTTGCGCAGATCCCCAAGGGCGATAAACGCGAAGGCGGGCTTCATGCGTCTTCCAACCATCGAGCGCTGTGGTCACGACCTCAGCCAGCGGCAGCCGCAAGTTGTTCTCGCGGATTATTCGGATCAAACCCAGAGCCGCTCTGCGAAGGGCAAATGGATCACCGGAGCCGCTCGGACCCTGATTGATTTCGAAGAACAACGCCAGCGTGTCCAGCTTGTCCGCCAGCGCGACGGCCACTGCGACGGGCGCGGTCGGCACCGCATCGGTCGGGCCGAGCGGGCGGTACTGCGTGCCGATCGCCTCCGCGACCTGCTTGTCCTCGCCGGCCGCGAGGGCGTAGTAGCGGCCCATCACGCCCTGCAATTCGGGGAACTCGCCGACCATGCCAGACGCGAGGTCCGCCTTCGCCAGCCTTGCGGCGCGGGCCGCGAGGCCAGGATCGGCGCCGACCATCGGCGCGATGTGCCGCGCCATTCGTTCGAGGCGGGCTACTCGCTCACCCTGCGTGCCGAGCTTCGCGTGGAACACCACCTGGTCCAGCTTCGGCAGGAAATCTTCCAGCTGCTGCTTGCGGTCCTGGTCCCAGAAGAAGCGCGCATCGGACAGCCGCGCGCGCAGCACGCGTTCATTGCCCGCGACCAGCGCGGCGCCGCCATCGGTCGCCGCGATGTTGGCCACCACGCCGAAGCAGGGCGCGGCGCGGCCATCCGGTGTCACCATCGCGAAGTAGCGCTGGTTCACGCGCATCGTCGTCCGCATCAGCTCGGGCGGCAGATCCATGAAGGCGTCGTCGATCCGCCCCAGCAGCGGCACCGGCCATTCGACGAGGCCCGCCACTTCCTCCAGCAATCCGCGATCCGGCACCACCTGCACGCCGTGCTGGGCGGCCAGGGCGGCGAGGCCGTCCTCGATCACCCGCACGCGTTCCGCCGCGTCCAGGATCACGCGGCGTTCGCGCAGCGCGGCTTCATAGCCGGCGAAGGACGCGACCTCGAAGGCGCCCGGCGCCATCACGCGATGGCCTTCGGTCAGGTTGCCGCTGGCCAGCCCATGCGCGGCGTCATCGCCCTGGCGAAGATCGAAGCGCACGACCTCCCCATCCAGCAGACACAGGATGCGTTGCAGCGGCCGCACCCAGGTGAAGCCGCTGGTGCCCCAGCGCATGGATTTCGGCCAGGCGAGGCCGCGGATCACGCCCGGTATCGTGCTCGCAATGATTCGGTCTGCGCCATCGCCAGGGATCAGCGCCGAAGCGATTAGGGCCATCGCTTTGCCCGAGGGCTTCCAAGCAAGGCGCAGATCGCGAACAACTCCGCTTTCATCGTCGCGAATATAGGCCTGCCCCGAGACCAGGGCGTTCACAGCGGCTGCGTGTTGCGCGGCGTCATTCCAGCCAAATCTTGGCGCGACCTTCGTACGGATGAAGGCCTGCAGTACTTCAGTGGGAACCCCTTGTCGCGGTCCGCGCTCTTCCCACTGTTCTTCTGATGAAATCGCCGGGATTCTGCAGCGGAGTCCGATGCGGCGAGGGCCGAAGAAGACGCTGACGTCTGTTTGAATCAACCCGCGACCAGCGAGGGCGGCGGAGACCGCCTTGGCGAGGTCTTCCGCGCCGCGCGCCTGCATGCGCGCGGGGATTTCCTCGCTGAACAATTCGAGCAGGAATTCGGGCATCAGGCGGCCTCCCCCGCCACCCAGGCCTCGCAGCATCGCTTCGCCAGGGCGCGGACGCGGCCGATATAGGCTTGGCGTTCCGTCACGCTGATCGCGCCGCGGGCGTCCAGCAGGTTGAAGCGGTGGGAGGCCTTGATGCAGTGGTCATAGGCTGGCAGGGCAAGGCCGCGTTCGACCAGCGCGATGCATTCGCGCTCGGCATCCGCGAAGTGCCGGAACAGCATCTCGGTGTCGGCGGCTTCGAAATTGTGGTGGCTGTATTCCACCTCGGCGCGACGGAACACATCGCCGTACTTCACGCCACGCCCGTTGAAGTCCAGCTCGTACACGTCGTCCACGTCCTGGATGAACATGGCCAGGCGTTCCAGCCCGTAGGTCATCTCGAAGCTCGGCAATTCGCAGGCGATGCCGCCGACCTGCTGGAAATAGGTGAACTGGCCGACCTCCATGCCGTCGCACCAGACTTCCCACCCCAGCCCCCAGGCGCCGAGCGTCGGGCTCTCCCAGTCATCCTCCACGAAGCGGAAATCATGCTTCATGGGATCGAGGCCAAGGTCCCGGTAGCTGGCGATCAGCAGATCCTGCGCGTCGGGCGGGCTCGGCTTCATGATGACCTGGTACTGGTAGTAGTGCTGCAGCCGGTTCGGGTTCTCGCCATAGCGGCCATCGGCCGGGCGGCGGGAGGGCTGCACATAGGCGGCCGACCAGGGCTTCGGCCCGAGCGCGCGCAGCGTCGTCGCCGGGTGGAAGGTCCCGGCGCCCACTTCCATGTCATAGGGCTGGAGGATCAGGCAGCCTTGCTCGCTCCAGAAGCGATGGAGGCGCAGGATCATCTCCTGGAAGGAGGGGGGCTTGTCGGGCATCTTGTGCCTTGCGGGGGAGTGGCGCTGGGGCGAGATAGACCAGCAGGGCCGAACGGCCAACTGCTTCGTTCCCGACCAGGACCGCCCCCATGCTGAATCCTGCCCCGCCAGCCCCCCCAACCGGGGATGAGGCCACCCCCCGCGCCGCCGCAGAGGCGCTGGTCCGCGCCTATTACGCGGCCTTCAATGCCGGCGACCGGGCCGCGATGTGCGCCCTGCTGGCCGAGACCGTTGCCCATGACGTGAACCAGGGCGGGCGGCGCACCGGCATCGCGGCCTTCAAGGCCTTCATGGCCCAGATGGACGCCGCCTATGAGGAAAGGCTGGAGGATCTGGTGGTCATGGCGGATGCCACCGGCCGCCGGGCTGCGGCGGAATTCGTCGTGGTGGGCCGCTACCTGCGCACCGAGCCCGGCCTGCCGGAGGCGCGCGGCCAGGCCTATCGCCTGCCGGCCGGCGCCTTCCTGGCGATCGAGGACGGCCGGATCGTGCGCGTCGCCACCCACTACAACCTGCCGGCCTGGATCGCGCAGGTCTCGGCCTGAGGGCGAAGGCCTAAAGGCCCAGCCGCGCCCAGGCCGCGCGTTCCTCGGCCGCCGCGACCAGGGCATCCGCCGACATCCCCGGCAGCAGGCGCGTGAACCAGGGCTGGCGGCGCTGGCCGATGGGGATGATCTGCACCTTCTCCCCGAACCGCGCCCGGATGCCGGAGGATGCCTCCCCCAGCCCATCCGCCAGGCCGAGTTCCACCGCCTGCCGCCCGGTCCAGAAGCGGCCGGTGAACAGGTGGGATTCCTCGGCCTTCAGCTTGCCCGCGCGGCGGGTGCGGACCCAGTCCTTGAAGGTCTCGTGCAGCTCCGCCAGCAGGTCCTGCAGCCGGTCCAGATCCTCCGGCCGTTCGGGGCGGAAGGGGTCGAGGAAGCTCTTCTCCGCCCCCGCCGTGTGCAGCCGCCGCGCGATGCCGACGCGCCCGATCGCCCCCGACAGGTCGAAGCCGGCCGAGATCACCCCGATCGAGCCGAGGATGGAGGCCGGGTCGGCCACGATCTCATCGGCCGCGCAGGCCAGCCAATAGCCGCCCGAGGCCGCCGCATCCTCGACGAAGGCGATCACGGGCACCTTCTTCTCATCCGCCAGCCGCCGGATGCGCTGCGCGACCAGGGAGGATTGGACCGGCGAGCCGCCCGGCGAATTCACGATCAGCACCACGGCCGAAAGCCGGCGGATCGCGAAGGCGCGCTCGATCAGCGGGGCCATGGCCTGTGCCGAGATGCCAGGGGGCGCGAAGCCGCCCGAGCGCGCGGCGATCAGGCCCGAGAGCCGCAGCACGGCGATACGGGGGTGGCGTTGCAGGAAGGGGAGTTTCATTGCCCCCATAGATGCGACGCCCGGCGCTATGGGCAAGCACCGCGCCCGGGGCCATCCTGCCCGCCGGAGGCCTTTGCATGGAACAGCGTCGCGTCATCATTGCCGGAGCCGGCCCCGCGGGGATGGTCGCGGCCGCCTACCTGGCCGGGGAGGGGATTCCCGTGGCCATCGTGGAGCAGGAACGCGACCTGCCGGCCGATCTCCGCGCCTCCACCTTCCACCCGCCGACGCTCGACATGCTGACCCGCTTCGGGGTGGTGGAGGCGATGATCGCGCAGGGGCTGGTCTGCCCCACCTGGCAGTTCCGGGACCGCCACGCCGGCGTGATCGCGACCTTCGAGATGGGGCGGCTGGCGGGCGACACCGCGCATCCCTACCGGCTGCAATGCGAGCAATGGCGGCTGACGCGGATGCTGCGCGACCAGCTGGCGTCCAATCCGGACGTCACCTTCATCTACGATGCCAAGGCGACCGGGGTGACGCAGGATGCGGATGGCGTGACGCTGTCCATCGAACGTCCGGATGGCAGCACCGAACAGCTGCGCGCCGCCTTCCTGATCGGCGCCGATGGGGCGCGGAGCGCGGTGCGGCGTTCGCTCGGCATCGCCTTCGAGGGCATGACGATCCCCGAGACCTATCTGACGCTGTCCACCACCTTCCGCTTCGAGGGCGCGATCCCCGACCTCGCCAACATCGCCTATATCTCGGACCCCGAGGAATGGTTCGTGCTGCTGCAGGCGGCGGGGCTGTGGCGCGTGCTGCTGCCCACCGCGCCCGAGGAAGCGGCCGATGAGGCGAAGATGCTCGACCCCGCCCGCATCGAGGAACGGATGCAGGGCGTCCTGCCGAACCCCGCCGGCTACGAGATCCGCCACCGCACCGCCTATCGCGTGCATGAGAGGGTGGCGGGCACCTACACGATGGGGCGCGTCTTCCTGGCCGGCGATGCGGCGCATATCAACAACCCGCTGGGCGGGATGGGCATGAATGGCGGCGTCCATGACGCCTTCAACCTGGCGGAGAAGCTGACCCGCGTCTGGCGCGGCGAGGACCTGTCCGTGATGGAGCGCTATTCGCGCCAGCGGCGGAAGGTGGCGCTGGATGTGGTGCAGCAGCAGGCGCTCAGGAATCGGCAATTGCTGAACCAGCGCGACCCGGCGGTGCGCCGCGCCTATCACGACGAGCTGCGCGGCATCGCCGCCGACCCGGCGAAGCACCACGCCTATCTGCTGCGGTCGTCCATGATCCAGTCGCTGCGCGACCTGGAGGATGTGGCATGACAGCGGGCGCGATGATGGCGGCCGGCGAAGCCGGGCGAGGCCGCGAATGCGGCCCGCCAACCCGCCAGCAGCGCCGCCGGGCGGACCCGTGGCCTGCGCGAAGCCAAGGCGGCGGAGCCGCCGCCCGGCGTCTGAGGGAAGCTTGTCCAGGCCGCGAATGCGGCCCGCGCACCCGCCAGCAGCGCCGCCGGGCGGACCCGTGGCCTGCGCGAAGCCAAGGCGGCGGAGCCGCCGCCCGGCGTCTGAGGGAACAATAATGTCAGGTCATCCCGAAGCAGATATCTATCATCGCCAAGGCATGGGGCAGCGCGCCGGCATGGGTGCGCGGCCGGCGCTGGTCATCGTCGATTTCGTCGTGGGCTTCGCCGATCCGGCGCATTTCGGCGGCGGCAATATCGGCCCGGCGATCGCGGAGACGGTGGGGCTTTTGGCCTTTGCGCGGCAGCGCCATTGGCCCGTCGCGCATACCCGCGTGGTCTATGCCGATGACGGCGCCGATGCCGGCGTCTTCACGCGCAAATCGCCGCAGCTGCTGAAGCTGACGGAGGCGAGCCCGCTGTCGCAGATCGTCCCCGAACTCGCCCCCGCGAAGGGCGAATACATCGTCCGCAAGCAGGGGGCGTCCGGTTTCTTCGGCACCAACCTCGCGGCCTGGCTCACGGCGCGGGGCGCGGACACGGTGGTGGTGGCGGGCTGCACCACATCGGGCTGCGTGCGCGCGACGGTGGTGGATTCCATGCAGCACAATTTCCGCACCATCGTCGCGACCGATTGCGTCGGTGACCGCGCGCTGGGCCCGCATGAGGCCAATCTGTTCGACATGGGCCAGAAATACGCGGACCTGATGACGCGAGCGGAGATCGAGGCGTATCGGGGCTAACCCATGGCCGAACGACCCCCGCTGCCCATGCGGCGGGGGGCGTGCAGCCCCAAGGCGTCACACGATCTGGTTGAACAGCGCCGCCTCACCACGCCGCAGCCGTGCCAGATTTTCCTCCATGAAGTCGAGGACATTGCCCTCATAGGCGCGGGTCTCGCCGCCCGTGTGCGGCGTGATCAGCACATTCGGCATGGTCCAGAGCGGGCTTTCGGCCGGCAGCGGCTCATCGGCCGTGACATCCAGCGCGGCGGAGCCGAGCTGCCCCGAGGCGAGGGCGGCGACCAGCGCGGCCTCGTCGCAGACCCGCCCGCGCGCGACATTCACCAGGCACGCGCCCGGCTTCATCGCGGCGAAGGCACTGGCATCCATCAGCCCGCGTGTTTCCTCGGTCAGCGCGCAGGTCAGGGCGACATAGTCGGCGCGCGGCAACTGGGCGCGCAGCGCGGAGATCGGGTGGATCTCATCCGCGCCCTCCGCGCCATTGGCCGGGTCGCGGCGCAGGCCGACCACATGCATCCCGAAGGCCTTGGCCAGCCGCGCCAGCCGCCCGCCGATCCGGCCGATGCCCACCACCAGCAGGGTCTTGCCGCCCAGCTCATCCTCGCGCCGCGTCAGGTCGCCGATCATGCCGCGCCAATGCTGCCTCGCCTGGTTGTCGCGCGCTTCCGGGATGCGGCGGGCCATGGCCAGGATCAGCGCGATCGCGTGTTCCGACACGGCGTTCGCATTCGCCCCCTGGGCGGAGGCGAGGCGAATGCCGGCGGCGGCCAGCGCCGCGCGGTCATACTGGTCCACCCCCGCGCTGATCGACTGGATGAAGCGCAGCCGCCCGCCGGGCCGCGCCAGGTGGTTCCGCCACAGCCCCGAGACCAGCAGCACATCGGCTTCCCCGATCCGCGCCTCCAGCTCCTCGACGCTCCGCGCCTCGATCACCGGCAGGGTGCCGCCGCGCGCGGCGTAGCGCTCCGCGAAGCGGTAGGCGACATGGGCGAACAGAAGGGTGGGGCGTTCGGGCAGCATCGGGGTCTCCTCGGCTCGGGCGACGAAAGCGCCGGATGCGATGCGGCGCAAGCTCAGGTGCGGGCGTGCAGGATCCGCGCCAGGCGGTCGAATTCGGCGATGGACAGCGTCTCCGCCCGGCGCGTGCCCTCGATCCCGGCCTCGGCCAGCAGGCCTTCCGGATCGCCGAGCGATTTCAGCGATCCGCGCAGCATCTTCCGCCGCTGGCCGAAGGCGGCGGCCGTCAGCCGTTCCATCGCCGCGAACAGGGCAGGGCCCGGATCCTCCGGGTGGGGGATCAGCCCGACCACGGCGGACCAGACCTTGGGCGGCGGGGTGAAGGCGCCGGGCGGCAGGCTGATCAGCAGCGTCGTCCGGCAGCGCCACTGCGCCAGCACGCCGAGCCGCCCATACATCTCCGTCCCCGGCGCGGCGGTGATGCGTTCCGCCACCTCCTGCTGGAACATCAGGGTCATGGACGCGATCGCGGCGGCCCCGCGCAGCCAGCCGACCAGCAGTGGGGTGGCGACATTATAGGGCAGGTTGGCGACGATCTTGCGCGGCGCGGGCAGGGCAGCGGCGGGGTCGATGGTCAGCGCGTCCGCCTCCCGCACCTCCAGCCGGCCAGGATGGCGCGCGGCCAACTCAGCCAGCGCCGCCACCGCCCGCCGGTCGAGTTCCACCGCCAGGACGCGTTCGGCTGTGGTGGCCAGCAGTTCGCGGGTCAGCCCGCCGGGGCCGGGGCCGACCTCCAGCACATGCTGCCCTTGCATCGGCCCGGCGGCGGCGGCGATGCGGGCGCAGATGGTGGGGTCGAGCAGGAAATGCTGGCCGAGCGATTTCCGCGCATCCAGCCCGTGCCGCGCGACCGTCTCGCGCAGCGTCGGCAGGTCGTTGGCCGGCTGGGTCAGGAGCGCTGCTCGATCTGCGCGCGGCGGCGCAGGTCGCGCTGCGTCTGGCGGGACAGCAGCTCCGCCCTTTCGCGCACGATCTGGGCGCGGGCCATGGCGGGGGTCACCTCCGCCTCGTTCCGGCGCTCGCGGGAGCAGACCATGATCACCGCGATGCCATCCGGCGCCACGATCGGCTGGCTGGCCTGGCGCGGGGGGAGGGACGCGATCAGGGCGCGGAGCGGCGGCGGGTTCAGCTGTTCCTCCCGCACCTCGCCGGGATCGGCGGGGCGGTCGCTGCCGGAGGTCCGCGCGGCGGCCTCCATCTGCTCGCAGCTGCGCGCGGTGGCCCCGAGGGCGCGGGCGCGTTCCAGCTGCTGGACCTGCTGCCCGGTCGGCGCGTCCGGGTTGAGGGGGGAGGTGAAGGGGAAGAAGACCTGGCGCATCGACAGGATGGTCGATTCGTCGCGCCCGACCTCCCGCCGCTGGCGGAGTGCCACGATCTGGAAGCCGCCGGGCACGCGGATGGCGCCGCTGACCGCGCCGGGGGGCATCTGGGTGACGATTCGGGCCACTTCGGGGTCCAGCGCTTCCGTCCCCACCCAGCCCATGTCGCCGCCCTGCAGCGCGCTCTGTGCCTGGCTGAATTGGGTCGCGACGATGGGGAAGGGGCTGCCGGCACGCAGCTGGCCGACGATGTCGTTCACGAAGCGCCGCACATCGGCTTCCTCGCCGGGGTCATCCAGCGGGATGAAGATCTCGGAGACGAGGAATTCGGGCTGGCCCGTGCGAGCCCGCTGGTTGGCGACCCAGTCGTTGATCTCGTCCTCGGTCGGGGTGGCCTGGCGGCCGAGCAGGGCGCGCACCAGCCGGCTCCAGCCAATCTGCGCGCGAAGCTGGTCATAGAGCACCCGGGGCGGCACCCCGGCCTCGCGGAGCTGCGCCACGAGGCTGCCGGGCGGCGCGTTGTTGCGCCGTTCGAGGTCCGCGATGGCGGCCGCGATATCCTCATCCGCCACCACGCCCCGGCGGCGCTGGACTTCCTGTTGGCGTAGCCTTTCGTCGATCAGCAGCCGCGTGATCTGCGGCGCCAGGCGATCCAGCACCTGCGGCGAGGCCGGCAGGCCGGAGGTGATGGCGAAGAGCCGCCGCCGTCCATCCACATCCGCGCTGGTGACGATGTCGCCATTGACCACGGCGACGATGCGGCTTTCTTGCGCCGCCGCACGTGGCGGGGCGAGCGGGCCGGCGAGCAGGGCGGCGAGAAGCAGGGCGCGGGCGAGGAAGCGCATCCGCTTCTCCTAGGCGTGCGGCGCGGCGGAGGGAAGGGGGGGCCTTCGCGCCGCGGGCCATGGCGCGCGGCGGGCAGGGCCGGGCAGCGCCCCTGGATCAAGATCTCGCGACTGCATCCCCGCCCCTGGGGGCCAAACCCGCCCCCCGCTTCGGGCGGCGCGCGGCGCAACCGTGCAGGACCAGCGCCCAGGCCTCAGCCCCCGCAATGCCGCGAAGCGGTTCTGTGGGGAGCGCTACAGCGCCCGGATGCCGAAATCGCCGACCGTCTTCAGCGTGACGCGGAACATCAGCACCGTGCTGCCCGGATATTCCGCATTGCGCGACGGATCTTCCGACCAGCGGCGGGCGAACAACGTCTCGAAGACCAGGCATTCATCCTCATAGGCCAGGCTCGCCGCCGCCGAGACCGGCTCGTTGCGGGAGAAATCATAGCGACCGAAGCCGCCGACCCGCCAATTCTCGGTCAGCCGCAACTGGCCGCCCAGGCTCCATTCGTCGCGCTTCGCATAGCTGCCATTGGGCGGCGGATCGCTGCCGAGATAGCCCGCCGTGACCGAGAATCGGCCGGCGAAGAGCGTGCCCGACACGTCCCACAGATTGGGCTCCAGCCCTTCCCCATCCAGCCGGGTCCGGCCCAGCAGCTCGAACCACGGCACCGGCGCCAGCCGCGCCCGCGCCACCCAGTCCGAGGCACGGTTCTCAAGCCCGGAGCCGACGGGGAAGACCGCATCCTCCGTCGCGCGGAAGCTGCGGCCGACCAAGCCTTCCACCTGGCCGCCATTGGGGAACAGCCAGGCGCTGCGCAGCGCCGCATCCACCCGCGTGCCGCCTTCCTGCCGGTCGCGGCCGGGGAATCGGTTCAGCGCGAAAAGGTTGGCATCGGTGAATTCGAGGTCGAGGCTGTCCTCGGCCGGGATGGTGGATTGCAGGCCGGTGGCGGGACCGGTCACCAGCTGCACCCGCGGCTCGATCACCTGCGCGCCCCACTCGCCTGCCGGGCGCATCAGCGGCCAGCGCCAATCCACCGCCCCCCGGATATTCCCCGACACCCAGCTGCCATCCGCCCCCGTCGGGCCGTTGAAGGGCGGCTCGTTCAGTTCCGAGACATGGCCGGCCAGCAGGTCGGCGCGGCCGCGCAGCGTCCAGATCTGCCCCTGGCTGCCCATCATCGGCAATTCGTAGCCGAGCCGCGTCCCCACCCGGCGCGAATCGGTGCCCGCGTCGCGGAACAGCGCATAGGCCTGGGTGTCCAGGCTGAACCGCCCGCCCGCGCGGTCGGCGGGGAAGACCCATTCGGCGTAGCCGAAGGGGAGCACGAAGGGGATCTGCCCCGTGCCGGTCCGGTTGATCACACTCTGGTAGAGGCGCGAGTCGAAGCGCGCATAGCCCTCGATCCCCCAGAAGCCTTCCAGGAAGGCGTTGGAGGTCAGCACCTGCGGCGACCCGTAGCGCCAGGCGCGGAGATAGTCGCGGGAGGAGGTGCGGTTGAGCCCGAAGCCGGCACGCCAGGTCTCGTCCAGCGCGAAGCTGCCGTTCAGGAAGGCGTGCCAGCCAAGCCCCTCCACATCCACGTCGCTTCCCTGGAGATTGCCGAGCGAGCCATCGAGGGTGACGACCCCGCTGTTGAAGCGGCGCCGGTAGCCGAGCCCCAGATTGCCGGTCTGCTCGGTGGAAAGCTGCGCCGTCAGCAGCGCATCCGACTGTTCGTCGATTGCCCAGTAGAAGGGCTGGGAGACGAAGCTGCCCAGCAATTGCGTGTAGCCGAAGGTGGGCGAGAGGAAGCCCGTGACGCGCGGCGCATCGGGTGCCGCGTGGCTGAGATAGGGCGTCCAGAACAGCGGCCAGCCGGCGAATTCCACCGCCGCGTCGCGGTAGCGGATGCGCTGTTCGTCCTGGTGCAGGCTGGCGATCCGCGCCCTGAGCTGCCACAGCGGCGGCCGGTCCGGGTCCTCGGTGCAGAGGTTGCAGGGCGAATAGACCACGCGGGCGAGGTCGGTGACGCGGCCATCGGTGCGCCGCGCGCCGGCGGCGGCGACCCGCGCATTGGCCGCGAGCAGCCCCCTGATCCCTTCGAGTGCGGCATCCCGCATGCCCCCCGACAGCTCCGCGCGGTCGGCGAACAGCACCTGCCCGTCGGCCTCGATCAGGACCACATTCCCCTCGGCCGTCGCGACGCCGGTGTTCCGGTTGTAGGTGAAGCGGTCGGCGCGCAGCACGCGCTCCCCCTGCCAGGCCTCCACTTGCCCGCTGGCGGAGACGGTGCCGCTGGCCTGGTCGAACGCCACCTCCTCCGCCGTGAAGGTCACCGGCTCCCCGGGCGCGGCCATGCGGGTCTCGAACGGGTCGGGCTGCGCCGGCGCCGCGAGGGGGGGCAGCAGGGCGGCGAGGCCCGCCAGGGCGGCCAGGCGCAGCCGGGGGGGGTGCGCCATCAGCCATCCTCCAGGTGCAGCAGCAGGCCGAGCGCGAGCAGCAGCCCCGACATCGCGGGCGCCCAAGCCGCGAGGATCACCGGCAGCGACCCGGCCTCCCCGAATTCGGCGGCGATGCGGTCGATCACGAACAGGGCGAAGCCCGCCGCGACGCCGGCCGCGATGGTCTGCGCGACCCCGCCGCGCCGCGTGTGGCGCATCGAGAAGCCGGCCGCGAGCAGCGCCATGGCCAGCGACAGCAGCGGCAGGGCCAGCAGGGAATGGAACTGGATGCGGTGGCGCACGGCGGAAAAGCCGGCTTCCTCCAGCACCCCGATGAAGCCGGGCAGCGACCAGACATCCAGCGTCTCGGGGGAGGCGAAGCTGTCCTCGATCCGCCCCGGCGTCAGCTCCGTCGGGAATTCCAGGCGCGCGGGCGGCGTCGCCTGGCGGTCGGTGCCGAAGACCACCGCATCCTCCAGCACCCAGCGCCCGGGCGCGAGCAGGGCGCGCGGCGCCTCGATCCGCGCCAGCGGGCGGTCGGCCTCCGACAGGCGCCAGACCGTGACGCCGTGCAGCTCGAAGCGCGGCGCGGCGCGGCGCGGATCGGCTGCCCGCGTCGCGACCGGCCGGCCGGAGATGATCGCGACCCCCTGCGGCTCGATCCCCCGGTCGGATTGGCGCAGCCAGAGCCGCCCGCCCGCCAGCGTGGTCATGCCACCGCCCGAGCGCAGCTGCGTGAACTCGATCCGCTCCGCCCGCGCCAGCAGCATGGAGGAGAGCGGCGAAAGCCCCGCCGTCGCCGCCGTGCCGAGTGCCAAGGCGACGAGCAGGGGCCCCGCCAGGAACCCCCAGGCCGAGACCCCCGCCGCGCGCGCCACGATCAGCTCGGAGGACCGCGTCAGCCGCCAGAAGGCGATGATACCGCCCAGCAGGATGGCGAAGGGCAGGATCTGCAAGGCGACGAAGGGCAGTCGCAGCGCCGCGACCGTCGCGGGGATGTCGAAGCCGATCCCCGGCCGTGTCGCGGCGCGGCGCAGCAATTCGATGAAGTCGAACAGCGCGACGAGGCCGGTCAGCGCCGCCAGCGTCGCCACCGTCGCGCCGAGGAAGCCCCGCGCGACGTAAAGGGAGAGCGTGGGCGTGAAGGTCATGCCGCCGCCGCCCGGCGCGGGCGGATGCGCGGCCAGCCCGGCGCGCCCAACAGCCACCACAGCGCGACAACCCCCGGCAGCCCGGCATGCGTCCAGACCAGCCAGACAAAGTCGTTGTCCCGCGTCGCGAGGTTGTTGAGCGTGAGGCCGAGCGCCAGCAGCCCGACCGTGATCCCGACCCCGACCGCCAGCCGCACCCCGCCGCCATGCCGCCGGAACTGTCCCGTCAGCGCGACGGCCAGCGCCACCAGCGCATAGCTCAGCGCGCTGACCGGCGCGGCCAGGCGCTGATGCGCTTCCGCATAGAAGCGCGCGATCGTGTTGGGCCGCAGCCCTTCGGCCGGGTCGGGGGCGAGCAATTCCTGCAAGCCGCGCTCGCGCATGTCGCGCGACCGCACCTCCTCCTGCCGCGCGGCGCGGGCCAGGTCGAGGCTGTTCTCGCTGAAGGACAGAACCGTCAGCCGCGGCGGCTGGCCCGGCGCCGGCCGTTCCAGCTGCTGGCGCACGCCATTCACCAGCACCACGCGCGGGCCTTGCGGGGTGGCGGAGATGCGCCCTTCCTCGGCCAGGATCGTCACCGGCTGGCCGGCGTCGCGCGCATCATGCACCAGGATGCCGCGCAGCGTGCCGTCGCGCCCGCGTTCGCGGGCATAGACGGTCAGGCCCCCGCCGACCGAGGAGAAGACGCCTTCCTGCAACAGGATCGCGGCCATCTGGTTCCGGATCTCGAACTGCCACACCCGGAACGCACCGTGCGAGAGGGGGACGAGCCACAATTGCAGCCCATACAGGATCCCGACCGAGGCCAGCGCCACCACGATCCCCGGCCGCGCGAGCCGCAGCTGCGACAGGCCGGCGGCGCGCATCACCACGATCTCGCGATCCGAATTCATCCGGACATAGGTGAACAGCACGACGATGAAGGTCGTGATCGGCATGATGACCGCGACGAAGCCGGGCAGCATCAGGCTGGTCAGTTCCAGGAACACGAAGAAGGACAGGCCGCGATCCAGCACCAACTCGATGAAGCGCAGCGACTGGGTCAGCCAGACCAGCGCCGCCAGCCCGGTCGTCACCGCCAGCAGCGCGACCGCCAACTGGCGCAGGATGTAGCGGTCTATCTTTGTCATGCCTCAGGCGCCGGCGCCGGCTCCGCCGGCTTGGCTGAGAGACCGTTTGAGAACACCGGACGGGTCGGTTCCGCGGGTCTTTTCCGCCCCTGCGGCGTCAGCGGACTTGCCGATGCAACCAGCATCGGCCGCGTCCGCTTCCTGGCAGGCCCGGAAAATCCTCCGCGGACCCTCAGCCGCCGGCATTCTCAAACGGTCTCTTACGCGCAGGCCACGGGCGCGCCCGGCTTCGCTGTCGGTTTGTGCGCGGCGGCCATTCGGCCGCTCGGCCGCTGCGCGGGCGCCGTCTCCTTTGGGCCGGTATATCCCTTGTGTCACGGCAGGACCTTGCCGGGGTTCATGATGCCCTTCGGGTCGAGCGCCGCCTTGATCGCGCGCATCGCGGCCAGCTCCGCCCCCCCGCGCCATTCCTCCATCATGTCGGTCTTGAGCCGGCCGACGCCATGCTCGGCGCTGAAGGAGCCATCCAGGTCGCGCACGATCTCGTTCACGCACTCCATGATGTCGTGGCCGCGCGCCAGGAAGGCCGCCGGGTCCATGCCGTCCGGCTGTTCCAGGTTCATGTGGATGTTGCCGTCGCCAATATGGCCGAAGGGCACGGGACGGCTGCCGGGGATCAGCGCCACCAGCGCGGCGGAACAGCGCCGGATCATCTCCGGCACGCGGGAGACGGGGACGGAGACGTCGTTCTTCACGGACGCGCCTTCGCGCTTCTGCGCTTCCGGGTGTTCTTCGCGGATGCGCCAGATCTTCTGCGCCTGGGCGTCCGATTCCGCGAGCGCGGCGTCCAGCACCTCACCCGCCTCCATCGCTTCCGCCAGCACCGTCTCCGCCATCTCCCGCAGCCCGGCATCGGGACGGGGGGAGGCGAGGTCCACCAGCACGTAATGGTCGGCGCGCGTGCCGAGCGGCAGGCTCACGCCCTCGATATGCCGGATGGCGAAATCGACACCGAGGCCGGACATGTATTCGAAGGCGCGCACCGCGCTGTCATCGCGTTCGCGGAAGCGGCGGAACAGGCCGAGCGCCGCATCCTCATCCGCGACCGCGCAGAAGGCGACCGCCGTGTCCCTCGGGCGCGGGAACAGCCGCAGCACGGCGCCTGTGACGATGCCGAGCGTGCCTTCCGCCCCCACCAGCAGGTGGCGCAGCGCGTAGCCCGTATTGTCCTTCCTGAGGCGCCGCAGCCCGTTCCAGATCGTGCCGTCCGGCAGCACGGCCTCGATCCCGAGCATCAATTCGCGCGCATTGCCGTAGCGCACGGTGGTGTTGCCGCCGGCATTGGTGGACAGCACGCCGCCGATCGTCGCGGTGCCTTCGGCGCCGAGGCTCAGCGGGAACAGGCAGCCGGCCTCCGCCGCCAGCGTCTGCGCCGTCTTCAGCACCATCCCGGCATCGACCGTCATGGTCATGTCGGCCGCATCCAGCGCCCGCAGCCGGTTCATGCGCTGCAGGCTCAGCACCAGATGCCGCCCCGTCTCATCCGGCGTCGCGCCGCCGACCATGGAGGTGTTGCCGCCCTGGGGCACCACCGGCGTCCCGGTCTCGGCGCAGAGCCGGATGACGGAAGCCACCTCCTCGGTCGTGGCCGGGCGGGCGACGGCCAGCGCCGCCCCCTGGTACAGGCCGCGCCAATCGGCCAGGTGCGGGGCGATGTCGGCGGCGTCGGTCAGCAGCCCGCGCGGGCCGAGGATGGCGGCAAGCCGGTCGTGGAGTGCGGGGGGGAGGTGGGTGTCGGGCATGGCCGTCCCCGTATAGCCAAGGCGGCGCGGCCTGTCGCCCTTGGCGCGGCCGGTCGCCCCCTACAGGAAGGCCGCCCCGGCCAGCGCGCCGGCGCCGAGCACCCAGAGCGGGCTGCGATCGCTGCGCCAGACGAACAGGGTGGAGCCGATGGTCAGCGCCACCGCCAGCCAGCCGCTCGCCGCCGCATGCCCCAGCAGGATGCCCGACGCCAGGATCAGCCCGACCGCGACCGGGACCAGCCCCTTTTCCACCAGCCGCATGCCGCGGCTGGTGGACAGCCGCGCCCGAACTCGGCAGAAGCCATAGGCCAGCAGGCCGGATGGCACGGTCATGGCCGCGGTTGCGACCAGCAGCCCGGTGAGGCCCGCGACATGCCAGCCGAT
This sequence comes from Roseomonas mucosa, assembly GCA_945878375.1. Classification (GTDB taxonomy): domain Bacteria; phylum Pseudomonadota; class Alphaproteobacteria; order Acetobacterales; family Acetobacteraceae; genus Falsiroseomonas; species Falsiroseomonas mucosa_A. Next base: position 82,925 of record CAMDWG010000004.1, on the reverse strand, counting down.
CAGCCCCACCACCAGCACATTCGGCCCCGGCGCCGCCTGGGCGAGCGCGAACAACTGGGTGAAGCGGGCATCGCTCATCCAGCCATGCACATCGACGGCCAGTCGGTTCATCTCCGGCACCACCGCGATGCCGCCGCCAACCGCGATCAGCGAGATGGCCAGGAAGCCGATGGCCAATTGCCAGAGGACGCCATCATCCTCGCTCATCGGCCCGCCCCCCTGGCCCGCATCACCCACCAAGCGGCGCCGATGCCGAAGGGGGCGAGGCCGAGCACGATCACCGGCAGCGGCACGCGCAGCAGCGCGCCGGCCACCGCCACCAGCCCGACCGCCACCAGCGGCAGTGCGGGCTTCAGGTTCTGCACGATCTTGAGCGCGGTGCCGATCACCATCCCCGCCGCCGCCGCCGCCGTGCCGGCCAGCACGGCCTTGACCAGCGGCAACTCCCCCCAGCGGTCATGCGCGATGGCGAGCAGGACCAGCACGCAAAGCGGCCCGCCGAACAGGCCGACCGTCGCGGCCAGGGCGCCAGCCGCCCCGCGCCAGCGCTCGCCCAGGAAGATCGCCACATTCAGCGCATTGGGCCCGGGCAGCGCCTGGCCCAGCCCCAGCACCTCGGCATAATCCTGGTCGGTGACCCAGCGCTTCTCCTCGACCAGGGTGCGCCGCGCCCAGGCATTGACGCCGCCGAAGCCCATCAGCCCGATGCCGAGATAGGCGAGGAAGATCTGGCTGACGGTCGGACGCGGCGCGGCATCGGGGGGCATGGGCCCAGCGGAGCGCGCCGGGGCGGGGGGATCAAGCCCCTTCACCCGCCCATTATCCCCCCCCCCCATTATTCCCCTGGGCGCCGCCGCCCGCGCCAGGCGGTCATTGATCGCCGCCCCCAGCCCTGCCTCCGGCACCGGCATCGCCGCGATGCGGGCGAGCCCCAGCCGGCGCCCTTCCGCATCCAGCCAGCGCAGCCCGGCAAACAGCCGCCGCGCCGCTTCCTGCGGGTCGCCGGATGGCGAGAGGTTCCACATCGCCCCCGCCCCCGGCAGCGGCCTCGGCCCGAAGGCGAGCAGCGCTTCCCCTGGCCCCGTCTCGGCGGCGTCGAGTCGCACGGGCAGGGATGGCGCGTAATGGGACAGCAGCATCCCCGGCGAGCGGAGATTGCGCGTCGCCGCCGCGGCCGAAAGCGGGACCGGGCGGCCGATGGGGCCGATCGCGGCCTCGATCGCCTCGGCCGGCACACCGCCCGGGCGCAGCAGCGCCGCGCCCCCGGCCGAGAGGTCCAGCACCGTGCTTTCGACGCCCACCGCGCAGGGGCCGCCATCCAGCACCGCCGCGATCCGCCCGCCGAGGCCCGCCATCACATGCGCCGGCGTGGTCGGGCTGACCTCGCCCGAGCGGTTGGCCGAGGGGCCCGCGACCGGCCTTCCCACCTGCCGCAGCAGGTCGAGCGCGACCGGATGCGCGGGCACGCGCACCGCCAGCGTGTCGAGCCCCGCCCCCGCCAGCAGATCCACCCGGCAGGAGGGCCGGCGCGGCAGCACCAGGGTCAGGGGCCCGGGCCAGAAGCGCGCGGCCAATTCGCGCGCGCGGGAATCGGCGATCACGTCCTCGAAGGCGGCGTCGGCTTCGGCGAAGTGGCAGATCAGCGGGTTGAATTCCGGCCGTCCCTTCGCCGCGAAGACCGCCGCCACCGCCGCGCCGTCCCGCGCATCCGCGCCCAGCCCGTAGACCGTCTCGGTCGGGAAGGCGACGAGCGCGCCTGCCCGCAGCAGCGCCGCCGCTTCGGCGATGTCGGTGATCAGCCGCGTCACGGCAGGCCGCGCACGATGAAGGACGGATTGCCCCAGCCGGGCTTGCCGTAGCGCAGCGGCTGGCCGTCAAGGTCCGTCAGCGTCCCGCCCGCCGCGATCACCACCGCCTCCGGCGCCGCGGTGTCCCATTCCATGGTGGGGCCGAAGCGCGGATAGAGATCGGCCGTGCCTTCCGCGACCCGGCAGAACTTCGCCGCGCTGCCGATATTCACCACGCTCTGCGCGCGATGCGCGGCGGCGAATTCGGCGATGCGGGGATCCTTCTGGTAGTGGCGGCTGGCCATCACCACCGGACCTTCTGGCGGTGTGCGGCGGGCCCGGATCGGCTGCCGCGCGCCGCCTGCGTCTTCCTTCCAGGCGCCCTGGCCGATGATGCCGCCGAACAGCTCCCCCGTCGCCGGCAGCGCCACCACGCCGAGCCGCGCGCGCCCGGCTTCCACCAGGCCGATATTGATCGCGAAGGTGTCGAGCCCTGCTGCGAATTCCCGCGTGCCGTCCAGCGGATCGACCAGCCAGAAGCGCCCGCTTGGTGCGGCATTTGCCAGCCCGGCCTCGAATTCTTCCTCCGCCACCACGGGGATGTCGGGGGCGGCGGCGCGGAGTCCGTCCACGATCAGCGCTTCCGCGATGCGGTCGGCGGCGGTGACGGGGCTGTCGTCGCGCTTGCGTTCCACCGCGAAGCCGCCGTCGCGCACCGCCATCACGGCGGCGGCGGCTTGCCGGGCGAGGCGGGCGGCGAGCGCGAGAAGGTCGTCAGGGGTCATGCGGGGGGCTTACCCCCCTGGTGGGGCAGCGCCAAGCGTGGGCCTCTCTTGCCGAAGGCTGGGTGGGAGAGGGCAGCTCGGCGCGTCCGATTCCCTATCCCGCTTGCGGGGGAGGGTGCCTGAGCGAAGCGAAGGCGGGAGGGGGCGCGACCGACTTATCAGATGCGGGGCGCCCCCATATCCAGACGCACCACACCGCACCCACCCGCTTGCCGCCGCCGCCGCGACCGGTGGTAGGCTGGCGGACGGAACGAGACACACGGAATCGCCGCGACATGCCCGATATCGCCTTCGTGAAGCCCGCCCTGCCCAGGAACGGCGTCCTCGTGCTGCCGCTGACCGAAGGCGACAAGCCGGCGGGCCTCGCGCAGCAGGCGGATGCGGCGACAGAGGGCCTGCTGGCCCGCGCGCTGGAAGCCGCCGGCTTCAAGGGCCGCAAGGGCCAATCCACCACCCTCTGGGCGCTCGGCCCCTGGACCAAGGTGATCGCGGTCGGGCTCGGCAAGGCGGGCGATCTCGGGCCAGAGGCGGCGGAGGCCGCGGGCGGCGCCATGATCCCCGCCCTGTCGGCGGATCGGGAGGCAACTATCGCCACCGACACGCTGCCGCCGACGCTCGCCGCCCAATTCGCCTTCGGCGCGACGCTCCGCGCCTGGCGCTTCGACCGCTACCGGACGAAGGAGAAGGAGGAGGACAAGCCGAAGCTCGAAAGGCTGGCCTTCGCGACCTCCGGCATCACCGCCGCCAAGGCGGCCTTCGCGCCGCTGCGCGCGGTGGCCGACGGCGTCTTCCTGACGCGCGAATTGGTCAGCGAACCGCCCAACATCCTCCATCCGGTGGAATTCGCCGAACGCTGCAAGGGCCTCGAACGCCTCGGCGTCGAGGTCGAGATCCTGGGACCGAAGGAGATGAAGCGGCTCGGCTTCGGCGCGCTGCTCGGCGTGGCGCAGGGCTCCGCGCAGGAGCCGCGGATGGTGGTGATGCATTGGCGCGGCGCGCCGAAGGGGAAGAAGCAGAAGCCGATCGCGCTGATCGGCAAGGGCGTCACCTTCGATACGGGCGGCATCTCCATCAAGCCCGCGGGCGGGATGGAGGATATGAAGTGGGACATGGCCGGCGCCGGCGCGGTGGTCGGCGCCATGGCCGCCATCGCGGGGCGCAAAGCGAAGGCAGACGTCGTCGGCCTGGTCGGGCTGGTGGAGAACATGCCGTCGGGCACCGCGCAGCGGCCGGGCGATGTGGTCCGCAGCTATTCCGGCCAGACGGTCGAGGTGATCAACACCGACGCCGAGGGCCGCCTGATCCTGGCCGATGTCATGTGGTACTGCCAGGAACGCTTCGACCCGCGCTGCATGGTGGACCTCGCGACGCTGACGGGGGCGATCATCATCGCGCTCGGCCATGAACATGCCGGGCTGTTCAGCAACGATGACGAACTGTCCCAGCGCATCCAGGCCGCGGGCGCTGCGGTGGGCGAGGCCTGCTGGCGCATGCCGCTGGGCGAGGCCTATGACAAGCAGATCAAGTCCGACATCGCGGACATGAAGAATGTCGGCGGCCGGCCGGGCGGGTCGATCACCGCCGCGCAGTTCCTGCAGCGCTTCACCAACGGCAAGCCCTGGGCGCATCTGGATATCGCGGGCACGGCCTGGAGCGGCAAGGACCAGCCGACCATCCCGAAGGGCGCCACCGCCTTCGGCGTGCGGATGCTGGATCGGCTGGTGCAGGAGATGGGCGAGGAAGGCTGATCGCGTCGCGCCACCCGTGATGCTGAAGGTCGGCTTCCGCCCGCCCCCCGCCGATCCTGGCCTGCCGCGCATCGTCCCGGTGCGGGAGGGGCGTGTGCCGCCCGCCTTCGCCGCCGCCGCGCGCGCGCTCGGCTTCACCGGCAAGGCTGGCGAGGTCTGCGAACCGGCGGCCGCGCCGCGCCTGGTGCTGCTTGGCCTCGGCGCCTCGCCCACAAGGCGGGTGGCGGAGATGGCGGGGGCTGCGGCCGTGGCGCGGCTGCGGGACGCGCCGCATCTGCTGCTGGAGGCGGGCGAGGAGATCGGCGCGGAGCCCGTCGCCTGGCTCGCCGCCGGGATCGCGCTGGCGTCCTGGCGCTTCGACGCGCATCGCACGCGGGACATCGCGCCGGGGCCAGAGGCGCTGACCATCCTCACCCGCCACCGCGACGCCGCCCGCGCCGCCTGGGCGCGGCAGGACGCGGCGGTGCGCGGCTGCCTCTTCGCGCGCGACCTCGTCAGCGACCCGGCGAACCACCTGACCACGCGCAGCTTCGCGAAGCGGCTGGAGGCGCTCGCGGAATTCGGCATCCATGTCGATGTGTTCGGCCGCAAGCGGCTGACGCGGATGGGCTTCGGCGCGCTGCTGGCGGTGGGGCAGGGGGCTGCGACGCCGCCGCGCCTGGCCGTGCTGCGCTGGCGCGGCCGCTTCGCGGCGCCGCCCGTGGTCTTCGTGGGCAAGGGGCTGGTCTTCGACACCGGCGGGATCTCCATCAAGCCTGCGCAGGGGATGGAGACGATGCGGGCCGACATGGCAGGTGCGGCGGCCTGCGCGGGGGCGATGCTGGCGCTGGCGCTGCGCGGATCGCCTTGCCCCGCCGTCGCGGTGCTGGCCCTGGCGGAGAATGCGACGGGCGCGGACAGCTACCGCCCTTCCGACATCATCCGGACGGCCTCGGGCCGGACGGTGGAGGTGGTGGACACCGATGCCGAAGGGCGGCTGGTCCTGGCCGATGCGCTGCACCACGCGGCGAGGATGGCGCCGCGCGCGATGATCGATCTCGCCACGCTGACGGGGGCCATCGTCTCGGCGCTCGGCCATCACCGCGCGGGGCTGTTCGGCAATGACCCGGCGCTGATGGCGGCGCTGGCGGCGGCCGGCGATGCGGTGGGGGAGCATCTCTGGCCCATGCCCATCGCGGCGTCCCACCGCGCCGATCTCGACAGCGACATCGCCGATCTGCGCCAATGCGTGCCCTCGGCGCGCGGGGAGGGCGGCTGGGCCGCACGCTTCATCCCCGATGCGTGTCACGCCGCCGCCTTCCTGCGCGACTTCGCCGGCGATACCCCTTGGGCGCATCTGGACATCGCCGGCGTGGACACGGCGGAGGAGGCGCATGCGCTGGGCCCGGCCGGTGCCACCGGCTTCGGCGTCAGGCTGCTCGACGAGCTCGTCGCGCGGCGCTTCGAGGAACCGGAGCACCACGCGCCGGTGGCCCCCGCCGGCGCGCGGGTGTAGAGCGCGCGTCATGGCCGAGATCGGCTTCTACCACCTGACCCGCACGCCGCTGGAACAGGCGCTGCCCAAGCTGCTGGGCCGCGTGCTGTCCTCCGGCGGGCGCGCGATGGTGCTGCTGGCGACCCGCGAGCGGCTGGAGGCGCTGGATACCGCGCTCTGGACCGCGACAGATCCCGATTGGCTGCCGCATGGCACCCCGGCCGCGGGCCATGTCGCCCACCAGCCGATCTGGCTGACCACCGAGGATGCGGCGGAGGAGGGCGCGCCGAATGGCGCGCGCTTCCTGTTCCTGCTGGAAGGCTGCGAGAGCGCGCGGCTCGATCGCTTCGACCGGGTGTTCGACCTGTTCGATGGCGGCGACGACCAGGCGCTGGCCGCCGCGCGCCGCCGCTGGAAGGCGGCGAAGGATGCGGGCCACAGCCTGACCTATTGGCAGCAGGGAACGCGCGGCTGGGAGAAGGGGGGCGGCTGAGGGAGCCGACCGCCCTTCACTTAACCAAGTCAGCCGTTCAGGCGCACGCCGGTCAGCTGCACCATCTCCGCCCAGCGGGCGACTTCGGCTCGCTGGAAGGCGGCGAAGGGGGCGGGCGGCAGCGGGTCCAGCGTGAAGCCGGCCGCCGCAAGGCGCCGCTGGACCTCAGGGTCCGACAGCGTGCCGATGAAGGCCGCGGCCAGGCGCTCGGCGGTCGCGGCGGGTAGGCCGGCGGGGCCGAACAGGCCGAACCAGGCATCGACCGCCATGAAGGGCACGCCCGCTTCCGCCGTGGTCGGCAGATCCGGGAAATCCGCCAGCCGGCGCGGCGCGCCGACCGACAGCGCGCGCAGCCGCCCGTCGCGGATCAGCTGCGCCACGGTCGGGAAGGTGGAGACATAGAAATCCACCTGCCCCGCCACCGTCGCGGTCGCGGCCGGGGCTGCGCCGTTGAAGGGGATATGGGTCGCATCCATCCGCGACCGGCGGACGAAGGTCTCCCCGATCACATGGCTGGCCGATCCGGCCTGGGAGGAAGCGTAGTTCAGCCGCCCGCCGCCCTGGCCCAGCGCCGCCAGTTCCGCCATCGTCCGCGCGCGCGAATTCGCCGGCACGACGGTGGCGTGATGGACCGTGCCCATCTTCGCAATCGGGGTGAAGCCATCCACCACATGGAAGGGCAGGCGCGCCATCATCGCCTGGTTCGAGGCATGGGTCTGGTTGTGGCCGACCATGATCGTCAGCCCATCCGGCGCGGCGCGATGCGTCGCCTCGGCGCCGATCACCCCGCCGGCGCCGGCGCGATTGTCGATCACCACCGGCTGGCCGAGCGCGGCCGACGCCTTTTCACCCGTCACGCGCGCCAGGATGTCGGTCGGGCCGCCGGGCGGGGCGGGTACGACGAGGCGGATCGACCGGTCGCCTTGCGCCCGCGCGAGGGAGGGGGCGGCAAGCCCGAGCGGCAGGGCGGTCAGGGCCAGGGTGCGGCGGCGCGAGATCATCGGGCGATTCCTACAGGACGTTCACGAATCTCTCGCAACGACGGCGGTGCCGGTCAAGCCGCGGCCTGGATCATTCGCGCATTGCAATCCTTCGGCGACATGATTCGGGCTTCCGCAACCCGAAAGGGGCGGGACGCCAGCCATGGGACGGATCAGCCGGAGGCGTGACCGGCCCGACAGGACGGGTCGAAAGCCTGAAGGTCTTACCCCTCGGTCCCGAAGCAGCGGTCGCCGGCATCGCCGAGGCCGGGCATGATGAAGCCGCGTTCGTTGAGCCGCTCATCCAGCGCCGCTGTGATGATCGGCACGTCCGGATGCGCCGCGCGCAGCTTCGCGACCCCTTCCGGCGCGGCCAGCGCGCAGACGAAGCGGATCGCCGGCGCGCCCGCTTCCTTCACCCGCTGCACGGCCGCCACGGCGGACCCGCCGGTCGCCAGCATCGGATCGTAGAGGATCGCACCCCGCAGCGTGACCTCGGGCGGCATGCGGAGCATATATTGGCTGGGCTGCAACGTGTGCTCGTCCCGCACCAGCCCGACATGGCCGACCGGCGCGTCCGGCAGGACCTGCATCGCGCCATCCAGCAGGCCGAGCCCGGCGCGCAGCACCGCGACCAGCACCGGCTCCGGCCCGGCCAGCACGCGGTGGTCCATCCCCGTCAACGGCGTGGTCACGCGCTTCATCGCGCTGGGCAAGGTGCGCGTCGCCTCGATGGTCAGCATCGCGCCGATTTCCGCCAGCAGCCGGCGGAAGCGTGGGGACGGCGTGGCGACGTCGCGCAATTCGGCCATGCGGTGGCTCAGCAGCACATGGTCGGCAATGATCAGCGCCGTCATCGCGGCAAATCCCTCATCGATCGGTCAGGCGCAGCTCGATCCGCCGGTTGCGCGCAAAAGCCTCCGGCGCCTCGCGGTCATCGAGCGGCTGGGTGTCGCCGAAGGCGGCCGCCGCCACGCGGTTGGCGGGCAGGCCTTCCGCGATCAGCAGCTGCGCCACCGCGATGGCGCGCGCGGCGGACAATTCCCAATTGCTCGCGAAGCGCGCGCTGCCGCGGATCGGGCTGCGATCCGCATGCCCATCCACCCGCAGCACCCAGGCGAGGTCGCGCGGGATCTGCGCCGAGAGATCGATCAGCAGGCGCGCCAATTCGCGCATCTGCTGCTGCCCGGCGGGCGACAGATCCGCGCTGCCCACGGGGAACAGAACCTCGGATTGGAAGACGAAGCGATCGCCCACGATCCGCACATCCGGCCGGTCACCGAGCACGCGGCGCAGCCGGCCGAAGAAATCGGAGCGGTAGGATTGCAGCTCCTCCACCCGCGCCGCGAGGGCCGCGTTCAGCCGCTGGCCGAGCAGCGCGATCTGCGCGTCCCGGTCGCGCCCTTCGGCTTCCGCAAGGTCAAGCGCGGCGGTGAGGCGCGACAATTCCGCGCGGAACTGCTCGAGCTGTCGTGTCAGCAGCGCCGCCTGCGCCCGGGCGCTTTCCGACAGCCGCGCGAATTCGCCCGCCTGCTGTTCTGCCGTCAGGCGACGGCGTTCGGCTTCGGCGGCGCGCGCGGTGGCCTCGGCCGCCTCGCGCCCGGCCTGTTCGGCGCCGCGCGCGGCGGCGCTGGCGCGGCCCGTGGCCTCCGCGACCAGGGCCTCGGCCGCCGCGCGCGCGGCCTGCGCGTCCCGCGCGCTGCGTTCGGCGGCGGCGCGGGCTTGCGCGTCCTCTCCTGCGCGGGCCAGCGCCTGGGCGGCCTGGCGTTCCAGCTGGTCGCGCAGCGCTTCCAGCGCCCGCACCTGGTCCGACAGGCGCGCGATATCGGAAAGCCGCATCTCGATCGTCGCGCGGTCGGCCTGCACGGTGCGGTCGAGCCGCGCCGCTTCCTCTTGCAGCGCCGCGATGTCGCGCTGCGCGGCCTCCAGCGTTCGCCGCGCCGCGGCCAGCTCCCTGGCCAGCGCCTGCGCTTCCGCCCGCGCCGTGGCGAGGTCCCGTGCGGCGGCCTCGCGCGCCGCAGCAAGGTCGCGCGCGGTGGCTTCCGTTTGCGCGCGCGATGCCGCGAGGTCGCGCGCGGTGGTCTCCGCCTGCGCGCGCGATGCCGCGAGATCGCGCGCGGTAGCCGCCGTCTGTGTGCGCGATGCCGCGAGGTCGCGCGCCGCGGCCTCTGCCTGCGCGCGCGATGCCAGGAGATCGCGCGCCGTGGCCTCCGCCTGCGCGCGCGATGCCGCGAGGTCGCGCGCGGTAGCCTCCGCTTGCGTGCGCGATGCCGCGAGGTCGCGCGCGGTGGCCTCCGTCTGCGCGCGCGATGCCAGGAGATCGCGCGCGGTGGTCTCTGCCTGCGCGCGCGATGCCGCGAGGTCGCGCGCGGTGGCCTCCGCCTGTGCGCGCGCCGCCGCGAGATCCCGTTCGCGGGCGAGCCGGGCATCGCGTTCCGTGCCGAGGTTGCGACGCAGGCTCTCCAGCGCGGCGCGTTCGGCGGCCAGAAGGCGCTGCGCGTCGGTCAGCGTGCGCGCCGTGCGCGCGACGTCGCCGCCCACGGCTTCGGTGCGCGCCAGCGCCTCCGCCAGCCGCGTCTCCAGCTCCGCCACCTGTCCGGATGCGCCGCGCGCGGCAGCTTCGAGGTCGGCGATGCGCGCGGCCAGCCGGTCGCGATCCGCCCGCATGCCGTCGCGGTCCGTCACCAGCCGGTCGCGTTCTTCCCGCAGCAGGGACAGGCTGCGCAGCGCGGCGTCCCGCGTGGCGGTGGCGGCGCGCAATTCCTCCGCCCCGCGGCCCAGCGCCGCGCGCAGCTCCTCCGCCTGTCCGCGTTCGAGGGCGAGCAGTTCGGCCAGCTCGCTCACCTGCCGGTTCAGCCGGTCCAGCGCCCGGTCGCGGGAGGAGAGCGTGACGGACAGGAAGCTCTGCGCCAGCACGAAGACCAGCAGCACGAAGATAATGACCATGAGCAATGTGGACAGCGCGTCCACATAGCCCGGCCAGGCATCGAGCCCCCCCCGTTCGCGCCGGCGCCGCCCAAGCGCCATGGTCAGCCCCGCGCCCCGCCGCCGCTCACTGGCGCGGATCCTCGGCCAGCGCCGCGATGGTGCGGGCCAGGACCTTGATCTCGTTCCGGATCTCGCTGGTCGCCTGCATCCGCCCCTGCGTCATCTCCTCAAGGATGCGGGCCAGGTAGAGTTCGAGGTTCCGCAGATGCGTCCGGCTCGCCTCATCCAGCGCGCCGGCGCCGGCGGCATCCGCCAGCCGCGCCAGCGTCGGCTGCAACTGCGTCTGCGCTTCCGCCATCCGCGTCATCAGGACCTGGGAGGCGCGCATCTGTTCGGCCAGCACCGACAGCCGTTCGGACAAGGCCATCACCGCCTGGTTGCCCTGCGCCCGGCCTTCCTCGGTGCGGGCCATGGTGCGCTGCAGTTCTTCCATGTTCTCGGCCGATTGTTCCAGCAGCGCCTGGACGTAAGCCGGCATCGAGCCCTCGCCCTCTCCGCCCAGCGCGCCGGAGGACAGCCGCGTCGCGCCCGCCAGCCAATCTTCCAGCTCCGTGTAGAAGCGGTTCTGCGCCTGCCCGGCCTGCAGGTCGAGGAAGCCCAGCACCAGCGCCCCCGCCAGCCCGAGCATGGAGGATGAGAAGGCAATCGCCATGCCCCGGAGCGGCTCGCTCAGCCCGGTCTTCAGCTGGTTGAACAGCGCCGTGATGTCGCCCGAGCCGACCGACATGCCATCGATCACCGCACTCACGCTGCCGATCGTCATCAGCAGCCCCCAGAAGGTGCCGAGCAGCCCGAGGAATATCAGCAGCCCCGTGGCGTAGCGCGAGATCTCCCGGCTTTCATCGAGGCGGGAGGAAATGCCGTCCAGCACGCTCCGCATCGCGATGGCCGACAATTGCAGCCGCTCCGAACGGCGGGAGGCCAGCATGCTCGCCATCGGCGCCAGCAGCTTCGGCGCGGCTTGGGTGGTGGAACGCGGCGCAAGCGCATGGGGGGCGGCGCTGCGGAAGCCCTCGATCCACTCGACCTCCCGCGTCAGGGCCAGCACCTGGCGGATGTTCCACACGATGCCGAGCAGTAGCACCGCCACGATCACCCCGTTCAGCAACGGGTTCGCGCCGAAGGCGGTGGCGATCTCCACCGACAGCAGCCCGACCAGCGCCGCGACCGCGACCAGGAACACCAGCATCCGCCAGAGGAAGGTGGTGGGGTTGGTCATGCGCGTCCCCCTATCGTGCCGGCGCGTCGCGCGCCGGCTGGTTGCGTGCCGGATCCGTGGCCTGCGCCCCCGGTGGCGGCAGGATATCCGCGCAGTCGAGCCCCTGCGTCGTGCGGCCGAGCGGGCGGAGATCGACCCGATTGGTCGCGAGCCCCCCCGCCGCCAAGGCCTGCCGTACCGCTTCCGCCCGTCCCAGCGACAGGCGGCGCGCGGCGGAGGCATCCTCGGCCGGGAAGCTGGCCTGGGCTTCGATGGTCACGCGCCCGGTCCCCGCCGGGCGTTCGCCGAGGCCGCGCCCGATCTCGGCCAGCATCGGCGCGAGCCCCCGGGGCAGGTCCGTCTGACCGGCGCCGAAAGCCACCCGCCACCCACCCCCCGGCAGCACCGAGAGGCCTGGCGGCAGCACAGCCTGCGCCCGCACCTGCGCGGGCAGGGCGAGCAGCGGCAACGCGGCAAGCAGGGGGCGGCGGTTCATCGCCGGCAACTTAGCTGGAAGGCCGATTCGGCGCCATCGCGCCGCCCCGCGCCCCACAGCCTCAGCCCGGCGCCTCGGCGGCGGTGCTGCGGGCCGCGCTGCGCTTCCGCAGGTCGCGCCGCAGCGAGAAGCCGAGGGAGACGAGCATCACCGCGACGATCCCCATCGCCCAGGGGTAGTTCAGCACATACCACGGGTCGCCACCGGCCAGCTGCCAGGCGCGCAGCATCTCCGTCTCGATCAGGCGGCCGAGCAGCAGCCCCACCACCACCGCCGCCACGGGGAAGCCGTAGCGGGACAGCAGCCAGCCCAGCACCGCGAAGACATAAAGCGTCAGCGGGCCGGCGATCGAACCTTCCATCGCGAAGGCGCCCATGGTGGACACCACCAGCACCGAGGGGATCAGGTAGCGCAGCGGCAGCCGCACGATGGTCGAAGCCCCATAGACGAAGAGCGTCCCGACCACGACCAGCACCGCGGCCTGGGCGAAATTCGACAGGATGATCGCATAGACGACGTCCCGGCTTTCTTCCATGAAGCGCGGGCCGCCGATGACATTGTGCATGGCGAAGGCCGCGAGCAGGATCGCCGTCGCGCCGCCGCCCGGGATGCCGAGCGCGAGCATCGTCGCCATCGACCCGCCTTCGGAACTGCTATTGGCCGATTCCGCGGCGATCACGCCCTTCACATTGCCCTTGCCGAAAGTGTCGCCATCCGCCGCGTTCCGCCGCGTCTCGCCATAGGACAGCAGGTTGGCGATGGAGGACCCGATGCCGGGCACGGCGCCGACGAAGACGCCAATCGCCGTCCCGCGCAGCATCGTGACGGGGTTGCGCAGCACCATGGCGCCACCGGCCAGGATGCGCCGCAGGCTGATGCTGCGATCGGCTTCCGCCTGCACGATGAAGCGGGCATTCACCAGCGCGAACAACTGGCTCGCGGCCAGCAGGCCGACCATGGCCGGGATGGTCGGGATGCCATCCAGCAGCCAGGGGATGTCCATGTCGCCGCGCATGTAGCCGGCAGTGTTCATCCCCACCATGCCGAACAGGATGCCGAGCCCCGCCGCGAACAGCCCCTTCGCCAGGCTCGACCCGCCGATGGAGCCGAGCAGCACCATCCCCCAGATGCCGATCGCCGCCATCTCATAGGGGCCGATCCGCAGCACCACCTCGGCCATCGGCTGCACCAGCACCAGCAGCACGATGTAGGAGATCAGCACCCCGATGCAGGACGCGAACAGCGCCGCCCCCAGCGCTTCATTGTGCTTGCCCTGCCGCGCCATCGGGTAGCCGTCGAAGGTGGTCGCGACGGCCGAGGACGTGCCGGGGATGTTGATCAGCACCGCCGGGATCGAGCCGCCGAAACCCGCCCCCGTATAGACCGAGGTGAGGAAGATGATCGCCGGCAGGAAGTCCATGTAGAGCGTCGCCGGCAGCACCAGCGCCATCGCCATGGAGACGGAAATCCCCGGCAACGCCCCGAAGATGAGGCCGATCAGCAGGCCGGGGACCACCCAGAGCCAGGCGTCCAGCGACCCCGCGAGCATCGCGACGGCCGAGCCGAAGGCGGCGGTATCGATCATGTCACAGCACGCCGGTCGGGAAGGGATAGGGGATCAGCAGCCGGAAGCCATGGATCACGGCCAGCGTGAAGATCGGCGGGAACAGCAGCAGCGCCAGCGGATGACGTTCCCCGCCGATCACGAGGCCGGCGAGGACGAAGACGCAGATCGCGACGTCGTAGCCCACCTGTTCCAGCCCCGCGATGAACAGCCCGAAGGCCGCCACCATCGCCAGCACCCGCAGCAGGTCGGCCCGGCTTTCGCCGGGCGGCGCATCGGCCGGTACCTGCCGCAGCAGGCAGCCCGCCGCGATCACCGCCCACAGCGCCAGCACCAGCCAGGCCGTCGGCTGCAGCAGCAGCAGGTTCTGCGGATCGCGCGACACCCCGCGCGCGTTCAGCAGGAAGGCGAACACGCCGGCCGCGATCGCCGTCACGACACCAAGCTCCGCCCAGGCGGGCTGCCGGCGTGTCTGCCCCTGTGTCATCCGCCGCGGCTCAGTTGGAGCGTAGCAGGTCGCCGTAGCGCGTCATCAGCTCCGAGGTCGCGAGGTAGGCGCGGTTCGACGCCTCCGGCCCGTACCAGGTGGTCGAGAGCTGCTGCGTGTTGAGCGAGGCGATGGTCTCGGGGTCCTTGGTCGCCCGTTCCACTGCCTGCAGCAGGATGCGGTAGCGTTCCGGCTGCGCTTCCACGAAGCGCCGCGCGACGACGAAGCCGCGCTGCGAGCCCTCGACGAATTGCGGCGTGAAGCCAGCGGCGCGGGCATGGTCGGTCAGGATCGGCGCGTTCGGGTAATCCGGGCTCTTCTCGTCGGAGAACAGCAGCAGCCCGCGGATGCGATCCTTGATCGGCAGGAAGCCTTCCGCGCCGACCAGACCCACATCCACCACGCCGCCCGCCACCGCATTGCGCGCCGGCCCGCCGCCATCATAGGTCACGACGCGCACGCGCGACCGGTCGATGCCATGCGCCTGGCAGAACAGCGCGAAGTTCACGAGGTCGGCCGAAGCCGGCTGGATGCCGACCGAGAGGCTGCGCGGATCGCGCTTCAGGCTGGCGACCACCTCATCCACGCTGCGGATCGGCTTGTCCGGCGCGCAGGCCAGCAGCGACGCATCGCGCGACGGCAGGTTGATCATCCAGAAATCCTCGGCCTTGTACCGCGCGTTGCGCGTGATGATCGAGACCGGGATGAAGGGGGCGGCCGAATGCACCATCATCATGTAGCCGTCATCGGGCTGCTGCAGGAAGAAGGTGTTGCCGAGCACCGTGCCGCCGCCCGGGCGGTTCACCACCGTCACCGGCTGGCCGACATGCTTCTGCAGGAAGGGCGCCATCGCGCGCGCCAGGCGGTCATTGTAGCCGCCGGTGGCGAAGGGCACGAGCAGCGTGATCGGGCGGTCCGGGAAGCCCTGCGCCCGCACCGCGGGGGCCGCGAGCACAAGGCCCGCACCGGCGCCGAGCAGCGCGCGGCGGTTCAGCGACGGAAAGCTGCGGATGGTCATTTTCATTCTCCCCCTGTGGTGCCGGCGATCCGGCGCGCCGTTGGCGGCGTCTGGCCGGCGCAACTAAGGGCGGCGCCGAGGGCGCGTCAATCGGCGGGGGAGCGCTAATCGCCGCGGACCGGCTATTCCCGCGCGGCGGCGCGCGCGGCTTCCGCCGCCGTGATGCCCTCCGCCACCACCTCTCGCAGCTTGGGGTGCAAGGCGGGGTTGCCGCAGACGACATGGCCGCTTTCGTAGAAGCCTTCGCCGCCCTGCGGGTCGGTCACGAGGCCGCCCGCTTCGCGCACCATCACGATCCCCGCCGCGATATCCCAGCGGTTCAGCCCGAGTTCCCAGAACCCGTCATACCGCCCCGCCGCCACCCAGGCGAGGTCGAGCGCCGCCGAGCCGAAGCGCCGGACGCCGGCCACCTGCGGCATCAGCTTCGCGAGCGTGATCGAGAATTCCGTCTTCCGCACGACCTTCGCGAAGGGGATGCCGGTGGCGAACAGCGCCTGCACCATGTCCCGCCGGCCGGAGACGCGCAGCCGCCGGTCGTTCAGGAAGGCGCCCATGCCCTTCTCCGCCCAGAACAGCTCATTGGCGGCGGGGTTGTAGATGCAGCCGGCGACGAGTTCCGTCTTGTCCGCATCGAGGCGCCGTTCGACGCCGACGCTGATCGCCCAATGGGGGATGCCGTGGAGGAAGTTGGTGGTGCCATCCAGCGGATCGACCACCCAGCGCCATTCCCAATCGCCTTCCGCCTGCCCGCCTTCTTCCCCGAGGAAGGCCCAGCCCGGCCGGGCCTTCGCCAGTTCGTCCCGCAGCATCTGTTCCGCGCGAAGATCGGCCTGGGAGACGAAGTCGCCCGGCCCCTTGGAGGTAACCTGGAGGTTCTCGACCTCCCCGAAGTCCCGCAGCAGGCGCCGCCCGACCTTCTGCACGGCCTGGTGGACGACGTTCATGGCGGGGGACAGGCGGGGCGAGACAGCCATCGGATCCGGATCCTGAAAGAGCGCAGGCCGGAAGAGGTGCCCCCCCCGGCCTGGAAACGCAATGTGGATGTGCGAAGGGCAGCCTTGCGAGGCCGACCTTACCCCTGTCCCACAAAAGCCCCTCTCCCGCTTGCGAGGGCGGGTGGGCGCGCGATTGGGTGCGGCTGCTCGTGCCCCCTCCCCAACCAGCCTGCGGCGCAGCGGCAGCGCCGCTGCCCCCCGCAAGCGGGAGAGGGGGCAAGTTGCGCCGTTGATCCCTCTCCCGCAGAGCGGGGGAGGGTGCCCGAGCGCAGCGAGGGCGGGAGGGGGCGCGACTGGCCGTGGGCGGCTCTTGCCCCCTCCCCAACCAGCCTGCGGCGCGGCGGCAGCGCCGCTGCGCCGAGGGCTGGTGCCCGATCTGCCCAATTCCCTCTCCCGCAAGGCGGGGGAGGGTGGGAGGGGGCGCGACCGACCTAAGCCGCCAAGCGCTGGGGGCGCGACCGCCCTCAGAAGTCAGGCGCTGCCGGCACGCCCACCCACATCACCCCTTGGCGCGCTCGTAGTAGCTCGCATCCTCGGTCTTCACCACGATCCGCTCACCGGTGGTGATGAAGGGCGGCACCATGGTCTTCACGCCGTTGGACAGCACGGCCGGCTTGTAGGACGACGCCGCGGTCTGCCCCTTCACCACCGGATCGGCTTCGACCACTTCCAGGATCACCGTTTCCGGGATGTCCATGGACACGGGCTCGCCTTCGATCAGGCGGACATTGACGGTCATGTTTTCCTGGAGGAACGGCAGGCGTTCGCCGAGGATATCCTTCGGCACCTGGGTCTGTTCGAAGGTTTCCGGGTCCATCAGGACGAGGTTGTCGCCATCGGCGTAGGAATAGGTGAATTCCTTATCCTCGGTGGCGAGGCGTTCGACCGTATCCGCGGTACGCCAGCGCTGGTCCTTCTTGGCGCCGGTCTTAATGTTCCGCATGTCCACCTGGATGATGGCGTTGCCTTTGCCAGGGATCATGATGTTCTGCTTGATGACGGTGTAGCGCTGGCCTTCGAATTCGATGACCATGCCGGCACGCATCTGATTGGCCTGCATCTTCGCCATGGGGGCGGGTGTCCTGACGTCGGTCGTTGGGATGGATGGCCGCGCGGATACAACGGCGGGGAGGGGGAGGGCAAGGCGGGTCGGAATCGTGTCACCACTGGAATGGAGCCATGAACCACTCCATCTTCAGCGTCACGTTTCGTATAAGGATCGGGTTCTATGGATGTGACCGCTGAGGGCGCCGTGCACACGTTTGAGGACTTCTACAAGCGGATAGGCTTCGACGAATACCCGTTTTCGGTGTTCACGTCGGAGCTTGAGCGTGAGTACCGTGAGCGGCTCTTCGTTGACATTGCGATGTATGGTCCGGTGACAGAGGGCTTTCGGATTGGACGCACAATGATCCTTTCGGGGGATCGCGGAACCGGAAAGACGGCGATTATCTTTGACTTTATTCGCCAAATCGACTCGCGAAAGATTTGCGTGGTTAATATAGACGATTTTGGCGCGCTTAAAGAAAATTTTTCGTCGGCGGACTTTTATCGTTTTATAATCGAAAAAATATCTGACAAATTTTTCGACCGACTTGGGCTCTTCGATAGGAAATTATGGAAATTCAATAATCAAGACCGACAAAAACTTGCATTTTTTTATCAATTTCTCACAAGAAGCGGTACCAAGCGTGCACTTGAAGGGCGTGTTCGAGAGCTTCAGAGTGGCGTGATGTTTCGCCTATTGAATCCCATTTACAAAATATTACGAGTCCCCCTCAATTTCGGTGTGAATGCGGCCGTTAACATAATTACAGATGTCATTTCCTCTGCTACGGGGGCGCAGCAGGCTACGGAGCGCTGGCGGGAGTTCTTTCCCGAGTCTCTAAACGATTCTGGGGTGCTTGATTTTGCCAACCCGGAGGCAAATTTTCGGCTTCTAAAGGAGTTAGTCACGCTCGTCCGCAAAGCTGGTTACGAGCGAGTTACGTTAGTATTTGACAAAGTTGACGAAGATCAGCGCTTCAACAATTCGGCAGAGGATATATCCGATTACATTGAGAAAATTCTTACTGACAATCGCCTCCTGACCGATGAGGATCTGCAAGTCATATTCTCGGTATGGTCAATTCCGTTCGGTATGATTAAACATAATGTGCGAACCCACAAGATTTTCTGCCCAACTATTGATTGGAGTGCGGAAGATTTGATGAAAGTTCTAGAAAAAAGATTATCTGTATTTTCGGGAGGAAAAATTGTAAATATTTCTGACATGCTTGATGTCGAAGTTTCTGAGGATCCAATAAAAGAAATGATTTTGCTTGCAAACAAAAATCCACGAGATCTTTGGCATATTTTGGACAAAGCTCTCCAATCTCAATTTTCAATCGATAGCAATTCGAAAAAAATTAGTATTTTCGGTCTAAGAAACGGCATGGAGAGATTCGTGAGGGAATTCAATTTTTTTGAATATTATCCGCGAAAATCGAATGCGCGCGCAAATTCAATGGATGTATATGCCTACATTACTCATCTACTTAAGCTTGATGGAGTAGAATTCACGCGAAATAAGCTGAACGATATGGCACAAACGGGTGGTTCAACGGCGAATTATGTAACTGGTATGGAAGGCATTGGCCTAATACAAAAAATTGAACAAATATCAGGCAGCAGTGTGTATCGTATACGAGATCCAAAAGTAGTGTTTGCGCTGAACCACCGCATCGAGCTTTCCCGACCTAGCTAGCAGGAGGGGGCTGCATGGTAACTTCGCACCAACTTCCGCCACCCTGCGGCGTCTCCTTCACATAGGCAGCCTGCGCCAGCCCGCCGTCGTCACAGCTGCCCTCGACACCCCACCATCCCCACAAACCCCGCAGCCCCATACGCCAAGAATTGCCGCGTTCCGCGTCACTACCTTCATGTCAAGCACCCGCGCCGTGGGGACGATCAGGCGGTCGGCGGTCTCGTTGTGCGGGCTGCCCGGCGACAGGCTCGCGGCGGTCGCGATCCGCAAGTCCAGCGGGGCCTCGCGCAATCCGGGCAGGGCCACCAATCCACCAGCCAGCCTCCCACATCCGGCATCAACAACCCAGTCTGATGCCCGGCGATTTCCCTGGCCCCGGCAGAATGTTCGTTGTATGTTCCATTTTGCTCTTTGACACGGCCACTCCCCCGGCCCTCATCCGACCCAGCCACACGGGCTCCGCGCCCGGCTCTCTCCCCGCGCGGCCGCCCCCTGTCCTATTTGTCCGAATCCCGCATCGCGCAGCCCGCGCAGGGCCGCGCGGCCTCGGCCAGCCTACCCAGCCGCTCCATGCCTCCCCCTCGGGCGGCGTGTCCTATTTGTCCGAATCACGCATCGCGCATCCCGCGCAGGGCCGCGCGGCCTCGGCCAGCCTGCCCGGCCGGCCCATGCCCCCCTCGGGCGGGGCGTCCTATTTGTCCGAATCGCGCATCGCGCCCGCATCGCGTGGCGCGCAAACTCCTCGCCCGGTGCATCCGCGCGCCGGGGCAGGGGGGCGGCGCGGCCCGGCTCCGAAAAGCCGCCGCGCCGCCCGCTGGCCTTACTCCGGCTGCACGCCCGCGGCGCGCAGGATGCGGGTGTAGCTCTCCACGCCCTCGCGGACCACGCCCATGACCTTGGCCGAGGTGTCGAAGCCCGCGCGCGGCGTCACGCCGGCCAGCTCGTTCAGCCGCGCCGCGCTCTGCTGGATACCCTGGCGGAAGGCGGCGCCGAGCCCGGCGAGGATCTCGGGCGGCGTGCCCTTGGGCACGGTGATGGGGAAGAACTCCTCATGCACCACGCCCGGAATCCCGGCCTCGGTGGCCGAAGGCGTGTTCGGCAGGGCAGGGCTGCGCTGCTCGGAAAGCACCGCCAGCACCCGCACCCCGCCGCCGCGAATCTGGCCGAGCGAGGATGCCATGGTGGGGGTGCCGAACTGCGCCTCGCCCGACACCAGCGCCGCAACGCCCGGTCCGCCGCCCCGGTAATGGACCATCTCGGCCTGGATGTTCATGCGGTTGACCAGCACCAGGCCCGCCAGATGCACGCCAGACCCGATGCCGGCGGAGGCGAAGTTGTAGCGGCCGGGATTGGCCCGCAGCAGCGTCACCAACTCCGCCGCCGTGCGCGCCTCGACCCGCGGATTGACCACCAGCGTATGCGGCGAGAAGCCGGCCACCGCCACGCCCTCGAAATCCGTCACCGCATTGTAGGGCATGCGCGCGACGATCGCCGGAACCGTGGCATGCGCGCTGTTGATCAGCAGCGTGTAGCCATCCGCCGGCGCACGCGCCGCCGCCTCGCTGCCGATGACGCTGCCCGCGCCGGAGCGGTTCTCGATCACCACGCTCTGGCCGAGGATCTGGCCCACCGGCTCGGCGATGATGCGCGCGACGATGTCGTTCGACCCGCCGGGCGCGAAGGGCACGATCAGCCGCAGCGCGCGGTTCGGGCGCCAGGCCTGCGCCAGCGCACCGGTGGAAAGGATCGCGGGGGCGAAGACCCCCGAAAGGCCAAGGGCAAGGGTTTGCCGGCGCGAAGGCATGAATGACGTCTCCCTGTTTGTCCGGCGCTGCCCGGCCGATGGGCCGGGGCGCCTGTTGCCGGGGGAGAATAGCGCGATCCGCGCGGGATGGTAGGCCCCCGCGACGCCGGCTACCGGACCGGAACCTTGCCGCCGCCGCCCGGCGTTTCCCGCACATAAAGCGGCTGGCCCAATCCACTCAGCCGCCCGCGCAGCCCGGCCATCAGGCGCAGGCCTTCTGCCTCCTCCACCCGAAAGCGCGCCGTGCCGGGGGCGGGGTCCAGCTGGTGCAGGTAATAGGGCTTCACCCGGTGCCGCAGCATGGCGCGGAACAGGGCCTCCAGCGCCTCCGTGCTGTCGTTCACGCCGCGCAGCAGCACGCTCTGCCCCAGCAGGGGCACGCCCGCCCGCCACAGACGCGCCAGCGCCGCGCCGGCGTCCGCGCTGAATTCGCGGGCGTGGTTCGCATGGACACACAGGAAGAAGGCCTTCGCCGTCTCCAGCGCCGCGACCAGGGCCGGGGTGACGCGGGAAGGGTCCGCGACCGGGACGCGGGTGTGGATCCGCAGGATCTCGATATGCGGGATGGCCGACAGGCGCTCGATCAGCCAGCCGAGCCGCCGGGGGCTGAGCATCAGCGGATCGCCGCCGGTCAGGATGACCTCCCGGATCGCAGGCGTCGCGGCCAGCCAGGACAGGGCGGCGTCCAGCTGCGGCTCCGTCAGCAGGCCGCCATCGGGGCCGACCACCTCGCGCCGGAAGCAGAAGCGGCAATAGACGGGGCAGGCGAGCAGCGGCTTCAGCAGCGCGCGATCCGGGTAGCGGTGGACGATCCCCGGCACCGGCGTGAAGGGGGCGTCGGCCGTCGGGTCCTCGATCTCATACGCGGCGGTCAGCAGCTCTGACGGATCGGGGATGTATTGCAGCGCGATCGGGTCGCCCGGCGCCTCGATCAGCGAAGCGACCGCGGGGGTGACGGCGATGGCATAGCGGGACGCGACCTCGGCGGCGGCGGGGGCGGCGGCCTCGGGCAGCAGCCCGGCGGCGACCAGGTCAGCGGGCGTGCGAAGGGTGCGCTGAGGCGCGTCATCGGGCATGGTCGAGCGCCCTAGCGCTTGAAGGCCTGCGCCGTCCATGCCCCGCGAACCCTGGCATCCCGAAAACCTCGCCGCCCGGCTGCCTTTCCTCCGCCGCCGCCAGCGCCTGGTGGCGGACACCCGCGCCTTCCTGACCGGCCGCGGCTACCAGGAGGTCGAGACGCCCGCCCTGGTCCCGGTGCCGGGGATGGAGGTGCATCTGCGCGCCTTCCGCACCCTCTACCGCCCCCATCTGGGCGTGGGGGAACAGGAGGTGCTGTGGCTGCGGACCTCGCCGGAGTTGGCCCTGAAGCGGCTGCTGGTGGCCGGCGCCGGGCCGGTCTTCGAACTGGCGCGGGTCTGGCGCAACGGCGAACTCAGCCCGCGCCACGGGCCGGAGTTCACCATGCTCGAATGGTATGCCCCGGGCCTCGGGCTCGATGGGCTGATGGAGGAGACGGAGCTGCTTCTCCGCAGCGTGCTGCCGGCGCGCGTCGGCCATGGCGGCGTGACGACGGAGATCGCCGCCCCCTTCGAACGCCTGACGATGGCGGAGGCCTTTCGGGCGCACTGCAACGGCCTCGATATCCTGGCCACCGTCGATCCCGCGACGGCAGAGGGCGATGCGGCGGCGCTGCACGACGCCGCCCGCGCCGCGGGCCTGGCGCTGCCCGAGGCGCTGGGGTGGGAGGACGCGTTCTTCCACCTGGTGCTGACCCATATCGAGCCCCGCATCGGGCGGGACCGTGCGACCTTCCTGACCCATTGGCCGGCCCCCCAGGCCGCGCTCGCCCGCCGCGACCCGGCCGATCCCCGCGCCGCGCTGCGCTTCGAGCTGTTCGCGGCCGGGCTGGAACTCGCGAACGCCTTCGACGAGCTGACCGACCCGGCCGAACAGCGCACCCGCTTCCGCCGCGACGTCGAGGCCCGGAAGGCCGAAGCGGGGGAGGAGGGGTGGGAGGTGGATGAGGATTTCCTCCGCGCCCTGGAACACGGCATGCCGGCCGGAAGTGGCATCGCGCTGGGCTTCGACCGGCTGGCGATGCTGGCGAGCGGCGCGCAGGACATCGCCCATGTCCAATGGCTGCCGGGCTTCGTGCGCTGAACGAAGCCGCGGCGGCGGGATCAGGTGACGTCATCCTCCGCCCGCCGCGCGGGCTTGCGGCGGATCAGGCGCTGCACCGGCAGCAGCAGCGTGTTGATCAGCAGCACCAGCACGGTCAGCCAGATCGCGCCCACCGCCTCTCCCGCCCCCGCCTGGGCGCCGATCGCGGCCACGCACCAGATCGTCGCCGCCGTGGACAGGCCGCGGACCATCGGGCCGTCCCGCATGATCGCCCCGGCGCCGAGAAAGCCGACCCCGGTCGCGATGGCGCCGAAGGCGGCGCCGAGATTGGCCTGGTCCACCCGCGTCACCATCAGATCCGCGAAGGCCGCTGCCGCGACGCAGATCAGCACGCAGGCGCGCAGGCTGGCTGCCGAGGTCTGCCGCCATTCCCGTTCCGCCCCCACCAGCGCGCCGAGCAGGAAGGCCAGGGGCAGGCCGCCCAACGTCCCGTCATCGGCGAGCCAATGGAGCAGGCTGTCCATCACGCCGTGCCCATGCCCGCCATTGTCAGCACCGCCGAGATCTCCGCCGCGCGCTCCGCCGGCCAGGCGTAGAAGGTGAAGACATAGGGGTCGGAGGCACCGAAGACCGCCGGATCGGGGCTGGCCACCTGCATCCTGGCGGGATCGAAGGCCGCCAGCGGGCGCATCGCGCCGTCCAGCCAGAAGCGCGTCTCATAGCCCAGCGCGGCGAGCAGCGCGGGCACGTCGCGGGTCGCGCCTTCGCGGTGGCGTTCCTCCAGCTCCAGGGACAGCACGGGGCGACAGCGGCGCAGCGTGGCGCGGGCGCCTTCCAGCACCTCCTGCTCGAAGCCCTCGGCATCGACCTTCATGTGGGTGACGTCGGACAGGCCGAGGCTGTCGATGGTGATCACCTCCACCGGATGCGCTTCCGTGGTGACGGAGGCGAAGGCGCCGTAATCCTTCGCAAGGCTCGCCCATTGCTCGGCGGGCTGCCCCTCCACCACCGGCACCGACAGCATCAGCCGCCCCGGCGCCGCGCCCAGCGCCTCGCGGCGCAGCTCCACATTCGGAAGGTCAGCGCAGGCAGTGGCGAGGCGCGCATGGGCGCTCGGCAGCGGTTCGAAGGCGATCACCCGCGCGCCGGGCAGGCGGGCGAGGGGGATGGTCAGCAGCCCGTCATGCGCCCCGACATCGAGGATGAGGCCCGGCCGGTGGGTGCGGGTGTGGAAGGTGATCTCATCCATGCGCGGGCTCCCGGCCTCAGCTTTCCGCGATCGCCGTGTTCATCGCGCGCACCCCGGCGGCGGGGCCTTCGGGATGATTCCACACCGCGCCGACCACGGCGAGGAAATCCGCGCCCGCGCGCACCAGCGGCGCGCAATTCGTGGCCGTGATGCCGCCGATGGCGACGGACGGGATCTCGAACATCTCGGACCACCATGCCAGCAAGTCTGGCTCCGGCCGGTGGAGGGTTTCCTTGGTGGAGGTCGGGAAGAAGGCGCCGAAGGCGACGTAATCCGCGCCGATTTCCCCTGCCTCCATCGCCAGGTGCCGCGATGCATGGCAGGTGATGCCGAGCATCCGATCGGGGCCGAGCCGCTTCCGCGCCGCGGCGTGGTCGCCATCCCCCTGGCCGAGATGGACGCCATCGCAGCCGGCCTTGAGGGCGAGGTCCAGCCGGTCATTCATCAGCACCGCGACATCGCGCGCCTGGGCGATGGGCAGGATGTCTTCTGTTGCGCGCAGGATGGTGTCGTCCGTCGCATCCTTCAGCCGGATCTGCAGCGCCGCGACATCCCCCCCATCCAGCGCGCGCGCCAGGGCTTCGTTGGCGAAGCCGGGCGGCAGGGTGGGGGGTGTGATGAGGTAGAGGCGGCAATCGGGCATGGCGCAGGCTAGCACGGCAACCCGCGCGGCTGGAGGGGCGCGGTTGGGTGAGGTCTGTTCGTGCCCCCTCCCCAACCAGCCTGCGGCGCAGCGGCAGTGCCGCTGCCCCCCGCCTTGCGGGAGAGGGAGCCGGTCGCGCTGATGATCCCTCTCCCGCTTTGCGGGGGAGGGTGGCTGAGCGAAGCGAAGCCGGGAGGGGGCGCGACCGGGTGCGGGTGTCTCGTGCCCCCTCCCCAACCAGCCTGCGGCGCAGCCGCAGTGCCGCTGCCCCCCGCTTGCGCGGGAGAGGGAGAAGGCGGACGTTACTTGCTGTAGACGTCGATAATGGCGCCGAGCAGCTTCAGCGCGTCTTCCTTCGGGCGCTGGAAGGCGTTGCGGCCCATGATGGAGCCGTTGCCTCCCCCCGCATGGATCGCGCGGACCTCCTTCAGGATGTCCTCCGTGCCCTTCGCCTCGCCGCCCGAGAACACCACCAGGCGACGGCCGCCGAAGCAGGCCTGCACCACATGGCGGAAGCGCGCCGCGGCGTCGTCCTCGATCGGGTGCTTCTCATAGGTCTTCTTGGCGGCGTCCAGGCTGATCGCGCCCGTCGGCGGCTTCACCTTGATGATGTGCGCGCCGGTCAGCGCGGCCATGTGCGCGGCATAGGCGCAGATATCCAGCGCCGTCTCCCCCACCTTGTCGAGCATCGGGCCGCGCGGATAGCTCCACACCACCACCGCAAGCCCGCAGGCCTTGGCTTCCTGGGCAAGCTCGCGCAGCTCCTCCATCATCTCGAACTGGTATTCGGAGCCCGGATAGATCGTGAAGCCGATGGCGGAACAGCCAAGGCGCAGCGCATCCTGCACCGTCGCCGTCACCGCCTGGTCCTTGGTGGTGGACAGGCTGTTGGAGCTGTTCACCTTCAGGATGGTCGGGATGGTGCCGGCATAGGTGCCGGCCGCAGCCTCGATCATGCCGAGCGGCGCGGCATAGGCGTTCAGCCCCGCTTCCAGCGCCAGTTCGAACATGTAGCGCGGGTCATAGCCCGCCGGGTTCGGCGCGAAGCTGCGGGCCGGGCCGTGCTCGAAGCCCTGGTCCACCGGCAGGATCACCATGCGGCCCGTGCCGCCCAGGCGGCCGGCCATCAGCATCCGGGCCAGGTTGCCCTTCGTGCCGGGGTTGTCGCTTTCGTACCAGGACAGGATGTCCTGGACCTTGGGCGTCAGGCGCATGAGGGCTAATTCCTCCGGTTCCGGCGGGTTGATACGGGGCGCGGTCTACAAGCTGGCGCGCCCGCTGTCATGGGGGCACGCGGTCAACCATGCCGCGAGGATGCGGCGGCCATGTGGCAGGCCGAGGTCCAGCGCGGACAGGTCGAGCGCGGTCGGCCGCGCCGGCAGGAGCACGGCGCCCACCGAGGCCGCCGCGCCGGCCACCTGCCCGAAGCCAGGGCAGACGGCGTCCAGCACCAGCAGCCGGCAGCCGCCCCGCAGCGCGGCCAGCGCCAGCCCAGGTGCCGCGGCGCAGCACAGCGCGTCCTGGAAGGGCGCGCCGGCTGCCTGCCGCGCCGCGGCCGACACCAGCGCGCGCCAGCCGCCCGCGCCCAGGAAACCCGCCGCGCCGGGCGCCGAGAGCAACAGCACCTCCCGCCCCGCCCCCAGCGACAGGGCGGCCGCCGCCTCGGCCGCGTCGCGGACCACAAGGGCCGGCGGGAGGCCAGCTTGCCGTTGACCCGATGCGTCGCTCATGCAAAGCGTGATGAACGGCGGCGAAGCCTGCGACAAGCCTTGGCTTCGTCGCGATTCGCGAAGCCGGGCGGAGCAGGGTTCGGGGGACCAGGGTGTCGGGCGCACGCAAGGTAACGGCCATGGCCGGCGCCGCCGGAACCACAGGCGCCCATGAGGCGCTGGCGCGGCTCGAGGCGGCGGTGGAGCAGTTGGCGATCGCGGCGACAAAGCCGCGTGCGCCCACCATGCCGGCGGGCGAAGGCGTGCCGCGTGAGCAGGTGCAGGCCATCGCCGATCGGCTGGATGAGACGATCGCGCGGCTCCGCAACGCGCTCGGCGACGAAAGCTAGGATGTGAGTTCCGCGCCCTGCCATCGCGGCCGGGGCGCGCGGCAGGCAGAATGAGGGTCGGCAGCGCATGGGTCAGGTCACCGTTCGTGTCGGCGGCTATAGCCACCCGGTCTCCTGCGAGGACGGGCAGGAAGCGCATCTGGTCGCGCTGGCCTCCGAGGTCGAGAAGCGGGTCACATCCATCAAGTCGATGGGCGGGCAGTTCGGGGAAAGCCGTCTGCTGCTGCTGGCAGCCCTGCTGCTGGCCGATGAGGTGCATGATCTGAAGGTGGCGGTGGCGCAGGCCAGGTCGGGCCAGCCCACCGCCGCGCCGGCCGAGGATCCGCGCCTGGCGGAACGTATCGCGCGCATCGCGGAGCGCATCGAGGGCATTGCCCAGAACCTCGACCGCGCCTAACTCTGGCCGGGCGAGGCTGCCCGGTGCGTGTGGCATCTCAACCCCCGGGGCCAATAAGCAACCTCCGGGGGCTGGCTCTGTCCGGATCGTGGTCCGGGTATCCGGCTCCCACCTGCAACAGCAGGTCTCAGGAGGGTTGTCCCGCCCACGGCCATGGTGGCTTCGCAGCTTTCTTTCTTCGCCCTCAAGCGGCGGGCGCCGCCTCCGGCGGCTTATTTCTTTGCCCTCAGACGGCGGGCGCCGCCTCCGGCGGCTTGCCTTGCGCGCCGACGCGCTGGTACGCCGGTTGGGATGGTGGTCTGCGCGCGGGGCCGCTTGCGCGGCCCTTTGTTACTGCCCTCAGACGGCGGGCGCCGCCTCCGGCGGCTTGCCTTTCGCGCCGACGCGCTGGCGCGCCAGCTGGGCAGGGTAGTCTGCGCGCGGGGCCGCTTTCGCGGCCCTTGTTCTTCTTCTTTGCTGGTTGGTTGCGGGGCGCTAGGCATCACAGCCATGGAATTCTGCCCTGTCCTGCTGGCCGATCTGAAGGCCGAGGCCCGCCGGGCCGCGCTGGCGCGCCGGGCGGCGTTGGACCCCGCGCTCGGCGCCGCGCTGGTGCGGGTGGTGCTGGATGGTATGCCGCCGCCCGAAGGCGCCATCGTCGCCGGCTTCTGGCCGATGGGGCAGGAGATCGACCCCCGCCCGCTGCTGCACGCGCTGCATGACCGCGGCCACACCCTCGTGCTGCCGGTCACGCCCCCGCGCGGCGCCCCGCTGTCCTTCCGCCGCTGGGAACCAGGCGATGCGCTGGAACGGGGGCCGATGGGCACGCGCCAGCCAGCATCGACCGCCGAGGCGCTGAGCCCCACCTTCCTGCTGGTGCCGCTGCTCGCCTTCGACCGGCGCGGCTATCGGCTGGGTTATGGCGGCGGGTATTACGACCGCACCCTGGCGGCGCTGCCCGGCGCGGTCGCGCTCGGCATCGCCCATGCCGCGCAGGAGCTTGACGAAGTGCCCGCCGGGCCCGAGGACGCGCGCCTAGCGGCCATCGCCACGGAGGCGGGGCTGGTCATCGCCGAAAGCTGAGCCGTCTTGCGGATCCTGTTCCTTGGAGATGTCGTCGGCCGGTCGGGCCGCGACGCCGTGATCGCCGCCCTGCCGGGCCTGCGGGCCGAACTCGCGCTCGATTGCGTCATCGTGAATGCCGAGAATGCCAGCCACGGCTTCGGCCTGGCGCCCGACATGGCGCGCGCGATCTTCGCGGCTGGCGCGGATTGCATCACCCTCGGCAATCACAGCTGGGACCGGCGGGAGATCATCCCCTACATGGAAACGGAGCCGCGCCTGCTGCGCCCGCTGAACTACCCCCCCGGCACGCCCGGCCGGGGGGCGGCGGTGATCGAGGCCGGGGGCGGTCGACGTGCGCTGGTGATGAACGCGATGGGCCGGCTGTTCATGGACGCCCTCGACGATCCCTTCCGGGGCGTGCAGGCCGCGCTGGCCGGGCACCGGATGGGGCAGGGCGGGACGGTCGCCGCGGCGGTGCTCGACTTCCACGCGGAGGCGAGCAGCGAGAAGCTGGCGATGGGCCACAGCTTCGATGGCCGCCTGTCGGTGGTGGTCGGCACGCATACCCATACGCCGAGCGCAGATCACCAGATCCTGCCGGGCGGCACCGCCTATCAGACCGATGCCGGCATGTGCGGCGACTATGACAGCGTGATCGGCATGGAAAAGGGCGCGGCCGCGCTGCGCTTCTGGAAGAAGGTGCCAGGCGAGAAGCTGTCGCCGGCCGAGGGAGAGGCGACGGTCTGCGGCCTGTTCGTGGAGACCGACGACGCGACCGGCCTCGCGACCCGCATCGCCCCGCTGCGCCGGGGCGGGCGGCTGAGCCAGGCGACCCCATAAGGGGCGCCTTTCAAGACCGGGCGGCGGTTTCGCGGGGCGCCTACATCCAGACCGAATCCTCGACCCTGATGGTCAGGCGCTGCGTGCTGGCCGCGCCCCAGCCGTCGCGGACCTCGAAGATCACCTCGTAGCGGTTGTCGCCATCGGCATCGGCCGGCTGGGCGGCATCCGGCGCCGTCAGGAAGCGCAGCGTGCCGGCGGCGGGGTCCATCAGCAGCAGCGCCGAATCCGCGCCCCCGGTGATCCGCCAGCCGAGACCCTCCGCCGGCCGGTCGGTCACGCCGGGCTGATGGATCGCATCCTCAAGCCCTTCCGGCACCGAGACCTCCCGCGCGGCGCTGCCTTCGAGCACCGGCGGCGGGAAGAGGGGCTCGGGCAGGCCAGGGGGACGGGGCGGCACCGGGCCCGGCTCGGAGAGCGGGGAGTCCGGCTCGGCCGGGTCCGGGCCGGTGGGCAGCAGGGGAACAGGCGCCGGGCCCGTGCCCCATGTTTCTGGCGGCAACCAGTTGGGCGCGTCCGGCAGCAGTCCGGGTGCGACGCGGATGTTGTCGGGGGCGTTGTGCCGCTCGGGGGCGGCCGTGGCCTCCGCGGTCCATTCGACGGGCGACCAGGTGAAGGCGTCCCAGGCAGGGGGAAATTGCCAAGGGAGCGGCGCCGGGCTGGCCGTGGGCAAGCCCAGCGGGGTCGGAAGGCCGAGTTCGAACGGCAGGTCGGGGGCGGCCGTGGCCTCCGCGGCCCATTCGACGGACGACCAGGTGAAGGCGTCCCAGGCGGGGGGAAGTTCCCAAGGGAGCGGCGCTTGGCTGGCCGTGGGCAAGCCCAGCGGGGTCGGGAGGCCGAGTTCGAACGGAAGGGCGGCCGGGAAGGGAGCGTCGGCCTGCCAGACCAGGCCGATTCCTTCCTCCGCGCGGGCGGGCCGCAGCCGGCCGCCGCTGGCGCTGTTCAGGATACCGGTGATGCCCGCGATCGGAAGTCCTGCCTCAACCATGCTCGCCATCCGCGCCACCCTCGGGTGGCCTGCCAGGATACGGCGACAGCGGGGAAGGCCTGGCCACTTCCGCGTGTGCGAGCGGAGCCAACCGCGCGCCAGGGATGAATGAACCCTGAACGGCGAAGTGTCAAGAAAAAGATAACCGTCTCAAAAACAGCCCTAACGCTTATCGCATGATTATCGCAGCTCGGCGGTCCGGATCGGGGCGCCGCCGCGCGGGACGATGGCAGGCGTGACCTGCGGCGGTGCCTGGCGGGTGGCCGAGGTCGGGCGAGCCGTCGTGCCAGTTGGGCGCGGGGGCGCCGGCGGGCGCGCCTGGGTGGGCTGGCGTGTGGCCACGGGTCGGCTTGTTGTGGCCACCGGGCGGGTGGCCGTGCTGCGCGGCTGGCTGGCCGCCTGGCTTCGCGGCCGGGCCTGGCTGCGGGCCGTGGCCGGCGCGGCGGCTTGCGGCGGGCGGCGGGCAGTGCTGCGGCTGGTGGTCCGTGCCGGCTGCGCCGCCTGCCGGGTGCGCGGCGCGGCGGTGCGGGCGACCGGTTGCGTCGCCCGCACGGGCTGCGCCACCGGGCGGCCGGGCAGGGAGGCGGCCTGCGCGGTGCGCAGCAGCCCCGGCGACTGCGTGGTGGCCCGCCCGGCGACGCCAAGCCGGTCGAAGCCGCGATCGAGCAGCCCCGCCATGTGCCGGTCGCGCTCATGCCAGGACGTGCCGCCGAACACCGCGCCGACCACCCGCTGCCCGCCGCGGCTGGCGCTGGTCACGATGTTGAAGCCGGAGGCATTGATGAATCCGGTCTTGATGCCGTCCACGCCCTCGTAGCTTTCCAGCATTCGGTTGTGGTTGCGGATGCGAAGCCCGCCGAACTGCGCGTGGCTGACCCCGAAATAGTGGTAGCGCTCCGGGAAATCCGCGATCAGGCGCCGCCCGAGGGTCGCCATGTCCCGTGCCGTCGTCACTTGCTCCGGATCCGGCAGGCCGGACGCGTTGCGGAAGGTGGTGCGCGTCATGCCGAGCGCGCGGGCGCGCAGCGTCATCATCTGGCCGAAGCGCGCCTCCGACCCGCCGGACAGCCGCTCACCCACTGCCGCGGCCACGTCATTGGCCGAGCGCGTGACCAGCGCGAGGATCGCCTGTTCCACCGAGATCGACCGCCCGGCCGGGATGCCAAGCTTGGACGGGGGGCGGGAGGCGGCTTCGTCGGAGAAGGTGATCCGGCTGTCGAGCGCGAGCCGGCCTTCCCGCAGCGCCTCGAACACCATGTAGAGCGTCATCATCTTGGTGAGCGAGGCGGGGTGGCGCGTCTCATCCGCATTG
The DNA here is from genome assembly GCA_945878375.1 of Roseomonas mucosa. GTDB lineage: Bacteria > Pseudomonadota > Alphaproteobacteria > Acetobacterales > Acetobacteraceae > Falsiroseomonas > Falsiroseomonas mucosa_A. The sequence continues at coordinate 51,709 of CAMDWG010000004.1, read as the reverse complement.
GCGGCGACCAGGACGTTGCCGCTGCGGTTCTCGACCACGATGGCCGCGTAGCGCGGGCTGCCGATCTGGGCGGCGGCGGGTGCCGTCAGGGTGATCGCCCCGATGGCGAGGAAGGCGCAAGCCAGAAGGCTCCCGCGCAGGGCATGCCCAAGACGCATCCGCGATGATTCCCCCTGGCGCAGCACCCCCTCGGGCCACGTCGGTCGAACCAATCTATTGAATACCGTCGCGCGCTGTCCAGCGTCCAAAGATAGAACGGACAGTTAAGGCAATCACTTGGCGGGTGAAGTTGCGGCGTGGCGCGAGGTGCAACCTTCGATATCCGCTGCCCCGCGGGTGGAGATCCTGGGTGGTGCGCGGGTCGCTTGGCAGGGTTACCGTGGTTTTATGCTGCACTGCAAAAAAATGCTTGCAAGAGCCCAACGGGGCCACCTAGATAGGGTCACGTGCTGCGGTGCAGCAAAATCCTCGGGGCCGGGTTCTCGGCTCCCGGCGGGCCATCGGCCCCGCCGCCAGCGAAGGAGCGGGACCATGGCATCGGAACCCAAGGACACCAAGCGCGCGATCGCGCTGGTTGCGTCGGCGCAGGGCGCGCAGGCGAAGAAGATGGTTGAGAACGGCGCCGAGCAGGCGCGTGCAACGATGGAGAAGAGCATGGAACAGGTGACGAAGCAGGCCGAGACGTTCTTCAAGGCCGCCGAGGAGGCCGCTGAGTTCGGCCGCGGCAATATCGAGGCGATGACCAAGTCGGCGCAGCTTTTCGCCGTCGGCTTCCAGGACATCGGCAAGCAGGTCTTCGCGGTGACGCAGGCCCTGACCGACCACGCCCTGGAAAGCGCCAAGGCCCTGGCCGCCGTGAAGTCCCTGAAGGAAGCCGCCGACATCCAGGCCGCCTTCGCCAAGGCGTCCATGGAGCGGTCCATGAGCGAAGCCTCCAAGCTGCAGGAAGCCTCGCTCCGCCTGGCCGAGCAGGCCGCGGCCCCGATCACCGCGCGCATGACGCTCGCGGCCGAGAAGTTCGGCAAGCCGCTCGCGGCCTGATCCGACAGCCCGGGCGCTGCCCCGGGCCGATCGATGCTGGGCCCGGCCGGGCCATCCTTCGGGGTGGGCTGGCCGGGCCTTTTTGCGTCTTGGGGCGGGAAAGGCCGCAACGTCGCGGTCACCTTCCTTGCGCATCATCGCTGCAGGCCCTTCACTCCCGGCCCGGCGCTCCGATATCCTGTGCCGGCGCCCCCGCGGACGGGGGGCGCCGGGCGGGCTCGGTTCCGGCCGCCCCGTGGTGTCCGGCATCGTCACCACTTCGACCAGACCACTTCGACCAGACCACGCGCACCAAGGCAGGCATGAGCGACACCGACAAGCGCAACGGGCCGGGCGGCGGCAACGGCACAGGCAATGGCACCGAGGGGCCGAACACCGGCGTCGTCGTCAAGGCGCGCCCGCGCACCCGCAAGCCGGCGATGTACAAGGTGCTGATGCTGAACGACGACTACACGCCGATGGAATTCGTCGTGCATGTCCTCGAACGCTTCTTCGCCAAGACCCGGGACGAGGCGACGCGGATCATGCTGCATGTGCACCGGCGCGGCGTGGGCGTCTGTGGGGTCTTCACCTACGAGGTCGCCGAGCACAAGGTGACGCAGGTGATGGACCTGGCGCGGCAGAATCAGCATCCGCTCCAATGCACCATCGAAAAGGAGTGATGTGTCGCGCTCGGCAGGCCGCGGCACCATTCCTTCTGGACTTTGCCACCCGCTTTCCGCCATGCCTGCCCATGACCGGCTTTTGGGGCACCCGCCCGGAACAAGAAGGCGGGCCCCTGTCGCAAGGGGGAGGGCGTGACCACATTCAGGGCAACCCCGGCTTGGACGCTCCGCTGAGCGCCCCGGTCACCCGTTAGGGAGCGTCACCAGCATGCTGTCCCGCAACCTCGAGCAGACGCTCCACCGGGCCCTCGGACTGGCGAATGAGCGTCGCCACGAATACGCCACCCTGGAGCACCTGCTCCTCGCCCTGGCCGACGACACGGATGCGGCCACCGTGCTCCGCGCCTGCGGCGTGGATGCCGAGAAGCTGAAGCGCGACCTGTCCGAGTTCCTCGACAAGGATCTCGCCGGCCTCGTCTCCGACCGCGCGGGCGATGCCAAGCCGACCGCCGGCTTCCAGCGCGTGGTCCAGCGCGCCGCGATCCATGTCCAGTCGAGCGGGCGCGACGAGGTGACGGGGGCGAATGTGCTCGTCGCCCTGTTCTCGGAACGCGAGAGCCACGCGGTCTATTTCCTGCAATTGCAGGACATGACGCGGCTGGACGCGGTGAACTTCATCAGCCACGGCATCGCCAAGTCGCCCGGCCGCAGCGCCGCGCGCCCGGTGCAGGGCACGCCGCCCGCCGGCGCCTCCTCCTCCTCCGAGGAGCAGCAGGACAAGGATGAGAAGCCGCAGCGCGGCCAGCGCGGCCAGGACGCGCTGACGAATTACTGCGTCAACCTCAACAAGAAGGCCCAGGCCGGCAAGATCGACCCGCTGATCGGCCGCGACAGCGAGATCGAGCGGACGATCCAGATCCTCTGCCGCCGCACCAAGAACAACCCGCTTTATGTGGGCGATCCGGGCGTGGGCAAGACCGCCATCGCGGAAGGCCTCGCCAAGCGCATCGTCGAAGGCGACGTGCCCGAGGTGCTGCTGAAATCCACCATCTTCGCCCTCGACATGGGCAGCCTGCTGGCCGGCACCCGCTATCGCGGCGATTTCGAGGAACGGCTGAAGGCGGTGGTGAACGAGCTTGAGGCGCAGCCGGGCTCGATCCTGTTCATCGATGAGATCCACACCGTCATCGGCGCGGGCGCGACATCGGGCGGTGCGATGGATGCGTCGAACCTGCTGAAGCCGGCGCTCGCGCAAGGCACGCTGCGCTGCATCGGGTCCACGACCTACAAGGAATACCGCAACTACTTCGAGAAGGACCGCGCGCTGGTCCGCCGCTTCCAGAAGATCGACGTGAACGAGCCGACGCTGGAAGACGCGGTGAAGATCCTGCAGGGCCTGAAGACCAACTACGAGAAGCACCACAAGGTGCGCTACACGCCCGAAGCCATCCGCGCGGCGGTGGAGCTGTCGGCGAAGTACATCCACGACCGCAAGCTGCCGGACAAGGCGATCGACGTGATCGATGAGGTCGGCGCGTCCCGCATGCTGCTGCCGGAGAACAAGCGGCGGAAGACGGTCACGCTGAAGGATGTGGAGGAGATCGTCGCGAAGATCGCGCGCATCCCACCCAAATCGGTCAGCGCCGACGACAAGGAAGTGCTCCGCACGCTGGAACGCGACCTGAAGGGCATGGTCTTCGGCCAGGACAAGGCGATCGAGGCGCTGGCGGCCGCCATCAAGCTGTCTCGCGCCGGGCTGCGGGACGCGGAAAAGCCGATCGGCAACTACCTGTTCGCGGGCCCGACCGGCGTCGGCAAGACCGAGGTCGCCAAGCAGCTGTCGAAAACGCTCGGCATCGAATTGGTGCGCTTCGACATGTCCGAATACATGGAACGCCACAGCGTCTCGCGCCTCATTGGCGCGCCGCCGGGCTATGTGGGCTTCGATCAGGGCGGCCTGCTGACCGACAGCATCGACCAGCATCCGCATTGCGTGCTGCTGCTCGATGAGATCGAGAAGGCGCATCAGGATCTCTACAACATCCTGCTGCAGGTGATGGACCACGGGAAGCTGACCGACCACAACGGCAAGACCGTGGATTTCCGCAACGTCATCCTGATCATGACGACGAATGCGGGTGCCGCGGACATGGCGAAGCCCGTGATCGGCTTCGGCCGCGAGACCCGCGTGGGCGAGGACCAGGAAGCGATCCAGCGCTTGTTCACGCCGGAATTCCGCAACCGTCTGGACGCCGTCATCTCCTTCTCCGGGCTGAGCCAGGAGATCGTGGCGCGCGTGGTGGACAAGTTCGTCATGCAGCTCGAAGCCCAGCTGGCCGACCGCAACGTGACCATCGAGCTGTCGAGCGCGGCGCGCGAATGGCTCTCGGAACGCGGCTACGATCCGCTCTACGGCGCGCGGCCGCTGGGGCGGGTGATCCAGGAGTACATCAAGAAGCCGCTGGCGGAGGAGCTGCTGTTCGGCAAGCTCGCCAAGGGCGGCGCGGTGAAGGTCGGGCTGAAGGACGGCGCGCTGTCCTTCGACTACCTCGAAGCCTCCGCCCCCGCCTTGCCCAAGCCCGAGGAAGGCGAGGGCGATGCCCCGGAACGCGAGCCGGAGGCGGCCGGGTAGCATTCCCCACAAAACCGCTTCGCGGCTTTGCGGGGACCCCGTCTTTGGTGCTGTTCTTGCACGGGTGAGCTGCGTTGCTGCGGCAAAGCCGCGGCGCCGCCCAGGGGTGGAGATGTCTTTGGTGAGGCGTTCCAGCCCGCGCCTGAGACTGACGGACTTCGTACCGGCGTGGGCCCTTGGGGCCACGCCTTTCTTCATCCAGGGGGAGACCTTCGGTGACGACCGACACGCGGATCGAGGATTGGGACAGCTACAGCGCGGGCCTGCGCGAGCGCGGCAAGGAATTCTCTGCCCTGCACCCCGAGCTCATCAAGGGCTTCGGCGCGCTGAATCGCGGTGCGTCCACCACCAAGCATATCGACGCCAAGACGCGCGAGTTCATCGCGCTGGCGGTGGCCGTCACCACCAAGTGCCAGGGCTGCATCGACGCCCATGCGCGCAAGGCGAAGGCCGCAGGTGCCACGAAGGAAGAGATCGTGGAGGCGCTCGGCGTCGCCATCGCGCTCAATGCCGGCGCCGCGCTGACCTATTCCTTCCATGTGCTGGACGCGCTGGAGGGAACGGGTCAGGGGTAGGCGCACGCCCCGCAAAGGCGTGGCCCACTCACGCGGTCACGCCTCCAGCGCCTCCCTGGCCTGCATCAGCGCCTGGCGCTGCGCCGTCGTCACTTCGGGGTAGTGCAGGCCGAGACCTTCCAACGCGCGGGCGATGGCGGCGACGACGACGAGGCGCGTGAACCATTTCCGGTCCGCGGGCACGACATACCAGGGCGCGTGCGGCGCGGCGGTGGATCGGATCGCGGCCTGGTAGGCCTTCATGTAGTCGCCCCAGTGCTGGCGTTCCGTGACGTCATTCGCGCTGAACTTCCAGTTCTTCTCCGGCTCATCGATCCGCTTCAGGAAGCGGCGGCGCTGTTCCTCCTCGCTCACATGCAGGAAGAACTTCAGCACCACCACGCCCTGCCGCGACAGGTAGCGTTCATAAGCCGCGATATCCTCCAGCCGCTCGTTCCATATGCGCTTCGTCACCAGCTTCGGCGGCAGCTTCTGGCGGTCGAGGATCGTGGGATGGACGCGCGCCACCAGCACTTCCTCGTACCAGGACCGGTTGTGGATCCCGATCTGGCCGCGCTGCGGCAGCCAATGCTGGTGCCGCCAGAGGAAATCATGGTCGAGTTCCGTCGCGCTCGGCGCCTTGAAGGACGCCACATGGCAGCCTTGCGGATTGACGCCGGAGAAGACGTGCTTGATCGCGCTGTCCTTCCCCGCCGCATCCATCGCCTGGAAGATGCACAGGACCGACCAGCGATCCTGCGCGTAGAGCATGTCCTGCTGCGTCGCGAGGTATTGCACGCCGCGGTTCAGCATCTCCGGCGCGCCATCCTTGTCGAGGTCGAGCCCGCCATCGTCATCCGGCTTGTGGGCGCGCAGCCGGAATCCCGTGCCGTCCTCGACCCGGTAGCGGGCCAGGATCTTCTCGACGCGCGTCTCCATCATCGCCTCCCCTGCCGTCCCGCCGCGGATCGTTCCGGTCGCAGCATCCATGCCATGGACAGCAGTTGCAAGAACAGCGTGAGCGCGAAGGCCCAGGCATAGCCCGCGGACGCCCAGCCCCCCGCTTCCGTGCGCGGCCAGAGATCCAGGATCCAGCCGATCGCATTCTGCAGCATGAAGACCATCACCAGCATGGCGAGGTTGATCGCGGTGGCGACGCGCGCGGCCAGCGCCGGCGTGAAGCCCTGCCCGATCGCGGCATAGCCGGCCGGCCCCGCCGCGCCGCACAGCGCGAAGACGAACCACAGCGCCCCGATCACCATAGGGCTGTGCGACAGGTCGAGGATCAGCAGCGCCTGCACCGCCGCCATCCCCGCCAGCGCCACATGGGGCATCGTCATCGGCGCCCAGCCGCGCGCCTGCAGGAAGGACGCCGCCTGTCCGAAGCCCGCGCTTCCGACCATCAGGCCGAGCGCGTAGAACATCAGCAACGCAGCCCGCCCCGCCTCATCCAGCCCGCCGACATCGCGCAGCCACGGCCCCGCCCAGAGCCCCTGATAGGTGAAGTTCATCGCCGACAGCAGCGCGATGGCCGGCGCCAGGCGGATGAAGGCGGGCTGCGCGAAGATGCGCCCGAATTCGCGCGCTTCCGTCATCAGGCTGCGGCGCGGCGGCGCCGTGCCCGGCCCGCGATCCGGCACCGCCACCCAGATCAAGCCCGCGACCAGGAAGGCCATCGCGCCGAGCAGCAGGAACACGCCCCGCCAGCCCAGCAGCGGCACCAGCATCGCCGCCGGCAGCGTCGCCGCCAGGCTGCCGAGCGAGCCGACGAAGACGCCCCAGCCGGTGTACTGCGCCACGCGGTCCTTCGGGTACCATTGCGTGTTGACCTTCAGCATCGCGATCAGCCCGGCGGAGATGCCGATGCCCGTCACGACGCGCCCGACCGCGAGCGTCATCGGCCCCGTCGCCAGCGCACACAGCGCGAAGCCCGCCGCCGCGACCAGCGCGAGCACTGTCTGCACCCGCCGCGCGCCCCAGACATCGATGGCGAGCCCCACCGGCAGCTGCGCCGCCGCGTAGGATGCGAAGAACATCGCGGCGAGCAGCCCAAGCTCGCTGGCCGACAGCGCGAATTCCACCGCCAGCAGCGGGCCGATCGTCGCGATCAGCGTGCGGCTGGCCTGGTTGGTGAAGTTCAACGCCGCGAGGGGAAGGGTCAGCCGCGCGAAGGAAGGTACGGTCACGGCAGCCGCAGCCGCACGCTGACCGGGCAATGGTCCGACAGGCGTTCGCGATAGCTGCGGTCGCGTTGAGCATAGACGAGCACATTCATCGAGTCTGGCACCACCCATTGCGCCGCCGGGCCGCCGGGCAGGATGTGGCTGACGAAGGGCCGCCCGCCGCGCGCATCCGACCAGCATGGCGATGAGAACCCGGCCGTGGGGCGCGCCAGCGGCGTGCCGGCCTCGACGATCCGCAGCAGGTCGTCGCGCGTGCTGATGCGCCGGTTGAAATCGCCCAGCACCGCGAAGGCGATGCCTTCCCGTCGCCGTGCTTCGATCCAGCCAGCGATGATCCGCGCCTGCCGCGCGATGCCCTCGCAATCGGGCGGGGGGCTTTGCAGCAGCGGCTCGTCGCGGCAGCCGGCATTGAGGTGGACGGATAGCAGCCGAAGCCGCGTGCCCTGCGGCGTCTCTACCGTGATGTCGGCGCCGCGGCGCAGGCTGCGGCGCGCGCCGGCGCGGATGTCGAGTTCCACGAGATCACGGTTGCGGATCATCCGCAGGCTGCGACGCACGGCGAAGCCGGGGCGCTGGGTGTCCCGCTCGTCGGTCAGGTGGATCGTGTAGAGCGCGGGGTCGAAGACGCGCGCCGCCGCCGCTTCCCCATCGATTTCCTGGATGGCCACGATGTCGGCGTTGAGCCGTTCGGCATAGCCGCGCAGCAGCCGAAAATCCTCGGGCGTGCGGGCGCGGATGTCGCGCGGCAGGTCCGGGTGGCCGGTGGGCTTCAGCGTCAGCCAGGGGATGTTCCAGGTGGCCAGCCGGATCTCCTGCTGCGCCCGCGCGGGCAGCGGCAGGAGAGCGAGGCAAGCGAGCAGGACAGGGAGGATGCGGCGCATCCCACTCCTATAGCAGCGCCGGTGCAGCCTCGTCGCGGGCTGGCTCGGCGGTGGCGGGAAGCAGGCGGGCGCCGCAGGCCAGCAGGAAGCCGGCGATGGCATCGTATCGCGCCGCATCGCGCGTCGTGTCGTGGTGGGGATCGCCCGCGCGGCTGCCTTCCGGCACCCAGATCACGGTCTCGTAGCGGGCGCGCGTCAGCAGCACGCGGTAGGTGTTGCGGATATAGGTCGCTTCCGCCGCGCCATGCACACGCTGCCAGTCCCGCCCGGCGAATCGCCAGGCCTGCCAGCCCTGGGCGTCGCGGCGGAAATCGAGGTCCCAGGCCAGGCCGACCGTGTCGAGTTCCAGCCCCTGGCAGGCATACTCGGTCGCCGCCACCTCCAGCGCGTCGGAGGCGCGGATATCGGGCCAGCGTTCCAGGAACCATGTGACCGGTTCGTCGGTGCCCATCAGCTGCGCGTCGAAGCCTTCCGCCCGCAGGCGACGGGCGCCGGAGGATCGCACGAAGCCCGCGCGCCGCAGCCCGGGCGTCAGGGCGCGCAGCGCGGCCCGCGCCTGCGGCAGCGACCGCGTGACGAAGACGGGCATGTCGTCCCCCATCGCGCGCGCATGCGCCGCCGCTTCCGCCGCATCGCCCCGCAGCGCCGCATCCACCCAGGCCGCGCCGCGCTCGGCGCGCACGCTGCGGAGCGAGACGGTGAGGTCAAGGTCGCGATCCAGCCGCAGCCAGGGCGGGTGCCCTTGCGCCAGGCGCTGCGCCGGCTCCGTCGCCTCCAGCGCGCGGGGCGCGGCCACGGCGCGCCAGCCGGGAGTTGCCGCGATCACCGCGCCCCATTCAGCGAGACCCGCTTCCCCCGTGTTGATCTCCTGCCCATTGCCGATCAGCGCGACGATGCCGGCGAAGCCCGGATGGCGGCCCATGATCTCCAGTGTGTGGGCCGGCTCGCTCATCGTCAGGGTGCTGACGCGGCGCTGCGTGTCGCGGCTGGCCTGGTCGGCATCCCAGGCGCGCTGGGCTTCGTCGAAGACGATCACGCGCTCCGCCGGCGGGTCCTGGCGGCGGGCGTTGTCGGCCAGGAAGCGGTGCACATTCTGCAAGGCCTGCGAGGTTTCCTGCCGCGCCTGCCGCAGCCGCCCGGCGAGGCTCCGGCGCAGCGGGTCCGCGCTCGGGCCGAGCGCGAGGTCTAGCCCCGCGCGATTGCAGGCCAGTGCTTCCCGCAGCACGGCCACCAGCGGCGCGTTGCCGGTGAGGAAGGCGGTGCCGTCCCGCCGCGTCTCGCCGAAGACCACGTTCAGGCCGCAGAGCGTCTTGCCCGCGCCGGGGATGCCGGTGACGAAGACGACGACGCGCTCGCCTGCCTCGCGCGCCTCGCGCAGGGCGCGCTCGATGGCCTCGGTGGTGCGCGTGAGGTTCGCGGTGTCCGCGCGGGCGGCAGCTATCTCGGCGACGCTGTTGCGGGCGAAGAGCGTGGCCGCGGCCTCCACGATGCTCGGCACAGGGCGATAGGGCGCCGCGCACCAGACGGCGCCGTCCAGCTTCGTGGCCGGCGTCGGCAGGATACGGTCCAGATGCCGCAGCAGGCCGGGCAGGCTGGCCGCGCTGGCCTCTACCACCGCATGCACGCCGGGCAGCGGCAGCGGCGATTGCAGCGGGGCAGGGGCCTCGCAGCGCGTGGCGATGACGATGGGGATGATCGGGTGGGCGCGGCTCAGCGCGTGGAAGTCGAGCAGGTCCTGCGCGTAATCCTCCGCCTGGGCGCGGAAGGCGGGGGTGACCTTCGTCGCGCCGGCCTTGAACTCCAGCACCAGGATGGCGCGGTCGGTCACCAGAACCGCGTCGATCCGCTTTTCCAGTCGCAGCAGCTCGTATTCGAAGGCGATGCGCCAGCCTTGCCCGCCGGCCTCCCGCACCGCCGCTTGCAGGATGGCCGCCTGCGCGCGCCAGGCGTCGAGCTGCGCCGGTTCACCGGGCAGGCGGCGCGACATCTGCGTGGCGGCGAGCCGCGCCGCCACCTCATCGGGCGTGAGGCCCAGCAGCTCCGCGCCGGTGCAGGCGAACCAGGGCATCATGCCCCAAGACTATACGTTGCGATTCCGATTCGTCGAGGCTGGCGGCTTCATCGCCGCGCGGGCCAGGTCGCCAGCAGCAGGGAGCACATCAACAGCAAAAACCCTGCCGCATGCACGGCGCTGAACGGCTCGCCCAGCAGCCCGACCGCGACGGCGGCGGCGGTGGCGGGCAGGAAGGCGGTGAAGATGCCGGCGATGCCGGCCGGCGCGCGCTTCATGCCCGCATACCACAGCAGCAGGCACAGCACGCTCGCGGTCAGGCTGTGGAAGACCAGCAGCGCCGAGACCGCGGGATCCCCCAGCGCCGCGACGGAGCCCAGCACGGGCAGGCACAGGGGCAGTAGCATCAGCAGGGAAAACACCTGCATCCAGAAACTCGCGGTGACGACCGGCACGCGGCCGGCGATGCGGCGCGCGAGAAGAACATACATCGCTTCCCCGCACACCCCGGCGAAGACCAGCAGATTGCCCCACGCGCTGCCATGCCCATCCGCCGCCACCCGCGCCAGCACCAGCGCGCCCATGCCGAAGGCCGCGAGCGCGACCGCCGCCCATTGGCGCGGCGGCAGCTTCTCTCGCAGCCAGAGCGCGCCACCGACCGCGACCACCGCCGGCAGCGTCGCCAGGATCAGCCCCGCTTCCAGCGCCGTGGTGCGCTGCAAGCCCGCCAGCAACGCGACATTGTACAGCACCGTCCCGAAAGCCGCCTGCCAGACCAGGTTCCGCGCCGTCGCGCCATCGATCCCGATGCGCCCTTCCATCGCCCGCGCCAGCGGCCACAGCACCGCCACCGCCAGCGCGCAGCGCAGGCCGAGGATCATCGCAACCGGCAGATCCTCCGCCAGCAGCTTCGCCACGCCGACATTGGCGCCGACCAGCGCCATGGACAGCGCGAGTTGGGAATAGGCGAGGATCACGCGGCGCGGCGGGGGAGGGGTGCGATCATGCGTCCCCCTCCTGCCGGAAGGGCGAGAGGGTGGCCAGCGCCGCCATCTCCCGCAGCATGGCGGGGCGTTCGCGGTCCAGGAAATCGGCGACCGCCGCGCGCAGCCCGGCATGGGCGATCCAATGCGCGGAATAGGTCGGCACCGGCAGGTAGCCGCGCTGGATCTTGTGCTCGCCCTGGGCGCCGGCTTCGACGCGGGGCAGCTTGTGCTCGATCGCGAAGTCGATGGCGCGGTAGTAGCACAGTTCGAAATGCAGGAAGGGCGCATCGACCACCGCGCCCCAGTTGCGGCCATGCAGCGCATCGGCGCCCAGCAGGTTCAGCGCGCCGGCCACCGGTTCCCCATCCTGCTCCGCCACCATCAGCACCACGCGGTCGCCGAGATATTCGCCCAGCAGCGGCCAGAAGCGGCTGGTCAGATAGGCGCTGCGACCCCAGCGCTTGTCGGTGGTGGCTTCGTAGAAGCGGTGGAAGGCGGACCAGTGCCGCGCCGTGATCTCATGCCCCCTGAGCGTCTTCAGCACGAAGCCGGAGGCCGCGGCATCGCGCCGTTCGCGCTTGATCTGCTTGCGCTTGCGGCTGGCGAGCTGGCCGAGGAAGTCGTCGAAGCTGCCATAGCCCTGGTTCGTCCAATGGAACTGCGTGCCGATGCGCCGCAGCCACCCCGCCGCACCCAGCGCCGTCCATTCGCCTTCCGTGCAGAAGGTGACATGGACGGAGGAAAGGTCGAGCTGTTCGCAGGCCTGGACCAGCCCCTGCGCCAGCGCCTCCACCCCAATCCCGGCGCCGGGGCGCAGCAGCAGGCGTGGGCCGGGAACGGGGCTGAAGGGGGAGGCGACCTGGAGCTTCGGGTAATAGCGCCCGCCCGCGCGTTCATAGGCATCGGCCCAGCCATGGTCGAAGACGTATTCGCCATAGCTATGCGCCTTCGCATACATCGGCGCGCAGCCCAGCAGCCGCCCTGTGGGGTCGCGCAGCGCCGCGTGCTGCGGCAGCCATCCGGATTTCCCGCCGGTGCTGCCGCTGTCTTCCAGCGCCGCCAGGAAGGCGTGGGTGACGAAGGGATTGCCGCCGCCGGCGCAGTCATCCCAGTCGGCGGCGGGGATCTCCGCCACCGTCCGGTGCAAGGTCAGGGCAAGCTCGGGCGCGCCATCGGGCATAACGCCTTACCTTGGGCCGGTCGCCCCCGGCTCAAGCCTCATGCGATCTCGAACATCCCCTCAACCTCCACCGCCGCGTCGCCGGGGAGCGACGGGACGCCGATGGTGGTGCGCGCGTGGCGGCCCTTATCCCCGAAAACCGCGACGGCCATGTCGGAGGCGCCGTTCATCACCAGCGCATGCTGCGTGAAGTCGGGCCCCGCCGCGATGAAGCCGCCGAGCCGCACCACGCGCTTCACGCGATCCAGGTCGCCGCCCGTCGCCGCCTTGAGCTGCGCGAGGAGGTTCACGAAGCAGATGCGCGCGGCGGCCTGCGCCTGCTCGATGGAGACGCCCGCGCCCACCTTGCCGGTGACCGCGATCTTGCCGTCCACCAGCGGGATCTGGCCGGAGACGACGACCATGGAGCCCACGATGTTGTAGCCGATGTAGTTCGCGATCGGTGCCGCGGCGGCGGGCACGGCGATGCCGAGTTCGGCAAGCTTCGCGTCGATGGTGCCGGGCATGGGGCAGGGATCTCCGATGGCGCTGGGACGAAGCCCCTCCCGCATCGCGGGAGGGGAGAGGGGTCAGCCCACCAGCCGCAGCGCCCGGCGCCGCGCGCGGGGCGCGGGGGCGGTCTCTGGCAGGTCGAGGGGCAGCAGCGGCGCCTGGTGGTGTGCGGCGCCCACCGTGTCGGGCGCGCAATCCGCCTCGGTCGGGTCGGCCAGGTCGGTGCGGCCCAGATACTCGCGCGCGAGCTTGCGGAAGGCCCAGTCCAGCACGCTGGTCGCGCGGCGGATGGCGGGGTCGCCCTCCACCGCGCCGGCCGGGCCGAAGCTGGTATAGGCGTAGGCCTCCACATAGGTCGCGAGCGGCACGCCGGAGGCGAGCCCGATGGAGACCGCCTGCGTCATCGCATCCATCAGGCTGCGATAGGCGGCGCCTTCCTTGGTTAGGGCAATCGCGATCTCGATGGGCTGGCCGGAGGCATCCTCGGTGGTCCGCAGCACGACGCGATGCCCGCCGACGCTCGCCTTCCACACCGCGCCGGTCGGGCGCTGCGGCAGGGCAGGGGCGCGCGACGGCGCGGGGGCGGCGGGGCGGGGCGCGGCGGCCTCGGCCAGCGGCAGGGGCGGGGCGGCGTGCAGATAGGGGGCGATGGCCTGCGCCATGGCGATCCAGGCCGCGTGCGGCACCGGCGCCAGCAGCGCCTCCGCCCGGAAGCCGGCGCGCAGCGCGGCGCGGGTCGGGATCTCCTTCACCCAGCCCTGGGCGTCATAGACCAGACGGCTGGCGCCGGAGGGCGGGGCGAGCCCGCCGCTTTCGGCGCCCAGCAGCCGTTCCACCGCATCCGGCGCGGCCAGCGCCACCAGACCCTGGTGGCGGAGCCCGGGGCTGCCGGCGGCGTCATCCAGCGCGGCCCGCGCGGCGGCGGCGAGGCCGGGCACAACCGTGTCTTCGGGCGGGGTGGGTGCCAGCAGGCAGACCGGTTCCCGCGCGCCCAGGCGTTCGGCGATGCGCCCGCTCTCGGCCTCGGCGGCGCCACGGGTCAGGGCGGCGATGGCGGCGCCGACGGCGCGGCCCTCGGCGCTGTCATAGGCAAGCCCAAGCCCGGCCAGCAGCCCGGCGAGATCGGCGAAGCCGACGGCAAGGCGCGGCGCCTTCGCGCCCGTCCATCCATCCAGCGCCCGTACCCCGAGCGCGACCGCGCGCCCATAGGCGGTGGCATCGAATTCGCCGCCGGGATCGAGGAAGGCGGGCAGGTTGAGCACGAAGCGCGGCGTGCCCTTCGCCTCCCGCCGCCAGAGGCTCAGCCCGGGCGCGCCCCGGCGGGCGAGCAGCAGGGCGCGCAGCGCCTCGGCGAAGGCGGCAGCCTCGGCGTCATCCGCCAGGATGGCGCAGCGGCGGCCGCGGGCGGTGACCTCCGCGATCCAGCTTTCGGCCAGGCGCGGCAGCAGCACGGGGCCGGCGCCGGGGGCGAGCGCGGCGAGTGCCGAGGCGTCCTCGGCATCCCAGGAAATGGGCAGGGCGATGGGGCGGCTTCGCGCCTCCGGCTCCGGCGCGGCGCGAAGCCGATGGAGCTGGACACCGTCCCAGAGCGTTCCGCGCAGGCTTGTCATGCCCTTATCCTGCGTGCGACTCCGCGGGCCGGCAAGCCGCATCTTGGGGTGATAAGCGGCCTGACCCCCAACATTCTGTGGATAGCTTGGCCGAACCCGCCGCCTGGCCGGCGTCATCGCCTGGCCTTTTGCGCGCCCCGCTTGCTTGTGCGACAATGGGCCGTCACAGAGATGCGAAAGCCGCCGCCTGGGGCGGCGCACGGGGAAGTTGCATGTTCGAGCGCCTGCTCGCCCGCCTCGCCGGCCGCCAGGTCGGCACCGACCGCTTCGGCAATGCCTATTGGGAATCCCGCAAGGATTACAGCGGCTATGGCCGCAAGCGCCGCTGGGTTCTGTATGCCGGCGCCGCCGAGGCCTCCAAGGTCCCGCCCGAATGGCATGGCTGGCTGCACCACACCGCCGACGCCCCGCTGCCCGAGCAGAAGCGCCATGGCTGGATGGTGGAGCACCGCCCGAACCCGACCGGCACGGCGCAGGCCTACCGCCCCGACGGCCATGACTACCAGGGCGGCCGCCGTCGCCAGACCGCTGGCGATTACGAGGCCTGGACGCCCGGCTCGTGACCAGCCCGGCGCGCGACAGTCTGGGGGCCACATGAAGGGGCGTTCCTTCGCGGAGGTCGCGGCCGGCGCAGCGGTGTTGCTCGTCACCACCGCCTTCCTCGTCTTCGCCCTGACCAATTCCGGCCGCAGCGGCTTCGCCGGGCCGGCGGTGATGCTGACGGCGAAATTCGACCGCATCGACGGGCTCGCGCCCGGTGCCGATGTGCGGATCGCGGGGGTGAAGGTCGGCAGCGTCATCGACCAGCGGATCGACCCGGCCACCTTCCTCGCGGTGCTGACCTTCCGCATCGACGGCGCGCTGCAGATCCCCGCCGACAGTTCCGCCGAGATCGCGAGCGAGGGGCTGCTGGGCGGCCGCTTCGTCTCCATCGTGCCGGGCGGGGCGGATCGCATCCTGGGCAACGGGGGCGAGATCACCATCACGCAATCGGCGGTGAGCCTGGAAAGCCTGCTCGGGCGCTTCATCTTCTCCATGACGGAGGGGCAGGGGAATGCACCCCGCCCCGAGGGCGAAGGCGGCGCGACGACCCCGCGATGAGCGGCTTGGAACCCCCCCTCGCATGGCCCGGCGCCGATGGCGCGCCGGTGGCCTGCCGGGAGAAGCTGAAGGTGCTGGCGGACAACCACCGCGAGGCCGCGCAGGTGCTGCGCGACGCCTTTGAGGATGCCGTGCTGATGGGCGTGGATGAGGCCGCGATGCGCCGGATCCTGGCCGATCTGGTCGCCGCGCTGCCCAGCCCGAGGCGCCCCGCGTGATGCGCCGCCCGATCCTCGCGGCCCTTGTGCTGCTGCTGCCCGCCACAGCCGGCGCGGAGCGATGGGAACCGCAGCGCGTCGCGGAACTCCAGGCGCTCGACAAGGTGACGGCGCGGGTCAGCACCTTGCGCGTGCCGGTGAACCAGCCCGGGCGCTTCGGCACCCTGACCGTGACGATCCGCGCCTGCCAGGCCCGCCCGGCGGACGAGGTGCCCGATGCCGCCGCCTGGCTGGAGATTGCCGATAGCCGCCCGCCCGCCAATGGCGCGGCGGTGTTCCGCGGCTGGATGTTCGCCAATGCGCCCGGCGTGAACATGCTGGAACACCCGGTCTACGACATCCGCCTGATCGAGTGCCGCGCGCGGTAGCGCGGCGCTGCTTCAGCCTTCCTGCGGGGGGCGCAGCGCGCGGATCGCGGCGTCCAGCGCCGCCGGGTCGGGCCGGTCATCCCAGGGCACCGGCAGGTCCACCGCCCCGGCCAGCAGGCGCTTGTAGCGGGCGCGCGGCACCTCGTGGCAACCGAATTGGGCCAGATGCGTGGTCTGGAACTGCGCGTCCAGCAGCCGGAAGCCGAACAGCCTGAGCCGCGCCACCAGATGCACCAGCGCGACCTTCGAGGCATCGCGGGCCCGGCTGAACATGCTCTCCCCGAAGAAGGCGCCGCCGAGCGAAACGCCGTACAGCCCGCCGGCCAGCCGGCCATCCCCCGGCGCGCCCTCCCATACCTCGATCGAATGGGCGTGGCCGGCCTCGTGCAGCGCGCCGAAGAGGCGTTCGATGTCGGGGTTGATCCAGGTCTCCTCCCGCCCCTCCGCTGGTTCGGCGCAGGCGGCGATGACGGTGGCGAAGGCGCGGTTGGAGGTGACGGCGAAGCGGTCCGACAGCGTGGTCCGCAGCAGCCGCTTCGGCAGGTGGAAGCCATCCAGCGGGATGACCCCGCGCTGCTCCGGGTCCAGCCAGTATAGCCGTTCGGCATCCCGGCTTTCGGCCATCGGGAACAGCCCCGCGCGATAGGCGCGGAGCAGCAGGTCCGGCGTGATCTCGAAGCGACGACGGCTCAAGTTGTTGAGCGGACGAAGGTTTCACCTTCGTCCCCCTCAAACGCGTCGGGCCGGAGGCACGCCTCTGGCGTGACGCGCCGCGCATCCGCGCGGCTTGGCTTCGTCGTGCCGAAGGCACGCCTACAGCGTGACGCACTGGCCGCGGCGGCCATTCGGCCGCTCGGCCCTTCGGGCCGCGACAGGGCGCGTCGTCCGGTTGGCATCACGCGCGGCAGCCTATCCGCGCGGCGCGGCGGTTGCGAGCGTCGTGGCGTTCAGGCTGCCGCGAGGCCGCCGGTCAGGTGCCAAGTCAGGCGCCGGTCTCGCGCGCCACGAAGCGTTCCAGCCAATGGATCGTGTAGTCGCCGGCCTGGAATTCCGGATCGGCCACGATGCGCTGGTGCAGGGGCAGCGTGGTGCGGATGCCGCTGACGACCATTTCCTTCAGCGCGCGCTGCAGCCGGGCGATCGCCTCGGCGCGGGTCTGGCCGTGGACGACCAGCTTCGCCACCAGGCTGTCGTAATGCGGCGGCACCACATAGCCGGAATAGAGCGCGCTATCGACGCGCACGCCCAAGCCCCCCGGCGCATGGTACATGTCCACCCGGCCGGGGCTCGGCGCGAAGGTCTCGGGGTCCTCGGCGGTGATGCGGCATTCGATCGCATGGCCGGAGAAGCGTACCGCCTCCTGCCCGTAGCCGAGCGGCTGGCCGGCGGCGATGCGGATCTGTTCCTTCACCAGGTCCACGCCGCAGACCATCTCCGTCACCGGATGCTCCACCTGCAGGCGGGTGTTCATCTCGATGAAGGCGAACTGGCCGTCCTGCCACAGGAATTCCAGGGTGCCGGCATTGCGGTAGCCCAGCTGGCGGAGCCCGCGCGTGACATTCGCGCCCAATTCGTCGCGTTCGGCGGCCGTCAGCACGGGGCTGCCGGCCTCCTCGACCAGCTTTTGGTGGCGGCGCTGCAGCGAACAGTCGCGTTCGCCGAAATGCACGACATTGCCATGGGTGTCGGCCAGCACCTGCAGCTCGATATGCCGCGGGCGGTCGAGATACTTTTCCATGTAGACGCTGTCGTCGCCGAAGGCGGCCTTGGATTCCGTGCGCGCGACGCGCCAGGCTTCCTCCAGCTCCTCGGCGGAGCGCGCCACCTTCATGCCCCGACCGCCACCGCCGGCGGCGGCCTTGATCAGGACGGGGTACTTGATCTCCTCCGCCACCGCGCGGGCCTCATCCAGGCTTTCGAGCGCGCCGAGGGAGCCGGGGACCAGCGGCACGCCCAGCCGGCGCATCGCATCCTTCGCCGCGATCTTGTCGCCCATCATGCGGATATGCTCGGCGGTCGGCCCGATGAAGGCGAGGCCGTGGGCCTCCACCATCTCGGCGAAGGACGCATTCTCGGACAGGAAGCCGTAGCCGGGGTGTATCGCCTCCGCGCCCGTGATCGCGGCCGCCGAGATGATCGCGGCCATGTTGAGGTAGCTGTCGCGCGCGGCGGGGGGGCCGATGCAGACGCTTTCATCCGCAAGCCGCACATGCATCGCCGTGCTGTCGGCGGTGGAATGCACCGCGACCGTCTGGATGCCCATTTCCTTGCAGGCGCGATGCACGCGGAGCGCGATCTCGCCGCGGTTCGCGATCAGGACCTTGCGGAACGGCATGTCACTCGATGACCAGGAGGGGCTCGCCGTATTCGACGGGGGAGCCGGCCTCGACCAGGATGCGCGTGACCGTGCCGGCCTTGGGGGCGCGGATCTGGTTGAAGGTCTTCATTGCCTCGATCAGCAGCAGGGTCTGGCCCTGCGCGACGCGGGCGCCGAGGGTGATGAAGGGTGCAGCCCCCGGCTCTGGCGCCAGATAGGCGACGCCCACCATCGGCGAGGTGACGGTGCCCGGATGCGGGCCTTCCGCTTCCGGCGCGATGGCGGAGGGCAGGGGGGCGGCGGCCACCGGCGCCGCGGCCTGCGGCGCCGCGACGGTCGCCACCGCCTGCACGGTGACCTGCCGGGCGACGCGGATCCGCGAATCGGATTCGACCAGCTCGATCTCGGTCAGGTCGGTCTCACGCAGGATTTCCGCGAGTTCGCGGATCGCCGCGGGGTCGAAGCTCACGCCCGCCATCAATGCTCTCCTTCCTCGGCCAGCAGCTCCGCCATGGCGCGGAGCGCCAGCGCGTAGCCCTGGATGCCAAGCCCGGCGATCACGCCGGTCGCGGCCTTCGAGACATAGCTGAAATGCCGGAATTCCTCCCGGCGGTGGATATTCGAGATGTGCACCTCGACGACCGGCAGGTCCACAGCTTTCAGCGAATCCATCAGCGCGATGGAGGTGTGGCTGTAGCCGGCCGGGTTGATGATGATCCCCGCGGCCGTCAGGCGGCTTTCCTGCACCCAGGTGATCAGCTCCGCTTCCGCATTGGTCTGGCGGAAATCGATGGCAAGCCCGAGCGACTCGGCGGTCTCGGCGCAGAGCGCTTCCACATCGTCGAGGGTCGCGCGGCCATAGACCTCAGGCTGGCGGGTGCCGAGCAGGTTGAGGTTGGGGCCGTTCAGGACAAGGATCAGGGGCGGAGTCAAGGCGGTTTCGAGCCTTCGCGGGCAGGGCGCGGGGCCTACCACGGTGATGTGAGGGGGGGCAAGCCGCGCCTTCCGCGCGGGGCTGCACGGTGCCGCCTCCGCTTGCCGGGCGCCAGGGCGCTCGCCATCTTCCGCGCATGACCACGGCGACCACGATCCGCATCGCGCTGAACGGCGAACCGCACGACCTGCCCGAAGGCGCGTCGGTCGCGGATATGCTCGGCCTGTTGGGCCTGGCCGCGCCCAAGGTGGCGGTGGAGCGGAACCTTGAGATCGTGCCGCGCTCCGCCTGGGCCACCACGCGGCTGGCGGCCGGCGACCAACTGGAAGTGGTCCATTTCATCGGAGGAGGCTGACAATGCCTGAGCACGGCCTTCCCCTGCCGGACGATAGCTGGACCGTCGCGGGGCGCCGCTTCGCGTCCCGCCTTGTCGTCGGCACCGGGCGCTACAAGGACCTGGAGGAGACGGCGCGCGCCATCGCGGCATCGGGGGCGGAGATGGTGACCGTCGCGGTGCGGCGGGTGAACCTGTCGGACCCGAAGGCGCCGATGCTGCAGGATTACGTCCCCCCCAGCCGCTACACCTACCTGCCCAATACCGCCGGCTGCCACACGGCGCAGGACGCGGTCCGCACGCTGCGCCTGGCGCGGGAAGCCGGCGGGTGGAACCTGGTGAAGCTGGAGGTGCTCGGCCCGCCGCCCTTCCTCTATCCCGACATGGCCGCGACCTTCGAAGCCGCCGCGGCGCTGATCCAGGACGGGTTCGAGGTCATGGTCTATTGCGCCGACGACCCGGTGGCGGCGAAGCGGCTGGAGGAGATGGGCTGCGTCGCCATCATGCCGCTCGGCGCGCCGATCGGGTCCGGGATGGGGGTGGTGAACCCCTACATGATCCGCTCGATCAAGGCGCAGGCGAAGGTGCCGGTGCTGGTCGATGCCGGGATCGGCACGGCGTCGGATGCCGCGCTCGCGATGGAGTTGGGCTGCGATGCGGTGCTGCTCAATTCCGCCATCGCCCATGCCCAGGACCCCGAACGGATGGCGGTGGCGATGCGGCACGCCGTGATCGCCGGGCGGGCCGCCTACCTTGCGGGGCGGATGGGGCGCGACTACCGCGCCGATGCGTCGAGCCCGATGGCGGGCGTGATCGCCCGCGGCTGACACAAGGCGGGGCGGCCGGGTCGCAACCGGTCGATTCGCTTGGAGGGGGCGGGGATCGCAGGAGCCATCCCGGACCCGACACGAGGCTCCGGGCGCCTTTCCTGCGGTTTTGGTGGGGGCAAGGAAAAAAAACGGCCTGACCCGAAATTTTCGCTTGCCCCCCTGGGGAGCCGGGTCTATTTCGCCCCTCAGACGCAGTACGCACGTGCCTCTGGCCCCAGGCCCACGGAATTCGGGGCGCCCCAGCAAGGGGGCGCCGCACACCGGATCACCGCGGCGCAAGGTTTACGCAACGACGTCAAGCGTTCCGGCACCCGCGGCGCAAGCCGTGGGCGACTTACCGCTGGTTCGTTGGACCGTTTCGTTAACACTGGGGCCGCCGCTTGAAGGGCGGTCTCCGCCTTTTGAGGGGAGTGGGGGCGATGAACCCGAAGATCGCTGCCTTTCTGCGCATGCATGCGCCGGCCACGCCGTGCCTCGTGCTCGATGTCGACACGGTGGAAGCGAATTATCACAAGCTGCTGGCCGCGCTGCCGGCGGCGCGCATCTACTACGCCGTGAAGGCGAACCCCGCCGCCCCGATCCTGGACCGCCTGGCCGGCCTCGGCTCCTCCTTCGACGCCGCGTCCTGGGAAGAGATCGAGGCGTGCCTCGCCGCTGGCGCCGCACCGGACCGCATCTCCTTCGGCAATACGGTGAAGAAGGAAAGCGCCATCAAGGCCGCCTTCGCCGCCGGCGTGACCATGTTCGCCTTCGATAGCGAGCCGGAGTTGAAGAAGCTGGCGCGCAGCGCGCCGGGCGCGCGGGTCTATTGCCGCATCCTGGTCGAGAACAAGGGCGCCGAATGGCCGCTCAGCCGCAAATTCGGCTGCGAGGCGAAGATGGCGGTCGATCTGATGCGGAAGGCGGCCGAATGGGGTCTCGACCCCTATGGTATTTCCTTCCATGTCGGCTCGCAGCAGACCCGCACGGATGCGTATCAGGCGGCGATCGGCCAGGCGGCGATGATCTTCTCCGACCTCCGCGATGCGGGCGTGACGCTGCGCATGGTCAATCTCGGAGGTGGCTACCCGGTGCGCTACCGCGCCGAGGTGCCGGGCATCGATGATTTCGGCGCGGCGATCATGGGTGCGATGGCCCAGCATTTCGGCAACGCCCTGCCCGAGATCGTCATCGAGCCCGGCCGCTTCATGGTCGGCGACGCCGGCGTGGTGGAGGCCGAGGTCGTGCTGGTGTCCCGCAAGGGCGAGGACGACCCGGTGCGCTGGGTCTATCTCGATATCGGCCGCTTCGGCGGTCTGGCCGAGACCGAGGGTGAGTCGATCCGCTACGCCTTCCGCACCCCGCATGACGGCGAGGCGGAAGGGCCCGTGACCATCGCCGGCCCGACCTGCGACAGCACGGACACGCTCTATGAGAAGTCCAACTATCGCCTGCCGCTCTCGCTCGACAGCGGCGACCGGGTGCAGCTGCTGGCGACGGGCGCCTATGTGACGACCTATGCCAGCCAAGCCTTCAACGGGTTCCGCCCGCTGGCCGAACACTACATCTGATGGGTCGCGCGGCGGTCCAGGCATGATCCTGGACCGCCGCTTTTTCCGGCGATTATCCCTTTGCACCGTCGAATTTCCGGCGCTATGGTTCTGTCATCATGGATGAAATCGACCGCAACCTGATCCTCGCCCTGCAATTGGACAGCGCATCGGGCTTGGCCGAGCTGTCCAAGGCGGCTGGCCTGTCCGTCTCTGCCACCGCCGAGCGTGTGAAGCGGCTGGAGGAACGCGGCGTGATCCGCGGCTGGCGGATCGAGCTCGATCCCGTCGCTGCCGGTTGCCCCCTGCTGGCCTTCGTCTTCGTCGCGATGCGGCCGGGGCGTGACGACGCGGCCTTCCTGAAGGCGGTGCGGAAGCAGGAAGCGGTGCTGGAATGCCACACCGTCACCGGCCCCTGGTGCTATCTGCTGAAGCTGCGCCTGCCGGATGTCGCGGCGTTGGAAGGCTTCGTGTCCGAGGAAGTGCGCGCGCTGCCCGGCGTCGAGCGCACCGAGACCATCCTGGCCCTGGCCAGCCCCAAGGAAACCGCGATCCTGCCCGTGGCGCCGGCCACCGAGGAATAGGGGGCGTCGCCTCGGCGCTGTGCGCGAGGCCGGGGCGCGAAGCTAGGCGCGGGGATGATCTGCTGTTAGCCTCCGCCCCGGGAGATTTTTCATTCCAAGGGAGACAAACATGACCAAGAGCATCCGGGCCGCCGGGGCGCTGACCCTTGGCGCCGCCCTCTCGGCGCTGGCATTCGGCACCACGACCGCGGTGGCACAGCAGCCCACGACGCTGACGATGGCGGTCGGATCGCCGGTCACCTCGCTCGATCCGCATTTCCATCAGCTGTCGCCGAACAACGCCGTCGCCGACATGATCTTCTCGAAGCTGGTGGAGACGGATGCGCAGGCGCGCAACATCCCCGGCCTCGCGACCGAATGGCGTGCCATCGGGCCCACGACCTGGGAATTCAAGCTGCGTCCCAATGTGCGCTTCCACAACGGCAGCGCCTTCACGGCGGAGGATGTGGCGGCAACGCTGCGGCGCCTGCCGAATGTGCCGAACGCGCCGTCTTCCTTCGCGGCCTATTCGCGCCCGATCACGCGCATCGAGATCGTCGATCCGCTGACCATTCGCTTCCACACCGCGCAGCCCTATCCGCTGATGCCGCTCGACATGACCAATGTGCGGATCATCGATGCGGAGACGCATGCCAATGCGACGACGGAGGGCTTCAATTCCGGGGCGCTCGCGATCGGCACCGGGCCCTTCCGCGTGGTGCAGCACCGTTCCGGCGACCGCATCGAGTTCGAGCGCAATGCCGAGTATTTCGAAGGCGCATCCCCCTTCCAGCGCGTCAGCTACCGCATGATCACGAATGATGCGGCGCGCACGGCGGGCTTGCTCGCGGGCGATATCGACTTCATCGACCAGGTGCCGACCACCGACATCGCGCGGCTGCGCGGCGACCAGCGGCTGCACCTGTCGGAGACGGTCGGTCTGCGGCTGATCTTCCTCGCGCTCGACCATCTGCGCGCCGCCGATGCGAACAGCCCGCACATCACCGACAATGACGGCCGCCCGCTGGGCCGCAACCCGCTGAAGGATGTGCGCGTGCGGCGCGCGCTGTCGATGGCGATCGACCGCGCGGCGATCACCAGCCGCATCATGGATGGCGCGGCGACGCCGGCGAACCAGTTCCTGCCGCCCGGCACCTTCAGCCATGTCGCCGACCTGCCGGCGATCCGCCACGACCCCGAAGGCGCGCGGCGCCTGCTGGCCGAGGCCGGCTACCCGAACGGCTTCCGCATCCAGCTGAACAGCCCGAATGACCGCTACATCAACGACAGCCGCATCGCCCAGGCGGTCGGCCAGATGTGGACGCGCATCGGGGTCCGCACCTCGGTCGAGGCGCAGACCTGGGCCACCTTCGTCGGCCGCGCGGGCCGCGCCGAGTATTCGGCGCATCTGATCGGCTGGGGCTCCAACCCCGATGCCAGCCACCCGATGCGGAACATCATCGGCACGCAGAACCCGCAGCGCGGCTGGGGCGCGTCCAACCGCGGCCGCTATTCCAACGCCGCGCTGGATGAGCTGCTGCTCGCTTCCCTCTCCGAACTCGATGAGGGCAAGCGGGAGCGGATGCTGATCGACGTCCAGCGCATGGCGGCGGAAGATGTCGCGGTGATCCCGCTGCACATCCAGACCAACATCTGGGCGATGCGGCGCACGCTGCAGCACGCCGCGCGCGTCGATGAGCTGACGCGGGCGCAGGACGTGCGCCCCGCGGCGGCCCGCTGATCCGCCGCGCGGAAGGGGCAAGGGGCGGGTGAGCGTCTATCTTCTCAGGCGCCTGATCCAGGCGGTGGGCGTCGTCTTCGCGATGTCGCTCATCGTCTTCATCGGCGTCTTCGCGATCGGCGACCCGGTCGAGATCCTCATCAGCCCCGATGCCGACCAGATCGAGCGCGAGCGCGCGGTGCGCGCGCTCGGCCTCGACCTGCCATTGTGGCAGCAATACCTGATCTTCCTCGGCAAGGCGGTGCAAGGCGATCTTGGCCGCAGCTTCGTCTTCAACGAACCCGCGCTGACCCTGATCCTGCAGAAGATGCCGGCGACGCTGGAACTCGCGCTGGTCGCGACCATCGGCGCCATCATCATCGGCCTGCCGCTTGGCCTCTATGCCGGGCTGCGGCCGAACAGCGCCGGGTCCAAGGTGATCATGGCGGGGTCCATTCTCGGCTTCTCGCTGCCGACCTTCTGGGTCGGGCTGATGCTGATCATGGTCTTCGCCGTGCAACTCGGCTGGCTGCCTTCCACCGGGCGGGGCGACACCGCGGAGATCCTCGGCACCCATTGGTCCTTCCTGACCTGGAACGGGCTGTCGCATCTGGTCATGCCGGCGCTGAACCTCGCGCTGTTCAAGATCAGCCTCGTCATCCGCCTGACCCGCGCGGGCGTGCGAGAGACGATGCTGATGGACTATGTGAAATTCGCCCGCGCCAAGGGGCTCAGCCCCTTCCGCGTCACCTTCGTGCATGTGTTCAAGAACATCCTGATCCCGGTCGTCACCGTCACGGGGCTCGAATTCGGGTCCACCATCGCCTTCAGCGTGGTCACGGAATCGATCTTCGCCTGGCCAGGCATGGGCAAGCTGATCATCGACAGCATCAACGTGCTCGACCGCCCGGTGATCGTCGCCTACCTGATGGTCATCGTGCTGATGTTCATCACCATCAACCTGATCGTGGACCTGACCTACTCGGTGCTCGATCCGCGCGTGCGGCTGGAGGGCAAGTAGGATGTCGCTCGCGGTCGGCGACCGGCCGGCGGCGGCGAAGGACAGGGTCGAGACCCCGTTCCGCCGCTTCGTGTCGGAATTCTGCGAATCCAAGACCGCGCTGCTCGGCCTCGTGGTGTTCAGCATCATCGTGCTGCTCGCGGTGCTCGCGCCCTGGATCGCGCCGCAGAACCCCTACGACCTCGCGGTTCTGGACATCATGGATGGCCGGATCGAGCCGGGCGGTGTCTCGGGCGACGGGGCCACGACCTTCTGGCTCGGCACCGACGACCAGGGTCGGGACATGCTGTCCGGCATCATGTACGGGCTTCGCATCTCGCTGACCGTCGGCGCGGGCTCGGCGCTGCTGGCGTGTATCGTCGGTGCCTCGCTTGGCCTGCTCGCGGCCTATGCGGGCGGCAAGACGGACAGCGCCATCATGCGCGTGGTGGATTTGCAACTGTCCTTCCCCGCGATCCTCGTCGCGCTGATGATCCTCGCCTTCCTCGGCAAGTCGGTCATGAACGTCGTCATCGCGATCGTGATCGTCGAATGGGCCTATTACGCGCGCACCGTGCGCGGCACCGCGCTGGTGGAGCGTCGGCGCGAATATATCGAGGCCGCGCAATGCCTGGCCCTGCCGACAAGCCGCATCCTGTTCCGCCATCTGCTGCCGAATTGCCTTCCCCCCCTGATCGTCATCGGCACGATGCAGGTGGCGCGCGCCATCGCGCTGGAAGCGACGCTGTCCTTCCTCGGCCTCGGCGTGCCGATCACGGAACCCTCGCTCGGCCTGCTGATCGCCAATGGGTATGAGTACATGCTGTCGGGCAAGTACTGGATCAGCTTCTATCCGGGCATCGCGCTGCTGGTCACGATCGTCGCCATCAACCTGGTCGGCGACCACCTGCGCGACGTGCTGAACCCGAGGCTCAAGAAATGAGCCGTGGTTTTTTGTGCCCTCAATCGCCGGGCGCGGCCTCCGGCCGGTTGGCTTTCGCGCCGACGCGCTGTCGCGTGGGCGTCGCTGTTGTGCTGCGCGCGCCGGCCGCCTTGCGGCCGGATACGATGAGGTCCTTTTCGTGACCACACCCACACTCGAGGTCCGCAACCTCCGCACCCATTTCTTCACCCGCGCTGGCGTGGTGAAGGCGGTAGACGACGTTTCCTTCAGCGTGCCCCGCGGCAAGGTGCTTGGCCTTGTCGGGGAATCCGGGTCTGGCAAGTCGGTCACCGGCTTTTCCGTGATGGGGCTGGTCGATCCGCCCGGCCGCGTCGTCTCCGGCCAGATCCTGTTCAAGGGCCAGGACCTCGCGAAGCTTACGGATGAGGAGATGCGGAAGCTCCGCGGCAACCGCATCGCGATGATCTTCCAGGACCCGATGATGACGCTGAACCCGGTCCTGCGCGTCGACACCCAGATGATCGAGACGGTGCAGGCGCATGAGAAGGTCAGCGACGAGGAAGCCCGTCGCCGCGCGCGCGACGCGCTCGGCATGGTCGGCATCCCGAGCCCCGACGAACGCCTGAAATCCTATCCCCACCAATTCTCGGGCGGCATGCGCCAGCGCGTCGCCATCGCCATCGCCCTGCTGCATCGCCCCGACCTGATCGTGGCCGATGAGCCCACCACCGCGCTCGACGTCACCATCCAGGGCCAGATCCTGGCGGAGGTGCAGAAGCTGGCGGACACCACCGGCACCTCCCTGATCTGGATCACCCACGACCTATCCGTGGTCGCCGGCCTCGCCGACGACATCGCGGTGATGTATGCCGGCCGCATCGTCGAACAGGGCGATGTGGGGGAAGTGCTGGACACGCCCCTTCATCCCTACACCCACGGCCTGATCGGCAGTGTGCCCAGCCGCAACCGCCGTGGTGAGCCGCTGCGGCAGATCCCGGGCATGACACCCTCCCTTCTCAGCCTCCAGCCCGGCTGCGC
Source organism: Roseomonas mucosa (assembly GCA_945878375.1). Taxonomy (GTDB): domain Bacteria; phylum Pseudomonadota; class Alphaproteobacteria; order Acetobacterales; family Acetobacteraceae; genus Falsiroseomonas; species Falsiroseomonas mucosa_A. The sequence goes on along the minus strand of CAMDWG010000004.1, from coordinate 24,678 downwards.
CTTCCGCGCCCGCTGCCCGCGCGCGCAGGACGCCTGCGGCACGATGCCGGAGCTGCAGGCCTGGCGGCCGGGCCGCCTCGCGCGCTGCCATACGCCGCATCTCGAGAGCCAGGGGGCGGCGGCATGAGCGCGGCGGCCGAGCGGGACGACCACGCCCCGCGCATCTTCACCGACACCGAGACCCCGATGGTGGAGCTGCGCGGCATCAGCCGCCGCTTCGCCAAGAAGCTCGACATCGCGGCCAAGATCGCCCGCCGCCTCGGCGCCGATGTGCGGGAGGAAGTGGTCCACGCCGTTGACCACGTCGATCTCCGCATCCGGAAGGGTGAGGTGGTGGGGCTGGTCGGCGAAAGCGGCTGCGGCAAATCCACGCTGGGCCGCATCGTCGCGGGCATCCTGCCGCAATCGGAAGGGCAGGTGCTGTGGAACGGCCAGGATGTCGCGTCCCTGCCCGCTGATGCCGCGCGGGTGGCGAAGCTGCGGCGCCAGATGATCTTCCAGGACCCCTATGCCTCGCTGAACCCGCGCATGCGGGTGGCCGATATCGTGGGGGAAGCGCCGCTGGTCCATGGGATGGTTAAGCGCGGGGCCTTCGACGACTATGTCGATGAGCAGATGCGCCGCGCGGGCCTCGATCCCACCTTCAAGCGCCGCTACCCGCACCAGTTCTCCGGCGGCCAGCGCCAGCGCATTGGGATCGCCCGCGCGCTTGCGGTGCAGCCCGAATTCATCGTCTGCGACGAGGCGGTGGCCGCGCTCGACGTGTCGATCCAGGCGCAGATCCTGAACCTGTTCATGCGCCTGCGGCGCGAGCTGGACCTGACCTACCTGTTCATCAGCCACGACCTCGGCGTGGTCGAACACCTCAGCGACCGCGTGGTGATCATGTATCTCGGCCGGGTGGTGGAGGAAGCGCCGACCGATTCCATCTTCCGCCACGCCAACCACCCCTACACGCGCAGCCTGCTGGACAGCGTGCCGCGGATCGAGAACCGCAAGCGCGCCTTCGCGGTGGTGAAGGGGGAGATCCCCTCGCCGCTGAACCCCCCGCCGGGCTGCCATTTCCACCCGCGCTGCCCGCTGGCCTTCGACCGCTGCCGCACCGAGGTGCCGGCGCTGCGAGAGATCGCGCCGGGCCACCGCAGCGCATGCCACCTGAACGACCAGGGCTGACGCGCCCCACCATCATCCCGCCCTATCGGGCGCAGTGGGAATCCCCTGGCCTGGTCACGGCGTTCCTCGCCGGCCGCGATGCCGCGACGGACCCGCTGTGGCAGGCCTCCGGTGCCACGGATGCGGCGGAATATGCGCTGTGGTCCGAGCATCTCTGCGGCTCGGCCTGCCTGCAGATGGTGTTGGGCGCGCTGGGCCGTGATGTGCCGCCGATCCACGCGATCCGCCGCGCGGTGCAGGGGCTGGGCGGCTATGTCGTGCAGCCGGATGGCGCGATCCGCGGCCTGATCTATGCCGGCGCCGTCGCCTGGCTGGCGGAGCAGGGCATCCCCGCGCGCATCGTGCTGGACCTGCCGGCCGATGGGATCGCGCCGCTGGTCGAGGGCGGGCGGCTGTTCATCGCCTCGGTCCATCCTGGCATTCGCTGGCCGGATCGGGAGCCACCCTCACGTGGCGGGCATCTGGTGCTGATCTTCGGCCAACTGGCGACGGGGGAGCTGCGCTTCCACAACCCGTCCGGCGACACGCCGGCCCGCCGCGCGGATGCGCGGCTTCCGCCCGCCGCGTTCGGACGTTTCTTCGCCGGGCGGGGCATCCTGGTCGGCTGAGCCGGCGAGGCGGTGCGCGACCCGATCATGCCGGGCTGAAACCGACGGCCGCCGGATACCGCCCCGTGGGTCCCGCCGAAGGGGCGGCCAAGGCGCGTCTTGCCGCCGCCGGTGGTCGGCCACGCCGCATGGGCGGTAGCGACAATGGGGAGGCTCGGCCAGTTTCAGAGGCGGGCGCCGGCGCTGCGCTCATCGCAGAGATCGTTGGAGAACAGCGGACGGGGCGGTTCCGCGAGTCGTCTCCGCTCGAGCATCGGCAAGTCCGCTTCCTGGCCGTGGCGTGCCCGCGGCATGACGGAGGCGCGGAAAGTTCCCTGCGAACCCTCAGCCGCCGGATGGTGGCTTGGGAACAGGTCAGCGAAATCTCGCCGAAAGCAGGAATCGTGTGAGTAATGCCGACCAAAATCACCAAAGCTTGATAATTTGATGATGTTTGCTACGTAACACCTGTGAGAGGTCGGTGACGCTGCGTACGCCTACACGGCCGCACGCGATCACCGACCTCAGCAATCAGCGCTCAGCGCGCTTCCCGAGCGACGGATCGTGCAGGCAGACCTTGCGGCTCAAATCAGGACGTGGCGGCGGGTCAACCTGATCAAGCAGTCCCGCCTCGCCGCCGAGTTCGGCGTGAGCCAGCAGGCTGTCTCGGCCTGGGAACGAGGCTTGGCCTTGCCATCGCCGCAAGTCCTGTCGCGCCTCCGGACGATGATGGCGCGCGGTCAGCATGCGCCATTGCTCGCCGATGCCGCCTTCGTGAAGGGCCAGTCCACGATACGGGCCCTTGTCGATATCGATGGCGCACGATTGATGGATTATTCGAAGGGATTTTTCCTCAGGTGGCAGGAGTTCTGCATTCTTCAGGGTGAGTATCTCGAAGACAGGCTTGTGAACGAAATCCAGTCGGTCATTCATTCCAGCATGCGCGCGGAGATCATCTCTGGCGACATCGCTGTCCTGTCCGGCGTGTCCGAGCGCCATGTGGATGTGGATCTGGGGCCGCCCTTCCTGCATCGCTGGCACATCTGCTTCCGCCACTATGGGACCCGTGTCGTCGCGGATATGATTTTCGAACCCTGCCCGCCCGACGAGCCCAAGGGGATCGGCCTTGTCCTGCGGATGGACGAGCTCTCGGTATGACCGGCGGTCTGGACAGGCCTGAAACGGGGCGGCGCGGCGGTCCCTGATCCGCGACAGGGCCATGTGGATCATGGCCTCCAGGCTTCCTGCCAGCGCTTGATGGCCGGGCGCCCAACGGCGCGGGCACCCTGCGGCGCAGGGCAGCGAGGCATGACCATCGGGGCCATCCGCAATCGCCACGCCGCATCGGCGCTTCGCCTGCGAGGGCATGGAAGCGGCCGGGGTTCGCGTAGCCTGGCCTTCATCCCGCCGGGCCGAGCCGCCCCAAAGCCGCACCGCAGATAGCAGCGGGACATGCGCGTCCGGATGCGCGGCGGCGGGCCCGCAGATGGGGGGCCATGATCCCCCAACTGCCCGCTGAGGAACGCTGCCCCTTGGGAGGCGATCCGCTTCCCCCGAAGCCCGGTCAGGTGGATTTCAGGTCTTCGCGCTGCCCGCGCCCGCGGCCGGGCGCATCGCTGGGGTCGGTATCTGTGGGGCCCGAGGGCCGTTGCAGTTGCGGTTGCGGCGCGCGATTGCCGCCACGGCCCTGGCCCGGCGGGTCGGAGGGATCGCTGTCGTTCAGCCCGGTCCGCGGCGCGCGATTGGCGCCACGGCCCTGGCCCGGCGGGTCGGAGGGATCGCTGTCGTTGAGCCCGGTCTGCGGCGCACGATTGCCGCCACGGCCCTGCCCGGGCGGGTCGGAGGGGTCGCTGTCGTTGAGCCCGGTCTGCGGCGCACGGTTGCCGCCACGGCCCTGCCCGGGCGGGTCGGAGGGGTCGCTGTCATTCAGTCCGCTCTGCGGCGCACGATTGCCGCCCCGGCCCTGTCCGGGCGGGTCGGAGGGGTCGCTATCGTTGACCCCGCTCTGCGGCGCACGATTGCCGCCCCGGCCCTGGCCTGGCGCGTCCGAGGGGTCGCTATCCGTCACACCGGGCCGCTGCTGCGGCACGGGCTGGGGCGCTGGGGCCCGCGGCGCGTCCGGCACGCCGGATTTCTGCCCCTGCGCGGCCACGACGCCCGGCACGGAGGCCGCCCCGCCAATGGTCGCCAGGCGCAGCACCAGCAGGCGGCGCTTCAGGGGAGAGTTGGTCGGGTCGTCGATCATCGTTGGTATCCTTTACCCAGGCTCAATTTCGTTCCTGTGCGCCGTCTCGTCCAGCACCAAGCTGCGCATGGGGACGCGGCGCCGCGCGCATTGCGATGCCGGCGATGGCGGCGCTGCATCTCTGCTTGCCTAGATGTTCTTGATATGTTCTTATCCTCCGTATGAGCCACGCCCTGACCATTCCCCTCGCGCCCGAGGCGCACCCAACCCGTGCCCGCGCCGCCGCGCCCGGGCTATTGCGAAGCCCCTTCCGTGTCCGTGTGCTGAATCCCCGGCGGGAGCCTGCATGGCGGGAGGCGATGCGCGGGGCGCTGATCGGCCTCACCGCCAGTTGGGCCGCGGCGGAGGTCACGCTGCTGCTGATCGGGCTGTAGCCATCGGGCCGGGGGCCGGCCTGCGGGAACGCGCCGCGCCGGGTCAGTCGCCGGTTTGGCGCGGGCAGGTGATGGTCACGAGCAGCCCATCCAGGCCGCTTCCATCCAGCCGTATCCTGCCAGCGCGGGCCGCAGCCATGGGTTGCCGCGTCGGGCGGGCGGTGCGGAGGCCCCGGTGCCTGGGACCGCCCCTGTTCCAGCAGCCATTCGCCGTGGCTTTACGGCGTGCTGCCCCCGCCCGGCATCATTGCCCCGCGCCGTCAGGCGACGGCGCGCGGGGCCTGCATGGGCAGGGTGGAGAGGGGGGCGGCGGCGGCCGGGTCGCGCAGCACATAGCCGCGTCCCCAGACGGTGCCGATCAGATCGGCCGCGCCGGCATGTGCCAGCTTCTTGCGGAGCTTGCAGATGAAGACGTCGATGATCTTCACCTCCGGCTCATCCATCCCCCCATAGAGGTGGTTGAGGAAGGCTTCCTTGGTCAGCACGATGCCCTTCCGCAGCGTCAGCAGTTCCAGCACGGCGTATTCCTTGCCGGTCAGGTGGACGTTGCGGCCATCGACCATGACTTCGCGTGAGCCGAGGTTGAGGGTGAGGGGCCCGATGGACAGCGTCGGCTGGCTGAAGCCCTTGGCGCGGCGGACGATGGCCTGGATCCGGGCGACGAGTTCCGTCTGGTCGAAGGGCTTGGTGATGTAGTCGTCGGCGCCCATGCCGAAGCCGCGGACCTTGGCCTGGGGGCGGTTGAGGCCGGAGAGGATCAGGACCGGCGTTTCGATCCGGCCGGCGCGGAGGCGGCGGACGACCTCATAGCCCTCCATGTCGGGCAGCATCAGGTCCAGGACGATGATATCGTAATCATAAAGTTTGGCGAGTTCCAAAGATTCTTCACCAGTCTCAGCGATGTCGACAACCATGGCGGCTGCCTTCAGCGCGAGCGAGATGGCGCGGGCCACAATCGTATCGTCTTCAACCAAAAGGACACGCATTGCTGCTATCTCCACATCCTGTTCTCCACAGATACCATTCCGAGGCACAAAGGAAAGGGTTTTTTCATGGAAAAATCGGTACTCAAAGGTAAAGACGTGTCAAAAATAAGATGATTGCCAGAAAAGATCTAATGGTATCGTTACGAGATAGAATGTCGCTTGCAAGTGGATTGTGCGCGACAATCGAGGCCGCTCAGCCGCTCGGTCGCTTGGCAGCCCTTGGCCCCGCCGGCCTCGACATCGAAGGCTTCCGCCCCCCGCTCGCCCTGGGCGAACGCATCGAGGCGGCCGGCCTCCTCGCCGAGGTCGTCTCCGCCGGGCCGGACAAGGCCCGCGCCTTGCCCTTCGCTCGCACCGGCAGCCTGCGGGCGGGCCAGCCTCTCCGCCTTCTCGGGCCAGGCCGGCTGGCGGTTGGGCCAGGCTGGCTCGGGCGCGTGGTGGACCCGCTCGGCGCCCCGCTGGATGGCAAGGGCAAGCTGCCGCCGGGTGGCGTCGGCCGCCTGGTCTCGGCCGATCCGCCCTCGGCCGGTACGCGCGCGCGGCTCGGCCCGCGCATCGGGCTCGGCGTGCGCGCGCTCGACCTGTTCTGCACGCTGCGCGAGGGGCAGCGCATCGGCCTGTTCGCGGCATCGGGCATCGGCAAGTCCACGCTGCTGGCCATGCTTGCCGGCGCGCCCGGCTTCGATGTCGCGGTGCTCGGCCTGGTCGGGGAACGCGGGCGGGAGCTGCGCGAATTCGTCGAGGATGATCTCGGCCCCGAACGGCTTGCCCGATCGGTCGTGGTCTGCGCCACCTCCGACAGCCCAGCCGCGATGCGGCGGGAAGCGGCGCTGGCGGCGATGACGGTCGCCGAGCAGTTCCGCGACGCCGGCCAGCGCGTGCTGCTGCTGCTGGACAGCGTCACCCGCTTCGCGCTCGCCTGCCGCGAGATCGGGCTGGCGGCTGGCGAACCGCCGGCGACGCGCGGCTATCCGCCCTCGGTCTTCGCCGAACTGCCCCGGCTGCTGGAACGTGCAGGCCCGGGGGTGGAAGGCGGCGCTGGCTCCATCACCCTGCTCGCGACCGTTCTGGTCGAGGGCGATGACCATGACGAGCCGGTGGCGGATGCGGTGCGCGGCGTGCTGGACGGGCATGTCGTGCTGGATCGCGCGATCGCCGAACGCGGCCGCTACCCGGCGGTCGATGTGCTGCGGAGCCTGTCGCGCACCGTGCCGGGCGTGCTGGACCCGGACCAGCGCGAGATCGCCGCCCGCGCCCGCCGCGTGCTGGCCGTGCAGGCGGAGATGGCGGAGCTGGTGCGCCTCGGCGCCTATCGCGCCGGGACGGATGCGGAGGTCGATGCGGCCCTTGTCGTCGCGCCGCGCATCGAGGCGCTGCTGGCGCAAAGCAAGGGAGAGGCCACGCCGATCGAGGCGGCCTTCGCGGCGCTGAGGGAGGTGCTGGATGCCAAGGCGTGACCCGATCGAGGTCCTGGCGCTGGTGCGCGCCCTGGCGCGCGACGCCGCGCGGCGCGAGATGGCGTCCGCGCAGGCCGCGCTGGGTGCCACCAGCGCCGCCGCGCGGTCGGCGGCCGAGGCCCTGACGCGAGAGGTCTCGGCCCCCGGCGCCGATTACGCCGCCTGGCTGCCGGCCGCGCAGCGGGCGCGGCAGCGGGCGGAGGAGGGAATGCGCCGGGCCGAAGCCCTGGCGGAGTTGGCGCGCCAGAGGCTGGTCTCGGCGCGTGCCGATGCCGAGGCGGTGGAGCGGCTGATCCAGGCCCGCCGCGCCGCGCGCCGCACCGAACGGCTGGCGGCGGAGCAGGTGGCGCTGGACGATATCCGGCGGGGCTGAGCGGGGGTGGCGAAACCGCCGCCCCCCAGCCCTTGTCAGCGGCGGCGGAGGAAGGCCGGCGCGGCGCTGTCGCGGAAATCACCCTCGCGCCAGCTGCGGTCCTTGTGTTCCGTGGCCGGGGCGGCGGCGGGGCGGCGGAGCGGCGCGTCACCGCCGCGCGCCGGTTGCGGCTTTCCGGCCGGGGCGGACTGCCCGCTCGGCTTGGCCGGGCGCTGCCCGTCGCGGCGCTGGCCCTGCGGCTGCTGCGGGCGGCGCGGCTGCTGCGGGCCGCGCCCACGGCCGCCGGCGGGCTTCACCGCATCCGGGCGCCCGGCCGTGCGATGCATCGGCTGGGAGACATCCTGGCGGCGATCCTCGCGCGCGATTTCCTGGCGGATCAGCTTCTCGACCTGCCAGAGCTTCTCCCGCTCATCATGCGCGCAGAGCGCGATGGCGATGCCGGACGCGCCGGCGCGCGCGGTGCGGCCGATGCGGTGCACATAGGCCTCGGGCGTGTCCGGCATGTCGTGCTGGATCACATGGGTGACGCCGTCCACATCGATGCCGCGGGCGGCGATGTCGGTGGCGACCAGCACCGGGGCGGTGCCGGCGCGGAATTCCGCCAGCGCGCGTTCCCGCTGGGACTGGCCCTTGTTGCCGTGGATCGCGTTGGCGCTGATGCCATCGGCGGCGAGGTTCTTCACCACCTTGTCGGCGCCGTGCTTGGTGCGGGTGAAGACCAGCGCGCGGCCCACCCCCTGGCCGCGCAGCAATTCCGCCAGCACGCCGCGCTTGCCGGACTGCTCGATGAAGATCAGCTTCTGCGCGACCTTCTCGGCCGTGGTGGCGACCGGCGTGACCTCGACCCGCACGGGGTCTTTCAGGATCTCGGCGGCGAGCTTCGCGACCTCGGCGGGCATGGTGGCGGAGAAGAACATCGTCTGCCGGTCCTTCGGCAGCACAGGCAGCATGCGGCGGATGGCGGGCCAGAAGCCCTTATCCAGCATCTGGTCCGCTTCATCGAGCACCAGCGTCTCGATCCGGTCGAGCCGCGCCGTGCCCTGGTCCAGATGGTCCTGCAGCCGCCCCGGCGTCGCCACCAGGATGTCGATGCCGCGCGCGAGCGCGCTGCGCTGCGGGCCATAGCCGACGCCGCCGAACACGACGGCGACCGACAGGCCGAGATGGCGGCCATAGGCCTTCAGGCTGTCCGCGATCTGGCTGGCCAATTCGCGGGTGGGGGACAGGATCAGCGCCCGGCAGCCGCCGCGCGGCGGGCGGCCGCCCGCATTGGCCAACCGGTGCAGCAGCGGCAGGCCGAAGGCGGCGGTCTTGCCGGTGCCGGTCTGGGCGATGCCGAGCAGGTCGCGCCCCGCGAGCGCCGAGGGGATGGCATCCCGCTGGATCGGGGTCGGGGTTTCGTAGCCTTCCTCCGCCAGCGCCTGGAGGAGGCGGGTGTCGAGGGCGAGGGTCTGGAAGCTGGGGGCCGCCGGGGCGGCCTGGGTGGAGGTGTCGTTGGAAGACATGACTAAGGTCGAATCCGCTCATGCCGCCGCGCTCCGCCCTTGCGGGCGCGGTCGGTGGGTGCGGTGCGGCCCGCGCGATGGGGACGCTCCTGGCGTGTCGGAACCGGCTTCCGGCAAGCCGATGTCTCGGCGGGGAAGCGCGCAACTCTGGCGCCCTGGTCCGGACCGCGCGCCCCGCAGGGCGGGGCCGGGTCCGCTCACGCGGCCGGGCACGGCGGGGAAGCGCCCCGCTGACGCGGCGGGGAATAGGGCAGGATGGGTGAGGGAACAAGGAAAAAGCGGATGGGCGGTCCCGAAAGGGTCCGGATCAGGCCCGCGCCAGTTCCAGCAGCCGCGCGGCCAGCGCCACATCGGCCGCGACCTGGGCGCGGCGGGATGCGGCCTCGGCATCCAGGCCCCAGAATTCCTCCTGGTAGCGCTCATCGAGGGTCGAGGCGTCCTCCGCCGTCTTGGCGTCGATCCGGCCGGCGGCCAGCGCCAAGCCCAGCACCAGGGAACCCAGCGCCGGCACCGCGACGCCGAGCGCGGCCAACTCCATCGGCGGATGCGCGCCGACCACGCGGGCGAGTGCCGAGAGCGCCTGGGGGGGCTGCGCCACCGGCATCACGCCCGTGGTCACGCGCAAAGGTGCGTCATGCGCCAGGGCGCACCAATCCAGCAGCGGATCCCATTCCGCCGCTTGCCGGGTGGCGAGCCTTCGATCCTCGGCGCGATAGCAGAGCAGGTCGGTCTCGGCGTATTTCGCGAGCGCTGCGATGGTGGGGGCGGGGTCGGGGGCGATGCGTTCTGCCGCCGTCCCGGCCAGGCGGGTCAGCGGCACGTCGTCATGGCTGAAGGGCGCGCCCTTGCCGCCGCCGGCGGCGTTCCATTCCTCGGCGATCGCTTGCGCGAGCGCGGGGGAGGCGAGGCGGAGCGGCGCGCCGCCCGGCAGGCGCAGCGGCCGGCCATCCAGCAGCACGCCGATGCGGCCCTCGGCCTCGGCCGGTTCCGCCCGGTCCCAGAACCGCTTCACGGCGCGGCCGGTGCCTAGCGGGAGGCCTGGCGCTGGCGGGGCGGCGTGGCGGGGCGGGCAGGGGACGCAGCCGGCGCGGCGCATTCCGGCGTCGTCAGCGGGTTCAGCACGTTGCGTTCCCGCGCGAAGGCGGCCAGCGCCTCCACATTCGGCTGGGCCATGGCCAGGCCGAAGAGAGGGGTCGTCAATGGGCAGTATTGCGACCCGGAGCGGATCTGGTCCTGCGACTGGGCATTGGCCATCTGGGTGATGAAGCCGTCGAGTTCGCGCTGGTGTGCGCCGCCGGCGGTGCGGCGGAAATGGCCCTGCACGCCGCGATAGGCGCCGGTCAGCTCGCCCTGGAACTTGCGGACGAAGGCATTGTAGGCGGCATCCTGGCTGCAGGACAAGGCGGCGACCATCAGCTTGCTTTGCAGCGCGCGCACATCGAAGGCGGTCCGCTCGGCGGGCTGGAGGCAGGTCTGCGCGATGGCGGGGCCGGCCACCAAAGCGGCGAGGCCGCCGATCAGCAGGCGGAGGCTGGTCTTGCGGCGAAGAGCCTGGTGGTGGCGCATCGACATCGGTCTCCCATCGGGCCCGGCGGACCCTGCGAGCGCCTGCCTAGAGCACGACAGGGCTGTGCCGCAAGGCCGGGCTTGGCGCCCGGCCGTCGCGGCCGCGTGGCGATCCAGGCGGTTGCATCCAAGTCGTGAAGTCTGCTCGGAAGTTCAGGCAACCTGCCGCTTAGGCCCACGCGGCCGCTGGAGCTTCGCGAGATCGGCCAAGCGCCGGTCGAGGAAGGTCCGAGTCGCCGGGAAGCCCGGCGTGTCGTCCTGCATCCAGAAGGCGAGGGTGGCGCCATACACCCCTGCGAGCGTCGCCCGCCGCGTGTACCAGGAGAAATCCGCCGAGGTATCGCCCGCCGCCGCCCACATCGAATCGGCCGTCCGCGCCACGGTCCGCAGCGCGGAGGGCACGTTCCAGGGCAGGGATTGCAGCGCCAGCGCGCGGCGGATGGCGTCCTTATTCGCCTCGTTGCGTTCCAGCCGGATGGTGATGACGCGACGGATGCGCGCGGGGATGCGCTGGCCGAGCAGGTCTTCCTGCCTTGCCTGTTCCTCCATCTCCCGGTCCGCCAGGTCGCACCAGGCTTCCACGGCCTCCACCGGGCCGCCGGGGAACAGCCATTCGGCTTCGCGGGGATCGCGGCCAAGGTCGCGCAACCCGGCCTCGAGCGCCGCGCGCGACCAGCCGAGGGCGGGGACATGGGGCAGGGCGGCGCGCAGCGCCTCGTCGCGGTCGTTGCTGCGTTCGATCATGGCGTCTGCTCCTCCTGCTGCGGTCGCGCGGCGGCGGCGGCCCGCGCCAGATCCTCGGTGAAGCCGAACCGGGTGAAATCGGTCATTCGCATCGGATAGAGCCGCCCGTCCAGGTGGTCCGCCTCATGCTGGATGACGCGGGCGGCGAGGCCGGCGGCTTCGCCATCCACCGGGCAGCCTTCGATATCGACGCCGCGGAAGCGGATTCGCGCGGCGCGGGGCACGCAGCCGCGGAGGCCCGGGATGGACAGGCAGCCTTCCCAGCCTTCCTCGATCTCATCCCCCACCGCTTCGATCTCGGGGTTGATGAGGGCGATGACATTGCCCGCCCCGCCGCGCCAGACGAACAGCCGCAGCGGCACATGCACCTGCGGCGCGGCGAGGCCCATTCCCTGCGCGTCGTCCATGGTCTCGGCCATGTCCGCGATCAGGCGCCGGATCTCGGGCGCGGTCGGGTCCGCCACCTTGTCGGCGGGGCGGATCAGGACGGGGTGGCCCATGCGGGCGATCTTCAGGATGGCCATGTCGGTCCGGGACGCTACACCGAGTAAGGTAATGCGCCGGCGGGGTTTCGGGAGGCCTTCCTTTCGCGGCGGAATGCGTGCTAAACGCTCCGCTCCGATGTCGGGGGCGCCGAGGGAGACCTTGGAGCCTTGTTCGGCGTTTGTCCGCTTTCCAAGCGTTAAAATGCAACCAGGAGGTTGATCCGCGTGCAGGTCGTCGTCCGCGACAATAACATCGACCAGGCCCTGAAGGCGCTGAAGAAGAAGCTCCAGCGTGAGGGCGTGTTCCGTGAGATGAAGCTCCGTCGTCATTACGAGAAGCCGTCCGAGCGCCGCGCCCGTGAGGCCGCGGAGGCCGTTCGTCGCGCCCGCAAGGTGGAGCGCAAGCGCATGGAGCGCGAAGGCTTCTGAGCCCGCACCCCGGCCGCTGGCCGGGGTTCGTCGCCCATCCGACCTGAGTGACCGCGGCGCGAGGGGAAGCCCCTGCGGACGCGGTTTCTTGCTGTCCGGGTGCTTGTACCGCCGGCGCAAGCAGCCGCCCCACCCCCATCCCCCCGATTCGCGTCTGGCCCCTTCGCGGGCTGGCGGCGGCGTGCCCCCTGGCGCGATGCGCCAAGCTGCGGCCGCATCATCGCGCCTTGGCGCCTGGGTGGCCTATCAACGCCATGTCTGGCCAGGGGCCACGCCGCGGCAAAGCCGCGCAGCGGGTCCCGCCGGGTATTCGACATTTTGAAGAGGAAGGTCGCGGGGAATCGGGCTGGCGCCATGTGGCGCGAGAGGCTGGCGGCGCGGCCCGGTCGCGCCATCCAGGGTATCCGGGGGGACGGGATGGATCCCGTCCCCGCCGGTGACGCAGGCTAGGGCACGTTTCGCTCGGCCGTGAACGGCCGAGCGAAAGGCGGGACTCAAGAAAACATATATCCTAGAGCAGCTTATGCCCATACGGCGGAAACGCGCAGCGTTTCCACCCGGATGGGCGCTGCTCTAGCGCTGCAGGGCCTGGACGATTTCCTGCGTGACCTTCTTCGCGTCGCCGAACAGCATCATCGTGTTCGGGCGGAAGAACAGCTCATTCTCCACGCCGGCATAGCCGCTGGCCATGCCGCGCTTGATGAAGAACACCGTCTTCGCGCGCTCCACATCCAGGATCGGCATGCCGTAGATGGCAGACGACTTGTCCGTCTTCGCGGCCGGGTTGGTCACGTCATTGGCGCCGATCACGAAGGCAACGTCCGCATCCGCGAATTCGGCGTTGATCTCCTCCAGCTCATGCACCTCGTCGTAAGGCACATTCGCCTCGGCCAGCAGGACGTTCATGTGGCCGGGCATGCGGCCCGCGACCGGGTGGATCGCGTAGGAGATCTCGGCGCCTTCCTTCTTCAGAAGGTCCGCCATCTCGCGCAGCACCTGCTGGGCCTGCGCCACCGCCATGCCGTAGCCCGGCACGATGATGATTTTTTGGGCGTTCTTCATCATGTAGGCCGCGTCCTCGGGCGAGCCCGACTTGACCGGGGCCCGGTCCGCCGCGCTGCCGCCCACCGCCGCCGCGCCGCCTTCGCTGCCGAAGCCGCCGAGCAGGACGTTGATGATCGAGCGGTTCATGCCCTTGCACATGATGTAGGACAGGATCGCGCCCGAGGCGCCGACCAGCGCGCCGGTCACGATCAGCAGCAGGTTGCCGATGGTGAAGCCGATGCCCGCCGCCGCCCAGCCCGAATAGCTGTTCAGCATCGAGACGACGACCGGCATGTCCGCGCCCCCGATCGGCACGATCAGCAGGAAGCCGAGCGCGAAGGACAGCAGCGCGATCAGCCAGAACAGCACCTGCGACCCGGTGGCGCAGAAGGCGATGATCAGCACCAGCAGCAGCACGCCGAGGCCAGCGTTCAGCATGTGCTGGCCCTTGAAGATCAGCGGCGCGCCGGACATGCGCCCCGCCAGCTTCAGGAAGGCGATGACGGAGCCCGAGAAGGTGATCGCGCCGATCGCGAGGCCGAGCGACATCTCGATCAGCGACGCGACCTTGATGTTCCCCGGCACGCCGATGCCGAAGGCGTCGGGCGCGTAGAAGGCGGCCGCCGCGACGAAGACCGCCGCCATGCCGACCAGGGAGTGGAAGGCCGCGACCAGCTGGGGCAGCGCCGTCATCTGGATGCGCTGGGCGACGATCGTGCCGATGGTCCCGCCGATGGCGAGGCCCGCGATGACGATGACGATCCCGTCGATCCCCATGCCCGGCTTCAGCAGCGTCGCCACGATGGCGATGCCCATGCCGGTCATGCCGAGCAGGTTGCCCCGCCGGCTGGTCTCAGGGTGCGACAGGCCGCGCAGCGCGAGGATGAACAGGACGGAGGCGACGAGATACGCCAGCGTCGAGAAGGTCTGTGCCATGGCTCAGCTGCCCTTCTTCTTGAACATCGCGAGCATGCGCCGGGTGACCATGAAGCCGCCGGCGATGTTCACCGCGGCCAGCGTCACGGCCAGGAAGCCGAAGATCTTGGCGGCGATGCTGTCGGACAGGCCCGTGGCCAGGATGGCGCCCACCACGATCACCGAGGAGATGGCGTTGGTCAGGCCCATCAGCGGCGAATGCAGCGCGGGCGTCACGCCCCACACCACGTAATAGCCGACGAAGCAGGCCATCAGGAAAATGGTGAGCAGGAGCAGGAACGGCTCCGCCGCCGCGGCGACGGGTGCTGCTGTCTCGGCCAGCTGGCGCGCCTGATTGGCGAGCAGCGCCGCGCGGTCGGACAGCGCCGCCGCTTCATTGGCGATCTGCTGGGGTGTCATCGTGCTGTTCTCCTCAGCCGGCTGCGAGGGATGGGTGGACCACGGCGCCGCCACGGGTCAGCGCGACGCCCTTCACGATCTCGTCGTCCTCGACCAGCTTCGGCTTCTTGCCGTCCTTGTCCCAGAAGGTGGTCAGGAAGGTGAGCAGGTTCCGCGCATAGAGCGCGGAGGACGCGCCGGCGATGCGACCCGGCCAGTTGGAATAGCCGAGCACCTTCACGCCATTGGCGGTGGTGATCGCCTCGCCCGGCTTGGTCGCCGCGACATTGCCGCCGGCATCGGAGGCGATGTCCACGATCACGCTGCCCGGCTTCATCGAGGCGACCATCGCTTCCGTGACCAGCGTCGGCGCCTTGCGGCCCTGCACCAGCGCGGTGGTGACCACGATGTCCTGCTTGGCGATGTGGGCCGCGACCACTTCCGCCTGCTTGGCGTAGAACTCGGCCGAGAGCTGCTTGGCGTAGCCGCCCGAGGTCTGGGCCGCCTTGCTCTCCTCATCCTCATAGCCGACGAAGGACGCGCCGAGGGACTTGATCTCCTCCTTCGCCGCGGGGCGCACATCGGTGGCCGACACACGGCCGCCGAGGCGCCGCGCCGTCGCGATGGCCTGCAGGCCGGCGACGCCCGCGCCCATGATGAAGACATTAGCGGCCGGGATGGTGCCGGCGGCGGTCATCAGCATGGGGAAGCCGCGATCATAGGTCGTCGCCGCCTCGATCACCGCGCGGTAGCCCGCGAGGTTGGCCTGGGAGGACAGGACGTCCATCGACTGCGCGCGGGTGATGCGCGGCAGCATTTCCATCGCGCAGGCATCGATGCCAAGCTCGGCATAGGCGCCGGCCATGGCCTTGTCGGCCTGCAGCGTGCCAATCAGCAGCGCGCCGCGCGGGATCAGCGCCAGCTCGTCCACCGCGCCTTCGCCCGCGCCGAGCGGCGCGCGCACCTTCAGGACGATGTTCGCCCCGGCGAGCGCCGCCGCGGCATCCGCCGCGATCTCCGCGCCCGCATCCTGGAACAGCGCGTCGGGGATGCCCGAGGCGAGCCCGGCGCCGGACTCCACCGCCACGGTGCAGCCCAACGCCTGAAGCTTCTTCACTGTCTCCGGCGTCGCGGCCACCCGCGTTTCCGCCGCGCGCCGTTCGCGCAGGACCGCTACCCGCATGCCAATAGATCCCCCGGTTGAGGCTGAGGCGCGCGATATGACGTTCAAACCCGCCTCTGGCAAGGCAAGGGATGGCGAAAGGCTTTCCGCGACCTCATCTGCTGGCCTTTGGTCCTGGCCGCCGACAGGGGCATGCGATGCTGTTCAGGGATTTCCCCGACGGGTCCTGGCTCGCCATCAGCCAGCCGATGCACGCCCTGGTTTCGGGCCAGATGTTGCGCGAATGGGGCAGGCCCCCCTTCCTGCGGCCCGATCCGTTCGAGGAAGTGGCGACCGCCTGCGCCCAGCACGATGTCGCCTGGATGGGCTGGGAAGCGGACCCCAGCCTCGATCCCGCCACCGGCCGGCCGACGCTGTTCCGCCACCTCGGCGCCCGGCTCCATGCGCCGATGTGGGCCGAGGGGGTGGAACGCGCCATCGCCGCCTGGGGCCCCTGGGTTGGGCTGCTGGTGAGCCGCCATGGTTCCCGCATCTACGCCGCCTACCAGGGGTGCCACCACGCATCCGGGGGTGATGCCGATGCCGAGGCTGTGGCGGCCTATCAGCGCGACCAGGCCGTGCTGCGGACCCGGCTGATGGCGGCGGTCGGCGCCACCGACCGGCAGGTGGAGGATGCAGCCGCCCTGGTCGCGGTGACGGATGCGCTGAGCCTTGCCGTCTGCGGCGGGGTGGAGACCCTCGGCTGGACCCCGCAGGCGCCGCTGGCCGACGGGGGAACGGTGCCG
Source organism: Roseomonas mucosa (assembly GCA_945878375.1). Taxonomy (GTDB): domain Bacteria; phylum Pseudomonadota; class Alphaproteobacteria; order Acetobacterales; family Acetobacteraceae; genus Falsiroseomonas; species Falsiroseomonas mucosa_A. The sequence continues at coordinate 8,488 of CAMDWG010000004.1, read as the reverse complement.
TTGCGGCTGGAGGAAGGGGAGGGCGTGATGACCGTCGATCCCTGGCCCTTCCTGGGGCCCGAGGTCGTGCTGCGCTGGACCGCGCGGCGTTTCGCACCGGGCACGCGCTTCGCCGATCAGGCGACCATGCGTGCGGGATTCGCGGCGGCCCCCTTCGTGCCGGTCACGGCCCGGCTGTTGCCCCGCTAGGTGGCCGCGCCGGTCTCCTCGGCGCCTCACGCGGCGGTCGGGGTGCGGTGCCGCATCTCCGCCGCCACCAGCTTGCGGGCCTGTTCGGCCGGGGCGGGGCGGCCGAGATGCCAGCCCTGGCCGCGCTCGCAGCCCAGCGCCAGCAGGCGCTGCGCCTGTTCCTCCGTCTCGATCCCTTCCGCCACCACTGTCATGCCCAAGCCCCGGCCGAGCGAGAGGATCGCATTCACCACCGCGCCGACCCGCGGATCGGCGCCGAGGTCGCGCAGGAAGGCCCGGTCCATCTTGATCTGGTCGAAGGGAAAGCGCCGGAGATAGGCAAGGCTCGACCAGCCGGTGCCGAAATCATCGAGCGAGATCGACACGCCGAGATCCTGCAGCCCGGCCAGCACCCCCGCCGAGTGCTGGTCTTCCCGCAGCAGCAGGCTCTCGGTCACTTCCAGTTCCAGCCGATGCGGCGGCAGGCCGCTTTCGGCCAGCGCATCGGCGACGGTGGCGAGAAGCCCCTCCGCCCGCACCTGCGCGGCCGAGAGGTTGACCGCAACCTTCAGCCCACCCGGCCAGGTCGCGGCCTCCGCCGTGGCGGCGCGCAGTACCCAGGCGCCGAGCGGCACGATCAGCCCGCTCGCCTCCGCCAGCGGGATGAAGTCGTCGGGCGTGATCATCCCGCGCTCCGGGTGGGGCCAGCGGACCAGGGCCTCGAAGCCGATCAGGGACCGGTCCGACAGCCGCCGCTGGGGCTGCCAGTGGAGCGTCAGCGCGCCGGCCGCGATGGCCTCCCGCAACTCCCGTTCCAGCCGGCGGCGGTCGCGCAGCGCGGCTTCCTGGCCAGGGGCGAAGCAATGGATGCTGGGAAGCGGCGCGGCGCGGGCGGCGGTCAGCGCATCCTCGGCGCGGGCCAGCAGCAGCCCGGCCTCGTCCCCGTCATCGGGCGCGATGGCGATGCCGATATCGGCCGTGACGGTGGGGCTCGCCCCGTCGATCGGCAGGGGCGGGGCCAGCGCGGCGACGATGCGCTCGGCCAGTTGCAGCGCGCCGCCGGGGTCCTGCAGCGCGGTCTGCACGACAGCGAAGCGGTCCGCGCCGAGGCGGGCCACGATATCTTCCCGCCGGACAGCTTCCCGCAGCCGCGCGGCCACCAGCCGCAGCGCCAGGTCGCCGCCGGCGCGGCCATGGGCTTCGTTGACCTCCCGGAAATGCCGCAGGTCGAGCACCAGGACGCCGCTTTTCCAGCCTTGGCGGCGCGCCAGGGCGAGGCTGGCGTCCAGCCGTTCGCGGAATCCGGCATGGGCGGGCAGGCCGGTCAGCGCATCGCGGGTCTGCGGCGGCTCCGGCCGTGCCCGCGCCATCCGCCGCGCGAGGCCGGCCGCCAGCGGCAGGACCAGCGCCGCCGCCAAGGCCGCCATCGCCAGGGCCGCGACCGGGGCGCTGGCGGCCTGCTGTCGCCCGGTCAGCCAGAAGGCCGCGCCGGCCACGAGGAGGGCGGCGAGCCCCGCGAGCGACGGCAGGGTTCGCGCGGCGAGCGAGGATGGGACCGGTCCAGCCATGGTCGGCAGGATGACGCGGAACCGGTAAACCCAGGGTTGAAAGAATACGATCTAATTCGCTTTGTGCCCGGATTTGCCGCCCGCCCCAAGGCTGGGCTATCCGGTGCCCCCCTGACGCGACCGACGGAGCCCCCTGGCCATGGCCGGCCATTCCCACGCCAAGAACGTGATGCACCGCAAGCAGGCGCAGGGCGCCAAGCGCGCCCGCGCCTATGGCAAGCTGATTCGCGAAATCACCGTCTCCGCCAAGACCGGCATGCCCGACCCGGCCCACAACCCGCGGCTTCGCGCGGCGGTGAAGGCGGCGCTGGTCGCCAACATGACCCGCGACACCATCGACCGCGCCATCAAGCGCGTCGCCCAGGGCGCGGCGGGCGAGAATTACGAGGAAGTCCGCTACGAGGGCTACGGCCCGCACGGCATCGCGGTGATCGTCGAGGCGCTGACCGACAACCGCAACCGCACCGGCGGCGACCTGCGCTCCATCTTCGCCAAGGGCGGCGGCGCGCTGGGGGAGACCAATTCGGTCGCCTTCCAGTTCGACCGAAAGGGCGTGCTGCGCTACCCCGCCTCGGTCGCCAGCGCGGATGCGATGCTGGAAGCGGCAATCGAGGCCGGCGCCGAGGATGCCGAAAGCGGGGAGGAGGGCCATGAGGTCTCCACCTCGGTCGAGGATTTCGCGACCGTGCGCGACGCGCTGGAGGCGCGCTTCGGCACCGCGGAAGCCGCGCGGCTGGAATGGTGGCCCTCCACCATGCTGGGGCTGGATGCGGATAAGGCGGCGGAGGTGATGAAGCTGCTCGACGCGCTGGACGACCATGACGATGTGCAGCAGGTCTATGCGAATCTCGAGGCCGATGAGGCCGCGATGGACGCGCTGACGGCGTAGGGCTGACGGCGCAGGAGTGTTGCCCGGCCAGTTGGCTTGCGATGTCGCGGGAGGCCTCGGCTCCCGCCGCCGCTTCACCCGATAGGCGGCACCTTGCTCCATTCATAGCCGCGCCGCCCCAGCGCTTCGCCGTAGTCGTAGAGTTCGCGCATGTAGCTCTGCTCGAAGGGCTCGGTGTAGACCCCGGTGAAGTCAGGGCGGATGAAGGCGAGGTTGTAGTCGATCTCGTCGCGCTGCGTGGTGAAGTACATCCGCACCACGTCGTTCAGGCCGCTCGCGGCGGTCAGGGTGGATACGGCGCGGCCGGCGATGGTGATGGCGCGCCGGTCCACCGCCGCCCATTCGGCATCGAGGCGGCCGTTGCGGATGATCCAGGCCCTGGCCGGGTTGATCCGCTGGTGGCGCGCCAGCCTCTGTCGCCGTTCCCGCGTGACGACGCCGGGGTAGAGGAAGGCCTGCACGAAGGTGCCGCCATCCACATGCATCTCCTGGTGCGGCCGCCCGTCGATGGTGACGTCGAACATCACCGGCGGGAAGGCGCCGGGGATCGCGGCGGAGGCCAGCAGGATCCGGCGTATCGTGTCCAGCGCGTGCGGATGCCCGCTTTTCGCGATGGCGCCGATGTTCCAGATCACCGGCGTCTGGGCGTCGAGGTCCGTGCTCGCGATCAGGAGCAATCGGCCTTCGTCATGGGTGCGTGCGATCGCCGTCAGCATCGCTTCATCGAGGTATTCCGCGATGGTGGCGAACAATGGCGCCGTGTCGGCCAGGCCATCATCGAAGATCGCCGCCGTCAGCCAGCGCCGGACCAGCACCCGTTCGGGCGAGATCTCCGTGTAGACCCGGCGCAGCGCCTCGTCCTGGCTCGGCCCGATAAAGGCGAAGGGCGCGGTCAGCGCGCCGGTCGAAACGCCGGTGACCAGGTCGAAGACCGGGCGGCTGCCATGCCGGGTCCAGCCATTCAGCAACCCCGCCCCGAAGGCGCCATTCTCCCCCCCGCCCGAGATCGCCAGCATGTCGAGCGTGGGCAGGATGGCGGTGGGGCCGAAGCCAAGATGACGGCGCTGGCGGGCCTGCGCGGCGATGAATTCCTGCTCGATCGCCGCCTGGTCCTGGGCCAGTCCTGGCCGGAAGCGCTCATTCGGCAGGCCGAGCACCGTCGCGCGACCAGCCTGGCCGCGTGGCACCGGCGGCAGCCGGGTCGGGATGGCGCAGGCCGGCAGCGCGGCGGCCAGCGACAGCCCTGCCGCAGCCTGGAACAGGGACCGACGGCCGGCCGGGCGCCGGGGCAGGCAAGGTGATGGATGGCCGGGTGGGCGCATGGGGGAGGAGGACCACAGGAGAGAAACACTACCGGAGCGCAACTTAGCCAAGCCGACCGGCGAAGGCGAGCGGGCCTGCCCTTCCGGCGCCTTGTCGCGCTATGCAGATGCATGGCGTCGGCCCCGATTCGCATCCTCGGCCTCGATCCCGGCCTCCAGCACACCGGCTGGGGGATGGTGGAGCATGACGGCTTCCGGCTGCGCTTCCTCGGCGATGGCGTGATCTCCACCACGCCGAAGGAAGACCTGCCCGACCGCCTGCTGGTGCTGCACCGGGGCCTGGCGGAGGTGATCGCGGCCTGGACCCCCGATGAAGCGGCGGTGGAGCACACCTATGTGGCGCGCAATCCCGAAAGCGCGCTGAAGCTCGGCCAGGCGCGCGGGGTGGTACTGCTGGCGCCTGCCCTGGCGGGGTTGGTGGTGCGGGAGTACGGCGCGATGGAAGTGAAGCGCGCCGTGGTCGGCAACGGCCATGCGGCGAAGGAACAGGTGCAGGCGATGGTGCGGCAATTGCTGCCCGGCGTGACCTTCAAGCGGGCCGATGCGGCGGATGCGCTGGCGATTGCGATCTGCCACGCGCATCACCGCGCGACCCGCAACGCCTATTCCGCCGCCGTCGCGAGGGCTGGCACATGATCGCAGATCCGGGCCAGGCGGCTGGCTTGTCCAGCCGAGCGGCCGAATGGCCGCCGCGGCCGGTGCCGCGAAGCCAAGCGCGCGGAGCGCGCGCCCGGCGTCTGAGGGCCAACAACCGATGATCGGCAGCCTTACCGGCCGCGTCGACAGCGTCCACGAAGGCGGCTGCGTGCTGGACGTCAACGGCGTCGGCTACCTCGTTGCCTGTTCGCGCAAGACGCTCGACAAGCTCACCGCCAAGGATGGCGCGCAGAAGCTGCTGGTGGAAACCCGCGTCAGCCAGGATGCCATCACCCTGTTCGGCTTCGCCGACGCGACGGAGCGCGAGGCGTTTCGGGCGCTGATCGAGGTGAAGACGGTCGGGCCGCAGAAGGCGCTGCTGGTGCTCTCGGGCCTCTCGCCCAACCAGCTGGCCGCCGCCATCGCGGCGAAGGAACGCAAGAAGCTCTCGGAGGTGAAGGGGCTGGGCGCTGCCACCGCGAACCGCATCATCGACGAACCCGCGATGCAGAAATGGGCCGTCGGCCGCGCGACGCCGGACGCGGATGGGGCAGGGGGCATCCCCATTGCCGCCGCCATGCCCGAGGGGGCTGAGGGCGATGCCGTCTCCGCCCTGGTCAATCTCGGCATGAAGCGGCCCGAGGCCGCCGCCGCCGTCGCCCGCGCGGCCAAGCGCATCGGCCGCGACGCAGCCCTCGAAACCCTGATCACCGAGGCGCTGAAGGACATGGCGCCGCGATGAGCGAGGACCGCATCACCGACGCCGCGCGGCAGGAGGATGACGCGGCGGAGGGCAGCCTGCGCCCGCAAACGCTGAAGGATTTCATCGGCCAGAAGACGCTGCGCGAGAATCTGGAGGTCTTCGTCGGCGCCGCCCGCGCACGGGGCGAGGCGATGGACCATGTGCTGCTGTTCGGCCCGCCGGGCCTTGGCAAGACGACGCTGGCGCAGATCGTGGCGCGTGAGTTGGGGGTGGGGTTCCGCGCGACCTCCGGCCCGATCCTGCAGCGCGCGGGGGACCTCGCGGCGATCCTGACCAATCTCCAGCCGCGCGACGTGCTGTTCGTGGACGAGATCCACCGCCTGCAGCCGGCGATCGAGGAAACGCTCTATCCCGCGATGGAGGATTACCGGCTCGACCTCATCATCGGGGAAGGGCCGGCGGCGCGGACGGTGCGGATCGACCTGCCGCCCTTCACCCTGGTCGGGGCCACGACCCGGGCGGGGCTGCTGAGCCAGCCGCTGCGCGACCGCTTCGGCATCCCGCTGCGGCTGCAATTCTACGATGTGGACGAACTGCTGCTGATCGTCCGGCGCGGCGCCGAAAAGCTCGGCTTCGGCCTGGCGGAGGATGGGGCGCTCGAGATCGCGCGCCGTTCGCGCGGCACGCCGCGCGTGGCGGGGCGGCTGTTGCGGCGGGTGCGGGACTTTGCCCAGGCGGCCGGCCGTCCGGCGGATCGCGCGATGGCCGATGCGGCGCTGGCCCGGCTGGAGGTGGACCGTCGGGGACTCGACGCGCAGGACCGGCGCTACCTGCGGCGGATCGCGGAGCACCACAATGGCGGCCCGGTGGGGGTGGAGACGCTGGCCGCCGCGCTGGCCGAATCCCGCGATACGCTGGAGGAGGTGGTGGAGCCTTTCCTGATCCAGGAAGGGCTGGTGCTGCGGACCCCGCGCGGGCGCGTGCTGGGGGAGCCGGGGTGGCGGCACCTCGGCCTGACCCCGCCGGCCGGTTATGTGGCGCAGCTCGACCTGCTGACCGGAGAGGCCGGTTCCGATCCGGCGCGGGACACGCCACGGGAATGACTCAAAGTCATCGTTTTCCCGTCCGGGTCTACTTTGAGGATACTGATGCCGGCGGTGTGGCGTATCACGCCACCTATCTCCGCTGGGCCGAAAGGGCGCGGACCGAATCCTTGCGTGCCATGCAGTTGCCCCATGCGCTTATGATGGAGCGCCATCAGGCGATGCTCGTAGTGCGGCGCATCAAAGTGGAGTATGTGCGACCGGCCCGACTCGATGAGCCCCTGATCGTCGAGACCCGCATCCGCGCCATCGGCGCCGCCACGCTCGACCTCGAGCAGCTTGTGCTGCGGGAGGATGGGGGGGCGGTGCTGGCCACGCTGGATGTCGGGCTGGTCTGCGTCCGGTCCGACGGGATCCGCCCGTCCAGGATCCCCGAGCCCTGGCGCGGTGCCCTGGCGGGGCGCATCTCGGGCGGCGATGCCGCCTGAGGGTCAGACAGCCGGGTCGCCGCAAGGCGATCCGCGGCGATTGAGATGAGGAGGCCCGCGTGGGCAATGTGACCGCGACTGCACTCGCCCCGGCGGCGCACGACCTGTCGCTGTGGTCGCTGTTCATGATGGCGGATTGGGTGGTGAAGGGGGTCATGCTCGGCCTGCTTCTCGCCTCGATCTGGGTCTGGGCCATTGTGTTCGAGAAGCTGACCACGCTGCGCCGCATCAAGCGCGAGGCCGACGCTTTCGAGGACCGCTTCTGGTCCGGCGGCTCGCTGGAAGAACTGCATGTGCGAGAGGGGGAGACCCCGTCCCATCCGCTGGCCGCCGTCTTCGGCGCGGGGATGCGGGAGTGGAAGCGCTCTGCCGGCCGTGGCCTCGGCTCCGACCTCGCGGTCACCGGCATGAAGGAGCGCGTCGAGCGCGCCATGGCAGTGGCGGTGGAGCGGGAGATGGAGCGGCTGGAGCGCTGGATGGTGTTCCTCGCGACCGTCGGCTCTGCGGCGCCCTTCATCGGGCTGTTCGGCACGGTCTGGGGCATCATGAACAGCTTCACCGCCATCGCGGGGATGCAGAACACATCCCTGGCCGTGGTCGCGCCGGGCATCGCCGAAGCGCTGCTCGCCACCGCGATCGGCCTCGTGGCCGCGATCCCGGCGACCATCGCCTACAACACCTTCTCCACCGATTTCGGGCGCTTCGCGGGGCGGATGGAAGCTTTCTCCGCGGAATTCGCGGCCATCCTGTCGCGCCAGTCCGAAGCCGCGGCCGAGCCCGGCTCGCGCGGCGGTCGCGTCGGCGCGGCGGTGGAATAGCGCCATGGCCGGGGCTCTCATGGGCCGCAGGGGCGGCGGCCGCGGGCGGCGCCACCGCCCGATGAGCGAGATCAACGTCACGCCCTTCGTGGACGTGGTGCTGGTGCTGCTCATCATCTTCATGGTGGCCGCGCCGCTGATGACGGTCGGCGTGCCGGTGGATCTGCCGCGCACCAACGCCACCCCGCTGCCGCAGGAACAGGAACCGCTGACCATCACCGTGGACAGCCAGGGCCGCCTCTTCCTCCAGGAGACGGAGGTGGAGATGGAGGCCCTGGTGCCGCAGCTGCAGGCGATCATGGGCAGCCAGCCCCAGGGCCAGCCCGAACGGCGGATCTTCGTCCGCGGCGACCGCGCCATCAGCTATGGCCGGGTGATGGAGGTGATGGGCACGGTCAGCGCCGCCGGCTTCTCCCGCGTCGCGCTGCTGGCGGAACAGCCGCAGGGCCGCGCGGCGACCCCCGCGCCGCAAGCGCGCCCGCCCGCCGCCCCGTCGGCGCGGCCCGCGACTCAGCAGGGGCGCTGAACGGACCCCGATGAGCGGTTTCGCGGCCCCCGCGCCGGCCTGGCTGGACCCCGAGGACCGGCGGCTTCGCCGCTGGCTCGTGGTCTCGCTCGGCCTGCATGTGGCCCTGGCGCTGGCCGGGGTCATCTGGGGCTATGTCAAGCCGCTGCCGCCGCCGGTGGAGACGCCGGTGACGGTGGAGTTCACCTCTCCCGTCCCGCCGCAGCAGGCGCAGGGCGAGCGGCCTGCGCCTGCGCCCTCCCCGGTGCCGACACCAGAGCCCGCCGAGCCCGCGCCGCCTGCCCCGCCCGAGCCGCCGCGCGACGCACCGCCGCAGCCCGCCCCGCC
>CAMDWG010000003.1 GCA_945878375.1 Roseomonas mucosa | reverse complement strand
CCCCCCCCCCCCCCCCCCGCCGCCCTACCCCGCTGTCGTTTCCTGCACCAGGATCCGCCGCGCCCCGGCTTCGCGCAGCGCGGTCGCGGCGCGTGCGCGCGTCTCGTCGTCCGGCGCGAGCAATCCCACCACCGGCCCATCCGCCCGCGGCGGCTTGCCAGGATGGGAATGGGCGCTTTGCGATTGCAGCGCGATGGCGGTGGCGAGGGGCTCTCCCACCACCGCGGTCGCGGCACCGGCCGCGGCGGCGGCGGCCAGCGCGGGCAGCGCCCCGCCCCCCGTCGCGATCACCAGCCCCGCCGCGGCCATCGAGGCCATGGCCATCGCCGTCCCGACTTCCAGTTCGCGCTGGTTGCGGAGGTCGGCGTGCTCCGAATCGAGGTCGGGGGGCTGGACCTGATCCTCATTGGCGGCATGTTCCGGCGTCACCACGGCGCCGGATGTGGCATGCGACGCGCCGCTATCCCTGGCCCCGGCCGCCTTGAGCCGCGCCAGGGCATTATCCCGCGCCGCCTCGCTTTCGAACTCGCCCCAGACCACGGGCACCGGGAGCGGCGTGTCGTCCCGTTCACCGGTCCATTGGCTGCTATCCACCGTGATGGCCATGGCCGCACCCTCCGCTATGCTTGGGCTGAGGGACGTGAACGCCCAAGGCACCGCACGTTTCCACGGCCGTGGCCACAAGCCGCCGCCCCTGCACCGCCCGCCGGAGGTTCCCGCGTGTTCGACCTGCCCGCCCTGGAAGACGCCGCCCGCATCGTCCACGCAGTCTTCCCACCGACGCCGCAATACGCCTGGCCGCTACTGGCCGCCCGCACCGGGGCGGAGGTCTGGGTGAAGCACGAGAACCATACGCCGACCGGCGCCTTCAAGGTGCGCGGCGGCCTGGTCTATTTCGACCGGCTGGCGCGGGAACGGCCGGGGCTGCGCGGCGTGATCTCCGCGACGCGGGGCAATCACGGGCAGAGCCTGGCCTATGCCGGCGCGCGGGCCGGCATCCCGGTGACGATCCTCGTCCCCCAGGGCAACAGCGTCGAGAAGAACGCGGCGATGCGCGCGCAGGGCGCGGAGCTGATCGAGCATGGCGAGGATTTCGACGCGGCGCGGACGGAAGCCTTCCGGCTGGCCCAGGAGCGGGGCTTGGAATTCGCCCCCTCCTTCGCGCCGGACCTGGTGCGCGGAGTGGCGACCTATGCGCTGGAATTCTTCCGCGCGGCGCCGGTGCTGGATGCGCTCTATGTGCCGATCGGGCTGGGATCGGGCATCTGCGGCTGCATCGCGGCACGCGACCTGCTCGGCCTGCCGACCGAGATCATCGGCGTGCAGAGCACGGAAGCGGATGCATACGCGCTGAGCTTCGCGGCCGGGGAGGCGATCTCCACCCCCAGCGCCAACACCCGCGCCGACGGCATGGCGACCCGCATCCCGGACCGCCATGCGCTCGGCATCATACGTGGCGGGCTGCATCCGGATGCGCCGCATCGCGATGCCGGCGGCCGCACCGGCGCCGCGCGGATCGTGACCGTGACGGATGACGAAGTGGCCGCCGCCATCCGCGCCTATTGGCAGGACACGCACAACCTGGCCGAGGGCGCCGGCGCCGCGCCGCTGGCTGGCTTGATGCAGGAGCGGGACGCGATGCGCGGCCGGCGCGTGGGCGTGATCCTCTGCGGCGGCAATATCGACCTGGAGCTCTTTCGGCGTTGGGTGCTGGAAGGCTGATTCAGGCCTCCCAGCGCACCCCTGGACGCATCCCGGCGCGGCGCACATGCTGCCGCGCGACACGAGGAGAGAAAACGCGCCATGCCGCAGGTGATCACGAAGGGCTACCGCCAGCTGGTGGACGAAGCCAATGCCATCGTCGAGGAGATCGACATCGACGCCGCGAAGGCGCTGTTCGCTCGCGACGACGTGCAATTCGTGGACATCCGCGACATCCGGGAGCTGGAACGCGAAGGCCGCGTGCCCGGCGCCTTCCATTGCCCGCGCGGCATGCTGGAATTCTGGATCGACCCCGCCAGCCCCTATGCCAAGCCGCAATTCCAGCAGGACAAGCACTTCGTCTTCTTCTGCGCCGGCGGGCTTCGCAGCGCGCTGGCGGCACGCGCGGCGCAGGAGATGGGGCTGAAGCCGGTCAGCCACATCAAGGGCGGCTACGGCGCCTGGCGCGCGGCGGGCGGCACGACGGAACCGCTGCCGGCAAAGCCGCCGAAGTGAAGATCCCCACCCTTCCCTTCACCATCACCGATTGGAGCGCCGTGGAGCCCACGGTTCATCCCGGCGAGACCGGCCATGCGCTGTGGCGCACGCTCAACATCGGCGATCTGCGCGTGCGGATGGTGGAGTATTCCGCTGGCTACCTCGCCGACCATTGGTGCGACCGCGGCCATGTGCTGCTGGTGCTGGAAGGCGAGCTGGAGACGGAGCTGCGCGACGGTCGCCGCTTCACGCTGCAGCCTGGCACCAGCTACCAGGTGAGCGATTTCGGCGACGCCGCGCACAGGTCCTCGACCAGGACCGGCGCGAAGCTGTTCATCGTGGATTGAAGGGGCACATCAAAGAACCTGGAACCGCGCCTTCGCCGCGCGCTCGATGGCCCCGGCGATCAGGCGGTCCATGTCGAGGCCGATGCGGAGGTCCTGCAGGAACTGCAATTCCTCCTGCGTCGCATCCCCATCCGCGGCGCAGACCTCGCAGGCCAGCAGATAGGCGGTCTCCCGCAGGCGCATCGGCAGGGCGTCGCGCAGCATCGTCATCGCCTGGTCCAGCCCGTCGGTGCGGCCGAGCAGCTTGGCGACCGCATCTGTCACCGTCTCGATCTCCCCGGCATGGAAATCCGCGAAAGCGGGCAGGTCCCGCACCATGCGGTTCATCATTGCAAGCTCGGCGTCCGACATCGGGCCATCGGCGACCGACATCAGCACCATGGCGCAGACCAGCGCCTCCTGGGAGGTGAAGCGGGCGATCTGGGCCTGGCTGCGGGTGTTCATGCTGGGCCTCCCTGGCGGTGCTGCACCCCGCAAGGGACGCCATGCGGCGGGCCGGGGTCAAGCACGGCGAGCAGGCCGTGCGGGCCTCAGCCGGGGGCGGTGTCCAGGAAGGCCCTGGTTTCCGCGACGGCATCGCGCAGGCCGAGCCGGCGCACGATCACGCCATCGGGCAGCCCGGCCAGAAGCCGAGACGGGCAGCGCGCATCGAGCAGCACGAAGACGCCCTTGTCGTCGGCGCGGCGCACCAGCCGGCCGAAGGCCTGGCGCAGCCGGTGGCGGGCCAGGGCATCGTCATAGGCCTTGGGCCGACCTTCGCTCAGATGCAGGCGGCGTTCGCGATGCAGGATGGTGGGGCGCGGCCAGGGCACGCGGTCGAAGACCAGCAGGCGCAAGCTGCGCCCCGGCACATCCACCCCGTCGCGCATCGCATCCGTCCCCAACAGGCAGGCGGCTTCCTCGGCGCGGAACACATCGACCAGCGTCCCATTGTCCATCGCATCGACATGCTGCGCGTAGAGCGGGATGCCGGCGGCCGCGAGCGGTTCGGCGATGCGCCCATGCACCTCCCGCAGCCGGCGCACCGCGGTGAACAGGCCGAGCCCGCCACCCCCGGCCGCGGTGAACAGGGCGCGATAGGCCGCCGCGATCTGCCCGAAATCCTCCCGCGCGACATCGGTGACCACCAGGGCGCGGGTGTGGCTGGCATAGTCGAAGGGGGATGGCACGGCGGCGCGGATCGCGGGCGCGGCCAGGTGGGCGACGCCGGTGCGCGCTTCCGCGCCGCGCCAGGCGGCGTCGGGGTCGTCGGCCTCCTCCTCCTCCCCCGCATCGCGCAGCGTGGCGGAGGTGATCAGCACGCCATGGGCGGGGGCGGCGACGGCGGTCGCGAAAGGCTCGGTGGGGTCCAGGTGATGGCGGAACATGCCCGCATCCACCTCTCGCCCCTCGCGGCGTTCCAGCGCGAACCAATCCACCATGTCGGGCCGGGTGCCGGGGGCGCGGGGCGGCGCGCGCAGTGCCTTCAGCATCGCGCCCCAGGAGCCCAGCGGCATCAGCGCGCGGCGCTCGATGCCGCGCACCGCCGCCTCGATGCGGATGCGGTCGCCCAGTTCGAGGTCTTCCGCCTCATCCTCCAGCCGCGCCTGCAGGCGGGCGCGCAGCACCTCGAGCGGGGCGTGCAGGCGGGCAAAGGCGTCCGCCGCGGCGTCGGCCACCTCCGGCAGGTCGGGGTTCAGCGGGTGGACATCGCATTCGGCGCCATAGCCCGCATCCGTCTCCGCGATCCGGGCCAGGACCTGGCGGCGCACGGCATGGAGGAAGTCTTCCACCGCCCCGCGCGGGTCGTTTTCCGCGAGGCGACTGGGCCAGCCCTGGCCGGGCAGGGCGCGGGCGGCCTGCAGGGCTTCCTCCAGCGGCATCAGCAGATCGGGGCGGTCGCCGATCACCTCCTCCAGCCGGCGGGAGAGGCCGCGGGCGCGGGACCGGCCGCCCTCCGCGCCGAGCAGCCAGCGGCGCAGCTCCGCCGTCTCACCCCCCGTCAGATCGGCGGAGAAGGCGGCGTCGGCGGCGTCGAACAGGTGGTGGCCTTCATCGAAGACCAGGCGCAGGGGCCGCCCATCCTCGCCCCCGCCCAGCGCCGCCTGGACCATGACCAGCGCATGGTTGGCGACGACCAGCGTCGCGGTCTTCGCGCGGCGGATGGAATGCTCGACGAAGCATTGCTTGTAGTGGCTACAGGCGGAATGGACGCATTCGCCGCGCCGGTCGGCCAGCGGCCAGACGGCGTGGTGGCCGAACAGCTCCGCCAGCCAGCCGGGGAAGTCGCCGCCCATCAGGTCGCCATCGCGCGTGAACAGCGCCCAGCGGGAAACCAGCGCCAGCGGCAGCAGCATCCCCGCCAGCTGGGCGGAGGCCGTCTGCTCCTCCAGGTTCAGCAGGCAGAGGTAGTTCTCCCGCCCCTTGCGGACCACGACGCGGCGGCGGCGCTCGGCCGGGTCGGGGTAGAGCCGCGCGGTTTCCTGGTCGATCTGCCGCTGGAGGTTGCGGGTGAAGGTGGAGATCCACACCGGCGCCCCGTTGCGCTCCGCCCAGAGGCTGGCGGGCGCGACATAGCCCAGCGTCTTGCCGGTGCCGGTGCCGGCTTCCGCCAGGACCAGATTGGGCGCGCCCTGCGCTTCCCGCGCCCGGAAGGCGGCGGCGGCGGCGGAGGCGTAGTCGGATTGCTGCGGCCGCTGCTCCGCGCCCTCGCCCAATATGTCGGCCAGGCGCCGGCGCGCCTCGGCGGGGGTGATGGGGGTGTGGGCGGGCGGCGGCGGCGGGCTCTCATCCTCCCAATCCGGCAGGCGGCGCCAGACCTTGAGGGGGTCGAGGGAAGGCCGCGCCTCCGGCTGGCCGAGGGCGGCGAGGATCGAGGCGGCCCAGGGCCAGTCGATCTGCGCGCCGAGCTTGGCGGCCAGCGGCGCCGCATCGCGGTTCAGCGGGCCGTTACGGCTATGGGCAAGGTGGCGCAGCAGGTCGGTGGCGAGTTCCGGCAGAAGGGCGGCCGCGGCCTCGTCATCGGCAGGTGCCTCACGATCCAGCGCGATGGCCAGGCCGCGCGGGGTGGGGGCGGCCGGCTGGGCGGGGCGGCAGAAGGCGAACAGCTCCAGCAGGTCGCAGGCCGGGCCGGGCGGCAGGCCGAGCCGCTTCCAGGTGGCGGGGCCATGGACCAGCAGCGGCGGCGCCAGGTCGCGCAGCCGCCGCCCGATCTCGGCGGCGGGCAGGGTGAGCAGTTCCCCGTCGGGGGTCAGCAGCGCGCCACGGCCGAAGCCGGCGACGAGCGCCGGGGCTTCAGGCAGCAAAAGGCGGGGCTGATGGGTCGGAGCCGCGGTGCGGGGCTGGGTCACGCAGGCAATCTGGCCCCGTTATGCAGGCGAACAAAGAGGGGAAATCTTGGTGGCGCTGGGTGCGGGTGGGTTGGTCGGGCCCCCACCCGGCTTCGCGCCATGCCGAAGGCAAGCCTTCGGCACGGCACTCAGCCACCCTCCCCCGCTGCGCGGGAGAGGGGAATCGGCGCAACCTGCTCCCTCCCCCGCTTAAGCGGGGGAGGGTTGTGGAGGGGGCGCGAGCAACCTACCGCAAGCGACGCTCCTTGCCCCGCAAAGCTGCGGAGCAAGAAGCAGGGTCAGGCCGCCGCCTTCAGCGCCGGCACCCGCTCCGCGATCTGCACGGCGTTCAGCGCCGCGCCCTTCAGAAGCTGGTCGCCACAGACGAACAGGTCGAGGCCATGGGCGTCGAAGACGAGGTTCTGGCGGATGCGGCCCACTTCGCAATCATCCTGGCCGGTCGCCGTCAGCGGCATCGGGTAGAGCTTCGCGGCCGGGTCATCCACCACTCGAACGCCAGGTGCAGCTCGCAAAACCTCGCGCGCGGCCTCTGGCGTGATGGGGCGCTCGGTCTCGATGGTGATCGCTTCCGCATGCACGCGCATCGTCGGGATGCGAACGGCGGTGCAGGAGATGGGAAGGTTGGGCAGGCCCATGATCTTCCGGGTTTCCCACACGACCTTCATCTCCTCCTTCGTGTAGCCATTCGGCTGGAAGGCATCGATATGCGGGATGACGTTGAAGGCGATGGGGTGGGCGAAGACCTCGTTCTGGGCCTTCTCACCCTCGACCAGGACGCGCCGCGTCTCCCGCTCCAGCTCCGCCATGCCTTCGGCGCCGGCGCCGGAGGTGGCCTGGTAGGTCGAGACGATGACGCGCTTGATGCCGAAGGCCTTGTGCAGCGGCGCCAGCGCCACGACGGCGATGGCGGTGGTGCAGTTCGGGTTGGCGATCAGCCTTGCATTGCCGATGGCGTCCACATTCACCTCCGGCACCACCAGCGGGACGTTGTCGTCCAGGCGGAAGGCGGAGGAATTGTCCACCACCGTCACCCCCGCCGCGACCAGCGCCGGGGCGTGCTGCTTGGCGAAATCGCCAGAGACCGCGAGCAAAGCGAGATCCAGGTCCTTCGCCTTCTCGGGCGTGAATTCCTCGATCGTGATCTCCCCGAACGGCGTGGCGACCCGCGTCCCCGCGCTGCGGCCCGAGGCGAAGAGACGGAGTTTCGTCACCGGGAAGCGACGCCGCCCGAGAACCTCCACCAGCTCCTTGCCCACCGCACCGGTGGCACCGATCACGCCGACCCGCATCGGGGTCACTCCTTCCCAGGGTGTTCGAGGGCGCCCAGATAGCGCAAAGCCCCGCCAGGGCCAAATGCGCGCGGCGGGGGGCAGGGCTGTCCCGCACCCGCGGGGTCGCATCCGGGGTCGCGTCCCCTGGCCGCGCCACCTATAAGGCGCCTTCCCAACCCACCGGACCGCATCGCCCGCCATGTCTGACGCCGACTTCTCCGCCGCGCGAGCCTGGCCCTTCGAGGAAGCGCGCAAGGTCGCCTCGCGGGTCGCCGCCTCCGGCAAGGGGACGGCGCTGTTCGAGACGGGCTACGGCCCGTCTGGCCTGCCGCATATCGGCACCTTCGGCGAGGTCGCGCGCACCACCTGGGTCCGCAACGCATTCCAGCGCCTCACCGGCCTGCCATCGCGCCTGGTCGCCTTCAGCGACGACATGGATGGCTTGCGGAAGGTGCCGGACAATGTGCCGAACAAGGAGATGCTGGCCAGCCACCTCGGCAAGCCCGTCACCGCGATCCCCGATCCCTTCGGCACGCATGACAGCTTCGGGCACCACAACAACGCCCGGCTGCGGGCCTTCCTGGATCAGTTCGGCTTCGAGTACGAATTCGCCTCGTCGAGCGACTACTACAAGTCAGGCCGCTTCGATGCCGCGCTGATCCGGATGGCGGAACGGCATGAGCAGGTGAAGGCGGTGATCCTGCCGACGCTCGGGCCGGATCGCCGCGCGACCTATTCGCCCTTCCTGCCGATCCACCCCAAGACCGGCGTGGTGATGCAGGTCCCGATGGAGGAAGTGCGCCCGGCCGAGGATCTGCTGGTCTGGACCGATCCCGCGACCGGGGAGCGCTTCGGCACCCGCATCACCGGCGGCCATTGCAAGGCGCAGTGGAAGGCGGATTGGGCGCTGCGCTGGTACGCGCTCGGCGTCGATTACGAGATGTCGGGCAAGGACCTGATCGACTCGGTGAAGCTGTCGGGCGCGATCTGCCGCGTCCTGGGCGGGGAACCGCCGATCGGCTTCACCTATGAGCTGTTCCTGGACGAGGAAGGAACGAAGATCAGCAAGTCGAAGGGCAACGGCCTGTCCATCGAGGAATGGCTGCACTACGCCCCGCCCGAGAGCCTCGGCCAGTTCATGTACAACCAGCCGCAGCGCGCGAAGCGGCTGTTCTTCGACGTGATCCCGCGTGCGACCGACGAATACGTCCAGAACCTGGACCGGCTGCGCACAGCGCCGAGCCCGGACAACCCGGCCTGGCACATCCATGGCGGGACGACGAACGATCCGGGCTCGCCCATTTCCTTCACCATGCTGCTGAACCTCGCCAGCGTCATCAACGCCGACAATCCGGAGATGCTGTGGGGCTTCCTGCAGCGCTACGCGCCGGGCGTCACGCCCGGTAGCCACCCGCTGGTCGCACGGCTGATCGAGCGCGCTGTGGCCTATTACCGCGACCGCGTGGTGCCGGAGAAGAAGCACCGCACCGCAACCCCGGCCGAGGCCGAGGCGATGCAGGCGCTTGCGGGGATGCTGCGCGACCGTGTGCAGGAGTTGGAAGCCCTGCCGGCGGATGACCGTGCGAAGACGATCCAGGACCTGGTCTATGACGCCGGACGGCGGGAGCCCTTCCTGGAGCCCGCGAAGGATGGCGGCCGCCCTGGCGTCTCCCGCGCCTGGTTCAACGCGCTGTACCAGGTGCTGCTGGGCCAGCCCGAAGGGCCGCGCTTCGGCGGCTTCGTCGCACTCTACGGCATTGCCGGCACGATCGGGCTGATCGAGACCGCGCTGGCCCGCGATCCCGCCGGCGCATGACGGTCCGCACCGCATGAAGGGCTGGCTGCCCGTGCTGAAGCGGCATGGCATGACGGTCTTCGGGCTGATCCTGCTGGCGGTCGCGGTCTACGTCGCGCAGCAGGAATTCCGCGACCTGTCGGTGGCGCAGATCCGCGCCGCGCTGCATGCGATCCCGACCACGACGCTGTGGGTCGCGGCGGGCTGGACCGCGCTCGCCTTCGCGGTGTTGACCATCTACGACCGGCTCGGCAGCGTCTATGCCGGGCATCCGGTGAGCTATGCGCGCACCTCGCTGGCGTCCTTCTGCGCCTATACGCTGGCGCATAATCTGGGGTTCGCGGCGGTATCCGGGGCGGCTGTGCGGTATCGCTTCTACGCCGCCTGGGGGCTGCCGCCGGTGGCGATCGCCAAGGTGGTCGCCTTCACCAGCCTCACCTTCGGCCTCGGCGGCTTCGCGCTGGGCGGGCTGGTGCTGGTGATCGAGCCAGAGGTGCTGCCCGGCCTCGGCAACCACCTGCCGCATTGGATCATGCAGGCGCTGGGCCTCGTGATGTGGGCGCTCGTTGTCGCCTACATCACCATGTCGCGCATCCGCAGCCATGTGACGCTGTTCGGCCATCGCGTGGACCTGCCGGGGCTTCGCATGGCGCTGGCCCAGACGGCGCTGGCCAGCGTCGATGTCGCGGTGACGGCGATGATCTTCTACGCGCTGCTGCCGGCCGCGGAGGGCCTCACCTTCCTGCATTTCCTCGGCATCTACATCGCCGCCTACATCGCCGGCATCGCAGCGAGCCTGCCGGGCGGGATCGGCGTGTTCGACCTCGCCATCGTGATCGGCCTGCGCCCCTGGATGCCGGAAGCGGAGGTGGTCGGCGCGCTGCTGGTCTTCCGCCTGTACTACTACATCGTGCCGCTGTTCCTGGCCGGGCTGATGTTCGCGGCCTTCGAGGTCGCGCAGCGCCGGCACATGTTCGCGAAGCTGGTCGCGGAACAGCGCGTGGCGGATGCGCTGGAAGTGCCGGCGATCGCGGGCCTCGTCGGGCTTGGCGGCACGGTGCTGATCTTCCTGGGCGCGCTGCCGACGCGGTCTTCCGCCTTGCCGGACTGGGCGGGGTATGAGGCCGCCGTCGCCTCCCATTTCGCGGCCTCTGTCGTGGGCTCGCTGCTGCTGGTGATGGCCTATGGGCTGCTCCGGCGGCTGCGGATCGCCTGGGGGATGAGCATCCTGCTGCTGCTGAACGGCGCGCTGATCTGCTGGCTGCGGGAAGACGGGGCCTTGCTGTGGGGCGCCTTCCTGCTGGTCGCGCTGCTGGTCGGCGCGATGCGCGGGGGCTTCTACCGCGATGCGCGGCTGATGCGCGAACCGCTGCAGCCGGCGACGCTCGCTGCACTCGGCGTCGTCAGCGCCTGCGCCATCCTGCTCGCGCTGGTGTCCTATGGCGGGAAGGTGGGCGACGACAGCTGGCTGGAGGTGGTGGTCTCTCCCCTCGCGCCGGACAGCCTGCGCTTCACCGTGGGGCTTGCCGCGGTGCTGCTGCTGGTCGGCATGGCGCGGCTGCTGCGCCCGGTGAAGCAGCGCCCCGTGCCCTGGACGCCGGAGGTCCGCGCGCGGCTGCGGGGCTTCGGCGGCGCGGCACCCGAGGTGGCGGATGGCGCGGTTTTCGGCGATGCGGGGCGAGCGGGGCTCGCCTTCATGAAGCGCGACGGCGTCTGGATGGCCATCGGCGACCCGGTGGGGGAGGAGCGGGACCGCATCTCCGCCATCTGGCGCTTCCGCGACATCTGCGAGCGCGCGGGCGTCGAGCCCGCCTTCTGGCAGGTCACGCCGGCGCTGCTGCGGATCTATGGCGATATCGGCCTGACCGCCTTCCCCCTGGCGCCGCCCAAGGCCGGGGAGCCGCAGCGCTACCTGGCCTGCCGGGCGGAGAAGGATCTTGAGAAGCTGATGGCACTGCTGCCGGGCACGGAGCCGATCAGCGCGCCGTCGCGCTGATTGTGCCGGGCAGCCGCCTATTGGCTGGCCCACACGATGCGATGCATGAAGGCCAGCTCGTCGAGGCCGAATGAATAGCCCGGATGCGCCGGGTTCAGGCTGGCCAGTTCCACCCGCCGGGCCGATTGGCGCAGCAACTGCTTCGCCATCACCTCGCCTTTCCGCGTCCGCACCACCACCCGGTCGCCACGCCGCACCGGCGCGGAGGGGCTGACGATCACCACATCGCCGTCGCGGAACACCGGCTCCATGCTGTCGCCGCTGATCTCGAGCGCATAGGCGGTGGGATCGGGCACGTCGGGGACCGAGATCTCGTCCCAGCCGCCGCCGACCGGATAGCCGCCATCGTCGAAGAACCCCTCCGAGCCAGCCTGCGCCAGCCCGATCAGGGGAATCCGGCGCCCCGGCGCGGCGCGGCCGCGCGGCAAGGCCGGCGCGCCGCTGACCAGGGATGCGAAGGCATCGATGCCCGTCCCGGTCGCCATCAGCACCTTCGCGACACTTTCCGTGGACGGCCAGCGCGAACGGCCATCCGGCCCGGTCCGCTTGGACGGGTTGAAAGCCGTGGGGTCCAGCCCCGCCTTGCGCGCCAGGCCCGATGCCGAAAGCCCATGCTCGGCCGCCAGCGCGTCGATCGCCCGCCAGACATCCTCGTGCCGCATCTCGCCGCCGGTCCTTTGCTGCGCGCAGGGGCGGGGCAAGCCGAATCGGGCCGCGCCCAGCCGCTGCGTGTGGGCATGACATCCTAGGTTTCGAATCGCGATGCAATAGGAACTTCTGCCTTGCTACCGTAGGTAGAAACCACTAACTTGGCGATGTTCTGGTTGTGTTCCTGTTTTCGGAGGAAAAGACCCCCATGCCCATCGCCCCCAGCCGCACCCCCATCCTGGCCAGCCTCGCCAAGGCCGAGCCCTTCGCGACCGCCGAGGAAGCCTGGTTCTGGACCATGGCCGCCCTGATCGCGCGGCAGGACGGCGCGCGTCTGTCCGCCGGGCGCGGCGGCATCATCCGCCGCTGCGAACCCGACGATGTCGTGAAGTGCCTCGACCGGCTCTACCGCCAGCGGCGGATCGAGTTGCAGCACGCCCGCATCCTGCGGATCTGGGGCGAACGCGGCACCGCCCCCAACCCCCGCATCCCGGCGGAACGCGGCGATCTGCGCCTGTGGCGCGAAGCGATGGAGCGGCTGGACTTCCCCCTGCGGCAGAAGGGCATCGTCGCCGGCCCGCCGCGCGGCATGAGCCCCCCGCCCGAAGGCGCCGAGGTGATCGCCTTCCCCAAGCCGCGCCAGGATGCGCGGGCGTGACGCGGCTGTCGCATCGCCGGTTGGCGGCAGAAGGGCCGAGCCAGCAGGTCTGGGTGGTCTTCGGCGGGGAAGCCGACCAGCCCTGGCTGCGCCTGCTGCGCCCCGGCTTCCGGCACTGCTTCGCGGCGATCGGCGACGAGGCGGGCTGGACGGTGCTCGAACCCCTGTCGGGCCGGGTGCTGGTGGCCAGACTGCCGGTGCCGGCCGCCTTCCACCTGCCGGATTTCTACCGCCGCGCCGGGCTGGCCGTGCTCGGCCCCTTCACGCCGGGCGAGCCCCGCGCGCGCCGCCTGCCGCCGATCGGCCCGCTCAACTGCGTCGGGCTGTGCCGCGCGCTGCTGGGGCCGGATGCGCCCTTCGCGCTGACACCCTATGGGCTGTTCCGGGCGCTGGGCGGGGCCGCAGAGCGCATATCGATTACTAGGAAATAATTCTTGACAGTCCCTCGGCCCGGGGCTATCACCGCTTTGCCACGGGGCGAATTGCGCCCCGGGGCTTCCTCCTCCCCACCTCCCCACTTCGAAGGCCCGCCCGGCACAGCCGGGCGGGCCTTCGTCTTTTCGGGGGTGGGGGGTTCCGTTTCCTCCATCCGAAGGATCCGCGCATGGGTGGCCTGTTCCGCGCGCCGAAGCCGGTCGAGATCGCGGCACCCCCGCAACAGCAACAGCAGGCGGTGGCCCAGGCCCAGGCCGAGGTGGCCGCCGCCGCCGAAGCCGAGGCCCGCGAAGCGCGCCGCGCCGCGGCGGCGCGCGCCCGCCGCGGTCTCGGCGGCACGATCGCCACGGGCCCGCGCGGCGTGCTGACGCCGCTGCCGACCCCGGCCGCCCGCAAAACACTGCTCGGGGAGTGAAGGAGATGGAGCCGGAGCAGATCCTGGCGCGCCACGCCAGCGCCGCCGAACGCCGCCGCCCGCTCGAGGGCACCTGGCAGGCTTGCTACGACCATGCGCTGCCCGCGCATGGCGCGGCGCCGCTGTTCGATGCGACCGCGGCCGATGCGGCGGAACAACTCGCCGCCTCGCTGCTGGCCGAACTCGCCCCGCCCTGGTCGCGCTGGTTCGCCCTGGCCCCGGCGCGCGGGCTGCACGATGCGGCGGAACAGGCCCTCGCCAAGACGCTGGCCGAGGTGGCGGATACGCTGCAGGGCCATCTGGACCGATCCAACTTCGCGCTGGAACTGCACCAGGCCTTCCTCGACCTCGTGGTTGCCGGCACCGGCGTGCTGAGCATCGAGGAAGCACCGCCCGGCGAGACCTCCGCGCTCCGCTTCCGCGCCGTGCCGTTGCGCGAAGCGGTGCTGGAGGAAGGCGCCTCCGGCCGGCTCGACACCGTCTTCCGCGCGCTGCGCCTGACGGAGGAAGAACTGCGCCTGCGCTTCCCCCGCGCGGCGCTGCCGCCCACGCGCAGCGAAGACGGCGCGAAGCTGCGTGTGGTGGAAGCGGCCTGGCCCGACCCACGCAGCGGCCACCGCTTCGCGGCCGTGCTGGATACGGAAGATGGCGCGCCGGTGCTGCTGGCTTCCGGCCTGTTTGCCGAGAATCCCTTCGTCGCCTTCCGCTGGCTCAAGCTGCCTGGAGAGACCTATGGTCGCGGCCCCGTCGCCAAGGCGCTGCCCGACATCCGCACCGCCAACAAGGTGGTGGAACTGATCCTGAAGAACGCGTCGATCGCCGCCACCGGGATCTGGCAGGCCGAGGATGACGGGGTGCTGAACCCCGCCACCATCCGCCTGGTTCCAGGCGCCATCATCCCGAAGGCCGCCGGATCGGCTGGCCTGACGCCGCTGGCGGCGCCGGGGAACTTCGACGTCTCGCAACTGGTGCTGCGGGATCTGCGCGAGAGGATCCGCGGCGCGCTGCTGGCAGACCGCATCGCGCAGGCCGAACGGGCGGCGATGACCGCGACCGAGGTGATGGAACGCAGCGCCACCGCGGCACGGCTTCTGGGCGCGACCTATGGGCGGCTGCAAGTCGAGCTGCTGACGCCGCTGATCGCGCGCTGCCTCGCGGTGCTGCGGCGGCGCGGGGAAATCCCGTCGCTCGCGCTGGATGGGCGGGAGGTGCGGCTGGTCTACGCCTCACCGCTCGCGCGGGTGCAGGCGCGGGCGGATGCGGCGGACACGATCCTGTTCCTCGAAGCGGCCGCGAAGCTGGGCGGGGAAGCGGCGGCCAGCATCGATGCCGGCGCCGCCGCGCGCTGGCTGGGGCGGACCTTGGGTGCCCCCCCGGAAATCCTCCGGCCCGATCCGCCCAACACGCGTGAAACCACCAACCAGGAGTGAGCCCGGATATGTCCGAGGATCTTCTCGACATCACGACCCAAAACGGCAAGGCGGATTCGTCGAGGCTGGAGGTACCGGAAAAATTCCGGGATCCGGCCACCGGCGGCATCCGCATCGAGGCGCTGCTGAAATCCTATCTCGAACTGGAACGCGCGCTGTCGCGCCGTGCGACGCGCCCCGGCGACGACGCGCCGGATGAGGACCGCGCGCGCTGGCGCCGCATGCTGGGCGTCCCCGACGGCCCCGAGGGCTATGAGATCACGCCGCCGCATGAGCTGTGCGGCCCGGATGAGGAGATCAACCGTCGCCTGCACGAAGCCGGCTTCAGCTGCAGCCAGGCGCAGCTGGTCTACGACCTGGCGGCCGAGCGGCTCGTGCCGCTGATCGCGGAGGCGGCGGCGGAGTTCGAGGCCGGTCGCCAGCGTGAGAAGCTGCACGCCGAATTCGGCGGCGAGGAGCGCTTCCGCCGCCTGGTCCCGCAGATCGCCGCCTGGGGCCGCGCCAACCTGCCCGACCCCGTCTTCGCCGCCCTCTCCACCACCGCCGAAGGCGTGATCGCGATGCAGCGCATGATGGCGGGGAAGGAACCTTCCCTCGCCCGTGGCGGCGACGCGGATACGGGGCCGGATGAGGCCGAGCTGCGGAAGATGATGCGCGACCCGCGCTACTGGCGTTCGCGGGAACCCGACTTTGTCCGCCGCGTCACCGACGGCTTCCGCCGGCTGGTCGGCGACGCGCGATAGCGCATCGCAACGCCTTCCGGCCGCAGCCTCCCGCCACTCCTCGCGGTCGAGGCGCGCGGCCGGCGCCGCCGCGCCGATGCGCGGCGGCCACGGGGCGGATGGCGCGGGCCGGCGCCTCTCCGCCGGTCCCCATCCGCCCCGGCAGCTTCCACCACCTTGCCCGCACGCAACCCGCATCGCGGGCGTGCGGGCCTTTCGCGCCGCCGCCCGCCCCTGCGGTCAACGGGCTTCGGCGCGCATCCCACAACCCAGGATCAAGGAGGGGCCCATGCCCGCCAGCACCGCCATCGACGCGGTCTTCACCAAGCAGTTCCAGGCCGAGGTGCACGAAGCCTATCAGCGCCAGGGCTCCAAGCTGCGCCCGACGGTTCGCAGCAAGACCGGCGTCGCCGGCACCTCCACCTTCTTCCCCAAGGTCGGCAAGGGCGTCGCCGCGGCCAAGACGCGCCACGGCAGCGTCCCCGTGATGAACCTGGAGCACGCGCAGGTCGAATGCGTGCTGCAGGACTACTATGCCGGCGACTGGGTGGATCGCCTCGACGAGCTGAAGACCAACCTCGACGAACGCGAGGTCATCGCCAATGCCGGCGCCTATGCGCTGGGCCGCAAGACCGATGAGCTGATCATCGGCGCGCTCGACACCGCGACGCGGGAGGCGCTCGGCACCGCCGCCGGGACGACCGACCTCGACGGGCTGACGAAGGCGAAGGTGCTGCTGGCCTTCGAGATGATGGGCGCGGCGGATGTGCCGGATGACGGCCAGCGCTACGCCATCGTCGGCTGGAAGCAGTGGAGCCAGCTTCTGGCGCTGCCGGAATTCGCCTCCTCCGAATATGTGGGGGAAGGCGAGTTGCCGTGGCGCGGCACGCAGGCGAAGCGCTGGCTCGGCGCGCTGTGGATGCCGCATTCCGGCCTGACCAAGTCCGGTGCGCTGCGGTACTGCTACTTCTACCACAAGACCGCGATCGGCCACGCCGCCGCGGCCGAGGTGCAGACCGATGTCACCTGGCACGGCGACCGCGCCGCGCATTTCGTGGCCAACATGATGAGCCAGGGCGCGACGCTGGTGGACAACAGCGGTGTCGTGCGAATGCGCGCGGCTGAGTGATGCGAATGCGCGCGGCCGCGTGACGCGCGCCGTTGGCTCCCTCCCCCGCATGCGCGGGGGAGGGTCGGGTGGGGGCGATCCCTCCCACGCCCCCACCACCCTTTCCCCAGGATCCACCCCATGTCGCTGACCGCACTCGCGCTCTGTTCGCGCGCCCTGCTGCGCCTCGGCGCGCAGCCCATCGCCTCGCTCACCGAAGGCACCGCGGAAGCCGAGGTCGCCGCCAATCTCTATCCCGGCGTGCGCGACGCCGTGCTCTCGGCGCATCCCTGGTCCTTCGCCTCCGGCCAGGCGATGCTGCCGCGCCTGGCGGCGGTGCCGGTCGCCGATTTCGCGCATGCCTTCCAGCTGCCGAACGGCTTCCTGCGCGCGCTGTCCGCCGGCGCCGAAGGGCGCGGGCGCGGCATCATCTACCGCATCAATGAAGGCCGGCTGCACAGCGATGCCGCGCAGGTGACGCTGAGCTACATCTTCCGCCCGGACGAAAGCGCCTTCCCGCCTTTCTTCGCCGCCTGCCTCGTCGCACGCCTGGCCGCCGAATTCTGCCTGCCGCTGACCGAAAGCGCCTCACGCGCCGAGATCCTGTTCCGCCTGGCGGAGCAGGAGTTGCGCGCCGCACGGCAGATCGACAGCCAGCAGGACACGCCGCGCGGGATCGAGGGCTTCCCGCTCGTCGACATCAGGGGCTGAACGCGATGCCCGCCGCCACACGCCGCATCAAGGCGAGCTTCGCCGCCGGCGAGCTCGCGCCCGAACTCTATGGCCGGGGCGATCTGCGCGCCTTCGAGAACGGCGCGCGACGCCTCCGGAATGTCGTGATCCAGCCGACCGGCGGCGTCGCGCGCCGCAAGGGGCTGCGCCATATCGCGGCCCTCTCCGGTCCCGCGCGGCTGATCGCCTTCGAATTCAATACGGAACAGACCTATCTTCTGGTGCTGACCGCGGGCCGGATGCAGGTCTTCATGGAGGATGCCGAGGTTGCTTCCATCGCCGGCCCCTGGACCGCGCCGATGCTGCCGCAACTGGCCTTCACGCAGAACGCGGACACGCTGCTGCTGTTCCACCCCGACATGGCGCCGAAGCGCATCACGCGCACCGGCCACGCCAACTGGACACTGGCCGATTTCGCCTTCACGCGACCGCCCTTCCACGCGTTCGTGTCCGGCACGACGATCACGCCGAGCGGGACCAGCGGCACGATCCAACTCGCCGCATCGCAGGACATCTTCTTCACGGCCTTGCATGTGGGCGCGCAGATCAGGCTGGCGGGGAAGCGGGTGCAGGTCACCGCCGTGGCGGGCCCGCGCAGCGCAACCGCCACGGTGCTCGACACGCTGCCCGGAACCGACGCCGTCGACGACTGGGATGAGAGCGCCTTCAGCGGTGCGCGCGGATGGCCGGTGACAGCCTGCTTCCACCAGGCGCGGCTGGTGCTCGGCGGCTCGCGCGACCTGCCGAACCAGCTCTGGCTGTCGCGCAGCGGCGATCTCGGCGACTTCGACCTCGGCACCGGCCTGGATGACGAGGGCATCTCCTTCGCGCTGATGTCGGACCAGGTGAATGCCATCCGCGGCGTCTTCTCGGGCCGGCACCTGCAGGTCTTCACCTCCGGGGCGGAATGGATGGTCACCGGCGATCCGCTGACACCGGCCTCGATCCAGCTCAGCCGGCAGACCCGCATCGGGAGCCCGGTGGACCGCATGATCCCGCCGGTGGATGTCGATGGCTCCACCGTCTTCGCCGCGCGATCTGGCCGTGCCGTCCACGAATTCGCCTACACCGATGTCGCGGACGCCTACCAGTCGAACGACCTCGCACTGGTTGCCCGCCACATCGTCGCGCAGCCCGTCTCCATGGCCTATGATCAGGCGGAGCGACTGCTGCACATGGTGATGGGCGATGGCAGCCTCGCCACTCTCACGCTCTACCGCGCCGAACAGGTGATCGCCTGGACACGGCAGGAAACCAGGGGCGCCTTCCGCGCGGTGGCCGAGACCGATGGCCGCGTCTATGCCGTGGTGGAACGCGCGGGCACTCACCGGCTGGAACGCTTCGAGGCCGAACTCGGCCTCGATGCCGCGCTGGCGGGCAGCGCCGCGACGCCGCAGGACATTTGGACCGGGCTGGACCACCTGGAAGGGCTCGAGGTCGGCGTGCTGGCGGATGGCGCGCCGCGTGGGCACCAGCGTGTCGTGGCGGGCCGGATCCTGCTGGAGCCGCCCGCCAGCAGCGTGCAGGCGGGCCTGCCCTTCACCCATGTGATCGAACCCCTGCCGCCGCAACTCGCGACCGGCGCAGGTGCGGCCGCGGCGCCGCTGCGGCTGGTCGCCGCGACCTTCCGGCTGCTGGCAACGCCGGCGCTGTCGGTCGATCTCGGGCGTGGCGTGCAGCCGGTGGCGTTCCGCCGGCTGGATACGCCGCTGCTCGATGCGGCACCGCCCGCCTTCACCGGCGACATCTCGCTGCGCGCGCTGGGCTGGCGGCGCGATGCGATGGCACCGCTCTGGCGCGTGGAAGGCGACACGCCGCTGCCGCTCACGCTGCTATCCGTCACCACCGATACGAGGATGAACGACTGATGGCCCAGATCGTC
The DNA here is from genome assembly GCA_945878375.1 of Roseomonas mucosa. GTDB lineage: Bacteria > Pseudomonadota > Alphaproteobacteria > Acetobacterales > Acetobacteraceae > Falsiroseomonas > Falsiroseomonas mucosa_A. Next base: position 220,673 of record CAMDWG010000003.1, on the reverse strand, counting down.
CCGATCGCCACGGTCCTTGGGACCGGCGCATCGATCTACGCCACCGGCCGCCAGGCGCAGATGCAAGCCGCGCAGGCGCGACAGCAGCAAGCCACCGCCAGGGCGCAGAACGAGGCGCGCGAGCAGCAACTGGCCGCCCAGCAGGCCGCTGAGCGCCGCGTCGCGGAGTCGCGGCTGGCCGGCACCATCGCCTCCACCCGTGCGCGGCTCGCGGCCGGCGGCATCCAGCCGGATGAGGGGTCGGCCGCCGCGCTGACCACCGGCCTGCGGCGCGATGCCGCGGCGGCGCAATCGGATTCGCTCGCGGTCTTCGACGCGCGGCTGGCCGCGGGCCGGCGCAGCCTGCTGAACGATGACGGTTCGCTGACGCCATGGTTGCGCGCCGGCGCGGGCTTCAGCGGCGCGCTGCGCAGCCTGCTGGACTAGGCAATACCATCACCAACCCCTCACTTATCGGAGCCGAGAGACGATGGCCGAGCACATCCGCATCGGCGATGTCGCGCCGCGCGTGCAGTATGTCGGTGACGGCGCGCGCACCGACTTCGCCTTCCCCTTTCCCATCTTCGACGCCGAGGACCTTGAGCTGCGGATCGGCAGCGTCGTGCTGTCCGGCGGCTATGCCATCACCGGCGCGGGCGAGAGCGCGGGCGGCGTGGCGAGCCTCGCGGCCCCGCCCGCGCCCGGTGAGACGGTGACGCTGCGGCGCCGCATGACGGTGCAGCGCGCCACCGACTTCCAGGACAACGGACTGCTGCGCGCGCGCACGCTGAACGATGAGCTGGACCGCCTGGTGGCCGTGCAGCAGGAACAGCGCGAGGAGATCGGCACCACCCTGCGCCAGGATCCCGGCGAGGTCGGCGGCTGCATGGTGCTGCCGCTGCGCTCAGCACGCGCGAACCGGCTCCTCGGCTTCGATTCCAACGGCGATGCCTCGGTCTTCCCGCGTGATTCCGGGCTTCTCACCGCCCCCTTCCCCGGCGCCGTGCCGCGCACGGTCGAGGACAAGATGGCGGAGCGGCTTTCGGTGCGCGACTTCGGCGCCACGGGCAATGGCAGCACCGATGACGGGCCGGCGCTGCAGGCGGCGATGAACGCCGCCGCCGCCGCGGGCAAGACGCTGCTGCTGGGCGAGGGCGTCTTCCGCACCACCCTGCCGCTGACGTTGCCTGGCGCGGCAGCGGGCCTCGTGATGCGCGGGCGCATACTCTATGACGGGCCCGCAGCGCAGGCCGCGCTGACCATCGGCGATGGCGGGGCGGCGCGCAACGCGAACAAGATCCTGACCGGCCTGACGGTGCTGCGCGCCAGCCAGTCGGATTGGAGCGACGAGGGCGCGATCGGAATCCTGCTCCGCAACCTCGACGCCTCGATGGTCGAGATCCGGGAAGTGACGGGCTTCACCATCGGCGTTCGCACGCAGGGCGACGGGCGCGGCTTCGAGGACACGACGCTGTTCCTCGGCCGCTTCGTCAATAACCGGATCGGCCTCGACATCCATGCCGCGACCGCGCAGGGGTGGAACACCTCCATCCGCTACTATGGCGGCCATTTCGCGGTCGGCAGCACCGTGCACACGGACAAGGACCGCTTCGGCATCCGCCTGTTGGCCGCGCCGGGCGCCTATGTGGCGCATAACCGCCACGTCTTCGACGGACCGAACTTCGAGCTGAATGCGGAAGGCCGCCCGATCGTCGGCATCCCCTTCCTGTGCGAGGTGAACAGCCGGTCCATCGTCGCGCGTGCGCTGCGGATGGAAGGCTGCACCGGCTTCGTCGCGCGCCACACCGCCGCGGCCCAGGACCATCTGTACGAGGTCGCCTGGGCCAGCCAGGGCTACCGGGTGGAGATCGATCACGCCGCCACCGCGACGCGATTCGGTGGCGTGGTGCGCGTGCTGCACCAGGCGTCCCCGCATGTGGAAGCGACGCGGGACGTGGCGTCCCTGCCCAATCTGCGCGCGGCGGCGATCCGCTGGAGCGCGACGGAGACCGGCTTCGAGAAGCTCGCGGTGCTGTCCTCCAACGTCACGGGCGCGCCGGCGAGCCTCGGGGGCTTCGCCCTCCCGGCGCTCGATTCCCTCACGCTGAACAACCGCGGCGTGGTGCTGGGCGGGGGCCGGGCGCTGGGCTTCGTGGTGGATGCACGCCAGTGCAAGCACTTCGCGCTCGCACTCGATGCCGATGCACCGCGGCTGATGGTGATGTGCTTCGACGCGAACATGACCCTGCTGACGGATGCCGTCGGCCAGGCCGTGCTCGCCTCCGGCCAGGCAATGCAGTGGAATCCGGCGGCGCGCTGGTGGCAGGGCGGCGGCGATATGGAGGATGCGACGCTGACGCGCCTGCAGGCGCTGCGCCTTTCGGCCGCCGTCGGCTTCGCCGTGATCGGCGTCGCGCGGATCGACCGCGACTACGAGTTGCGCGCGATGCGCCTGTTGTGCGACCCACGTCATGCCCCGGCCGTGCTCTATGGCCTGCCCGAGCTGCGCCACGGCGTCCGGGAATTGGTGGCGGAGCAGGCCTGGGATCCGCCCTCCATCGCCGCGGGCAGCAGCGCGCAGATCAATGTGCCGGTCAGCGGTGCGCGGCCAGGCGACTTCGTCCAAGCCGCCTATTCGCTCTCGACCTCCGGCGTCGTGTTCCTCGCGCAGGTCGGCGCGCAGGATGTGGCGACGGTCACGGCCTGGAACCGCAGCGGCGCAGCGGTGGACCTCAATGCAGGCACCGTGCGCGTGCGGGTGACCAAGGCATGAAGCGCACCCGCAAGACCCCGATCGCGCCCCCGCCGCCCGGCCTCGCCAAGGATCTGGCGCTGCGCGCGCAGCAGAAGCTGGCCGAGACCTATGCCGGCTTCCTCGACGACACCACGGAGGAGGATCCGAAGCGCTTCGTCGCCCGCAGCGCCGCCGCGCGGGAGGCGCTGGAGCATCTGGCGCAGCTGCGCGCCCTGGCGGCGGAGGAGGGCGAGCAGGAAGCCGAGCCGAGCCCGGAGGAGCTTCTGGCCGCCGCCCGGGCCCAACTGTCTGATGAGAACAAATCGTGAATATACGACCAGCGGACCTGATCGAATTCGCCTGGATCTGGAACCAGCGCGCACGGCTCGCGACGCCCGCGCTGCATCGCCGCGTGCTGGGTTGGCTGGAGGACATGCTGCGGCAGGACGAACGCCGGCTGCTGCTGATGGCGTTCCGCGGGGCGGGCAAGTCCACCATGGTCGGGCTGTTCTGCGCCTGGCAGCTCTACCGCGCACCGGATACGCGAATCCTCGTGCTGGCGGCGGACCATGCGCTGGCCACGCGCATGGTCGCGACCGTCCGCCGCATCCTGGCACGGCATCCGCTGTGCGGCGCGCTGCTGCCGCGCCATGCGGAAGGCTCCTGGGCGGCGGATCGCTTCACCGTCGTGCGGCCCGCCGTGCTGCGCGACGCGTCGATGATGGCCGCCGGCATCGGCGGCAACATCACCGGCGCGCGCGCCGAGATGATCATCTGCGACGATGTCGAAGTCGCCGGCAATTGCGACACGCCGGCCAAGCGCTTGGAACTGCGGGAGCGTCTGACGGAGGCGGAATTCGTCCTCGTCCCCGGCGGCACGATGCTGTTCGTCGGCACGCCGCATTGCACCGACAGCCTCTACGCGGAAGGGGAGGCGCCGGCCCTGCCGGGCTATCGGCGCCTGGTGCTGCCGCTGATCGATGCGGCGGGCGCCAGCGCCTGGCCCGAACGCTTCCCCGAGGAGGCGGTGGCGGCGCTGCGCGCGCGCGTCGGGCCGCTCGCCTTCCAGCGCCAGATGCTGCTGCAGCCGGCGGCGGAGGAGGCCGCGCGGCTCGATCCCGCGCTGATGGCGCGCTACGGCGCCGAGCCCGAGTACCGGGAGGCGAATGGGCGCGGCGTGCTCACGCTGATGGGCACGCGGATGGTCTCCGGCGGCGGCTGGTGGGACCCGGCCTTCGGCCGCCCCGGTGCCGGCACGAAGCACGGGCGCGGCGATGCCAGCGTCGTCGCCGGGACTTACGCCGATGCGGCGGGCCGGCACTACCTGCATCGCCTGGCCTATGTGACGCACGATCCGGACGCGCCCGAGGACCCGGCGACGCAGCAATGCCGCGCGGTGGCCGCCATCGCGCGCGACCTGCTGCTGCCGGTCATGCGGGTCGAGACCAACGGGATCGGCGCCTTCCTGCCGGGGCTGCTGCGGCAGGAACTCGCCCGCGCCGGCATCGCCTGCGCGGTGCGGGAGATGACGAGCCGCGTCCCGAAGGACCAGCGCATCCTTGGCGCGCTCGATCCCGTGCTCGCGGCGCGGCGCCTGTCGGCGCATGACAGCGTCTTCCGCACCCGCTTCGGGGCAGAGATGGCGGCCTGGCGGCCCGGCGCGCCAGGGCAGGCCGATGATGCGCTGGATGCCGTGGCCGGCTGCATCATGGCGGAGCCCGTGCGCCTGCCGCTGCTGCCGCCGCGCGGCCGGCCGCCCGATTGGCGCGGCGCGTAGTCAGCCCACCGGCTCGGCCTTCAGGATTTCCTGCGCGTGGCGCCGCGTGCCGGCGCCGGTGATCTCGAACCGCCCATCGGGGCGCAGCCGCGCGAGCTCCATCCCCGCCAGCCTGTCCAGGCAGGGCCCGTCCTTCAGCCCGGCGGGGCGGCCCGCGCCGCCAATCAGCACCAGGCGGTGCAGGGCGGAACGGCAGCAGGTCTCGAGATACGGTTCGTTGAACATGGTCCCGGCGATGCGCTGCGTCACCGGAAGGTTGGGCCCGCCGGCGCGGGCTTCAAGCCAGGGCGGCCAAGGCCGCGTCATCATCCCGAGGAGTGAACGACATGCTTCAGGATCTGCCGCCCTCCGTGGTGGCGGCATTGGCGGATGCGCCGCTGGCGATCGTGCTGATGTGGATGGTCGCGCAGCTGCGCCGCGATCTCCATGCCCGCCCCGATCCCGCCGCCCCGCCCCAGCCCGGCGGCGGCGCGGATACGGGCCGGGCCGTGCAGGCGGCGCGCGACGAGCTCAGCGCCTTCAAGCTGGAAGTCGCGCGGACCTATGTGCCGCTGTCGGTGATCCGCGACCTGGATGCGCGGCTGACCCGCCAGCTTGGCCGGTTCGAGGAGAAGCTGGACGAGGTCAGCCGCGCCGCGACCGCCGCCGCCGCCATCTCCGGCAGGCCCGTGCCCGCGCGCGGCATCGGCTTCGGCCTGCGCAGCCAGGAGACAGAAGCATGAGTGCCGCCCTGCGAACCCCGCGCATCGCCAGCGCGGCCGATGTGCTGGCCCTGACCTTGTGGGGCGAGGCCGATGGCCGCCCCGTCCGGGCGATGGAAGCGGTGGCGAGCGTCGTGATGAACCGCGTGCGCCTGGCGGCCGCGCCGGGCGGACCGACGCATCTCGGCCAGGGTGTCGTCGCGGTATGCCGCGCGCCCTTCCAATTCGCCTGCTGGCACCCCGGCCATCCGCGCCGTCGCGCCATCGCCGAATTGCCCGACGATGCGGAACTGGGCGCCTGCCATCGCGTGGCGGCGCGGGCGCTGGCCGGCGTGCTGCGCGATCCGACCGGCGGCGCCACGCATTACCACGCGGCGGAAGCGCTGCCGCGCTGGGCGCTGGGCCAGATGCCGACGGCGGAACTCGGCGGGCTTGTCTTCTACCGCCTGCTGGGGTGATACGCGCCCCCATGGAAGATCGCATCTACACGCTGGTGCGCGGCGCGGATTGGCGCGCCGCGGAAGCCGCCGGGGAGTATCGGGGCAGCGCGCATGACCAGCGCGACGGCTTCCTGCATTTCTCGACCGCCGCGCAGGTCCGCGCGAGTGCCGCCAAGCATCGGCGCGGCGAGGCCGATCTGTGGCTGGTGGAAGCGGATGCGGCGCGGCTTGACGCGGCGCTGCGATGGGAACCGGCCTCGGGCAGTTCGCGGCCGGGGCTGTTCCCGCATCTCTACGCGCCGCTGCCCATCGCCGCGGTGCTGTCCGTCACGCGCCTGCCGCTGCGCGAGGATGGCGGTCACGATTTCCCGGATGGGTTTCCCTGAGCGGCCGTGCGTTCGCTCATCAGGCAGGAGAAGACCACCACCGCCGCCCCCGCCAGCATGGGCCAGCCGGGCAGATGGCCCCAGAGCGCCAGGTCGAAGCCGGTGCTCCAGACCAGCCCCGAATAGCCGAAGGGCGCCAGCCGCGCGGCCGAGGCATGGCGGAAGGATTCCGCCAGCGCCACCGTCGCCGCGCCCACGATCACGCCGTTCGTCACCATCAGCGCCAGCGCCCAGGGCTCCGGCGCGCGCCAATGCAGCAGCCCCGGCAGCAGCATCACAGCAAGGCCCAGCAGCGACGGCCAGACCAGCACGCGCGCGATCCCCGTCTCGTGCCGCAGGGCGCGGTTGATGGTGAAGACCGTCGCGTAGCAGAGCGTGCCGGCAAAGGCCCAGAGATAGCCCACCGCGGCCCCGCTCAAGCCCCCCGCCAGCCCCGGCGCCAGCCCGATCGCAACCCCCGAGAAGCCGAGCGCCGCCCAGCCCCAGGCCGCCCGCGCCGGCGGCTCCCGCAGCGCCAGCACCGCCAGGCCGAGGACGAAGAAGGGCGCGGTGAAGAACACCAGGTAGCCCTCGATCAGCGGCAGGTGGCTGAAGGCCATGAAGAAGCAGGTAGCGCTGCCCAGCATCACCACCGCGCGCGCGCCATGCAGCCGCGGATGGCGCGTGAGCAACTGCCCGCCCCAACCCGGCATCGCCGCGCGCAGGGCGAAGACCACCACGAGGATGGTCACGAAGCGCACCAGCAGCACCTGCCAGACCGAATGCTGCTCCGACAGCAGCTTGCTGCCGGCATCCAGCAGCCCGAACATCCCGATCCCGGCGAGCATCAGCAAAGGCCCGCGCACGGGATTCTCCTGTCGATGGCGGCATGACATGCCCGCACGGACCCACGCCCATCGGGGATGTTGGGCGGGAGGAGTGGCGCGGACCAGCCGTGCGGTCAATGCGGCTTCCCTTTGGCCCCGGGTCCCGGCACAAGACGGCCCTGAGATGACCCCGGCCCTCGCCTCCCTGCTCATGCCGCTGATGCGCGGCATGGACCCCGAACGCGCCCATGACCTGGCCCTGCGCGCCCTGCGCTTTGGCCTGGCCGGCGCCGACCAGTCCCCGGACGACCCGATCCTGGCGACCCGCGTGCTCGGCCGGGACTTCCGGAACCCGATCGGGCTGTCGGCCGGCTTCGACAAATCCGCCGTCGCCGTCGGGCCGCTGATGCGCCTCGGCTTCGGCTTCGTGGAAGCGGGATCGGTCACGCCCCGGCCGCAGATCGGCAACCCTCGGCCGCGCCTGTTCCGGCTGGTCGAGGACCGCGCGGTGATCAACCGCATGGGCATGAACAATGGCGGCATCGACGCCTTCCGCGCCCGCATCGCGGCGCTGCGGGATCGCCCCGCCGTCCTCGGCGTGAACATCGCGATCAACAAGGAAGGCGCCGATCCGCTGCGCGACTACCCGGCGCTCTATGCCCAGGTCGCGGCGCTGGCGGATTATGTCGCGGTCAATGTCTCCTCCCCCAACACGCCGGGGCTGCGCGACCTGCAAGGGGAACGGCAATTGTCCGAGATCCTCGCGGCGCTCGCCGCCACCCGCGCGGCGCAGCCGGGCGCGCGGCCGCCGATCCTGGTGAAGATCGCCCCGGACCTCGCCCCCGGCGCCATCGAGCCGATCGTGGAAGCGGCCGTGACACATGGGATGGACGGGCTGATCGTCAGCAACACCACCATCTCCCGCCCCGGGCTGCGTTCGGCGCATCGCGACCAGGCGGGCGGGCTGTCGGGCCCGCCGCTGCGCGCCCTGTCCACCGATCTGCTGCGCCGCGTGGCGAAGCTGGCGCGCGGGCGCGGCCTGACGCTGATCGGCTGCGGCGGCGTCGGCAGCGGCGCCGATGCGTATGAGAAGCTGCGCGCGGGCGCGGACCTTGTGCAGCTCTACGCGGCCTTCGCCTATGAAGGCCCGGCGTTGATCCCGCGCATGAAGCGCGAATTGGCCGCCCTGCTGCGACGGGACGGCGTCCGCAGCGTGGCGGAAATCGTGGGGGCGGATATCCGGTGAAGATCCTGGACGGCGTTGCTTCGCTGGCGGAGCGCTATGACGGCTTCATCCTCGACATCTGGGGCGTGCTGCATGACGGCCGGCGGCCCTATCCCGGGGTGGCGGAGGCACTTGGCGGGCTGAAGGCGCGCGGCAAGCGCATCGCGCTGCTGTCCAACGCGCCGCGCCGCTCCCATGTCGTCGATGCGCTGCTGACCGGCATGGGGCTGGACCGCGCGCTGTGGGATGCGACGATCACCAGCGGCGAATTGGCGTGGCGCGCATTGGGGGCCGGTCAGCTCGGCTATGGTCGCCGCGCGCTGCATATCGGGCCGGAGCGCGACCTTTCGACTGTGGAAGGCCTCGATGTCGAGCTGACCACCGATCCCGATGCGGCCAACTGGGTGCTGAACACCGGCCCCGATCCGGATCGCGGCAATGGCGCGGTGGAGCCCTATGCGCTGATGCTGGAGGCCTGCGCGAAGCGCGGCCTGCCGATGTTGTGCGTCAATCCCGACCGGCATGTGATGGTCGGCGAGCATCGCGTGATCTGCGCCGGTGCGCTGGCGGATCTGTATGTGACACTGGGTGGCCCGGCCGCGACCGAGATCGGCAAGCCCGACCCTGCGGTCTATGTGCCGGTGCTCGACGCGCTCGGCATCGCCGACCGGTCGCGCGTGGTCGCCATCGGCGACAGCCCGCACACGGACCTGGCCGGCGCGCAGGGGGCGGGGCTGGATGCGGTGTGGGCGCTGACGGGGCTTGCGGCCCATGCGCATGGAGAGGCGCCCGATCCCGCGCGGCTCGCGGCGGTGGCGGCGGCAGAGGGCGTGCGCCCGATCGCCGCCCTCACCGGGCTGCGCTGGTAGCGCCTGCCACCGGGGGGCTTTCGGCACCCCTTGGCGCCGCGCCCATCTCGCCATCGACCCGCCCGACCGGGATGGATTTGGCGACGCCGATCGCCGGCAGGTCCAGCATCACGCTGAACAGCATCCATCCCTCGGAAGGATCGGTCAGGCGGCGTCCCCGCGCATGGCGGGGACCAGCAGCGCGACATTGTGGCGGAACATCGCCTCATAGCTCGCCGCGACGCCATCAGGGGCGGACAGCGCATCGGCGTAGAGCCGCCCACCCACCCGCACGCCGGCTTCCTGCGCCAGGCGCTGCAGCGTCGTAGGGTTGCCCATATTCTCCATGAAGACGGCAGTGATGCGCTCGCTGCGGATCTGGCGGATCAGGCGGGCGACCTCCGCCGCGCTGGGCTCGGCTTCGGTCGAGACGCCCTGCGGCGCCAGGAAGCGGATGCCATAGGCGGCCCCGAAATAGCCGAAGGCATCATGGCTGGTCACGACAACCCGCCGCGCTTCGGGCACGGCCGCGACCTGCGCGCGCACCCAGGCGTCGAGTTCCGTCAGCCGGCCGATATAGGCCTCGGCGGCGGTGGCATAGGCCGTGGCGTTGGCAGCGTCGGCCGCCCCCAGCGCCGCCGCGATGGCCTGGACGTAGCGGATGCCGAGGCGAAGATCCTGCCAGGCATGCGGGTCCGGCACGGTGCGCGGCTGGCCTTGCTGCTGGCGCCCCCCATGGCTGTGTCCATGCCCATGGGAATGCGCCGCCATCCGAAGGGGGGTGAGGCCTTCCGTCGTCGTCACCATCCGCCCGCGCCAATTCGCGGATCGCACCATGCGGTCGAACCAGCCATCGAAGCCGAGCCCGTTCCGCACCGCCAGCGCCGCGCCGCGCAGGGCTTCCGCATCCGAGGGGCGGGGCTGGAAGCTGTGGGCATCGACATTCGGCCCCGCGACGGTGCGCAGCGCGATACGGTCCCCCGCCACCTGCCGGATCATATCCCCGAGGATGGAGAAGGACGCGACGACGCGCAGCGGCCCCTGCGCGCGCAGAAGACTGGGCATGGCGAGGGCCGGGAGCAGGCTGAGCAGAAGGCGGCGGTGCATGGCGATGCCATTTGGAATGTTATAGCATATCTATATCGCCATTGGAGATCGCCAGGCAAGGTGGCGATGGCCGCCCCGCCCGGTGGTCCCGAACGGTGTCTCAGCCCCGCCTTGCGGCCCGAAAAGCCTCGAAGAAGGCGGTGGGGCGCAGGATGCGGTTTTCCATCTTGATCAGCAGGCCACGGGCCCCGGCTTCCTGCAGATAGTCGCCCCAGGCCGGATCGGCGGCCATGGCGGTGCGGCGCCGCTCCCGGTCCCCCTGATCCGCATAGCCCCAGAGATGGACGACGGTGTTCAGCGCGCCTTCCACGGTCGTGTACCAGCCGAGGCAATTCTCAAGGTACTTCAGCTGCAGCGGCCAAGCCTTGTCCTGGTAGAGCGTCACGAATTCCGCCATGCGGTTGGGCAGCGTGGTGTAGATCCTGAGATCGACGATCATCCTGGGTCATCCTTCCTGCTGGCGCACGGGAGCCTGCCGCGAGGCCCGCAACAGCGACGTCACATATCCGTCAATCACCCGTCACCTACCGCCTGTATAGGCCGCGCCGCACAAAGGCGGCGAGCATGCTGGAGCTTCAAGGACTGACGCGGCGTTTCGGTTCCGTCACGGCGGTGGACCAGGTCCGCCTGCTGGTGCCGGATGGCCAGATGGTGGGCGTCATCGGCCGCTCGGGCGCCGGGAAATCCACCCTGCTCCGCATGATCAACCGCCTGACCGATCCGTCCGAAGGGCGCATCCTGTTCGGCGGCCAGGATGTCACCGCGCTGAAGGGCGCGGCGCTGCGCCGCTGGCGCACGGATTGCGCCATGATTTTCCAGCAATTCAACCTCGTTCAGCGGCTCGACGTGCTGACCAATGTGCTGGTCGGCCGGCTGAACCACCGCCCGGGCGTGTTGGGCACGCTGACCAGCCTGCTGAAGATGTTCACCGCCGAGGAACGCGCCATGGCGATCCAGGCGCTCGACCGCTTCGACCTGGCGGAGACCGCGTTGCAGCGCGCGGACACGCTCTCGGGCGGCCAGCAGCAGCGCGTGGCGATCTGCCGCGCCCTGCTGCAGGAGCCGAGGCTGATCCTGGCCGATGAGCCGATCGCGAGCCTCGACCCGCGCAACGCCAAGACGGTGATGGACGCGCTGCGCCAGGTGAACCGCGAAGACGGGATCACGGTGCTGACCAACCTCCATCACCTTGATACCGCGCGGCAATACTGCGACCGCATCGTGGCCATGCAAGCCGGCCGCGTGATGTTCGACGGCCCGCCGGCCGATCTGACCGGCGCGCGCGTGCGCGAGATCTACGGCGTGTCCGAGGATGAGTTCGACGACCAGGCAGAGGCGGCGGTGAGCCCCAAAGCCCCGGTCGGTCTTCCGCAGGGCGGCCTCGCCCTCGCCTGATCCCTACCCCCAACCGATGGAGCAGACCATGATCACCCGCCGCCTTCTGACGGCTGGCGCCGCCCTGGCGCCCTTCGCCGCCCTGGCGCCCTTCGCCGCCCTCGCCCAGGGCGCCGCGCCCACCATGCCAGCTCCGGGCCGCCGCGCCTGGGCCGCGCAGGTCCCGCAGATCCGCATCGGCCTGCTCGGCGGCGAGAATGAAAGCGACCGCCTCGGCCGCTTCGAAGTCTATCGCGCCCTGCTCGAGACCACCTTCGGCGTGCCCGTGCGTCTGTTCCCGGCCGCCGACTACTCCGGCGTGATGCAGGCCTTCGGCGCGCGCCAGATCGAAGGCGCGGGCATGGGTGCTTCCGCCTATGCCGGCGCCTGGCTCGACACCAATGGCGGCGTCGAGCCGCTCTGGGTGGCGCGAGAGGCCGATGGCAGCATCTCCTACGTCGCGGTGATGGTCGTGCGCACCGATAGCGGCATCACGAGCCTCGAGCAGATGCGCGGCAAGTCCCTGGCCTGGGCCGATGCCAACTCCACCTCCGGCTACCTCGTGCCGCGCAGCGAGCTGCGGAATGGCGGGATCGACATCAACACCTACTTCTCCCGCACCGGCTTCGGCGGCGGGCATGAGCAGGCGGTGGTGGCGGTGCTGCAGCGCCAGTACGACGCGGCCGTCACCTGGGCCAGCGGCCAGGGCGAGGTCAGCGAAGGCTTCACCCGCGGCAATCTGCGCGCGATGGTGCAGAAGGGCATGCTGAACATGCGCGACCTTCGCATCATCTGGACCTCGCGCCCGATCCTGAACGGCCCCTTCACCGTGCGCCGCGACCTGCCGCAGGCCTTCAAGGACGACCTGCTGGCCTTCCACGTGGCGCTCGCTTCCGCCCATCCGCAGATCTACGCGCAGATCGAGCGCGGCGGTGGCCGGGGCTATGCGCCTGTGAACCACGCGATGTTCGAACCGATCGTGCAGCTGCGCCGCGAGGAAGCGGCCGAGCGGCGTCGCCGGTCCTGATGCCTGCCGCGGCCCTCGCCCTGCCCGGCCCCGCGGTTGCGCGGGGCGAGGCCGCCTTTCGGGAGGCCAGGCGCCTCCGCCGTCGCGCTACGCTCGGTTATGGCGTGGTGCTGCTGGTCTGCGTGCTGGTCGCGGCCTGGATCAGCGAAGCGTCGCCGGCGCGGCTGGCCGAAGGGCTGCCGCGCATCGGCGAATATTTCTGGCGCGTGCTGCCGACCTTCAGCGCGGATGCCTTCTTCGCCGATTGGGAAACCGATGGCAGCTTCGCCGCCTGGATGTACCGCGCGGATAAGTGGCTCTGGCTGATCTTCGAAACCAGCCAGATGGCGCTGCTCGGCACGCTGTTCGGCACCGCGATCAGCCTGTCGCTGTGTTTTGTCGCCGCGCGCAACCTGTCGCCGGTCCCGTGGGCCTATCACGCGGCGCGGCGTTTCCTGGAATTCTGCCGCACGGTGCCGGAGATCGTCTTCGCGCTGATCTTCGTCTGGGCCTTCGGCATCGGCCCGCTGGCCGGCATCCTGGCGATCATCATCCACACCGCCGGTGCCAATGGAAAGCTGTTCGCCGAGGTCGCGGAGAATGCCGATACCAGCCCGATGGAAGGCGTGCGCGCCGCCGGCGGCAACTGGTTCCACCGCATGCGGTACGGCGTGCTGCCCCAGGTGCTGCCGAATTTCCTGAGCTACACCCTGCTGCGCTTCGAAGTGAACCTGCGCGGCGCCAGCGTGCTCGGCTTCGTCGGCGCGGGCGGCATCGGCGAGGAGCTCTACCACGTGATCGCCTTCAACTATTACGAGGAGGTCAGCGCCATCGTGGTTCTGATCATCCTGGCCGTGGCCTCCATCGACCTCATCTCCGAACGCCTGCGCAAGGGCCTCGCGGCCGCCGATGCGCGGGCCTCGGCGGGCTGAGCGCCATGGCCCTCGCCCGCCCCTCTCCCGCCCAGGTCGCCGAGCTGCGCGAACGGATGCCGCGCGCCTTCGGCCCGCCCGCCGCTGTGCGCGCGGTGCGCCTGCTGGCCCTGGCCGCCAGCCTCGGCTGGATCGTTGGGCTGTTGTGGTGGTTCGGCTTCTCGCCGCAACGGATCTGGAACGGCCTGTCGGGCCTCGGCACCATCGTGGTGCTGATGATCCCGCCTTCGCCGGGCGAGTTGTGGATCGACATCCTGAAGGGTATCGCGGAAAGCGTCGCCATGGCGTTCCTCGGCACCTTCGTGGCCGCGCTGATCGCCGTGCCGCTCGGCTTCCTCGGCGCCGGCAATGTGGTCACGAACACGCTCGCGCATTTCTCGATCCGCCGGCTGTTCGACGGCTTCCGCGGGGTCGACCAGCTGATCTGGGCGCTGGCCTATGTGCGCGCGGTCGGGCTCGGCCCGCTGGCGGGCGTGCTGGCCATCGCCACGGCGGATATCGCCGTGCTGGCGAAGCTCTATGCCGAAGCGATCGAGAATGCCGAGAAGAAGCAGGCCGAGGGCATCGATGCCGTCGGCGGCAACCGCGTGCTGCGGACGCGCTTCGGCATCCTGCCGCAGGTCCTGCCGATCATGGTGGCGCAGGCGCTGTACTTCTTCGAGAGCAACACGCGGTCCGCCGCCATCCTCGGCGTGGTCGGCGCGGGCGGGATCGGCTTGCAGATCGCCGAGCGCATCAAGGTCCGGCATTGGGACGAGGTGGCCTTCATCATCATCCTGATGATCGCGACCGTCGCCGTGATCGACTTCCTCTCCTCCCGCCTGCGCGCGCGGCTGATCGGCAGCCGGGACGGGCTCGCGCGGCACTGACGCGCGCGCGCCAGCGGGTTCACTCCGCCGCCAGCCAGACCTCCAGCGTCTGCGGCGCGGGTTGCGGCAGGTAGGCGCGGAAATCCTGGATCGCCCAGCCGCGCCCGAGCCGCGCGGCCAGCCGGGCTGCCGCCGCCTGATCCTCCTCGTGGAAATAGCGCACGACGGGGGTGGAGGGCACGAAGGCGGCGCTTCGGACGCCCTGGACCTCGAAGCCGCTGCCGCCGCGAAGGCTCTGTGCCAGTTCCGCCGCCGCGCCCGACGCGGCCGGGGAATTGGCGCGGTGATGTACCAGGACGCGGATGGGGGGCGTGACCGGCTCCTGCGGCGGGGGCAGGCTGCGGCGCGCTGCCCTCTCCTGCTCCAGCGCCGCGACGTCCCGCTCCAGCTCCAGCCGGGCCAGGCGCAGTGCTGCCAGCCGCGCTTCCTCGGCGGCGATCTCGGCGCGGCGGGCGATGGCGAGCGGGTCGGGTTCGGGCAGGGGTGGCATGGCCCGTTCCGCCACGATCGGCGGCAGGCCAGCGCCGAGGGGCCGTTCGGAAGGCCGGCGGTCCGGGCCGCTCAAGGCGCCCCACAGGAGAAGGCCCAGCAGCAGCGCGACGCCAGGCGCGAGAAGCCAGCCGCGCCATCGCCCCCGGTGCGGCCGCTGCGGGCCGATGGCCTGCCGCTCCATCCGCATCGGCTCCGAACCCGGCCCGGCGCCGCGCGCCGCCGGCCTCACGCCGCGCCTTCGCGCTCCGCCTGCGACTGGGCGGCCAGCGCGCGCGCCATCTGGCTGAGGGCTTCCTGGTGCTTCTCATTGTCGATCAGCGCGAAGTTCCGGGCGAGTTCCAGGCACATGCGCTGGCGCGGGCTGGCTTCCTGCGCCGCGGCATCGGGGCCCAGCCCCTCGAAGAACCAGGAGACCGCGACCCCCAGCACCTGCCCGATCTCGAACAGTCGGCCGGCGGAGATGCGGTTCAGCCCGCGTTCGTATTTATGCGCCTGCTGGTAGGTGACGCCGATCATCTTCGCCAACTGCTGCTGGGAAAGGCCCATCATCACGCGCCGCTCGCGGATGCGGGCGCCGACATGGCGATCGGCGGCATTCGCCCGCTGCCCGACCCGTTCCGCCGATACGGCGGCGCGGTGTCCTGTCTCGGTGGTGATCATCCTGCCCGATCCCTGCCCCGGTGTCCGTCGCCTTGTCGAATGCGCCAACAGGGCCTGCGTTCCACCGATGCGCGCATGACAAGCGCTTGATGCCCAGCGCAGCGCAAGGCGGCGCCGGGCGGGGATGGTCACGGCTGCGGCAGCGTCTCGCGCGGCTCCGGCCCGAGCATCGGCCGCCACAGCGGCCAGGTGATCAGCAGCGCGAGCAGCCCTTGCGTGCCGACAAGGATGGTGGCGCCCGGCGCGCCGAGCCAATTCGCCAGCAGCCCGATCTGCAGGAAGCCCAGCAACCCCGTGCCGATCGCGGTGGACAGCACGCCGAGCGCGCGCCCGCGCATCTCCGGCGGTACCATCAGGTAGGTCAGGGTTGCCTGCATCGTGGCGAAGCCCGCGCCGCCGATGCCGGTGACCAGCAGCGCCAGCCCCGCCGTGACGGCGCCGGGCGCGAGCGCGAAGCCGATCATCATCGCGAGGTACAGCGTCGTGCCGCCGACATAGATCACCGCATAGCGGTCCGGCCGCGCCAGCAGCCCGATCAGCGCCGCCCCCGCCAGCGCGCCGACCCCGTCGATCCCCGCCAGCACGCCCACGCCTTCGGGCCCGAGGCCGAGCGCGGTCTCCCCGATCACCGGGATCATGCTGGTGCAGGGCCAGGCAAAGAGGTTGAAGATCACCGTCACCACCATCACCGCGCGCAAGCGCGGCAGACGGAAGCCGAGGGCGAGGCTCTCGCCCATCTCCCGCAGCACGCCCGCCGCGCGCGGCGGCGCGGGGGTACGGCCGATGGTCAACCCTGCCGCCAGCCCGACCGCCAGCAGATACAGCAGGCAGGCCAGGCCGAAGGCTTCCCCCGCGCCGAAGGCCGCGAGCAGCGTCCCGCCCACGGCCGGGCCCGCCACGCGGCTGGCATTGTTGCCCATGACATCCAGCGAGATCGCGGTGCCCATGCGCGCCGCGCCAACCGCTTCGCCGATCATCATCCGCCGCACCGGATTGTCGCTGGCCCAGCCGAGCCCGCTGCAGAAGGAGGCCAGCGCGAGGTGCCAGACCTCCAGCGCGCCGAACAAGGCGAGGATCGACAGACCGCCCACGGCCAAGCCCTGCAGCAGCAGCACACCCAGCAGCGAATGCCGCCGCGGCACGCGATCCGCCAGCACGCCGAGCAGCGCGCCGAACAGCCCCATCGGGGCCAGTCGCAGCAGCATCAGCAGCGCGACCAGGAAGGCCGATTGCGTCAGCTGGAAGACGACGACGGCGCCCACCAGCATCTCAAGCCAGCGCGCGACGGAAACCGAAAGCCCGACCAGCCAGAGGCGCCGGTAGTCCGGCACCCTCAGGATGCTGCGCGCCTGTCCCGTTTCCAACGCGTCCACCCGGTCTCGTCGAGGGGGTAGCTTTGCAGCACCGGGGCGGCGGCTCAATCCCCGGCGCGGCGACGCGCCTTATCAGCCGGCGGCGGCGTTGCGCTGTGCGTCGGTATCGACGATCCGCCCATCCTCCATCGCCACGATGCGGTCGGCGATATCCAGGATGCGCGGATCGTGGGTGACGAGCAGGATCGGCACGCCGCGCGACTTCGCGAGGTCGCGCAGCAGCTGCACCACCTCATGCCCGCTGGCCTTGTCGAGCGCGGCCGTCGGTTCATCCGCCAGCACCAGCCCCGGATCGGCGGCCAGCGCGCGGGCGACGGAGACGCGCTGGCGCTGGCCGCCGGAGAGCTTGGCGGGCACGCGATCCTCATGCCCCTGCAGCCCGACCGCCGCCAGCAGCGCCCCGGCTCGGGCCATCCGCGCGCCTTCGTGGAGGCTCCCATCCTGTTCCAGCGCCATCGCCACATTCTGCCGCGCGGTCAGGAAGCCCAGCAGGTTGTGGTTCTGGAAGATGAAGCCGATGCGCCGGCGCAGCCGCACCCGCGCGGGCTCTCCCGCCCCCGACAATTCCTCGCCCAGCACGCGCGCGCTGCCATCCTGCATCGCGCGCAGCGCGCCGATCAGCGTCAGTAGCGTCGTCTTGCCGCTGCCAGACGGGCCGGTCAGCAGCACGATCTCGCCTTCCCGGACCGTCAGGTCGACATCGCGCAGCACGGGGCGGCGGAGTTCGCCTTCGCCATAGGCGTAAGTGACGCCGCGCAGCAGGACGGGGTCCATCAGAACATGTCGGCCGGGTTGGCGTCGCGCAGCTTGCGCACGGCCAGCAGGCCCGCGATGGCACACATGACGAAGATCATCAGGAAGACCGTGATGCCCATGGCGGCGTCCAGCCGCAGCGGCAGGAAGGTGGCGCTGCCGACGAAATCATAGAGCAGGAAGGACAGCAGCAGGCCGGGGATGAAGCCCGCCACCGCCAGGATCAGCGCCGCGCCCAGCACCACCCGCGCCAGGTAGGACCCCGAATAGCCCATCGCCTTCAGCGTCGCGTATTCCTTCAGGTGGCTGGCAATATCGCTGAACAGGATCTGGTAGACGATCACCATCCCGACCACGAGGCCCATGGCGCTGCCGAAGGCGAAGATGAAGCCGATGGGCGTCGCTTCTTCCCAATAGCGGCGTTCATGCGCGCGCAGCTCGGCCTGGGTCATCACCATGACATCGCCCGGCAGCAATTCGCGCAGCCGCGCCTGGGCCTGCCCCAGATCGGTGCCCTCGCGCAGCTTGATGGCGACGAGATCCACCGCCGCCACCTGCCGTTCCTTCACCAATCGGCGGAAATTCACCTCCGACAGAACGACATTCCCATCGGCGCCGAAGGACGGGCCGATCTCGATCAGCCCCACCACATCGACGCGACGCCCGCCGATCTCCACCTCGATCGGGCCGCCGCGTTCCGCCAGCAGCCGTTCGACAGGGCCGAATTCGGGGCGGGAGCGGAGGTCGAAGGCGACCGCGTCGGCGCGCTGCAGATCCGCCACCAGTTCCGGCCCGAGGCCCGGAAATTCCAGCACGCCCGCCGCGGTGTCCACGCCGATCAGTTGCACCGCACGGCGGCTGCCATCCACCGGGTTCCGCCAGGAGGCCTGCGCCAGATAGACCGGCACGGCACGCTCGACCTCAGCCAGCGCAAGCGCCTGTTGTGCGCGCACGCGCGGCAGGGGTTCGGGGCGGAAGCTCGCGGTGGTCAGCGGGTGCATCAGGAACAGGTCGCCGCGCATCGCACCGATCAGGTTCGTGGCACTTTCGAACAAGGCGCCCCGGAAGCCGAGCTGCATGAAGACCAGCACGCAGGCGAACAGCACGCCCGCGATGGCGGAGGCGAGCCGCGCCTTCTCCGACCGCAGCTGCCGCCAGGCGAGCCGGATGGCCAGCAGCGTGGAGCTGGCGAAGCCCGGCCGCTGGCGCGAAGGCGGGCCGGGCGGCGGCGATGGGGCTTCCCCGCTGCGCTCCGGCGCCCAGGGCAGCAGCTTCTCGGGCGGGACGATCCTGTTCATGGCCTGATCGCCACCTGCACCTGCATGTTGGACCGGCGCGCCAGCGCCGCCGCCGCCTCCGGCGGCAGGGCGAGGCGGACTTCCACGGTGCGCGCATCCACCGCCGCCACCGGGTCGGTCGTCGCCTGAGTGTTGCGGCGGACCTGCCAGCCGATCTCCCGCACCGTGGCGGGGAAGCGCGTGGCCTCGCCGGGCACCAGCACCTCCGCCGCGGCGCCCAGCCGCAGGCGCGGCAGGTCGGTCTCATAGACATCGGCGACGATGTCCATGCGCGACAGGTCGGCGATCTCCAGCACGCCATCCGCCCCAGCGCGCTCGCCGCTGCGTGCCAGCACGCGCAGGATCGTGCCGCCGATGGGCGCGCGGAGCCTGGCCAGCGCGGCCTCGGCCTCGGCGCGGGCGAGGGCAGCCTCGGCGGCGGCGAGTTCGGCTTCCGCCAGCGCCAGGTCTTCCGGGCGCGGGCGCAGCAGGGTCTCGAGCGTTGCCTCGGCCTCGGCGCGTTCCGCGCGGGTGCGGTTCGCGACGAAGCGGGCGCGTTCGGCCACCGCTTCCGCCCCCGCGCCGGCGCGTTCCAGCCGCTCGGCGCGTTCCGCTTCCCGCCGGGCGCTATCTTCCGCATTGCGGAGCGCCTCGATCCGCGCGCGCTGCGCCGCGATCTCGGAAGGACGGCCGGCGGCGCGGGTGCGGTCCAGCCGCGCGCTGGCCTGGGCGCGCTGCGCCTGCGCCTGCAGGAGTGCCGCATCCCGCAGCCCGGCATCGCTGAACTCCGCCAGGATCTGGCCCTGGGTGACGCGGTCGCCCTCCGCGACCAGCAGGGTTTCGATCCGTGCCCCTTCCTGAGAGGGCGCGGGCGCAAGCCGGCGGATGCGGGAGGCAGGCTCAACCCGGCCGAGTGCGCCGACGCCCGCCGGGGCGCTGGCGGTGGCGGGCGCGGGGGCCGGGCGGCGCTCGGCCTCGCCGGGCTGCATCCAGGCGAAGCCGGCGCCGCCGGCCGCCGCCAGCAGCGCGGCGCCGAGGATCAGGCGTGTGCCGCGGGTCATCGCGCGGTCTCCACGAGCTTGCCGAGCGCGGCCCGCATCTCGGCGCGTTCGGCCTCGCTCGGCGTGTAGAGGTGAAACAGCCGGGCCATGAACATCCCATCGCCAGCGGCGTTGATCGCGCCCGCATGCCCGGGGGGCAGGCCGTCGGCGGCCATGTCGGCCCGCATCCGCGCAATCACCTCCCGGATCGGGTCGAGCAGGGCGCGGTCGTGGTGGAAGGCGGCGAGGAAGACGGCGGCGGCGCGGTCATGCATCTCGTCCGTCACGGTGCAGCCCTCGTCGCCGAAGCCCCAGTTCAGCAGGGCGCGCGAGACCCGGCCGGGCCCCTCGGGCTGGGCCTCGATGGCCGCGCGGTACTGCTGCTCCATGAACAGCGCGAGCCGGCAGAGCAGGGCACCCAGCAGGGCTTCCTTGGAGTTGAAGTGATAGAGCAGCCCGCCCTTGGAGACGCCCGCGTCACGGGCGGCTGCCTCCAGGGTCAGGCCGGCGACGCCGCGGGCCTGCACGATGGCCTCGGCCGCATCCAGGATCCGGGTGCAGGCGTCGGGCGGGGTTTGTTGGGGCGCATCGATCATGCGCCTTAACTGTACCGGCTGGACGGTATGTCAAGGACAAACCGTCCAGCCGGTCTAGTCGGTCTCGTCAGATGGCCGCCGGGACCTGCGCCGCGAGGGGGTCCAGCAGGCTGTCGATGGCGGCCGGTTCTTCCCAAGCCAGGGCCACGGAGATCACGGTCACGCGCGACCGGTAGGCGGGCGGGATGCGGACGAAATCCTTGCGGGTGGTCACCGGCAGGGCGCGCAGCGCCTCGGCCTGGGCCAGCAATTGCTTCAGGTCACCATCGTCATAGGGGTAGTGGTCGGCGAAGGATTCCCGCCCCGCCAGCACGGCGCCGGCTTCCTGGAGCGTGGCGAAGAATTTTGGCGGGCTGGCGATGCCGCAGAAGGCGAAGACAGGCTGGCCGGCCAGCGCGGCGGCCTCAGGCCCCGCCACCAGCCGGGCGCGCAGCACCGGCAGGTCCTTCGGCAGTTGCGCCAGGGCACCTGATTCATCGGCGCCGATCAGCACCGCCGCCTGGCACCGCGCGGCGGCATTGGCCACCGGCTCCCGAAGCGGCCCTGCGGGGATCACCCGCCCATTGCCGAAGCCGAAGCCGCCATCGATCACCAGGAGTGAGAGATCCTTCTCCAGCGTCGGGTTCTGCAACCCGTCATCCATCACGATGGCCTGGGCCCCGGCCGCGACCGCCGCCTGCCCGCCCGCGCCGCGATCGGCCGCGACCCAGGTGGGCCGCACCTCCGCCAGCAGCAGCGCCTCGTCACCGACCTGGGTGCTGTCATGGCTGGCGGGATCGACGCGGACCGGGCCCTTCAGGCTGCCGCCATAGCCGCGCAGCAGGAATTGCGACGCGACGCCCCGCTCCGCCAGCCGCCGGCCGAGATCGAGCGCCACCGTGGTCTTGCCCGCCCCGCCGGCCGTCGCATTGCCGCAGCAGATGACGGGCACGGGCGCCCGCCAGCCGCTGCGCGCCATGCGCCGCGCGGTCGCGCCGGCATAGATCGCCGAGAAGGGAGCGAGAAGAAGGGGCGCAATTCCCCCGCCACCACCCACCCAGAAGCCGGGAGCTCGCATCAGGCCTCGTTCGTCAGTTCAAATCCGCCGCAGGCCCCATGACGGGGCCCTGCGGCCGTGTCTTGGCCGGCGACGCCGGCTCCAGCAGCTCAAGCAGCGCCCCGGCCAGCCGCTCCGGCAAGCCGGCTTGGCCCTGGGCCACGGAAGCGGCAGCCATGGCCAAAGCCCGCCCGCCTTGGGCATCGGATAGCACGTCCCGGATGGCGGGCGCCAGCGCGGCGGGCCCATCGAGCGGCACCGCACCGCCGGCCTCCAGCAGTTGGGCCACCGGTTCCTCGAAGTTCCAGGTATGGGGGCCGAGCAGGACGGGGCAGCCGAGCCGCGCGGCCTCCAGCGGGTTCTGGCCGCCATGCCGCACCAGGGATCCCCCCACCAGCGCCGCGCCGGCCAGCCGGTAGAACAGCCCGAGTTCGCCCATCGTGTCGGCCACATAGATCGCCGCATCCCGCCCGGGCAGCGCGCCTTCCGCGCGGCGCAGCGTGGCCAGCCCTGCCTCGGCGCCGAGGGCTGCGATGGCCGCGCCCCTGTCCGGGTGGCGCGGCGCGATGATGGTCAGCAGATCCGGGAACTCCCCCGCCAGGGCGGCATGGGCCGCGAGCACCATCGCGTCCTCCCCCGGATGGGTCGAGGCGGCGAGGAAGACAGGCCGCGGGCCGATCGCGGCCTGCAGCGCCGCCAGCTTCGCGGGATCGGCCGGCAGCGGCGGGGCGGCGGCCTTCAAATCGCCCCAGCTTTGCACCCCGCCAACACCCAGCGCGCCGAGCCGCCGCGCATCCTGGGCCGAGCGCGCGGCCACCAGGCGGAAGGCGCCGAGGATGGCCCGCGCCAGCCCCGGCGCGCGGGCCCAGCGCGCGGCGCTGCGCGGGCTCATGCGCGCATTGACCAGGGCCAGCGGCACGCCACGGGCGGCGGCGGCAGCCAGCAGGTTGGGCCACAGCTCGCTTTCCACGAAGGCGGCGGCATCGGGACGCCAATCGGCCAGGAAACGGTCCACCCAGGCTGGCACGTCGAGCGGCACGAAGCGGTGCTGCACCCGCGCTGCCCATTCCGGCGGCAGGCGCTGCGCCAGCAACTCGGCGGAGGTCACGGTCCCGGTGGTCACCAGGAAGTGCAGATCGGGATCGCGCCGCGCCATGGCGTCCAGGACGGGCAGGGAGGACAGCGTCTCGCCCACACTGGCGGCGTGCAGCCAGAACAGCCGCCCCGGCGGCCGCGCGGCGCCGAAGCCGCGCCGTTCGCCCAGCCGGTCCGCAATCTCCTTCCCGCGCCGGGCCCGCAGGCGCAGATGCAGGGGCAGCAGCGGCGCCAGCAGCGTCGCGGCCAGTCGCCAGGCCCGCAGCGCGCCGCTCATCGGCCGATCCCGACCTCCGCATCCGCCCTGGCGCAAGCGGCATCCAGCGCGGCGGCGACGATGGGCAACGCGGCCTCCGCCCCGTCGCGCGGCACCTGCACCGGCGTCCCGCAGGCGATGACGCCCCGGCCGAAGGGCAGCGGCATCATCATCCGGTCCCAGCTGGGCAGGATGCGATGATGGCTGGTCGCGCCCGCCACCGGCACGATCGCCGCGCCCGAGCGCGCCGCGAGCTGCACGAGGCCCGGCGCAGGCTGGCGGCGCGGGCCGCGCGGGCCGTCAGGCGTGATCGCCACCGGGTTCCCCGCCCGCAGCACCCGGAGCATCTCCACCAGCGCCTGCGCGCCGCCACGGCTGGAGGAGCCATAGACCATCCGGTAGCCGAACCGCGCCACCGCCGCGCCGATGAAGCGCCCATCGCGGTGCTGGCTGACCAGCACATGCGGAACCAGCGCCGCCGCCGCCGGCTCCCGCTCCGCCACCAGGCGGAACAGCACCGGGACGACGGGGAGCCGTTCATGCCAGAAGGCGATGATCAGGGGGCGGCCTTCCCGCAACTCCGCCAAAGCGGGGTCGGCGCCGAGCACCCGCCAGCGGGTGGTCCGCAATGCGAAGGACAGATAGGCGCCGATGATCCGCGCCAGGCCCGCCTGCATGGCGGGATGGCGGATCAGCTTGCGCATCGGTCCCGCGGCATGAGGCACGTCATGGCCGCGCCCGTAGCATGCCGGCGCGTAGGGGGGAAATGCGGCGTCCTGTCCTGGTCGTCGCTTCTACCCTACGATGGGGGCGAGCCCGTCGCGGAAGCGCCGCGCGCAGGCGGCCCAGGAATGGCGTTCCGCATGGGCGCGGCATTGCGCGCGGTCGGCGCCGAGCGCGCGCAGGCAGGCGGCGCGCAGATCCTCGTCCAGCACGCCGACCGGCCAGCCATCACCCCGCATCCCATCCGGCGTCGTCCCGATCACGTCGAGCGGCCCGGTCACCGGAAACGCCGCGACGGGGGTGCCGGAGGCCAGCGCCTCCAGCAGCACCAGCCCGAAGGTATCGGTGCGAGAGGGGAAGACGAAGACATCGGCCTTCGCATAGGCCCGCGCCAGCGCACCATTCTCGCGCCAGCCGGTGAAATGGGCGCTCGGGAAGCGGCGCATCAGCTGCGCCCGCTGTGGCCCATCCCCGACCACCACCTTGCTGCCCGGCAGGTCGAGGGACAGGAACGCCTCGATGTTCTTCTCGATCGCGACACGCCCGGCATAGAGGAAGATCGGGCGCGGCAGGCTTTCCCAGGCCTCGGCTTCGCCATGCTCTGCGGCATCATGGCGGAAGCTGTCGAGATCGACGCCGCGCGACCACGGCACGATGCGGCCAAAGCCGCGCGTGGCGAGTTCCTGCGCCAGCGACGGGGTGGCGCAGAAGGTCCCGGCGCTGGCCGCATGGAAGCGCCGCATCAGGGCCCAGGACCAGGCCAGCGGGATCCGCGTCCGCGCATGGAGATAGTCCGGAAAGCGAGTGTGGAAGGAGGTGGTGAAGCGCCAGCCCCGCGCACGGCAGATGGCGCGCATGGCCCAGCCGAGCGGCCCTTCGGTTGCGATATGCACCGCCGTCGGTGCGAAATCGGCCGCGAGGCGCGCCAGCCGCCGCTTCGGCGCCAGGGCCAGCCGGATCTCCGCATAGCCGGGCATGGGGAACGAGGTGAAGCGGTCGGGGCCGACCACCTCCACCACATCGCCGCCGGCGCGGAGTTCGCCCACCACGGTCGAGAGCGTGCGGACCACGCCATTCACCTGCGGATGCCAGGCGTCGCTGACGATCAGGATGCGTTGCGGCGCGGCGTGGCGGGCGGCGGCCTCGGGCGTCGCCGCCTCGACCTCCAACGCGCCCATGCCCCAGGCGGCGATACTGTCCACGAGCCGGCGCGTCGCGCTCAGGCCGCGGCCGCGAGGGGGCGCGACTCCGAGCGGAAGAAGGACAGGCGATTCTCCCGCGCCCAATCCACCAGCTCGAACCGCCCATCGGCGTGCTCGACCAGGGCGGTGCAGCTTTCCACCCAGTCGCCGTCATTCATGTAGAGCACGCCCTGCACCATCCGCATCTCGGCATGGTGGATATGGCCACAGACCACGCCATCCAGGCCGCGCCGGCGGGCTTCCTGCGCCAGCGCGCCCTCGAAGCGGTCGATCGCCTTCACCGCTTCCTTCACCTGCCGCTTCAGCCATTGCGACAGGGACCAATAGGGATAGCCGAATCGCCGCCGCGCCGCGTTGAACCAGCGGTTCATGGTCAGCGCCGTATCATAGGCCCAGTCGCCGAGATGGGCGAGGAACTTGGCGTAGCGCACGACGCTGTCGAACTGGTCGCCATGGATCACCAGGTAACGGCGGCCATCCGCGCCGGTGTGCACCGCTTCGTTCACCAGGCGAACGCCCGCGATTTCCATGCCAAGCCAGTCGCGCAGCACTTCGTCATGGTTGCCGGGGATATAGATGACTTCGGTCCCGTTCCGCGCGGCCTGCAGCAGCAACCGGATGACCTCGTCATGGCTTGCATCCCAGTACCACGATTTCCGCAGCCGCCATCCATCGACGATGTCGCCCACCAGAAACAGCTTCTCGCATTCGACGCGATTGAGGAAATCGACCAGAAAATCGCTGCGGCAGCCGCGCGTGCCGAGATGAATATCGGAGAGGAACACTGTGCGATAGCGGCGCTTCGCTTCGGTGGTGTGCATGCGTGTCCGTCTCACGCGTCCGCGCGGCCGAGGCGGCGCGAAGGCTTCCGTTGCGTTGCAGCGCTGTAGCCCGCAACGCCGCGACTGCACGTGAATCTTGGATGACGTCCGCCGGCCGCCCACCGCTTGTCATGCTTCATTCAACACATCGTCAGAGAATCGTCATCCAACGTGGCTACGCGCTGCCCGTGCTCATCGTCTTCAATCCCACAGCAGGTGCCGGACGCCGGCGTCGGTTGATGCGTGCGCTTGCCGCGCTCGGCATGGGCGGGCTCAAGCCCGAGCTCGCCGAGACAGGTGCGCCGGGTCATGCCGAGACGCTGGCACGCGACGCGGCGGCGCGCGGCGTCGCGCTTGTCGTCGCGGCCGGCGGCGATGGCACCATCGCGGAGGTGGCCGCAGGCCTTGCGGGCAGCGCCGCCGTGCTCGGCGTGCTGCCGCTGGGTACCGCGAATGTGCTGGCCTTGGAACTGGGCCTGCCCTTGGCGCCGGAGCGCGCGGCGGCGGTGCTGGCGGCGGGACGCCAGGCGACGTTGCGCCCTGGGCTGGCGCGATTCGCCGATGGGCGCGCGCGGCTGTTCGTGCAGATGCTGGGCGGCGGCTTCGATGCGGCGGTGGTTGCGAATCTCGACCTCGGCCTGAAGCGGCGGGCCGGGCGCGCGGCCTATGTGTGGCAGACGCTGCGCGACTTGCCGCGCTATGGCTTCGCGCCGATCACCGTCGAACTAGACGGGCAGGCCAGCCAGGCCGCCAGCGTGATCGTAACCAAGGGGCGGCTCTATGCCGGCCGCCATAGGATCGCACCGGAGGCGCGGCCCGCCGAGCCGGGCTTCCAGGTCGTGCTGTTCCGCCGCCCGGGCGCCCTGCGAGCCGCACTCGCCGGCGCGGCGCTGCCGCTCGGCCTCATCCCGCGCTTGCCGGGGGTCGAGATCCTGCCCGCGCATCGCATCGTGCTCCATGCCAGCCAGGCCGTGCCGGTCCAGGCCGATGGCGACCCGGCCGGGAGGCTACCGGTCGAGATCGCAGACGCGCCGACGCCCCTCAGGATCCTGGTGCCGTAGTCACCCCCGCGCCGGGCGGGGCGCCGCAGGCAAGCAGCGCGGCCCAGCTGGCCGCGCCGACGGCCACGGCACCACAGAGCAGCGCCGCGACCAGCCCGCCGGGGCCTATGCCGAACAGGAGCGTCGCGGTGGCGGCGGACAGGCCCGCCAGGGCCGTGAAGCCGGCGAGCAGGCAGAGGAAGATCAGCAGGGCCTGCCCTTTCGCGACGGCCGTGGCATCATGTGTCATGATCAAGGCATATGAACCACAATATCGCCACAATCCACTCACGAAGACGTGATCCGACAAGCCTTCACTGGCCGATGGAACCCCCACCGAGGCTCTCGATTGTCGGCCCATCCGACACGATCCGCCCATCCACCAGATGGATACGCCGCGTGGTCCGCGCGGCGAGGTTCGCATCATGCGTGACAACGATCACCGCCCGCCCTTCCTCCGCCGCCAGCTTCGCGAAGATGTCGAAGACGGAAGCGGCATTCTTCGTGTCGAGGTTGCCGGTGGGCTCATCGGCCAGGATCAGCGCCGGATCATTGGCCAGCGCGCGCGCGATGGCGACACGCTGGCGCATGCCGCCCGAAAGCTGTTCCGGCAGTTTCGCCGCCGCATCCGCCAAGCCCAGCGCACCGAGCAGTCCCATCGCGCGTTCGCGCGCCTCCGTATCGCGGAGCCGGCCCAGCCGCCGGATCGGGATCAGCACATTGTCCAGCGCGCTGAATTCCGGCAGCAGGAAATGGAACTGGAAGACGAAGCCGAGCCGCGCCAGCCGCAGCGCCGCCATCTCCTTCGCCGAAAGCCGCGCCGTGTCCCGCCCTTCCAGCCGCACCTCCCCCTTCGTCGGCCGGTCGAGCAGGCCGAGCAGGTAGAGCAGCGACGATTTGCCCGACCCGGACGGCCCGGTGACCGCCACGAATTCCCCCCGCCCGACGGATAGCGAGACGTCGCGCACCAGCGTCGCGCCTTCGGGCAGGGTGCGCGTGACCTCCCGCGCTTCGAGAAGCGGTGGATCGCTCACGCTGCCCCGCGCACCACCTGCACGGGGTCGAGCCGACTGGCGCGCCGCGCGGGGATGACCGCGGCGATGCCGGCGGCGAACACGGCAAAGAGGCTGGCGGCGACATAGAAGCGCCAGTCGCGCGCCAGGATGAAGCCGCTATTGCCGGCCGGCGTCTCGGTTCCAAAGCGGATCTGGGCCAGCGCCTCGATCATCAGCGCGCCGAGGACGCAGCCGACGATCGCGCCCAGGATCCCCGCGATGATCCCCTGCACCAGGAACAGAAGCTGGATGTCGCCTTCCGTGAAGCCGAGCGATTTCAGGATCGCGATGTCGCGCGTCTTCTCGAACACGACGGTGGAGATGATGTTGTAGATGCCGAAGGCCGCCACCAGCAGGATCGCGCCGACCACCGAATACATGATCGCGTTCTGGATCACGAAGACGGTCAGGATGTTCCGATTCTGCTCCTCCCAGCTTTCGGCGCGGTCGCCGAAGCGTAGCTCGATCTGCCGGGCCAGCGGTTCCGCCTGCCGCACATCCTGAAGCCGCACCAGGATCTGGTTCACCACATTGGGCCGGTTCTGCAGCACCTGGCTCACCTTGAGCAGCGCGAAGCCGCTGGATTGGTCCACCGTCTGGATCCCCGTACGGAACAGCCCGACCACCTTCATCGACAGCGCGACGCCGGCCGGCGAGACCGCGGTGATCGTGTCGCCGAATTGCACGCCGAGCTTCGTGGCCAGACCCTCTCCGATGATGATTCCGTTGGCGGTGCTCCGCAGGTCATCGAGCCGCCCGGCGACCATGTCCTTCTCGATGTTGGAGATGCGGCCATGCCGCGCCGGGTCGATCCCGGTGATGGCCGCCGAGACGTCGCGCGAGCCGTAGCGCAGCAGCGCCTGGCCTTGCAGCACCGGCGCCGCCGCGACACCTTCCATCGCTTCGAGCAGCGCGAGCTTGTCGCCGGAGGCGCGGATGCCGCGGATGCGGTCGCGCGGCTTCACCCCATGCACCTGCACCGCGCCATCCAGAAGCGCGAGTTCCGCCGGCTGGGCGGGGGGGCTGCGCGTTTCATCCTTGATCGTGATGTGCGGCGCGACATCGATGATCTGGCTGACGAAATAGGTCTGGAAGCCGCGCATCAGCGCTGCGATCGCGATGAAGAAGGCGACGCCCAGCGCGACCCCCGAGACGGAGACCAGCGTCTGCCGCCGCCGCCGGCTGAGCATTCCGCGCGCGAGTTCGACGATGAGGTTCATCGCCTGACGCCCACCCATTGCAAGGCAATGCGGATCGATCCGTCGGCTGGCGCGGCTTGCAGGCGCACCACCGCGTCATGGCGGAGATGCCCAGGCGGCACAAGCATGGCTTCACAGGCCTTCCACCGGGCGATCCCGGCCACGACGGGCATGCCGATCATGCGCGGCGCTTGGCTCACCAAGCGCCAGGCTGGACATGACAGCGCCATGGCCCCAATGGGGCGAGGATTTATAGACGCCGATTTCAGCAGGCCGCGTGAATATCGGAGTGCAGCAACATGCCCGACATCCTCTCCGCCACATGCGGAGCCTATCCGTTGCGGTATCGTCCTGGCGTCGGGGTGCCCCTGCTGATCATCCATTGGAAAGCCAGCGATCAATCCGATCGCTGGATCGGTGGAGCGCGGTCCCATCAAGGCCGACCCGTCGCCGCGTTGGGCGCGGAGGATATGGGCAGCTTCCAATCCCCGGCGACCCAGGTGGTGCAGGATCTGCTGGACGCGGCCGGATGGCGTGACACAGCCCGGATCGAGATCGTCGGCTACAGCGGAGGCGGCTTCGCGGCCCTGCTCTTCGGTGCCCTGCTGTCGCTTGCCCTGCCAGCGGCAACCATCACCGTCGTTGCCTGCAGTCCACAGATCTCGCTCTGGCCCATGCCGACCGGCCCGCGCAACGGCCTGCATGCCCGGATGGTCAAGGCCGCGCTGGCAGTGCCGGGCCAGCAGCAGAACCTCGAACATTTCGGCGATGCGAGGCCCTGGATCGCGAAGGCCCGGGAGGCGCATGGCGATCGCTTTTCCGCCCGGCTGCTCTACGCCGCGCGCGACAGTTGGGATGCGGGCCAGGCCGAGCTGTTGCAGGGGGCGCCGGGCGTGAAACTGATACCCATGCCGACGGTGGCCCACGGCTTCTTCGCGATCGTCAAGCTCCGGGCCGATCGGGAGGCGGAGATCGATTACATGCAAATGCGCCTGCAGGCAGGAGCCGGGCTGGGCGAGGCAGAGGCGAGGCTGGAGGCGGTGGCGCTGCGGGATGCGTTCTCGGCGGCGGTCGCCGCGGAGCCGGACATCCTGGGAATACTCGTCCCGAAGCGCCCTTAGTCGACGCAAGCGGCGGCTGACGCCCCTTGCAGGCGCACCGCACGGCAATTGGCGGGGATGCACCGGCAGCGCGAGGATCACCGTGCTTTCGGCCGGCGGGACGAGCACGGCTTCACAGGCCGTCCGCAGGGCGATCCCAGCCTCGACGGTCACGCCGATCGTGGACGGCGCGTGGCTCGCCAAGCGCCGGGCTGGACATGACAGCGCCCTGGCCCCAATGGGACGCGGGTCTATAGACGCTGATCTAAGCCGTCCGCCTGCATACCCGAGTGCACGGTCTTGTGCGACATCCTCTCCGCCACATGCGGTGGCTATCCGTTGCGGTATCGTCCTGGCGCCGGCGTGCCGCTGCTGATCGTCCATTGGAAAGCCAGCGATCAATCCGATCGCTGGATCGGTGGCGCGCGGTCCTATCAAGGCCGGCCCGTCGCCGCGCTGGGCACCGAGGATATGGGCAGCTTCAACGCACCAAAGACCCAGGTCGTGCAGGATCTGCTGGATGCGGCCGGATGGCGTGACACAGCCCGGATCGAGATCATCGGTTACAGCGCTGGCGGCTTCCTGGCCCTGCTGCTCGGTGCCCTGATGTCGTTGGCCCTGCCCGCGACAACCATCACTGTCGTCGCATGCAGTCCACCGGTCTCCCTCTGGCCGATGCCGAACGGCCCGCGCAACCCCCTGCATGCCCGGACCATCAAGGCCGCGCTGGCGGTGCCAGGGCGCCAGCAGAACCTCGAACACTTCGGCGATGCGCGGCCCTGGATCGCGAAGGCTTGGGGGACGCAAGGTGACCGCTTTTCTGCCCGGCTGCTCTACGCCGAGCGCGACACATGGGATGCGGGGCAGGCGCAGCTGCTGAACGGGGCGCCGGGCGTGAAACTGATACCCATGCCGACCGCAGCCCACGGCTTCTTCCGGCTGGTCAAGCTGAGGAACGAGCGAGAGGTGGAGATCGAGGAGATACGCAAGCGCTTGCAGGCAGGGGCCGGGATGGACGAGGCGGAGGCGCGGCGGGAGGCGACGGCGCTGCGGGATGCTTTTTCGGCGGCAGTCGCCGCGGAGCCGGATGTTCTGGGTATCCTCGTCCCGAAGCGTCGGCAGCCAACGCCTGCGGCGGCAGCCTGACAGGGCTCGCCGTCGGGCGACAGCGTCGCGCCGCGTTCGGCCATTCCTAGCCCAGGGCAGGACGAGGGAGCCGACGGCAGCGCCCACGACCATGGCCAGCATCAGCCTCGGCCCCGCAGCCGTGCCGTGCCAGCAGGCCGCGCTCCCCACTTGACCTTGCCCTCCGCCACAATCGCGATGAAGACGGCGACGCCGCGGGCGGAGGCCAGCGTCTGCCGGCGCCGCATCCCCCAGAGTTCGAAGATGAGCTTCATCGGCCGGCGCCCGGCCCTTGCAGGCCCGCGGCGGCTTGCAGGCGCACCGCCTGGCCGTGGCGGAGATGGTCGGGCGGCGCGAGGATCACCGCCTCGCCAGCCGCCAATCCGCGCAGCACCTCGGTCGCGCGCGGCCCCTGCACGCCGATCTCGACCTCACGCCGCTGGGCTGTCTCCTTCTCCACGACCCAGATGATGGCGGCGCGCGTCGTGCCAGGGGCGGTGGCCGGGGCTCCGCGCGGGCGGTCCGGCAGCACCACGGCGGCGGGCGGGACCAGCACGGCGTCGGGTGCCTCACGCAGGATGATGTTGGCCTCGACGGTCATGCCGATCATAAGCGGCGTATCGTCGGGAAGGTTCAGGCGGACGCGATAGGCCTTGCGGACGGTGTCGCCCTTCGGTGTGATCTGCGCGACCTCCGCCGTCATGACGCGGTCGGGGAAGGCATCGGCGCGCAGCAGCACGCGCTGGCCCGGAGCGATGCGGGCGATGTCCTCCTCATCCACTTCCGCCGTCACGCGCAGCGGGCGCGGTTCCCCGATCCAGAACAGGGAGGCGGGCGTGTCCACCACCTCTCCCACCTCTGCGTCGCGGCGCAGCACGACGCCATCGGTCGGCGCGCGCACCAGATAATCGTCGAGCCGCTGGATCAGCGCATCCGCCGCCGCACGCGCGGCGCGCGCATCGCGCTCGGCCCGTTCCAGCGTGGCGCGGGCGGCGATGTCGCGGGCGACCAGGGTGCGGGTGCGGGCGAGGTCCTCTGCGGCGAAGCGGGCGCGCGCCTCGGCTTCCTCGGCCAGCAGGCGGGCCTGGCGATCATCGAGCCGGGCCATGGGTTGCCCTTCGGTGACGCGGCTGCCTTCCTCGACCAGGACGGCGGTGACGCGGGCGCGGGTGGCCGGGCCGACGCGGGCCCAATTGGCGGGCTCGACGGCGCCGGTGGCGTAGACGGCTTCGAGCGCGGGTCCGCTGGTGGCGAGAGCGATGGCGACCCGGGGCGGCAGGGCGAACCACGCCCAGGCACCGCCCCCGCCGGCGAGACCAAGACCGAGCAGAAGCAGGAGGCGGCGGGACATGCGGCGAGAGGATACCATTCTGCCGGCGGCTGGATAGTTTCCCAGTGTTTCCGCCTTTGGGCGGGCCCGAAGATGTCCAAGGAGCGGTTGCCCCCCGTGCCCCAAGCGGCTATAGGCCCCGCCACTCAGGGCCGACATAGCTCAGCGGTAGAGCAACTGATTCGTAATCAGTAGGTCCCCGGTTCAATCCCGGGTGTCGGCACCATTTCCCGATCACGGGCGCTTGGCGGGGCACAACCCCTGCATTTCAGCCTCTCTCGCGCCCCGGAAAAGCCATCCCAGCCTGTGAGTCATCTTCATCCGGCCATCCCGGCATTGAAGGAATTACCCATGGTCGCGCTGCGTCTTCTCTGCCTGTTCACCGCCCTCCTCCTGGTGGCGCTGCCGGTCGCGGCGGGCGCGCAGTCGATGGTGCCGGCCCAGAATGGCTCCTGCCCCTCCGGCTCCAGCCATGCCGGGTCGGGGTATTGCCGGTCCACATCGGGCAAGGGCTTCATCGCCGCCGAGCGCGGGTCCTGC
This sequence comes from Roseomonas mucosa, assembly GCA_945878375.1. Taxonomy (GTDB): domain Bacteria; phylum Pseudomonadota; class Alphaproteobacteria; order Acetobacterales; family Acetobacteraceae; genus Falsiroseomonas; species Falsiroseomonas mucosa_A. Next base: position 187,776 of record CAMDWG010000003.1, on the reverse strand, counting down.
CCCTCGGGCACCAGCCATGCGGGCGCCGGCTACTGCGCCACGGATGGGCGGACCACTTATGTCCCCGCGCGGGGCGGCTCCTGCCCGTCAGGGACCAGCCACGCTGGCGCCGGGTACTGCCGCGGCCGTTGAGGCGCGCCACCCCACTCTCGCGCCGGCCTTCGGCGTGCCATAAGCGCGCCGCAACAGCACCAAGCCCCGTCATCCCGTGATCCGCCTCGACAATCTCACCAAGCAGAACGGCACCCAGCTTCTGTTCATCGAGGCCTCGGCAGCGCTCCAGAAGGGCGAGAAGATCGGCCTGGTCGGCCCCAATGGCGCGGGCAAGAGCACGCTGTTCCGCATGATCACCGGCCAGGACACGCCCGATGAGGGGCTGGTGCTGGTGGATCGCGGCGTCACCATCGGCTTCTTCAGCCAGGATGTGGGTGAAATGGCCGGCCGCAGCGCGGTGGCCGAGGTGATGGACGGTGCCGGCGCGGTCAGCGCCGTCGCGGCGGAACTGGCGCAGCTGGAAGCGGCGTTGGCCGATCCCGACCAGGCCGACAATCTCGACGCCATCCTCGAACGCTTCGGAGAGGTGCAGGCGCGTTTCGAGGAACTCGGCGGCTACGCGCTGGAGGGTCGCGCGCGAGAGGTCCTGGACGGCCTCGGCTTCAGCCAGGAGATGATGGATGGCGATGTCGGCGCGCTGTCCGGCGGGTGGAAGATGCGCGTCGCGCTGGCGCGCATCCTGCTGATGCGCCCCGATGTCATGCTGCTGGATGAACCGAGCAACCACCTCGACCTCGAAAGCCTGATCTGGCTGGAGAATTTCCTGATCGGCTATGACGGCGCGCTGCTGATGACCTCGCACGACCGCGAGTTCATGAACCGCATCGTCCGCAAGATCATCGAGATCGATGGCGGCGCGCTGACCTCCTATGCCGGCGACTACGATTTCTACCTGCAGCAGCGCGCGCTGGCCGAGAAGCAGCAGCAGGCGCAGTTCGAACGCCAGCAGGCGATGCTGGCGAAGGAGATCAACTTCATCGAACGCTTCAAGGCCCGCGCCTCCCACGCCGCGCAGGTGCAGAGCCGGGTCAAGAAGCTCGAGAAGATCGATCGCGTGGAGCCGCCGAAGCGCCGGCAATCCGTATCCTTCGAATTCATGCCCGCGCCGCGATCCGGCGACGATGTCGCCAACCTGCGCGGCGTCCACAAGCGCTACGGGTCGCGCGTGATCTATGAAGGGCTTGACCTGCTGGTGCGGCGGCGGGAACGCTGCTGCGTGCTCGGCATCAACGGCGCCGGCAAGTCCACGCTGCTGAAGCTGGTGACCGGCTCGACGGAGCCGGACCAGGGCTCGGTCACGCTCGGGGCCAGCGTGAAGCTTGGCTATTTCGCGCAGCACGCGATGGAAGTGCTGGATGGCGACCGGACGGTCTTCCAGTCGCTCGAAGACAGTTTCCCCCGCGCCGGGCAGGGCCAGCTGCGCGCGCTAGCGGGCTGCTTCGGCTTTTCGGGCGACGAGGTGGAAAAGCGCTGCCGCATTCTGTCGGGCGGCGAGAAGGCGCGGCTGGTGATGGCGCGGATGCTGTTCGACCCGCCGAATTTCCTGGTGCTGGACGAGCCCACCAACCACCTGGACATGGCGACGAAGGAAATGCTGGTCGCGGCGCTGGCGCAGTTTGAAGGCACCATGCTGTTCGTCTCGCATGATCGCCACTTCCTCGCCGCGCTGTCCAACCGCGTGCTGGAACTGACGCCGGACGGCCTCCACCACTACGATGGCGGCTACACGGAATACGTGGCCCGCACGGGGCAGGAGGCGCCGGGGCTGCGGAGCTGACCCCGATGGTCAGCCCCCGCCGGGTGCGGCCCCTGCATTGATGCCGAGCCGCGCCAGGCGATGCGCGCGGTCCAGGTTCATCGTCCCGTCCGGCACGCGGCCGGCGGCCAGCGCCGCCACCTGGCGCACCGTGTCCATCGCCTGGTGTTCCGCCGCTTCCGGCGTCAGCCCGCCGATATGCGGCGTTGCGATCACATTCGGCCGCGCGGCCAGCGCCGGATGCGGCCATTGGTCGGGCGCCATGCCGACATCCATCGCCGCCGCCGCCACCTGCCCGCTGTCGAGCGCGGCGGCCAGCGCGGCCTCATCCACCAATTGCCCGCGCGAGAGGTTCACCAGCAGCACCCCGCGCCGCATCGCCGCCAGCGCCGCGGCATCGACGACATGCCGCGTCGCGTCATTCGCGACGGCGAGCGGCATGACCACATCGCTCTCGGCCAGCAGGCGATCCATCGGCACGGATTCGACGCCGGGATCGGCGATGGTCGCGTAGGGGTCGTTGGCCAGCACGCGCATCCGCATCGCCACCGCGATCTGCGCGACCCGCCGCGCGATGCGGCCATAGCCGATCAGCCCGAGCGTCCGCCCCGCCAATTGCCGTCCCATCCGCGGTTCCGGCACGCGCCCGGCCTGGAAGGCTGCGGCGTAGCCTGAGATGCCGCGCGCGAGGTCCACCATCATCCCGATGGCGAGTTCCGCGACGCTGTCCACGAAGCCCGGCGTCGCCTGCGTCACCAGCACCCCGTGCCGGGATGCGGCGGCGATATCGATGGTCGAGACATCGACCGCGACGCGCAGGAAGGCCAGCAGGTCGGGCGACTGGTCGAAGGTTGCGGCCATGCCCGGCGTGGCGCGGTCGGCGATGATCGCCTGGCACCCGGCGGCGGCGGCGGCCAGCGCGGCGCCCGAAAGGGTCTCCGCGCCCTCATGCAGCGTCACATCGGCGACCTTGCGGAGTTCGGCCAGCGCCCGCGCGCCGTAGTAGTTCGCCCGCATCTCCGGCGTATGCGCCAGAAAGACCCGCATGGCCCGTCTCCACCCTTGTCGTGTGGGGAGGGTAGCGGAGATGGCGGCCTGCGCCATGCCCCACCCCTTGGGCGAGGCGCTATGGCCTCACGGCGCGACCCACCAGGCCAGCAACAGGCCCGCGAAGCCCGCCCCCAGCGCCGGCAGCATCGCGCCCCGGGACAGGTGCCAGCCGATGGCGCCGGTCACGACGCCGGCCAGCCGCGCGGTCCAGGGCACGGTGGCGAGCAGCCCGCTCGGCGCGACCAGCGCGAGCACGACGAAGGCCGCGAGGGTCGCGACCGACACCGAAGCCGCCCAGGCGATCACTGGATGATCCGGCCGCAGCACGCCGCCCAGCAGCAGCCCCGCCCCGCGCAGGCCGAGCATGGCGAGCACCGTCAGCCCAAGGGCGAGATCCGGCCCGGTCATCCTCCCCCGCTTTCCCCCCGCCGACGCTCCCACAGGAAGGCCGCCGTGCCCCCCGTCAGCCCGGCCGCCAGCAGCCCCCAGGCCGGGCCGAGCCACAGCGCCAGCGGCGCCGCCGCCGCGCCGCCGATCACGGCCCCGCGCACCCCCGGCCGGCCGAGATCGGCGGCCAGCAGCAGGGCGAAGTAGAAGGGGTTGGTGAACAGCAGCGCAGCCCGCAGCGCCACCGGCAGGGCGGGGGCCAGAAGATGCCCCGCCGCGGTCGCGGCGAGGCCCGCGGTCCAGGACGCGACGGCGAAGCCCAGGAACCAGCCCAGCCGGTCCGGCTCCGCCAGCCCTGGCAGGCGGCGCATGGCGGGCGCCCAGGGGGTGATGGCGATGAAGGGCAGGGCCAGCAGCCGCTTCCACCCCGGCCGGCGCGGCCCGAGCAGCGGCGAGATCGCCACCGCCATCGGCAGGAAGCGCGCATTGGCGGCGCTGGCCGCGATCACCGCCGGCAGCACCGCCCCGCCCGGCCCCGCCGCGAGTCCGAGGAGCACCAACTGCCCCGCCATGCCGTAGATGGCTGCCGAGCATAGCAGCGCCCAGCCCATCGGCAGCCCGGCCTCGGCCACGGCCGCGCCGAAGGCGATGAAGGTGGCGCCCATGGCAAGCGCCGGCGCGCCGAGCGCCTCGGCCGCGCCGATGCGGAAGGGGGAAGGCGGTGTCACGGTCGCACCTTACCCCTCACGCGCTGCTGCGGGAGAGGGTCTGGTGCGAGGATAGGCAGACGGATGCGCTGGCGGAGAAAACACTAGACCCGACCCTCTCCCGCAGGCGGGAGAGGGTGTTGAGGTCAGGTCTCTTCCTCGCGGTCGCTCTCGACCTCGATCTCCTCGCCGAGCGCCTCATCGGCGTCCTCGAGCTCCTCCGCGTCCTCGATCGCCTCGTCGGCCTCGTCGGCCTCGACCTCGACGATGTCCTCCGCATCGGCCTCCGCCGCCACGACGCGCTTCTTCACGCGGTCATCGACCGGGATGGGGGACCGCTTCAGCTTCGGCTGTTCGGCCGGCTGCTCGGTGCCGCATTTCGGGCAGACCGCCGGCGCCCGGGCCATGTCGTAGAACTTCGTTCCACAGGACACGCAGACGCGCTTCAGTCCGAGTTCTGGCTTGGCCATGGAGTTTGGGACCATCTGGCTTTAAGGGCGGCGCGATTGCCACTTTGCGCCCTGCATGTCAAACGCCGCCCCCATGCATGATGCCGACACCCCCCGTCCCCTGGCCGCCAAGGCGCCCGCCCGCCCCCTGTCGGGAGAGGCGCTGGTGCCCGGCGACAAGTCGATCTCCCACCGCGCCTTGATGTTCGGCGCGCTCGCGGTCGGCACCACGGACATCACCGGGCTGCTCGAGGGGGAAGACGTGCTCCGCACCGCCGCCGCCATGCGGGCGCTGGGGGCGGAGGTCGCGGATCTCGGCGGCGGGCATTGGCGGGTGGCCGGGCGCGGCATCGGCGGGCTGGTGGAGCCGGCGGATGTGCTCGACATGGGCAATTCCGGCACCGCCGCGCGGCTGCTCTGCGGGCTGCTGGCGGGGCATGCGCTGTTCGCGGTGATGACGGGCGACGCCTCGCTCCGCAAGCGGCCGATGAAGCGGGTGACCGATCCGCTATCCGCCACCGGCGCCCGCTTCGCGACGCGGGCAGGCGGGCGGCTGCCGCTGGCGGTGGAGGGTGCCGCCGATCCCCTGCCGCTCGACTACACGCTGCCGGTCGCCTCGGCGCAGGTGAAGTCGGCCTGCCTGCTGGCCGGGCTTTCGGCGCGCGGGATCACCCGCGTGGTGGAGCATGAGGCGACGCGCGACCATACGGAAAACATGCTGCGCCACTTCGGCGCGACGGTGCGCGTCGCCGTGGAGGGCCATGGCAGGGTGATCGAGCTGGACGGCCAGCCGGAGCTGGTCGCCGCCCCGGTCGTGGTGCCGGGCGATCCTTCCTCCGCCGCCTTCCCGGCGGTCGCCGCGCTGCTGGTGCCGGGGTCGGAGGTGCTGCTGCGCGGCGTCGGGCTGAACCCGCTGCGCGCCGGCCTGTTCGCGACGCTGGCCGAGATGGGCGCCGATATCACCCGCCTGAACCCGCGCACCGAAGGCGGGGAACCGGTGGCCGATTTGCTGGTGAAGGCCTCTGCGTTGCGTGCCGTGGATGTGCCGCCCGAACGCGCGCCGGCGATGATCGACGAATACCCGATCCTGGCGGTGGCCGCCGCCGCCGCGCGCGGCACCACGCGGATGCGGGGCCTGAAGGAATTGCGGGTGAAGGAAAGCGACCGGCTTTCCGCCACCGCCGAGCTGCTGGCGGCCAATGGCGTGGCCGTGACGGTCGAAGGCGATGACATGATCGTGCAGGGCGCTGGCGGCCCGCCCGCCGGCGGTGGCGATGTGGTGACCCACATGGACCATCGCATCGCGATGAGCGCGCTGGTGTTGGGCCTGGCGTCCCGCGCCCCGGTGCGGGTGGACGACGCCGCCTTCATCGAGACCTCCTTCCCCGGCTTTGCCGCGCTGATGAACCGGCTTTGCGGCGAGGCCGCGCTGGCCGCGCCGTGACGCCGCGCGTCATCGCCGTCGATGGGCCGGCGGCGGCGGGAAAGGGCACGCTGGCGCGGCGCTTGGCGCGCGAACTCGGCCTGCCCTACCTGGATACCGGGCTGCTCTACCGCGCCGTCGGGCGGCGCGTGCTGGAGGCCGGCGGCGATCCGCGCGATGCGGCGGTGGCGGAAGCGGCGGCCCGCTCGCTGACCCCTGCCGACCTCGACCGTGGCGACCTGCGCGGCCCGGCGGCGGATATGGCGGCGTCGGCGGTCGCGACCCTGCCGCAGGTGCGCGCCGCGCTGGTCGATTGGCAGCGCGATTTCGGCCGCCGCCACGGGGCGGTGATGGATGGGCGCGACATCGGCACCGTGATCTTCCCCGACGCGCCGGCGAAACTCTTCGTGACCGCGAGCCCCGAGGCCCGCGCCCGGCGCCGCCATGCCGAACTCGCCGCCCGCGGCTTGGACCGCCCCCTGGCCGATGTGCTGGCGGAAATGCAGGCCCGCGACGCGCAGGACGCCGCCCGCGCCACCGCGCCGATGAAGCCGGCGGAGGATGCCGTGGTGCTGGACACGACCGAACTCGGCATCGAGGAGGCGTTCCAGGCCGCGCGCACTCTGGTGCGGGTGCGGCTCGGATAAGGACTACGGCACCGTCGCCAGCAGGATCGCGGCAACGGTCCACCCGCCCTCGACCCGCGCGAAGACGCCGCTCCACTTGACCGCATTCGGCGTGGCGGGCTGCCCATGAGGGGCGAAGGTGGCCATCACCGGCACATGCAGCATCGCCACATCCGGCGCGACCTCGACCACGCGCAGCGCGTCGAAATCGGGGGCGAGGTGCCATTGACCCTGCCAGTTCGTGCGGAAGCGCGCCATCGCGGCGTCCCGCCCCCAGACCGTCACGGCCGTGGTCGTGACCCAGAAGAACTCCGGCCCCGCCCGCAGCAGCGGCGTCAGCGCCGTTTCGTCATGGGCATTCTGCGCGGCGACGAACTGCCGGAAGGTTGCCGACACCTCGTCCTGAACGGTCGCCATCGCGTGTTTTTTTCCGATCCACGCCAGGAGATAGTCGGTCTGGCTGATCGCCTGCAACATCCGGGTCTTGCCCGCGCGTTCCGGACGTTTTTGGCCGGACTCCCCTTGACTCCGTGAAGCTTCGGGGCGTACCGCCCGAGCAGAGCCGCGACCCTCCGGGGCCGCGGCGCCACGCATTGGCATTCCTGCCTGCGCGCGGCCGGAAAGGGCGGGCCGTCATGCCGCCCAGAAGCCCAAGGGCCGCGCGGATCCCAGCATCCCCGGTCAGGTCGTGTCCGCGGCACCGCCCGCGGAGGCGCAATCCCCTTGGCCCCGCGGGGCCACCCTCAGGAACACCATACCGCATGGCTAGCGCCACCACCGCCGCTTATACCCCCGACGAGGATTTTGCCGCCCTTCTGGACGCCACCCTCGGCGACAACACCGGCTTCGCCGGCTCCGTCATCACCGGCCGCGTCATCCGCGTCGATGACGACTTCGCCGTTGTCGATGTCGGCCTGAAGTCCGAAGGCCGCGTCCCGCTCAAGGAATTCGCCCCGCAGGGCCAGAAGCCGGATGTGAAGCCCGGCGATGTGATCGAGCTGTTCGTCGAGCGCTATGAGGACCGCGACGGTTCCATCGTGCTGTCGCGCGAAAAGGCGCGCCGCGAGGAAGCCTGGACGAACCTCGAGAAGTCCTTCACCGCGCAGCAGCGCGTGAACGGCGTGATCTTCGGCCGCGTCAAGGGCGGCTTCACCGTGGATCTCGGCGGCGCCGTGGCGTTCCTGCCGGGCAGCCAGGTGGATATCCGCCCCGTGCGCGATGTCGGCCCGCTGATGGGCAGCCCGCAGCCCTTCCAGATCCTCAAGATGGACCGCGCCCGCGGGAACATCGTGGTGTCGCGCCGCGCGGTGCTCGAGGAAACGCGCGCCGAACAGCGCGCCGAGCTGGTGCAGGGCCTGAAGGAAGGGATGGTTCTGGACGGCGTCGTCAAGAATATCACCGACTACGGCGCCTTCGTGGACCTCGGCGGCGTGGACGGCCTGCTGCATGTGACCGACATTGCCTGGCGCCGGATCAACCACCCGTCCGAGGCGCTGACCATCGGCCAGCCGGTGAAGGTGCAGGTCATCCGCTTCAACTCGGAGACCCAGCGCATCAGCCTCGGCATGAAGCAGCTGATGTCCGACCCGTGGGAGAATGTCGCGACCAAGTTCCCGGTCGGCGGCAAGTTCTCCGGCCGCGTCACCAACATCACCGACTACGGCGCCTTCGTGGAGCTGGAAGCGGGGGTCGAGGGCCTGGTGCACGTCTCCGAGATGTCGTGGACGAAGAAGAACGTCCATCCGGGCAAGATCGTCGCCACCAGCCAGGAAGTCGATGTCGTCATCCTCGACGTCGATGGCCCGAAGCGCCGTATCTCGCTGGGCCTCAAGCAGGCCCAGGGCAATCCGTGGGATGTCTTCGCCGAAGCGAACCAGCCCGGCGCGGTCATCGAGGGCGAGATCCGCAACATCACCGAGTTCGGCCTGTTCATCGGCCTCGGCCCGGATCTGGACGGCATGGTGCACATGTCCGACCTCAGCTGGGATGAGCCCGGCGAGACGGCGATGGCGCGCTACAAGAAGGGCGATGTCGTCAAGGCGAAGGTCCTCGACGTGGACATCGAGAAGGAGCGCATCTCGCTCGGCATCAAGCAGCTCGCCGCCGATCCGGCCGCCGAGGTGCTGGACCGCGTCCGCAAGGGCGAGATCGTGACCTGCGTGGTGACGAAGGTCGAGGCCAACGGCATCGAGGTGAAGGTGGACGAGGTCCTGACGGGCTTCATCCGCCGCGCCGAGCTGGCCCGCGACCGCGCCGACCAGCGCCCCGACAAGTTCGCCATCGGCGAGAAGGTCGATGCGAAGGTCACCGCCGTGGATCGCGCCGGCCGTCGCCTGGCCCTGACCATCAAGGGCAAGGAAGTCGAGGAAGAGCGCGAGGCGATGAAGGAGTTCGGCTCGACCGACAGCGGCGCCTCCCTCGGCGACATCCTGGGCGCGGCGATCCGCCGCCGCCAGGCCGGCGAGGAGTAATCAGGCTTGGACACGCTCGATCCGGCGGACATCGCCCGGATCGAGCGTGACCACGGCCTGCATCACGACGAAGACGCGGCCGTCCCGGCCCTCCCCCTGGTTGCCATCTGGTGGCCGGTGCGGAAGGCAGGGCCGGCCGCTTTCGTTTTGCCTGCCGACTGGCCGCGCCGGCAGGCCCCTGGCCGGATGCGCGGAACAGCGCCATATGACCCGGCATGCCCCTCGACGCAGACCTTCTCTATGACCGCCGGCGCCTGAAGCGCCGCCTTTCCCTCTGGCGCGGCCTTGCGGTGCTGGCCGCTGCGGTGGCGCTGATCGCCCTGCTGGTCCGTGGCGCGGACCCGACCGGCCTGCTGCCGGGGGCTGCGCATGTGGCGCGGCTCGAGGTGGAGGGCTTCATCGGCGACGACCGCCGCGTGGCGGAGGCGCTGGACCGTGCCCGCCGTGACGAGAATGTGCGCGCCCTGATCGTCGCCATCGACAGCCCCGGCGGCAGCGTGGCGGGGGGTGAGGCGCTGCACGCCGCGCTCCGCCGCATCGCCGAACGCAAGCCGGTGGTCGCGGTGATGGGCGGCACGGCCGCCTCCGCCGGCTACATGGCCGCCCTACCGGCCGCGCGGATCTTCGCGCGCGACGCGACGGTGACCGGCTCCATCGGTGTCATCCTGCAATCGGTCGATGCCTCGGAACTGGCTGCCCGCGTCGGCGTGCGGCTGGAAAGCCTGCCCTCGGGCGCCTTCAAGGACCAGCCCAACCCCTTCCGCCCGCTGACCGAGGAAGGAAGGGCCGAGTTGATGCGGGTGGTGCGGGACCTGCACGAGCAGTTCGTCGCCATGGTCGCCGCCGGCCGGGACATGCCGGCCGAGCGGGTGCGCGAATTGGCCGATGGCCGCATCTTCACGGGCCGCGAGGCCGTGCGCCTCGGCCTGGTGGACGCGATCGGCGGGGAGGTGGAAGCCCGCGCCTGGCTGGCCGAGACGCAAGCGGTGCCGGCGGAGCTGCCGGTCAAGCCCATCGAGATCCGCGGCCTGGCGGAGCGCACCTTCGGCGCCGCGCTGAATGCGGTGCTGCGGGCCGCATTCGGGCCCTGGCTGGTCCGTTGACCGCGCGCGCGCCCTTTGGCAGCCTCGGGGTTCAAGGAACATAGGGGGCGTTGGGCCTTCATGACGCGATCGGAACTGATCGCCCAGTTGGCGGCGTCCAATCCGCATCTGCGGCAGCCGGACGTTGAACTCATCATCGACACGATCTTCGATGAGATCACGGCTGCGCTGGCGCGGGGCGATAGGGTGGAGCTGCGCGGCTTCGGCGCCTTCTCGACCAAGAAGCGCGACCCGCGCACCGGGCGCAATCCGCGCACGGGCACGGCGGTCGCCGTCTCGGCCAAGGCGGTGCCCTATTTCAAGCCGGGCAAGGAATTGCGCGAACGGGTGAATGGCGGCCCCTTGCAGGCCCCCGCCCGCAAGCCGCGCGCGGCGACTGCGGTCGGGTAGGGCCGACCGGCACGGCCCACCCGGGATCGGGCGGGCTGCGCGGCTGCCTACCCGCGCGGATCGATCGGCGTGGCCGGCGCGCCGCCGGCTTCGATGGCCGCGCCGGCTTCCAGCAGCAGGTCTTCCCGATAGCGCCCGGCCAGCAGCTGGACGCCCACGGGCACGCCGCCAGACAGGCCGGTGCTGACGGCCAGGCCCGGCAGGCCCATCAGCGGCAGGCCCACCTGCGTCAGCTGCGCTTCCATCACCCGCCGGAACGCCTCGGGGCTTTCGACATCGAGCTGGTCGGGGAAGGGCAGTTCCGCCGAGACGGGGCAGAGCGCCACCGGATAGGTCTCGAAGAACGTCATCCATTGCCGCACGAAGCCCGACCGGGCCTGCAGCGCATCCATCAGGCCGAACAGGTCGGGCTCCGGGCAGAGCGCTTCCATCTGCGCATAGACGAAGCTCGCATCCGGATCGCCTTCCGCCGCGAAGGCCTTGTTCAGGCCGCGCCGCGTCTCTGCCAGCCATAGCATCGCCTGCAGCCGCGCGGGTTCCCGCAGCGGGGGCAGGGGCGCTTCCTCCACCACCCAGCCAGCGGCTTCCAGGCGCCGCGCCGCATCGCGCAGCGCATCGGCCACGGCGGGGGCGGTGGGCATGCCTTCCGGCGCGATGCAGAGCGCGGCGCGCTTCGGCGCCGGCGGGCCTTCCATCGGGGCGTCCACCCACCACGGATCGCGGATGTCCCGCGCCGCCATCGCCGCGAAGGACAGCTTCACATCCGCGATGGTCCGCGCGAGCGGGCCGGACACCGCCATCAACTGCCCGCCCAGATGCCGGTCGGCGAAGGACGGGTTCCAGGCCGGGATCCGGCCGAGCGTCGGGCGCAGCCCGTGGATGCCGCAGGCATAGGCCGGGTAGCGGATGGAGCCGCCGATATCCGTCCCATGCCCGACCGCGCCGATCCCCGCCGCCGTCGCCGCCGCCGCGCCGCCCGAGGACCCGCCCGGCGTGATGCCCGGATTCCACGGGTTCCGCGTGTGCCCGTGCAGCCCGTTGCGGCAGAACCAGCGCAGCGAGAAGGCCGGCGTGTTGGTCCGCCCCAGGATCACCGCGCCCGCCTTGCGGAGATTGGCGACGACCGGATTGTCCGCGGTCGCGCGGTGGTCCTTCTGCGTCTTCAGGCCATTGGTGGTGGCCCAGCCCGTCTGGTCCACATTGACCTTGATGGTCACCGGCACGCCCGCCATCGGGCCCGGATCCTCGCCGCGGGCGAGGGCGGCATCGATGCGCGCGGCCTCGGCCAGCGTTTCCTCGGCGTCGTGCTGGATGACGGCGTTGATGGGCGGGTTCGCGACCGCCAGCCGCGCCAGCGCATCCCGCGCGACATCCCGCGCGCTGACCTGCCTGGCGCGCACCAGGGCGGCGATCTCGGTCGCGGGCAGGCGCCAGAACTCGGTCATCGTGTCAGCTTCCCTCGGGGTGCGTGATGCTCCGCCGAGGGCGGTCTTCCGTCAACGCTGGCCGAATTGCGGCGCCCGCTTTGCCAGGAACGCCGCGCGGCCTTCGGCATGGTCAGCGCTGAGGAAGCAGGTGGCCTGGAAGTGCCGCTCATCCTCCAGCGCGCGGTCCAGGCCCTCGGCCAGGATCTGCTTGGTCAGCGCGATCGGAAGCGCGGCCTGCGCGGCCAGGAAGGCGGCCAGCTCCGTCGCCTTCGCCAGGGACCCGCCCTTCGGCACCACGTGGTCCACCAGCCCGATCCGCTCGGCGGATGCCGCGTCCAACTGCGTGCCATAGAGGAACATCTGCCGCGCGCGGCCCGCGCCGATCCGCGCGGGCAGGGTGAAGGGCAGGCCGAGATCGGCGATCAGCCCCACCTTGCCGAAGCCGGCCATGAAGCGCGCATCCTCGGCCGCCACGATGGTGTCGCAGGCGCAGGCCACCGACAGCCCCGCGCCGACGCACCAGCCCTCGACCGCCGCTACGATGGGCAGGCGGCCGGCAACCATCAGGCGGATGATGCGATGCGTGCGCCGCATCCGCTCCCGCCCCGCTTCCGCATCCGTGGCATCCATGCCGGAGATGTCGCCGCCCGAGCAGAACACGCCGCCCGCGCCGGTCAGCACGATGGACCGGATCGCGGCATCGCCCTGCGCGGCTTCCAGGATGCGGTGCAGATCCTCCCGCAAGGGAATGGCCAGCGCGTTGCGCCGTTCGGGGTAGTCGAGCGTCAGCGTCAGGACGCCGCCATCCTGCTGTTCGGTCACGCGCATGGTCAGGCTTCCGTCTGCAGCGTCGCGCCGGTCTTGGCCTGCAGATCGGCCAGCGACAGGCCCGGCACGATCTCTCGCACCACGAAGCCGCGGCCGGGGATGACATCGATCACCGCGAGGTTGGTGAAGACGCGCTGCACCGCGCCCATCGCCGTCAGCGGATAGGAACAGCGTTCCACCAGCTTCGGCGCGCCGTCCTTCGTCGTGTGCTCCATCACCACCCAGAGCCGCTTGGCGCCGGCCGCGAGGTCCATCGCGCCGCCGACGGCCGGCGCGGTGTCGTTCTCGCTGGTCGCCCAATTCGCGATGTCGCCATTCGCCGCGACTTCGAAGGCGCCGAGGACGCAGAGGTCGATATGCCCGCCGCGGATCATCCCGAAGCTGTCGGCGTGGTGGAAGAAGCTGCCGCCCGGATGCAGCGTGACGGGCTGCTTGCCGGCATTCACCAGCCAGGCATTCACCTGGTCCGGCGCCGGGGCGGGGCCCATGCCGAGGATGCCGTTCTCCGAATGCAGGATCACCTCCCGCCCCGGCGGCACATGGTCGCCGACCATGGTGGGGATGCCGATGCCGAGGTTGACGAACCAGCCTTCGGGAATGTCCTGCGCGACGCGCGCGGCCATCTGCGTGCGATTCCACATGGGCGTCAGCATCCCTTCCAAAGCGAGACTGCGCGTCCGATGACCGGAGGGCCGTAGGGCCCGGAAGTCTGAATCGGCCGCGCCACTAAATCCAAGGTGCTCCGCGGTTCACGCGGACCACGCGGTTCACGAAGATACCGGGGGTGTGGATACTGTCCGGCGCGATCTCACCGAGCTGGCGGATGTGGTGCACCTGCGCCACCGTCAGCGCGGCGGCCATCGCCATCACCGGGTTGAAGTTCCGCCCGGATTCTCGATAGGTCAGGTTGCCCCAGCGGTCGCCTTCCCAGGCTTCCACCAGCGCGACATCCCCCTTCAGCGCCAGTTCCATCACATGCGGCCTGCCGTCGAAGTCGCGCACGTCCTTGCCCTGCGCCAGCTTCGTGCCCGCCGCCGTCGGCGTGTAGAAGGCCGGGATGCCGGCGCCGGCGGCGCGCATGCGTTCCGCCAGCGTGCCCTGCGGCACGATCTCCAGCTCCAGCTTGCCGGCGCGGTAGAGGTCCTCGAACACCGTGGACCCGGCCACGCGGGGGAAGGAGCAGATGATCTTCCGCACCCGCCCCGCCGCCAGCAGCTTCGCGAGCCCCACCTTCCCCGCGCCCGCATTGTTGCTGACGACGGTCAGCTCCTTCGCGCCCTGTTCGATCAGCCCCTCGATCAGCTCATCGGGCTGGCCGACGGCGCCGAAGCCGCCCATCAGCACGGTCGCGCCATCCCTGACGCCCGAAAGCGCGTCCGCGATGGACTGGACGATCTTGTCGATCATGCGGCGTTGTCCCCTGGCCCCGTCGCTCTAGCCAGCCGCCGCCGGGGCGGCAAGGCGGAAGGCGCCGTTGCCCACCACCACGACATCGCGTTCCACCACCCGCGCGCGGAAGGCCGCGCCGCCTGCGCTGGGCCAGATTTCCGTGCGGATCGTCTCGCCCGGGAAGACGGGGGCGGAGAAGCGGCAGTCCATCCGCCCGAACCGCGCCGTGTCGTTGCCGCAGACCCCGCGCAGCAGCGCGCGCCCGACCACGCCGAAGGTCGCCAGACCATGCAGGATCGGGCGCGGAAAGCCGGCCTTGGCGGCGATGGCGGGGTCGCTGTGCAGCGGGTTGTGGTCGCCGTTCAGGCGATAGAGCAGCGCCATCTCCGGCCGTGTCGGCAGGTCCAGCACGATCCCCGGCGCGCCTTCGGGCTCCGGCGCGGGTTTCTTCACCGGCCCATCCGGCCCGCCGAAGCCGCCATCCCCGCGCAGGAAGGTGGTCTGGCCGAGCGTCGCGAGCTTGGCACCCGTCGCAGCATCCAGGATCACCCGTTCGGAATAGAGCAGCGCGCCCTTGCCGGCGCCGCGATCGACCAGCCCCGTCACGCGGGACCGCCCGATCACCTCGCCCTCTGTCGGCAGGGGCGCGTGGAGTTCCACCGATTGCTCGCCATGCACCAGGCGCACCGCATCGACGCCGGTGGCGGGATCCCGCAGCCAGAAGCCGGGATAGCCGAGCACGACCGCCATCGACGGCAGCGCGCGCATGGCGGCGCCTTCGGTGACGAAGCGCAGATCCTCGGCATCCATCGGGTCCTGCCCGGCCCCGAGCGACAGCGCGTAGAGCGCGGTGTCCTGCCAGCGCAGGCGCTGGCGGATTTCGGGGATCGGGAAGTTCAGCAGCGTGTCGTAGTGGATGGGCATTCAGGCGACCTCGATCACGGCATCGGCAGCCAGCGCACCCTGGCCGTCCGGCAACACCATCAGGGGATTGATTTCGGCAGACAGCAGCCGCGGCCCTGCCGCCGCGCCGAAGCGCGACAGCGCCGCGACCGCGCGGGACAGCGCCGCCACATCCGCCTTCGGCCGCCCGCGCGCGCCATCCAGCAGCGGGAAGCCGCGGAGCGCGCGGATCATCGCCTCCGCCTCCGGCTCCGTCACCGGACAGCGGCGGAAGGCGACGTCGCGGAACACCTCGATGAAGACGCCGCCGAGGCCGACCATCACGACCGGGCCGAAGACCGGGTCGCGCACCACGCCGATGGCCATCTCGACCGCGCCCGCGACCTGCTTGGCCACCAGCACGCCATCCACCCGCGCGCCCGGCGCACGATCCGCGGCGCGGGCCATCAGCGTCGCGAAGCCGTCGCGCAGCGCGGCCTCATCCGCGATGCCCAGCAGCACGCCGCCGATCTCGCTCTTGTGCAGGATGTCGGGCGAGAGAAGCTTCAGCACCACGGGGAAGCCGACTTCCCCCGCGGCGTCCAGCGCGGCCTCCACCGTCGTCGCGGCGCGTTCCGGCACCATCGCGACGCCGGCCGCGGCCAGGATGCGCTTGGCTTCCGCCTCGTTGGGCGCGGCTTCGGGCAGCGTGACCTGTGGCAGCGTGGAGGGGGACGGGGCTTTGCGGGCGAAGGCCTCCCCGAAGCGACCCATCGCCGCGAGGGCCACGACGGCGCGGGACGGGTCTGCCATCACCAGGAAGCCATCCGCCTCCCACTCCCGCACCCGGTCGGGCGGGGCGAGGATCGACAGGACAAAGAGGCGATCCGGGTAGGCGTCCAGCACCGCCTTCAGCTCCGCCCGCAGCTTCGGCGCGATGGAGGGGCTGGCGCCCCATTGGGTGAAGAAGGCGATCATGCTGGCATAGCCGCCATCGGCGGCCATGCTCTCGGCGAATTTGCCGACCACGCCCATGTCGTTGAAGGCCTGCGCCGTGCAGTCCACCGGATTGCGGGGGGAGGCGAAGGGCACAAGCCGCTTCAGCTTCGCCTGCGCGTCCTCGGGCATCGGCGGCATGGGCAGCCCGGCCGCCTCCGCCGCATCCGCGATCAGCACGCCCGCGCCGCCGGAGATGGTGACGACGCCGAGCGTGTTGCCCACCGGGTAGATCCGCTTCTGCGCCACCTGGCAGACATCCAGCAATTCTTCCGTCGTCCGCGCGCGATGCACGCCGAGATCGCCGAGCACCGCATCCATCACCCGGTCATCGCCGGCGATGGAGGCGGTGTGGGATTGCGCCGCGGCTTCCCCCACCGCGCTGCGGCCGACCTTCATCAGCACCACGGGCTTCCGCGCCCGACGCGCGGCCTCCAGCGCCGCGACGAAGCGCGTGCCGTCGCGGATGCCTTCGGCATAGGCCGCGATCACCTCCACCTCATCCGCCGCGGCCATCCATTCGATGATGTCGGCCAGGTGCAGATCGGCCTCGTTGCCGGTGGTCACCAGGATGGGCGTGCCGATGCCGCGGTCGCGCGCGGCTGCGAACAGGTGGCTGCCATAGGCGCCGGACTGGCTCGCGATGCCGACCTTGCCGGGCAGCGGCCAGCCATTCTCGAAGCTGGCGGAGAAGATCGGGAAATAGCCGTGCGAAGCGTTGAACAGGCCAAGGCAGTTCGGTCCGACCAGGCGCATGCCATGCGCGCGGGCGGCGGCCACCAGCCGGTCCTGCATCGCCGCGCCCTCCGGCCCGATTTCCGCGAAGCCGGCGGTGAAGACGATGGCGGCCTTGCAGCCCCGCGCGCCCAGGTCGCGCACCGCCTCGATCGCGCCTTCGCCGGGGATGGCGACGATCGCGGCGTCTGGTGCTGTGGGCAGCCCGGCGATGTCGGGGAAGGCGGGCAGGCCCTGCACGGTCGCGCGGTTCGGGTTCACCGGCAGGATATGGCCGGCGAAGCCGCGGGCCTTCAGATAGGCCAGCGGCCGGCCGCCGATCCGCGTCGGATCGTCGGAGGCGCCGATGATGGCGATGCCGCGCGGGCGCAGCAGCGCGTCGAGCGGGCGGGCGTGGGACGTATCCTCCATGCCCGGCAGGGTGCAGAGCCGCGCCGTCCGCGCAAGCCCCCGCCGGTCAGAAGGCTCGCGCCGGCACCCCGCCCATGCGCGCGCCCGTCGGTACATCCGCGCCCAGCGCCGCTCCAGGCGCGACCACCGCATCGTCCCCGATCACGAGTCCTGGGCGCGCCACCGTCCCCGCGCCCAGCAGTGCCCGCGCGCCGACCCGGACCCCGCCGCACAGCACCACGCCGGGGCCGAGATGCGCGGCATCCCCCACCGCGCAATCATGTTCGACGATGGCGCCGGTATTCACCAGCGCGAGCGTGCCAACCGTCGCCTCCGGCCCGATCACCGCGCGGGCCATCACCTGCGCGCCGTCTGCCACCCGGGCACTTGGGGAGATCAGGGCCGCCGGGTGGATGACCGCCGGCAAGGCGATGCCGAGCGCGCGGCAGATCGCCCCCAGCCGCGCGCGGGTCGCATTGTCGCCGATGGCGATGACGGCCGAGAGGCCCGGCGACCGCCGCGCCGCGAGGCTGCCGAGGGGCCCCAGCACGGCCACGCCCAGCAACTCGCCGCTGGCCGCATCGTCCAGCAACCCGGCCGGTTCCAGCCCGGTGGCGCGCAGCGCCTCGATCACCGGGCGCGCATGGCCGCCGGCGCCGAGGATCAGGATCACGGCAGGGCGCGGATCAGGCGCCGGGCGCCACGATGAAGCATGCGCCGCGGTCGCGCAGCCGGCTGCAGGCCTGCTCGGCACCGCTGCGGGACGACAGGCCCGAGACGCGCGCCCGGAACAGCGAGCCGGCCTGCTCGACCACCACGCGGGTGCCGAGCACACCGATCTTGTCCTGCGCCTGTCCCGCCGCCGCGCGGGCGAGGTTCTGGGAGGCGAAGGCGCCGACCTGGACGCTCCAATTGCCGCCCGCCGTGGCTGGCGCGGCGGCGGCGGCGCGTTGGGGCACCGGCATGGTGCCGGCCTGCGCTGGCGGGAAGAGCGAGAAGCCGCGGGACGCCTGCGGGGCCGCCGCCAGCGCGGTCGGGGCCGCGACCGGCTGCTGGCGCGTGCCGGGCGGCGGCGCCAGCGTCTCGGCGCGGATCGTGCCGGGATCGCCGGGGCTGACCACCGGCTCCATGCTCACGACCGGACCGGCCGAGGCGATCTGGCTGCGCGGCGCGGGCGGCGTGATGGCGCCCAGGCTGACCAGGGGCTGGGCGTCGTTGCGGCGATCAGAGGTCGGGGCGGTGCGGGTCGCCGAGGCTTGCGCCACCAGGGTGCCGCGGTCCGCCGCGCGGCGCTGTTCACGCAGCGCCAGCATGGTCGCCTGATCGCCGCGCCGGGGGCCGGGGGGGATGACGAAGGGCAACTCCGCCGCGGCATAGACCTCGGGCGGGGCGCGGCGGCCGGGGTTCGTGCCGTGGATGCGGGGCCCGACGCGCGCGACGTAGTTCCGGGTTTCCTCCGGCAGGCCACGGCTGCCCCAGAGGTAATCCTCCAGCCGGCGCGGGCCGGCATTGTAGGCAGCCAGGAAGCCTGGGGCGCCGTAGAGGTCGTACATCTGCCGGATATAGGCCGTGCCGGCCATCAGATTGTCCCAGGGGTGGTAGGGGTCGGGGCCCAGCCCGTGGCGGCGGCGCAGCTCCCCATAGGTGCCGGGCATCACCTGCATCAGCCCCATCGCACCGACGCGGCTGGTGGCGCTCTGCCTGCCGCCGGATTCCTGGCGCATCACTTCCCGGATCCAGCGTTCCGGAACGTCGAAGCGGCGGGACGCCTGGTTGATCCACGGGCCCCAGGGGTCAGTGGCCGGGCCGGGCGGCTCGGCGCTGGCCGGGCGGGGCCATTCGCCCTCGATGCTCGGCTGCGTCACCACGCGGTTGCCCGCCCCGCCACAGGCGGCGAGCAGGCCAAGCAGCAGGAAGGCTGCCATCGGCCGGGCACACCGCGCGAAACGGGACCGGATCATGCTCGCACTCCGTCGCTGTCCGGGCACCGGTCCGAAGCCCACCCCTGGTGCGGGGCCACTTACCAGCGGCCAGTCGCACCCCGGGCCAACCCCGTCATCCGTCCCGTCGTTCAACCACGCCAAATCCGCCATCCAAACCGGGCAAGCGAATTGCCCGTCGGACCTTCTGCCCCGGCCCCCCCAAGGCAGAGCCGGGCCGCCATCGCGGCGGTTCGCATCGAACCTTGAAGCCGTGGTTCAACTGCGCAGGCTAAACCCCTAACCCAGCTAGGGTCTTCCAGGCAAGGACGGGATCACGCCAAAACCGTGGCGAAGATGGCCCTTCGATCGCCATCGCGCTGGGAGCGAATACGGCAGCGCCAGCGGGCCGGCAGCATTGAATGGCGCGCCCGCCGGCCGTTGCGCTAAGCTAACCCCGTCAATCTTGCAGGGAGCCAGTCCGACATGCGTCCCAACCCGCCCTTCCTTCCCCTGGCCGCCGCGCTCGCGCTGATCCTCGCGGTGCCGGCCTGCGCGCCCACCAATACGGGCAGCACCTTCACCCCCGGCGCCATGGGCAGCGCCGCGCAGGTCTCCTTCGGCACCATCGTCAGCGCCCGCCCGGTGCAGGTGCAGGGCGGCAGCGGTGGCGGCCTCGGCGGTGTCGGCGGCGCAGTGGCGGGCGGGCTTGTCGGCAGCACCATCGGCGGTGACTGGCGGGCGCAGATGCTGGCGGGCGTCGGTGGCGCGCTGATCGGCGGCGCCGTCGGCGCCGCCGCCGAGCGCAACCTGTCGAGCGGGACGGCGGTGGCCTTCGTGGTCCAGGAAGATCGCGCCGGCGCCTTCGAGGTGGTGCAGACCAACGAGGAATCGCTGGCGATCGGCGAGCGCGTGATGATCAGCCGCGGCGACCGCGTGCGCCTCTCTCGCGCCGCCAACGCTCCGCCGCCCCCGGCCACCGCCAAGTAACGCGGCCCCGGGCCTCAGCCGCGCAGCACCGCCGGGTTCACGCAGGCGCCCGGTGGCAGGGGGCGACCGGCCAGCGCATCTAACAGCTGCGCCGCCGCCATCCGGGCGGTGGCGGCGCGGGCGACCGTCGTCGCGGCCCCCATATGCGGCGTCAGGATCAGGTTCGGCACATCGCTCAGAACCGTCCGCGCGGGCGGTGGCTCGGCGGGCCTGACATCGACCGCGGCGGCGCGCAGCCGGCCACCGCGCAGCGCCTCGGCCAACGCGGCCTCATCCACCTGGCCGCCTCGGGCGGTGTTCACCAGGATGGCCCCAGGCGGCAGCAAAGCGAGTTCCGCCGCGCCGATCAGCCCCGCCGTATCCGCCGTCAGCGGCGCGTGGAGCGACAGCACATCGGCGCGCCGCAGCAGGTCGTGGAGGCTGCCTACCGGTTCCACCGGCGCGATGTCGCCGGCCTCAAGGATCCGCGGTGTCCAGGCGGCGACGCGCAGGCCCATGGCGAGGGCGATCCGCGCCACACCGCGCGCGATCCGCCCATAGCCGACCAGGCCGAGGCAGCGCCCGTGCAATTCCAGTCCGAGCCGCGACCTCTCCCATCCCCCGCCCTGGGTTGTCCGGTCATGGGCCGGGATGTCGCGCGCGCAGGCCAGGATCAGGCCGATGGTGAATTCCGCCACCGATTGCGCATTCGCCCCGTCCGCCCGCAGCACCGCGATGCCGCGCGCCGTCGCGGCATCGATATCGATCACATCCGTCCCCGCCGCCGCGCGGGAGATGACCTGGAGCGACGGGCAGGACGCCATCGCCGCGCCCGAGATCGGCACGAAGCGCGACAGCACGCCGTCATAGGCGGTGGCGGCGAGCATGCGTTCCATCGTCGCCCGGGGCGCCTCTGGCGGGACGAAATCGATCCGGCAGCCCGCCGCCTCCAGAAGGT
The DNA here is from genome assembly GCA_945878375.1 of Roseomonas mucosa. GTDB lineage: Bacteria > Pseudomonadota > Alphaproteobacteria > Acetobacterales > Acetobacteraceae > Falsiroseomonas > Falsiroseomonas mucosa_A. Next base: position 166,867 of record CAMDWG010000003.1, on the reverse strand, counting down.
CGAGCCCGGCGGGCTCCAGGCGCGGTGCGGTGACGAGGATGGTCTTGGCCATGCGCGCCCATTCGGCCGAGGCGCCGGGGCGGTCAAGCCACGGGGGCGCCCCTTGCCCGGCGGGCGCGCTTCGGTGCACACGGGGCGCCTATGATCGGGAGAGCTTCGATGCGTCGCCGCCACCTGCTGACCACCGCCGCGCTGGCCGCGCCGGCGCTGGGCCTTGCCCTGACCCCCGGCAGCGCCATGGCGCAGGCCTTTCCCAGCCGCCCGATCCGCATCGTGGTGCCCTTCGCGCCGGGCGGGGCGGTGGACATCACCGCGCGGCTGCTGGCGGAGAAGCTGCAGCCGATCCTGAACCAGCAATTCCTGGTGGAGAATCGCGGCGGCGCCGGCGGCAATCTCGGCGCCGATGTGGTGGCGAAGGCGGAGAAGGACGGCCACACCATCCTGCTCGGCACGGCCACGATCCTGGCGGCCAACAAGTTCCTGTTCCGCCGCGGCATGCCCTTCGACACGGCGCGTGACTTCGCCCCCGTCACCCGCGTCTCCACCGGCACCGTGCTGCTGGTGGTGAACAGCCAGCGCCCCTGGCAGAGCTTCGGCGAGCTGATCGAGGCCGCGCGCCGTGCGCCGGGTCGTCTGACCATGGGCTCCTCCGGCACCGGCACCGCCAGCCACCTGACGATCAGCGCCGTCTCTCGCGCCGCGGGCGTGGACATCACCCATGTGCCCTATCGCGGCGGCGGGCCGGCCATCACCGACCTGCTGTCCGGCAGCATCGACATGATGTTCGATGTGATGCCCGCGCTGATGCCGCATGTGCGGGAAGGCCGCTTCCGGGCGCTCGCGGTGGGCAGCGCAGATCGCGTGGAGTATGTGCCCGGGCTCGAGAACGTGCCCGGCATGCGCGAATTGATGCCGCAAGCCGGTATCGACATGCAGAGCTGGTATGCCGTGACCGCGCCGTCCGGCACGCCGGCGGACCGCATCGCCACGCTGCACCGCGCGATCCTGCAGGTGGTGCGGACCGACGAGTTCCGGAACCGCCTGCAGCCGCTGGGCTTCAAGCCGATCTGGGACGAGACGCCGGCCGCCTTCGGCCAGTATATGCGGGCCGAGGAACAGGTCTGGGAACGGATCGTCGCAGCGTCGGGCGCGACGCTGGACTGACGCCCCCTACAGCGGGGTCTCGGGCTCGCAGTATGGATAGAAGGACCGTGGTTCGAGGTGCTGGTACTCCAGCGCCTCGAGCCGCGCGGTGCCGAGGAAGGGCTCCTCCGGCTCCACCAGCAGGATGGTCGGCGCGAAGCCGCTGTCGTCGAAGCCACGGCGGAAATGCACGCGCGACTTCAGCGCGATGATATCGAAATCCTCGGGCTTCAGCCCCAGGCTCCACAGCTCCTCCGGCTCCGTGATCTGGACGAGGAAGGGGCTGAGCACCAGCACATTCCCATCCCCGAAGCGGATCATCGCCCAGCGCTGCCCGCCGCCCATCGCCCGCGCGGTGGTCGCGGTGGCGGCGCCGAGGACGGTGCCGGTGATGCGGGTCGCCTCCCCCGCCGAAGGATCGACCAGGCCACCGATATCGCGATCGAAGGGCGCGCCCGGCGTGGCGCCAGCGGCCAGCACCGCCTCCACCGCCGCCGGATCGGCGATGGTCGCGACCAGCGTGCGGCGCAGGCCTTGGGCCAGGATCTCCCGCAACAGCCAGGTCGCGTAGCCCGACCGGTCGCTGTAATCCGCGAGCACCACCGGCGCCTCTCCGGCCGCGACCGCCTGCTTCGCCAGCGCGACGCCCGCGTCCATGCGGTGGATCGCTGTCGTCGCGACCAGGTCGGCGCGGCGGCGCCAAGCCCAGCCGGCCATGTCGCGCGCGACGCGCTCGGCCAGTTCCGGCTTGCCATTGGTCGTGACCTGGAAGGTCATGCCGGCATCGGGCACGTCGCTCCAGGGGAAGCCGAAGAAGACGTTCACGAACAAGTCGGGCTCGCGCGCTTCCCAGGTCAGCGCGCGCTGGATCAGATCGGACCAGGGCGGGGCGCCGGTCCATTGCAGCACGGTGGGCGTCAGGATCGGCAGCTTCCGTGTGACCGTGGCGGGGCGATAGCTGCCGCGGATCGCGCGCAGTAGCATCCGCGCCGCGCGTTCGCCCTGCAGGTGCATGTCGTAATGCGGGAAGTATTTCACGCAGAAGGCGAGGTCGGCGTGGCGCAGGAAGTCCGCATCCTCATTCCCATGCGGATCGAAGGTGGCGGCGAGTTTCGCCTGTGACCCGACCGCCTCCCGCACGCGCCGCGCGATCTCTGCCTCAGGCCGCGCCACGCCGCGCACCGCCATCGCGCCATGCAGCGCCATGTAGACGCCGTCAAAGGGGCCGATCGCACAAAGCTGGTCGATCATGCGGCCCAGCAGAGTCTCGAAGGCCTCGGTCGTGATCCAGCCGGACCCGGTGCCGGTGCGGGGCCAGAGGGGTGATTCGATCCCGACCAGGGCTACGCCCTCATGCTCCCGCGCCACCTGCACGAAGCCGCCGATATAGCCCTTGGGATCGGTGGCCAGCAGCGCCTCCCCGCCAGCCGGGGAGCCAGGGTAGCGAAAATCATCCAGCGTCGTGTCGTTGCCGAGGAAGGTAACGGTCTCGTGCGCGAAATGCAGGACGGCGATACGCATGGGGGCTCCTCCGGCGGTGGCGCCGTCCCTTGGATGCTGGCACGCGCCCCGCCGCGCCGGAAGGCGAGGCGGCCCGCCTTGCCAAGACAGGCGCGGCGGGCTTCAAGGCGCGCCCCCCTCAGGTCATCCCGGCTGCATGCGAAGCGCCATCGGCATCGATTTCGGCACGACCAACAGCGTCGTCGCCCAGCGCCTTCCCGACGGCTCGGTCCGCACGCTGGCGCAGCCAACCGGCGAGGTGTTCCGGTCCGTGCTGGGATTCTGGGCTGGCACCGGCGGCCGGCTGCGCCACGCGGCCGGGCCTGCGGCGATCGAGACCTACCTGGCCGAGTCCTTCGACACCCGCCTGGTGATGTCGATGAAGAGCTACCTGGCGCAGCGCAGCTTCACGGAAACCCGCATCCTCGGCCAGGGCTTCACGCTGGAGGCGCTGATCGCGCTGTTCCTGCGCGAGCTTCTCGCCCCCTTCGGCGCGGAGCTGGCCGGCGCGCGCATCGCCGTCGGGCGGCCGGTGCGCTTCGTGGGCGATGCGGCCGATCATGCGCTGGGCGAGGCGCGGCTGCGCGCCGCCTTCGCCGCCGCCGGCTTCCCCGATGTCGAGGTGGCGCTGGAACCCGCCGGCGCTGGGCATCGCTTCGCCGCGGGGCTCGATCGGCCCGCCACGGTGCTGGTCGCGGATTTCGGCGGCGGCACCAGCGACTTCTCGGTGCTGCACTTCGAGCCGGGGCCGCCGCGCCGCATCACCGCGCTGGGCCATGCGGGGGTGGGGGTGGCGGGCGATGCCTTCGATTACCGGATCATCGATCGCGTCGTCTCCCCGCTTCTGGGCAAGGGCGACAGCTACACGGTGATGGGCAAGCCCTTGCCCGTGCCGCCGGGCTGGTACGGCAATTTCGCGCGCTGGCACCGGCTTTCGCTGATGAAGGCGCCCCGCACGCTGCGCGACATCGCCGATGTCGCGCGCACCGCCGAACACCCCGACCGCCTGCACCGCCTGATCCGCTTCATCGAGGAGGAGGCGGGCTACGCGCTCTACCGCGCCGTCTCCGCCGCCAAGGCGGAGCTGTCACGGGCCGGGACCGCGCGGCTGGACTTCGCGCAGGCCGGGCTGACGGTTGCGGCCGAGTTGCGGCGTGCGGAGTTCGACGCCTGGATCGCCCCGGAACTCGCGCAGATCGGCGCGGCGGTCGATGCCGCGCTGGCCGATGCCGGGCTGGGCGCGGCGCAGGTGGACCGGGTGTTCATGACCGGCGGCACATCCCTCGTGCCCGCCGTGCGGCGGATCTTCGAGGATCGCTTCGGCGCGGCGCGCGTGGTGGCGGGCGGCGAATTCGTCTCGGTCGCCGAGGGGCTCGCGCTGCTGGCGGCGGAGCGGGCGGACTGATCCCAGCGGCCGGATGGCCGCCCCTCATCAACTCGCGTTGGCGCTCGCTTCGGACCGGGTCGTGCCCACGCGCAAGGCCAGGGCGGCGGCCATGAATTCGTCCAGCTCGCCGTCCAGCACGGCGGCGGGATTGCCCTTCTCCACGCCGGTCCGCAGGTCCTTCACCATCTGGTAGGGCTGCAGCACATAGGACCGGATCTGGTGGCCCCAGCCGATATCGGTCTTGCCCGCCTCGGTCGCCGCCGTGATCGCTTCGCGCTTGCGCAGTTCCAGCTCGTACAGCCGGGCCTTCAGCATCTCCATCGCGATGACGCGGTTGCGGTGCTGGCTGCGATCCTGGGTCGATGCGGCGACGATCCCGGTCGGGATATGCGTGAAGCGCACGCCCGATTCCGTCTTGTTCACATGCTGCCCGCCGGCGCCGGAAGCGCGGAAGGTGTCGGTCTTCAGGTCGGCCGGGTTGATCTCGATCTCGATCCGGTCGTCGATCACCGGATAGACATAGACCGAGGCGAAGCTGGTCTGCCGCCGCGCCGCCGCATCGAAGGGCGAGATGCGAACCAAGCGGTGCACGCCCGTCTCGGTCTTCAGCCAGCCGAAGGCGTTGGTGCCGGTGACCTGGATGGTGGCCGACTTGATGCCCGCCTGTTCGCCTTCCGACTGCTCGGTCATCGTGACCTTGTAGCCGCGCCGCTCGGCCCAGCGGGAATACATACGCAGCAGCATCTCGGCCCAGTCCTGGGCTTCGGTGCCGCCGGCGCCGGCATTGACTTCCAGGTAGCAGTCGTTCGGGTCGGCTTCGCCGGACAGCAGGCTTTCGATCTCGCGGCGCTTCGCGTCCGCGGCGTAGCGCTGCATGTCGGCGACGGCGGCGTCGGCGGTGGCGGCATCGCCCTCGGCCTCCGCCAGCTCGATCAGTTCGAGCGCGTCGGCGACGTCCTTTTCCAGCTGCAGCACGCCTTCGACCTGGGCGGCGATGCGGTTGCGTTCCCGCATCACGGCCTGCGCTTCCTCTGCCTTGTTCCAGAGCGAGGGGTCTTCCGCGCGGGCATTCAGTTCCTGGAGCCGCACGACGGCGGCCTCCCAGTCCAGATGGCGGCGCAGCAGGGAGATGCTGTCCGCGATATCGGTCTTCAGGGTCTCGGCTTCGGCGCGCATGGGGGGCCGCTAGTACAGCCCGCCCAACCCGCTGTCCAATCCGGCAGCTGCGCCGCCCGACAAGGGGTCGCTGGGCGGGCGGGCGGCGTTCTCGGTGCCGGGGCGGAAGGCTTCGAGGATGGTCTGGCCGTTCTCCAGCAGGATGCGGACCAGCGCGGTGCCGGGGGGGGCGCGGAAGGGAATGGCCGGGCTGCCTTGCAGGGCAGCCGCGACCACGTCGCGGAAGACCGGCGCGGCCAGCCGCCCGCCGGTCACATCCGCGTCCAGCAGGCCGGGCACGGCCATGCTGCGCGGTTCGTCATGCCCGATCCACACCGCCACCACGAGGTCCGGGGTGAAGCCGACGAACCAGGCATCCTTGTAGTCATCCGTCGTGCCGGTCTTGCCCGCGACCGGCCGGCCGAGCCCCGCCCCCGCCCGCGTGCCAGTGCCGCGTTCCACCACGCCCTGCAGCAGGCTCACCATCTGGAAGGATGCGACGGGATCGGCGATCTGGCGTCGGTCCTCCGTCAGGCTGGGCGGCGCGGCGGTGGGGTCGGCCGCCGCGCAGCCCTCGCAGCGGCGCTGGTCGCTGCGCCAGATGACGCGCCCGTGGCGGTCCTGCACCGTGTCGATCAGCGTCGGCGCCACCTGCCGCCCGCCATTGACGAAGCTGGCATAGGCCGCCGCCTGGCGCAGCACCGTCGTCTCCCCCGCGCCGAGGGACATGGCCAGGAAGCGGGGCATGTTGGGGATCACGCCGAAGCGCGCGGCGGTCTCCGACACCGCGCCCATGCCCACCTGCTGCGCGAGCCGCACGGTGACCATGTTGAGGCTGCGCTCCATCGCGCTCCGCATCGTCACCCAACCCTGGGCCGAGGCGCCGCCGTAATTGCCCGGCCGCCACAGGCCTTGCGGGGTCATGATCTCGACCGGCGCGTCCAGCATCAGCTGGTTGGGCGGGATGCCCGCTTCCAGCGCCGGCAGATAGGCGAAGGGCTTGAAGGACGATCCCGGCTGGCGCATCGCCTGGGTCGCCCGGTTGAACCAGGACCGGTCGAAGGACCAGCCGCCGGCAATGGCCAGCACACGGCCATTATTGGGATCGAGCGCCACCACCGCGCCTTCCACCTCCGGCACCTGGCGCAGGGCCAGGCGTTCCGGCCGTGCGGGGGTGCGGCCCTGGGCGGGGATGGCCGGCAGCACTTCCACCAGCACCACATCGCCCGGCGCCAGCACATCCTGCATCCGGCGCGGCGCGGGGCCCAGCCTTCCGTCCCGCACCCGGCGCGCCCAGGGCGAGACCTCCTCGAACGGCAGCGCCGCGGTGCGCGGCTGCGGGGCCGTGCGCGGGTCCGGCCGTTCGAGCCAAGCCATCCGCGCCTCACGGTCCCGGACCTCGAGCGCCACGGCCAGCCGCCATGGCGGCAAGGCCCCGGGCACGCGGGGCAAGGCCTGCAACGCGGGCAGCCATTCGGTCGCCCCGGCGCTGATCTGCGCCACGGGGCCACGCCAGCCGCCGCGGCGGCGGTCATGGTCCATCAGCGCCCGCCGCAGCGCCCGTTCGGTCTCCGCCTGCAGCGCGGGATCGAGCGAGGTGCGGACCACGAGGCCGCCCATCGTCGTCTGGTCGGCGCCGAAGCGGGTGACCAGCTCGCGCCGCACATCCTCGGCGAAGTGCTGGCCGACCTGGAGGATGTCGGGCCGGCGGGTGGGGCGCGGGACGATCGGCTCGGCGCGGGCAGCGGCGGCCTCGGCCTGGGTGACGTAGCCGTCCTCGGCCATGCGGCCGAGCACATAGTCCCGCCGCGCGCGCGCGGCTTCGGGGAAGCGCACCGGGTTGAGGTTGTTCGGCGCCTTGGGCAGCGCGGCGAGGAAGGCGGTCTCGGCCAGCGTCAGCTCATCGAGCGATTTGTTGAAATAGCCCTGCGCGGCGGCGGCGACGCCATAGGCCTGCTGGCCCAGGAAGATCTCGTTCAGGTAGATCTCGAGGATGCGCTGCTTCGGCATCGCCCCTTCGATCCGGAAGGCCAGGATCGCTTCCCGCACCTTGCGGGTCATGGTCCGGTCGGCGCCGACCAGCATGTTCTTGGCGACCTGCTGGGTGATGGTGGACGCGCCGATGGGCCGCCGGCCGGAGCCGAGCTGTTCCACATTCACCATCACCGCGCGCGCGATGGCCACCGGGTCCACGCCCCGATGGTGCCAGAAATTCTGGTCCTCGGCTGCGACGAAGGCCTGCTGGATGCGCTGGGGCATGGCCTCGATCGGCACGAAGACGCGCCGTTCCTGCGCCAGTTCGGCCATCAGCCGGGAATCGGCGGCATAGACGCGGCTCATCTGCGGCGGGTGGTAGTCGGCCAGCCAGGAGTAATCCGGCAGGTCGGCCGCGACGGAGCGATACAGCGCATAGCCCGCCCCGCCCGCCGCCAGCCCGCCGGCCACCACCAGCACCAGCCCTGCCTTGAACAGGAAGGCGATGCTGCCAAGGAACCAGCCGCGCTTGCGGCGCGGCGCGGCGGCGCGGGGCGGCGCTGCGGTGGCGCTTGCGGGGGCGGGGGCGGGTCGTGCGGCGGGCGTGCCGCCGACCATCCGCTGCTGGGCGCGGAGTTCGGGGGCGCGCGGCTCTTGGGAGGTCATGGCCGTTCCATACACCAGCCCGGCGGTTTGGGCACGCTTCGGTGCGGGGCCGGTTTCAACCGGTCGCCACCGCCTCCGGCTGGGGGGCGCGGGCCAGCCAGCCCTGCACGGCGCGGCTGAGCGCGCGCGCCACCTTCGCCCGGTGGTCCGGCCGGCGCAGCACCGCCTCGTCCAGCGGGTTGGACAGGAAGCCGATCTCCACCAGGACAGAGGGGATTTCCGGCGCCTTCAGCACCACGAAGCCGCCCTGGCGATGGGGGTTGGGCAGCAGGGGCACATCGGCGCCGAGTTCCCGCACCACCAGCCCGGCCATGCGCGCGCTGCCCGCCTTGGTCTCCGCCCGCATCAGGGACAGCAGGATCGCCTGCACCTCCGGCGAGACCGAAGGCAGGCGGAGCCCGCCGGCCCGGTCCGATTCATTCTCCCGCCGCGCCAGGGCGGTGGAGAGCGCGTCGGACCCCTCGCCGAGCGTGTAGACCGAGGCACCGCGCGCCCCTGGCGCGCTGTCCGCATGCAGCGAGACGAACAGCGCCGCTTCGCGCCGGCGGGCGAAGTCCACACGCTGTCCCAGCGCCACGAAGCGGTCGCCGCTCCGCGTCATCGCGACGCGGCACCGCCCCGAGGCCTCCAGCAGGCGGCGCAGTTCCTGCGCGCAGGCCAGCACGACCGTCTTTTCCTGCGTGCCGGCGCGGCCGATCGCGCCGGGGTCGCGGCCGCCATGGCCGGGGTCGAGCACCACCAGCGGCAGCCGCGCCCCCTGCCTGCCCTGGGCCAGCGGCTGGCCGGCCGAGGCGGCGCGGGCGAAGGCGGCGGCTGGACCCGGCGCGATCCCGACCCGCAGCCGGCCGCCGGCCTCGCTCGCGCCGCGCAGCTGCACCGGGCCGGTGAGGTCGAGCACCAGCCGCCCGGCTTCCGCCCGCACCCGGCGCACCGGGCCAGCGCCAGCCAAGCGGGCAGGGCCGCGCCAGCCGGTGCCGGGAAACTCGAGCACGAGGCGCGGCGGGTCGTTCCGTGCCAGGATCCGCCAGCGCCCGCCCGGTGCGAGCGTGACGACCAGGCGCGCGGCGGTGCCATCGGCGGTCAGGCTGGCCGCGCTGGCGGCCTCGGCGGCGCGTGGCGGCGGCAGCGCGGCGAAGGCGAGCAGCGCGCCCACCAGGCCGCGGCGGCGGAGCATGGTTGGAACCCCCTTGGGGCGGGCCCTGTCCCCCGGACCCGCTATCGATTCGGATACCACATGTTCCCCGTGACTTGCCAGGAAAGCCTCCCCGACCGCTTGAAGTCTGGGTGAGGAACCTGGCCTGGCGGCGCCCCGGCGCCTTGTGGATGACGCCCCGTGCAATTATGGTGCGTTGCCCCGGCGGCGACGCCGTCGGCAGGGATGTTCGGCTCTCTCGCGGCCGCCCGGCCCCATCTTCGACCGCGGTTGCGGCGGATGGCGGCAGGGTGAGGCTTCGGTCCTGGCATGGGGCGGTTCCGGTGATGGCCGGTCCCGCGTCCCGCGTTTCGCCAGGGGCCGGGACGACATCCCCGCCGGCGCGGAGCGCGCGCGACACAGTCTTTTCCCCGGCCGATTCCGCCAGGGTCCGTGCTGTGCCCCGTGTGCTCGCCGCCCGCCCGACCGCGTCTGCGATCGGTGCCTTCTGCCTGCGCCGCCTTCCGGGGTCATGTCCCGGGTGGGTGCGGGGGCGATAGCGCCGCACAGCGGGCTTGGGGCCATCGCGAGACGCAACCGCCGGATCCGGCGGCACGCGGCCAGGGCCTTGCCCATGGCCGCGTCCCGCTTGGTCCACCGAAACCCACCCAGGGCCGCCCCTTCCGGGCCGGCCCGCCGCGAAGAGGATCGGGTCGCCGCCGCATGGGCCAGTACCAGCCGCGCCGCCGCCGCTTCGAGGCCCCCGCCACCCCCCTCCGCCGTGGCCGCGCCCAGTCGCGCCGCGGCGCGGAGATCCCGCTTCCATGACCAAGCGCATGCTGATCGACGCATCCCACCCCGAGGAAACAAGGGTGGCGGTGCTGGACGGCAACCGGCTCGAAGCCTTCGATATCGAATCGGTCAACCGCATGCCCCTCAAGGGCAACATCTACCTCGCCCGCGTCGTGCGGGTGGAACCCAGCCTGCAGGCCGCCTTCGTCGAGTATGGCGGCAACCGCCATGGCTTCCTGGCCTTCGGCGAGATCCATCCCGACTACTACCAGCTTCCGACCGCCGACCGGCAACGCCTGCTCGACATGCAGCGCGCCGAGGCCGAGGAAGACCGCCGCCGCGAGGAGGCCGAGGACGCCGCCCGCGCCGGCGATGCCGCGCTGACCGAGGCGCTGGAATCCAGCGCCGCCGAACCGCCGGCGGAAACCGACGCCGCGGCGGACTCGCTGCCGGCCCGCATCGTCATGATGGAAGCCGAGGCCGCCGAGGCCACCGTGCCGCATGACGGCGTCGCCCTGCCGCCCGAAGGCGTGCCGGAGGCCGGCCCCGCCGAGCGCGACAGCGACGATGCCGAGCCCGAGGGTGCCGAGTCCGATCTCGACGCGAATGGCGCCGAGCCCCAGGGGGCGGATGGCGAAATGGCCGCAGAGCCCGTGCTGCCGCCCGAGACCGTCGGCGGCTCCACCGAGGACGACATGCGGGAACGCCGCATCCCGCCCAAGTTCCTGCGCCACTACAAGATCCAGGAAGTCATCAAGCGCCGCCAGATCATGCTGATCCAGGTGGTGAAGGAAGAACGCGGCACGAAGGGCGCCGCGCTGACCACCTACATCTCGCTCGCGGGCCGCTTCAGCGTGCTGATGCCGAACAGCCCGCGCGGCGGCGGCATCTCGCGCAAGATCACCTCTGCCGCCGACCGCAAGCGGCTGCGGGAGGCGATCGACGAGGTCGGGCTGCCCGATGGGATGAGCCTGATCGTGCGCACCGCCGGCGCGCAGCGGCCGAAGCCCGAGATCCGCAAGGATTGCGAATACCTGCTGCGGCTGTGGGACGGCATCCGTGAACGCACCTTCGCCAGCAGCGCGCCCGCGCTGATCTATGAGGAAGCGGACCTCATCAAGCGGTCCATCCGCGACACCTACGGCAAGGATGTCGAGGAAGTGCTGGTGGATGGCGACGACGCCTTCCAGGACGCGCGCGAGTTCATGCGCATGCTGATGCCCGCGCATGCGAACAAGGTGCGGATGTCGCGCGACGGCGTGCCGCTGTTCGCGCGCCACGGCGTCGACCAGCAGCTGGAGCAGATGCACAACCCGACCGTGCAGCTGAAGTCGGGCGGCTACATCGTCATCAACCAGACCGAGGCGCTGGTCGCGATCGACGTGAACTCCGGCCGCGCCACCCGCGACCGGCATATCGAGGACACGGCGCTCCGCACCAATCTCGAAGCGGCGGATGAAGTGGCGCGCCAGCTGCGCCTGCGCGACCTGGCGGGGCTGATCGTCATCGACTTCATCGACATGGAAGCGTCGAAGCACGACGCCATGGTCGAACGCCGGCTGAAGGAAGCGCTGAAACTGGACCGCGCGCGGATCCAGGTTGGCCGGATCAGCCATTTCGGCCTGCTGGAGATGTCGCGCCAGCGGCTGCGCCCGTCGCTGGTGGAACACGCCTTCGTCGCCTGCCCGCATTGCCAGGGCCGCGGCCTGGTCCGCAGCGTCGAAAGCAGCGGCCTCGCGGTGCTGCGCGCGATCGAGGAGGAAGGCGCGAAGCGCCGCGCCGCCGAGATCGTGGTGCATGTCGCGACCCCGCTCGGCTTCTGGCTGCTCAACCGCAAGCGCGACCGCCTGGCGATGATCGAGGAACGGTTCGGCATGACCGTGCTGATCCAGGCCGACGATACGCTGATCCCCCCCGCGCTGCGGATCGAACGCACCCGCGCGCAGAACCCCGACGCGGTCGCGGACCGTCCCGCCGCGCTGCGGATGGACTACGCGCCAGAGCCGGAGGAGCCCGAACTGCCCGAGGCCGAGGAGCCCGTGGCCGAGGAGGCCGAGCCCGCCCGTGAGCCGCGCGAGCCGCGTGCCGAGGCTGCCGATGGTGAGGCCGGCCAGCGCCGCCGCCGCCGCCGCCGCCGGCGCGGCCGCCGCGAGGGGGGCGAAGGCGCCTCCGCCGACGGCGCCCAGGCGTCCGAGGACGGTGACGAGGACGAGGCGGAGGAGGGCGAGGCCGCCCCGGCCGTGTCGGATGCCGCCGCCGAGGCGGAGCCTGTGGCCGAAGGCATGGAGCCAAGCCCAGAGGCCGAGGCCGAGTCGGATGCCGAATCGGCGGAAGACGCCGCGCGCCGCCGTCGTCGCGGTCGCCGTGGTGGCCGCCGCAGGCGCCCGGAGGGCGAGGGTGCCGAGGGCGCCGAGGAAGCTGCCGCCGCTCCGGAACCTTTCGCTGCCCCGGCCGCGCCGCCCATTGCCACGCCCGCGCCCAGCGCCACGCGCCGCGCGCCGACTCCTGCCGACCCCTTCGCCGGCCAGATGGATGAGATCCTGATGGCGATGGAGGCGGCCGAGCAGCAGGCGGTCGAACGCGCCGTGCGCCCCCGCCGCGCCCCGAGGACGCCCGCCCCCTCGGCGCCTGCCCCCTCAGCGCCTGCCCCGGAGGTCGGCGCCGAGGTGCCGGCGGCCGAAGCCGCGCCGCCCGAAGCCGCGCCGCCTGCCCCGCCGGTTGCGGAGCCGGCCCCGGTCGAGGCACCCGCCGACCCGGCATTTACCGCGCCGGCGGCCGTCGAGCCCGTGGCCGAGCCAGCCCCGGCCCCCGCCCCCGCCCCCGCCCCCTCTGCGCCCGCCAAGGCGGAGCCGCCCGCCGCGCCTGCGCGCGAGGAACCGGTGATCGGCCAGCCGGTCGCGCCCATCGTGCTCGGCGCCGAGGCGGAAGCCGAATTGCCGCGCAAGCGGGGCTGGTGGCGCCGCTGAGGCGCCACTCCACAAGCCTGATGTGGCCCGGGGACCGTCGGCACCTGCCGGCATCCCCGGGTCATTCCCCCTGACATACAGCAACGAGGACCAGCGACGTGGCGCGACTGACGGTGATCGAGCCGGAGGCGATGTATCCGGACACGGCGCTTGAGCAGGAGGTGCTCGGCCCGGATGTCGACATCATCCATGGCGGGGCGCCGCATACGGAAAGCCTCGACATGCTGTCGGACGAGGTCTGCGCCCGGGTCGATGGCCTGCTGATCTTCCGCCATTGGCTGAAGCCGCACCACCTGGACCGCTTCCCGAAGCTGAAGGTCGTGGTGCGCATGGGCGTCGGCTACGACCGCCTGGACCGCGCGGCCTGCGCCGCGCGCGGCATCACGGTGTGCAACGTGCCCGACTACGGCACGATGGAAGTGGCCGACCACGCGATCGCGCTGACGCTCGCGCTGCGCCGCGGCCTGCTGCTGCATCACGACCTGCAGCGCGCCGAGCCGCCGGCCCCCTGGCGCTATGTGGACAGCCCGCTGATCCGCCGCGCGGAAGTGCAGGGCTTCGGCATCGTGGGCCTCGGCCGCATCGGCACGGCGGTGGCGCTGCGTGCCAAGGCCTTCGGCTTCAAGGTGCGCTTCTTCGACCCGCACCTGCCGAACGGCGTGGATCGCGCGCTCGGCATCGGCCGGGCCCGGACGCTGGAGGATCTGCTGCGCGGCGCGGATGTGCTGACGATGCATGTGCCGGACATGCCCTCCACCCGCCGCATGATCGGCGCCGAACAGCTTGCCATGCTGCCGCAGGGCGCGGTGGTGGTGAACACGGCGCGCGGCACCAGCATCGACATCGACGCGCTGGAAGCCGCGCTGCGATCCGGCCATGTGGCGGGGGCCGGGCTCGACGTGATCCCGGTGGAGCCGCCGGTGGATCCCGTCCCCGGCCTGCTCGCCGCCTATCGCCGGCGGGAGGCCTGGCTGCAGGGCCGCGTCATCATCACGCCGCACAGCGCCTTCCACACGCCGGAAGCCTGGGCCGATATCCGCCGCAAGAGCGCGGAGACGATGCGCGACGTGCTGCTGCTCGGCCAGCGTTCCAACGTCATCCGCCCGGAGGACGACTGACAAGGCCTGCAGCGCGCGAACCGGCCCGGCGCACCGCGTGAGCGGGCTGGTTCGCCGCCGCGGCGGGCACGTCCCGCCATGCCCGCGCCAAGCGGCGGGAGAGCCAGCCGGGTCAGGGCCCCGGAATTCGGCTCGTTTTCCTTAACGCCCGGTTCGCACCTCCGCCGCCACCTTCACAATGATGGGGATGCGGCATGCTCCGCCGGCAGATCTCCAAGATATTACTCGCTTCTTGCGTGAGCAGGATCGGCGGACATATAAGCGGTCGGTCGCCGTCTTCGTGATGGCGTGGGCAGCCTGCATAGCGCAGCTTTGGCTTGTCGCGGATCAGCGGGGTTCATCCCGCTGAGTGTTTTGGGGGCTGCGTTGCAGATCATCCTCGACGTCTCCCGGCTTATCGGTTCGGCGCAGCGCTCTTCGCCGACCGGGATCGATCGCGTCGAACTGGCCTATGCGAAGCGGTGGTGCGGCGAGTCCCGCTTTCCTTGCACCTTCGTGATGGAAGTCCCCATCCTGGGCTTCGTGGCCTTGCCGCAGGCAGTCGTGGCGGAGCTTGTCGCGGCGATCGAGGATAGCTGGGCGAATGGCGACCGCAGCGCCGCCGCGGCCGTCCGCCGTGCCAGGCTGGCCGCGCCCTTCGGCCGCGGTGCCCTGACCGAATTGCTGCGTCGCCCGACCCCCAAGGCTTTCCTGCTGGTGTCCCACCGCATGCTGGACCGCCCGGGCCCGATCGAGGCGCTGCGCCGGCAGGGCTGCCACTTCGTGCCCCTGATCCACGACCTGATTCCGCTGCTGCACCCCGAATTCGCCCGGGCTGGCCATGCGGAGAAGCATCGCCGGCGGATCGCCGCCACAGCGCGGCTGGCGGATGCGATCGTGGTGAACTCCGCCGCCACCGCCGCCGATCTCAAACCCTGGCTGTCCACCAGCGATCCGCCCCCGCCGATCGCCGTCGCGCCGCTCGGCATCATCCCATCCCAGGTGAAGGCGCCGCCGGTGGCGCTCCGGCCCTATTTCGCGGTGCTGGGCACGATCGAGCCGCGCAAGAACCACCTGCTGCTGCTGAATCTCTGGCGCCAGATGGCCGCCACGCTCGGTCCCGCGGCGCCGCGCCTCGTGGTGATCGGCCGGCGTGGCTGGGAGAATGAGAACATCGTCGACATGCTGGAACGCTGCGCGGCCATCGACGGGATCGTGCAGGAGACCGGACCGCTGCCGGACCGGGAGGTCGCGTCCCTGCTGCGTGGGGCGCGCGCGCTGCTGTTCCCCTCCTTCGCCGAGGGCTTCGGCCTGCCGTTGGCGGAAGCATTGGCGCTCGGCGTGCCGGCTATCGCCTCCGACCTGCCGGCGCTGAGGGAAGTGGGCGGCGCGGTGCCCGACTACCTCGATCCGATGGATGGCGCCGCGTGGCGCAATGCGGTGGTGGATTACGCGCGTGGCGACAGCCTCGCGCGCCGGGCGCAGCTGGCCCGCCTGGCCGGCTGGAAGCCGCCGACCTGGTCCGAGCATTTCGCCATCGTGGACCGTGTGCTGGACAATCTGCCGCACCAATCACCGGTTGCCCAACGACCCGCACCGGGCCGCGCCGACATCCCCGGCCGCACCGCGTCCGGGCGCGACGATGCCTCCCGATGATGCGCCGCGACGCGGCACATCGCGGGCAGGGCTGAGACAGGGCTGGGCTTCGTGACGACCCGCGGATCCCACCGGGGCCGGGCTGGCAGGGCACCCACCGGGGCCGAGCCGGTGGCCATCGTCGGCGCCGCCTGCCGGCTGCCTGGCGCGCCCGATCTCGATGCCTATTGGCGCCTGCTGGAAGCCGGGGGGGACGCCGTTTCCACACTTCCGGCCGACCGCTTCGCGCAAGGAGCCTTCTTCCACCCGCGCCGCGGCGAGCCGGGTCGCAGCTACACCTTCGCCGCCGGCCATGTCGGCGATGTCTTCGCCTTCGATGCCAGCGCCTTCGGCATCTCCCCGCGCGAGGCGGCGGAGATGGACCCGCAGCAGCGCATCCTGCTGGATGTGGCGCTCGGCGCCTTCGAGGATGCGGGCTGGCCACCGTCTTCGGTCGCCGGCGAGGCACTCGGTGTCTTCATCGGCGGGTCCGCCACGGATTACGCCGATCTCCGCCTGCCCGACCATGCCGGCGGCGACCGCTATTTCATGACCGGCAACGCGCTGTCGATCCTGTCGAACCGGCTGACCAATGTTTTCGACCTGCGCGGCCCGGCCGAGACCATCGACACCGCCTGCTCCTCCTCCCTCGTCGCACTGCACGCAGCAGCCCGCGCGGTGGCGGAGGGTCGCATCCCGGCCGCCTTGGCGGCGGGGGTGCAGATGCTGCTCTCGCCCTATCCCTTCGTCGGCTTCTCTCGCGCCGGCATGCTGTCGCCCACCGGGCGCTGCCGGGCCTTCGACGCGGCGGCGGATGGCTATGTGCGGGCGGAGGGGGCCGGCGCGGTCATCCTGAAGCGCCTGGACCGGGCACTGGCGGATGGCGATGCAGTACGCGGGGTGATCCTGGCCAGCGGGGTGAACAGCGCCGGGCGCACCATCGGCCTGTCGCTGCCGAACCGCGACGCCCAGGCGCGCCTGATCGGCCAGGTGATGGCGGAAGCCGGGATCGGCCCCGACCGCCTCGCCTATTTCGAGGCGCATGGCACCGGCACCCAGGCGGGCGATCCGGTCGAGGCCTGGGCGATTGGCACCGCCGCCGCGTCCGGGCGCGCGGCGCCGCTGCCGATCGGGTCCTCCAAGACCAATATCGGCCATCTCGAACCCGCCTCCGGCATCGCCGGGCTGCTCAAGGCCATGCTGGTGCTGGAGCGCCGCCTGGTGCCGCCGACGCTGCACCAGGGGCGCCCCAACCCGCATATCGACTTCCGCGCGCTGAACATCCGCGTCCCGGCCCAGGCCGAACCCCTGGCCGCGGGCGGCGCGCCGGTGGCGGGGGTCAATTCCTTCGGCTTCGGCGGGACCAATGCCTGCCTGCTGCTTGCCCCGGCGCCGCCACCGGCCCGGAAGGCGGCCAGCGCGGCGGCCCGCGCGACGGCACCCGCCGCCCCGCCGCCCCTGCTGCTGTCGGCCCGTTCGGCCGCCGCGCTGACCGCGCTGGCCGCGCGCTGGCGGGACCGGCTTGCGGATGCGAGCCCGGCGGAAGCCGCGGCGCTGGCGCGCGGCGCGGCGCGGCATCGCGACCTGCTGCCGCATCGCATGGCGGTGCGCGGCGCGGATGGCGCGGCGCTGGCCGCCGGACTCGCGGGACCCGGGCGGGTCGAGGGCGTCGCGGTGCAGGGCGCGGTCTGCTTCGTCTTCAGCGGCAATGGCGCGCAGCATGCCGGCATGGCCCGCGCCGCGCTCCGGGCCTCCCCCGTCTTCCGCCGCGCGATGGGGGCGGTGGATACGGCACTCGCCCCGCTGCTCGGCTGGTCGCCGCTGGCGCGGCTGGAGGCCGGCATCACGGCCGAGGACCTGGCCGCCACCGACATCGCCCAGCCGGTGCTGTTTGCCATCCAGGTCGCCATGCTGCCGGCCCTGGCGGCGGAGGGCATCCGGCCCGACATGGTGCTCGGCCATTCCGTCGGCGAGGTCGCGGCCGCGCATGCCGCCGGCCTGCTGGGGCTGGAGGCCGCGTCCCGGCTGGTGGTCGCCCGCAGCCGCCACCAGCACGCCTGCCGTGGCCAGGGCCGCATGGCGGCGCTGAATGCGACGCCGGAGGATGCGGCGGCGCTGATCGCCGGCGCCGGTCCCATGGCCGCCGGCGTCGAGAGCGCCGCCTTCAACGCCCCGGGCGCCGTGACACTGGCCGGCCCCGCGGAGGGGCTCGACGCGGTGCGGCTGGCCGCTGAGGCGCGACGCCTCGCCTTCCTGCCGCTCGACCTCGACTACGCCTTCCACAGCGCCGCGATGGAGCCGGTGCGGGATGCGCTGCTGGCCGATCTCGCGGGCCTCCCGCAGGCCAGCCCCGCCGTGCCGATGCTGTCCACCGTCACCGGCGACACGCTGGTGGAGGGCGAGGCGGATGCCGGCTATTGGTGGCGCAACCTGCGCGAGTCGGTCCGTTTCGAGGCCGCGCAGCGCGCGGCGATGTCCCGTGGCGCGCGGGTGTTCCTGGAGATCGGCCCGAACCCGGTCCTGCAATCCTACCTGCGCGAGACCGCGCGCGCCGCGCTTGTGGAGGCGGCGAACCTCGCCACCCTGTCGAAGCGCGACCCGGAGGACGCCGACCCCTTCGCCGCCGCCGCCGACCGCGCCTTCGCCGCCGGGCTTGACCCGCGCGCCGGCCCCGCCTTCGCCGGCTTCGGGATCCGGCGCCTGCCGCTGACGCCCTTCGACCGTCGCCGCCATATCCACGCCGCGACGGTCGAGGCCGCGCGGCTGATCGACCCGGCCGAGGACCACCCCCTGCTCGGCTTCCGGCGGGGGAACGAGCCCGGACTCTGGACGCGGGTGCTGGACACCGCGCTGGAACCCTGGCTGGCCGACCACCGGCTGGGTGCCGATGCGGTGCTGCCCGCGGCGGCGATGCTGGAGATCGCGCTGGCCGCCGGCCGTGCCCGCCATCCGGAGGCGGCGGCGCTGGAGGTCGCGGAATTCCGCATCCTCCGCCCGATGCTGCTGGAACAGGACCGCAGCCGCGAACTGCGCGCGACGCTGGAGCCGGACGGCGCCTTCCGCCTGGAAAGCCGCCCGCGGCTGTCGGAGGAAGGCTGGACCCTGCACGCGCTGGGCGAGGTGAGGCCGGTGCCCGTCGCCGCCCTGATGCCGCCGCCCGCCGCCCCGCTGGCCACCCCATCCGCAGGCGGCACGACGATGCCGGGCGAGGCGATCCGCGATCGCGCCGCGACGCTCGGCCTGACCTACCGCACCGCCTTCGCCGCGGTGCGGGAGGTGGTGGCCGATCCCACCGCCGGCACCGCCGAGGTCAGGCTGGCGCTGCCGGAGGGCGCGCCCGCGGATGCCGCCTTCATCCTGCATCCCTCCCGCCTCGACGGGGCGTTGCAGGGGCTCTTCGCACTCCTGGACGTGGCCGCGCTGCCACCCGGCACGGGGCTGGTGCCGGTCAAGGCCGGGCGGCTTCTTGCCCTGGCCGAGGGCGCGCCCGCCGTGGTCGCGGAGGTCGTGCTGACCCGGCGCGGCGCGCGGTCCGCCGCGGCGCGGATCCTGCTGCGTGATGCCGGCGGGCGCGTGGTGGCATCGCTGGACGACGCGGTGTTCCAGCGCATCGCGCTGCTTGGCACCGCCAGCCCCGCGGAGGCTGCCGCCCGCATCGACCTGCTTCCCGCCGCCGAGGGGCCGGCCCCGTCCATCGCCCTGCAGCCGGCCATGGACGCCGCCCGGGCCGCCGCGGCCTTGCGCGACCTGGGCGATGCGGCGCTGCTGCTGGAAGCCCATGTCGCCGCCGTCGCGCAAGGCGTGCCGCTGCTGGCCGCCGCACCGGAAGCCGCGGCCTACCTGGCCTTCCTGCGCCTCGCCCTGGTCGAGGACGGCGTCGCCGAATCGGCTCGGGGCGGCTTCCGCCTGCTGCCCGACAACGCCCTGCCGCCCCCCGCCGAGATCTGGCGCAGCGTGCTGGCCGAGCATCCCCATCTCGCCCTCGACCTCGCCTGGATTGCCGAGGCGGCCGAACGCGTGCCGGAGGCGCTGCGCGGCCTGCGCCGCCCCGTCGCGCCCCCGCCGCTGGCCGGCGCCGCCTTCGCGGGGCTGGCGGAGGCGCTGGCCGCCGCGGTGGCCGCCCTCGCCGCCGCTTGGCCGGAAGCGCGGCCGCTGACCATTCTCGAAATCGGCGCCGGCAGCGACCTGCTGGCCCGGCGCGTCGCCGCCGCCCTCGCACCACTGGGACGGCGCATCCGCTACGTCGCCGCAGGGGAAACGCGCATCCCGCTGGAGGACTCCGCACCGGGGATGACGCTGGAAGCGGCGATCTGGGATCCCCGCGCCGGCGGGTCGCCGCCGGTCGTAGCGGATCTGGTGATCGGGCTGGCCCCGGCGGCCCGGCTACGGGCCGGCGCGACGCTCGCCGCCACGCTGCGCCCGGCGCTGGCCCAGGGCGGCGCGCTGCTGCTGGCCGAACCGCTGCCCGGCCGCGTCTGGACCTTCGTCTGCGGCCAGGACCCCGCCTGGTGGACCGGGCTCGGCCCCGATCCGGCCGGCGGATCGGATGGCGGCGCGCTGCCGGATGCGGCGCTCTGGCTGAACCGGCTGGAGGAGGCAGGCTTCCGCGCCACCGCCGCCGAAGCGCTGCCCTGCGCCCCCTGGCCCGCCTTGCTGATCGGCGCCGAGGCCGCCCCGCCACCCGCCGCCGCCCGCCCCGCCCCGCCAAGGCACATCCTGGTCCATGACGCCCCGGCCGCTCCGGTCGCGGAGGCACTCGCCGCGCGCCTCAGCCGCGCTGGCGCCGTGGTGGATCGCCTGCCGCTTGGCGATGCCCCGGCGCCGAAGCGCCTGGCCGGCGCGCGCGTGGTCGTGCTGACCCGGCCCGATGGAGAGGCCCTGCCCGCCACCTTGGCCGGCACCCTGGCCGCGCTGGTGCGCCTGGCCGAAGCCGCCGCGGGCAGCGCCGCCGGGATGGTGCTGGTGACGTTCGGCGGCGCGCAGCCGGCGGAAGGCGGCCACCTGCCGGAAGGCGCGGCACTGCTCGGGCTGATGCGCGTCTTGGCCAATGAGATGCCGGCCCTCGCCCCACGCCGGATCGACATCGCCCCCGACCTGTCGGCGGAGGCGGCGGCCCGGCGGCTGGCGGCAGAGCTCGATGTGCTCCCCGCCGCGGGCGGGGCGGAGCCGGAGGTGACGCTGGCCCCCGCCGGGCGGCTGGTGCCCCGGCTGGTCCGTGGCCTCGCGGCCCCTGCGCTGGCCGGGCCGCTGAAGCTCGGCATCGCCCAACCCGGCCGGCTCGGCACGCTGCGCTGGGAACCGGCCGAGACGCGCAAGCCCGGCCCCGGCGAGGTCGCGCTGCGGATCGAGGCGGCGGGGCTCAATTTCCGCGACCTGATGTGGGCCCAGGGTCTGCTGCCGGAGGAAGTTCTGGAAGCCGGCTTCGCCGGACCGACGCTCGGCATGGAATGCGCCGGGGTGGTGGAGGCAGCCGGGCCCGGCGTCCCGCTGCGGCCGGGCGCGCGGGTCTTCGGCGTGGCGCCCGCGGCGCTGGCGGCGCGGGCGGTGACGCGGGTGGAGGCGCTCGCCGCGCTGCCCGACGGGCTCGGCTTCGAGGCGGCGGCGACGATCCCCGTGGCGTTCATGACCGCCCTTTACGCGCTGGAGGACTGCGCCCGGCTCCAGCCGGGGGAGACGGTGCTGATCCATGGCGGCGCGGGCGCGGTCGGGCTCGCCGCGCTGCAGGTTGCCCAGGCCGTGGGCGCGCGGGTGGCCATGACAGCGGGCAGCACGGCCAAGCGCGCCTTCCTGCGCGCGGCGGGGGCGGAGCTGGTGCTGGACAGCCGCGACCCGGGCTTCGCCGATGCGCTGCGCCGCAACTGGCCTGAGGGCGTGGATGTCGTCCTGAACAGCCTGGCCGGGGAAGCGATGGAGCGCAGCCTGGCGCTGGTCAGGCCCTTCGGGCGCTTCGTGGAACTCGGCAAGCGCGACTTCGTGGAGAATCGCCGCGCGCCGCTGCGGCCGCTGCGCCGCAACGCGACCTATTTCGCCGTGGATGTGGATGAATTGCCGCGCGCACGGCTAGGCTTGGCCGCGCGCCTGCTGGGCCGCATCCGCGATGGCGTGCAGGACGGCACCTTCCGCCCCCTGCCCTTCGCCGTCTTCGCGCCGGAGGAAGCGGAAGCCGCCTTCCGGACGCTCCAGGCCTCCGCGCATATCGGCAAGCTGGTGGTCCGCCCGCCCAGACCCCGCGCGGCTGAGCCGCTCCGCCCCTGGCTGCCGCCCAAGGACAGCGTGGTCGTCGTCACCGGCGGCACGCGCGGCTTCGGCCTGGCCTGCGCCAAGTGGCTCGCGCGGCAGGGTGTGCGGCATCTGGCGCTGATCGGCCGAAGGGGTGCCGAGGATGACGCGTTGGCGCTGCGCGACCTCGCGGCACTCGGCGCCCAGGCCGCGATCCATGCCTGCGACGCAGCCGATGCCGCGGCGCTGGAGGCGACACTGACAAAAATCCGTGGCGCGCGGCCGATCGGCGGCGTGGTGCATGCGGCGGGCGTGCTGGATGATGGGGCGGCGCTGTCGCTGGATGCCGCGCGCTTCCGCCGGGTGCTGGCGCCGAAGCTGGAGGCGGCGCGCAACCTCGACAGGCTGACGGCGGGCGACAAGCTCTCCCTGTTCCTGATGTTCGGCTCCGCCACCACCACCTTCGGCAATCCGGGCCAGGCCAATTACGTCGCCGCCAATGCCGCGCTGGAAGCGCTGTCCCGCCAGCGCCGCGCCGCCGGCCGGCCCGCGCTCGCGGTCGCCTGGGGGCCGATCGCCGATGTCGGGATGCTCGCCGCCGATGCCGCCAAGGCCGAGACGCTGCACCGCCGCCTCGGCGTCGCCGCGATGCCCGCGGAGGAGGCGCTGGCGGCGCTGCCCGCCCTCCTCGCCGCGCCGCATGCCGCCCCCTTGCTGGTCAGGCTGACCGGCGGGGAAGGGCGGCTGCGCCTGCCATTGATGGCAGAGCCGATGCTCGGCGCGCTGGTCGGTGCCGAGAGCGTGCCGGAGGCGGGCGAACTGCGCCTCCGCCTCGCCGCCATGACGCGGGGGGAGGCGGAAGCCGCGCTGCTGCGGCTGGTGCAGGAGGAAGTGGGACGCATCCTGCGCCTGCCGCCCGATGCGGTGGCGGCGGATGCGCCGGTGGCGGGGCTTGGCCTCGACAGCCTGGGCGCGCTCGAGCTGCGCGGGGCGCTCGAGGCGCGGCTGGCGCGGGATGTCGCCATCGCCGGCCTGTCGGATGAGTTGACGGTGGGCGCCCTGGCGCGGCAGATCGCGGATGCGATCCTGGCCCCGGCGGCCGCGGAGGCCACGATCGCCGTGCTGATGGAGAGCTTCGAGCCGACGCCCGGTTCCGGCCCCGACAGCATGCGCGCGGCCGAATAGGCAGAAGGTTCGCAGCATCCATGATCCGCGGTCAGGCCTTCGGTCTCTCAGCCACGGCGCGCCTCGCCTTGGTGCAGCGCCTGGCCCGCCGGCGCGAGGGCCAGGACGCGCAGGCGGCGCGCGATCCGCGCGGCTTCGGCAGCATCCAGAACCTCAAGGATTGGGGGCTGGTGCGCGACGCGATGGATGCGCTCGGCCTGGAAAGCCCGTTCTTCCGCACGCATGAAGGCCGTGCCGGCGCGCACACCGCCATCGCCGGGCGGGATCTGATCAATTTCGGCTCCTACGACTATATCGGGCTGAACGGCGACCCGCGGCTGCACCAGGCCGCGATGGCGGCGATGGCGCGCTACGGCATCTCCGCCTCCGCCTCCCGCCTCGTCAGCGGGGAGAGGCCGGTGCATGCCGCGCTGGAAGCCGCGCTGGCCGCGCATTACGGCGCGGATGCCGCGCTCGCCTTCGTCAGCGGGCATGCGACCAATGTGACGCTGATCGGCCACCTGATGGGGCCGCGCGACGTGATCGTGCATGACGCCGCGATCCACAATTCCGCCGTCGAAGGCGCACGGCTGTCGGGGGCGCGGCGCGCGCCCTTCGCGCATAACGACCTTGCCGCCGCGGAGCGCGAGCTGAAGGCCGCGCGCGCCCGGGGCGGCGGCGCGCAGCGCGTGCTGCTGGTGGTCGAGGGCCATTACTCGATGGATGGCGACGTGCCGGACCTGGCGGGCTTCGTGCGCCTCGCCCGCCAGTACGATGCCTGGCTGATGGTGGATGACGCGCATGGCCTCGGCGTGGTGGGCGAGACGGGCAAGGGCGCCTTCGAAGCCGCGGGCATCGATCCATCCGATGTCGATATCTGGATGGGCACCTTGTCCAAGACGCTCTGCGCCTGCGGCGGCTATGTCGCGGCCAAGGCCGAGCTGATCGACTGGCTACGCCACACCGCGCCGGGCTTCGTCTATTCCGTCGGCCTGCCGCCGGCGCTCGCGGCCTCCGCCCATGCCGCGCTGGATATCCTGCAGGCCGAGCCCTGGCGGGTCGCGAAGCTGCAGGCCAATGCGCGGCGGCTGCGCGATGCCTGCCGCGCGCGTGGCTTCGACACTGGGCACTCCGCCGGGCTCGGGATCGTGCCGGTGGTGCTCGGCAGCTCGGTGCGCGCCATCCGCGTCTCCGCCGCGCTGCTGGAGCGCGGGGTGAACGCGCTGCCGATCATCTTCCCCGCCGTGCCCGAACAGGCCGCGCGGCTGCGTTTCTTCCTCTCATCCGAGCACGAGGCAGCCGATATCGACGCCACGGTCGATGCGCTCCTCCGCGCGGCCGACAGCGTGCCGGCCTCCGACAAGCTGGGGTGAGCCCGCTTCGCATCGTCGAGGTCGCGGGCGCGGCGGAGGCGGCGGCCTTCCTGGACATCCCGGCCAGGCTCGGGCCGCTCGGCTGGGGCGTGCCGCTGCGGTGGGAGGAGGCGCGGCTGTTCGACGCCGGCTGGAACGGCTTCCTGCGCGATCATGCGGTGGCGCGGTTCCTGGCCATTCGCGACGGGCAGGCCGTCGGGCGGATTGCCGCCTGCGTGCCCCTGGCCGGGCCCGGCCCCGCCACCTTCGGCTTCCTGCGCAGCGAACGCGATGCCGGGGTCGTCGCCGCGCTGCTCGATGCCGCGCGGGGCTTCGTCGCGCGGCATGGGCGGAGCAGCCTCGACGGGCCGCTCTCCTTCACCATCAACCATGAGGTCGGCGCCCTCATCGCGTCATCCGGCAGGCCGTCGATGCTGCGGATGCCGCAGACGCCCGATTGGCTTCCCGCGATGATCGAGGCCGCCGGCTTCGCCCCGCTCGGCGATGTGCTGGCCTGCACGCTCGACCTGGCGGAAGAGCGGCATCGGGCGCGCTTCGCGGCGCTGGCGGCGCGGCGCCCGGCAGAGATGGCGCGACTGCGCCTGCGCCGGATGAGCCGGCGGGACTGGCGGGCGGAGGTGGCGCGCGTCGCCGCGCTCTATGACCTCGCCTGGGCGCGGAACCGCCATGCCGTCCCGCTCCGCCCGGGCGAGGTGGAGATGATGGGCAAGTTGCTGCGCCCGCTGCTATTCGCCGGTGAGGTCGTCTTCGCCGACTGGGACGGCGCGCCGGTCGGGTTGGTGTCCCTCGTGCCGAATATCGAGCCCGCCTTGCCGCGTGACGGAAGGCTGCTGCCCCTTGGCTGGGTGAAGCTGGCCCATGCCCTGGCCGGGGGCGGGGCGGAGGCACGCATCCCCATGCTTGGCATCGCGCCCGGCTTCCGTGGTCATCCGGCTTCCGCCCTGGCCATGGGAGCCTTGCTGGCGGAGGCGATCGGGATCGCCGCGCGGCGCGGCTGGCGTCGCATCGAGATCAGCTGGATCCTCGAGGAGAATGCCGCGATGCGCAACGCGATGGCGCGCCTGCCAGCACCCGAGACCGGGCGCTGGCGGCTGTGGCGCGGGGCGACCGCCGATCGGATGGAAGTGGCATCGAGCGCTGCGCGGCATTGACATGCCGCGCCGGGGGCCAGAGGTATGCGCCACCCATGTCGCCGCGTGACGCCAGGCTTCTTCCGGAGCATCAACCCTTCGCTCCGATGCGCCAGTTCCTGTTCCTCCAGGGGCCGATCAGCCCGTATTTCGCCGAGGTCGGGGCGGGATTGGCGGCGCTCGGCCACGGCGTGCATCGGGTCAACCTCAGTCTCGGCGACCGGCTGTTCTGGCAGGTCGGCAAGGGCGCGCCCGAGAGCGTGGACTTCACGGGCCGGGGCGAGGAATGGCCGGACTTCATCGCCGGCTTCCTGGACCGCCACGGCATCACGGACGTGATCCTGCTGGGCGAGCAACGGGCGTTGCACAAGGCCGCCGCACAGGCGGCGCGGGCGCGCGGCGCGACGGTGACCGTGACCGATTTCGGCTATTTCCGCCCCGACTGGATCACGCTCGAACGCGATGCGATGAGCGCGGACAGCCATTTCCCGCGCGATCCCGCCGCAATCCGTACCCTGGCGGCGGGCCTGCCGCCCGCCGACCTGACGGTACGCCTGCGCGACCCCTTCTGGCGCATGGCGGCCTGGGACGTGGCCTATCATGTGGCGAACCTGCTGCCGTCGCGCCGCTTCCGGCACTATCGCAGCCATCAGCTGCATCATCCGCTGGCGACCTATGCCGGCATGGCGCGGCGCCTGCTGCTGCGGCGGGGTGAGCGCGCCGAGGGCACGCGGATCGTCGAGATGCTCGCCGGGCAGCCCTTCTGGGTCTTCGCCATGCAGATGGAGACCGATTTCTCCATCCGCGCCTATTCCGACTATTCCGACATGGACACGCCGGTGGCGGAGACCGTGCGGTCCTTCGCGCGCCATGCACCGTCGGACGGCCACCTGCTGATCAAGGTCCACCCGCTCGATCCCTGCCTGAAGCGCTGGAGCCGGCGGCTGCCCGCCATCGCGGAGGCGGCGGGCGTTGGGCGGCGGGTGCATGTCGCCCATCACGGGCCCCTCGACCTGATGCTCGGCGGGTCGCGCGGGATGGTGACGGTGAACAGCACGGTCGGCTTGCGTGCCATCGTGCTCGGCTGCCCGACCAAGGCGCTGGGCAGGGCGGTGTGGGACGTGGAGGGGCTGACGCATCAAGGCCCGCTCGACCGGTTCTGGTCAGAGGGGACACAGCCCGATCCCGGGCTGCGTACGGACTTCCTGGCCGCGCTGCAGGCAACCACGCAGTTGCGTGGCGTCTTCTACGGTCACGATGGCCGTGCGGTGGCGGTGGCCGAGACGGTGCGCCGCCTGCATGAGGGCAGGGTGGGGGTGCCTGGGGCGAGGCAGGCCGAAGCCACCCCCAGGGGGGGATCGGCGCCACCCGCGGCGGATTGATCCAACGCTATCCCGGCCAATGGCTGCTGACCTCGGGCCACGTCGCATTGTATCGTCCCCCGGGCCATGTCGGCCCGGTTGAACCCAACCCGACCCAAGGACGCCGCGGAGATGAGTGCCGCCTTCGACGCCCCCCGCATCGCTATCCTCATCCCCTGCTACAATGAGGAAGTCGCGATCCCGCGCGTCGTCGCAGCCTTCCGCGCGGCGCTGCCGCAGGCCACCGTCTATGTCTATGACAACAATTCCCGCGACGGCACGCGTGCCGCCGCCGCCGCCGCTGGCGCCGTGGTGCGGACCGAGACGCAGCAGGGCAAGGGCCATGTCGTGCGGCGGATGTTCGCCGACATCGAAGCCGACGCCTATCTCCTGGTCGATGGCGACGACACCTACGACGCCACCGCGGCGCCCGAGATGCTGCGCCTGCTGTTCGACGACCGGCTCGACATGGTCACCGGCGTGCGCGTGACGGACGCCGCCGCCGCCTATCGCCCCGGGCACCGCTTCGGCAACGCCGTGCTGACCGGCATGGTCCGCTTCGTCTTCGGCAACCGCATCACCGACATGCTGTCGGGCTACCGCGTTTTCTCCCGCCGCTTCGTGAAGAGCTTCCCCGCACTTGCCGCCGGCTTCGAGACGGAGACGGAATTTACCGTCCACGCGCTGGAATTGCGCCTGCCCGTCGGGGAGGCGCGGACCGCCTACAAGGAACGCCCCGTGGGCTCCGCCAGCAAGCTCAACACCTGGCGCGACGGTGCGCGCATCTTCCGCACCATCCTGCTGCTGGTGCAGCGGGAGAGGCCGTTGATGTTCTTCTCCGCCACCGCCGCCGTGCTGCTCGCCGCCGCGATCCTGCTGGCGCTGCCGCTGCTGGCCACCTTCCTCGAGACCGGGCTGGTGCCGCGGCTGCCGACGGCGGTGCTGGCCATGGGGCTCGCCCTGCTGTCCTTCCTGTCGCTGGCCAGCGGGCTGATCCTCGACACCGTCTCCCGCGGGCGGCTGGAGGCGAAGCGGCTGGCCTATCTGGCCCTGCCCGGGCCGGATGCGGGGAACCGCGCGCGATGATTGCGCGGCAGGGCCCGCTGCGGCAAAGCTGGCCGGGCCCGGAGGCGCGACGCAGGACGTAATGGCGTTCCAGAACATCCACACCCATGGTTTCGTCCGCGCCGCCGTCTGCGCGCCGAGGCTTCGCGTCGCCGACTCGGCCTTCAACGCGGCCGAGACGCTGGCGATGGCCCGCCGCGCGGCCTCCGCCGGGGCGTCGCTGGTGCTGTTCCCCGAACTCGGCCTGTCGGCCTACGCCATCGACGACCTGCTGCAGCAGGCGGCGCTGCTGGAGGCGGTGGAACAGGCGGTCGCGCGCATCCTGACGGAAAGCCGCGACCTTGCGCCCCTGCTGTTCGTCGGCGCGCCGGTGCGCGCGGGCGGACGGCTCTACAACGCGGCGCTGGCGATCCATCGCGGCCGGCTGCTGGCCGCCTTCCCCAAGACCTACCTGCCGAACTACCGCGAATTCTACGAGAAGCGGCACTTCGCCAGTGGCGCCGGCGCCGTGCCGCCGTTGCTGCGCCTGGCGGGGCAGGAAGCGCCCTTCGGCACCGACATCCTGCTGCGGGCCGAGGATCTGCCCGACCTCGTGATCGGCGTCGAGGTCTGCGAGGATGTGTGGTCGCCCGTGCCGCCTTCCACCGCCGCGGCGCTGGCAGGGGCGACCGTGCTGCTGAACCTTTCGGCGAGCAACGTCACGGTCGGCAAATCCGCCTATCGCCATGCGCTGTGCCAGGTGCATTCGGCGCGCTGCATCGCGGCCTATCTCTATTCGGCGGCCGGCGCGGGCGAATCCAGCACCGACCTCGCCTGGGATGGGCAGGCGATGATCTATGAGAATGGCGTGCTGCTGGCGGAAGCCCCGCGCTTCGCGCGCGATCCCGCGCCGATCCTGGCCGATCTCGATCTGGAACGTCTCCAGCAGGAAAGGCTGCGGACGCAGACCTTCGGCGACACGGCCGACCTGAACCGCCCGCCACGACCCTTCCGCGAGATCGCCTTCACCCTCGCCCCGGACCGCGAGGCCGATCTCGGCCTGCTGCGCGCCGTGCCGCGCTTTCCCTTCGTGCCCGACGACGACGCCCGCCTCGCGGAGCTGTGCTACGAGGCCTACAACATCCAGTCCTATGGACTTCGCCAGCGGCTGGAGGCGACGGGGATCAAGCGGGTCGTCATCGGTGTCTCGGGCGGGCTCGATTCCACCCAGGCGCTGCTGGTGGCCGCCCACGCCTTCGATGCGCTCGGCCTGCCGCGCGCGAATATCCTGGCCTGGACGCTGCCGGCCTTCGCCACGACGGACCGCACGAAATCCAACGCCTGGGCACTGATGCAGGCGCTGGGCGTCACGGCGGCCGAGACGGATATGACGCCGGCCTCGATGCAGATGCTGCGCGACATCGGCCACCCCTTCGCCGAAGGGCAGGCCGTGCATGACGTGACCTTCGAGAATGTGCAGGCCGGCGCGCGCACATCCCTGCTGTTCAGGCTGGCGAACCATCATGACGCGATCGTGCTGGGCACGGGCGATCTGTCGGAACTGGCGCTGGGTTGGGCGACCTATGGCGTCGGCGACCACATGTCGCACTACAATGTGAATGCCAGCGTGCCGAAGACGCTGATCCAGCACCTGATCCGCTGGGTGGCGCAGGGCGGGATCTTCGGTGCGGCGGCGAAGCCCGTGCTGCTGGATATCCTGGCGACCGAGATCTCGCCGGAACTCGTGCCGGGGGCCAGCACCGACCAGCCGGCCCAGAAAACCGAGGATTTCGTCGGCCCCTATGCGCTGCAGGATTTTCACCTGTACCACATCACGCGCTTCGGCTTCCGGCCGTCCAAGGTGGCGTTCCTGGCGTGGCATGCCTGGCGCGATGCCGCCGTCGGCGCCTGGCCGCCGCATACCCCGGCCGAGAAGCGCGTGGCTTATGACCTCGATACCATCGCGGCTTGGCTGCGCGTGTTCGTCCGGCGCTTCTTCGCCACCAGCCAGTTCAAGCGGTCCGCCGTGCCGAACGGGCCGAAGGTGAGTTCCGGCGGTTCGCTGTCGCCGCGCGGCGATTGGCGGGCGCCGTCTGACGCATCCGCGGATGCGTGGCTGGCGGAACTCGCACGCATCCCGCGGCGTCCCTGAAGGGCGGCGCCGTCGGGGCGCGGCGCTGGCGGGGGCGCCCCTTGCACGCTATAGCCACGTAATGACCTCATCCGATGCACGCACGGCATCGCCTGTCTATCGGCGCGATGCGGATGACCCACGGCACTTCGAACGAGCGGTTGACGACCTGACGGCGGGGCTTCGGCGCTGGCGCCTCGCCTGGGCGCTGGCGCGGCTTGATATTCGCAACCGGTATCGGGGTTCAGTTCTGGGGCCGTTCTGGATGACGGCCTCGACCGCCGTGATGGTCTGCGGGATCGGCCTCGTCTACTCCACGCTCTTCAAGATGTCGCTGGTCGAATACATGCCCTGGCTGGCGGTGAGCCTGCTGGTCTGGACGACGATCAACCAGACGGTGGTGGATTCCTGCCAGAGCTTCGTCGGTGCCGAGGGCGTGATCCGGCAGATGCCGCTGCCCTATACCCTGCACGTCCTGCGCTTCGTGATCCGCAACGCGATCATCGCCGCGCACAGCCTGCCGCTGATCGCCGTGGTCTTGGCGCTGACCGGCGCGATCCCGGGGCCGGAGGCGCTGCTGGCGATCCCCGGCCTTGTGCTGATCGCGGTGAATGCCTGTGCGGTGGGGCTGTTCCTCGGCATGATCTGCGCGCGCTTCCGCGACATTCCGCAGATCGTGACGAACATCATGCAGTTGGCCTTCTTCCTGTCGCCCGTCTTGTGGAAGCCGCAGCTGCTCGGTCCCGCTTCGGCATGGCTGCCGCTCAATCCGTTCTTCGCCGTGATGGAAACGGTGCGCGGCCCGCTGGTGGAAGGCGGCGCCTCCGCCTTGGTCTGGGCGGCGGCGCTGGCCTATACGGCGCTGTCCTGCACGCTCGCGATGATCTTCTTCGTCCGCTTCCGCGGCCGAATCGCCTTCTGGGTCTGAGGCCGATCGATGGCGCATATCGAGGCTGACTGCCTTTCGATCGAGTTCCCGCTGTATCATGTCGCGGCACGGTCGCTGAAGAAGCGGCTGATGGCCCGCGCGGGCGCGCGGCTGAAGGAGGATGCAAGCCACCGCATCGTCGTCGCGGCGCTGCGCGACCTCAGCTTCCGAATTGAGCCCGGTGAGCGTGTGGCGCTGGTGGGCAACAATGGCGCCGGCAAGACCACGCTGCTGCGCACGCTGGCCGGGATCTACGAACCGGTCGGCGGGCGGCTGGAGGTGGCGGGCAGCATCGGATCGCTGATCGATCCCGGCGCCGGCATGGACCCTGAGGCGACGGGGCGGGAGAACATCATCCTGCGCGGCCTGTTCCTTGGCATGTCGGACGCGGAATGCGCCCGCATGGCGGAGGAAGCCGGGCAGTTCAGCGGGCTTGGCGAGTTCCTGGATGTGCCGATCCGCACCTATTCGGCCGGCATGGGCGTGCGGCTGTCCTTCGCCGCGGCGACGCTGATGGAGCCGCAGATCCTGCTGATGGATGAATGGTTCCTGGCGGGGGATGCCGATTTCATCCAGCGCGCCACGCAGCGGCTGGAGCAATTGGTGACCAATGCGGACATCCTGGTCATCGCCACCCATGACATGAACATCGTCCGCACCTGGTGCACCCGCGCGATCCGGATGGAAGGCGGGCGGATCATGGCCGACGGCCCGGTGGCTGACATCATCGGAGGCTGATCCGAGACCCCCTTCCGCCAAGGACCCGCCATGACCGACGGCATCGCTGACCTCGCCACCCCCGCCCTGCCGCTGCACGCCGTCGCGCCTGCGGGGCTGGCGGTCCTGCTGGAGGCTCTGCCACCGGCCCAGGCGGCCTATCTGCGGGCCAGCGGCTTCGCCGCCCGCGCGCAGGAATTGCGGCTGCTGCCGGGCGGAGACGGCATCGCGGGCGCGGTCCTCGGCCTGGGCGCCGATGCGGAGGACGCGGCCAGCCCCTGGGCCTTCGGTGCCGCGCCCTTCAGCCTGCCGGAAGGCACCACCTGGCGGATCGAAGGCGCGCCGGACCCGGCGGCGGCCACCCTCGGCTGGATGCTTGGCGCCTATCGCTTCACCGCCTTGAAGTCGAAGCCCGGCCGGGCGCCGGCACGGTTGGTCCCGCCGCCAGGCAGCGAAGCCGCCCTGGCGGAAGCCGCGGCGATCCGCCGGGGGCGGGATCTGGTGAACATGCCCGCCAACCTGCTCGGCCCCGCCGAACTGGCCGAGGCGGTGCGCGCGCTCGGCGCCGCCCATGGCGCGACGGTCGAGGTGATCGAAGGCGCTGCGCTCGAGCAAGGTTTCCCGGCCGTGCAGGCTGTCGGCGGCGGGTCCCCCCGCGCCCCGCGTGTCGCCATCCTGCGATGGGACGGCGCGGCGGAGGGGCCGTTGGTGGCGCTCTGCGGCAAGGGGGTCTGTTTCGACACCGGCGGGCTCGACCTGAAGCCGTCCTCGGCCATGCTGCGGATGAAGAAGGACATGGGCGGCGCGGCCGCCGTGCTGGCGGCGGCCGAGATGCTGATGGTCGCACGCACCCCGATCCGGCTGCTGGTGCTGGTCGGCGCGGTGGAGAACGCGGTGTCCGGCACAGCGTTCCGGCCGATGGATGTGATACGAACGCGTAAGGGATTGTCGGTCGAGATCGGCAATACGGATGCGGAAGGAAGGCTCGTCCTGGCCGACCTGGTGTCCTATGCCGCCGATTCGCAACCGGCGATGGTATTGGATTGCGCCACATTGACCGGCGCGGCACGCGTTGCGCTCGGGCCGGATCTTCCCGCGCTGTTCTGCGATGATGACTTGCTGGCCGAAAGTCTTTTGCACGCGGGACGCGAGAACAAAGATCCTCTTTGGCGACTTCCGCTCCAAAAAACTTACGTTTCTTGGTTAGACAGTTTGACGGCTGATATTAACAACGTATGTTCAAAGCCAACGGCCGGGGCCATCGTGGCGGCGCTGTTCCTCCAGCATTTTGTGCCGAAGGGGCTGCGTTGGGCGCATATTGATCTGTACGCCTGGAACGATGCGTCACGGCCCGGGAGACCGGAGGGCGGGGAAGTGCAGGCAGCCCGGGCGATTGCCCATGCCGTCTCACGTCTTATTTCCGGCATGGAAACGGTAGAACGGTAACAAAGCCAAGATGAAACGGGAACTTTCTGGGTCTGGCCGCTCTCAAAAGGGTGCTTCGCGCGGGTATCGCCCGGGCAAGGGCACATCGCAGAGGCGCGCCAAGGGACAAGCCGGCAGCAAGGCAACGCCGGCCCCGCTGGACCGCGAAGGCGCCCAGGAAGGATTTGAGACCATGGCGACGCAGACCAATCCTGACGTGCTGGTCGGCATTCTACGGGACACGGTGGTGGCCCTTGTCCGACGCGACGGGCCGGACCTTTCGGCCCGGCAGCTGGGTGTATTCCTGACGGTCTATCTGAACGACGGGCCGCACACCGTGCGCGGCCTCGCGGCCGAGCTGAATGTCTCGAAGCCGGCCATCACCCGCGCCCTCGACCGGCTGGGTGAGCTCGATCTTGCCCGCCGGAAGGTGGACCCGATGGACCGCCGCAGCGTGCTGGTGCAGCGCACCCTGAAGGGCGCGGCCTTCCTGCGCGACATGCGCTCCATCATGGCGCAGGCCGAACAGGAGGCGCGTGAGGCCCCGGCGACCGGGACCGAAACGCCCCGCAAGGCGGGCTGAGACCAGTTGAGGCCAGCGGTCGCTTGCTGCGACCGTTGGTATTCTTTTGTATGCATCGGGCGCGTCACACCGAAGGCACAGCTTCGGCGTGACACGGCTGTCGTGGCTATACGGTCGCGTGCTCCAGCTCGGCCCGGCTTCGGTCGAACAACCGAAGTCGCCGCCGGTCAGTAGCCGGCGGTGAAGTCCACGAGGTTGATCAGCGCCTGGCCCGCACGGGCGCGGCGGATATTCTCCACCACCTGCGGCGCCGCGCTGGACGGGATCGTGATGCTGGCCGCATGCGGCGTCATCACGACCCTGGGATGCGTCCAATAGGGGTGGTCCTGCGGCAGCGGTTCCGGCGTGAAGACATCGAGCGCGGCGGCGGCCACCTGCCCACTGCCCAGCGCGGCCAGCAGGTCGGCATCGACCACATGCCCCCCGCGCGCCCCGTTGATCACGAAGGCGCCGCGCGGCAGGGCGCCGAGCAGCTTCGCATCGACGATCCCCCGCGTCTCCGGCGTCAGCGGCAGCAGGCAGACCAGGATGTCGGTCTGTCTTGCCATGGCATGGAGCCCTTCGGCGCCGTGGAAGGTCTCGATCCCCTCCACCTGCCGCGGGCGCCTGGTCCAGCCCATCACCGGGAAGCCGAGGCCGCGCAGGATCCCCCCCGCATGGGTGCCGAGCTCACCCAGGCCCAGAATGCCGATTCGCCGTCCCGCCGTGACGGGCGCGGGCAGTTCGAGCCAGTTCCTCTCCGCCTGGAGCTGGCGATATTCCAGGTCCTGCCGGTGGAAGCGCATGACGTTGAGCAGCACCCATTCGCCCATCTGCTCCGTCAGCATCCGGTCCACGAGCCGCGCGACCGGGATGCCCGGCGGCGGGCCCGGCGGCCGCAACAGGTGATCCACGCCCGCGCCCATCGACACGATCAGGCGCAGATTCGGGTAGCGCCGCAGCTCCGCCATGTCATGCGCGGTCCAGACCACCGCCGCTTCGATATCCGCCGGGTCGCCGGCCTCGGGGAACATGCGAATCTTGAGCGTCGGATCGACGGCGAGCAGCGCGTCGCGCCACAGCTCCATCGTCGCGGCCTTGGTGGAGAGCAGAATAGCCATCAGGCGGCATCCTCGGTGGGCATCGTGTTGTAGTCCCGCGCAACCAGCCGCACGAAGCCGCGCCAGTCGTCGCGGCGGGTCGCGGCGAATTGCCGCCCGTCCGGCATCTGCGCGTAGAGGCTGAGCACCCCCTTCGCCCAGAGCGCGTCGAAATGCGCGTCCGATTGCAGCACCCAGCCCGAGGTGCGTTCGAAGACGCCGTCCTTCACCTTGGGCTGCACCTTGGTCAGCCACCACCAGCACCCGACCGCCAGGATCGCGCCGCCGAGGTAGTAATGCACCAGCGCCGTGCCGGCGAAGGAGCTGACGAGGATCAGCGCGGCGGGCCAGATATTCTCACCCGCCCGGTACACCGGGCTGCCGGGCGAATTCATCTTGCGGATATGCACGCCAAGCTTCAGCTGCCCGGCATCCAGCAGCGCCTTCATGATCTCGATCGGCGGTGTCGGCGCGGGGTCATCTTCGGTCATGGGCGGATATGGCCTGCCTCGGCGGCGGCGAGGTCGAAGGCCGCCGCCATCAGGGCGCGCGTGTAGGGCTGCTGCGGCGCGCCGACAACCGCCTCCGCCTCTCCTTCCTCCACCACGCGGCCATCCTGCAGCACGACGATGCGGTGCGCCATGGCGCGCACCACGCGCAGGTCGTGGCTGATGAACAGATAGGCCAGCCGGTGCTTCGCCTGCAGCGCGCGCAGCAGATCCACCACCTGCGCCTGCACGCTGACATCGAGCGCGCTGGTGGGTTCGTCCAGCACCACCAGCCGCGGCTTCAGCACCAGCGCGCGCGCGATGGCGATGCGCTGGCGCTGGCCGCCGGAGAATTCATGCGGGTAGCGATCCGCCATCTCCGGCAGCAGATCCACATCCCGCAGCGCCTCCGCCACCCTCGCATCGCGATCGGCGGCTGAGAGCTTCTCATGCACTGCCAAGCCTTCGCCCACGATCTCCCGCACCGTCATGCGGGGGCTGAGCGCGCCATAGGGATCCTGGAAGACGATCTGCATCCGCGCGCGGAGCGGCCGCAGCGCGCCGCGGTCGAGGCCCTGGATCTCCCGACCCTCGAAGCGGATCGTGCCCTCGGATGTCTCAAGGCGCAGCATCGCGAGGCCGAGCGTGGTCTTGCCGCTGCCGCTTTCCCCCACCAGGCCGACCGTCTCACCTTCCCGGATGGTGATGGACACGCCATCCACCGCCTTCACCGCGCCGACGACGCGGCGGAGGAAGCCGCGGCGAATCGGGAAATGCACCTTCATCTGGTCGCCTTCCAGCACCTTCGGTGCGGTCGGCTGGGTGGGTGCGGGGCGGCCGCGCGGTTCGGTGGCCAGCAGCATCTTCGTGTAGTCGTGGCGCGGATGGGCGAAGACCTCTGCCACCGGGCCCTGTTCCACCGCCTGGCCGTGGCGCATGACGACGACGCGGTCGGCATGGCGGCGGACGATCTGCAGGTCATGCGTGATCAGCAGCATCGCCATGTCGAGCCGCCGCTTGAGGTCGGCCAGCAATTCCAGGATCTGCGCCTGGATCGTGACATCGAGCGCGGTGGTCGGCTCATCCGCGATCAGCAGCGCCGGGTCGTTCGCCAGCGCCGCCGCGATCATCACGCGCTGCCGCTGCCCGCCTGAGAGCTGGTGCGGATAGGCGCCGAGCCGATCCTCGGCCTGGGGGAAGCCGGCGCGGCGCAGCAATTCCACCACGCGCGCCTGCAAGGCGGCGCCGCTCATCGGGTTGTGCAGCGTGATCGCCTCGCTCACCTGGCGCCCCACCGTGTGCAGCGGGTTGAGGCTGGTCATCGGTTCCTGGAACACCATGCCCGCCACGCCGCCGCGCAGGCGCCGCAGCGCCTCGCCCTCCGCCGTCAGCACATCCGTGCCGTCCAGCGTGATGCGGCCTTGCGGATTGGCGCCGGCGCCGGGCAGCAGCCGCAGGCAGGAGAGCGCCGTGACCGACTTGCCCGAGCCGCTTTCGCCCACCAGCGCGACCGTCTCGCCGCGTTTCACGTGGAACGAGACGCCATCGACCACGCGCTTGCCGCGAAAGGCGACGGCGAGGTTGTCCACTTCCAGGATCGTGTCGGTCACCGGCCGCCTCCCGGGAGTTTCCGCGGATCGAAGGCGTCGCGCACCGCTTCCCCCACGAAGATCAGCACCGTCAGCACGCCGCCCAGCACGACGAAGGCGGTGATGCCGAGCCAGGGCGCCTGGAGATTATTCTTCCCCTGCGCCACCAATTCACCGAGCGAGGGCGAGCCCGGCGGCAGGCCGAAGCCGAGGAAATCGAGCGAGGCCAGCACCGTGACCGAGCCCGACAGGACGAAGGGCAGGAAGGTGAGCGTGGCCACCATCGCGTTGGGCAGGATGTGGCGCCACATCACGACGGTGTCGGCCACCCCCATCGCCTTCGCCGCGCGGACATAGTCGAAGTTGCGCCCGCGCAGGAACTCCGCCCGCACCACGCCGGTCAGCCCCATCCAGGAGAACAACAGAAGAAAGATCAGCAGCGTCCAGAAGCTCGGCTCGATCACGCTGGCCAGGATGATCAGCAAATAGAGCTGCGGCATGCCCGACCAGACCTCGATGAAGCGCTGGAAGCCGAGATCGACCCAGCCGCCGTAATAGCCCTGCACCGCCCCCGCCGCGACGCCGATGATCGAACTCACGATGGTCAGCGCGAAGCCGAACAGCACGGAAATGCGGAAGCCGTAGATCACCCGCGCCAGCACGTCCCGGCTCTGGTCGTCGGTGCCCAGCCAGTTGCGCGCCGAGGGCGGCGCCGGGGATGGACGCCCAATGTCGCGCACGACGCTGCGATGGGAATAGGGGATCGGCGGCCAGATCGCCCAGCCGCCCTTCTCCGCGAATTCCTTGCGTAACTCGGGGTCGTGCCAGTCCATCTCGATCGGCAGGCCGCCGGGCAGCACATCTTCCTCGGCGTAGTCCATCACGACGGGGAACAGGAACCGCCCATCCACCTTGGCGAATAGTGGGCGGTCATTGGCGATGAACTCGGCGCAGAGCGTGACGAGGAACAAGACGGCGAAGATCCACATGGACCACCAGCCGCGCCGGTTCGCGCGGAAATTCGCGACGCGACGCCGGTTGAGTGGACTCACCGCCGGGCCTCGAAATCGATGCGCGGATCGACCACCGTGTACATCAGGTCGCTCAGGATCTGCATCACCAGCCCGAGCAGGGTGAAGATGTAGAGGGTGGCGAACATGATCGGATAGTCGCGGCGGATCGCGGCCTCGAACCCCAGCAGGCCAAGCCCATCCAGCGAGAAGACGATCTCCACCAGCAGCGCGCCGGTGAAGAGGATGCCGATGAAGGCGGCGGGGAAGCCCGCGATGATCAGCAGCATCGCGTTGCGGAAGACATGGCCGTAGAGCACGCGGGTTTCCGTGTTGCCCTTGGCGCGCGCGGTGACGACGTATTGCTTGCCGATCTCGTCCAGGAAGCTGTTCTTCGTCAGCATCGTCAGCCCCGCGAAGCCGCCGATGACCAGCGCCAGCGTGGGCAGCGCCATGTGCCAGAAATAGTCCAGCACGCGATCCCAGAAGGGCCAGGTCTCGCTGCCCGGGGACGCGAGGCCGCGCAGCGGAAACCACTGCACGAAGGACCCGCCGGCGAACAGCACGACCAGCAGGATCGCGAACAGGAAGCCCGGGATCGCATAGCCCACCAGCACCACGCCGCTGGTCGCGACATCGAAGCGGCTGCCATCCTTCACCGCCTTGCGGATGCCGAGCGGGATGGACACCAGGTAGATGATCAGCGTGGACCACAGGCCAAGGCTGATGGAGACCGGCATCTTCTCCAGGATCAGGTCCACCACCGGCCGGTCGCGGAACAGGCTGCGGCCGAAATCGAAGGTCAGGTAGCCGACCATCATCTCCTGGAAGCGGACATGGGCGGGCTTGTCGAAGCCGAACATGCGTTCGATGTCGGCGACGATGGCAGGGTCGAGCCCGCGCGCGCCGCGATAGCTGCCGACCGGGCCGTCAGCGCCGCCGCCACCGCCGCCAGGGCCCGCATTGCCGGGCTGGCGCGTTTCCCCACCGCCTTCGCCGGTGAGGCGGCCGAGGGTCGCACCCTCTCCGCGCAATTCCGCCAGCATCTGTTCCACCGGGCCGCCGGGGGCGAATTGCACGACGGCGAAGTTGATCAGGATGATCCCGAGCAGCGTCGGGATCACCAGCAGCAGGCGGCGAAGGATATAGGCGGCCACGTGCGCGCTAGAGGCTGCGGCGCGCATCGGCCAGCGCGCGTTCGCGCGCCGGGTCGATCCACCAGCTATCCAGGCCGAGCGCGTAGCGCGGGTTGCGCTCCGGCCGGCCGAACTTGTCCCAGAAGGCGATGCGGAAGCTCTGGATGTGCCAATGCGGGATCACGAAGTGGTTCCACAGCAGAACGCGGTCCAGCGCGCGGGTCCGCGCCACCAGCTCCGCGCGGTCCGGCGCGTTCACCACCAGTTCCACCAATTCGTCGATGGCGGGGTCGCAGATGCCGGGGACGTTCTGGCTGCCATTCTCCCGCGCCTTGGCGCAGGTGAAGTAGTCGCGCTGCTCATTCCCGGGCGACAGGGACTGGCTCATCGAATCGACGGTCATGTCGTAGTCGAAGGCATCGATGCGCGTCTGGTACTGCGCCGGGTCCACGGTGCGGACGCGCACGCTCATCCCCAGGCGTTCCAGCCATTGCACATAGGGCAGGGCGACGCGTTCGAAGCTCGGCGTGTTCAGCAGGATCTCGAATTCGAAGCGTTGGCCCTGCGCGTTCACCAGGCGGCGGTCGCGCACCTGCCAGCCGGCCTGCTGCAGCAGCGCCAGCGCGCGGCGGATGCCGTCGCGGTTGTTGCCGGATCCGTCGGTGGTGGGCAGGCGGTAGTCCTGCGTGAAGACCTCGGCCGGCACGCGCCCGCGGAAGCCTTCCAGGATCTCCAGCTCCCGCCCCGTCGGCAGGCCCGAGGACGCGAGCTCGGAGTTGGAGAAATACGAATTCGTCCGCGCATAGGCGCCGAAGAACAGGTTCGCGTTCATCCATTCATAGTCGAACATCTCGATCAGCGCGCGGCGCACGCGCACATCCTGGAACAGCGGGCGGCGGAGGTTCACCGCGAAGGACTGCATCCCGGTCGGCAGCTGGTGGCGGATCTCATCGAGCTTCACCAGGCCCCGGCGCCGGGCCGGGAAGTCGTAGGCGGTGGCCCAGTCGCGCGCGACATTCTCGGTGCGGAAGTCGATCTGCCCGGCCTTGAAGGCTTCCAGCGCCACGGTGTTGTCGCGGAAATACTCGTAGCGATAGGCGCCGAAATTCTGCGTGCCCTTCGCGGTGGGGATGTCGCGCGCCCACCAATCCTCCACCCGGCGATACGCCACGCTGCGCCCGGCATCGAAGCGCTCGATGCGATAGGGGCCGGAGCCGAGGGGCGCTTCCAGGATCGGGCGGGTGAAGTCGCGGCTGGCCCACCAATGCGCCGGCAGCACCGGCATCTGGCCGAGGATCAGCGCCAATTCGCGATTGTCGGTGGAGCGGAAGCGGAAGGTCGCGCGGCGTTCGCCTTCGGCCACCACCTCCGTCACGTCGCCGTAGTAGGAGCGGAAGAAGGGCCGCCCATGCTGGCGCAGCGCGTTGAAGGTCCAGACGACATCCGCCGCCGTCACCGGGCGGCCATCATGCCAGCGCGCGGCGGAATTGATCTCGAAGCTGACGCCGAGCCGGTCGGCCGGCAGGTCGATCCATTGCGCCAGATAAGGGTATTCGGTGCTGGCCTCGTCGGCGCTTTCCTTCAGCAGCGTGTCGTAGATCATCGTGGATCCGACCGCCGCCGTGCCGCGGATGATGAAGGGGTTGAAGCTGTCGAAGCTGCCGAGTGCGGTCAGCGCGATCTCCCCGCCCTTCGGCGCGTCCGGGTTCACCCAGGGAAAATGGGTGAAATCGGCCGGCAAAGCGGGTTCGCCCAGCAGCGACAGCGCATGGGTACGGATCGCCTGCCCCGGCGCGGCGGACCCGCCGGCGGGGGTCGCGGCATGCAGGGCGCCGGGCGCGAAGCCCAGCGCGGCGGAGAGGGAGAGCAGATCGCGACGGCGCATGCTCACAGTTTGGGGGCTCGCCCCCGCCGCGACAACAGCGCGCCTGACGCCGATCTGCTACGCCGAGAGAAGGGCGGAGGCCGCCGGCAGCAAGGCGGGGTCGCCGACCGCCAGCACCGTGCCGTCGCTATCGACACGGAGCGGCCGACCCGCCCAATCGGTGCAGCGCCCGCCGGCGCCCTCGATCACCGGGACCAGCGCGGCCCAGTCCCAGGGCTGCATGCCCGCATCCACGACCACATCCACCAGGCCGATCGAGAGCAGCCCATAGGCAATGCAATCCCCGCCCCAGGTGGTCCGCCGCGCTTGCCCCTTCAGGGCGGCGAAGCGCGGGGCCGTCGCGGCGTCGAACATGTCGGGCGATGTGCAGGACAGCTCGGCCTCCGCCAGCGTCGCGCAGGGCCGGCAGCCCACCACGCCACCGATGG
Source organism: Roseomonas mucosa (assembly GCA_945878375.1). GTDB lineage: Bacteria > Pseudomonadota > Alphaproteobacteria > Acetobacterales > Acetobacteraceae > Falsiroseomonas > Falsiroseomonas mucosa_A. The sequence continues at coordinate 125,730 of CAMDWG010000003.1, read as the reverse complement.
GGGAGCGCAGCCGGGTCGGCTGGCCGGCAACGCCGATCCAGCGTTCGCCCGTCATTGGCTGGTCGATCAGCCCGAGAACGGGAACGCCCCGGTGCAGGAGGGCAATCAGCGTGCCGAACATCGGCCGGCCGGTGACGAAGGCGCGGGTGCCGTCGATCGGGTCAAGCACCCAGGCCCATTCGGCGTCGGGGCGGTCTTCGCCGTATTCCTCGCCGATCACGCCGTGGCTGGGCAGGCGGGCGGCCAGCAGGTCGCGGATGGCGCGTTCGGCGCCGCGGTCGGCCTCGGTGACGGGGCTGGCATCGCCCTTCGCTTCCACCAGCAGGGCGGAGCGGAACAGCGGGCGGATGACCCGGCCCGCGAGATCGGCGGCCTCTTCGGCCACCGCGAGGAAATTCGCCGCATCCGCCATGGGAACCCTCATTATCCGGGTGGCCCCCCGGTGCCCTGCCGCGGCTTTGCCGCGGCAGGCGGCGCCACCGCTACAGGATCAGGACCAGTCCGGGGCCCCCAGGACGACGCGAAGCGGCGTCTTGGGGAATTAGGGTAGCGGCTTCGGGCTGGCGTCCAGCGTCCGCAGGAAGGCGATGACATCCGCGCGCTGCTGGGCATTGGCGATGCCGGCGAAGGCCATGCGGGTGCCGGGCATCGCCGCCGAGGGACGCAGGAGGAAGGCGTTCAGCTCCTCATACCCCCAGGGCTTCTCGGCCAAGGCGCGGTTGGCGGCCGAGTAGTTGAAGCCCGCGACGCGCGCATGGTTCGCGCCGACGATGCCCCAAAGGTTCGGACCCACGCCATTCGGCCCGCCCTGCACGAAGTTGTGGCAGGATGCGCATTGGCGCTGCGCCAGCTGGCGGCCGGTGTCCGCATTCGCGCCGGCCAGCAGCGGGGCGATCGGATCGATCGTCGGCGCAGCGGGGGCTGCGGCCTGCTGCGGCGGCGGCGCGGCGCCGGTGGCGATCGCGGCCTCTTTCTGCTTCGGGGGCGAGACGAGCGCATCGCCCACCAGCCCCGCGATCATGAAGGTGATCCCTGCGGTCAGGACCGCGGCGGCCGCCTTGTTGAATTCCAGACTCATCCCCGACCGGACCCTTCTCAACCGCGACATCCGCGCCGCCAACGCGCCCCGAGCCCGCGCCCGGACCGCATCGCAGCGGCCCGTGGCACCGGGCACGGCGCAGGCTTGCGCCAATGCCGCCCTGCCGTAAAAGCGGCGGGAACATAGAGGCGGTGTCACGACTCGACAACCCGCCGCCATCCTTCCGGGCCCGCAGCTTTTGGCGAATTCGGCCCGCAACGCAGGACACCCCGATGAACGCCCCTGCTTCGCGCGCCACCGCGCTACCTGCCGAACTGGCCGCCGCACCTCGCATCATCGCTTTCCAGGGCCTGCAGGGCGCCTATTCCGACCTGTCCTGCCGCCACGCCTATCCCGGCTGGACCACCCTGCCCTGCCCGTCCTTCGAAGCGGCGATGCAGGCGGTGCGCGACGGCGCCGCGACGCTGGCCATGCTCCCCTGCGAGAATTCGCTGGCCGGCCGGGTGCCCGATATCCATCGCCTGCTGCCGGATTCGGGGCTGCATGTGATCGGCGAGCATTTCGAGCGGGTGGAGCACTGCCTGCTGGCGCCGAAGGGCGCCACCATTGCCACGCTGAAGCGCGCCCACAGCCACCCGATGGCACTCGGCCAGGTGCTGAAGGTGCTGAAGGAACTCAACCTCCAGCCGGTGATCGAGGCCGACACCGCCGGCGCCGCCGCCCTGATCGCCGAGCGCGGGGGGGTGGAGGACGCCGCCATCGCCAGCGAACTGGCCGCCGAGGTCCACGGCCTCGAGATCCTGCGCCGCAATGTCGAGGACGAGGCGCACAACACCACCCGCTTCTACGTCATGTCCCGAATCCCGCTCTCCCCGCCCTATGCGGAAGCGCCCTGGGTGACGAGCTTCGTCTTCCGCGTCCGCAACATCCCCGCCGCGCTCTACAAGGCGCTGGGCGGCTTCGCGACCAATGGCGTGAACATGACCAAGCTCGAGAGCTACATGGTGGGCGGCGAATTCACCGCGACGCAGTTCCTGGCCGATGTGGATGGCGACCCCGGCCAGCCCGGCCTGGCGCGCGCTCTGGAGGAACTGGCCTTCTTCTCCGCCGACCTGCGGATCCTCGGCACCTACCCCGCCCATCCCTACCGGCTGGCGCAGCGCGGCGCGAATTGAGGGGGCGGGGGCGACGTCCCCGCGTCCTCCTCATCCAGCCTGTGGTGGCCAAGGCACGGGCAGGGTTTCTGGCCCGCGACCCTGGCCAGCGGTCAATCAGAACATCCCCGGCCGGCGGACTGCCTCGACCCCGCCGCCGCGCGTCAGGCCGCGACGGCGCAGGCAATCCTCGAAGCTGCGCTGGACCACCACGCTTCGCTCCGCGGCCAGTCTTTCGTCCTGGGTCGGGTTGTTCGGCATCCATTGCCGGCCGAGATTCACTGCCTCCGCGCTGCGCTGGGCCTCGGCCCGGCATTCGGCGAAGCCGGCTGGTTCCGGCTCGGCCGGGGCGCGGGCGGGGCTGCCGCAGGCAGCCAGCAGCGGCAGCAGCAGCGCCGCGGCCAGCGCGGGAGGGGTGAAGCGCATCAAGGGCGTGCCTCCAGCCAATCCTCGATCAGCCGCCGCGCGATGGAATCGATGCGGGGCAGGGAGAAGCCATGCGCCGCGGGGTTCCGCACCTGGTCGCGCGTGAACCAGCGGGCATCCTTCAGCTCCTCGGGGTCGATGGTGATCGCGTCCGACAGCCCTTCCGCATGGAAGCCGATCATGATGGAGGACGGGAAGGGCCAAGGCTGCGACGAGTGATAGGCGACCGCGCCGACCTCGATCCCCGCTTCCTCCTTCACCTCGCGCCGCACCGCTTCCTCGAAGCTCTCGCCAGGCTCCACGAAGCCCGCCAGCGTCGAATACATCGCCACATTGGGGAAGCGGTGGGAATGGCCCAGCAGGCAGCGGTCGCCGCGCACCACCAGCATGATCACGGCCGGGTCGGTGCGGGGGAAGTGCTGGGCGTTGCAGGCGGTGCAGGCCATGGCGTGGCCGGCCGAGCGCGGCGTGCAGGGCGCGCCGCAGACACCGCAGAAGCGATGCTTGGTGCGCCAATGCATCATGCCGCGCGCATGGGCCAGCACGCTGGCTTCCCCCGGCGGCAGTAGCCCCGCCACCTGGCGAAGATCGGTGAAAGCGCCCATCCCTTCGGGCAGCAGCGGCAGCGGGTCCTCGGCGGCCGAGCAATCCACCGCAAAGACCGGCCTGCCTTCCCATAGGCCCAGGAAGCACCACGGCCCGTCCTGCATCCGCACGGCCTCGGCGGCGGCAGCGGTCAGCAGCACGGCTTCCGGTGCGCCATCCTCCACCCCCTTCATCAGGGACTTGCTGCGCCAGACCGGGGCGAAGAGCGTCTCCGGGTCGGCCAGCGCCTGGTGGATCCAGTCGCCATCCTCCCGCAGGTGCCCGGCGCGGTCGAGCGGGCTGCCGGTATAGGCATTGGGGCGGCTGGCGGGGATCGAGAGCATCGGCGGTCATGTGCCATGCGAGCCGAGAGGGGGCAACGTGGGGAGGCGCCCCGACGCGGTCGGAAGGCCGCCTTCCCGGCCATCCCACCATTGCCGCCGGCGCCCGGAGGCCCGATATTGGGGTTGGAAGGTCGGCGACGGACGTGCTCCTCGCCAACCCGGTCAGGTCCGGAAGGAAGCAGCCGTAACGAGTTCTCGCGCGGGTCGCCCGCCGGCCTTCCACCCGCCCCCGCCATCCAGGAGTGTGATCGCCGTAGGCCGGAACGGCCGAAGGCGTGAATAACGCGGTCAAACAAGAAGCTAGACCATGATCGGCGCTTCTATCGGCGCCGATCATGGTCTAGCTTGCGCGGCAACCGCCACCGGCCCCCGTGATCCGGGCCCGAAGCTGCCACCCGGACAACACGCAAGCGCCATGGCCAGCGACATCTTCGGCAACCCCCTGCCGCCCGACGAGGAGCTTCCGGCCCCGCCCGCGCCGGAGGGGCCCGGCCTGTTCGGCGACCCCGACCCGCCGCCGCCGAAGCCCGCCGCCGTCGAGGCCGCGCCCCCGCCGCCCGCCGCCTCGCCAGAAGCCCCGGCCACCCCCTATCGCGTGCTGGCGCGGAAATACCGCCCGACGAGCTTCGCCGACCTGATCGGCCAGGACGCGCTGGTGCGGACGCTCCGCAACGCCTTCGCCCAGGGGCGCGTCCACCACGCCTTCATGCTGACCGGCGTGCGCGGCGTGGGGAAGACGACCACCGCCCGCATCATCGCCCGCGCGCTGAACTGCATCGGCCCGGACGGCCAGGGCGGCCCGACGCCCGACCCCTGCGGCGTTTGTCCCGAGTGCCGCGCCATCCTGTCCGACCGCCATCCGGATGTGCAGGAACTGGACGCGGCCAGCTCCAACTCCGTGGACGATGTGCGCGAGCTGCGCGAACGCCTGCGCTTCCGCCCCGCCCAGGGCCGCTTCAAGATCATCATCCTGGACGAGGTGCACATGCTCTCGTCCGCCGCCTTCAACGCGCTGCTGAAGACGCTGGAGGAACCGCCGCCCGACGTGAAGTTCATGCTGGCGACGACGGAGCTGCGGAAGGTGCCGGCCACCATCCTCTCGCGCTGCCAGACCTTCCACCTGCGCCGCGTGCCGCAGGAGGTGCTGCGCGCCCATTTCGCCCGCATCTGCACCGCCGAGGATGTGGCGGCGGAAGATGAGGCGCTGGCCATGGTGGCGCGCGCGGCGGATGGATCCGTGCGCGATGGCCTGTCCATCCTCGACCAGGCCATCGCACTGGCCGGCGGCGGGGGCGTTGCGGCCGACAGCGTGCGGGAGATGCTGGGGCTCGCCGATCGCGCGCTGGCCATCACGCTGATGGACGCGCTGATGTCGGGCGAGGTCGCCCGCGCGCTGGAATTGTCGGAACAGGCGCATGCGCGCGGCACCGATCCGGGCGTGATGCTGTCCGACTTGCTGGCGCTGACGCATCTTCTGTCCCGCCTGCGGACCATCCCGGTGCTGCGGCAGGACCCCGCCTTGACCGAGGATGAGCGCAACCGCGGCGCCGCGCTGGCCGACCGGCTGTCGATCCCCGTGCTCGCGCGCGCCTGGCAGATGCTGCTGAAGGGCGTGCAGGAAGTGGCGCAGGACGGCGTGGACCGCCGCGCGGCGGCCGAGATGGTGATGATCCGCCTGGCCCATGCGGCCGAGCTGCCGACGCCGGGCGACCTGGTGAGGCGCCTGTCCGACCAGGGCGTGCAGGGCGCCGGCCCCGCCGCGCCGCAAGGGCCATCAGGGGGACCCTCCGGCGGCGGGCTGCGCGCCATCGCTGGCGGCGGCGCCACCATGGCCGCGGCTGCCCCGGCCCCGGTGGCGGCCCCCGACGCGCCGCCCCAACCCGCCTCCTGGCGAGAGCTTGTGGCGCTGGCTTCCGGTCGGCAGCCCTTGCTGCACGCGCATCTGGTCCACAGCGTCCATCCCGTCCGCGTCACGCCGGGCCGGATCGAGCTGCGCCCGCGCCCGGATGCGCCGCGCGACCTGGCCCAGCAACTTGTCGCCCTGTTGCAGCAGACGACCGGCACGCGCTGGACCGTCAGCCTGGTCAATGCCGGCGGCGAGCCGACCCTGGCCGAACAGGGCCGCGCCGCCCAGCAGGACCGGCTGGCCCTCGCGCGCAGCCATCCGCTGGTGCAGGCGGTGCTGCAGGCCTTCCCCGGCGCCACCATCGAACAGGTGCGCGACGGCGCGCTCGACGCCTATGGGCTGGCGCCGCCTGCGGCGGCCGAGGCCGATGACGGCCGCGATTTCGCCCCGCCCGAGGCCGAGCCCGCCGGGCTCGACGATGATTTCCCTGAGGAGGACTGAGCCGCCATGAAGAACCTCGGCAACATGCTGAAGCAGGCGCAGCAGATGCAGACCCGCATGCAGGAGATGCAGGCGAAGCTGGAAGCGATGGAGGTCGAAGGCGCTTCGGGCGGCGGCATGGTGAAGGTGCTGCTCTCGGGCAAGGGCGACCTGCGCCGCGTCGCCATCGATCCTTCGCTGATGGCGGCGGATGAGAAGGAAGTGCTGGAAGACCTGCTGGTCGCCGCCCATGCCGACGCCAAGCAGAAGGTCGAGGCGACGATGGCCGAGGAGATGCAGAAGGCCACCGCCGGCATGAACATCCCCGGCGGCCTCGGCGGTCTTGGCGGGCTGAAGCTGCCCTTCTGACTTGTGTCCCGCCGGCCCGCTGGGCGGGCCGAGGCCGCGAAGGCGGCCCGCGCACCAACCAACCGCCGTGCCAGGTGCGACCGTGGCCTGCACGAAGCCAAGCGTGCGGCGCACGCGCCCGGTGTCTGAGGGCCTATGCAGGACAGCGACCCGATCGAGCGCCTGATCGCGCTTCTGGCGAAGACGCCCGGCATGGGCCGGCGTAGCGCGCGCCGCGCCGTGCTCAAGATGCTGATGCGACCGCAGGAGACGATGCTGCCCCTGGCCGAGGCGCTGTCCGAGGCTGCGCGCGCCGTGCGCCCCTGCGAGAGCTGCGGCAACCTCGATGCGCGCAGCCCCTGCGGCATCTGCCGCGACCCGCAGCGCGACCGCCACCTGGTCTGTGTGGTGGAAGGTGTGGCGGAGCTATGGGCGCTGGAACGCGCCCACGCCCATCGCGGCCTGTATCACGTGCTGGGCGGCGTGCTGTCGCCGCTGGGTGGCGTGGGGCCGGAAGATCTCGCCATCCAGCCCTTGCTTGGCCGCATCGCGGCGGGCGGGGTGGAGGAGGTGATCATCGCCTTGCCCGCCACGGTCGATGGCGGCGCCACCGCGCATTACCTGACGGACCGGCTGAAGCCCACCGGGGTTGCCGTGACGCGGCTGGCGCAGGGCGTGCCGATGGGCGGCGCGCTGGATGTGCTGGACGAAGGCACGCTGGCCGCCGCGTTGCGGGCGCGACGGCCGATCTAGCGGAGGGGCTGCCGCGCTACACGCCGGACTTCAGGCCCTTTGCCTCGCGTTCGATGTAGCGGCGGACATTCTGGCGGAGGTGCTGGTCGATCCATTCGGCCATGCGGATTTCCTCCTCAAGGCTCTGCTGCAGCAGGGGCGGGCCGATGGAATCTCCGGCGGCGTCGGCCATTTCCAGCAGGGCGCGGTAGCTTGCGATCTCGAAATGCTCGAAGGCGTAGGTGGAGAAGGTGTTCTTCATCACCTCGTCCTGCATCACCGCCTGCCCGATCGCGGCCAGGTTGCCCATGATCGAGGTGCCGATGTCCTTCAGCGTGGAGTGGGACGTGCCGAGGCCTTGCAGGATCTGTTCGATCCGTTCCTGCTGGCGGTGGCTTTCATCCAGATGTTCGCGCAGGCGTTCGCGCATCTCCGGGTCGTTCTCCAGCCGCTCGACCTGGCGTTCGCAGAGCTGGATGGCCTGGGCTTCGAGGGCATGGGCGTTCCTGAGCCCGGTGATGTAGGTGTCGCGGATACTGGTCGCCATTGGGGTTCCTCCCGCCTGGAGCATGTTCAAGCCAAGCGGCCTCGCTTGGCGACTTGGAAAATGCGTCAAAACCAACAACCAGACCTGTTTCGCGGCGAGGATCGCGGCGAAACTGGTCGAGTGTGGGGGTGGGAACGGCCGGACGGGCGGGTGGGTTCCGCGACCCTCTCCCCGCGCGGCGGGGCGTTGTGGTAGGGTGGCAGCGAGTTCCCGTAGCTCAGCCGGATAGAGCACCAGATTCCTAATCTGGGGGCCGTGGGTTCGAATCCCGCCGGGAACACCAATTCTTTCAACGCATTGGGCGAATTATCTGCCCCCTTAATTTGCGGACCTAGGATTTGCGGACCCCATGCGGACCCGCTGGATCATCCTGTCGCGCGCTGTAGGCGATTAGCCGGCAGCCCCTTTTTCGATCCTGCCTTCATCCCCTTCGGCCGCGCGGAAATGCCGGCCTCGCGCGCGCGTACGCGCGTACGGGTTTCTGCCCCCTCGCCTTTTAGGGTCTAGGTTCTTCCTGCCCCTGCCGCATTGCAGGGGTTCAGACCCCGGCTCGGCGCTAGGCGCGGCCCGAAAAACCCGCTTCGCTTCGTCGGTAAGCGTGATGCTACCCAGGCGCCGCCGCTGCCCCTAGGCAACCGGCGCCGCCCGAACCACTCCAATGGGGCAGCGCCAACAGGGACCCGGCGCAGCAGCCGGGTGACCTACCCCCAAATCGTCCATGTTTGCACAACCGCACCCCCATACGGTCGCGCTCCCCTCGCCGGCCAGAGATTAAGCCTGCCCCTCCCAGGGGGGGGGCTCCCATCTCCACCGCCCCCATGCCCGGACCGTGCGCCCCCGCCACGCGTAGCGCCGCGAAATTGGCGCTGGGGGGCAGGCGGCGCACCTTTTCCCCTCATTTCGCGGCATCGGGCGGCGGGCCTACCTATTCAGTTTCGATTCGACTCTCGCATTCATAAGATGCGATCTTGTCGTTACGGAATGATCTTGCCTGGGGGGTCATCATGCGAGGCCGGCAGTGGTGGGGCTTTATTGCGGCGGCAGTTGTGGCGGTGCTTGCCGCCCCAGCATCAGCGCAAACAATAGCGAGTTCACGCTTCGAGGCGTGGGAAATTAATTCATTCCGATCCACAAATACTGGACAGTTTTCGCACTGCGCTGCCTCAGCTAATTATAGATCTGGCGTTACTTTGCTGTTCGCTATAAACAACAGATTTGGCTGGAATATGGGATTTTCATCAGATAAATGGAATCTTCGTGTAAATGAACGTATTCCAATTACGTTTGCTATTGATGGATTCGCGCCTAGAAATGCAACAGCCATCGCCGTTAGTTCTGATCAAGTAATTGTTCCGATGCCAGATGAGCCGCAATTATTCCAGCAGATGCGAGCGGGCATTAGAATGACTGTGACGGGTGCCGGGCAAAATTTAGGATTCGATCTCAGGCACACCTCAGTCGTGCTCGCCACGCTGCTCCGTTGCGCTAACGACAACGGGCAATCCGTGACTGTCCAGGCAGCGGCTCCCCGCCCACCCTCAAATCCAAGTTCGCGCGCCGAACCGCCTTCCGGCGCTGCTAGAACCGTCACCGCTGATATGCGAATTGAGGCTACGCAGTTCGTGGCCAACCTGCTTTCGCAGGCGGACATGCGAGGTTTTCGCATCCTTACTAGGTCCGACCTTGAGCGTGACAACATCTCGCCATTTGTCCGTGCGAGTGACGTTGCTTGGCGAGGTGAAGCTTCTTTTGGAACGCTTCACATACACCCGAACATAGATCCTCGCGATCTCGATAGGCTTACCTCAGACCTTATCGCAGCTGATGCGCGTGCGTGCTCGGGCGAGTTCATCACCGGCCGAATGGCCGATCCGGAGATGAGTAACGTCCGGCGCCTGCACACCTTCTGCGGGCGCTCGGATGGCGGACTAGAGACCGTCAGCTATTTCCTGCTGCCCATGCCTGGACGGTTAGTCTACCAACTCAGCACATCCTCTCCCCTCAGCCGCAGCGAAGCCGCGCCGGAAGATCGACGCTTACGCGATGCCGTGCATGCGGTGATCAGCCGTCATCCCGCCTTCGGACCGGGTTCCGAGCCCGCGCGTCCGCAAGAACCCGCGACACGCCCTGCGGTCTCTCAACCCGAGCGGCGGTCCTAGCGCCACGCTAGCCCCGGTGGCGGCGGATGGCAGGCGAGGCAGCGCAAGCCATCCTCAACCCCCTCAGCGCACCACCAGCGGCGACCAGCGCAGCCATGACAGGCGCCGGTCGCAGTCCGGGCGGCCATGAACGCCTCCCCCCGTTCCGGCCCAAAGGGCAGCGCGCGCCAGTCCTCCACCGGCTGCGCCACGTCGAGCGCCGCCCGCGCCGCCACCAAATGCGCCACGTCCTCCCGCCAGCGCCGCAGGTCGGCCAGAACATCGGCCGGTGGCGGTGCCGTCGCCTCCATCTGCACGCCACCGCCGGGCGCGAGCCTGAACCGCATCCCGACGGCCTCGGCGCGGGCGAGTGCCGCCGCTGCACTCATAGGTCGGCCATCCACCCGCCAGCACCGCCTTCTGGCCCTATGGGGGGTGCTGAAACCGTAACACCGTCACAACCCAGGTTTTCCGCCGGTTTCCCGTGATTTTGAGCCGTAACACCCGCCATCCGTGTTACGGGTCCATTTTCGCCGGAAGCCCTAGGCTTTCCTTGGTTGTGACGTTGTGACGGCTCGAAATCCCCGGCGGTGGCGGATGAGGTGGTTTCGGGCGGCAGGTAGCGCGCCCATGCCTCTGCAAAATCCTCGCGCGGGTAGCCCTTGGCGGTATCCTTCCCAAAGCGCAGCGTCGCCGGCCGGATGCCGAACGGCGCCAGCGCGCGCGCCAACTGCGGCGGCGTCATGGGTTTGCCGTTTCGCCACTCCGGCCAGGGACGTTCCTCCATCTGTCCGAGCCGCGCGACGATATCCGCGCTGGTGAGCCGCAGCGCCGAAAGGTCGAAGAACAGCGTCCTGATATCGGAGAGCAGCAGCGCCCCGGCCTCCATGTTGCCCTCATCCGCCGTGCGCCGCCCGAACACAGTCAGCAGCGCCGCCCGCGCCCTCTCCGGCCAGGCGCCGCCCGCGTCGTCCGCGATGGCGAGCAGCGGCACGGAAATGTCGCCCTCCCGGTCGCCCATCGCCTCGGGCACCGCCGGATCGGTCGAGAGCCGGCCGCCCCGGTCGTCAGACCATCGCGCAAGCTGACGTTGCAGGTCGTGCAGCGCGGCGCGGGCGCCCGGCGCGCGCAGCTTCACAACCGTCTCGCCCGCGCCCTTGCGTTGCAGGACCACCGGCACCGCGCGGTCCTCCAAGGTGCTCGGCAGGGCGCCGATGCCGGCCAGCCCGACGGGGGCATAGGTCGCAAACCTGATCGGCTGGTGTTCGCCCTGAACCTCCACAACCCGGATGACTTCGCCGGATCGTTCAAACCCGGAGTTCAGCACCCCGCGCAGTTCTTCGTTGTCGCCCATAAAGGCGTCGGCTTCGTCGATCAGTAGGGTCAGCGGGCGCAACGCTTCCACCGTGCGGAACACGCCGCTGGCGGAAATGTTGTCGGCCTTCATCGGCCGGTGGCAGGTCGCGCGCAGCACGTCGAGCAGCGTGGATTTGCCGCACCGTTTCGCCGGGCTGGTAATGGACAGGCGCGGCGAGTGCTGAAACCGCTCATGGACCCAGGTGTGGGCGATCCAGAGCGCGCAGCAATCGGCCGCAGCCGGCGAGAGGATGACGTGCCGCCGGATCGTTGCCGCCAGCTTGTCGAGCAGCGCGCCGGCCTCCACCGGGCGCGGCCACGGCTCCACCGCCGGCAGGGCCACCATGCGGCCAGCGGCGGCCTCCGGCTTCGGCCGCAGCGCCGCAACCTGTTCGTCGAGCGTGCTGACGCGGATGCCGCCAAGCCGTTCCGCAGCTGCCACCCGCTCCCGGTCGTAATCCAGCGGGGAAAGCGCGGCGAGTCGGGCAATCTCGGCGGCGTCGGCCGCCATGTCGCGGGGCGTGTCCATCAAGCGGCACTCCCCGCGCGCTGCGCCACCGCCCATGCAGCGATCTTCGCGCCCTCGCCGGCAGGCTTCCCGGCATCCTGCAAAGCACCGTCGAGCGCGCGCGCCACGTCATCGGCCGATAGCAGTCCGCGCACTACCAGCCGCGCCAGCCCCCAGCCCTCCGATACGGCGGTGCGGTGCCGCGCGTTGATCGGTGCGGCGGCGACAGCGCCATAGGCGCGGGCGAGAGCGCGCGCGGCGTAGCGGCCAGACCCCGGCCCGTTCCGCAATATTTGGTCGGGCGCGCGGGGCGTGCAGCGTGCTGGCGGTGCCAGGGCCGCAGCGGATGGCGGCACCACCCGCGTAGCACCGTCGAGCGTGACCAGCCGGCGCGGTAGCGGATCAATCATGCCGATGAACAGCGGCGCCGCCGTATAGATCGGCTGCACCGCCCCAAACACGCTCAGGTCTACCGGCGCGTCACGCAGCCATCGCTTGCACTCGGCACCCGAGAGCGCGCGGTCTAGCAGGAACCAAAGCCGCAGCCGCGCGCCATCCTTGAAGCCGTGCCCAGCCGTGGCGGCGACGACGCAGGCGGCATCGTGGAACGCCACCGGCAGCGCGGCGCGGGCGAGGTCTCCGCACAGATGCAGGTCATGCGGATCAGCGTCGGCCGGCAGCGGCAGCCCATCGAGGTCCAGCGCCAGCCAAGCGCGCGCCGCCTCGGCCAGCGTCGGCGCCTCTCCCGTATCGGGATCGGGATGCAGCAGGCGCCGCACCCCGCGCGCGCGCGTTTGGTCGAGGATCGCGCCGCGCAGCACGCAGGTATCGCGCCGCCCGGCCAGGTCGTGCAGCAGCGCCGCCAGCGCGGTGAGGTCGTGCGCCTGGACGGTGGCGAGGTCTAGCGTGCGGGCGGCGTCGTAATCCTCCGTGCGCCCGTCCGCGTGCCGTGTCTTGCACAAGCGCCGGCCGCGCGCCGTGGCGAGCGTAATGGCGTGCGGATCATGCTGATCGGCGGCGGCGATGTTGGCGGCGTTGCTCATGCCTGCACCGCCTCGCCGGTCGGCGCCGGCAGGATGGACCGCAGCAAGAGTAGCGCCGCCGTCTCGGCGGCATCGGCGGCGGCGAGGTCGCCACGACGGCGAGCGGCAGCAGCGTCTTCCAGATGATCGCGCAATGCGCGGGTGGTTGGCGTCACAGGGACAGCCTTTCAGGTTGCCGCCCGTGGAACCGCAGATGCAGATGCGCTATATGACCAATGCCGCAGTCACTACGCATCAGCCCCGCCGGTCCTCGGGCCGGTGGGGTTTCTGTTAGGTGGCGGATACGCGCAGCAGCGCGAGCGCGACCAGCGCGATCAGCGCGCCGGCCAGCGGCAGCAGCAGGGCAGCGCGCATCAAGCGGCCACCTTGCCGGCCAGTTCAGCGGCACGATGCGGGAAGGCGCGGGCTTCTAGCCACGCTTCCACGTCACTCAGCCGATAACCGACCTTCCTGGGGCCGACTCGGCAGAATTTCGGCCCATCACCCGTGACGCGCCAGCGTTCAAGCGCGCGCTCGGACCCGCCGATCAATTCGGCAGTCTCTCTTGTGCTCAGAACCCGGTCGTTCATGTCCAGCATACCCTCGGGGGCGAGGCGCCGCCCCTAAGCGAATCGGCGCACGTTGCGCCGCCGGACAGGACCACTAGCCACGAAACCGGCGCATGTCGTTCAGAGTTAGGCGCGATCTTCCGGGTAAGTCTCAACCCGACGCCATGCGTCGAACGCCGCAACCGGGTTCGCTTCAATACCCAGCGCTTCCAGAACATCGGCCAGGAAGCGGCCAAATGGGGACGCGGGGTTCAGTCCGCGCGCTGGCGCGTCGCCTACACGCTGGCGCCAAACAAAACGGCAGCCTCTAACGGTCCCTACAGCCTGCAAGTTGGCGCGGCCAACAGGCTGCAACCCCGCGAGGTAATCTTCCACCCTAGGCAGCACGATGGACAGCGCCAGCGGGAGCAAAGGAATGTCCGTAAGGTCTATATTTCGTCCAGAAGGAAGAACGACCTTCATGGCCTCGGGTCGAGTGCCGTCACAGATAAGGTTGGCCCGAATTCTTGGGTCGAGCGCGTCATACAATCTCGCCAATTCGACCGCGCATCGGACGAAATCATCTAGCTTTCTCTGCTCCACATCGCCCCTGCCGCTCGCATAGAAGCTGGTTTCACGATCCGCGTGGCCCGTGATGACGATCACCGCAATGTTGTTGTCGAAACGCTCGCCCGGCGCGGGCGGCGGGAGGTGCTCAGCAACGACAGCGGCAAGGCGCGCTTCCTTGGCCCTTGCCTCTGACGGGTTGAAGTCGTTGTCGTCGTCAGTCACGCGCCAGCCCTCCGCGCGCGCCGCAGCGGCGTGACGTTGCCGACGCGGGCCTTACCCTCGGCCACGTCCAGGACATGCGCCGCCCACGCATCCAGCGCCGCCTTGCGCTCGGGCAGAAATTCGTTCCGCTGATACACGGCAGCCACGCCGCTAATCGTCCCGCTGATATGGTTCAGCAGCCGGTCGCACACATGCGGCGCGAAGCCGGCGCCGGCCAGCCATGTCACGCCGGAGCGTCGAAAATCATGGAGCACCCACGGCACCAGCGGCGCGGCCTCGCCTTCGCCGGCCGCTTCCTTGCGCTCGGCTGCAATCGCGGCGTCCAGCTTCCGCTTCGCCCAGGAATGCGCCGTGATCGCGCTGTTCTCGGACACGCCGAACACCAGCCTGTCCGCAGCCGGCAGCGCCGGCAGGGGCTTGCCTTGCTCGGCCCCGAGCATCCCGCGCAGCACCTGCCGCGCGGCGGGGCTCAGATGGACGACATGCGGCTTGCCGTTCTTGGTCCGGTCGGCAGGCTGCATCCACGTCGAAAGGTCCGGCGCGACCTCGCCCCACGTCATGCCGGCGACCTCATCCCGCCGCGCCAGCGTCAGCAGCGCAAGGCGGATCATGGGGCCGTGGGGCGAAGGCACCTTTTCCAATGCGCGCCAGACCTCGCCCAGTTCTGCATCTGTCAGCACCCGGTCGCGCGACCTAGACCCGGCTTCGGCAACCGGCAGCCCGGCGAAGGGATTGCCGGCCAGGCGGCGACGTTTCACCGCCCAGCCGTAGCAGGCCCGGCCATAGGCCAGCGTTAGGCGGGCCGTCGCGGCCTTTCCCTGCCGCGCGAGGTCGTCCAGCACGCCCACCACCGTCTCATGGCCCAGCACCGCCGCAGCCCCGTCCAGATGCGGCTTGAAGGCCAGCCGCAGCGCGCGCGTGGCCTCGGCGGCGTAGCGGGGCCGGCGCCCGACCAGATGCAGCCGTTCCCAATCGGCAATCAGGGTGTCCAGCGTGAAGGCGGCTTCGGCCTTCGCCCGCGCGGCCTCGGCACGGCGGCGCGTATCCTCGGCCTTGCGGGCCTCGCGCTCGGCCTTCGGATCGAAGCCGGCGGCAACGCGCCCGAGACGCGCCTTCGCAGCGTTACGCGCCTGCTCAAGTGAGATTGCGCCCCAGGCGCCGAGCGGTTCCCGGACCTTCCGCTTCGTCGCGGGATCGGTCCATTGCACGATGAACATCTTGTTGCCGCTGGCGGTCGCGCGCAGCCCGAAACCCTGGGTCACGGTATCGAAGGCCAGCCGGTCCTTCGCGCCGGGTTCCGGAGCGAAGCCTTCTGCGAATTTCTCGGTCAGCTTTGGCATGGGGCGCGGCCCTCTTACGTCCAGTTTGCGGACCCCGTGCGGACCCGGCGGCGAGGTCCGCAACGGGTCCGCATGGCGGCTTCTGTCAGCCACCTTATTCGCGGACCCGGCGCAATGCAAGGTATTTGGCGGCTTACGGCGGTTTGAGGTCCGCTAAATAGGGAGGCCCCCTCTTATTCCTAATCTGGGGGCCGTGGGTTCGAATCCCGCCGGGAACGCCAGCCCCACCCGTTGGAAACCCGCCCGAACCATCTCTTGACCAGCCCCGGCATGCGACTTCAGCGGGCTGGACTGGAGCGCGTGTGGCCCGAAACCGAGTGACCGTCGCGTATGTGCGGCTGAACCTGCACCACACCGCCAGTGGCGGTGCTCTCCCGCTCGGGGAAGCCGGGACGCTCTATCGCCGACCGGTAAGTCGCCAGGTGAGGCGCCGTCGCGATGTCGGGCCAACTCGCAGGCGGCCAGTCGGCCAGCGACGAGCCATCGGACCAAAACTGCGATGGGCGCCAAGCGGGCGTATTGCCCGCGCCGCTGCCGCCTTTTGTCTGGATCGCTTGCTCCATCATCGTCCGTGCCCGCATCACCACCTCCTCGGTTGAGCTTGCCGTCGCGCCGATGCCAACAGCGAGAAGGTTGTTATGGCGGTCCATCCTCCGCGCCGCTGGCGTGTTGCTCGGCGCCACCGGCCGCCCATCGAGTATGGCGCGCAGCATAGCTTCCGTGCTTCCCCATTCATTTCTTTCTGCCATTGCGGCAGCAGTCAGCGGGCCCACACGCCGCGAAAGCTCAGCGACCCCGACAAGATGGCGGTAAGCATCGGCAGGTCCCTGATCCTGGCCCGGCAGTCCTGATCGCTCCGCCTCGAACTCGGCGAAGCGCCTGACCTGGCCGGCAACCAAGCGCAGCCGCGCGATTCTGCTTGACCCAGGACTTGCTTCGTCCATGGCCATTCCCTTTCGCTGTAAGGATGTTAGGTAGGATGTTAAGGCTGCCGGCGCCTCAATGCCGCCAGGTCCCGCCGTAGGCAGCTGGTCGTGCGTTCTGGCAAGCCGTCGCTTCAGGACCGGGCTCTCGGAATACTATGCGGAGGTCGCACTGGCTGAGCGGGGCGAGTTCGAACTGGAAGTCGAAACTCACCCGCGACCGATCGCGTCCGACCTCGTAGACGATCGTGGCGGTGTGGCGTCCGGCGGACGCGGAGACCATCGTCCCGTCGAACTCGAACGGGCGCGGGTGCTGATCAGGACGTCGCACGACCCAGCCGCGCTGGTCGGACGGCCACTTGGGCACATGCTCGCGCTCCTCGAATCTGAGGGAAAGAAGCCAGAGGTCATCGGGCCGCTCGTTCGAGAAAAGCATGACTGCCGCGCCCCGGTCCGGCCACGGTTCGGCGAACAACTCCACCAGCAATTCCCAGATCGGCCGCGCCATGACCGCGACTGCCAATAGGGCGACGAGACCAGAGACGACACCTATCGTGCGCACGAGGAAGGCATGGCTCCGCCTTGGCGGCCCATTTTATTCCCATTTTGTTCCAAATTACAAGCGGCTTTGTGTCGGCACGCTGCGTCCCCAATGCCAGAGACCGGTTGATCTGAGGGGCCTATCGCCACACCACCATCGCGGTTGCGCGGCCGAACCCACTGGGCCTTCGTGGCGCGCCTGCGACGCAACGGTTCGGATCCCGCAGGGAATGCCACCACGAGCGGCATCGCGCTCCGTCAACCTGTCACGGCGCGTCGTGCGAGCCTTCTACCGGATCGCATCGTCGCCTCAGCCTGTCGCCGAAGCGCCGCTTGCGATGCGCAGTTCGAGCGCGATCAAGCGATTTGCCGGCGATTCGACGTTCATGCTGGGTCAGTGCAGCGGAGCGATACGCGCAGTGCGGCTGCGGAGGGTATATTCCACCGCTGAGCACAGGACGCTGACCTGATGACCGAAACCATGGACGTGATCGCAACCCGGTCCTTCGAGGTGGACGGACGGCCCGGGTTCACCATCAGGATTGGCCGCCCGGCGCTCGCGCCGGAGGGCGATTGCTGGTTCTGCCATTATGACATCGAAGGCCTTCTGACGAAGCGACAGGGCCGCTTCGGCGGCGAGGATGCGATGCAGGCGCTCGTGAATGCACTCTATTGCCTGGCTGTCGACGTCGAGGTCAGCGCTGAGAACGCCATGGGAAAACTCTCGTGGCTCGGCGACAAGACGGACTTCGGATTGCCCTTGCCGCCGAAAAGGTGAGGCGCCCAGGCTTCAGGAACGTCACCAGAGGGGGCGTCCAGGGGGCCGGGCTGCGGCGCCGACTGATTTACGGAGGCCGCTGATGTCGCCCCCCCGCCCGGCCTCGCGGCGCCCCGCGCCGGGGTTGATAAGACCACAGTCCCAATTCACCCCCACATCCACGCTTCGTATACAATAATATCATCCACCACATACGATTTGCCTGGACCCCCCATCCAAGGTTGTGGCCTCACAGTCTCGCGAGCGCATCACGGCGCCGTGACAGGCAAGAGGCCAGAACCGCCCATGGGAACCTATAGCGACGTCAACCCGACGCCCCTCGACATGACCGGATGGAGCACCGTCTTCTTCGACGGCTTCAACGGCACCCAGCTCGACTGGACCAAATGGCCGATCACCTATGGCGGCTCCATGTATTGGAACAACGCCTTCTGGTGGGACAATGGCCAGCTCGGCGTCGGCAATGGAGAGCTGACGATCGGGATGGACAAGCTCGACAACGGCATCTGGGCCGTCGGGGGCCTGTCCACCGTGCCCTATGATGGCGCGCCGGAAGGCCACGGCCACGGCTTCACCTATGGCCGGGTCGAGATCCGCGCCAAGACCAGCGAGGAAGTGGTCGGCGCCGGCCCCTGCTTCCTGCTCTGGCCGACCTCCAACGACCGCTGGCCGCCGGAGATCGACATCCTGGAAACCCCGGCCAGCGGGGATGGCATGTTCACCGTCCACTGGCCCGGCCCCGACGGCAGCGAGAACGGGCGCGGCTATGACAGCCAGTTCTTCCCGCTCGATCACAGCGAATGGCACACCTACACGCTGGATTGGCTGCCGGATCGCCTGACGCTCTATGTCGATGGGGTGACGGTCGCCGAGACCTTCGAGAATATCCCCGATATCGAGATGTCGGTCGGCCTGCAGGGCCATGTCGGCGCGGCGTCCGATGGCTGGTACCTCTCGCCCAACAATTCGGGCGTGAACAGCGTCGATATCAGCGTGGATTGGGTGCGGGTGTCCCAATACACCGGCGAGACCCCGCCCGCGCCGGAACCAACACCCACGCCCACTCCGACCCCGACCCCGACGCCGGAACCCACGCCAACTCCGACCCCAACTCCAACCCCCACACCCACCCCAACCCCCACACCGACGCCGACACCGACTCCGACGCCGGAACCCACGCCCGTCCCCACCCCCACGCCCCCACCGACCGCCGGGCTCGACCTGACCGGCACCGCCGGGCGGGACAGGCTGGTGGGCTCGGACCTGGCCGACAGGCTCGATGGCGGCGCCGGCAACGACCGCCTCTCCGGCGGGGCGGGCAATGACGTCCTCCTTGGCGGTGAAGGCCGCGACCAGCTGCGCGGTGGCGCGGGCGACGACCAACTCGAGGGCGGCGCCGGCCGCGACCGGCTGTATGGCGGCGCTGGCGACGACTGGCTGAAGGGCGGCGATGGCCGCGACACGCTGCTGGGCGACGCCGGCTCCGACGACCTCCAGGGCGGCGCGGGCAATGATGTGCTCCGCGGCGGGGCCGATCATGATGGGCTGACGGGTGGGGCGGGGCGCGACAGCTTCGTCTTCGCGCGCGGCGATGGGCCGGACTGGATCGTGGATTTCGAGGCGGGCGTGGAGACGCTGCGGCTCGAAGGCATCACGGCCGATGAGGTCACCCAGACGCTGAAGAGCTACTGGGAGTACGAAGGCCTGGAACTGACCTTCGGCGATGGCGACCAGATCTACCTCCAGGGCGTCACCGCGCCGCTGGCGGAGCGCGACCTGGTTTTTGCCTGATGGTGAGGGGGGAGGCGACCGCCTCCCCCTGCTTCTCCGGCCATGCTAGGTGCGGCCACCATGCAGATGGCCGCACATTCCCCGCCCGACCTTCGCACCGCGCGCCGCGTGGTGGTGAAGATCGGCTCCGCCCTGGTGGTGGATGACCGCACCGCCGCCCCGCGCGAAGGCTGGCTGGCCGGCGTCGCCGCCGATGTCGCCGCACTCCGCGCGCGGGGGACGGAGGTGATCCTGGTCTCCTCCGGCGCCATCGCGCTGGCCCGCCGCGCGCTGGGCCTGACGCGCCGCAAGCTGCGGCTGGAGGAAAAGCAGGCCGCCGCCGCCGTCGGGCAGATCCGCCTGGCCGGCGCCTGGGCCACGGCCCTGTCCGGCGTCGGGCTGAACGCCGCGCAATTGCTGCTGACGCTGGAGGATAGCGAGGATCGCCGCCGCTACCTCAATGCGCGCGCGACGCTGGGCACGCTGCTGTCGCTCGGCTGCATCCCGGTGATCAATGAGAACGACACCGTCGCCACCACCGAGATCCGCTTCGGCGACAATGACCGCCTGGCCGCCCGCGTGGCGGAGATGGTGGAGGCCGATGCGCTGGTCCTGCTGTCGGATATCGACGGGCTCTACACCGCCGATCCGCGCAAGGACCCTGGGGCCGCGCACCTGCCCGTGGTGCCGCAGATCACCGAGGACATCATGGCGATGGGGGGCGAGCCGCCGCCCGGCTATTCCTCTGGCGGCATGCGGACCAAGCTGATCGCGGCGCGCATCGCCACCGGCGCGGGCTGCGCGATGGCCATCGCGCTGGGCCAGCAGGACCGGCCCCTGCGGGCGATGGAACAGGGCGCGCGCTGCACCTGGTTCCTGCCCGAGCCCGCCGGCCGTTCCGCCCGCAAGCGCTGGATCGCCGGCAGCCTGGCGCCGCTTGGCGTGCTGGTGGTGGATGACGGCGCGGCGCGGGCGCTGGCGCGCGGGTCTTCCCTGCTGCCGGCCGGGCTGCGCGCGGTGGAGGGCGAGTTCCGCCGGGGCGATCCGGTCAGCGTGCGCAACGGCGCGGGGCAGGAAGTGGCGCGCGGCCTGGTCGCCTATGATTCCGGCGACGCCGCGCGCATCGCCGGCCATCGCAGCGAACGGCTGGAAGCGATCCTCGGCTGGCGCGGCCGCGACGAGATCATCCACCGCGACGACCTGGTCGTCCTGTAGCGCTTCTTCCCCTGACCGGCGCCAAGGGCTACCCATCGCGGCAGGAGGACAGCCCGATGACCGCCCCGGCCGATGACGTCTCACGCCTGCTGGACTCCGCTGCGCGCGCCGCACGCCAAGCCGCCCATGCGCTGGCCGTGGCACCACGGCCGCAGAAGGATGCCGCGCTGCGCGCCGCGGCCGATGCGCTGCGCGCGCGCGCCGAGGCGCTGATCGCCGCGAATGCCGAGGACCTGGCGGCGGCGACCGACCTCAGCGCCGCCTATCGCGACCGCCTGACGCTCACACCCTCGCGCATCGCCGCGATGGCGACGGGGCTTGAGGAGATCGCGGCGCTGCCCGATCCGGTCGGGCGGAGCTTGAGCGAATGGACGCGGCCCAACGGGTTGCTGATCCGCCGCGTCGCGCAGCCGATCGGCGTCGTCGGCATGATCTATGAAAGCCGCCCCAATGTGACCGCCGATGCCGGCGGGCTCTGCCTGAAGGCGGGCAGCGCGGTGATCCTGCGTGGGGGCAAGGAAAGCCTGCGCTCGTCGCTCGCGATCCATGCCTGCATGGCAGAAGGCCTGCGCGCGGCCGGATTGCCGGAGGCGGCGGTGCAGGTCGCCCCCACCGCCGACCGCGCCTTTGTCGCCGCCATGCTGCGCGCGGCGGGGCTGATCGACCTGATCGTGCCGCGCGGCGGCAAGGGCCTGGTGCTGCGGGTGATGGAGGAAGCGCGCGTGCCCGTGCTCGCGCATGCGGAAGGGCTCTGCCACACCTATGTCCATGAAGCCGCCGATCCCGCGATGGCGCGCAGCATCCTGGCGAATGCGAAGATGCGCCGCACCGGCATCTGCGGCGCGACGGAAACGCTGCTGATCGACGCCGCCATCGCGCCCGCGCTGCTGCCGGATCTGATCGCCGACCTCCGCGCGCTGGGCTGCGGCTTCCGCGCCGATGACCGCGCGCGCGCGATCGTCCCCGGCCTCGATCCCGCGACGGAGCAGGATTTCCGCACCGAATGGCTGGATGCGATGCTGAGCGTGCGGGTGGTGGATGGCGTCGATGCCGCGCTCGATCACATCCGCACCTATGGCTCCGAGCATACGGAGGCGATCGTGACGCAGGATCCGGCGGTGGCGAGGCACTTCCTGGACCGGCTCGGCTCCGCGGTCGGGATGTGGAATGCGTCCACGCAGTTCTGCGATGGCGGCGAATTCGGCTTCGGCGCGGAGATCGGCATCGCCACCGGCCGTCTGCATGCGCGCGGCCCTGTCGGGCTGGAGCAGCTCTGCACCTATCGCTACGAGGTGATCGGCACCGGCCAGACCCGGCCCTGAGGGAGGCACGCCATGCCCGCCTATATCATCGTGAACATCGAGGTCACCGACCCCGCGGGCTTCGAACGCTACCGCGCCGCCGTGCCGCCGGTGATCGCGTCCCATGGCGGGCGCTACCTGGTCCGTGGCGGCGATCTGCATGTCATGGAAGGCGCGCTGGATTGGAAGCGGCTGGTGGTGCTGGAATTCCCCTCCCTGGCTGCGGCGCGCGCTTTCTATGCCAGCGCGGACTACGCCCCGCTGCTGGCGCTGCGCCTCGCCACCACCAAAAGCGAGATGGTGATGGTCGAGGGCCTCC
Source organism: Roseomonas mucosa (assembly GCA_945878375.1). GTDB lineage: Bacteria > Pseudomonadota > Alphaproteobacteria > Acetobacterales > Acetobacteraceae > Falsiroseomonas > Falsiroseomonas mucosa_A. Next base: position 103,679 of record CAMDWG010000003.1, on the reverse strand, counting down.
CGCCGGCTTGAGATGGCGCCACCCCCGGCGCGCTTGCTACGCTCCGCGACGGGGGGAGATCGCCATGTGGCGCATGGCCGCCAAAGGGATCGCTGCGGCGGGGGGTGACCAGCGCGCGCGCCTGCGCCATGTGAAAGCCGTGTTGCACACCCCGCACCCGACTGACCGCCCGCAGCCGCCCGCCAAGGCCGGGACAAGCCTGCGATGATCCCCAATGAACGCGGCGACCGCCGGCTGCGGCGCGTCGGGCTGCTGGGCGGCAGCTTCAACCCCGCCCATGACGGCCACCGCCATGTGGCGGAACAGGTGCGCCGCGCGCTGCGGCTGGATGAGGTCTGGCTGCTGGTCTCGCCGGGCAATCCGCTGAAGCCGCGCGCGGGCATGGCGCCCTTCGCGGCGCGGCTGGCCTCCGCACGCGCGGTCGCGGATGGGCGGCGGATCGTCGCGACCGGGATCGAGGCCGCGCTCCGCACCACTTTCACCATCGACACGCTGGCCGCGCTGCGGCGGCGCTTTCCGCGCACGCGCTTCGTCTTCGTCATCGGCGCAGACAATTTCGTGCAGTTGCCGCGCTGGGCGGGCTGGGCGCGGCTGGTGGCGCGGACGCCGCTGGCGGTGCTGCCGCGCCCGGGCTGGACGCGCCGCGCCCTGGCCGGGCAGGCGGCGAGGCGCCTGGCGCGGCACCGGCGGCGGCCGGGGGCGTTGCTGGCGGGGCCGCGCCCGGCCCATGCGGCCTGGGCCTTCGTGCGGGCGGCGGAGCACCCGGCCTCGGCCACTGCGATCCGGGCGGGGCTGGCGACACCGCCTGTGGCCGCGAAGCCGCGTCGTGCATCGGCTTGGGCTGCTGTCGAACCGAGATGGATGCAGCCGGGCGCGACGGCTGCTAGATGAGCGCCAGAATCAGTCAGACCCATCGACAGGAGGCGGCCATAGCCCGCACCCCCAAGACGACCGCCGCCGGCAAGGCCCCCGCCGCCAAGGCGAAGCCCGCCAAGGCCCCCGCGAAGCCGACCGAGACCAAGACCAAGCCTGCGGCGGCGAAGGCCCCGGCCAAGGCGGCCCCGAAGGCCGCGACGGCGAAGGCCTCGGCGAAGGCAGCCCCGAAGGCTCCCGCGAAGGCAGCCCCGAAGGCTGCGACGGCGAAGGCAGCGCCGAAGGCCACGACGACGAAGGCTCCGGCGAAGGCCCCGGCGAAGGCGGCCACGAAGGCCGCGACGGCGAAGGCTCCCGCGAAGGCAGCCCCGAAGGCTGCGACGGCGAAGGCCACGGCCAAGGCAACCCCGAAGGCCGCGACGGCGAAGGCCACGGCCAAGGCAGCCCCGAAGGCTCCGGTGGCGAAGGCCCCGGCGAAGGCGGCCCCAAAAGCCGCGACGGCGAAGGCTCCCGCGAAGGCAGCCCCAAAGGCTGCGGCGACGAAGGCTCCCGCGAAGGCGGCCCCGAAGGCTGCAGCGACGAAGACCACCGCGAAGGCGGCTCCGAAGGCAGCCCCGAAGGCTGCGGCGGCGAAGGCCCCGGCCAAGGCGGCCCCGAAGGCCGCGACGGCCAAGGCTCCCGCAAAGGCCCCCGCCGCGCCCGCCGCGCCGCGCCCCGTCCGCGCCCCCTCCGCGCGCAAGCCGAAAGTCGCGCCCGCCCTGCTCGACCGCCTGGTCATCGCCGCGGTGAAGAGCCTGGAGGACGACAAGGCCGAGAATATCGTCGTGCTCGACGTCACCGGCCGCGCCGACTACGCTGACCGGCTGGTGATCGCCACCGGCCTCGTGGACCGGCAGATCCAGGCCATGGCCTCCCACCTCGAAGACGCCTTCGAGACGGAAGGCCTCAAGCTGCGGCGGGATGCGATCCAGGCCTCGCCCGATTGGGTGCTGATCGATGCCGGCGACCTGGTGATCCACCTGTTCAAGCCGGAGGCGCGCGGCCTCTACCGGCTGGAGCGGATGTGGGGCCCCGAAGCCCCGACCCCCGACCTGCCCGAAGACCGCACCCCGCTGCCGGATGACGGCGTCAGCGGCTCCACCGCGTCGGAACAAGACGACGAATAGGATCGCCATCGTCGCGGTCGGGCGCCTGAAGCCGGGGCCCGAGCGCGACCTCTACGACCACTACGCCGCCCGCCTGCGTCCCGCGCCCCTGGTGACCGAGATCGCCGAGGCGCGCGGCAGCGCGGCGGAGGTCCGCCGGCGGGAAGGCGCGGCGATCCTCGCCGCCCTCCCTGATGGCGCGCTGCTGATCGCGCTCGACCTCGGCGGCACGCAGCCGGATAGCGAGGGCTTCGCGGGCCTGCTGCAGCGATGGGCGGAGACGGGCAAGCCGATCGCCTTCGTCATCGGCGGCGCGGAGGGGCTCGACCCCACCGTGCAGGCCCGTGCCGCGCATCGCATCGCGCTCGGGCCCATGACCTGGCCGCATTTCCTGGTGCGGGGGATGCTGGCGGAACAGCTCTACCGCGCCCAGGCGATCCGCCAGAACCATCCCTATCACCGCGCCTGGCGGCCGGGATGATGCCCTGACCGATCGCGGTTGCGCGCCGGGGGCCACGCAGGGCAGGCTCGCATCCAGACCGCCGGAGACCCCGTCATGACGCTGCTGATCCTCGCCGCCGCCCTCTGGGTCTTCGTGCATGTCGGCATCTCCGGCACCCGGCTGCGCGATGGCGTTGTCGCGCGGCTGGGGGAGGGGCGGTTCATGCTGGCCTTCTCCATCGCCTCGGTCGTGTCGATCACGCTGCTGGTGCTGGCCTGGCAGAATGCGGAGACCACCTTCCTGTGGTCGGCCCCCGCCTGGCTGCGCTGGGTCCTGGCGGTGCTGATGCTGCCGTCCTTCGTGCTGTTCATGGCATCCCACAAGCGCAACCCGACAGCGGTCGGCAACAAGGGCCTGGGGGAGGAGCCGCGCGGCATCCAGCGCGTCACGCGCCACCCTATGCTGATGTCCTTCGCGATCTGGGGCCTTGTGCATGTGATCGCCAATGGCGATGCGGCGGCGCTGGTGTTCTTCGGCGCCTTCCTGGTGACGGCGGTGGCGGGCATGCCCTCCATCGACGCGAAGCTGGCCCGGCGGCATGGGCAGGCCTGGGCGGGTTTCGCCGCCAGGACCTCGATCCTGCCCTTCGGCGCCATCCTCGCGGGGCGGAACCGGCTGGTGCTGTCGGAGATCGGCTGGATGCCGCCGGTGGTCGGGCTGATCCTGTGGGCCGCCCTGCTGCATTTCCACCGCGCCGTCTTCGGCATGCCGGCGCTGACCCTCTGACCCCCGGCCGGCGGCTTCGCGCCGGCCATCTTGAACTTCGCCCCCGGCCGCGCCACACCCTGCGGCGCTGGCCGGGGAACAAGATCCATGCAGGAAGTCCTCACGCGCGCCGATGAGGCGAATACGCCGCGTGCGCGCGCCGCGCGGCTGGTCCTGTCGCCGCTGTTCCAGCGCGTCGTCATCGGGCTGATCCTGCTGAATGCCGTCACGCTCGGGCTCGAGACCTCGGCGAGCGTGATGGAGAGCTGGGGTGGCCTGCTGCACGCGATCGACACCGTGCTGCTGGGGCTGTTCACGGCGGAACTCGCGATCCGCATCTTCGCCTTCCGCACCCGGTTCTTCCGCGATCCCTGGGGGCTGTTCGACTTCGTGATCGTGGCGATTTCCTGGGCGCCCAATTCCGGGCCGTTCTCGGTGCTGCGCGCGCTGCGGGTGCTGCGCGTGCTGCGGCTGGTCAGCGTGGTGCCATCCATGCGCCTGGTCGTGGAGGCGATGCTGAAGGCGCTGCCGGGCATGGGCAGCATCGTGTTGCTGATGGGGCTGATCTTCTACGTCTTTGCCGTGATGGCGACGAAGCTCTATGGCGACCTGCTGCCGGAACGCTTCGGCACGCTGGGCAACAGCCTGTTCACCCTGTTCCAGATGATGACGCTGGAAAGCTGGGCGGAGGCCAATGTGCGCCCGATCCTGGAACACCGGCCGATGGCCTGGCTGTTCTTCGTGCCCTTCATCCTGGTTGCCACCTTCGTGGTGCTGAACCTGTTCATCGGTGTGATCGTGGATAGCATCCAGACGCTGCGCGAACAGCGCAACGGTACCGACGCCGCCAGCGCCCGGCTTGCTGCCGAGGCCGCGCGGTCGGACGCGCATCTCGATGCCCAGGCGGTGCTGGCGGAACTCCGCGCGCTGCGGGCCGAGGTCCGGGCGTTGCGCGACCAGCGCCAAGCTTGACCCTGGCGGCGCGGCGAGACTAGGTCGGGCGACGCAACCTCCCCCGGACCCGCCATGCCGCAGCCCGCCCATCGCCCTGTCATGCTCGTCATCCTCGACGGCTGGGGCTGGCGCGAGGACGCGGCCGACAACGCCGTGAACCAGGCCAGCACCCCCTGCTTCGACGCGCTCTGGGCGCAGGGGCCGCGCGCCTTTCTCCACGCCTCCGGCCGCGATGTCGGCCTGCCGGACGGGCAGATGGGCAATTCCGAGGTCGGCCACCTGAACATCGGCGCCGGGCGGGTGGTGATGCAGGACCTGGTGCGGATCGATGCGGCGGTAGAGAACGGTTCCATCGGCACGCTGCCGGCCTTCGCCACCCTGATCCAGCGCGTGAAGGCCGCCGGCGGGCGGCTGCACCTGATGGGGCTGCTCTCCCCCGGCGGGGTGCACAGCCACCAGGACCACGCGGTGGCGCTCGCCCGCGCCGCGACGGCGGGAGGGCTCGAGGTGCTGGTCCATGCCTGGACCGATGGCCGCGACACCGCGCCCGAGTCCGCCCCCGCCTTCCTCGCGCGTTTCGAGGCCGCTTTGCCCGCCGGCGCGCGGATCGCCACCATCTGTGGTCGCTACTACGCCATGGACCGCGACAATCGCTGGGACCGCGTGAAGCTCGCCCATGACGCGATGACGACGGCGCGCGGCCCGCGCTTCGCGACCGCGCAAGACACCGTGGCCGCTGGGCATGCGGCGGGGCAGACGGATGAATTCATCCTGCCCGCTGCCATCGGCGACTATCGCGGCATGCAGGACGGCGATGGGCTGCTCTGCTTCAACTTCCGTGCCGACCGCGTGCGGCAGATCATGGCCGCCTTGCTCGACCCGGGCTTCGACGGTTTCGCGGCGGAACCGCGGATCCGCTTCTCCGCCGCCGCGGCGCTGACGGAATACAGCGCGGCGCTGAACCCCTTCCTGCTGACGCTGTTCCCGCCGCAATCCATGGCCGACATCCTGGGCGAGGCGGTGAGCAAGGCGGGCCTGACCCAGCTCAGGATGGCGGAGACCGAGAAGTATCCGCACGTCACCTACTTCCTGAATGGCGGGGAGGAGACGCCCTATCCCGGTGAGGATCGCATCATGGTGCCCTCGCCCAAGGTCGCGACCTATGATTTGCAGCCGGAGATGTCGGCCGCCGAACTGGCCGAGAAGGCGGTGCAGGCCATCGCGGCCGGGGCGCATGACCTGATCGTGCTGAACTTCGCCAATGCCGACATGGTCGGCCATACCGGCAAGCTCGACGCCGCGATCAAGGCCTGCGAGGCGGTGGATGCCGGCCTCGCGCGCATCGTGCACGCGATCTCGGCGGCAGGCGGCCAGTTGCTGGTGACCGCCGATCACGGCAATGCCGAGATGATGCGGGACCCCGCGACCGGCGGCCCGCACACGGCGCATACCACCAACCCCGTGCCCGTCCTGCTGCACAACGCTCCCGCCGGGACGCATCTGGCCGATGGGCGTCTGGCCGATCTCGCACCCACCTTGCTCGCCCTGCTCGGCGTCCCGCAGCCGGCGGCGATGACCGGGCTGTCCCTGCTGCGCGGCGACTAGCGATGCGGCGGGCCGGCCTGCTGCTGCTGGGCCTGCTGCTGCCTGGCCTCGCGCTCGCCCAATCCCCCCGCGATCTGCGCGAGGCCGAGCGCACCGCCCAGGACCGCCGCCAGTCCGCCGCAGCCGCCGCCCGCGAGGTACAGAGTCGCGCGGAGGAGGAGGTGCGCCTTGCCGGCCAGCGCGTCGAGGCCGCGCAACGCGCCCAGGCTGCGGAGGCCGAGCTCACGGCCGCCCGCGACCGCGCCGCGGCGGCGCGGGAGGCCGCCACCGCGTCCTCCGCCGCATTCCGCGCCCGCAACGAGGCCTTCCGCCCCCTGCTGCCCGTGATGATGCGCCTGTCGCTCTGGCCGGCGGAGACGGTGCTGGCGGTGCCTGCGGAACCGGAAGAAGCGCTGCGCGGCGCGCTGGTGCTGCGCGGCCTGGTCCGCCGGCTGGAGGAAGAGGCCGCCGGGCTGCGCGAGGCCGGCGCGGCCGCCGAGGCCGCGCTGGCCTTGGCCGAGCGGGAGCAGGCAGCGCTGGCCGACGCCGAGCAGCGCGCCCGGCAGGCGGCGGCGGAGGTGGAGGCCGAGCTTGCCGACGCGCGCGCCCGCCGTGCCGCCGCCGAGGCCGCCGAGGACCGCGCGGCTGAGCGCGCCCAGCTTGCGGCCGCGCAGGCGCGCGACGTGGCGGAGATGGTGCAGCGGCTGGAACGGGAGCGGCAGCGTCGGGAGAGGCAGGAGCGCGCCAATGCCGCCAGCCAGGCCGCCGAGGCCGCGCGCCGTCGGGCCGAGGAGGCGCGGGAGCGGCGCCTGGCCGAAGCCGCCGCCGCGCGGGAACGCCAGGAGGCCCGTGCCCGCCCAACCGGTCCTGGGTCCCGACCCGGGTCCAGCCCCGAGTCCCGGCCCGAGTCCCGGGCCGAGTCCCGGGCCGAGCCGGTCGCGGGCCGGGCCCTGCCGGTGGCGGGGCGGGTCGCGCTAGGCTGGGGAGAGGCCGGGCCGGGCGGGCCGCATCGGGGAATCACCTTCGCGGCCTCGCCCGGCGCACGCGTGGTCTCGCCCTGTACGGGCCGGGCGGTATATGCGGCCCCCTTCCGCAGCTTCGGGCTGTTGTTGATTGTGGACTGCGGGAGGGAATACCATTTTGTGTTGGCGGGGCTCGACAGGCTGGACGTGGCGGCGGGCCAGCGCCTGCTGGCCGGCGAGCCGGTCGGGCTGCTGGCCGGCCCTGGCGGTCCGGGCGCCTCGCTCTATGTGGAGCTGCGGCGTAGCGGACGGCCGGTGGATCCGCGGCCGTGGTTCGCGGGGCGGGGATGACGCCCGGGCCGTCGGCCCGGATGGGAACTTTGTCAGGCTCGCGGCTGCTGCGCCGCCGGCCCCTTGGGATTGGATGAGCGCATGGGCGGCATGCAGGACGGGTCGAGGCGCGATGCCAGGGTGCCGAGCACGGGGCTTCCCGCGCCGGTCGCGGCGCGCCCGCCCATGATGGCGTCGGGCAGCGCCGCCCCTCCGTCCGGCGGGCGACGCCGCCGCTTGCGGATGCTGGGCGCCATCAGCGCGGCCTTCCTCGCGGGCGCGGTCATCGGGCCGGTCATCGCCCTGCCCACCTTCCAGGCCTTGGCGCAGGATGGCGGCCGCGCCGAGACCTATCGCCTGCTCAACCTGTTCGGCGACGTCTTCGAACGCATCCGCGCGGAGTATGTGGAGCCCGTTTCCGACCGCGACGTGATCGAGAATGCGATCAACGGCATGCTGCAGGGCCTCGACCCGCACAGCTCCTACCTCAATCCGCGCAGCTTCCGCGACATGCAGGTGCAGACGCGCGGCGAGTTCGGCGGCCTCGGGATCGAGGTCACGCAGGAGAACGGGCTGGTCAAGGTGATCTCCCCGATCGACGAAACGCCCGCCGCGCGGGCCGGCGTGCGGCCGGGCGACCTGATCACCCATCTGAACGGGCAGCCGACGCTCGGCCTCTCGCTGCAGGAGGCGGTGGAGCAGATGCGAGGCGAACGCGGCACATCGATCCGCCTGACCATCCGCCGGGAAGGCGAACGCAACCCGGTCGAGATCACCCTGGTCCGCGACGTGGTCCGCCCGCAGGTGGCGCGCTTCCGGCTGGAGGGCAACGACATCGCCTATGTCCGCCTGTCGGCCTTCAACGAGCAGACCGAGGCCGCGCTACGCCGCGCCGTCAGCCAAATGCGCCAGCAGGCCGGCGGCAATCTGCGCGGGCTGGTGCTGGACCTGCGGAACAATCCGGGCGGGCTGCTCGACCAGGCGGTGCAGGTGGCGGATGACTTCCTCGACCAGGGCGAGATCGTCAGCACCCGCGCCCGCCGCGCGGAAGACGCGCAGCGCTGGAATGCGCGCCAGGGCGACATCGCCCAGGGGCTGCCCATGGTCGTGCTGATCAATGGCGGCTCCGCCAGCGCGTCGGAAATCGTGGCCGGCGCGCTGCAGGATCATCGCCGCGCGGTGGTGATGGGCGTGAAGAGCTTCGGCAAGGGCAGCGTGCAGACGGTGATGCCGATCCAGGGCCAGGGCGCGATCCGGCTGACCACCGCGCGCTACTACACGCCGTCTGGCCGCTCGATCCAGGCGACGGGGATCGAGCCGGATATCGAGGTGGTGGCGACCCGCCCCGACCCCAACGCGCCCGCGCGCGACCGGGAAGCCGATCTGCGCCGCGCGCTTCGCAACGATGCCGACCGGCCGCAGAGCGCGCCGCAGGCCGCCCCGCCCCCGCTGCCGCCGCTCGGCGTGCCGCAATCCGTGCTGGATCGCGTCAGCCGCATGCCGGCCGAAGGCGCCCCCGCCTTCGACGCGACGCGCCCGGAGACCGACCACCAGCTGCAACAGGCGGTGCAATTCCTCCGCAACCTCGCCGCCACGCCCGGCCAGCCGCAGCGCCGGGTCCAGCGCTGACGGCGCGCGCCGGTAGGCAGGGTTCCTGATGCGGCTTCCAGGATATCGCACCCTTGGGCTGGCCTGGGCGGTGGTGCTCGTGCTGCTGGCGGGCGGCGCGGGGATGCTGGCCTGGCTCGGCCCGCTGCCGGAACCGCCGGCGGCGGAAGCGCCTGCGGTCCAGGACGCGCCGGCAGGCTCCGCAGCCACCGTGCCCATCCCCGCCGTGGCGGAGCCGCCGGCCCCGGTCCCACCCCCTGCCGCCGTCGCACCCGCCCCGGCCGAGCCCACCGCCATCGCCGCGCCGGAGCCGCCCGCCCCGGAGCCCTCCACCCCTGTCGGGTCCCCGGTGATCGCGCCGCCCGAGCCCACGCTGCTCGAACCCTCGCGCCACGGGATGGTGCCGCGGCTGGGGCCGGAGAATCGCACATCGATCCGCGCCTATGCGCGCCCCTTCGACCGCAGCGACACCCGCGCGCGGATCGGCATCGTCATCAACAATATTGGCCTGAACGGCCAGTTCAGCGAGGACGCGATCCGCAGCCTGCCCGGCGGCGTGACGCTGGCCTTCAGCCCCTATGCGGCCCGGCCCGAGCCGTTGCAGAACCGCGCCCGCGCGCGGGGGATGGAAATGCTGGTCGCGCTGCCGCTGGAGCCCCAGGGCTTCGGGCAGCACGCCGATCCCGGCCCGCAGGCGCTGCTGACAGGCCTGCCGCTGGCCGAGAACCTGGACCGGCTGGATTGGGCGCTGTCGCGCATCCAGGGCCAGGTGGGCGCGATCGGCGGGCTCGGCTCGATGCGCGGCGAGCGGTTCGCGGCGAATGGCGAATTGCTGGCCAGCGTGCAGCAGGCGCTGACCCGGCGCGGGCTTCTCTACGTCGATCCGCGCCCCGGCGCGGCGCAGCCCGAGCGGGCCTTCGGCCGTGGCATCGATGTGCTGTTGGATGAGCCTTCCGCCGTGCGGCCGGAGGTGGAGCGGCAGCTGGCGGTGCTGGAAGGGCTCGCGCGGCAGCGGCGGTCGGCGGTGGGGCTGGCCAACAACCCGACGCCCTCTGTCGTCGCCGCCATCGCCGCCTGGTCGGCCGGGCTCGAGGAGCGCGGCGCGGTGGTGGTGCCTATCACGGTGCTGATCCGCGCGCCGACCGACCAGGGCGGCCGGCCATGAGGCCAGCGGCCTGATGGCCCCCACTGCCGATGCGCCCCGCCGCAGGCGCGCCTGCCCGGTGGCGCCACGTGGCGCGCTGGGCTAACCGCCTGAGTATGCTGTCCCGCCTCTGGATGATCGCCGGTGCGCTGTTTGGCCTGATGGCGGTCGCCATGTCGGGCTATGCCGCGCATGGGCTGCCCACCGACCGCGCGACGCTTGCCATGACAGGCGCGCAGCTGGCCGCCTGGCACGGGCTGGCGCTGCTGTGCACGGGGCTGCTCGCGGAACGGCGGCAGGGACCCCTGCCGCATCTGGCGGCCGGCTGCTTCACCCTTGGCGCTCTCGGCTTCTGCGGCGGGGTCTGGCTGCGGGCGCTGACAGAGCATTCCATCGGCGCGGTCACGCCGGCGGGCGGGGCGATGCTGCTGGCTGGCTGGGTCTTGCTGGGGCTCGGCGCGCTGGCGCGCAGCCGATGATCGGCAGCGCCTATCTCGCCGCCGAGGGCTTCGAGGGCGACCTGGCTGAGGAATTGCGCCGCGCCGGGTGCCGCGTATCGGCCTGGCATGGGCGGCTGGCGCTGTCGCCGGACGCGCCGCGCCACCTGGCCTGGGCGCTCGACATCTGGACCGCACCGCAGGAGATCGCGGCGCCATCGGTCAAGGCGGCGGCCGATGCGCTGCGCGCCATCCAGCGCAACTGGGCCGGCTATGCCGCCGCGCATCACCGGCGCAGCACGCTGGTCACGGAACGCCTGCCGCCGGTGAAGGCCCGCCCGCTGGTCTTCCCGGAACCCGCGCCGCAGGGCCATCTCGGCGCCTGGACGCTGCTGACGCCCGAAAGGCTGCTCGCCTCCCCCACCAAGACCAGCCCCTTCGTGAATGGCGAGGTCGCCTTCGTCGAGGACCGGGAAGGCCCGCCATCCCGCGCCTATCTGAAGCTGTGGGAAGCGCTGACGCGGCTGGGGCGGCATCCGCAGCCGGGGGAGACTTGCCTCGATCTCGGCGCCTCGCCGGGCGGCTGGACCTGGGTGCTGGCGCGGCTCGGCGCGCGGGTCGCGGCGGTGGACAAGGCGCCGCTCGACCCGCGCATCGTCGCCATGCCGGGTGTCACCGTGCGGCAGGAAAGCGCCTTCGGGCTGGAACCGCGGACGGAACCACCGGTGGATTGGCTGTTCAGCGACGTGATCTGCTACCCGGCGCGGCTGCTGGCGCTGGTGCAGCGCTGGATCGCGGCGGGGGCCGCCCGCAACCTGGTCTGCACCATCAAGTACCAGGGCGAGACCGACCACGAAGTCGCCGCCGCCTTCGCCGCGATCGAGGGCGCGGTGGTCTTCCACGGCGCGCATAACAAGCACGAGCTGACCTTTGCCCGTCTGGCGCCATAACCTATAGCCAGGGCCGCGCCCGCCTGGCGGAATGGTAGACGCAGCGGACTTAAAATCCGCAATCCGTGAGGGTGTGCCGGTTCGAGTCCGGCGGCGGGCATCCTGTTACCGCTTGCCGATCAGCCGTTCCGTGATCTGCAGTGCCATCTTCCGGCGCGGCAGGTCGAACAGGCGCGACAGGCTCCACCGGCCATGCCGCACCCGCGCGCGCATGTCGGAGAAGGCGAGGAACCCCGCCTGCCCATGGTAGCGCCCCTGGCCTGATGCGCCGACGCCGCCGAAGCCGAGCGACGGGAAGGCCGCGTATTCCACCGCGCGGCCGGTGACGATGGCGCCAGACCGCGTGGCGGCGGCCACCGCAGCCTCCTCCGCCGCCGTCGCGCCGAACAGGTAGATCGCGAGAGGCTGCGTGCGTGCCGTGATCCAGCCGATGGCGGCGGCCAGGTCGGCCACAGGCTCCATCAGGATCAACGGGCCGAAGATCTCCTCCCGCCCCAGCGGTGAACCGGGCGGGGCTTCCGCCAGCGTGATGGCGCGTTGCCGGCCGGGGCCGTCGGGGCCGAGCGGCGTCAGCCGCGCACCCTCCGCCAGCGCATCCAGCCGCGCTTCCTGCGCGGCGGAGGCCAGGGCCCCTTCCGGCAGGGCGATGCCGGTCGCCTTGCAGGCCGCGGCGAAGGCGGCGGGCGCATGGCCCACGAGCAGCACCGTATCCGGGGCGATGCAGGTCTGGCCGGCATTCACCGCCTTGCCCACCAGGATGTTCCGCGCCGCCTCCGCCAGATCGGCGCCCGGCAGCACGATGGCAGGACACTTCCCGCCGAGTTCGAGCGTCACCGGCACCAGGTTGCGGGACGCGGCTTCCGCCACCTTGCGCCCCGTGGCGGTGCCGCCGGTGAAGACCAGGTGATCCCAGGGCTGCGCGGCGAAGGCGGCGGCGACGCTCGCATCGCCCGCGACGGTCACGGCGATGTCGTGGCCGAGCACCTCATCGAGCAGCGAAGCGATCAGGGCGGCGGTGCGCGGCACATGCTCGGACGGCTTCACCGCCACGCGGTTGCCCGCCGCAATCGCATCGACGACGGGCCAGAGCGCCAACTGCACCGGGTAGTTCCAGGGCGCGATGATGCCGATGATGCCCTTCGGCACCGGCTCCTCGAAGGCGGTGGCGGGCCAGAAGGGATAGGGCACCGCGGCGCGGCGCGGGCGCGCCCAGCCCTTCAGCTTGCGCCGCGAATACCGCGCGGCATCGGCGACAACGAGGATATCGGCCAGCAGCGTGTCCATCCGCGACCGCCCGCCGTAATCGGCATCGAGCGCGGCGGCGAAGGCCTCCGCCAGCCGCAACAGCCCATCGGCCAACCGCCGCAGCATATCGCGCCGCGCATCGATCCCGATCCGCCCGTCGCGCGCCTCGACGGCGCGGAGATGGGCCAGGGCTTCGGCCGGGGTCATGGGGTATCCTTCGGCACAGGCGCGCTGAGCAGCGCGGCGGCGGCGGCCTCGCCGGATCGGATCGCGGCCTCGATGGTCGCGGGCAATTCCGGCAGCGTCCAATCGCCCGCCAGGGCCAGGTTCGCCAGCGGGCGGCGCGGCGGTTGGGGGCGCGGGCCGATGCCATGGCGCGGCGTGGCGCGGCGTTCGCGCACCGCGCGGGCGGGTGGCGGCGCCACCGGCCATTCGCCCGGCAGGCCGAAGCGCAAGGCGGCCTCCCGCAATTCGGGCCAGATGCGGCGGGCCGCTTCCTCCTCCGACAGGCCGACGCTGTCATCGGCGGCGCTGACGGTGACGGAAACGCCGCCCGGCCGCACCAGCATCCATTGCGACAGGCCACCCAGCAGGCCGATGAAGCGCACCGGCCCGTCCGTGGCATGGGCGAAATGCAGGTTGAGGATCGGCGCATGAAGCTGCGGCGCCGGCACGCCGGGCAGCAGCCGGGCCGCTTCCCAGGGCGGCACCGCGAGCAGCACCGCTTCCTCCGGCGGCAGGGCCACGGCGTGGTCGCCGAAATCCAGCGCGGTCACGCGATCCCCCTGCCGTTCGAGGCCGCGCAGCCGCATCCCCGCCCGCAGCGTCGCGCCATGGCAGCCCAGCGTCGCGACCGCCGGGGCGATAAGGTCGGGCCCCAACCCGCGCGCCGCGACGAACAGCCGCGCCGCGCCGGGCGCGGCCAGCCGCCGCAGCACCACGCCGAGCAGCCGGGCCGAGGCTTCCGGTGCCGGCGTGTTCAGCGCGGCGACGGTCAGCGGCTCCACCAGCGCGCGGAGCAGGGCGGGATGGGCCGCGAAGGCCTCCGCCACCGTGCGATCCGCGCCGGGCAGGGCGAGCTTCGCCAGCGCCAGCACCCCGCCCCAGGACAGCCCCGCCGGCCGCCTCGCGGCGCGTGCCCAGCCGAGCGGCGACAGCGCCACCTGCCTTGCCGTGCCATCCGCGAGGTCGAGCACCGGCAGCCCCTGCGGCTCCGGTTCCACCCATCCCTCCCGCGCCCCGATGGCCGAGAGGAAGCGGAAGGCGACGCGGTTGGTGCCGAGCAGGGCATGGGTGCCGTTGTCGGTGCCATCCGGCAGCGCGCGGGCCCGCCCGCCGGGCGCTGGCGTGGCTTCGTAGAGGATCACGCGATGCCCGGCGCGGGCGAGCATCAGCGCGCCCGCCAGCCCCGCCACCCCGGCGCCGACGACATGGAAGGTCATGCGGGCATCAGGGCGAGGACCGCCATGCGGAGCCTCTCCCCCTTCGTCAGCCGCGCGCGGATGCGGGGCGCGGCGAAGCCGGTGGCCATCATGCGGTCCAGCAGGCGGCGATAGCCCCACATCATCACCCGCGCCGGCTTCAGGGCGCGCGTATCATGCGTGGTCAGTTCCTCCTCCGCCCGACGGAAACCGTCCAGGGCCTGCCGGGCCAATTCGTCGCAGCAGGCGGCGAAGCCGGGATGGGCCACGATCTCATGCGCGTCATCGGTGCGGACGCCGTGGCGGTCAAGCAGGCTGCGCGGGACATAGACGCGGTCGAGCGCCGCATCCTCCTCCGCATCGCGCAGGATGTTCACCAGCTGGAAGGTGCGGCCGAGCGCGAGGCCGAAGCCCTCGGCCTGCGGCGCGCCGAAGATCCGCACGGCCATCGCGCCCACGCTGCCGGCGACGCGGCGGCAATAGAGATCGAGCGCGGCCTCATCCGCCACGCGCACGCGGGGCTCAGCGTCGGTTTCCATCCCCGCCACCATCTCCGCGCATTCCACCGCCGGCAGGCCATAGGCGCGGCAGGCCCAGGCGAGTTCGGCCGACAGCGCGCAATCCGGCGCGTCCAGCTTGCGCCGCCATGCGGCGAGGAAGCGGCGCTTCTCCGGCAGCGGCATGGTCGCGTCGGCGATGTCGTCCACGGCGCGGCAGAAGCCATAGACCGCGAAGAGCGCGCGGCGCCGTTCCCCCTTCAGCACCGCCATGCCGCGCGCGAAGGAGGACCGCGCCCGTGCCACGCGGGCCCGCACCACCGCGGCATCGGAAGGCACCGGCCGCGCCAGCGCTGCGAAGGCCGCAGCGACATCCAGCTTGGTCAGCGCGACGCGCCCCTGCACCGGATCGGCGGCGCGCAGCCGCGCCAGCAGCGTCCAGGCCAGGCGAAGCGTGACCGCCGCCTGCCGGCGCAGGCCGGATCGCAGCAGGCGCGGGAGCGGCGCCGCGACCTCCAGCACCGCCTCCACTCGGTCGAGGGCGGCGTCGAGCACGGCGCGGCGATGCGGATTGCCGGGGGCGAAGAACGCCGCCTCCCCACCCGCCAGCTCCATCCAGGGCAGGGGCAGGTAGACGCGGTCCATCGCATCGCGATCCGGCACCAGGTCCTGCAGGTGGTTCAGGATCTGCAAGCCAGTGCAGAGCGCGTCGGAGGCCGGATGCGCCGCCGCATCCTCTCCATGCACGCGCAGCAGCATGCGCCCGACGGGATCGGCGGAGCGGGTGCAGTAATCCTCAAGCTCCGCCCAATCGGCATAGCGGCGCTGGGTCGCATCCTGGCGGAAGGCGCCGAGCATGGCGCGCGCTTCCGCCGTGCCGACATCGCGCAGCGGGCCATCCGGCGCATCCAGCATGGCTTCCAGCGCATCCAGGCGGCGCAGCTTCTCTGGTGCGTCCAGCTCAGCCGAATCGGCGATGTCGTCGGCGGTGCGGACGAAGCGGTAGAAGGCCAGCACCTTGGGGCGTGCCGCCCGCGGCAGCAGCAGCGAGGCGACGGGGAAGTTCTCGGAGGTATGGTCGCGCGTGGGTGGTCCGACCGCGATCCCCTGGGCGCCCTCCATCGGTCGCCTCAGGCAGCCCCGCCCTGATAGGCGCGACCCTTCCAGCCCTCACGCTTGCCCATCAGGCCGCGCACCAGCGCCGCCCATTGGATCGCCAGCGCGACCAGCACGGCCAGCGGGTGCAACGGAATGGTCCACCACGGTTCCCGCACGCGAAGGGTGACGGCGGCGCGCAGCGCGAAGCCGAGCCCGATCGCCAGGAAGGCCCAGGCTTCCGGCAGCAGCGCGATGGGCCAGAGGAAGGCGCCGGCCAGCATCACCGTCCAGATCGGCAGCCCGACTGGCGTGGCCATGCCTTCGCGCGCATTCTTGATGAAGCCGCGCCAGCTTTCGGCGAAGCCGGTGTACATGCGGCAGCTGGCCAGCGGCGCGCCTTCCACGACCTCGGTCCCGAAGCCGCCGGCGCGCATCTTCCGCGCCAGTTGCAGCGCATCGTGCAGCACGCCGCGGATCGCCGCATGGCCGCCGGTGGCCTCATAGGCCGCGCGTTCCACCATCATCAGCTGGCCACAGGCCGCCGCCATCTCGGGGCGCTCGGTGAAGGCGCGGCCGCCGCCGGGCAGGTAGCAGAGCAGAAGAAAGTTGATCATCGGCACCGTCACGGCTTCGCCGAGCGATCCGATCAGCTGGCGCGGCACGCCGGTGACCATCGCGCTGCCGGTGCGCTGCGCGTGGCCCGCCATCGCGGCCGCCGCCAGCGGGTCGAGCCGGACATCGGCATCGATGAACAGGAAATGCGTGCCCTTCGCGGCGGCGGCGAGGTTGGCGCAGGCATGCACCTTGCCCGTCCAGCCCGGCGGCAGGGGCGGGCAGCTTTCCAGCCGCACGCGCGAATCCAGGCCAGCGATGCCGCGCACGATCTCCGCCGTGCGGTCGGTGGAGCCGTCATCCATCACCACCACTTCCACCGCCACGCCGCGCGCGGCGAGTGCGGCTTCGATGCAGCCGGCGATGTGCGCTTCCTCGTTGCGCGCCGGGATCAGGACCGAGACCAGCGTCCCCGGCTGCGGCGTGCCTTGGGCGGGGCGGACAAGGATCAGGTTGGCGACCGCCATGGTGGCCGGGAAGCTCGCCAGGAACAGCGCGATCCAGGCCCAGGTGAAATCGAAATCCATCGCTCAGCCCGCCTCCTGCCGGGAATCGTGCCGTGCGTCGAAGCGCTCGCCGCGCAGCGCGGCGCGCAGGCGGCGCCACGATTCGTAGATGCCGCCCATGCCCTCTCGGCCCCGATGCAGGGTGACGAAGCGCGACGGGTCGCGCGCGATGGCATCTTCCGCCAGCCGGTCCATGGTGGCGGCCAGCGCGGCGGACAGCGCTTCAGCCCGCGCATCGCGGTCCATCGCCGCGAGCGCGGCACCCTCGATCGGTTCGCCGAAGGCGCAGAGCATCTCGGCCTTGCGCTCGCTCCAGAAGGGGTAGTCGAGCGCGAGGGGGACGAAGATCGCATCCGGCGACAATTCGGGCAGGCGGGTCATGCCGGGGGCGATGGGCACCGGGCGCTCGCGCACATCCGCGAAGCGGCCAGGCGCGTTCATCCAGAGCATCCGGTCGGGCGCGGCGAGCACGACCTGCGCGGTGCGGAGGAAGGCCACCGCGCCACGCGGCGTGCCGCCCTCCACCCCGAAGACGCCGAGCCGGCGCATGAAGGCGTATTTGTCGAGCGCGCCCTTGTCCATGGGCGTGAACATCCGCCGCCCCGGGAACAGCGCGACCGACAGCAGCATGAAGGCGACGCCGTCCCACCAGCCCGGATGGTTCGCGAAGACCACCAGCGGCCGCGCGCCATGATCGCGCGGCATGCCCCAGGCGGCGACGCGACCGGCCCGCATGTGCTTGCCGAAGAAGCGGGAGAACATGAAGTGGAAGAACGCCATGCGCCGCGGGTCATAGCGGCCCACCGGGTCTTCCGGCGGTGCCTTCGGCCCGGTCGGCGCGGTGGCGTTCACGGCAAGGCTACTCCGCCGCGCGGGCGAGGTCCGCGTCGCGCCGCCCGGCTTCGCGCGCGAAGTCGTCCATGCCGCGGCCGCCGCGATCCTGGTCGAGGCTGTCGGCCGCGATCCAGCCGGACATCATCACCATCGGCATGCCCGGCCCCGGATGCGCCGCGCCGCCGCAAAGGTAGAGGTTCTTCACCACCTTGGACCGGTTGCCGGGCTTGAAGGCGCCCATGAAGGTGCCGTGGCTGGCCAGCCCGTAGATCGCGCCGTCCAGAACCTTGTAGCGGTTGTGGATGTCCACCGGCGTCAGGTGGCGCTCGACCACGATCCGCTCCTCGATATCCTCCATCCCCGCCGTGCGCTTCAGCTTGTCGAGGATCTTCTGGCGATAGGGGGCGAACATCTTCGACCAGTCGTGATGCGGGCGCAGATGCGGGGTGTGGACCAGGATATACAGTGCCTCTCCGCCCGGCGGGGCGGTGGTGTCGTCGCTGCAGGACGTCGCGGCGAGATAGGCGGTGGGGTCGGGCGCGGGCTCGCCGCGCTTGTAGATCGCGTCGAACTCCTCCTCCGCATCGCGGGAGAAGACGAAGCAGTGATGCGCCAGGTGCTCGTAGCGCTTCTTGAGGCCCAGATAGAGCACCACGCCGCTGCAGGCGGGCTCGAAGCCCTTGCGGTCGTATTTCCGCGCCGGCTCCCCGCCCACCAATTCGCGATAGGTGCGGATGGCGTCCATGTTGGAGATCACGGCATCGCAGGCGATCTTCTCGCCAGACGCCGTCACCACGCCCTTCACCGCGCCGTCCTGGATGTCGAAGCCCGTCACCTCGACGCCCGGGCGCAGATCGGCGCCGAGATCGCCGGCGAGCTTCGCCAGCGCTTCCGCCACCGCCCGCGTGCCACCCACCGGGTACCACACGCCCTCTGTCGCCTGCATATCGGCGATCGAGGTCAGCACCGCCGGCGCGAGGTAGGGGGAGGAGCCGACATACTGGCAGTAATGGTCCAGCATCTGCGCCAGCCGCGCATCCGGCACATGGCCGCGGATCACCTTGGCGACGGTGCGGCCCATCTTCAGGCTCAGCACGTCGCGCAGCGTGTCGGGGTTCAGATTGGCCTTGAAGTTCAGCGTATCCGCCATGCCTTCGACCGACTTCCAGAAGAAGAAGCCTTCCGAGACGCGGTGGAGGTTCTCGGCCTCCGCCTGCAGGCGGCGGTAGCCTTCGCCCATGCCCTGGCCGGGGGCGAAGCGGTTCATCTCCGCCGCCATCCGGTCCACATTCTCCAGCAGGTCGATCTGCGTCCCGTCCTCGAAGAAGCAGCGCCATTGCGGGTCGAGGCGGATCAGCGGCAGGTCCACCGCCTGGTCGCGCCCGGCCTCGGCGAAGATGCGGCGCAGCACGCGGGGCACGGTCAGGATCGTGGGGCCCATGTCGAAGCGGAAGCGGCCGGAGCCGTCGGGCGCATCCAGGTGCAGCACCGCCGCCTTGCCGCCGAGCCAGGGGTTCTTGTCGAGCAGCGTCACCTTGTGCCCGCGCGCCGCGGCCACCGCCGCCGCCGCGAGACCGCCCAGGCCACCGCCCACCACCACCACACGCTCAGCCATCAGCTCCACTCCCTTTCGCGGGACCCCGGCACAATAGCATATCGGACCGGCGCGGCACCGGGGGACGCGCCGGGGACCGGTTCAGCCCCGGCCGGATCGCCTCAGCGGGTCTGCCCATAGGCCGACGAGGCCGCGGCCAGATCGCCCGTGGCGGTCGGCCGGCTCGGCGCTTCCGAGAGCCCGAGGTCGCGGGCCATCAGCCCGGTGGTGATCCGCGCGCCCTCATAGATCACCGGCAGGCCGCTGCCGGGATGGGTGCCGCCGCCGACCAGATAGACGCCCTCGACATCCCGGAACCGGTTGCCCGGCCGGAAGTACAGCATCTGCGGCAGCTCATGCGACAGGTTGAAGGTCGCGCCGAAGCCGACCCCGTAGTCGCTTTCCCAATCCTGCGGCGCGACGATCTTCTCGTAGCGGATATGCGGGCGGATATCGGGCAGGCCGAGTGCCTTCAGCCGGTCGAGCGCGACGTCCCGGTACCGCACCGCATGGGCGGGCCAGTCGGGCTGCTTCAGCAGGTTCGGCACGGGCACCAGCATGTAGAGCGCGGTATGGCCGGGCGGCGCCATGGTCGGGTCCGTCGCCCCGGCATTCTGCACATAGAGCGAGGGCACATCGGGGATCGTCCCGCCCTCGATCTCCGCGATATTCTCCCGGTACCCCTCGCTCAGGATCACGGAGTGATGCGCAAGCTCGGGGAAGGTCCGGTCCAGGCCCAGATAGAGCATGAAAGTCGAGCAGGAGTAACGCGCCTTCTCGATCTTCTGGTCGTTCCAGTCCTTGCGGAGATGGGCGGGGATCAGCTTCGGCACCGCATGGGCGAAATCGGCATTGACCACGACCGCATCGGCGTCATGCCGGCGGCCGCCGATCTCGACACCCCGCGCGCGGCTGCCGTCGAAGGCGATGCGATCGACCGGGGTGGACAGGCGGATCTCCGCCCCCATCCGTTCGGCCACCCGCGCTATGGCGCGCGACACCGCGCCGCAGCCACCAATCGGGTGGAAGATCCCGTGTTCGTATTCCAGGAAGGACAGGATCGTGAACAGGGACGGGCAACGGAAGGGGCTCATGCCCAGGTACTTGGTCTGGAACGAGAAGGCGAGGCGGACGCGCGGATCGCGGAAGTGCCGCGACAGGTCCTTGTCCACCGTGGACCAGGGCCGCAGCAGCGGCAGCGCCCGGATCATGTCCCACTTGACCATATCCACCGGGTTTTCGAAGGCACGTTCGAGCACGGGGCGAAAGGCGCCGAGCTTCGCGCGGTTCTCCGTCACGAAGGTCCGCAGGCCCTTGGCGTCGGCGGGGGCGAATTTCGCCAGCTCCGCCTCCATCCGGTCGAGGTCGGAGGAACAATCGAGCTGCGTCGCGCCGCCCTGGTTCTCGAACACCAGCCGGTACTGGGGGTCGAGCCGGCGCATGTCGATCTCGGTCTCGAGGTCGGCGCCGCAGCGCTCGAAGATCTCCTTCAGGATCCGCGGATAGAGGAAGAAGGTCGGGCCGAGGTCGAAGCTGTAGCCTTCCGGCGATGTCAGGGTCCGGGTGCGCCCGCCGACGACATCGTCCTTCTCATACACCGTCACCCGCGCGCCGGAGGCGGCGAGCAGCATGGCCGCGGCGAGGCCGCCAGGGCCGGCGCCGATGATGGCCACCTTCGCGCGCGGGCGGTGCAGGGAGGGTGTGGGGAGGGCGGTGTTCATGATATCCGGACGCGAAATGCACCCGATGCTGTCATCCGCAAGGGGCGCCCCAACGGTTCATGCCGCAGCCGGCGCTTCCGCGATAGGGGGAAGGCCCGCAGCCGCCCGGATCTCGAGGCACCTTGCGGTCGCACGCGGCAGCAGGCGGGTGAGGTAGAAGGCGACCAGCGCCTCCCGCTCCGGCACGGCGCGGGCCAGGCGGGCCAGCATCCAGCCCCCCAGCGTCCAGCCGCAGGCCTCCAGATAGGCCGCCGCCAGGGATTGCGCGGCCTCCGCATCCCGGGCCTGGAGCGCGAGCATGGTGGCCGTCGCTTCCTCCAGCATCGCCGCGGCCTCGGCCAGGCGGGGTTCCCCGCGCAGCTCGGCCAGCAGGGCGCGCATGGCGGTGCCGCCATCCTTCGCGACCTTGCGGACCAGCAGGTCGATGGCCTGGATGCCGTTGGTGCCTTCATAGATCGGCGCGATGCGGGCGTCGCGCAGCACCTGCGCCGCCCCGCTATCCTCCACGAAGCCCATGCCGCCATGCACCTGGATGCCGAGCGAGGCGACCTCCACGCCGCGATCGCTGCACCAGGACTTCACGATCGGGATCAGCAGCGCGAGCCGCACCGAAGCCGCCTCATCCCCCAGCAGGTGGTGGCGGTCCAGCGCCGCCGCGGCTTCGAGCGCCAGCAGCCGCCCGGCCAGCGTCACCGCGCGCATCTCCGCCAGCATCCGCGCCACATCGGGGTGGTCAGCGATGACGCGGCCGGACTGGGTGCGCTGCGCGGCATAGGCTTCCGCCAGCTGCAGCGCCCGCGCGCCCTGCCCCACCCCCTGCACGCCCACCGCCAGCCGCGCGGCGTTCATCATCGCGAACATGGCGTTCAGGCCGCGACCAGGCTCGCCCACCAGCTCCGCCTCCGCGCCCTCGAACAGCATGATGCAGGTGGGGGAGGCGTGGATGCCCAGCTTCCGCTCGATGCCCCCGCAGCGTAGCGCGTTGCGCCGGCCATCGGGCAGGATCTTCGGCGCCGCGAACAGGGAGATTCCGCGCGACCCCTCCGGCGCGCCGGGCAGGCGGGCCAGGACCAGGTGCAGGATGTTCTCCGTCGTCTCGTGCTCGCCCCAGGTGATGTAGATCTTCTGCCCGTGCAGCGCGTAGCGCCCATCCCCCAGCGGTTCCGCGCGGCTGCGGATGGCCGCGAGGTCGGAGCCCGCCTGCGGCTCGGTCAGGTTCATCGTCCCCGGCCAGGCGCCGGAGACCAGCTGCGGCAGCCAGCGCGCCTGCTGGTCTTGCGTCGCATGGCCCTGCAGCAGGTCGATGGCGCCCGCCGTCAGGATGGGCCCGAGGAAGAACGCCATGTCGGCGGCGGAGGCGAGTTCGACCACCGCCGTCCAGATCGCATGCGGCAGGCCCTGCCCGCCATGCGCTTCCGGCGCGGAAACCCCCTGCCAGCCGCTGTCGATCCAGTCGCGCATCAGGGCGTGGTAGTGCTTCGGCACGGTCACGGTGCCGTTGGCATAGGTCGCGCCCTGGCGGTCGGCCTCCTGCCAGCCCGGCGCGATCCGTTCGGCGCAGAAGCGCTCCGCTTCCCGCAGCAGCGCCTCGATATCCTCGGCGCCCAGCGGCGTGCCGGCGGCGGCGGACAGGCCGGGCAGGTCCACCACCTTCGTGAGACCCAGGATGAGATCGTCGGCAGCGGTCGGGGATGTCATGCGATCTGGCCCTGTTCGAGATCGGCGAAAAGCCCGGCGGGGGGCGGCGCGGTGCCCGCCGCCCAGGCGGGTAGCGCGGCCGCCATCGCGCTATCCCGCGCCGCCCGCGCCACCGCAAGCCCGAGCAGCGCGCCGAACTTGAATCCGTGGCCGGAAAAGCCCGACATCACAATCGCATGCGGGCCGAGCGGTTCCACCACGAAACGCTCCTGCGGCTCCACATCGTACCAGCAGGCAGCGGCCGACAGGATGCGATAGCGGCCAAGGTCGCGGATCCGGCGCCGCGCGAGGTCGAGGATCGCATCGCGCTCGGCGCCGCTGGCCTCAAGCGGGCCATCCGGATCGGTGGTGGGGGCGAAGCGGTGGTCGCCGATCTTCAGCGGCGTGCCCGCCACCGGCGGGACAGCATAGAAACCACCATCCTCCGCCAGGTCGAGCAGCATCGGCGCGCCTTCCCAGGCCGCCGCGGCTTCCGGCGGCGGCGCGAGCCGCACCACGATCTGGCGCGTGGGCCGCACCCGCGCGGCCAGGCCCGGCACCAGCCGGGGCCCCCAGGGTCCCGCCGCGACGACCAGCAGGTCGGCTTCCTCTCGGCGTCCATTCTCCAGCGTCACGCCACCGCGCGCGGGATCGATGGCGACGGCGCAGGCGCGGGCGATGGGCACGCCGCGCCGCGCCAGCAGCGCCGCCAGGGCCTGGATGATGCGCCGCGACAGCAGCACGCCGCCCGGCTTCAGCTGGAAGGCATCGGCGATGCCGGCGGGGGACAGGAAGGGGAAGCGCGCGGCCACCGCCTCCGCCGCCAGATCCTCCACGGCATGGCCATCGGCCCGCAGGGCGGCGCGGCTTTCCGCCAGCCATCCGCCACGGGATTCCGCCAGGGCCAGCACGCCGGTCTCGACATAGGGCCGCTCCCCGGCCTCGCGGAACAGCAGGTCCCAGGCGGCATAGGCGGGGTCGATCATCCGCATGTAGCCGGCCTGCGCCCCATAGGCGTGGCGGATCAGCCGGTGATCATCGACCGAGGCGCCGCGGGGATTCGGCACCTCATCCTGATCGATGACCCGCACGGCGAAGCCGGCGCGCGACAGGGCCCAGGCGCTCGAAAGCCCCATGATGCCCGCGCCGAGGACGAGAGCGGTCTGCATCCCCCCAGTTTCGCCCGCTCCGGCGGAGTTGGCGAGAGGGGTCCGGCCGGGGAGAACCGGGGCCCCGCCCGCCCCGGCCGGGCCGGCCGATCAGCCCATCCGGCTGCGGCCAGTGCCCCCCCGGCCGCGCGGTGTCGTGCCGCGACGCCCTGCGGTGGACTTGGCGCCCTTCGCCGCCGAGGCCCGCCCCGAAGCCGGCTTCGCAGTCCGGCTCGCGGCGGTCTTGCGCCCATTGGCGGCGCGCGGCGCGGCGCGGGCCGGGCTGGCAGCGCCGGCCTTGGCGATCTTCCGCGTGGTGCCGGTCCGCGCGGTGCGTGTGGTCGCGGCCTTCGCGCCGCCGCGCGTGGCCTTGACGGCCGTCTTCCGCGCGGTGGCGGCCTTGGCCGGCGCCTTGCGCGCGGCGGCCGCGCGCGTGGTCGCAGGCTTGGCGGTCGCAGCGGCCTTGCGGCGCGGTGCGGTGGCGGTCTTGCGGCCGGTCGCCGCCGTCGCGGCCTTTCGCGTGCCGGCCCTGGCGCGCGGGGCTTTCGTCGCGGCACTGGCGCGCGGTGCCTTGGTCGCGGCACTGGCGCGCGGTGCCTTGGTCGCGGCCCTGGCGCGCGGTGCCTTGGTCGCGCCCCTGGCGCGCGGTGCCTTGGTCGCGGCACGGGCACGCGGGGCCTTGGCCGCCGCGCTGCGCCCGGCGGTGCCGCGCGGACCGCGCGTGGCGGTGCTGCGGGCCGGCGCGCGGCGGCGCGGCGTCTTCTCCGGCGCCGGCTCCGGCGTGGCCGCTTCGGGCTCCAGGCCGTCCTGGGGCATCTGCTCGATCTCATCGCTCATGCGCTGGGTCTCCTCGATCGCGTGCTGGTCCCGTTATCCGAGGCGGCGCGAGGCATTGCGTGTCGCCATCGCGCCGCTGTCCCCCCGATCGCAGCGCAATGCCGGCCCCGCCGGTCCTGTCGCGCGCTGCGCCCGGTGTCGCCGCATGCGAATCACGCACACGGTCCCAGGCGCGAACGTCACCTCGCGGCGATTGTTCCCGTGCTTCGATGCGCGGCGGCGATTTCGTGCCGCATCTCCGTATCCGCGCATCACAGGATGCGCGTGGCTTGCGGCGTCGCGCGCGTCAGGCCTGGATCGACAGGCGCCGTCCCGCCAGCGCCGCGATGCCATTCGCGCTGCCCTGGTTGTCGAACAGCGCGGCCACCGGACTTGGCGGCGGGGCGGTGTTGGACTGCGCCAGATAGCGCCCCACCAGCCGCGCCACGCCCTTCGGGTCCTGCAGCTGCGCCAAGTCCAGCCGCCGCGTCAGCAGGTCGCGCTGCTGTTCGTAGGACAGCAGGCCGAATTGCTTCGGCAGGCCGAGCGCGCCGCGCGCGACCTCGACCAGCGCGCGGTCGGCCATCAGCTGCGGCACCGTCGTGACCCGGTCGGCGACGCGGCGGAAATACAGCGCCTCCCGCAGGCCGGGATTGGATTCGCCCATCGCCTTCTCATAGCGATTGACCATCGCGTCGCGGATGATGCGGTCCAGCATCCCGCGCAGCCGCGCCCCCGTGCCGGCGGCGGCATCCTCCGGCGATTGGCCTTGCGGGCGGCCTTCGGCGAAGGCGGCGGCCAATTCGCGCCAGCGCCGATCCGTGAAGCGGTTCACCAGGCTGGTCTTCTCGGCCGGATCCTCGGTCAGGGCGCGGCGGATCAGGGCGCGCTTGTCGATCTCGCTTTCCAGCTGGAAGGCTTCGAGCACCATCCGCAGCGCCCGGCGGTCCTTCAGCAGGGACTCGACATCCGTCATCCGCTGCGCGCCTTGACGCAGGGCTTCGGCATCGGCGGCATTGTCGCGGCGCGCGGTGAAGCGCGCCTGCAGCCCGGCACCCTGGCGGTCCACCACCGCCAGCGCGGCCTGGGCACCGAGGCCGGGCAGCATGGTCAGGCCATCGCGGCGGCGAAGGCGCGCGGCGCGGGGGCCGGCTGCTGCGCCTCCAGCCCCGCGATCATGTCCCGGTGCAGCGCGACCAGGGGCTCGAGGCTCGCCGTATCCTCAAGCCGCGCGGCGGCTTCCCGCTGCGCCCAGAGGCCGAGGGATATCAGCCGCCCCTTGAGATCCGCCGGCAGCGCATTGCCCGGCTGGGAGAGGTCGGCGATGAGCAGCGACCAGAGCTGATGCGTCTTGTGCAGCGCCTTCGCGCGGGCGGGCACATCGGTGGCGGTGGCGAGCAGGCCATTGACGTAGCGGAAGGCCCGCAGCTCGACCTCGCGCGGCGAGGCGGCGGCGTTCTGCTGGGTGGCATAGCGGGCGAGCATGATGCGGCGCCTTGTCCTGCGGTCGCGTGTTCGGCGGGGGAAAGTCGGCCGGGGCGCGCACGGCGCCCCGGCCTTCTGGGATCAGCGGAACAGGCTGAGCAGCGACTGGCTCTGCTGGTTCGCGATGGACAGCGACTGGGTGGCCAGCTGCTGGCGGGTCTGCAGCGCGGTGAGCCGCGCCGATTCCTCCGCCAGGTCCGCATCCACCAGCGCGCCGAGGCCTTCCTTCACGGAATCCTGCAGCTGCTTGGTGAAGTCGGCCAAGCCATCGATCTGCCGCAGCGAACCGCCGATGCGGGACAGCGCCTCGCTGGCCGTGGCGACGGCGGCATCGATCGCGGCGATGGCGGTGTCGGTGCCGTTCACGTCATCCGCCGTGGCGCCGGCGTTGATCGCCGTCGCAGCAACCGAAGCGGTCGTATCCAGCGCGCCGCTGATCACGAGCCGCGGGTTGCCGTCATCGGGATTCGTGCCAAGCGAGACGCCAAAGCCGGCGCCACGCACCGCATCCATCAGTTTCTGAAGGCCAGCGAGCGGCGCCTCCGCCGTGGGGTCATAGACCACCGCGATGACATTCACCTTCTCGTTGTTGCCTGCGCCGGTCGTTGTCGGATCGTCGGCGACCGGTTCGGTGGTCAGCGCGGTCGAACCATCCACGAACTCGAAGACGAACTGCTCGCCGCTTTGCAGGGTCAGGTTCACCACGTCGCCGTTATCGAAAGCCATGGCGTCGTCGAAGGTGATGCCCAAGGACCCATTGTTCACCAGCAGGCCTTCCAGGCCAAGACCGTTGCTGCTGAGATTCTCGTTCACCACGGCGGTGGTATTGCCCAACGTGTTGCGAACGACGTTCAGCGACGTCGAGACAACTCCATTGCCCGTCAGGTCGTCTGCGGGATTGATCAGCAGGTTGACGCCATTGAAGGTCGCCGACCGGGCAAAGGCGTCGATGTTGGACAGGCGGTCATCCATCTGCCGCTGCATCAGCGTGGGATCGATGCCGTTCTGCTGGCCCTGCGTGATGGTCTGCTTCAGCAGCGCCAGTTCTTCGCTGATCTTCGTCGCGGCGTCGCGCGCCACCGTGACCGTCGCCTTGCCGAAGGCCAGGCTGTCGCGCACCGCCGTCATGCCGTTCAACTCCGCCCGCATGCTCTGCGAGATGGAGAAGATGGCCGGATCGTCGTTTGCCTTGCCGATCCGGAAGCCGGTCTCGATTCGCGACTGTGTCTTCGCCATGTCCCCAGCGATCGAGGACAGAGAGCGGATGGCCGCCATCGCGGCGCCGTTGGTGTTGATCGAGGACATGGTCCCCTACTCCCTCTTCAGGGTTCCGCGGCGGATTGGACATCTTGCCGTCCTCCGCGGGGACCGAGGCCAAACAGGCGCCCCGGCCTTGGCCCGCGCTTCGCGCGGACCCTCACCCCCGTCTACACGACAAGGGGTAAAGACTTCGTAAACGTGCCGCGCGCTATTCCGCCGCAACGGACACGCCCGCCGCCAGCGACGCACCGCTGGCCGCATCAAGCCCCAGCACGGCCGCTTCATGGCGGATCACGTGCCGCACCAGGCGCAACGCCTGGTACCAATCATCCTGCTCCGCCAGCGTCAGCGCGCGTTCCAGCAACTGGCGCGCAAGCGCGGAGGTCGTCGCGTCCTGGAACTCGGCCGACAGGCGGTGTGCATCCGCCATCGACTGCTCTCGTTCCTCTTCCACACCAACATAGGCACATTGCAGCGCGAAGTAAATGCGCCGCGCGGGCGTGTTGGCGCCTTCGGGCGTCATCACCTGCTTGCCGAACAGGAAGCGCGCGCGCGCCACCAATTCGACACGCGTGCGGCTGCGGAACCGCAGCGACGCGCCATTCACCACCATCAGATCGCCGGCCCGCATTTCGAGCACCAAGGTGGACATGCAACTCTCCCGAACCTGTCGGCGCAACGCCCCTGCTGGTCGCCACGCCGCCAGCCGGCCCATGCCGGCATTTGCGCGATTTTCGCCGCCACGCGGATTGCCGCCCGCGCGCCCCATCCTCGGGTCCCCGCACCGCCCCGCCGCGAAGATCGGCGACGGGACGACACGCGAAGCATCCTGCCCCCCGCCGCGTTAACCGCGGCTGAAGGCCAGCATCTTTCAGCGCAGCAACGCCGCCAGAGACAGCCGCGCCACCATCGCCGTCGTCTCGTAGGACGCGGAAAGCCGCATCTCCGTCTGTCGCAACGCCGCCGTCACCGCCGCGAGATCCACTTCCTCCACCGCGCCGAGCTGCGCGCGGATCAGGACCAGCAGATCCTTGTGCCGATCCCGCGCAGCCTCCACGCGCTGTTCCGCCAGGCCCAGCGCGCCGCGTTCCACCGCCAGCGCGCGGGACGCGCCCGCAAGCCCGTCCGACACGCCGCGCAGCAAGGCGTCATACTCCGGCCCCTGCGCCAGGGCGGCCGGTGTCAGCGCGGCCAGGGTCGCGAAGCCGCGCAGCAATTCCCGCCCCCAGGCCAGCGTCACGTCCCCATCCTGGTTCTCGTTCGGCAGCACGCCCCAGGCCACGCGTTCGCCATCGGCCACCAGCAGCGCGCGGCGCTGTTCGGCGATTCCATCCGTCTCGAGCCACGGATCGAAGGGCGTCGTCGCCGGGTCCGTCGCGGCGGCGGCGGTCGCGGCAAGGACCGCACCGGCATTGGACGCGCCGAGCGTCGCGACCGCCGCGCCGATCGCGGCCGCCATCGGCCCGGTCGCGATGCTGGCCGCGTCGGGCACCGGGTCCCGCGCCAGGTGGCTGCCGGCGAATAGCGGGTCGCCGCCATGGCGCATGTTCATCAGCGCCGCCGCTTCCTCCAGCGCGGCGCGCGCGGTGCGGGTCAGCGGTTCCAGCGCGATGGTCCCAAGCGTCCGCGCCCGCAGGGCTTCCGCCGCCACATCCCGCGCCAGCGTCTCCAGCCGCCCAAGCGTGTCCTGCGCGACAGCCATCCGCCCCAGCGCCGCATCGGCGGCGCCGATATGCGCCTCCCGCCGCGAAATATCGCCGCGCAGGTCGATGGCGCGCCGCGCCTGCGGTCCCAGGTCGCCATGCACCTGCCCCACCTGGCCGGTGGAGACCTGGCGCGTCAGCACATCGATGCGCTGGCGCAGCCGCGCCTGATCGGGCGCCATGCCGCCAAGCGTCGCGAGGATCGACATCGCCTAGCGCACCGCGCCGAACAGCGCGTCCCACATCGCCTGCACCGTCGCCACGACGCGGGCATTCACCGTGTAGGCGTTCTGCAGCTCGACCATCGCCGCCACCTCCCTGTCCACATCGACGCCGCTGCGCGCCTGGCTGCGCCCGGCCAACAATTCGGATAGTGCCACGGCGCGACCATGGCCCTGCTCGGCGGCGGCGCGCGCGCCGGCCTGCGCCGCGACCAGCGCGCCGCCATGCGCTTCCAGCGTGTTGAGCCCAGACAGCGTCGAGACCAGCGTGCCATCCGGGCCAAGCGCCCCGCTGGCGATGGGCGGATGCGCAGCACCCGACGCCGCCTCTCGCCCGAAGGTGAAGCCCAGCACGCGGTCGAGCAGCGTCGCGAAGCCCGCCGGCCCGCCAGCCGGGTTTGGCAGGAAGGCGCCCGGCCCACCGGGCAGCGCGACGACCGCATGGGTGCCGTCGCGCACCAGCGCGGGGTCGGCGGCGACCGCCGGATTCACGCGGATCGCGCCCGCGAAGCCGAGCATCGCGCTGCCCGCATAGGGCACGGTCACATCCGGCACCGCCATGGCCGTATCGGCGAACAGGCGCAGCCCCTGCGCCGCGAAGCGCGATGCGGTGTGGGCGGCCGAGAGGTCGATCTCCGCCTGCATGCGGGGCAGCGTCATGTCGCGCAGTTCCGCCGCCGCGCCGAAGCGGCCGCCGACCAGCCGGCGCGTGATGTCCTGCCCGTTCAGCATCACGCCCGGCAGCGTGCCCGCACCGCCATGATAGGCTCCCGGCGCGACGGTGGCGGGGGCGACGGAGAACACGTCCCCTCCGCCAAGCGGCAGCACGATGCCGCCGCGCGCCACCACCGTGACCTCCCCCTGCCGGCCGCGCAGCACCGAGATGTCGAACGATCCGGCCAGCCGCGCGATGGCGAGATCGCGCCGATCCTCGAGATCGGCGGCCGGGCGGCCGGCGGCGAATTCGCGGCGGATATCGATGGTGAGCGTCCCGATCTCCGCCAGCGCCCGATTGGCGGCGGCGGCTTCCTCCACCAGCGCGTCATGCGCCTGCTGGCGGGCGGCGCCGATGGCGGCGGTGGTGCCGTTGTAGCGCGCCGCGAGATCCTCCGCCGCCAGCACCACCGCGCCGCGCTGCACCGGATCCTCCGGCGCTTCTCGCAGCGTGCCGAGCGCGGCGCGCAACCGAGAGAGCAGCCCGCCGATGCTGTCGCCATCCTCCGGCCGGCCATGCGCCGTCTCGACCGCGCCGAGCAGCCGGGTACGCAGCTCTCCGGCCGCGACATCGCCACCCGCCCGCGCCCCCGCATCCTGCAGCGCGATATCGACATCGCGCACCGGCAGCCCGGTGCGGACGCCGATGCCGATGCCGGCGGCGGAGACCGACTGGCCGTCGAGGACCTTGCGCGTATGGCCTTCGGTGCCGGCATTGGCGATGTCGTCGGCGGTGCGCGCCATCTGCCGATCCAGCAGGCGCAGGCCGCTCCGCGCGACCGACAAGGCGAGGTCCATGCTCATCGCGGCGTGGCTCCGGTTGCTTCAGGATCTGCGCGGCGGGGGCGCGGGGGCGCCATCCGCGCCGTCAGCGCTTCATGTTGATCGTGTCCTGCAGCATCTCGTCGCTGGCGGTGACGATGCGGGTGTTCGACGTGTAGGCGCGCTGCGCCAGGATCAGCTTCGAGAACTCGGCCGCGATATCGACATTGGACCGCTCGATCGACCCGGTGACGAGCTTGCCGACGCCATTCGCGGCGACATCCGTCACCCGCGCTTCCCCGCTTTCGATCGTGCGCATGAAGGCCTGGCCGTCCAGGCGCTGGAGCTTGTCGGGATCGTTGAAGGCGACGATGGGAACGCGCGCGACGATGCGGGTCTGGCCGTTGTCGTAGTTCACGGCGACATCGCCATTCTCCCGCACCGTGACGCCGGAATAGGCGCCGAGCGGCACGCCATCCTGGCTCAGGTCGCGCACGCTGTACTGCGTGCCGGCATAGTTGGTCAGGCCCGTCGGCACGCCATAGCCGCCCAGCCGCAGGCTGATCGTCTGTGCGCCGAAGCCGTAATCCACCTCGAAGCCCATCGTCGCCTGGTCGCCGACGGCGAAGGGGCCGGCGCCCGGCGCGACGATGTTCTGCAAGCTGGTGATCGAGGAGAGGGTGCCGGCCGCCGCCGCCGCGCCGCCGGGGATGGTGGCGCCGAACCGGATCTCCGCCGCGCGGGCGCCGGGGGCGGGGGGCGGGGCGGCGCCAGGGGCGTCGACGGCAACGCGCCAGGTGTCGTCATCCACGCGCCACCAGTTCAGCGTGACCTGCCGCTGGTTCCCCAGGGCATCGTAGATCTGCAGGATCGAGCTTTCCTGCGGCTGCGTGCCGGCGTCCGTCGCGGTGGGCAGGCTCGCCACCGGCGCGTTGCCGATGCTGGCCGGCAAGTTCGCGGCCAGGTCGATGCGCGCGGTCGGCACCGGGTTGTAGACCAGTTCGCTGATGCGGATCGGTGTCATGGAGGTGCGGTCGGGCTCATTGCCCTGCATCACGCGCCAGCCTTCCAGATAGTAGCCGCTGCCATTCACCATGAAGCCGTCGCGATCCATCGCGAAGTCGCCGGCACGGGTGTAGAATTGGCGGTCGTCGAAGAGCAGGTCGGCGCCCTGCCCGCCGCGTGCCTGCGCGACGGAGAAGAAGCCCTGGCCGGCGATCGCCATGGCCAGCGGGTTCTCCACCTGCTCGATCGTGCCCTGCACGGTGTTGGTGTAGTCGGGCCGTGCCTCCACCGAGCCCGGCATGTGCAGGCGCAGGTTGGATCGCGTCAGCCAGCTGGTGAAGTTGGTGTCCACGCGCTTGAAGCCGACGGTCTGGCTGTTGGCGACATTGTCGGACACATGGCCGAGCGCGCGCGCCTGGGCGGCGAGCCCGCTGATCGCGGTGGTCATCGAGCCGAGCAGCGACATACTGGGCGATATCCTTGTGGAAGTTGTCCGGGGCGCATTGGGCAAGGCCCGTGCCAGCGCTTGCGGCCCGGTGCGCGGCAGGGACTGCCGGGCCGGCGGCAGCAACTGCCGCGGTAGGGGCCTGTCCTGCCGCCCGGCTCCGCGCCACGGCAGGCACGCGGCTTGCGCTGGGCCTGCGAGCGGTGGCGCCGGTGCCACTCCGCATTCGGGCATCCCGCATGGACGCAAGCCTTCTTCCTGCCGCCAGTGTCTCGGCCGCCGGCGTTCCCGCCATCGGCGGCCAGCCGGCGATGGCCGGGGTGCCAGGGGATATGCCGGCGGATTTCGGCAGCCTGCTCGCGGGGCTGCTGGGGGCGGCCGAAGCGGTGCAAGGCGCCGCGCCGGAAAGCGACCTGACGCCCGAGGCGGAGGCGATGGTGGAGGGCCTTGGGGAAGCCCGTGGGGCCAGCATGGCGAACGGCATGGAGCAGGGCGCGGCGCTGAGCGTGCCGGACCTGCTCGCGCGGATGGTGCCGCAGCCGCAGCCCATCCCCGCCATGACGGAGGCGTCTCTCAGCGAAGGGGCGCCGGGCCCGGGCGCATCGGCCCCGCTCATCGCCGCGGCGTCCACGGGCCCCACGCCAACCGCGCCGGAGCTGCCAGCATCCATGCCCGCCGCAGCGGGCCAATCTCCCGGCGCCGTCCTGGCGGACGCAGCCGAGATCTCGGGCGGTCACATCGCGACCGGAACCGCCCAGCCCACCACGGAGCCACCCGGCCTCGCCACCGAGGCGTTCGACACGCCGGCCAGCCCGGTCGCCATCACGGCCACGGCCTCCGCCAAGGCGCCCGCGCGTCCCGGCCGGGTCGCGGCGGACCCCGCGCCGGCCCTCCCCACCGCCACCGAGGCCGCATCGCAGGCCGATGAACCGCGCACCCTGCCCGGCGCCGCGACGTTGCCCGCCATCGGCATGCCCGCAGACCCGGACGCCGTCGCGCCCATCGCAACCCCGATGGACCCGGCGCCCCCGGCCGCGATGCCCGATCCCGGCCAGGCGGTGCCCATCGAAGCGATGGCCGCCGCACCCGAGACCCCAGCCGCCCCCACCACGGGTGGTACATCGGCCAGCACGCTCGGCGCGCCCGCGCCCGAGCCACCCGCGGCCCCGGCACGCCCCGCCGCGCCGGTCCCCTGGCCCGCACGGCAGGTGGTGCCCTTCGCGGTGTCGCTCGCCCTCGGCTCCGACGACAGCATCAGCCTCACCCTCGACCCGGTGGAACTCGGCCGGGTCGAGGTCGCGATCAGCCGGGGCACGGAGGCGCATGTCAGCCTGCGCGCGGAACGGCCGGAGACGCTCGCCCTGCTGCAGCGCGACCGGGCCGAGTTGGAACGCGCGCTCGCCGGCACCGGCTTCGGCGCCGAGGGCCGTATGCCCAACCTCTCCTTCGGCCTTGGCTTCGGCGGCAGCGGCGAGGACCGGCGCGACCGCCGCCCCGCCGCGCGCGACAGCCAGGGCGCACGGCCAGCGCCGCAGACGCCCGCAGCCACCATCCAGCAGGCCGCGCCCACCGCGCGCGGCCTGATCGACCTCGCCTTCTGACGAACACCCGACCGCAGGGAGACGGACATCATGAACAGCATCACCGCCAGCGCCTCGGCCAGCAGCGCGACACCAGGGCCGGCTGCTGGCCGGGGCCCGCAGCTTTCGGCCGATCTCGGCACCTTCCTGA
Source organism: Roseomonas mucosa (assembly GCA_945878375.1). GTDB lineage: Bacteria > Pseudomonadota > Alphaproteobacteria > Acetobacterales > Acetobacteraceae > Falsiroseomonas > Falsiroseomonas mucosa_A. Next base: position 69,990 of record CAMDWG010000003.1, on the reverse strand, counting down.
AGCTGCTGACCACGCAGCTGCGAAGCCAAGACCCGACCAGCCCGATGGATACCGAGAAGCTGACACAGCAGTTGGTGCAATTCGCCAGCGTCGAGCAACAGATGGCCGGCAACGGCACCCTGACCCAGCTGCTCGAATTGCAGCAGGCCGGGCAATTGGCCGGCACCGCGGATCTCGTCGGCCGGCGCGTGACGCTGGAGACAGAGACATTGCCGCTGCAAGCCGGCAGGGCGGAGGTCACGTTGCCCCGCGCGGGCAAGGCGCAGCAGGCGGTGCTGGAAGTGCGCGATGCCGCCGGCAGCGTGGTGCGGACCGCGACGCTGCCCCTCGGCGCAGCACCAACAAGCTGGACCTGGGATGGCCGCGACGCCCGCGGGCAGCAGCGGCCGGACGGCGCCTATCGCGTGACGGTCAGCGGCCGCGGCGCCGATGGCGCGGCCACACCGGTGACCTTCGGCGTGACAGGGCTAGTGACCGGTGCGGTCCGCCAGGATGGCGCGCTGATGCTGCGCCTCGGCCCCGCGAGCGTCGGATTCGACAAACTTCGCGAAGTCAGCGGCGGCGGTTAACCGCTCCGTTACCGCTCCCCCGGCAAAACCTGCCCGTCGGCTCGTCCGGCACGATGGGGATGCAGCATGTCGGGTTGCGCAGGATGCGCAGGGATTGATCGCGCTGGAGGCGCGTGGGCTTTGCGCGCTGGAGGCGCGTGGGCTTTGCGCGCTGGAAGCGCGTGGGCCAGCCTTGAGGGGCGGGCGACGACGCGGAAGGGCGTTCGATGGGCGGGCTGATCGCGCAGCTCCGCGCCTTCGGGCCGCTGCGACTCGCCGCCATGGGCGGCGTCGCCGTGGTCACGCTCGGGCTGCTCGCCTTCCTGGCGCTGCGCGCGGCGGAACCGCCGATGGCGCTGCTGTACGGGGACCTCGAACAGCGCGACGCCTCCCAGGTCGTGGCCGCGCTGGAACGCCAGCGCATCCCGCATCGTATCGCCGGCGGCGGCTCCCAGGTCCTCGTGCCGGAATCCGAGGTGCCGCGCGTGCGCCTGCTGCTGGCGCGCGAAGGCCTGCCTGCCGGCGGATCGGTCGGCTACGAGATCTTCGATCGCGGCGAGAGCCTGACGACGACGCCGTTCCAGCAGGACATGAACCGCCTGCGCGCGCTGGAGGGGGAACTGTCGCGCACCATCCGCGGCCTGACCGGCGTGCGGAATGCGCGCGTGCATCTGGTGCTGCCGCGCCGCGAGCCCTTCTCACGCGAAAGGGGCGAAGCCCAGGCCAGCGTCGTGCTGACCATGTCCGGTCCGCAGCGGCTGGACCGCGAAGGCGTGCAGTCGGTGCTGCACCTGGTGTCCACCGCCGTCCCCGGGCTGCGCCCGCAGAACATCTCCATCGTCGACAGCCGGGGCGAATTGCTGGCGCGCGGCGGCCAGGCGCTGGCCGGCCCCGCCGCCGCCCAGGGCGCGGAAGAACTGCGCCGCACGCATGAACTGCGCATGGCGCGGGCGGTGGAGGAATTGCTGGAACGCATCCTCGGCACCGGGCGCGTGCGGGCGGAAGCCTCCGTCGATTTCGACTTCGATCGCATCCAGACGGTTGAGGAACGCTTCGACAGCGAGAACCAGGTCCCGCGCAGCACGCAATCGACCACCGAGAGCAGCCGGACCTCGGAACCGGGCAATGTCTCGGTACAAAACCAGCTGCCAGGCGCCGATCCGCAAACCGGCGGCCCACGCACCGAACAGTCGCGCCAGGACGAGACGACGAATTTCGAGATCGGCCGCCTGACGCGGAACACCACGCGCGAACAGCCCGCGATCCGCCGCATCTCCGTCGCCGTGCTGGTGGACGGGGTATGGGAACCGCAGGCCTCCGGCCCGCCGCAATGGCGCGAACGCACGCCGGAGGAGATGCAGCGCATCGCCACCCTCGCGCGGTCGGCCGTGGGCTTCGATGAGCGGCGCGGCGACCGCGTGGATGTGGTGAGCCTGCGCTTTGCCGAACCCCCGCCGGCCGATCCCACGCCGCAGGGCTTCGTCATCCTGGGCCAGGTCGTGCCGACCGCGCTGATGGGCCGCATCGTCGAGAGCGCCATTCTCGCCGTGGTGGCGCTGGCCGCCATCCTGCTGCTGCTGCGCCCGCTGGTCGGGCGGCTGGGCGTCGCGCTGGCATCGCCGCCCGGCCTCGTCTTTGCGGGCGCCGGGGGCGGTGGCGGGACGATCGCGCTTGAAGGCACGGAGGGCGCAGCCCTTGCCGCCGGCGCGGGTGGGGATCCTGCGGTCACAGGCACCGCGACGGGCCCGGCGGCGCTGCCCGGCGCGGCGGAAGACACGCTGATCTCGGTCGCGCAGGTCGAAGGGCAGATGCGCGCTTCCGCGCTGAAGGCGCTGGCCGAGATGGTGGACAGCAATCCAGACCAGGCGGTCGCCGTGGTGCGCCGCTGGCTGGCGCCGGAGGATGGCACGGCATGAGCGGCGCGCGCACCCTGACGGGACCGAAGAAGGCCGCGACGCTGATGCTCGCGCTGGGTGAGGAGCAGGTGGCGAAGATCTTCAGCCAGCTGCATGAGGATGAGATCCGCGACCTGTCGCTGTCGATGGCCGGGCTCGGCACCATCGCCTCGGCGCAGGTCGAGGAGGTGGTGCGGGAATTCAGCGCGCTGTTCGGCCAGACGGGCAGTCTCGTCGGCTCCTACGACGCCACCGAACGGCTGCTGCTGCGCACCCTGCCGAAGGAACGCGTGGCCCAGATCATGGAGGAGATCCGCGGCCCGGCGGGCCGCACCATGTGGGACAAGCTGGGCAATGTGAACGAGGCGGTTCTCGCGAACTACCTGAAGAACGAATATCCGCAGACCGTCGCCGTGGTGCTGTCCAAGGTGAAGCCGGACCACGCGGCGCGCGTGCTGTCGCTGCTGCCGGAAGCCTTCGCGATGGAAGTCGTGATGCGGATGCTGCGGATGGAGACGGTCCAGAAGGAAGCACTGGACGGGGTCGAGCGGACGCTGCGAAGCGAATTCATGTCGAACCTCGCGCGCGGCCAGCGGCGCGATTCGCATGAGGTGATGGCGGAGATCTTCAACAACCTGGACCGCGCGGCGGAAACCCGGATCCTCAATGCGCTCGAGCAGCGCAACCGCGAGAGCGCGGAGAGGATCCGCGCCCTGATGTTCACCTTCGACGACCTGCAGCGCGTGGACGGGCCGGGCATCCAGCTGCTGCTGCGCGCGGTGCCGAAGGACAAGCTGGTGCTGGCGCTGAAGGGCGCAAGCGAAACGCTGCGGGACCTGTTTTTCCGCAACCTGTCGGAACGCGCATCCAAGCTGCTGAAGGACGATCTCGCGGCGCTCGGGCCCGTGCGACTGCGCGACGTGGAGGAAGCGCAGGCGGTGATCGTCGCGCAGGCCAAGGACCTGGCGGCGCAAGGCCAGATCCAGATGGCCGATAGCGGCGAGGAGGAGATGATCGCGTGAGGTTCACCGCCACCCTGCCCGACCTGTCGCAGCCGCCGCCCGCCATCGTTCCGCCGCCGCCCGACCCGGCGCTGCTCGCGGCCGCGCGGGCGGACGGCGCGACGGAAGGCCATGCGCGCGGCTTCGCCGAAGGCCTCGCGGAAGGGCTGCGCCGCCAGGCCGCCGCGCAGAACGCGCAGATCGCCGCCAGCCTCGGCCTGCTCACGGCGGCGATGGCGGATGCGTCGGCGGAAGCCGAGCGTATCGCGGTGCAATCGGCCGAGGCGCTGGCCTCGCTGATGTTCAGCGTCCTGGATGCGGCGCTGCCGGAGGAATCGGCGCGGCGTGGCGCGGCGCTGCCCGCCCGCATCGCCGCAGCGCTGCGCCCCGCCCTGGCGGACCGGCCGGAGGCCAGGCTGTTCGTGGCGCCGGAACTGGTCGCCGCCGCCGCCGCCCTGCTGCCCGACGGGCCGGGGGTCGCGGCCGACCCCACGCTGCCGCCCGGCGACGGGCGGATCGAGTGGCGCGATGGCGCCCAGCTGGTTTCGCTGGACGCGCGCCGCGCCGCCGTGCGCGCCGCGCTGGAAGCGGCAGGATTCACCTTCGGGAGTGACGAGGCATGAGCATGCAGGACGGCTTCGAGGCAGTGCCGGTGACGGAGGCGCTGGCCGCCGCGGCGGCCGCGGGCACGCGCGACCTGGACGCGGTCTATGACATCCCCGTCCAGGTCAGCGCCGTGCTGGGACGTGCCACGATGCAGGTATCGCAGTTGCTGAAGCTGGGCCGCGGCGCGGTGGTCGAACTCGACCGCAAGCTGGGCGAGGCGGTGGAGATCTACGTCAACAACCGCCTGGTCGCGCGCGGCGAGGTGGTGATGGTCGACGACAACAGGCTCGGCGTGACCATGACGGAAATCGTCAAGGCCGATCGCGGGACCGCCTGAGGCATGACGCGGCTTCTCATCATCGGATCGCTGGAAGGGGAGCTGGGCGCAGCCGCGCGCGTCGCGATCGCGCGCGGCGCGAAGCTCGGCCATGCGGAAGGCGTTGCGGCGGGGCTCGGGCGGCTGCGCGCGGAAGGTGCTGACCTCGCGCTGGTGGACCTCCGCCACGATGTGGCGTGGCTGGTGCAGGCGCTGGGAGCGGAACGCATCGCCTGCCCCGTCGTCGCCTGCGGCCGGGCCGAGGATGCGGATGCCGCCGTGCGCGCGATCGAAGCCGGGGCGCGCGACTTCCTGCCGCTGCCGCCCGATGCCGACCTGATCATCGCGATGCTGGAAGCCGCCGGCGCCGAGCCAGGCCGGGAAGGCCCCGTCGTGCAGGACGAGGCCATGGCACTGCTGCTGGCACGTGCGGGGCAGTTGGCGAAGGCCGATGCCAGCCTGCTGATCACGGGCGAAAGCGGCACGGGCAAGGAAGTGCTGGCGCGGCACATCCATGCTCGCAGCAAGCGCGGGCGGGGACCCTTCGTCGCGCTGAACTGCGCCGCGCTGCCGGAAACGCTGCTGGAATCCGAATTGTTCGGCCATGAGAAGGGTGCCTTCAGCGGCGCGGTGGCCGCGCGCAAGGGCAAGTTCGAACAGGCCGAGGGCGGCACGCTGCTGCTGGACGAGATCGGGGAGATGGACCCGCGCCTGCAAGCGAAGTTGCTGCGCGTGATCCAGGAGAAGGAGGTGGACCGGCTGGGCGGCACCGCGCCTGTCAAGGTCGATGTTCGCCTACTCGCCGCCACGCATCGCGATCTTTCGGCCGAGGTGGCGAAGGGCCGCTTCCGGGAGGATCTGTTCTTCCGCCTGAACGTACTCGCGCTGCACATCCCGCCGCTCAGGGAGCGCACGGCGGACATCCTGCCGCTGGCCGCGCATTTCGCGGCCCGCTACGCGCAGGCCAACGGCCTGCCATCCCGCAGCCTGTCTCCAGCGGCGGCGGCGGCGCTGCTCGCGCATCCCTGGCCAGGCAATGTGCGCGAGCTGGAGAACTGCCTGCACCGCGCCGTGCTGCTGGCCGAAGGCCCGAGCATCGGGCCCGAGGCAATCGAGCTGATCCGCCCTCGGCGCGCGCCGGATCCCGTCGCCGCCGACGCGCCGCAGGCCCCCGCCCCTGCCCCCACCCAGCCCGGCCGCGTGGCCGCCCTGGTCGGGCGGAAGATGGAGGAGGTGGAGCAGGAACTGATCATCGAGACGCTGTCGCATTGCCTCGGCAATCGCACGCGCGCGGCGGAGATCCTCGGCATCTCCATCCGTACGCTGCGGAACAAGCTGACGGAGTATCGCGCCGCTGGCCTCGCCGTGCCGCCGGCGCCGGGCCAGGCCTTCATCGCGCTGCCGGGGGCGGCCTGACGCATGAAGGCGCTGGTGCTGCCGCATTGGGTCGGCTTGGCGAAGCCCTCGGGCGATGTCGCGCTCGGGCTCGGCGTTGTGATGCTGGTCGCGGTGCTGGTGGTGCCGCTGCCATCCTGGCTGCTGGATGTGGGGCTGGCGCTGTCCATCACCTCCTCGGTGTTGGTCTTGATGGTGGCGCTGTTCATGCAGCGGCCGCTGGATTTCAGCGCCTTCCCCACGGTGCTGCTGCTGACGACGCTGCTGCGCCTCGCGCTCAATGTCGCCACCACGCGCGCCATCCTGACCACGGGGCATGAGGGGCCGGACGCAGCCGGGGCGGTGATCTCCGCCTTCGGCACCTTCCTGATGGCGGGCGACGTGCTGGTCGGGCTGATCGTCTTCGCGATCCTGCTGATCGTGAATTTCGTCGTGGTGACGAAGGGCTCGGGCCGCATCGCCGAAGTCGCCGCGCGGTTCAGCCTGGATGCGATGCCGGGCAAGCAGATGGCGATCGATTCCGATCTCTCGGCCGGCATCCTGACCGAGGCGGAGGCACGGCGCCGGCGCAAGGAGCTGGAGGATGAGAGCGCCTTCTACGGCGCAATGGACGGTGCCGCGAAATTCGTGCGCGGCGATGCGATCGCGGGGCTGATCACCACCGCGATCAACCTGCTCGCCGGCATCGCGATCGGGTCGCTGCGCCACGGCATGGCGATCGGGGAGGCGATCACGACCTTCTCCTTCCTGACCGTCGGCGACGGGCTGGTGGGGCAGATCCCGGCGCTGCTGGTGTCCGTCGCGGCGGGCATCGTGGTGACGAAGGGTGGCGTCGATGGGCGCGCGGACAAGGCGCTGGCGCTGCAGCTGGGCGGGCCGAAGCCGCTCGGCCTCGCGGCCGGGGCGGCGGCCTTCATGGCGCTGCTGCCGGGCATGCCGGCCATCCCCTTCCTGGCGCTGGCCGGCGGCGCGGGCTGGATGGCGCGGAAGCAATGGCAGGCGGAGCGGATGCAGGAAGCGGTCAGCGCCATCCCGCCCGGGCCACCGCCCGAGCCGCCGGCCTCCGACGCGCTGAAGATGGACCTGCTGCGGCTCGAACTCGGCTATGGGCTGCTCAACCTCGCGGCCGGGGACGCGACGCGGCTGTCGGACCAGATCCGCTCGCTCCGCCGCACCACGGCGCAGGAGATGGGCTTCGTCCTGCCCTCGGTCCGGATCCAGGACAATCTGCAGCTGCCCCCCGACACCTATGTGGTGCGCGTGAAGGAGATCGAGGCGGGGCGCGGCGTGCTGAAGCCGCCGCTGCACATGGCGATCGACCCATCGGGCGCACCGCCCGCGCTGCCGGGGGAACGCGTGCAGGAGCCCTCCTTCGGCCTGCCCGCCGCCTGGATCGAGGAAACCCTGCGGGAGGAAGCGCTGGCGATGGGCTACACCGTGGTGGATTCGGCCGGCGTGCTGGCGACCCACCTGACGGAGATCGTGCGCGACACGATGCCCGAGCTGCTGTCCTTCGCGGAGACGCAGAAGCTGCTGGACGAGTTGGCCCCCGAGCATCGCCGCTTGGTGTCGGACCTCATCCCCGCGCAGGCGAGCATGGGCACGGTGCAGCGCGTGCTGCAGTCGCTGCTGGCCGAACGCGTGTCGATCCGCGACCTTCCGACGATCCTGGAGGGCATCCAGGATGCGGCCGCGGCCGGCACGCGCAGCCTGGCCGGCATCGTCGCCACGGTGCGCGTCCGGCTCGCGCGGCAGATCAGCGACGCGGCGCGCGCACCGCATGGCGCGATCCCGATCATCGCGCTTTCGGCCGAATGGGAACGCGACTTCGCGGACGCGCTGGCCGGCCCGGGTGAGGAAAAGCAGCTGGCCATGGTGCCATCGCGCCTCGGCGCCTTCATGGCAGCGCTGCGGGAGGCCTTCGACGGCGCGTCCAATGCCGGTGAGCCGGCGGTGCTGGTCTGCTCGGGCGGCATCCGCGCCCATGTGCGCGCGGTGGTGGAACGCTTCCGCCCGCAGACCGCCGTTCTGGCCCATGCCGAGATCCATGCGCGCGCGCGCATCCGCACCATCGGCACGGTGGGCTGATGCGCCTTCGCACCATTCGCGCGGCGCGCATGGCGGACGCCATGGCGATCCTCCGCGCCGAGTTGGGGGAGGAAGCCGTCATCCTCGGCACGCGCCGCGTCGGCGGCGGGGTGGAGGTGACGGCGGGGCAGGAGGTGGAGGACGAACCCGTTCTCATCGCCCCCGAATCCGTGCCGGATCTTGCGCTGCCGCCGGCGCTGCGCCGGCACAACCTGCCCGCCGCGCTGGCGCAACGCCTGGCCGGCGCGCCGCTGCCCGCGGCGCTGGCGCAGGAATTCCGCTTCGCGCCGCTGCCATTCGATGCCGGGCCGTTGCTGCTTGCGGGGCCGCCGGGGGCGGGCAAGACGCTGACCTGCGCGAAGCTTGCCACGCGGCTGCTGCTGGCCGGCACGCCGCCGCTGCTGGTCTCGGCGGATGGGCGCCGCGCGGGCGCGGCGGAACAGCTCGCGGCCTTCGCGCGGGTGCTGTCGCTGCCGCTGTCCATCGCCGGCACGCCGGGCGCGCTCATCAAGGCGCTGGCACGGGGCGCGCCGGGGCAACCCGTGCTGGTGGACATGCCAGGCTGCGATCCCTTCGACGATGCCGGCGCCCGCCGCCACGCCGCGCTGGCGGAGGCCGCGCGCGGCACATCCGTGCTGGTGCTGCCGGCGGGGCTCGACGCGGAGGAAGCGGCGGAGACCGCCCGCGCCTTCCACCTGCTGGGCTGCCGGCACCTGCTGCCGACGCGGCTGGATGCGGCGCGGCGGCTGGGCGGCGTGCTGGCCGCCGCCGCGGCGGCCGACCTCATGATGACGGAAGCCGGCACGGGGCACGACGTGGCGGCGGGGCTCACGCGGCTCGATGCGGAATGGCTGGCGGGACGGATGATGGAAGGCGTCGGCACGTGACGGGTCGGGTGATCGCCGTGGCGTCCGGCAAGGGCGGCGTCGGCAAGACATGGTTCGCGATCACGCTGGCGCATGCGCTGGCGCAGCGCGGGCGGCGCGTGGCGCTGATCGATGCCGATCTCGGCCTGGCCAATGCGGATGTGCAACTCGGCCTCGCGCCCGCGGTCGATCTCGGCGCGGTGCTGGCGGGGCGCGTGGGGGCGGAAGACGCGCTGATCCGGCATCCGGCGGGCTTCGGCCTGCTGGCCGGGCGATCGGGCTCCGAGAAGATGGCCGCGCTGGAAGGCGGGGTTCTGGAAGCTGCGCTCGCGCTGCCGCGCCGGCTGGCAGTGGCGTTCGAGGATGTGGTGGTGGATCTCGGCGCCGGAATCGGCGTGGCGCAGCGCCGGCTTCTCGCTGCCGCCGACCTGCCGCTGGTGCTGGCGACGGAAGACCCGACGAGCCTGACGGATGCCTATGCCGTGCTGAAGCTGCTGTCGCGCGATGCGCCGGGGCGGGCGCCGCGGCTGGTGGTCAACATGGCCTCCGGCGCCGCGGCGGGGCAGCGCGTGCATGCGACGTTGCAGGCGGCGATGCGCCGCTTCCTGGATCGCGGGCTGGTCTCGGCCGGGATCGTGCGGCACGACCCGAAGGTCGCGGATGCGATCCGCGCGCAGGTCCCGCTGCTGACGCGCCATCCCACCAGCCCGGCGGCGAGCGATGTCGCCGCCGTGGCGCGGTCGCTGAACGGCTAGCTGCTGAAACGCGTCAGGCCGAAGCGGCGGCGCGGCGCAGCGCGAAGAGCACGCCGGGCACGGGCGCGCCCTTTTCCTCGCGCAGCACCGTCTCCTCCCGCGCGAGCGGGACGAGGCCGGCGGCCTCCGCCAACATCGCGACATGCGCGGGATCGTGCCGGTAGCGCAGGCCGGGGCCGAGCGCGAAGGGCGCGCCCGGCTCCGCCTCGATGCTGAAGGCGGCGATGCCGCCCGGCGCCAGCGCGCCCGCGATGCCGCGCAGCGCGGGGCCGAGATCGCCCAGGTAGTTCAGCACATCCGCCGCCGCCACCAGGTCAAACCGCCCCGCCTGGCGGGGCAGCCAGGCCAGCAGATCCGCTTCCTCCAGCGTGTCGTAGATGCCGCGCTTCGCCGCTTCCGCCAGCATGCGGGGTGCGAGGTCGAGCCCGGTCATGCGCTTCGCGAAGGGCTTCAGCGCCACCCCTGACAGGCCCGTGCCGCAGCCGAGGTCGAGCACGCGGCGCGAGCCATCCGGCACCACGCCGGCCGCTTGCAGCAGCGCCGCCACAAGCGCGGGCGTGCGGTAGCCCAGCCGCCCTTGCAGGTCGTCGTCGAAGCGCGGCGCGTAGAGGTCGAACAGCTCCTTCACATAGGCCGCCGGCGCGCGGTCGGGCGCGGTCTCCTCGCCCAGCGCCGCGAGCAGGAAGCGCGCCTGCTCGGCCAGCGGCGCGGGGACATCCGCGATGGCGATCACCTGCCGCGCGGCGTCCGCGGCGCCATCCGCGCCCGCCTCCCGCAGCGCATGGGCCAGCGCCAGCCAGGCTTCGGGCGCGGCGGGGGCGAGTTCCACGGCACGGCGGAGCGGCGCGACCGCGCCGGCCGGATCGCCGAGCGCGGTCAGGGCCTGTCCGAGGTTGCGGAGCGTGGTGACATCATCCGGCCGCCTCGACAGCGCGGCGGCCAGCGCGCGCACCGCGTCTGGCAGCCTGCCCGCCTCCGCCAGCGCGGCGCCGTGATTGGCGAGGAAGACCGGGCTGTCCGGCCGCGCAATGACCGCCTGGCGCGACAAGTCCAGCGCACGCGGCAGGTCGCCGCGCTGGCGCGCGATGACGGAGAGCAGGTTGAGCGCATTCGCCTCACCGGGTTTTTGCGCCAGCACCTTGCGGTAGAGCCGCGCGGCGCCATCCAGATCGCCGCGCGCATGGCGCGCCGCGCCGTCGCGCAGAATCTCGTCAACCGGCGCCTGCGCCATGCGGGACAACTCCACGAAACCTCGGGTGCCGGTCCATCGCCTGCGGGCGTGACGACCGGCGGCGCAATCTGCTCGGGCGGCTCGCGCCGCGCAACATCGGCCCCGCGCCGCAGGCGACAGGCCCCAGGCTGCATGGGGGCGGAACGATGCCTGCGGCTGCGCTGCCACGGCTTCCGGCGAAAGCTGCGCGCGGGCTGCGGATGGGGGAACCTGTGACCCCGCCGGACGCTGCTGCGCCCATGAGCGCCCAACTCCGCCCCGAGGGTGCGCCGCCCCGATGGGCGGCGCATGACCCTATCTGCATGCCCGCCGAGCCCGGCGCCGCGGCTTTCGACCATTGGCTAAAGCGCGAACTCGGGCGGCTCTACGGTGCGACGCTCTCCGAAGATGTACCAGAGTCGCTGCTGCGCCTTCTGGATGGCCCGCCCGCATGGGCGCCGGAGGGGGCCCGGGCCAAGCGGCGGAAGACACTGCGCGGGGTTTAGTCCGCGCGGCGGCCTTCAGTGCCAAGACATCGTTGCGATATCGGGTTTTGTTGCCTTGTGGTTCGCTCGCTGGCGCATAGAAGGCCCGGCATCCATGCGCCACTCTTTTGCACTTCTGCTGATCCTGGGCGCCGCTGGCTGCGCCCCGGCCAAGCCTGGATGGTGCCCGGCATCGGAGCCGCGCGGCACGCAACTTAAAGTCGGATCACAGAACCAGAGGACCGGTCCCGATGCAGCGACTTTCGCGGGGGTCGCCGCGGTGAACCTGGCCCTGGCCTACGCCCGCGGCGCCAATTGCCCCTGATCCCCCGACAGGCCAGCGATCAGAACAGGCCCTCGATCCTGCCCTGGGCGTCCAACGTGATCGTCTCCGCCGCCGGGCGGCGGGGCAGGCCGGGCATCGTCATGATCTCCCCGCAGATCGCCACGACGAAGCCGGCGCCGGCCGACAGCCGCACATCCCGCAGCGGCAGCACATGGCCGCTCGGCGCGCCCAGCTGCGTCGGATCGGCGGTGAAGGAATATTGCGTCTTGGCGACGCAGACCGGCAGGTGGCCGAAGCCTTCCTGTTCCCAGCGCGCCAGCTTCTGCGCCGCAGGCGCGGGGATCGACACATCGGCGGCGCGATAGACCTCCCGCGCGATGGTCCGCAGCTTCTCCGCCAGCGGCATCGCATCCGGATAGAGCGGCGCGAAACGCCCCGCCCCGCCCTCCAGCCGCGCCTTCACCGCCCGCGCCAGGTCCCGCGCGCCGGCCGCGCCATCGCCCCAATGGGTGCAGAGGATGGCCTCCGTCCCCACTCGCTCCATCGCCGCCTGCACGGCCGCGATCTCGGCCGGGGTGTCGGAGGTGAACTTGTTCAGCGCCACCACCACCGGCAGGCCAAACTTTCGGCAGTTCTCGACATGCCGTTCCAGGTTCGCTGTCCCGCGCGCGACGGCAGCGACGTCCTCACGCCCCAGATCGGCCTTGGCGACGCCGCCATGCATCTTCAGCGCGCGCACGGTCGCGACGATCACGCAGGCGCCGGGCTCCAGCCCCGCCTGGCGGCACTTGATGTCGAGGAACTTCTCCGCGCCCAGATCGGCACCGAAGCCCGCTTCCGTCACCACCACATCCGCGAGGCCTAGGGCGAGCCGCGTGGCCACCACGCTGTTGCAGCCATGCGCGATGTTGGCGAAGGGTCCGCCATGCACCAGGGCGGGCGAGCCCTCGATCGTCTGCACCAGGTTCGGCGACAGCGCTTCCTTCAGCAGCACGGTCATCGCGCCATCGGCCTTGATGTCGCGCGCCGTCACCGCACTTCCGTCGCGCCGGCGGCCGATGATCATGCGGCCCAGGCGGTCCTGCAATTCGGATACATCCCGCGACAGGCAGAACACCGCCATCACTTCCGATGCCACGGTGATGTCGAAGCCGTCTTCCCGCACCACGCCCTGGGAGGCGCCGCCGAGGCCCACGACGCAATCGCGCAGGTTGCGGTCGTTCATGTCCATCGCCCGCCGCCAGGAAATGCGGCGCGGATCCAGCCCGAGCTCATTGCCCCAATACAGGTGGTTGTCGATCATCGCCGACAGCAGGTTGTTGGCGCTGGTGATGGCGTGGAAATCGCCGGTGAAGTGGAGGTTGATGTCCTCCATCGGCAGCACCTGCGCGTAGCCGCCGCCGGTGGCCCCACCCTTCACGCCGAAGCAGGGGCCGAGGGAGGGTTCGCGCAGCGCGATCATCGTGCGGGTGCCGAGCGCGTTCAGCGCATCGCCCAGGCCGATGGTGGTGGTGGTCTTGCCTTCCCCGGCCGGGGTCGGGTTGATGCCCGTCACCAGCACCAGCTTGCCGGCCGGGCGCGCGGCCGCCTCCGCCACGAAATCGGGGGACAGCTTGGCCTTGTACTTGCCGAAGGGCTCCAGCGCCTCGGCCGGGATGCCGGCGCGGGCGGCGATCTCGGCGATGGGGCGAAGCGTCGCGGCGCGCGCGATCTCGAGGTCTGTCGGCATGGTCCGCGTCTCCACCATCTCGTTCTGGGGCCTAGCCCCGGATGGGCCGCTTATCCGGGGCGAGGCCCGGCGACAAGCGGGCGATGCAGCCGGCTGGTTGATCGCCGGTCCCAGGCCTTCGCGCCCTTCCTGAAACTGCTCTATGGCAGCGGCGTGATCCCGCCGCTGCCCGACCTTCCCGTCACCGAAGCCCTGCCGCGCCTGGCCGATGCGCTGGCGGCAGGGCCGAATGCCGTGCTCGTCGCGCCCCCCGGCGCGGGCAAGACCACGCTCGTCCCGCTCGCGCTGATGGACCAGCCCTGGGCGCAATCCGGGCGGATCCTGGTGCTGGAGCCCCGTCGCGTCGCGGCCCGCGCCGCCGCCCGACGCATGGCCACCCTGATCGGCGAAGACGCACCGGGCGGCACCATCGGGCTGGCCACCCGCCTCGACCGCGCCTTTTCCGACCGCACCCGCATCGAGGTGGTGACGGAAGGGCTGCTGGTGCGCCGGCTGCAATCCGACCCCGGCCTCGACGGCGTCGCCGCCGTCCTGTTCGACGAGGCGCATGAGCGCAACCTGGACACCGATCTGGCGCTCGCGCTCTGCCTCGACCTCCAGCGGGCGCTGCGGCCGGAGCTGCGGCTGCTGGCGATGTCCGCCACCCTCGATATCGCGCGCTTCGCCGCCGTGCTGGGGGATGCGCCGGTCGTCGAGAGCCTGGGCCGCGCCTTCCCCGTCGCGGTGGAGCATCGCGCCCGCGAACTCGCCGATCCGCGCGACCTGCCGGAAGCGATGGCCAACACCATCCGCGCGGCGCTGTCCCAGCACCCGGGCGACCTGCTGGCCTTCCTGCCCGGCTGGGGGGAGATCCGCCGCACCGCGGAACGCCTGGGCGGCTTGGCCGCCGAGGTCGTGCCGCTCCATGGCGAATTGCCGCCGGCCGAACAGGACCGCGCGCTGAACCCGCTGCCTGATGGGCGGCGCAAGGTGGTGCTGGCGACCTCGATCGCGGAGACGTCGCTGACCGTGCCAGGGGTGCGGATTGTGGTGGATGGCGGCTTCCGCCGGACCCCGCGGCTGGACCCGGCCTCCGGCCTAGCGCGGCTGGTGACGGTCAGGATCAGCAAGGCGGCGGCCGAACAGCGCGCCGGCCGCGCCGGCCGCACCGCGCCGGGGGTCGCCATACGGCTCTGGACGGAGGCGCTGCATCGCGGCCTGCCCCCAGCGGACCGGCCGGAGATCCTGGAAGCCGAGTTGTCGGGCCTCGCGCTCGACCTCGCGGCCTGGGGCGCGGCGCCGGGGGATCTCGCCTTCCTCGACCCGCCGCCCGCCGGCACGCTCGCCGCCGGCCGGGCCCTGCTGCGAGAGCTGGATGCGCTGGACGCCGAAGGGCGGATCACCGCGATGGGCCGCGCCATGGCGCGGATGGGCACGCATCCGCGGCTGGCGCGCATGCTGCTGGCCGCGACGGATGAGGGGGAGAAGGCGCTGGCCGCCGACCTCGCCGCGCTGCTGGAGGAACGCGACCCCATCCGCGGGCGGGAGACGCCGAGCGACATCAATCTGCGGCTGGAATTGCTGCATGGCGGCGACCACCCCAACGCCGACCGCGCCACCATCCAGCGCATCCGCCGCGCCGCCACGCTGCACCGGCGGCGGCTGAAGCTGCACGGCAACGCCCTGCCGGGCGGGGAGGCCGGGCCGCTGCTGGCGGCCGGCTTCCCCGACCGGATCGCGGCCCGGCGCGGCAGCATGGACGGCGCCTTCCGCCTCGCGGGGGGTCAGGGCGCGCGGCTGGCGGCGACCGACCCGCTCGGCAAGGCGCCGCTGCTGGCCGTCGCCGACCTGGAATTGTCGGGCACCGAGACGCGCATCCGCATGGCCGCGCCGCTCGACCTGGCCACGCTGGAAAGCCGCTTCCCCGAACGGCTGCGGTGGGACGACACGGCGGCCTTCGACCCCCGCGCGGGCGCCGTGCTCGCCCGCCGCCGCCGCCTGTTCGGCCCGCTGGTGCTGGAGGAACAGGTGCTGCCCGCCCCCGACCCAGCCACCGTCGCCGCCGCCCTGGCGCGGGCGGTGGCGGAGAGGGGGCTGCGCGACCTGGACTGGACCGAGGCCGCCAAGCAGGTCCGCGCCCGCATCGCCCTGCTGCGCGCGACAGAGGGGGAGGCCTGGCCCGACCTGTCCGATGCGACCCTGGCCGCGACGGCGGCGGAATGGCTCGCCCCGCATCTGCATGGCCGCACGAAACTGTCCGAGGCGAAGGGGCTCGACCTGCTGGCCGCCCTGCGCGGGATGCTGCCCTGGGAGATGCAGAAGCGGCTGGATGCGGCGCTCCCCGCCCGGGTGGAGCTGCCGGGCGGGCGGTCCGCCGCCATCGACTACGACCGGGAAACCCCGACGCTGGAGGCCCGCGCGCAGCACCTTTACGGGCTGGACGGGCTGCCACCGCTGGCTGGGGGGCGGGTGCCCTTGCAGGTGGCGCTGCTGTCCCCCGCCGGGCGGCCGGTGGCGGTCACCGGGGACTTGGCCGGCTTCTGGCGCGGGTCGTGGAAGGATGTCCGCAAGGAGATGCGCGGCCGCTACCCCCGGCATGACTGGCCGGAGGAACCCTGGCGCGAGCCGTGGGGCCGGTAGGGGCGGCGCGATCACGGTCGCCGAGGTTCCGTCGCGCGCCGCCCCCCCCGACCCTCTCCCGCGTAAGCGGGGGAGGGTGGCCTCGCGTAGCGAGGCGGGTGGGGGCCCGACCGACCGTGACCATAAGCCGGCGTTCCGTCGCGCCCCCTCCCCAACCCTCCCCCGCTTACGCGGGAGAGGGAGCAGGGCGCGCCACCCCCCCTCTCCCGCCTGGGCGGGGGGCAGCGGTACTGCCGCTGCGCCGAAGGCTGGTGGCCTCGCGCAGCGGGGCCGGGAGGGGGCCCGACCGACCGTGCCTATCGCCTGCGCTCCCTCGCGCCCCCTCCCCACCCCACCTCGGCCGCTCGGCACCGCACCCCGCGTGACCCCGCCACGCTCCCGCGCTATGACGCCAGGGAGACCAGGACAACGACCGTGAACAAGCCCCTCCCCAACTCCTTCCGCCAGGGCCCCGATGCCCGTGGCCGCTTCGGCGAGTTCGGCGGCCGCTTCGTGGCCGAGACGCTGATGCCGCTGATCCTCGAGGTCGAGCGCGCCTATGAGGCCGCCAAGACGGACACGGCCTTCCAGGCGGAATGGCGCCGTCTGCTGACCCATTACGTCGGCCGCCCCAGCCCGATGTGGTATGCGGAACGCCTGACCACCCACCTCCGCGCCAAGGCGGCGCCGGGGAAGGGCGCAAAAATCTATTTCAAGCGCGACGAGCTAAACCATACCGGCGCGCACAAGATCAACGCGGTGCTCGGCCAGATCATGCTGGCCAAGAAGATGGGCAAGACCCGCATCATCGCCGAGACCGGCGCAGGCCAGCACGGCGTCGCCACCGCCACGGCGTGTGCGCTGATGAACCTGCCCTGCATCGTCTACATGGGCGCCACCGATGTCGAACGGCAGCAGCCCAACGTCTTCCGCATGAAGCTGCTGGGGGCGGAGGTGCGGCCCGTGACCTCGGGCGCCGCGACGCTGAAGGACGCGATGAACGAAGGGCTTCGCGACTGGGTCGCGAATGTCCACGACACCTACTACTGCATCGGCACTGTCGCCGGCCCGCACCCCTACCCCGCGATGGTGCGCGACTTCCAATCCGTGATCGGCACCGAGGCCAAGGCCCAGATGCAGGACGCCGAGGGCCGCCTGCCGGATGTGCTGGTCGCCGCGGTGGGCGGCGGGTCCAACGCCATGGGCCTGTTCTACCCCTTCCTGGACGATGCCGAGGTCGCGATGGTGGGCGTGGAGGCGGCGGGCCACGGGCTGGATACGCCCGAACACGCCGCGGCGCTGTCGCGCGGCCGCCCGGGCGTGCTGCATGGCAACCGCACCTATCTGCTGCAGGATGGCGACGGCCAGATCACGGAAGCGCACAGCATCTCCGCCGGCCTCGACTATCCCGGCGTCGGCCCCGAGCATTCCTGGCTGCATGAACTCGGCCGCGTCCAATATGTCGGCGCGACGGACACGGAAGCGCTGGAGGCGTTCCAGCTCTGCTCGAAGCTGGAAGGCATCATCCCCGCGCTGGAACCCGCCCATGCGCTGGCGCATGTGATGAAGATGGCGCCGGAGATGGAGGCGGACCGGATCATCGTGATGAATCTCTGCGGCCGCGGCGACAAGGACATCTTCACCGTGGCGCGCCACCTGGGCGAGAAGATCTGACCATGCCCCGCACCGACCAGGAGTTCGCGCGATGAGCCGCATCGCTGCCCGCTTCGCCAAGCTGAAGGCCGAAGGCCGCGGCGGGCTCGTCACCTTCCTCATGGGCTTCGACCCGGATCGCGACACCTCCCTCGCGATCCTGAAGGGCCTGCCGGCGGCGGGCGTGGACGTGATCGAGATCGGCGTCGCCTTTACCGACCCGATGGCCGATGGCCCGTCCATCCAGCGTGCCGGGCAGCGGGCGCTGAAGGCCGGCGCGACGGTGCCCGGCGTGCTCGACCTGGTGCGGGAACTGCGCCAGACGGAAGCCGAGACGCCCGTGGTGCTGATGGGCTACTACAACCCGCTACTGTCCTATGGCGTGGAGCGCTTCTGCGCCGATGCGGCGGAGGCCGGCGTCGACGGGCTGATCATCGTGGACGTCCCGCCCGAGGAAGCCGATGAGGTCGAGCCGCATGCGACCGCGCGGGGCCTGGACCTGATCCGCCTGATCGCGCCGACGACGGATGAGGCGCGTCTGCCCAAGGTGCTCGGGGCCACCACCGGCTTCATCTACTACGTCTCGATCACCGGCATCACCGGCACGCGCAGCGCCGATTACGGGTCGCTCGCGCCGGCCATCGCGGCGCTCAAGCGCCACACCGACCTGCCGGTTGCCATCGGCTTCGGCATCCGCACCCCCGAACAGGCAGCGGTCGCGGCTTCCGTCGCCGATGGGGCGGTGGTCGGCACCGCGCTGGTCGATACCCTGGCCGGGACGCTCGACGCCGAAGGCCGCGCGACCGCGGACACGGCGCCGAAGGTGCTGGCGCAGATCGGCGGCCTGGCCCAGGCCATCCGGGCCGCGCGCCGGCAGGCCGCCTGACGGGACGGCGCGGCACAACGCCGCGCCAGCACCGGCCCCCGGGCCGCCCCTTGCATACGCCAGCCCGTCACGCTTAGTCGGGGGGCGAGAGCTTCGGAACGCGCGATGAACTGGATCACCGATTGGGCGCTGCCCAAGATCAAGGGACTGATCGGCGTCCCGCGGGACGTGCCGGATAATCTCTGGCACAAATGCCCGTCCTGCGAGCAGATGCTGTTTCACCGCGACCTGGAGCGGAACCTGCATGTCTGCACCAGCTGCGGGCATCACATGCGCCTGTCCGGCCAGGCCCGAATCAAGGCGACGCTGGATGAAGGCTGGTCGCGCATCGAACTGCCGAAGGCCCCGGCCGATCCGCTGCGCTTCCGCGACCAGCGCCGCTACGCCGACCGGCTGAAGGACGCGCAGACCAAGAACGCAATGGACGACGCCGTCGTCGTCGCGCAAGGGACGATCGAGGGCCGCAAGGCCGTGGTCGCGGCCTTCGAATTCGCCTTCATGGGCGGCTCCATGGGCGCAGGCGTGGGCGAGGCGATCGTGACCGCCGCCAAGCTCGCCGTGCTGCAGGACGCGCCGCTGGTGGTCTTCACTGCCTCCGGCGGGGCGCGCATGCAGGAAGGCACCGTCAGCCTGATGCAGATGCCGCGCACCGTGATCGCGACCCGCATGGTCAAGGAAGCCGGGCTACCCTTCATCGTCGTGCTGTGCGACCCGACCACCGGCGGCGTGACGGCCAGCTTCGCGATGCTCGGCGACATCCAGATCGGGGAACCCGGCGCGCTGATCGGCTTCGCCGGGGCGCGGGTGATCGAGCAGACGGTGCGGGAAAAGCTGCCCGAAGGCTTCCAGCGCGCCGAATACCTGCTGGAGCACGGCATCCTCGACATGGTGGTGAAGCGCCACGACATGCGCGAGACGCTGGCACGCGTCATCTCCCTGCTGCGGGAGAAGGTGCCGCCGGCGGCAGAGGAAGCCGCTCCATCCCCACCCGCCCTGCCGCCGCCGGAAGCGGCCGCCGAGGCCGCGAAGCCCGCCTGAGGTGACCGCACTGCCCGCCTCGCGCAGCGAGGCCATTATCGAGCGGTTGCACAGCCTGCACCCGAAGCTGATCGACCTCAGCCTCGGGCGCATGCAGGCTTGCCTCGACGCACTCGGCAATCCCGAACGGCGCCTGCCGCCGGTGATCCATGTGGCCGGGACCAACGGCAAGGGATCGACCTGCGCCTTCCTGCGCGCCATCGCGGAAGCGGCGGGGCTGCGGGTACATGTCTATACCTCGCCCCACTTGGTCCGCTTCCACGAACGCATCCGGCTGGCCGGTGAGTTGGTGAGCGAGGACGCGCTGGCGGAGGCGCTGGAGCATGTGGAGCGCGTCAATGCCGGCGCCCCCATCACGGTGTTCGAGGTGACGACGGCGGTCGCCTTCCACCTGTTCGCGACCGTCCCGGCCGATCTGCTGGTGCTGGAGGTCGGGCTGGGCGGGCGGTTCGACGCGACCAATGTGGTGGATCGGCCAGTCGCCACCGCGATCACCGGCATCTCCATGGACCACATGGACTTCCTGGGCGACACGCTGGCCAAGATCGCCTTCGAGAAGGCCGGCATCATCAAGCACAGCGTCCCCTGCGCCACCGGCGCCCAGGCTGCCGAGGTGCTGGCCGTTTTTGAGAGCGTGGCGGCGGAACGCGGCGCGCCGCTGCTGCGGCGGGGCCGGGATTGGGATGTGTCCTACCAGCCGGATGCCGGGCTCACCTGGACGGATTCGGCGGCATGCATCCCCACGCCGCCGGCCGGCCTGCCCGGCCCCCACCAGGCCGACAATGCCGGCATCGCCATCGCGGCGCTCCGCGCCTGGAACCCGCCTTGGCTGACCGAGGCCGCGATTGTCGAGGGCGTCGCCCGCGCCGAATGGCCCGGCCGCATGCAACGCCTGACCGGCCGGCTGGCCGCGCTGCTGCCGGCGGGGTGGGAGCTGTGGCTGGATGGCGGCCACAATGCCGGCGGCGGGGTCGCCATCGCGGCGCATCTCGCCCAGGCCTTCGCCGACCGGCCGGCGCATCTGCTGGTGGGCATGAAGGGCGGCAAGCAATCGGACGCCTTCCTTGCCCCCATCATCCCGCTGGCGACCAGCCTCTGGGCGGTGGCGGAGCCGGGGCAGCATCTGGCCATGCCGGTCGAGGCCATCGTGGAAGCCAGCGGCGGCGCCGCCCGCATCGGCGGCACGCTGGACCAGGCGCTGCGCGCGGTGCCGAGGGACGGCCCGCCGGCGCGGGTGCTGATCTGCGGCAGCCTCTATCTGGCCGGCGAGGCGCTGAAGCTCGACGCGGGCTGAGAGACCGGTTGGCTCAGCCCAATCCGAGTGCGGCGTAGAGCCGCGCCGCGGGCGGCCAGGCCGCGACGATCTCGGCCTGGAACACCACCAGCGCGGCCACCCCCGCGCCGACCAGCGCGAGGGAGGCAAGCCACGCCGCCGCCAGCCGGCCGGTGGGCGGCGGGGTGGGCTCCTCCGGCGGGTTGATCGGGGAATGATGCAGCGGGCCGCGTGTGGGCGGTGGCCGGTCGGGGCCGGAGGGAGGTGCGCCGACAGGGGCGGGCGCCGGCACGGACGTCGTCGGACGATGCGCGGGCGGGACGGCATCGGCCAAGGGGGGCTTCGTCGACGGCTCCTCGGCCAGCTGAGCGGCTACGGGAGCGGCCGAGGGAGCGACCGGTGCGGATTGATCCGGTTCCGGCGCGGCGGCCGGTCCCGCCAGGGGCGGTGCGGGGATTGGCGGCGGGGACGCGGTCTCGGCCGGCAGCGCGGCGGAGAATCCATGGCCGCAGCGCGCGCAGCGCAGCTGGCGGGCCCCGCCCGCGAGCATCGCGTCGGGCACCTCGTATTCGGCGTGGCAGCTGGGACAGGCGATCCGCATGGGCCCCAAATGTGGCCACGACCCCCACGCTCGTCCACCCCGCGCGATCTTCCCCCTTGGCGCGCAGCCGGACACGGGGCAGAGAAGGTCCATGATCCGGTTCGAGGCGGTCGGGCTGCGCTACCCTGGCGGGGAACCCCAACGCGGCCTGCTGGGGCCGCCGGCGCTATCCGACATCTCCTTCGCCCTGCCGCGCGGTTCTTTTACCTGGCTGCTCGGCCCGTCCGGGGCCGGGAAATCATCCGTGCTGCGGCTGATGCACCTGGCGCTCCGCCCCAGCCGGGGAGAGGTGGAGGTGCTGGGCCTGCGCGCCTCCCGCGCTCCGCGCGCGGCCCTGCCGGCGGTGCGGCGGCGGATCGGCGTGGTGTTCCAGGATTTCCGCCTGCTGCCCTACATGTCCGTCTTTGACAATGTGGCGCTGCCGCTGCGCCTGGCCGGGCGCCCCGAAGCCTCGCTCCGCGCCGATGTGGCGGAGATCCTCCGCTGGGTCGGGCTGGAGGCAAAGGCCCGATCCGCCCCGCCCGAGCTGTCGGGCGGCGAACAGCAGCGCATCGCCATCGCGCGCGCCGTCGTCCACAGCCCCGACCTGCTGGTGGCCGATGAGCCGACCGGCAACCTCGACACCCGCCAGGCGCGGCGCCTTCTGGCGCTGCTGACGGAGATGAACCGCGCCGGCACGACGGTGGTTGTCGCGACCCATGACGAGGCGCTGGTCGCCCGCCACCCCGCCCCCGCCCTGGTGCTGGAGGAAGGGCGGCTCCGCGACCCCGACCACGCCCGCGACCCCTTCGCCGAGGAGGAGGATTCGCTTGGCTAGGCGCCTGCGCCATTCGCGGGACCCGCTCGGGCTGCGCCGGGCGCTGTCGGGCTGGCTGCTGCCCGGCCTGGTCGCGGCGATGGCACTCCTCGCGGCGTTGGCCATCGCCGGGGCCGAGGGCGCCTCCGCGCTCGCGGAACGCTGGCAGCGGGGGGCGGCGGCGGCCGTCACGGTCCAGTTGCCCGATGCGGATGCCGACCGCACCGCGCGCGCCGTCGCCGCCCTGCGCGCAATGCCCGAAGTGGCGGAGGCCCGCGCCATGGACCCGACCCGGCTGGTCGAATTGCTGCGCCCCTGGCTGGGCGATGGCGGCGGCCTGCCGCTGCCGGCGGTCATCGAGATCCGGCTGCGCGACCCCCGCGCCGATCCTGTGCTGATCGGCGACCGCCTGGCGGAGACCGTGCCCGGCGTGGTGGTGGAGGCGCATGGGCTCTGGGTGCAGCGCCTCGCGGCGCTGGCGCGCAGCCTGCAGGCGCTGTCCTGGGCGGTGCTGGCGCTGGTCGCGGCGGTGGCGGCGGCGGTGGTCGCGGTCGCGACCCGCGCCGGCCTGACCGCCCGCCGCGACGCGGTGGAGGTGCTGCACGGCCTTGGCGCGCGGGACGCCGAGATCGCCGGCCGCTTCGCCCGCCGGCTCGGCCTGCTGGCGGCGGCGGGCGCGGTGGTGGGCACCGCCGCCTCGGTGCCTGCGCTGGTCGTGCTGGCGGATCTCGCCGCCCCCTGGACCGGCGCGTCGGCCCGTGGCGTGGCTGCGCTGCCCTGGGTGGCGCTGGCGGCCGTGCCGCCGCTGGCCTTCCTCGTCGGCTGGACCACGGCCCAATTCACCGTGCGCCGCTGGCTGCGGCAATTGCCGTGAGGCGAAGCCTGCCCAGGATCGGCCTGGCGCTGGCCATCGCCGTCGCGCTGGCCGGCAGCTTCTTCTGGTTCCTGGAGGCGACGCGGGCGGGGGTGGAGGCGCCCGGGCGCCGCACCGATGCGATCGTGGTGCTGACCGGCGGGCTCGACCGGGTCGAGACGGCGCTGGACCTGCTCGAAGCCGGCGCGGCGCCCCGGCTGCTGGTCTCCGGCGCCGCGCCCGGGCTGACGCCGGCGGCGCTGGCCCGCGTGCATGGGCGCGACCCGGCCGCGCTGGCCGGGCGCCTCGCCATCGGCCATGCGGCGGCGACCACGGCCGGCAATGCGGCGGAGACCGCGGCCTGGATCGCGGCCGAGGCCGCTTCCGGCCGTCCTGTCCGCACATTGCGGGTCGTGACCGCCGCCTACCACATGCCGCGCGCGATTCTGGTGCTGCGCCGCGCCCTGCCGGGGGTCGAGCTGGTCGCCCACCCCGTGGTCCCCGGCATCCTGCGCGAAGGGGAGGTGCCGTTGCGCCGCACCATGACGCTGCTGGGCGGGGAGTATCTGAAATTCGGCCTGGCGCTGGCAGGGCTTGCGGCGCCGGTCCCGGCGGGCGAAGCATCGCGGCGATGACCCTGATCCGCTCCGTCCTGTTCAACCTGGCCTTCTTCCTGTTCACGGCGGTGGTGGTGGTGGTCGTCACCCCCGTCCTCGCCGCGCCCCGCGTGGCGATGCGAGAGGTCGCCCGCTTCTGGGCGCGCGGCGTGCTGCTGCTGCTGCGCGTCATCTGCGGCGTGCGGGTGGAGGTGCGCGGGCTGGACCGCATCCCGCCGGGCGCGGTGGTGATCGCGTCCAAGCACCAATCGGCCTTCGACACCATCGTCTGGGTCACGCTGCTGCCCGACACGATCTATGTGATGAAGAAGGAGCTGCTCCGGATCCCCTTCTATGGCTGGCATATCCGCAAGGTGGGCAATATCCCGGTGGACCGCGAGGGCGGCGGGGTGGCGCTGCGGGCGATGCTGCGGGCGGCGCAGGCGGCGCTCGAAGCCGGGCGGCAGGTGGTGATCTTTCCGGAAGGCACCCGCACCGCGCCCGGCCAGCGCGCGCCCTATCTGCCGGGCGTGGTCGCCATCGCGGGGGCAACCAAGATGCCGGTCTTCCCGGTGGCGACCGACAGCGGCCGCATCTGGGGGCGGCGGTCCTTCCTGAAGCGGCCGGGCGTCATCCGCGTCTCGGTGCTGCCAGCGATCACGCCGGACCTGCCGCGGGCCCAGCTTCTGGCGGCGCTGACGGACGCGATCGAGACCGAGAGCGACCGGCTGCTGGCCGAGGGATCTGTGGATAAATCTGTGGGTCGATAGCGCGCGAGTGTGAATTGTACGAACACAAATCTCTTTGAATGATGAATATGCTGCATCGCAGCATAGATGGCGGAGAGGGAGTGCGGCGCTTGCCGGGCGGGCCCTCGTTCTGGATTGATAAAGAGAATATCTGTCTTCGCAGGCTGTGTACGATCCTGCCCAGGCCTGGGCCGAGAGAGACGATATCCGCCTCCGCAAGGCCTCCGGTCGTGGGCGTTTCCCCGGTCTGAGCCGTCAGATGTGTGGCTTGGGCGGAAGTCATGGACCGGCATGACCGGGTAGCCGGCGGCGGAAGGCGGAACGCTCAGCCGAGGCCGATCAGCACCAGCAACCCCGCGCCGCCCAGCCAGATCCACATGGCCTTCTCCAGCGGCAGGCCGAACCGTTCGGCCATCGCGGCCGGGACGGCGGACAGCAGCAGCGTGGCGGTCGAGACCAGCAGGCTCGCGCCGTAGAAGACCGTCTCATTGGTCAGCGGCACCATCTCCGGCATCCAGACCGGGTGAAGCATCCAGACCACGCCAAGCATCGGGCTGATGAGCCCGTTCACCAGGCAGAGGCCCATGGTGGCGACGAAGAGGTTCTGCGGCGTCATCTCAGCCCGCCCCCGGCGGTGTCAGGGAAGGCGCCATGCCAGCGCTGATCGCCAGCACGCCGCCGACCAGGCGGATCCCGAACAGCCAGCAGGCGGCGACCAGCGGCAGGACACGCGGGCCGACATAGGACGGCACCATCCGCCGCGCGCACCAGACCGCCCAGTCGGTCAGCAGGCGGAAGCCGCGCCAGATGTAGTTCGGGCTCTCCTCCGCCACGAAGACCTGCATCATGAAGCGGCCGATGCAGGCCCAGGCGGTCAGCGCCAGGACATACATCGGGATCCAGAAGGCGAGGTGATCGGTGATGAAGGACTGCATCGCCCCCTCAGTGCGGCTGGTGCGGGATGTGCAAGAAAAAAGGGCGGCCAACAAGTGGCCGCCCCCCGGAACCCTCCGGTGGCGTCACGCCGTGAGGCGTGCCTCCGGCACGACGCCACCGGAGGAGGAGCCGAAGCCCCGAGGATCAGGAACCCTCCGGGGCCCCCAAGGCAACGCGAAGCGTTGTCTTGGGGATTTACTCGACCGCTTCCCGCGTATCCGCGAGGCGAACGCCGCCCTTCGGAATGCGGATGTCGTCGATGAAGTCCTGCATCGCCTGGCTGGGCGGGGTGGTGAACTTCGACACCAGCCAGATGGTGAGGAACGACAGCGGCACGCCAACGATGCCGCCGGAGATGTTGTTGATGCCCCAGAGACGGCCGACCACGCGGTTGCGAAGCACCACGGTGTCGGTCGGCATGCCGAAGATGCTGCCGAACCAGGCCAGCGCGCCGTCCTTGTGGTTCGCGGCATTCGCCACGATCGCCGCCGCCTCGGCCCGTACTTCGGCCGAGACGAAGTTGGGGTTGATGCTGCCCACCTGACGGGCCGCCGCCACGATCGCATCCTTCGACCCGAAGATCTGGATGAAGTCGAGGCCGAACCACTCCGAGTGGATCAGGTAGCCGAAGGTGGCGACATAGCCGACCGCCATGCCGACAACAGCGGCGGTGTTCGTGGTCTTCTTGTACCAGACGCCCATCACCAGCGCGGCAAACAGACCCGCGGCGGCGATGGAGAAGGCCCAGGCGACCAGGAACAGGATGTCCGCGCCCGCATTGCCCGCTGTCCAGGCCGCGGCAAGCGCCACGACAATGAGCAGGGTGCGGGAGATGACCAGGCGGCGGGCCGTCGGCGCGTTGCGGTCGATCATCTTGTAATAGACGTCGTGCGACAACGCATTGGCCAGCGCCAGCAGCAGGCCGTCGGCGGTGGAGAGCGCGGCGGCAAGGCCACCGGCGGCCACCAGGCCGGCGATCACGTAAGGCAGACCCGCGATTTCCGGCGTCGCCAGCACGACGACGTCGGGATGGATGCGGAAGTCGCCCCACTGGACGATACCGTCCCGGTTGACGTCGACGATGTTGATCCAAGGCACGCCGTAGGGGGAGACGATCTGCCAGTTCTTGATCCACTCCGGCAGGGCCGCGATCGGCTGGCCGATGATGTTCTGGTAGATCTCCACCTTGCCGAACGCCGCATAGGCCGGCGCCGTGAAGTACAGCAGGAAGATGAAGAACAGCGACCATGCCACGGATTGCCGCGCCTCACGCACCGACGGGGTGGTGAAGTAGCGCATCAGGATGTGCGGCAGCGCCGCGGTGCCGACCATCAGGCAGAACACCAGGGCGAAGAAGTTCACCGCCGCCGGCATGGAGAACTGGCCGTTTGGCCCCACGAAGGGCGCGGAGTGATAACCTGTCACCCCGGGCGGCGGGGTCATGCCCGCGGCGCGGAAGGCATTCTCCAGGCCCTCGATCCGTTCCAGCGCGACGCCGTACATGATCTGCGGCAGCGGCACGCCGGTGACCTTGGCCGACATCAGGAAGGCCGGGATCAGGTAGGCGATGATCAGCACGATGTACTGCGCCACCTGGGTCCAGGTGACGGCGCGCATGCCGCCGAGCATCGAGCAGACCAGGATGCCGGCCAGGCCCACGAACACCGCGACGCCGAAGGAGACGTCGAGGAAGCGCTGGGTGATGATGCCGACGCCCACGATCTGCGCCACGACATACACGAAGGACGCCGTGATCAGCACGGTGACGCCAACGAGGCGCGCGGCGTTGCCGCCGTACCGGGCACCGAGGAAGTCGGGCACCGTGTACTGGCCGAACTTGCGCAGATAGGGCGCGAGCAGGATCGCGACCAGCATGTAGCCGCCGGTCCAACCCAGGATGAAGGCGAGCCCGCCGTAACCCAGGGCGTAGAGCGAACCGGCCATGCCGATGAAGCTCGCGGCCGACATCCAGTCGGAGCCGGTGGCCATGCCGTTGTACAGCGCGGGGACGCGCCGGCCGGCGACATAGTATTCGGCCACGGCCTGGGTGCGGCTGATGATGCCGATATAGGCGTAGACGCCGATGGTCAGGCCGACGAACAGATAGCCCAGGATCCGGTCGGGGACCCCCATCTGCTCGAGGATGGCGATCAGGATGACGAAGACCGCGAAGCCGCCCGTGTACCCGGCATAAATCTTGCCGAGCGAGGCGATGAACGGATCCTTCTCCTTCAGGGAGCTGCTCATCCGATCAGTCCTCCTGCACGCCGAATTCTTCGTCGATCTCGTTCTGGCGCTTGCCGAACCAGAACAGGGCGACGACGAAGACGATCAGGCTGCCCTGGGCGGCGATATAGAAGCCCACCGGAAAGCCCAGGATACGGATGCCGTTCAGGGATGGTGCGAAGACATGCACCAGGAAGCCGGCGACGAACCAGATGGCCAGCACGGTCCACATCAGGCCCGAGGTCTTTTTCCAGTAAGCCTCGCCTGTTACCTTGTCCACGGCGGCGCTGGTCGCGCCCCGGGCATCCTTCACGTCTTCGACCAAGGGCATGCCCATCTCTCTCCCCAACTCCCGCTACCGGCTCTCTCCGGCGCGGCATTTTTTCGGACCCCCGCTTCGGTCGGTCCAATTCTTGCGGCTACCATAAGGCCGGGCCAGCGTGCAACAAGCCGGATGCGGGGAGGGAACAAATTCAATGCTGGGACAGCTTGCCCGACTGATTCGCCGCCCGCGCGTGCAGGAGCCGGCGGCGCTGCAGGCCTTCCTGGCCCGCCAGGCTGCCTTCGTAGCGCAGAAGACGGTGATCGATTATTGCCGGGTCAAATCCGGGCGGTTCGAACGCCACACCTTCGCGGACCCGGATTTCCAGGCCGCACTCCGCCATTGCCGCTGGCAGACCTTCGCGGGGTCCGTGCAGGATGTGACGGCCCTGGCAGAGGCCTGGCTGCGCCCGCACGCGCCGGGCCGGGAAGCAGCGCTGGCTGCGGGGCTTGCCGCGCTCGGGGCGCAGGTGATCGACACGGCCGATGCTCCCGCCGCGGAGCGGGAGACGCTCGATTCGGCCAAGGCCTCCCTGCCGCGCCACCTCGCGGGCCTGCAGGAACATCCCCCCGCCAGCGCCGACCGCCTGAAGCTTTTGGCCGAAGCACCCCTGCTGGCCACCCTGCCCATCCACCCGGACCAGCGCGTGGGCGAGACGCCTTCCATCCGCGGCGCGCTGCGCTTTCACATTGTCACGACCCAGGAGGAGATGGAGCGCGCCTTCGATGCCCCGGCCCTGGCCGGCGCCCTGTGCTTGCCTGGGGACGCCCAAAAGGACGCATGACCTCGCCCACCGCCGGCTTGTCCTGGATCAAGCGCCGGGGCGTGACGCCGTGGCAGCCTCACCGGTGAGATGAGCCAGACCTCACCCACCGCCGCGCTGCTCCGGCCCGCCAGCGCCGCTTTCGCGCCGCTGCCGCCCTGCCTCGCCCCCACGGCGACCCTGGCGGAGGCGCTCGCCGCCATGGCGGCCGCGCGGGCCTCCGCCGTTCTGGCGGTGGATGCGGCCGGGCGGCCGGTGGGGATTCTCACGGAACAGGATATCGCCCGCCGCGTCGCCTTCCGCCTGCCGCCGGAGGCACCGCTGGCGGCGGCGATGACCGCGCCGGTCATCGGCTGCCCGGCGGGCCAGGGGCTGTGGCAGGCGGTGGCCCTGCTGCGGGCCCATCGGCTGCGCCACCTGCCGCTGCTGGATGCCGGGGGCCGCTGCACCGGCCTGCTGCACCGGCCCGAGGCGCTGGAGGCCGCATCGGGCGCGATGCTCGCCCATCTGGATGCGCTGGCCGGCGATGACGCGGCGGTGAAGCGCGCCCAGGCCGGGCTGGCCACCGCGCTGCTGGCCGATGGCCTGCCGGCGACGGAGGTAGTGGCCCTGGTCAGCGGCATCAACGCCGATCTGCACCGCCGCATCCTGGACCGCGCCCTGGCCGCCGAGCCCACCCCGCCGCCCGTGCCCTTCACGCTGCTGCTGATGGGCAGCCTCGGCCGTGGCGAATCGCTGCTGCGGCCCGACCAGGATAATGGCTTCATCCTGGATGATTACGACGATGCCGAGCACGATCGCATCGACGCCTGGTTCCGCCGCGTCGCGGAACGCTTCTGCCTCGGCCTGGCGGAGGCCGGCTTCACGCTCTGCACCGGCGGCGTGATGGCGATGAACCCGCTGTGGCGGAAGACCCGCACGCAATGGCGCGACCAGCTTGGCATCTGGGCGCGCAAGCGGACCGGGGCGGCGCTGCTGTTCACGGACATCTTCCTCGACCTCCGCGCCGGATGGGGTGAGGCAGCGCCGGCCGAGGCGCTGCGGGCGCAAGCGATGGCGCTGCTCGCCGAGCAGCCGGCTTGGGCCGCGATGCTGGCGGCGCAGGATGCGCGGCTCGGCGTTGGGCTGACTTTCTGGGGCCGCTTTGCAGATGATGAGCCGGGACCGGGCCAGCGCACCGACCTCAAGCTGCACGGGCTGATGCCGCTGGTGGCCGCGACGCGCTTGCGGGCGCTGCGCGCGGGCGTCGCGGAGCCGGCCACACCGGCACGGATCGCTGGCCTCGCAGCGAAGGGCGTGCTTTCGGCCAGCGAGGCCGCGCGGCTGCAAGCCGCCTTCGCCACGCTGCTGGATGCGGTGCTGCGCCAGCAACTGGCCGATCTCGCGGCGGGGCTGCGGCCGGGCAATCTGGTGGATACCAGCGCCATGGCGCCAGCGGCGCGGGCGGCGCTCAAGGACGCGCTGAAGGCGGTGCGAAGCTTCGCGAAAGCCGCCCAGGCGGAACTGACCGGCACGGTGTGGTGAGAGACCGCTAGAAGTGCTGCGCGGCTTCCTCCATCCGGTCCGCCATGCGACTGCGCGCGGCCAACTCCGGCAGCCCCGCCACGCCGCTGGCGGAAGCGCGCGCCAGCAGCCGCATCCACAGCGCCGCCGTCGCGCGCGCATCGCCCAGCGCCTGGTGGCGCGCATCGATCACCAGCCCCATCCGCCCGCACAAGCCATCGAGCGACAGATCCGGCTCCCGCGGTTCCAGCCAGCGGGCCAGCAGCATCGAGCATAGCGCCGGGTTGGCCAAAGGCGGCGCGCCGTCCCGCCGCGCGGCAGCCCGCAGCGCCGTCAGGTCGAAGGCGGCATTGTGCGCGACCAGCACCGCGCCCGCCGCAAAATCGCGGAACGCCGCCACCGCCTCCGCCACGCTGGGCGCGCGCGCGACCATCGCATCGGTGATGCCGTGGTAGCGGGTGGAGACGGGCGGGATCGGGCGGCCGGGATGGACCAGCATGTCGAAGCGCGCGGCCTCAGTGCCCGCTTCCAGCAGTACCGCGCCGATCTGCACGATCGCGTCATCGCGGCTGGGCCTCAGCCCGGTGGTCTCCAGGTCGAAGACAACATAGCGCTGCGCGTCGAGAGGGCCGTCGGGCAAGGCCATGGGGGCCGGCTCCGCCGCCCGCGTGACGGAGACTGAAACGAAGACCGCGCGCCAGGACCTCCAGAGACCTCCCGCCATGGCGCGGAGGATGGCACAGTGGGGCGCACAGTTGGAAGCGGCGCGCCAAGCAACCGCGAGCGAGGAGGGAGGGCGACATGGACACCACCACCAGCCCCGATCGGCATGACCCGCTTGAGACCGCTCCGCCGCTTCTGCTGCGCGCGGATGATGCGGGGGTTGCCACGCTGACGCTCAACCGCCCGGCCGCGCGCAACGCGCTGTCCTTCGCCATGCTCGGCGCGCTGGCCGATGCGCTGGGGGGGATCGCGGCGGATGACGGCGTGCGCGTGGTGATCCTGGCCGCCGAAGGCCCCGTCTTCTGCGCCGGGCACGATTTGCGGGAGATCACGGCGCATCGCGACGATGCCGATGGCGGGCACGGCTTCTTCGACGCGGCGATGCGGCGTTGCGCGCAGGTGATGCAGGCCATCGTCGCGCTGCCGCAGCCGGTGATCGCGCAGGTACAGGGCGTCGCCACCGCGGCGGGCTGCCAGCTGGTCGCCACCTGCGATCTGGCGGTGGCCTCGGACCAGGCGCGATTCTGCACGCCGGGCGTCGATATCGGCCTGTTCTGCTCGACGCCCGCGGTCGCGCTGTCCCGCGCCGTCGCCGCGAAACCGGCGATGGAGATGCTGCTGACCGGCGGCATGATCGGCGCCGATCATGCCGAACGGATCGCGCTGGTGAACCGCTTGGTACCGCATGACGACCTCGCCACGGCCACGATGGACCTCGCGCGCGGGATCGCTGCGCGCAGCGCCCATACGGTCCGGCTGGGCAAGGCCGCCTTCCATCGCCAGCGCGGCTTGCCGCTGGACCAGGCCTATGCGCACTGCGCCGCCGTGATGACCGAGAATCTGCTGGCCGAGGATGCGATCGAAGGGATCGGCGCCTTCCTGGCGAAGCGGGCGCCGGTGTGGAAGGATCGGTAGCGACAATCCTGCGGAGGCCGTCGGGCCCCCTCCCGGCCGCTGGCGCGGCCACCCTCCCCCGCCTTGCGGGAGAGGGATCGTCGCCGCGGCAGGCTGGAGGGGGACGGGGCACGACCGAACCTCCCAAGACCAACGAGGAGAGCCACGGACCATGTCCGCCGCCGATTACGATGCCCTGCCCCGCCAGCCCTCCAACCACCAGCCGCTGACGCCGCTGCTGTTCCTGGAACGCGCCGCGCAGGTCTATCCCGAGAACACCGCCGTGGTGCATGGCGCGCTGCGCCGCAGCTACCGCGCCTTGCGCGACCGCTGCGTGAAGCTGGCGCATGCGCTGGCGCAGGGGGGCATCGCGCGCGGCGACACGGTGGCAGCGCTGCTGCCGAACACGCCCGCGATGCTGGAATGCCATTACGGCGTGCCGATGACGGGCGGCGTGCTGAACACGCTCAACACGCGGCTCGATGCCGGGACCATCGCCTATTGCCTCGACCATGGGGAGGCGAAGGTGGTCATCGTGGACCGCGAATTGGTGCCGCTGCTGCGGATGGCGCTGACCCAATGCGCCACGAAGCCGCTGGTGATCGAGGTGGACGACGCCGAGGCGAGTGACGCCGCGCGCGCGAACCGGCTGGACGGCGCCACCGACTACGAGGCCTTCCTGGCCACCGGCGACGCCGCCTGGCCCTGGGTGATGCCCGGCGATGAATGGGACGCGATCGCGCTGAACTACACATCGGGCACCACGGGCCGCCCGAAGGGCGTGGTCTATCACCATCGCGGCGCGCAGCTGCTGGCCATCGGCAATGTGCTGAGCGCGGGGATGGGCAAGCACCCGGTCTATCTCTGGACGCTGCCGATGTTCCATTGCAACGGCTGGTGCTTCCCCTGGACCGTCACCGCGCAGGCCGGCGTGCATGTGTGCCTGCGCGCCGTGCGCGGCCCAGACATGTGGCGGCTGATGGCCACAGAGGGTGTGACGCATATGTGCGGCGCGCCCATCGTGATGTCGACGCTGCTCGCGACGCCGGACGCCGAGAAGCACGCCCTGCCGCACCAGGTGCAATTCGTCGTCGCCGGCGCGCCACCGCCCAAAGCCGTGCTGGCCGCGATGAAATCCGCCGGCTTCGCGGTTTGCCATGTCTATGGGCTGACGGAATGCTACGGCCCCTCCGTCGTCAATGAATGGCACGCGGCCTGGAATGCGAAGCCCGCGCCGGAACAGGCGGGCCTGATGGCGCGCCAGGGCGTGCGCTACATCGCGCTCGAATCCCTCGCCGTGATGGACCCGGAGACGATGACCACGCTGCCCGCCGATGGCGCGACGATGGGCGAGGTGATGATGCGCGGGAACGTCGTGATGAAGGGCTATCTGAAGGACGCGGAGGCGACCCGAAAAGCCTTCGACGGCGGCTGGTTCCACACCGGCGACCTCGCCGTGACCTATCCGGATGGCTACATCCAGCTGAAGGACCGCTCAAAGGACATCATCATCTCGGGCGGGGAGAACATCTCCTCCATCGAGGTGGAGGATGCGCTCTACAAGCATCCCGCCGTCGCCGTCGCGGCCGTGGTCGCGCGGCCGGACGAGAAATGGGGCGAGACGCCCTGCGCCTTCATCGAATTGCGCCCTGGCATGGGCGCGACGGCGGAGGAGCTGATCGCCTGGTGCAAGCAGCATCTGGCCAGCTACAAGGTGCCGCGCCATGTGATGTTCGAGGAATTGCCGAAGACCAGCACCGGCAAGATCCAGAAGCATGTGCTGCGCGGCAAGGCCAAGGGCGGCTGACCGCCAGCTGAAGGAGATCAGGCGATGGATGACGGGCAGGCGATCCGGGCGGCGGTGCAGACCTATCTGGACGGCCTCTACGAAGGCGATGCCGACAAGCTCGCCGCCGTCTTCCACCCGACCAGCGCGCTGACGCAATGGCAGGATGGGGAGTTGAAGATCGTCCCGCGCGACGCCTGGCTGGAGGCGGTGCGGAACCGGCCCTCGCCGCAAGCGCGCGGACTGGCGCGGGCGGATGAGATCCTCGCCGTCGAGCAGATCGGGCCGGCGATGGCGCATGTGAAGCTGCGCTGCGCCATCCCGCCGCGCTACTTCACCGACCTTCTGTCGCTGCTGAAGATCGAGGGACGGTGGCAGGTGGCGCAGAAGGTCTTCATGACCGACATGCGCGACTGATACCAACGGCCGCCTGCGGCGACTCGTTGGTATTCTCTTTTTGATGCCCTCAGTCGCCGGGCGCGGCCTCCGGCCGCTTGGCTTCGCCGCATGAGCGGCGGCGGCCATTCGGCCGCTCGACCGGCTTCGCCGGTCGCATGGGTCAGCCAGTTCGGCCGTTGGTATGACAGCGCGCCGCGCGCCGGCGAATTCCCTTGCGCCCGGCCCGCGATCCCGCCACCCTTCCACCAGTCGTCAACAACCGAAAGGAGGTGATCCAGTGTCTCATTGCAGTTCGGCCGATGCCGCATCGGCGGCCTGGATCATCGCCACCGCCACAGCGGCGGCGAGTCACTAGGCAACGCCGCGGCGCAAGCCACCGGCAATGCGGAAGGCCCGGCGGAGCGATCCGCCGGGCCTTCTTCTTTCATCACCGCCGAGAGAGCGTTCTCAGCTCGGCTCGATCCCGGCGGCGCGGATCAGCGGCTGCCACTTCGCGGCATCGGCGGCGAGTTGCGTGGCCATCGCCTGAGACGTGGTCGGCCAGGCCTCCAGCCCCCGTCGCTTGAAGGCCGTCACGACCTGTGGATCGGCGAGCGTCGCGCGCACCACCTCTCCGATCCGGGCAACGATGGGCGCAGGGGTCGCGCGCGGGACGATGATGCCGTCCCAGTTCAACACTTCGAAGGTGGCAAGCCCGGCCTGGGCCATGGTCGGAACATCGGGCAGTTCCGCCGCGCGGGTCGTCGTCGCGACGCCCAGCGCGCGCAGCGTGCCGGCCTGGATGTGGCCGAGCACGGTGCCCAGCGGCGAGAAGCCGAAATCATGCTCGCCGGCCAGCGCCGCCAGGATCTGCGGCCCGCCGCCGCGATAGGGCACCGCGACCGTCTTCGTCCCGGCCAGATGGTCGAACAGGATGCCGCAGAGATGGCCGGGCGAGCCAACGCCGCCGGTGCCATAGGTGATGGTCTCGGGCCGCGCCTTGGCGGCGGCGACGATATCGGCCACCGACCGGAAGGGGCGGTTGGCCGGGCAGACCAGCACATTGGTCGCGTTGAAGATCATGGAGATGGGGGCGAGATCGGCCATCGGGTCGAAGCCCATATTCCGCACCAGGGACGGGTTCACCGCCAGCATGCCCATATTGGCCGAGCCGATGGTCGTCCCATCCGGCACTGCGCGCGCGACCGCCTGGGCACCGATGTTCCCGCCTGCGCCGGCGCGGTTGTCCACCACCACGGTCTGGCCGAGCGCTGCCTGCAAATAAGGCTGAATGATCCGAACCGCGGCATCCGAGGCCCCACCTGGCGGGAAGCCGAGCACGAGCGTGACGGGCCGGGACGGCGCCCAGGCCTGCGCGAAGGCAAGGGAGGGGCTTGCGAGGGCGCCGGCGGCAAGGCCGGCCAGCAGGGTGCGTCTTTGCATGGGGGAACAGAAAGCACTTGCCGTGCCAAGCGCGGGGATGTCGGCCCGAGCCCCAAGCCTTGCCCGCCGGGGCGCCTGCGGATAGAAGGGTGGTCGGTTATGCGGGCGTAGTTCAGAGGTAGAACGTCAGCTTCCCAAGCTGAATGTCGGGGGTTCGATTCCCCCCGCCCGCTCCAATCCCCTCAAGCCCTTGAACGCGCTTTCGCCCCGGCCGCAGGCCGGGCGGGGGCAGCGCACGCCCGCCCCGGCCCGTCACCCGCGCCGGAACCGGGCCTTCACCTGCTCCCGCAGCGTCTGGAACACGACATAGAGCATCGGGATCATGAAGATGCCGATCAGCGACGCCGCCAGCATGCCCCCGAAGACCGGCGTGCCCACCGCGCGGCGGGACGCCGAAGCCGCGCCCGTCGCGATGATCAGCGGCACCAGCCCCAGGATGAAGGCGACGGAAGTCATCATCACCGCGCGGAAGCGTAAGCGCGCCCCCAGCACCGCCGCCTCGCGGATCGGCAGCCCGGCTTCCCGCTGTTCCTTCGCGAATTCGACGATCAGGATGCCGTTCTTCGCCGCCAGCGCGATCAGCACCACCAGCCCGACCTGCGCGTAGACATCCAGCGCGAGCCCCGTGGCCACCAGCGCCACGAAGGCACCCAGCACGCCCACCGCGATGGACAGCAGCACGGGCACCGGGATCACCCAGCTTTCATACAGCGCGACCAGGAACAGATAGGCGAACAGGATCGCGAGCGCGAGGATCATGGCGGTCTGCCCGCTCGCCTGCTTTTCCTGGAAGGCGGTGCCGGTCCATTCATAGTCATAGCCCTGCGGCAGCACGCGATCCGACAAGGCCTCCATCGCCGCGAGCGCGTCGCCAGACGAAATGCCGGGCGCCGGCGCGCCGCTGATGGAGACGGAGCGGACATTGTTGTAGCGGTTGATCGTCTGCGGCCCCAGCACGATGCGGATATCGGCAATGGAGCGCAGCGGCACCATCTCTCCGCCGCCGCTGCGGACATGGATGCGCCAGAGGTCGGGGATGTCGTCGCGGTCCCGCGCCTCGCCCTGGATGTTCACCTGCCAGGACCGGCCATAGATGTTGAAGTCGTTGACGTAGAAGCCGCCCAGCGTGGTCTGCAGCGCGGTGAAGATGTCGCTGATGCGGATGCCGAGCGCCTGCGCCTTGTCGCGGTCCACATCCAGGAACAGCGACGGCGTATTGGCCGCGAAGGTCGAGAAGACGCGCGCCAGGCGCGGATCCTGGTTGGCGGCGACGACCATGCCGAGCATCGCGCTCGCCATCTCCTCCGGCGGGCGGCCTTCCAGGTTCTGCAGCTGGTACTGGAAGCCGGCGCCGGTGCCCAAGCCGATGATGGGCGGGATGTTGAAGGCGAAGGTGTTCGCCGCCAGCACCTGCTGCGTCGCGCCGAAGACGGTGCGGATCGCGGCGAAGACGCTTTCCTGCGCCCCGGTCCGGTCCTCGAAGGGCTTCATGCGGACAACAAGGAAGGCGGCGTTGGATTGCGCGCCATTGTCCATCAGGCTGAAGCCGACGATGGACAGCACGCTGGCCACGCCGGGTGTCGGCGCGATGATCTGCTCGACCTGTTCCACCGCCGCGCGGGTGCGCGACAGGCTGGCGCCCTGGGGAAGCTGCATCTGCACGAAGAAGGCGCCCTGGTCTTCCTCGGGCAGGAAGCCCTGCGGCGTCTTGGCCGAAAGCCACCAGGTCCCGCCCGCGAAGACCGCCGTCAGCACAAGCGAGACAGAGGAGATGCGAACCAGCCGCGCGACCATGTCGCCATAGCGGTCGCGCACCCAGTCGATGCCACGCATCACGGTGGCCAGCACGCCCTTGCGCGGCCCGTGATGGGGCTTGAGGAACACCGCGCAAAGCGCCGGCGACAGCGTCAGCGCATTGATCGCGGAGATGATCATGGCGACTGAGACAGTCACCGCGAATTGCGCGAACAGCACGCCCGACAGGCCCGGGATGAAGCCCACCGGCACGAAGACCGACAGCAGCACCAGCGTGATCGCGACGATCGGCCCGGTGATCTGCCCCATCGCCTTCTTCGTCGCCTCGGCGGGGGTGAGGTGGGGTTCCTCCTCCATCACGCGTTCGACATTCTCGACCACCACGATGGCGTCGTCCACGACGATGCCGATCGCCAGCACCATCGCCAGCAGGCTGACGGTGTTGGCCGAAAATCCGACCGCCAGCAGCACCGCGAAGGTGCCGATCAGGCTGACCGGCACGGCGATCACGGGGATGATCGTCGCCCGCACATTGCCCAGGAACAGCAGCACCACGATGACCACGAGCACGAAGGCCTCGAGCAGGGTCTTGATGACCTCATGCATCGTGTCCACGACGAAGGTGGAGGTGTCGTAGAAGACCGTGGTCCGCATCCCTTCGGGGAAGCGGCGCGACAGATCGTCCAGCGTGCGGGACAGGGCGCCCGCCGTGGTCACCGCATTGGCACCGGGCGAGAGATAGGTGCCAAGCGTCACGGCCGGCTTGCCGTTCAGCCGGCTTTCCGTGTCCATCCGCGCCGCGCCCAGCTCGATCCGCGCCACGTCGCGCACGCGCAGCAGCGACCCGTCGCGGCTGGCGCGGACGACGATGTTGCCGAATTCCTCCGCCGTCGTCAGACGGCCCTGCGTCTGGAGGTTGATCTGGTATTGCTGGTCGTCGGAGATCGGCTGCGCGCCGATGCGCCCGACGGCGGCCTGCACGTTCTGCGCCTGGATCGCCTGGATCACGTCGGATGGCGTCAGGTTCATGCTGATCAGCCGGTCCACCTCGAACCAGATCCGCATGGAATAATCCATGGCGCCGAAGATCGAAACCTGGCCGATGCCCGGCACACGTGCCAGGCGGTCCAGCATGTTGATGGTGATGTAATTCGACAGGAACAGCCCGTCATGCTGCGGGTTGTCGCTGGTCACAGCGATGAATTGCAGCACGGCGGAGGATTGCTTCCGCACCGTCACCCCGGCGCGCTGCACTTCCTGCGGCAGCCGCGCCAGCGCGGATTGCACGCGGTTGTTGACGTTCACCGTCGCGATGTCGGGATTGGTGCCGAGCGCGAAGGAGACGGAGAGGCTGTAGGTGCCGTCATTGGCGCTGTTCGACGACATGTAGATCATGCCCTCGACGCCGTTCACCGCGCTTTCGATCACCTGCGCGACGGTCGATTCCACCACCGCCGCCGAGGCACCCGGATAGGCCGTGGTGACCGAGACCTGGGGCGGCACGATGTCCGGGAACTGCGCGACGGGAATCCGCAGCAGCGCCAGCGCACCGGCCAAAGTGAGCACGATGGAGATGACGATCGCCAGCCGGGGGCGATCGACGAAGACGGCGGAGATCATGGGCTACACCCGCTCCCAGCGCTGCCATGCGGCGCGCCGAAGCGCGCCGAGGCCGCGAATGCGGCCCGCGGCCGGTGCCGCGAAGCCAAGCGGCGCGGAGGCGCCGCGCCCGGCGTTTGAGGGTCGCACAAAGGGCTTAATCCCTCGGGGCCGTGGGGGTGCCGCGCACCGTTGGGCCGGCGGCGGGGTTGGGTTGCACCGGCTGGTTGGGGCGCACGCGCTGCACGCCCTCCGTCACCACCGTCTCCCCACCCTCCAGCCCGCCTTCGATCACGACCTGGTCGGCGATGCTGCGGCCGAGCGTCACGCCCCGCCGTTCCGCGCGGTTGCCCTGGCCGACCACCAGCACGAAATGGCCCTGCTGGTCCTGCAGCACGGCGGAGCGCGGGATCACCACCTGCGGCACCGGCTCCGCGCCCTCGACGAAGACATTCACGAACATCCCGTCGATCAGCTGGCGTTCAGGGTCGCCGGTCGGGCCGGCCACGCGGCGCGGCGGGTTGGACAGGACGGCGCGGATCAGCAGCGTGTCGGTGTCGCGGTTCACCTGGGTGTCGATGAACTCGATCCGGCCGGGCTGGTCGAAGATCCGCCCGTTCACCAGGCGGATGCGGACCACCACGGCCTGCGCGCCGCCGCGCCCCTCGAAGCGGTCGCGCAGCTCCACCCCCAGCCGCAGGCTGACCGGGAAGGCGACGCGCATCGGGTCCTGGCTGACCAGGGTCGCGAGCGGCCCCGAATCCGGCCCCACCACCGCGCCGGGGGAGAAGTTGGACCGCCCGATCTTGCCCGCGAAGGGGGCGGCGATCTCGGTATAGCCGAGGTTGATATTCGCCACCCGCAGCTGCGCCTGGACCCCGAGCAGGGCGGCCTGGGCCGCGCGCTGCGCGGCGGTCGCGTCATCCACCCTCGCCTGGGTGCCGGCCTGGGTGCGCACCAATTCCCGCGCGCGGGCCAGTTGGATATTGGCGTTATTCAGCTCCGCCTCGGCCGAGGCCACCTGCGCGCCGGCCTGCGCCACCTGCGCTTCGAAGGGTGGGCGTTCCATGCGGAACAGCGGCGCCCCGGCGGCCACTTCCTGGCCTTCGCGGAAGCTGCGTTCCTCGAGGAAGCCGGTGATGCGGGCGCGGAGATCGACACGGTCGATCGCCTCGATACGGCCGACGAATTCGGTGCTTTCGGTCACCGGCCGCCTTTCGGCGGTGATGACGCCGACCGGCGGCGGCCCCTGCGGCCCCGGCTGCGCCAGGATGGGCGCCGGGGCGAGGATCAGCGCCGGCAGGGCGGCAAGAAAGGCTCGGACCGTTCGCATCATTTTCATCCCGGCACTGTTGCCATCGCAGCCCCTGCGCCGCGAGAGGTCAAGTTAAGGATCGCGGGCACCCCCCGGCGCCTCGAAGGCCTCGATCTCCGGCAGCAGGGTCAGCGTCAGGCCGATCTCATCCAATCCGCGCAGCAGGCAGTCACGCGAAAAGGGCGGGATCACGAAAGCATGCCCGGTGCCGTCCGGCGCGCTCAGGCGGTTATGGGGCAGGTCCACGGTCAGCGCGGTGCCCGGCGCGGCCAGGACGAGGTCGCGCAGCGCCGTCACCGCAGGCTCCGGCAGGCGGGCCGGCAGCAGCCCGTTCTTCAGCGCGTTGGAGAAGAAGATGTCGCCGAAGCTCTCCGCCACCACGCAGCGTATGCCAAGCGCGAGCAGCGCATAGACCGCCGCTTCGCGGGAGGAGCCGACGCCGAAATTCCGCGCCGCGACCAGGATCCCGGCCCGGTCGAAGGGCGGGCGGTTCAGGATGAAGTCGGGCTGCGGCGTGCCATCCGGGTTGAAGCGCAGATCGTGGAAGCCATAGGTCGCATACCGCTCATCCCGCGGCCGGCGCAGGAAGCGCGCGGGCAGGATCTGGTCGGTATCGACATTCGGCATGTCGAGCGGCGCCGCGATGGCGGTCAGGGTGGTGAAGGGCTCAGACATTACACGCCCTCCGCCGCCACAAGCCGCCCGGCGAGTGCCGAGGCCGCCGCTGAAGCCGGCGAGACCAGATGCGTCCGCGCCCCCCGCCCCTGCCGCCCCACGAAATTCCGGTTGGAGGTGGAGGCGCAACGCTCCCCTTCCCCCACGCTGTCACCGTTCATGGAGACACAGAGCGAACAGGCGCTCTCCTCCCACGCCGCGCCAGCCTCGGTGAAGATGCGGTCGAGCCCCTCGGCCTCCGCCGCGCGCTTGATGGCCGACGACCCCGGCGAGACCAGCATCGGCACGGCGATGCGCCGCCCCTTCAGCACGGCGGCCGCCGCGCGCAGATCATCCAGCCGCGAATTGGTGCAGGAGCCTAGGAAGACGCGGTCGAGCTTCACATCCGCCATACGCTCCCCGCCCGTCAGGCCCATATAGTCCAGGCTCCGCCGCCACGCCTTGGCGCGGGCTTCGTCGGGCGCGTCCTCCGGCTTCGGGACGCGGCCGGCCAGCGCCACCGCTTCCTCGGGGCTCGTGCCCCAGGTGGCCATCGGCGCGATGCGGGCGGCATCCAGCGTGACCTCCGCGTCGAAGCGGGCGGCGGGGTCGGAATGCAGCGGCGCGAGGTCCACCGCGCGGGCGAAGGGGCGGCCGGCCAGCCAGGCTTCCGTGATCGCATCGGGGGCGACCATGCCGGTGCGCGCCCCGGCCTCGATCGCCATGTTGCAGAGCGTGAGCCGCGCTTCCACCGACAGCGCCCGCACGGCTGGCCCCGCGAATTCGATGGCCCCCCCCAGCGCGCCGCCCGTGCCGATGGCCGCGATCAGCGCCAGCGCCATGTCCTTCGCGGTACTGCCGGCGGGCAGTACGCCGTCGAAGGTCACGCGGATCTGGCGGGGCTTCGACTGCCAGATGGTCTGGGTCGCAAGCACATGCGCGACCTCGGACGCGCCGATGCCGAAGGCCAGCGCGCCGAGCGCGCCATGGCTCGATGTGTGGCTGTCGCCGCAGACCACCGTCATGCCCGGCAGTGTCAGGCCCAGCTCCGGCCCCGCCACATGCACGATGCCCTGCATCGGGTCCGCCAGGTCGAAGGCGCGGATGCCGGCGGCCTTCGCATTGGCCTCGAAGGTCTCGATGATCCCGCGGATCTCGGGGTCGGCGATGGCGCTCGTCGCGCGCGCGCGGGTGGGGGCGTAGTGATCGCCGAAGCCGAAGGTGAGATCTGGCCGCCGGACCTTCAGCCCCCGCGCGCGGAGCATGTTGAAGGCGTGGAAGCTGCCCTCGTGAAAGTAATGCCTGTCCACATAGAGCAGGCAGAGTCCATCATCCCGCCGATGGACGACATGGGCGTCCCAGATCTTGTCGAACAATGTGCGTGCCATGGGGGCGAAGCTGCGTCGGCGACGCCTGGACCGCAAGGGGCGGGAGGGGTGGGGCAGTTGGCGTGACCTGCTCCCTCGCTCCGCGGGAGAGGGGGATCGGCGCGACATGCTCCCTCCCCCGCGCGCGGGGGGGCAGCGGCACGGCCGCTGCGCCGAAGGCTGGTCGGGGAGGGGGCGCGACAGCGTGGCGGGATATCGCCGCTCTTCTGCCCGGTCGGTCGCGCCCCCACCCGCCCTCGCTCCGCTCGTGCACCCTCCCCCGCTCCGCGGGAGAGGGAAGCTGGCGCAACTGGCCCCTCTCCCGCCGAGCCGGGGGCAGCGGCACTGCCGCTGCGCCGAAGGCTGGCTGGGGAGGGGGCGCGACCGACCTTCCCCGGACCGGCGCCCCCCCTTCCACCCACGTCCCCGCCACGGCACCTTCCCGCCCATGTGGTTCGACCCGCCCCGGCCCATCGCGGCCAGCCTGCTCTCCCGCCTGCCCGATCAGCTGCGCCGGCCACGGCCCTCGGCCTGGGCGGAGGCCAACCGGGGCGGTGCGCCGATCGACAGCTTCCTGGAAGGCCCCTGCTTCGATGCGGCGGGCAACCTGTTCTGCGTGGACATCCCCCATGGCCGAGTCTTCCGCGTGGCCGGGACGCAGTGGGAAGCGATCGCCGATTACGGCGGCTGGCCCAATGGGCTCGCTGCGCGGGGCCATGATCTGGTGGTGGCGGATTACCGCCACGGGCTGCTCGCCCTCGACCCCCGCGACGGCGCCATGGCGCCGATCCTGGAAACCGCGCTCACCGAGAGTTTTCGCGGCCTGAACGACGTGGTGATCCACCCCGACGGGTCGCTGATCTTCACCGACCAGGGCCAGACCGGGCTGCAGGACCCGACCGGGCGTGTCTTCCGCCTGCATCCCGATGGAAGGCTCGACCGGCTGATCGCCAATGGGCCGAGCCCGAACGGCCTGGCGCTGAACCGCGCGGGAACGCATCTGATGGTCGCGATGACGCGCAGCTGCGAGGTCTGGCGCTTCGCGCTGCGCGCCGATGCGATGGTGGGCAAGGCGAACCTGTTCTTCCGCGCGCCGGCCGGGACCGTGGGCCCCGATGGGCTGGCGGTGGACGCGCATGACCGGCTGTTCGTCGCCAATCCCGGCCATGGCCAAGTCTGGGTGGTGGACCCGCATGGCGTCTGCACCCATCGCGTGGATTGCACGCCCTTCGGGCGCATGCCGACCAACTGCACCCTGGCCCCCGATGGCCGCACGCTGGTGATCAGCGAAAGCGAGTCGGGCTGCCTGCTGGCTGCCGAGATCCCCGCCCCATGACCTCTCCCACGCCGCTCAAGGGCCTGAACGTCGTCGAATTCACCCACATGGTCATGGGCCCGACCGCGGGGATGACGC
The DNA here is from genome assembly GCA_945878375.1 of Roseomonas mucosa. Taxonomy (GTDB): domain Bacteria; phylum Pseudomonadota; class Alphaproteobacteria; order Acetobacterales; family Acetobacteraceae; genus Falsiroseomonas; species Falsiroseomonas mucosa_A. The sequence continues at coordinate 26,689 of CAMDWG010000003.1, read as the reverse complement.
TGGCCGATCTCGGCGCGTCGGTGGTGAAGGTGGAACCCGCGCCGGATGGCGACACCACGCGCCGCCTGACCGGGTCGGGCACCGGCTTCTACGCCGCCTTCGGCCGGGGCCGGCGCAGCCTGGCCGTGGACCTCAAGGCGCCGGAGGGGATGGCGCTGGTCAAGCGCCTGCTGGCCCGTGCCGATGTGGTGATCGAGAATTTTCGGCCCGGCGCGATGGAGAAACTCGGCCTGGGCTATGCCGCGCTCAGCGCCACGAATCCGCGCCTGATCTACTGTTCCTGCAAGGGCTTCCTGCCCGGCCCCTATGAACACCGCACCGCGCTGGATGAGGTGGTGCAGATGATGGGGGGCTTGGCCTACATGACCGGCCTGGAAGGCCGGCCGCTGCGCGCCGGGTCCAGCGTGATCGATATCATGGGCGGGCTTTCGGCCGTCATCGGCATCCTCGCCGCGCTGAAGGAGCGGGAGGCGACGGGACGCGGTGGAGAGGTGCAGGCCGGGCTGTTCGAGACCGTCGCGCTGCTGATGGCCCAGCACATGGCGCAGACCGCGATCACCGGCGCCGCGCCGCCGCCCATGTCGGTCCGCACCCCGGCCTGGCCAGTCTATGACATTTTTGACACCGAAGATGGCGGGCAGGTCTTCGTGGGCGTGGTCACCGACACGCAATGGCCCGCCTTCTGCGACGCCTTCGGCCTGCATGACCTCGCGGCCGATCCGACGCTGGCCACCAAGCAGCAGCGCGTGGGCCAGCGCGGCCGCACCCTGCCGCGCATCGCCGCGGCGCTGCGCGGCTGGACCAAGGCCGATCTGATGGCGAAATGCGAGGCGCTCGGCCTGCCCTTCGCGCCCATCGGCAAGCCGGCCGACCTGTTCGACGACCCGCATCTGAACGGCTCGGGCGGGTTGGTGCCGCTGACTTTGCCCGATGGGCGCGCCCTGTCGCTGCCGGCGCTGCCCGTCAGCCTGGATGGCGCGCGACCCGGCGGAGCGGGGGATCTGCGCGCGCCCGGCGCCGATGGCGCGGCGGTGGCGGCGGAACTCGGCTACAGCCCGGCCGAGATCGACGCCCTGCGCGCGAAGGGAATCCTGACCGGGTAGGGGACGATCCCGCGGCTACCGGTGGATGAAGATCGGCACGCGGGCCTGGTACAGCAGCCGGTCGGTCGTGCTGCCGATCAGCATCCGCAGCAGGCTCGACCCGCCGAAGGCGCCCATCACCAAGGCGCGCGCGCCGATCGCCTCGGCCTCCGCCAGGATCAGCCCCGCCACGTCGCTGCCGACACAGGCCAGCGGGTCCGCCGCCACGCCGTGCTGGCGCAGCACCGCGCAGCCTTCCTCCGCCATCGCCTGGGCCGCGTCCTGGGTGCGCGCGATGGCGGCGACCCGCACCGGGGATTCACCCGCCAGCCCGAGCAAGGCAAACAGATGAAACGCCTCCCGCGACGGGGCGGAGCCGTCATAGGCCGCCAGGATCGGGCCTTCCGCGCGGATCGTGGCATCGGGCGGGACCACCACCAAAGGCCGCGCGCCGTCGCGCAGCAGCGTCTCGATCACCGGGGCGACGCCGTCATGCCGTTCGCGCCCCAGGGTGCTGTCCCGGCCGATCACGATCAGGTCGTGGGTCGCGCCTGCCTTGACCAGCGCCGGGCCCGGCGCGTCCTCCAGCCGTAATTCGCGATAGTCGAGGCCCTCGGCGGCCTGGGCGCAGGCGCGGAGCGCCGCCTGGGCCTCGGCCTCCGCCTGTTCGGTCAGCTTCGCGTCTCGGTGCTGCTTGAAGGCGCCGGCGCCGAGCGGCACGGCCTCATGCTCGTCCTGGGTGTGGGGGCGGTCGAGCACAACTGCCACGGTCAGCGACGCGCCGCTGCGGCGCGCATAGGCGATGGCGGCGTCGCGCGCCACGATGGCGCCTTGCGTGTCGTCCAGCGCGACCAGGATGCTGCGGAGCATGAGGCGTCCTCCCTGCATGCCATCGTAGCGCGGGATACGCGGTCGGACTACCGGCGCGGGTGAAGCAGCAGGAAGCCCACGGAACACAGCACGAGCCCTACCGAGAAGGTGGCCAGCGCCGCCGCCACCCCGCCCCAGCCCGCCATCAGCCCGGACAGGCCCTGCAGCACCGCAGCACCCAGGAAGAAGGACAGGTTCGCCGCCGACAGCGCCCGCCCCGCCTGGTCCGGCGGCACTGCCGCGCGCACCAGCGGGAAGGCGATCACCTGGAAGGAGATCACCAGCCCGAAGGCGACCAGCAGCGCCAGATCCCAAGCAGGTGGCAACGCCCCGAGCCCCAGCAGGCGCGACACCGCCCCGTCCGGCCCGCCCGCCGTCACCAGCAGGATCAGCGCCGCCGCCGCCAGATGGCTGCCCGCCAGCAGCAGCGGCGCGCGGCCGAAGCGGCGCAGCGCCATCCCCGCCACCGCCGGGCCGATGGTCAGCGCCACCGTTGCCGCCAGCAGGATGTTCCCCGCCTCGATCCGCGGCAGGTCCTTCACCTCCATCAGCCAGGGCCCGCCCCAGAGTCCGCGCACGCCCAGCACCGCCGCGAAGGAGGCGAAGACGAAGACCATCACGCCACGCATCGCCGGCAGGGACGCCATCCGCACCACCTCCGCCCCATCCGCCACCAGGCCACGGGACGGGCGCGCGACCGGCCGGTCGCCCGGCACCAGCAGCGCGACGGCGCAGGCCGCCAGCAAGGCGAGCGCCGCGCAGCTCCAATAGCCCGCGCGCCAATCCGTCGCCTCGATCAGCAGCGCGAGCGGGCTTGCCGAGAGCAGCATGCCCGTATTTCCGACCGCCTGGATGATCCCCGACCACAACGCGAAGCGCTGGGTATCCAGCGCGCGGGCGGCGAAGGTGATCGGGGCCATCAGCATCCCCGAACAGCCCGCGCCGAGCACCATCTGCGCCGCCAGCATCGACCACGGCCCCGTGGCCATCGCCGCCATCGCCGCCCCGCCGGCGGCCACCGCCAGCAGGCAGAGCGAGACGCGCTTCACCCCGTAGCGATCCAGCGCGATGCCCACCGGGATCATCACCGCCGCGAAGGTCAGCGGGAAAGCGCCGGTCAGCTGCGCCAGCGCCTCTGGCCCGATGCCGAGGTCGCGCGTCAGCACATCCGCCGCGATGGCGGGCATGGTGCGGACCGCGTTCGAGAAGACATGGCCGAGGCACAGCACCAGGATCGGCAGGATGACAGCGCCCGCGGCCACGATCATGAGCCTGGATACCCGGCTTCGAAGTCCCTCATCTAGTTCCGAAAAATCTTGCCAGGATTGAGGATCCCCTTCGGGTCGAGCGTCGTCTTCAGGCTCCGCATCACCGCCAGCGCTTCCGCGCCATGCTCGCGTTCCAGGAACTCCCGCTTGCCGAGCCCGATGCCATGCTCGCCAGAACAGGTTCCACCCAGCGACAGGCCGCGTTCGACGATCCGCCGGTCCATGTCCCAGGCGCGCTCCAGCCCCTGCGGATCGGCGGGATCGTAGAGCACCATCTGGTGGAAATTGCCGTCGCCCACATGGCCGACGATGCAGGTCACATGCCCCAATTCCTGCGCTTCCTGCTTCGCGCCCAGCAGCGCTTCCGCCAGCCGCGAGATCGGCACGCAGACATCCGTGGTCAGCGCCTTCCAGCCGGGCTTCGACGCGATGCCCGCCCAGTAGCTGTCATGCCGCGCCTTCCACAGCTTCGCCCGTTCGGCCGGGTCCGTCGCCCAGCGGAAGCCGCTGGCGCCGTGATGGGCGGTGATCGCCTCCGCCTGGCCGGCCTGTTCGCGCACGCTGTCCTCGGTGCCGTGGAATTCCAGGAACAGCGTCGTCTTCGCCGCATAGCCGTCCAGCTTCGAATAGGCGATGGACGCCGCCATCATGTCGTCATCCAGCAATTCGATGCGCGCGACGGGAATGCCCATCTGCATCACCTCGATCACGCTCTGCACCGCCGCATCCAGCGTGTCGAACTGCACCACCGCGACGCTCGTCGCCTCCGGAATCCCGTGCAGGCGCAGCCGCACCTTGGTGACGACGCCGAGCGTGCCTTCGCTGCCGATGAACAGCCGCGTCAGGTCGTAGCCATTCGCGGCCTTGCGCGTGCGCCCGCCGGTCGTGATCACGCGGCCATCGGCCAGCACCACCTCCAGCCCCAGCACATTCTCCCGGATCGTGCCGTAGCGCACGGCATTGGTGCCGGAAGCGCGGGTGGCGACCATGCCGCCGAGCGTACAATGGCTGCCGGGATCGACCGGGAAGAACAGCCCCTGGTCGCGCAGATGGTCGTTCAGCTGCTGCCGCGTGACACCGGGCTCGATCAGGCAGTCCATGTCCTGCGGGTTCACCTCCAGCACCGCCGTCATCCGCGACAGGTCGAGGCTGATGCCTTTCCGCACCGGGTTCACATGGCCTTCCAGCGACGTGCCGGCGCCGAAGGGCACCACCGGCACCTCATGCCGGTGGCAGAGCTCCAGCAGCTTCGCGACCTCCTCCGTGCTTTCCACGAAGGCGACGGCATCGGGCAGGGTGGGGGTGGAGCTGTCCTCACCCCGGCTGTGCTGTTCGCGGATGGCGGTATTGGTGGAGAGCCGCTCGCCCAGGAAGCCGCGCGCGGCGGCGATGACGGCATCGACTGGGCGCGGGACGACGGTGTTCATGGGCGGCTCCTCCGGCTGGCCGGCACGGACAGGCGCGGCTTGGGCGGCAGGATCGTCCATCTTGCCACCTTTCGTATAGCCGGGGGGGCCTATAGCCGGGGGTCGTATAGCCGGGGGCCGGGACCTCCACGACTGGCCCGGGCCGGTCTAGTCTCGACCGTAATGAACCAGCCCAGCACAGCGCCCCTTGGCCGCTTCGCCGCGCGCGAGATACCGCGTGAGGGGGCGTGGCGCGTCTTCCTCCTCGACATCGACCGCGCCGGCATCCTGGCGGAGCGCGACCGCCGACTGGCGGCGATGGCCCTGCCTGTCGAGGATCCCGGCCTGCCGGCCCCGGTCGCCGCACGCCGCCAGCGCCTGGCCGACGCCGCCCTCAGCGATGCCTGCGACCGCGCGGCGCAGGGGGCGGCGGCGCAGCTGATCGCCAGCCTGCGGCTGCGCCCGGACGGCACGCCGCGCATCGAGACCCTCGCCACCCCGCCCAGCGAGGATCTTCGGCTGCGCGTCGCCATCCCTGTGGCGCCGGAGGTCACGCCGCCCGACCCCGCCGCGCTGGTGCTGGAACGCCTCGTCGCCGATCCCGACACGGCGACGCATGACCAGGGCGACGCTTGGGCCAGCCTGCCGCCGGGCACCCCGGCGCAGCCCGGCGACCTGCTGGTCTGCGATATCGAGGCGACGCTCGATCCCCAGCCCAACCGCATCACGCAGCCGGGCCTTCTCGGCGCGCGCCCCGGCAACCTGGGCAGCGCGGCGGCGGGCAGCCTGCCCAAGACCTGGTTCTTCGGCGACAATGGCGCGGGCCTGTCGGCCGAGTTGCTGGCGGTCGCGGAGCAGGAAGACCCGCCGCATCTCCGCCTGCGGGTGCATGGCACCGCGCCCGCGGATGGGCAGAGCTATGTGATGTTCCACGACAGCCGCGCCATCGTCGCGGAGCCGGGCTCGACCTGGGCGGGGTCGCTGGCGCTGCGCCTGGGCGGGGCCACGCCCATCGGGCTGCGCGGCGGCAAGCTGCGCATCTACAGCCAGCCGGCCGAGGGTGGGCGCACGCTGCAACGCAAGGATGCCGCGCTGTTCGATGCGACAGCGGCGTCGCCGGGGGGCTTCGGGCGCGTCTATGTCTCCAACACGCTCGGCACGCCGCAGACCGGGCTGCTGCTGATGGCGGTGCTGTTCGACCACGCCGCCGGCCCCGTGGATTTCACGGTGGAGTTCGGTGCGCCGCGGCTGGTGGAGGGGCTCGACCTCGGCCAGACGGAGGTGCTGCCGCTGCCCCGGCTGTCGGGGCAGGGCCAGCGCATCGCGCTGCGGGACGATGCCGTACCGGCGGGCCTCGCCCCGCTGCTGCGCGGGCTTTGCGCGAACGAGACGCGGGAGGTCGCCCTCCCGCTGCGCGACGGGCTCGGCGATCATGGGTTGGTGGGGCGTCGTGCGCGACTGGCGATAAGGGTGCAGGCGGTGCTGCGCGCCGTACCACGCCGCAAGATGGCGGGGGATTTGGCGGCGCAATCGGACTTCGTCCTGCAAGCGCGCCTCCGCGCCGCGCTGCGCGATGCGGCGGCAGAGGCGGAGATGCCGGAACCCGCCATCCTCGGGGAGCTCTCCGCCATCTGGCCCCGGCTGGTCGCCGCCACGGGCAAGCCGCCATCGCCCGAAGCCGCCCGCGCGGCGGCGCTGCGAAGCCTGCGGCTGCGGCTGGTGGTGGAAGCGCTGGCGCGGCGGCTCGGCATCGCGGAGCCGGAGGCGGGCACGCAAGCCGAACGTCGCGCGGCGCTGGAAGCGGCGGTGCTGGCGGCGGCGTTGGCCCGCGCGAAGGTGACGGAACGGCTGGTGACGCAAGCCGAACTCGCGGCGGCGGCCGACGCAGCGAAGGACGCCTGATCCGCCGGCCGTTGCGTTGACGCTCCACGGAGCCGGGCCTAGCGTCGCGTAAGGTTTGTGATGCGTAGGGAAGGAAGCGCAATGGCGAATGGCGTGAAGGCGGCCTGGGCCGCAGGCAAGCCCGTGGTCAATGGATGGCTCGCCATCCCCTCCGGCTTCAGCGCCGAGGTGATGGCCCAGGCAGGCTTCGACAGCCTGACGGTCGACATCCAGCACGGCGTGCAGGACTACCAGTCCATGATCGCCTGCTTCCAGGGCATGCAGCCGCATGGCGTGACCCCGATGGTCCGCGTGCCGTGGAACGAGCCCGGCATCATCGGCAAGGTGCTGGATGGCGGCGCCAAGGGCGTGATCTGCCCGATGGTGAACACCGAGAAGGAGGCGCGCGACCTCGTCTCCTTCTGCCGCTATCCGCCGCATGGCGCGCGCAGCTTCGGGCCGATCCGTAGCGGCATCTACGGCGCCGCGGCCGATACCGACGCGGCGAATGACGACGTGCTGGTCATCCCGATGATCGAGACCAAGACCGCGCTCGACAACCTCGAGGCCATCGTGAGCGTGCCGGGGGTGGATGCCGTCTATATCGGCCCGTCGGACCTGTCGCTCTCGCTCGGCATGAAGCCGCTGCAGGACCGGCAGGAGCCGGAGTTCCTGAAGATCATCAACCACATCCGCACCACCGCGGCGAAGCATGGCGTCAAGACCGGCATCCACACCATGTCGGGCGCCTATTCCAAGCAGATGTTCGAAGCCGGCTTCAACCTGGCGACGATCATGAACGACAGCGGCCTGATGCTGGTCGGGGCCCGCGCCCAGACCGCCATCGCGAAGGGCTGAGCACTACCCTGATCGAGCCCTCCCTCCCCTTCGGGTGGAGAGGGTTCGATCAGCCCCGCAGCAAGTCCTCCACCATCGCCCGCGTCGGCGTCGCGCCGTCGCGGGCGCGCAGGGCGCCGGCGGCGGAGGCGAAGCGGATCGCGGCCTCCACCATCTGGCCTTCCGCCACCGCCAGCGCATAGGCGCCGTGATAGACATCGCCCGCGCCGGTCGTGTTGGTGGCCTGCACCCGAAAAGCCGGCATGCGGCGCGGCGCCGCATCCCCGCGCGTCATCCAAAGCGTCCCCTTCTCCCCCTGCGTGACCGCCGCCACCGTGCAGCCATCCGCGATCGCGGCCGCCAGGGCTTCGGCCACCTTGCGGCCGGGCATGTAGTTGGCGAGGCCAGGTTCCGAGAACACCGCATGGTCCACGCGCGGGATCAGCTCCTTCAGGATGCGCGTCTCGCTCTTCTCGCCATCGATCACGCTCGGCACGCCGCGCGCGCGCGCATGGTCCAGCGCCCGCGCCGCGCCTTCCGGCCAGCGCGGATCGCACAGGAAGACCTGCGCCGTGTCGATCAGGTGTAGCGGCAGCCAATCAGGCTCCGTCCCCAGCCCCTCGCCGCGATAGGCATAGATGCTGCGCTCCCCCACCGGATCGACCAGCACGGCCGAGACCGGCGTGCGCCCGCCGGGCACCAGGCGGCAATGGGAGACATCCACCCCCTGCTCCGCCAGCGCGCCCAGTAGCGGCCGCCCGTTCAGGTCGTCGCCGACCCGCCCCCAGAAGATGCAACGCCCGCCCAGGCGGCTGACGGCGACGGAGGCATTGGCCGCGAGCCCGCCCGCCCCCAGTGTGTAGCCGCGCGCCCGGTTCTTGGAGGGCGGCTGGACGACCTCGTCCACCTGGAAGGTGTGATCCATGACGACGCTGCCGAGGCAGACGACCAGGGGAGGCGGTTCAAGGGCCATGCAGGGCAGGCTGCCTGCTCCCGGTCCCGCGCGGCAAGCCCCGATTGCACCCCCCTCCTGGCTGGCGGCGCGGCTGCTGCATCTGGGGCCCGAGGTGCTGGTGCTGGACAAGCCCGCTGGCCTGCCAGTCTCGGCCCGGGGCGGGGAAAGCCTGGAGCAATGGCTGCCCGCGCTGCGGATGGGCAAGCGGCGGGACCCGCAGCTGGCGCACCGGCTGGATGCCGATACCGCCGGCTGCCTGGTGCTCGGCCGCACCGCGCCGATGCTCGCGCGGCTGAACGCGCTGTTCGCGGCGCGGCAGGTGGAGAAGACCTATTGGGCCGTGCTGCGCGGCGGGCCGAAGGACGAATCCGGGATCATCGACGCGCCGATCCGGAAGATCAGCAGCGCGGCGCGCGGCTGGCGGATGGAAGTGCATGCCAGCGGCGATCCCGCCCGCACCGCTTGGCGCGTGCTGGGCCGGGCGCCCGGCCTGACCTTCGTCGAGCTGCGGCCCGAGACCGGGCGCACGCACCAGCTGCGCGTGCATTGCGCGCATCTCGGCGCGCCGATCCTGGGCGACCCGCTCTATGGCGGGGGCCCGGGCACGCTGCACCTGCTGGCGCGGGAGATCGCCTTGCCCCTCGGCCCCGAGCTGCGGGTGACGGCCCCGATCCCGGAAGCGATGCGACATGCGGTGGCGCGCTGCCGGGCAGGGGATTCTGCGGGACGAGAAGGCGGTTGAAGCTCCGAGATGGCAACCGAGCTTTACGCGCGGCAGGTCTCATGCGACCGGTAGTCTAAGAAATATTGTTTTCAGCCCCTGATTTAACGCGTGAGAGCGGTCGCGACGGCCCTCGGAGACGAACATGATATCCAGCAGGACTCTGCTATCCGCCACCGTTCTTTGGGCCCTCCTCCACCTGCCGGCTGTCGCTCAGCCTGCCACCGCGCCTGGCCCGGCCCATGCCAACTCGCCGGGATTGCCCGTGCCCCCGGCCTTCGCCGACCGCGCCGCAAGCGGTGAGGCGCTGGTCAACGCCTGGTTCGCCCTTCTCGCGCTTGAGCCTGTGGGCGCAGGCGCGGACAACAGCCCAAGGGAAGTCACCGCAGAACAGGCGATCATCAGGCCGTATCTCGATCCCGCCTTCCAGGTTCAGCGCTCTTCCGGCCAGCGCTACAATGTCAACGATTACGTGCCGGTCAACATCACGACCTTCGCGGTCTCCGGCGTGCTCTCGACGGAGCCGGTTGAAGGCGTGAAGGCGGTTCGCTACGTCGTCAGCACCCCGGATGCGACGATCCCCGATCGCGGCTGGTTGCTGAGCGGCGACGCTCGGCCCCGGCTGCAGGTCTTTCGCTGGAACGCCGCACGTGGGCACTGGGTGGTCGTGAGCGTCGCCAACTTCAACACGCCGACCGCTGCCATCTGCGACGCGGTGCCCGTGCCCTGGACCGGGATGGGGGCCAGCGTCAGTCCAGAGGATGCGGAACTCGGCCGGTCGCTCGTGGATCAGTGGCGCGCCATCACCATGGGGGCACCGATGGAGACGACAGGCACCCAAGAGCTCATGATCCAACTCGCCGATGGGCAGGGCTGGCCGAACCCGGATGGGACGCCGATCATGTGGTCCCCAGCGCGGGGCTATCAGGTGGCGGACATCGTGACCTCGAGGCAGGACGACCTGCTGGTGGTCTCATTCGTTGCCGTGGTGTCGGGCCTTCGGGTGGACGCGCGGGCTTATGGCTCGGAACGCCACCCGCGCCTGCTCACCTACCTGCGGACTGCCGAAGGCAAGTGGGAGCCGATCGCGCTCGCGAACTTCGTGACGCCCGCGATGGTCCCCGCCGGCCTTGATTGCGTGACAAAGACCCCCTGATCGGCGCGCCGCAGCGGGCCTTCCCTGCCCCCGCGGCGGCATACGGCCCAAGATGGGCCAGATATCATTCTACTGCATGCCTCCTGCGGTCGGTCTCCGTAGCGTGACACCGCGGACACGAACCGATCCGGCCGCGATGCGTTCCCAGGCCCGGCAAAGCGGCGGAGCGGCGGGCAGAATGGAGATGACGCGCCCCGGATGGGGCGGCACGCGGCAAACGGGCCGCCCGGGGCGAGGCGACTGGCCGGGCTGGCCGCCGCTGGCCTTCCTCGGGCTCGCGCTTCTGCTGCGCGCGCCAGGCTTCCCGGCCGCGGTGCTCGACCCGGATGAGGGGCTCTACCTGGTCCAGGCGCAGGCTTGGCTCGAGGGCGGCTGGCCGTATCTGGCGGTGTGGGACATGCATCCGCCCGGCGCGCCGGCGCTGCTCGTGCCGGCGCTTGCGATGTTCGGCGATCCGGTGGTCGCGCTGCGGCTGGCGGGCGTCGTGGCCGTGGCGACGACGGCCAGCCTGTTGCACGCGCTGGCGCGGCGGCTTGGCGCCGGGCCGGGCACGGCGCTGGCGGCGGGGCTGATCTATGCCGCCTATTCCGCAATGCCCGGCGGACTCGCGACCAATACGGAGCTGCTCCTCGCCCCCTTCATCGCGCTGGCCGCGCTGCTGCTGCTGACGGAAGCGCGGCGCCCGGCCGCGACCCGGGCGGGGGCGGTGTTCGCGGCCGGGCTCGCGGCGGGAATGGCGGTCTGGATCAAGCAGGTGGCGGCGCTCGAAGCCTCCGCGCTGTGGCTGACCATGGCGGGCTGCGCGCTGGCGGCCGGGCGGATCGGCCTGTGGCGGCTGGTGGGGCTCGCAGCGCTGTTCGCGCTGGGCGCGGGGGCGCCGAGCCTCGGCGTCGGGGCGGGGTATTGGGTGGCGGGGCATGGGGAGGCCTGGTGGCAGGCCAATATCCTCGCGCCGCTGCATTATGCGGGGCCGGGGGAGGAAGTGGCGGAGTTGCGGCGGCGGCTGGTCGGCGCGGTGCCGGCGCTCGGGCCGCTGGTGCTGGCCGCCCTGCCGGCCTGGCGCGAGCGGGCGGCGCGGCTGCTGCTGCCCTGGCTCGCGGGCAGCGCGCTGGCGGTGACGGCGCCGATGAAATTCTACGATCACTACCTGCTGATCCTGGCCCCGCCGCTGTCGCTACTGGCCGCCTTCGGGCTGGCGGCGCTGGTGCGGCGCGCGGTGGTGCCGGAACTGCAAGGGCGCGGCTTCGGGGTGCTGGTGGCACTCGCCATGACGATGCCCGTGGGAGGGATGCTGCTGCCCCGGCTGGCCGAGGGCATCGGCCTGCGCGGCGAGGATCCGGTGCGCGCCACCGCCCGCGCCGCCGCCGCCGCGCTGCGCCCCGGAGAGGCGCTGTTCGTCGCCAATTGGCATGCCGCGACCTATGCGCTGGCCAGGGTGCCGCCGCCGACGCGGCTGGCCTTCCCGGCGCATCTCTCGGGCCGCGACACGCAGCTTGCGGGGATCGACACCCAGGCCGAGCTGCTGCGCGTGCTGGCGCTGCCGCCCGGCGTGATCGTGGTCGATCCCGGCCGCTGGGGGCCGATCCGCACCGAGGCGCGCGCGGCGATCGAGGCCGCGCTGGCGCGCGACTATGTGCTGGCCACGACGATTCCGGACGGCCCCGGCCCGGTGGAGGTCTGGCGGCATCGCTGAGCCCGGCCCATCATGGCCACCTCATGCCGACCGGCACCCTCACCGAGCTGATCGAGACCACCGCCGCACAGCGCCCCGATGCGGCGGCGCTGCCCGGCTTCACCTGGGTCGAGGCGGCTTCTGCCGTGCGGCGGATCGCGGGCGGGCTGGCGCGGCAGGGTATCGGGCCGGGGGACAGCGTGGCGCTGTTCCTGCCGAACCGCCCTGGCCTTCTGCTGCTGCTGCTGGCGCTGGCGCGGCGCGGGGCCTGCGCGGTGCTGCTCAACACAAGGTTCCGGGCCGGGGAAGTCGGGCCGCTGCTGGCGCGGGCGAAGCCGTCCGCCATCGCTGTCGCGCGGGATTTCGCCGCTATCGATGCCGGCGCGATCCTGGCCGAGGTGCCGCCCGACTCACGCGCCACGCTGCGCTTCGCGATCGGGGTGGATGGCGCGGGGGCGGGGCAGGTCGCGGGCCTGCCCGTGCTGCCGCTGGATGCGCTGATGGACGGGGCGGAAGCACCGGACGCGGCCTCTCCGCACGCCGCCTGCCTCACCTTCACCACATCGGGCACCACCGCCGGGCCGAAGCTGGTGCTGCACCGCCAACACGGCATCGCGGCCCATGCGCGGGATGTCGCGGCGCGGATCGGCACGGATGCGCCGGGCGCGGCCTTCCTCGCCGCCGTGCCGCTCTGCGGTACCTTCGGGCTGTCGGCGGCGATGGCGGCGCTGGCGGGCGGGGCGGCGATCCATCCGATGGAGCGCTTCGACGCCGCAGCCGCCGAGGCGCTGATCCGCCGCGCCGGCATCACCCATCTGGTCGGCGGCGACGACATGCTGCTGATGCTGGCGGAGGCCGCGCGCACGCCCTTCGTGCCCTTCGCCTTCACCGGCTTCGCCAATTTCCACGGCAGGGCCGAGCGCGTGATGGCGGAATCGGCGCGGCTGAACCTGGCGGCACGGGGCGTCTATGGCAGTTCGGAAGCGCAGGCGCTGTTCGCGCTGCAGGACCCAAACGGGCCGCATGCCATGACCGGCGGCGGCACCCCCGCCAGCGCGGACGCCGGCTTCCGGATCGCGGCGGATGGGGAGCTGCTGTTGCGCGGGCCATCGCTGTTCGACAGCTACCTGGGCGATCCGGCGGCGACCGCGCGGGCCAGGGACGCCGATGGCTGGTTCCGCAGCGGCGATCTGGCCACCGCGCAGCCCGATGGAAGCGGCTTCGATTTCGCGACGCGGGCGGGGGATGCGCTCCGCCTCGGCGGCTTCCTGGTGGCGCCGGAGGAGATTGAGGCCTTCCTGCTGACCCAGCCCGGCATCCGCGCCGCGCAGGTCGTGGCGCATGAGGGCCGCGCCGTCGCCTTCGTGATCGCCGGTCAGGGATTCGACGAAGCCGCGACGCTCGCCGCCTGCGCGCAAAGCCTCGCGCGCTTCAAGCTGCCGGCGCGGATCGTGGCGCTGGACGCCTTCCCGACCACCGACGGGCCGAATGGCCGCAAGGTGCAGCGCGCGAAGCTGCGTGAGATGGCGGCGTCTTGAACACGGTGAAGGACCCCCGCGCGGTCGCGGCCATCGTTGCCAGCGCGCTGTTCATGCAGAACCTGGATGCCAGCGTGGTCGCCACCGTCCTGCCGGCGATGGCGCGCGACCTGGCGGTGGACCCGGTGCATCTCTCGGTCGCCATCACCTCCTACCTCGTCGCGCTTTGCGTCTTCATCCCGGTCTCGGGCTGGGTGGCGGACCGGTATGGGGCGCGGCGCGTCTTCATGCTGGCGATCGTGGTCTTCACCGGCGCCTCAGCCCTGGTCGGGCTGTCGCAGGGCCTTGCCTCCCTGGTCGCGGCGCGGGTGCTGCAGGGCGTCGGCGGGGCGATGATGGTCCCGGTGGGACGGCTTCTGCTGCTGCGGCGCGTGAGCAAGGAAGAGCTGGTGGTGGCCATGACCTGGCTGACCATGCCCGGCCTGCTCGGCCCGGTGCTGGGGCCGCCTGTGGGCGGGCTGCTGACGGATGCGTTTTCCTGGCGCGCGGTGTTCTGGCTCAACATCCCCGTGGGCATCCTCGGCCTCGTGCTGGTCTGGCTGTTCATCCCCAATGTGGAAAAGCAGGACCCCGGCCCGCTGGATGCGAAGGGGCTGACGCTGTGGGGGACGGCGCTGGCCTGCGGGATGGCGGGGCTGGAGACGGTGGGGCGAGGCATCGCGCCGGCCTGGTTCGCGCCGCTGATGCTCGGTATCGCCGTCGTCTCGACCGTGCTGGCGGTGCGGCATTCGCGGCGGGCGGCGCGGCCGGCGGTGGATCTTTCGCTGCTGCGACTGCCGAGCTTCGGGGTTTCCATGGGCGGGGGCAGCCTGTTCCGGATCGGCGCCTCCACCCTGCCCTTCCTGCTGCCGCTGAAATTGCAGATCGTCTTCGGCCTGTCGGCGAGTGCGAGCGGGCTGATCACCTTCGCCACCGCGCTCGGCGCCTTCGCGATGAAGCCGCTGGTGCGGCCGCTGCTGAAGCGCTTCGGCTTCCGCGCGGTGCTGGTCTTCAACGGCGTGCTGGCGGCGGCGGGGGTCGCGGTCTGCGCGGCCTTCACGCCGGATTGGCCGATCGCGGCGATCTTCATCGTGCTGGCCATGGGCGGGCTGACGCGGGCGCTGCAATTCACCTCCCTCGCCACGCTCGGCTTCGCCGATGTGCCGTCCGAGAAGCTGGCCCCGGCCACCGCCATGTCGGGCACGGTGCAGCAGCTGGGCCAGGCGCTGGGGGTGGTGCTGGGGTCCCTGACGCTGGAGGCGGCGATGCTCGCCACCGGCGCGGCCACGCCCGGCGCACACGAATTCGCCATCGGCTTCCTGGTGGCGGGGGTGGTGGTGCTGGGTTCCATCCCCTCCGCGCTGCGGATGCCGCCCGAGACCGGGGCGCGCGTTTCGGGGCACCGGGGGTAGCAGGCTGAGACCCCCGTGCAGGCTGGCGTGGCCCATGGCATCATTCCGGCTAGAGCATGAGCTATGTTCGTACGGACGCAGCTCGTGCTCTAAGGAACAAACAATCTAGAGCAATATCCGATCTGACTGAATCAGTCAGATCGGATTTCTTGCTCTAGGAACTTATGATTCTAGAGCAGCTTATGCCCGATCGGCTGCCCCGCGGAGCGTGTCAACCCGATCGGGCGCTGCTCTAGGTTACGGGAGCCGACCATGCTGCGACGGACCTTCGCGACACTGACGATCCTGCTGGGGCTGGGCCTCGCCGCGCCGGCCCCGGCGCTGGAGGTCCCCGGCCTCGACCGCGACGCCTTCGCGTACGAAGCGCAGCTCACGGGGCGGTATCCGGCCGGTGGCACGCCGCAGCAGCGCACCCAGGCCGAAAGCCGCGCCCGGGCCGCGCAGCAGCGGGGCGACTGGGCGGCAGCCGCGACCGCCTGGGAAGACCGCGTCGCGCTCGGCCAGGCCAATGCCGACACCTGGCTCGCCCTGGCCGAGGCCCAGCTGAAGCGCGACCCGCCGGTCGCCGCGCGCGCGCTGCAGGCCGGCTTCCGCGCCTTCATGATGGTGCCGGGTGGGGCGCCCGAGATCCCCTCGCTGCTGATGATGGCGGAAGCGCTGCGCCGGCTCGACCGGCCGGCCTTGCAGATCGCGGCGCTGGAAGCGGTGCAGGACCGCGCGCCGGGCGATGCGCGCCACGCCGCAGCACTGGCCGCCGCGCGCCGCGCCGCCGGGATGCTCGTGCGCCAGATCCGCGCGGAGCCGGATGCCGAACCGGCCCGCGCCTGCATCAGCTTCACCTCCGCCCCCGCGCGGCGGGACGATTGGCAGCCGGGCGACTGGATCCGCGCCGAGCCGCCGGTGCCCGGCCTCGCCGTGGTGCGGGACGGCGATGCAATCTGCGTCGCCGGCCTGCCCTGGGGCCGACGCACGCAGCTGGTCCTGCGCGCCGGCCTGCCCGGTGAGGACGGGCTGCGCCTTATGCGCGACACCCCGGTCAACGTCGCGATGCCGAACCGCAATGCGCGCATCGTCTTCGACAGCCGCAGCTTCATCCTGCCGCGCGGGCAGCAGCCGCGGCTTTCGGTGGCGACCGTCAACGTCACGCAGATGACGCTGCGCGTCACGCGCATCACCGAACGCAACATGGTGAACCTCACGCGCGGCTGGCGTCCGGGCGAACAGATGGACAGCTGGCAGGCCGGCGGCGCGGCGGGGGAGATCGGCCGCGTGGTCTGGGAAGGCCGCGTCGATCTGCCGCCCGCCGAGCCCAACCGCCTGGTGCGCCAGGCGCTGCCGCTGCCCGACGCGCTGCTGACCGCGGGGCCTGGGATGTATCTGCTGCTCGCCCGCCCCGCCGATGGCACCCGCAACCGCGAGGAAGCGGAAAGCGCGGTGGCGGTGATGGTGACGGATCTCGGCATCACCGCCTGGCGCGGCCCGGGCGGCTTCGCGGCACAGCTGCGCGGCTTTTCGGATGCCGCGCCGCGCGAAGGCGTGCGCGTGGCGCTGATGGCGCGCAGCAACGACATACTGGCCGAGGCGACGACGGACGCGCAGGGCCTGGTCCGCTTCAACGCGGCCCTGCTGCGCGGGGAAGGACCGCAGGCGCCGGCCGCGCTGCACGCCATGCTGGCCGAGGATTTAGCCGCGCTGTCGCTGGACAGCGCGGCCTTCGACCTGTCGGACCGCGGCGCGGCGGGCCGGCCGCATCCGGGGCCGCTCGATGCCTTCCTGTGGCTCGACCGCGGCATCTACCGCCCCGGTGAGACGGTGCAGGTGGCGGCGCTGCTGCGCGATGCCGGCGGGCAGCCGGTGGACATCCCCGTGCGGCTGCGCGTGCTGCGGCCGAACGGGCAGGTGTTCTGGCAGGGCGTGCCGGACCGCAGCGGCGCCGCCTTCGTCATGCCGCTGGCGCTGTCCGGCGGCGCACCCGTCGGCGCCTGGATGGTGGAGGTCCATGCCGACCCGAACGCCCCGCCGATCGGCGCCACGAGCTTCCGTGTCGAGGCCTTCGTGCCGGAACGGCTGGAGGTGACGGCCGGCCCCGTGCCCGGCCCGCTGGTGGCGGGCACGCCGCTCGACGTGCCGGTCGCGGCGCGCTTCCTGTACGGCGCGCCGGGTGCCGGCCTTTCGGGCGCGGCGGAGCTGCGGCTCGCACTCGACCCCGAGCCGTTCGAGGCATGGCGCGGCTGGCGCTTCGGGCTGGCCGATGAACGCTTCGCGCCCGACCTGCTGGGCTTCCCCGTCGCGGAGACGGATGGGCAAGGCCGCAGCCGGGTGGTGCTCGACCTGCCGCGCGCGCCCGACAGCACGCGCCCGCTGCGCGCCGAGGTCGCCGTGCGGCTCGAGGAGCCGGGCGGGCGGGCCAGCGCCACGCGCTTCACCGTGCCGGTGCGCGCGGGCGGCACGCTGCTCGCGATCCGCCCGGCCTTCCAGGGCGATGCGGTGGATGCGAATGCCGAAGCGGCGTTCGAGATCGCGGCGGTGAATCCGGACGGCGCCGCGATCCCCGCGCGGCTGCGCCTGCGGCTGGTGCGCGAAAGGCCCGACTGGCGGATCGTGCTGCGGGACCGCGTGGCGCGGTACGAGACGGTGTGGCGCGACGAGCCGGTGGATTCCGCCGAAGTCGATGTGGCGCCCGGCGCCCCCGCGCGCTTCGCCCGCACCCTGCCCTTCGGCCGCTACCGGATCGAGGCGACGGAGCCGAACGGGCTGGCCATCGCATCCTATCGCTTCCGCGCCGGCTGGGCGGGGGTGGAGAGCCCCGAGGTGCCGGACCGCGTGGACCTCGCGGCCGAACGGCGCGGCTATGCGCCGGGGGAGACCGCCCGGCTTCGCATCACCCCGCCCTTCGCCGGCCGCGCCTCCGTCGCCGTGCTGACCGACCGCGTGGTGTCGCTGCGGGAGATCGAGGTCGCGGAGTCCGGCACGGATATCGAGATCCCGGTCGATGCCGCCTGGGGCGCGAGCGCGCATGTCGCGGTCACCGTCTTCCGCGCGGGGCAGTCGCCGGCCGGCAGGCCCGGCCGTGCGCTGGGCCTCGCCTGGATCGGGCTCGATCCCTCGGCACGACGGATGGAGGTCGCGATCGAGGCGCCCGCGCTGATCCGCCCGCGCACGCGCATCGAGGTGCCGGTGCGGATCGCGGGTGCGACATCCGGCAGCGCCCGGATCACGCTGGCGGCGGTGGACGAGGGCATCCTGCGCCTGACGCAGTTCCGCTCCCCCGACCCGGTGGAGCATTTCCTCGCGCGGCGGCGGCTCGGGCTCGATATCCGCGACGATTACGGGCGGCTGATCGCGCCGGCCGAAGGCGAGGTCGCGGTGCTGCGGCAGGGCGGCGACGGGATGGACGCGCTGGCGCAGGACATCCCGCAGCGGCTGGTCGCGCTGTTCTCCGGCATGGTCGCGGTCGGCGCGGATGGGGTGGCGCGGGTTCCGCTCGACATCCCCGATTTCGCGGGCGAGCTGCGGCTGATGACGGTGGCGTGGGACGGCGCGCGGATCGGCGCGGCATCGCAGCCGATGACGGTGCGCGAAGCGGTGGTCGCGGAAGCCCTGCTGCCGCGCTTCCTCGCGCCCGGCGACGAGGCGCGGCTGCCGGTGCTGCTCCACAACATCGAATTGCCGCCGGGCGAGGTGGTGGCGCGGCTTTCCGCCTCCGGCGCCATCGAGATCGCGGGGCCGGCGCAGCTGGGGCAGGTCCTGGCGACGGGCGCGCGCGCCATGCCGGCCACGACGCTGCGCGCGACGATGGCGGGGGAAGGCGTGCTGCGGCTGGCCGTCACCGGGCCCGATGGCTTCACCACCGAACGGGAAGCGCGCATCGCCGTGCGATCCGCCCGCGCGCCGGTGACCGAGGTCGCGGTCCGGACCATCGCGCCAGGCGAGACCGTGCCCGTGCCCGCGCCGTCGGATCGCTTCATCCCCGGCAGCTGGAGCGCGCGCGCGACCTGGGGCGCGCCAGTGCGCTACGATCCGGGCGGGCTGCTGGCGGCGCTCAAGCGCTTCCCGCTGGATTGCGTGGAACAGGCAAGCTCCCGCGCGCTGGCGCTGGCGCATGCGCCGCTCAACGCCGACACGGCGCAGGACGACCAGGTGGCCCTCGGCCAGGCCATCGCCTCGATCCTCGATCGCCAGCGCTTCGATGGCAGCTTCGGCTTCTGGAGCGCGGATGGCGAAGCGCAGGATTGGGCGAGCCTCTACGCGACGGAAGCGCTGCTGCGCGCGCGCGCAGCCGGCGCAGCGGTGCCGGAAGCGGCGCTGGCCGATGCGCTGCGCGCGGCGGAAGACGGGCTGGACCGCGAGGGCGACCAGCCGGAGGCGCTCGCCGCGCAGGCCTATCGCGTGCATGTTCTGGCCCTGGCGGGGCGCAACCGGCTGGGCGCGGCGCGGCGACTGGCGGAGGATATCGACCGGCTGCCGACGCCGCTGGCGCGCGCGCAGCTGGCCAGCGCCTTCGCACGGGCCGGAGATCGCGCGCGCGAGGAACAGATCTTCGCCGCGGCGCTGGCGAACACGCAGCGCAACGCGTGGTGGTTCGACCATGGCAGCGCGGCGCGGGACCTGCTGGCCATCGCGGTGCTGCTGCGGGAAAGCGGCGTTGCGCAGGACCGGCTGGCGAACCTGCTCGGGCGGCTGCCGGGGGCCGATTTCACGCCGGAGGTGACGAACACGCAGGAACAGGCCTGGGCGGTGGTCGCGGCCAGCCTGCTCGGGCGCGACGGGCGGCCGGTGCGCGTGACGCTGGATGGGCGCGACCTGCCCACCGCGCCCGTGGTGGGCGCGGCGCTGGCGGCGTCCGGCACGGCGCGCAACCGCGGCGACGCGCCGGTGGCGCAGGCCATCACCATCGCGGGCGTGCCGACCTCCCCGCTGCCGGCGGCGGCGCAGGGGATGCGGATCGGGCGGCGCTTCTACGCGCTGGACGGGCAGCCGCTGAACCTCGATGCGCTGCGCGCCGGCACCGAATTCGTGCTGCTGCTGGAAGTGCGCGCGCTGACCGGCGAGCGGCACGAGGCGATGATCCTGCAAGGCCTGCCGGCGGGGTGGGAGATCACCGGCCGCCTGCCGGCCGGGGAAGTGCAGGGGATGCCTTGGCTCGGCACGCTGACCCGGCCCCAGGCGATGCCCGCGCGCGATGATCGCTTCGCCGCGGCGGTGACGTTCTCGCCGCAGGAACCGCTCGCGCGGCTCGCGGTGCGACTGCGCGCGGTGACGCCCGGCCGCTTCGAACTGCCGGGGATGGAGGCGCAGGACATGTACCGCCCTGGCTTCTTCGCGCGGCATAATGCTGGGCGGATCGTGGTGCATGGCACGGAGGACCAGGCGCCCGCGCCGGCGCGGCCGCAGGGCCCGCGCTGAACCGCGCATGCGCCGCCGCATCCCGGCCGCGCTGATCCTGCTTGCGCTGGTCGGCGCGGCGGTGGTGGTGCTCGACCGGGTCTTTCCGCCGGACCTGTCGCGCTACCACGCCGCCGGGGTGGAGGTGCTGGACCGGGACGGGCGCACGCTGTCGGTGCTGCCCGCGCCGGGCGGCATGTGGCGGCTTCGCACCACGGCCGGCGACGTGCCGGCGCATCTGCGGGAGATGCTGATCGCGGCGGAAGACCGTCGCTTCCGCTCGCATCCCGGCGTCGATCCGCTGGCCCTGGCGCGCGCCGCCGCGCAATGGGCCACCACGGGGCGCGTGGTCTCGGGCGGGTCCACCCTGACCATGCAGGCGGCGCGGCTGCTGGAACCCCGCCCGCGCACGCTGCGCAGCAAGGCCATCGAGATCGCGCGCGCGCTGCAACTGGAAGCGCGGTTCACGAAGGACGAGATCCTCGGCATCTGGCTCACCCTCGCGCCGCAGGGGGGCAATCTGGAAGGGTTCCGGGCGGGCTCGCTGGCGTGGTTCGGGCGCGCGCCGGCGACGCTCGATGCCGCGGATTCGGCACTGCTCATCGCGCTCGCGCGGCGGCCGGAGGCGCTGCGGCCCGACCGCCATGCGGATGCCGCGCGGCGCGCGCGCGATGCCGTGCTGCTGGCCCGCGCACCGGGCGCCGGGGCGGTGAATGACGACGAACGCGCCCATGCGCTGGCGCAGGCCGTGCCGTTACGCCGGCAGGCGATGCCCCGCCTGGCCCCGCATCTGGCGCGCGAGGTGGCGCGGAATGCCGAGCCGGGCGCACGCATCCCGACCACGCTGGACCGCGACCTGCAACGCGCGGCCGAGCGCATCGCGGCGGATGCGCTGCGCGACCTGCCGGACCGCGCAGCGGTCGCGCTGGTCATCGCCGACATCGCGACGCGGGAGGTCCGCGCGCTGGTCGGCGGCGCCTTCGGCGACGTGCCGCGCGCGGGCATGCTGGACCTGACGCGCGCGGTGCGCTCGCCCGGCTCCGCGCTCAAGCCCTTCGTCTATGCGCTGGCCTTCGAGCAGGGGATCGCGCGGCCGGATAGCCTGCTGTCGGACCTGCCGCTGCGCTTCGGCGGCTATGCGCCGGAGAATTTCGACCGCGGCTTCGCCGGGCGCGTCGGCGCCGCCGATGCGCTGCGCCTGTCGCTGAACCTGCCCGCCGTCGCGCTGCTGCAGGAAGTGGGGCCGCTGCGGCTGGCGACGCTGCTCAAGGCCTCCGGCGCGCCGCCCGTGCTGCCGCCGGGGGCGGAGGCGTCGCTGCCGCTGGCGCTGGGGGGCGCGGGGATGACGCTGCGGGGGATGGTCGGGCTCTATGCCATGCTGGGCGATGGCGGGCGCGCGGGCCCGCTGGTGACGCAGCCGGCCGGGACCGCGGCGCGACCGGTGGTGCTCGCGCCGCGCGCGGCGGCGGCGGTGGCGGGCGTGCTGGTGCAGCCCTTCCCGCGCGGCGGGCCCGCGGGCGTCGCGTGGAAGACCGGCACGAGCTGGGGCGGGCGCGATGCCTGGGCGCTGGGGCTGGATGAGCGGCATGCTGCGGGCGTGTGGATCGGCCGGCCGGACGGCACGCCGATCCCCGGCGCGACCGGCGCGACGCTGGCGCTGCCGGTGCTGGCGCAGAGCTTCGCCCTGCTGCCCGCCGCCCCCCGCGCGGCGCTGCTGGCGCGCCCCGCCCCCGCGAACCGGATGGCGGTCGGCGCCGAGGCCGCGGACCGGCTGCGCCTGCTATTTCCGATGCCCGGCGCGGTGCTGGCCGAAGGCGGGACGGTGACGATCCGCGCGGCGGGCGGGCAGCGCCCGCTGACCTTCCTGGTGGATGGCGCGCCGCTCGGCACCGAACGCGCGCGGCGCGAAGTGGCCTGGACGCCGCCAGGGCCGGGCTTCTACCGCATCACGGTGCTGGATGCCGCGGGCGTGGCGGCGGCGGCGGAGCTGCGGGTGCGGTAGCGGCCCTTCGGGCCATGCCGGCGGGCAGGGTGGCCAGGGCATGGCCGGCGGCGGGGACGGGGCATCGGGCGGCTTCCCTCTCGCAAAGACGCGAACGCCGCCGCCTTCCTGCGGTTGCCCCCTTCCCGAACGGCCCCGACCCAGCAGATGATGGGGCAGACAGAACGCCTCTCGGGGGAATCAGGCCATGGCGAAGTTCGGGTTGAGCCAGTCGGTGCGACGCATCGAGGATCCTCGCCTGTTGACCGGCAATGGGCGCTACACCGACGATATCGGCCTGCCCGGCCAGGCGCATGGCGTGGTGCTCCGCAGCCCGCATGCTCATGCGCGCATCACGGCGCTGGATACCGCCCCCGCGCTCGCCATCCCGGGCGTGCTGGCGGTGATCACGGGACGCGACCTGGAAGCGGCGGGGCTCGGCCCCGTGCCCTGCGTGATCCCGCTGAAGAACAAGGACGGCTCCCCGCGCGCCGACACGCCGCGTCTGGCGCTGGCGACCGACACGGTGCGCCATGTGGGCGACCCGGTCGCCTTCGTGGTGGCGGACACCCCGCAGGCCGCGCGCGACGGGGCGGAGGCGATCGGCGTCGACTACGACATCCTGCCCGCCGCGACCGACCTTGCCACCGCGCATGAGGCCGGCACGCCGCAGGTCTGGGCGAGCGCGCCGGGCAACATCGCCTTCGACTGGGAAGCGGGCGACAAGGCCGCGACGGACGCGGCCTTCGCGCGCGCCGCCCATGTCACGCGGCTGACGGTGGTGAACAACCGCGTCGTCGTCGCCAGCATGGAAGCCCGCGCGGCGGTGGCGGCGTGGGACGGCGACCGGCTGACCCTGCACACCAACACCCAGGGCTCCTGGCTGGTCCGCAACCTGCTGGCGAATGTGGTGTTCAAGATCGATCCCGCGACGGTGCGGGTGGTGACGCCCGATGTGGGCGGCGGCTTTGGCATGAAGCTGTATCTCTACGCCGAACATGTCCTGGTCGCCTTCGCCGCGCGCCAGATCGGCCGCCCGGTGAAGTGGGCCAGCGAACGGACGGAAGCCTTCCTGTCCGACACGCATGGCCGCGACAACATCACGCTGGGCGAGCTGGCGACGGATGCGAATGGCCGCTTCCTCGCGCTGCGGACGAAGAACTGGGCGAATATGGGCGCCTATCTCAACACCTTCGCGCCCTTCATCCCGACCGGCGCCGGCACCAAGGTTCTGGCCAGCGTCTATGGGTTCGAGGCGATCCACGCCAATGTCCTCGGCGTGATGACGAACACCGTGCCGGTGGATGCCTATCGCGGTGCTGGCCGGCCGGAATCGAACTACCTGGTGGAACGGCTGATCGACACCGCGGCGCGGGAACTCGGCATCGACCGCATCGAGCTGCGCCGGCGGAACATGGTGCCGCAATCAGCGATGCCCTACGTCACCGCGATGGGCCAACGCTATGACAGCGGCGATTTCGCGCAGCTCTTCGGCACCGCGCTCAAGAAGATCGACTGGGACGGGTTCGAGACGCGCCGCGCGGAAGCCGCCGCGCGCGGGAAGAAGCGCGGTATCGGCGTTGCCTATTACCTGGAAGCCACCGGCGGCAGCGCGACCGAGAATGCGAAGGTGGTCTTCGCCGAGGACGGCATGGTCGATGTCTATGTCGGCACGCAATCCACCGGCCAGGGCCACGAGACCGCCTATGCGATGCTGACGCATCACGAACTCGGCGTGCCGCTGGAGAAGATCCGCGTGAAGCAGGGCGATTCCGAAACGCTGCCCGATGGCGGCGGCACGGGCGGCGCGCGCAGCCTCTATTCCGAAGGCCAGGCGATCCTGGTGACGACCGCAAGCGTGGTGGACAAGGGCAAGCAGGCCGCCGCCGAGCATCTGGAAGCCGCCGTCGCCGATATCGAATTCACGCCCGCCGAAGGCCGCTTCGCGGTGGCGGGGACGGATCGCGCGGTCGGCATCCTCGACCTCGCGGCGGCACAGCGCCGGCGCGTGGCAGCAGGGCAATCCGCCATCCTGCTCGACGCGATGGAAACCGCGAAGATCGATGCGCACACCTTCCCCAATGGCTGCCACGTGGCAGAGGTGGAGGTGGACCCCGAGACCGGCGTGGTGAACGTGCCGCGCTATATCGTCGTGGACGATGTCGGCCATGCGCTGAACCCGCTGATCGTGCGCGGCCAGGTGCATGGCGGCGTGGCGCAGGGTCTGGGCCAGGCGCTGATGGAGCGCACCTCCTACGACAATGGCAGCGGGCAGCTGCTGTCGGCCTCCTTCATGGATTACGCCGTGCCGCGCGCGGATGACCTGCCGGATATCGACGTGGACCTGATCGAGGTGACCTGCGAGACCAACCCGCTCGGCGTCAAGGGCGCGGGGGAAGCGGGCGCGGTGGGCTCGCCGCCGGCGGTGATCAACGCGCTGGTGGATGCGCTGGGCGGCAAGGTGGTGGACATGCCGGCGACGCCGGAAAGCGTGTGGAAGGCGCTGCACGCGGCGTAAGGCAAAGCGCCGCATCCGGGCGCCACGCCCGGACGCGGCTTTGCGGGGAGAGGTCTACGCAGCCACCCGCAGCGCAGCCGCGTTCTCGTTGACGGCCTTTAGCAGGCCCTGGCGGTAGCGTTCGCGCCGCCATTGCAGCAGCCGCCACGCGCCCTTGGCGGCGAGGTCCGACAGCCGGCTGCGCGGTTCCAGCCCGATCGTCTTGAAGATCATGCCCATGCCGCGCTCGATATGCGGGAAGCGGTAGTAGCCCATCGCCCGACCCATATAGCCGGCGATGCAGCGGTCGTGGTCGTAGGGCGTGCCGGGCGGTTCATTGGCGCAGTGGAAGGCGTAGGCGAGTTCGTCATCCTCGCTTTCGCCGATACGGCCGGCGGCGACCTTCAGCCGCTGCACGAAGGACAGGTTCTCCCGCGCCAGATATCGGCGCAGGTGGTCGTAGAACAGCTTGAAGTGCCGGTATTCATCGGCCGCGATCTGCCGGCAGATCTCCCGCAGCACCGGCTCGGCAGACGCCTCCCCCAGCGCGGTGTAGTAGGAGGAGGTGCCCGTCTCCACCATGCAGCGCGCCACCAGCTCCCCGCTCCGGCTGCCGCGGATGGAGGCGTCGGCGGCGGTGTTGATCCGGTAGCTTTCGTGGTAGCGATCAAAGGCAGCCAGGAAATCCCAGCCCGGATCGGCGAGCATCGCCCAACGGCCGAGCGCGTCGCCATGCTGCACCTCCTCCACCGCCCAGGCATCGGCGGCAGCCTGGAAATGCGGGTCGTCGTGGAAGACGGAGTTCAGATACAGCGCGTAGTCGCCGCCATTGCGTTCGACCATCGCTGCCGCCTTGACCAGTGGCACCACCTCGGGATCGACCTTGGAAGGGTCGAAGCGATCCCAGGCCAGCTGGTCGATCCGCCAGTGCTTCATCGGTCCCCCTGAAACGCAAAAGCCGTCTGCAACTTATGTTTGCAGACGGCTTCCGGATTCAAGCGCCGCTGGCGGCGGCGCGCGGCAGGGTGTGGCCCGTCAGGCGGCCTGCGCGGCCGCGAGCATCGCGCGGGCCGACAGCAGCGTCGCCATTGCGGCGTCGCGCTTTTCCGGCGTGTCGCCGGCCGCGGCGTTGTAGGCGTCCTCGGCCACGCGGATGCGCGCTTCGGCCTCGGTGCGGGAGATCTGCGCGACCGGCGTTGCCTCATCGGCCAGCACGGTGCAGCGATCGGGCGTCACCTCGGCGAAGCCGCCGGCCACGAACAGGCGGTCCGTCACCTGGCCGCCCTCGGTCACGCTGATGATGCCGCCGCGAAGGGCCACGATCATCGGCGCGTGGCCGGGCAGCACGCCCATTTCGCCCTCGGTCGCCGGCAGCACCGCCATCTCAACGGCGCGGCTCAACAGGAGCTTCTCGGGGCTCACGAGTTCAAGCTGGAAGGTCGCCATCAGCAGTCCCCTAACTCACGAACAGCAAGCCCAACCGCCACGCGTGGCGGCCGAATTGCGAGGGTCCGGCCGCATAGCGGCCGGCGCCGCCCACTCGCCAGCGCCGCCGGGAACACCAGCGGCGCGGCGAAGCCAAGCGCGCGGATGCGCGCGCCCGGCGTTTGAGGGCAATGATTACGCGGCAGCCTTCAGCGATTCGCCCTTCTTCACCGCGTCCTCGATCGTGCCAACCATGTAGAAGGCGGCTTCCGGCAGGTGGTCGTACTGGCCGGAGACGATCGCGGCGAAGCTGCGGATCGTGTCCTCGAGCTTCACGAACACGCCCGGCGTGCCGGTGAAGACCTCGGCGACATGAAAGGGCTGGGACAGGAAGCGCTGCAGCTTGCGGGCGCGGGCCACGACCAGCTTGTCCTCTTCGGACAGCTCATCCATGCCCAGGATCGCGATGATGTCCTGCAGCGACTTATAGGTCTGCAGGATGCGCTGGACTTCGCGGGCGGTGTTGTAATGGGCTTCACCGACCACGCGGGGGTCCATGGCGCGGCTGGTGCTGTCCAGCGGGTCCACGGCGGGGAAGATCCCGAGTTCGGCGATCGAGCGGTT
>CAMDWG010000002.1 GCA_945878375.1 Roseomonas mucosa | reverse complement strand
CCGGCGGCTGAGGGTCCGCAGGGGATTTTTCGTCCCTGCCAGGAAGCGGATGCGGCCGATGCTGGTTGCATCGGCAAGTCCGCTGACGCCGCAGGGGCGGAAAAAACCCGCGGAACCGACCCGTCCGGTGTTCTCAAACGGTCTCTCAGGAACAGGTGCGGCTGGGATCGCCCACGAATACCAAGCGCAAGAAGGTCTCACCTTCGCGCGCTGAGTATAGAATTCCACCCGGACCACTCGATTGGGGCTATTCAAGACAGAAAACTCGCAACCGTCTCACTCGAGAGGACAAACACAAGGATTCGAGCGCCTTTGGCGAATATTTTCGCAGGAGGAAGCGTCGTAGCGAAGTTCTACGCAATGGCGGAGGGAGTGCGCATGGAATCAAACAGTCTCCGGCACTCGCGACGACTCTGTCTTGGCCTGTGACGCGGTGAAGGTGCGCCTCTATCCGCGTCGCTCGGGATCAGCTTCCGGCGCAGGAAAGCCAAAATGGGCCTTCTGCCCGCCCCAGGAGAGCTTGCCCGTCTGATTCTCCTCCGACATCTCCGCTTCAACGGACAACGCATAGACCACATTCAGCAGGGCCTGCACCGCATCCACACCGCCGAATGAACCCTTGTACTTCGTCGCAGGCCCCTTGATCTCGTAATCGCACCGCCAACTGACACCATCTGGCTCCCGGTAGGGCTGAGCGATATCGATCCTGAAATCTGGCCTGCCATCCACTTCGAGGATGCGCGACGCAATGATCTGGCGCTTTGGCTGTTCTGTCATTGGCTCTTACTGTCCAGTCTGGAGAGGCGGGATGTAGCCGCCGCGAAGGCATTGAGAATACCGCTCCATGACGCTCGCCCAACACGAACGCCGGTTTACCGGGGCGACGACAGGCGAACGACAGATCGCATCGTCCTGTAGGCGTTGGACCTCGCATGTATCCCGACGGGCGGCCAACTGGATGCCGATTGTGGGCGGCCCATCATTTGGAACCTCGTTCGCCGAAGGCGCGAGCTGTTCTGCCTCTCCGCCGGGCGGGTCGGCTCGCGTATGCGCCGCAACCTGGACCGGCTTGCCATTGATCGTCCTGGTGTAGCTGCGCACATGCACGAGGCCTGTTGAGGCCGTTTCGACGTTGGCGGCTTGCGTGGCGAACGCCGCCGACGAGATCTGTCGAAGGGCTTCCCTGCTTGGAACGCCGGTTGGGGACAGAGCCGACACAGCAAACCCTCCAGTCAAACAGACGATATTCCTATCGCACGACGCCCGACGAAATCAAGAACAAAAACGCAACATTGGGGTCGCCGGATTGGGGCTGGCAGCTCGCTGACCGAAGCCACTTTCAGGCTGTTTATGCGCCAGAGCAGATTTCGTGAGCGAGAGCGAAATGCAGCGTGCTCAAGCGAAGCAGCGGGTAGCTGGCTGAGAGGGTGCGCCCGGTTACAAACAGCCCCTCGCAGGTTTTCGCACGGCTAGCGTCCGTCGGTCTTGCGCGAGCTTGAGCGAAAAGCAGCGTAGTCCAGCGAACCAGAGCGTAACTGGCGGATGGGGTGGGATTCGAACCCACGGTGGGCGTGAACCCACGGCGGTTTTCAAGACCGCTGCCTTAAACCACTCGGCCACCCATCCCCGCGTGCCTCCATACCAAGCTGCGGCATGAGGATGGAAGGGTGGCAATCGGGATACGTTGCTCCGCCGGGGCCGGGTGTGGCATCCACCTACCATGTCCGTGACCCGGCGATTCGCCCTCGTCGCCTCGACCGCCGCCGTCGCCGGCCTGCCGCGGCAGGCCGGCGCCGCGACCCAGAGCTTCGAGGCCTTCCTCGACGGCGTGCGCGCCGATGCGCGCCGCGCCGGGATCTCCAACGCCACCCTCCAGCGCGCGCTGACGGGCATCCAGGCCAACCGGCGCGTGCTGGAACTCGATCGCCGCCAGCCGGAATTCACCCAGACCTGGGAACAATACCGCGACGCGCGGCTGGTGGCCTCCCGGATCGATGGCGGGCGTCGCGCCTTCAGCGACAATCGCGCAACCCTTGAAGCGGTGCAGGCGCGCTTCCGTGTCTCGCCGCGTGTCGTCGTCGCGATCTGGGGGCTCGAGACCAATTACGGCGGCTTCACCGGCACCTTCAACGTGGTGGAAAGCCTCGCGACGCTCGCCTGGGACGGCCGCCGCAGCGCTTATTTCCGCAACGAGCTGATGGCGGCGCTGAAGATCCTGGATGGCGGGCATATCGCCCCCGACCGCATGCGCGGCTCCTGGGCCGGCGCGATGGGGCATCCCCAATTCATGCCCTCGAATTTCGAGCGGCTGGCGGTCGACATGGATGGCGATGGCCGGCGCAACATCTGGGACAGCCGGCCGGATGCGCTCGGCTCCATCGCCAACTACCTCGCCCGCTCCGGCTGGCGGGAGGAGGAACTGTGGGGCAGGGAGGTCGCGCTTCCCCCCGGCTTCGACCCTGCCCAGGCGCGGCGGGATATCACCAAGCCGCTTCGCGAATGGGTCCGGCTCGGCGTTCGGCGCGCGGATGGCCAGCCGCTGCCCGGCCTCGATGTCGAGACGGCGATCCTGGTGCCCGGCGCGCCGGGGGGGCAGGCCTTCGCAGTCTATCCGAACTTCAACGTCATCCGGCGCTACAACCCGTCGAATTTCTATGCCCTCGTCGTGGGCATGCTGTCCGACCGGGTCGCCTGAGCCAAAGATGGGGCGGCAGGGGATGATCTGCGGCATCGCCGCGCTCGGGATGCTGGCCGCGCTGGCGGGCTGTGCGCCTCAGCCCGCACAGCCCCGCGCCCTGGTCGGCGCGCCCTATCAGATGGGCGGCGTCTGGTCCTACCCGCAGGAGGATTTCTCCCTCGTCCAGACCGGGCTCGCCACCGTGATCCCGGATCGCTTCCGGTGGCGCCCCACGACCAATGGCGAGGCTTATGACGGCGGCGCCTTGATGGCCGCGCACCGCACCCTGCAATTGCCCGCCATCCTGCGCGTCACCAACCTGGAGACCGGGCTCGAGATCGATGTGCGGGTGAATGACCGCGGGCCCGAGAACCCTGGCCGCGTCATCGGCCTCTCGCGCCGCGCGGCTGAGCTGATCGGCCTGCGCCCGGGCGGCGCGGCCCAGGTCCGCATCGCGGTGAATGGCGAGGCATCCCGCGCGCTCGCCGCGGGCCTGCCGAACCCCGAGGCCGCGCCTATCCAGGTCGCGGCCGCCCCGGTCGGCGCCGTGCAGCGCGAGGACCTCGCGCCGCCCCCCGGCGCCGGGCAGGCCGCGCGGGTGCGGCAGGCGCCGGCACTGCCGGGCGCGGGTCTCGCTTCCCCCGCTGCGTCCCCGGCCAGCACGCCGCCCCCTGGCCGCCTGCCGGAACAGGTCACCCGTGGCTGGCCGCAACCGGGGCGTCTGTTCGTGGAAACTGCTACCTTCTCGCGCCGCGACTTGGCGGAGCGGCAGGCGGCGCGGATCGGCGGGCGGGTGGAGGCGATCGGGCCGCGCAGCAGCCAATCCTTCCGCGTTCGCATCGGCCCCCTGCCGAGTGTCGCGGAAGCGGATCGCGCGCTTGAGCGCACCCTGCGCTCGGGCGTATCGGAAGCACGGATCCTCGTCGATTGAAGCCGAGTCGCCGCGCGGCGGCCGCGGCGGCGAGGGATCCGCACCAGGGGGGGCGTGATGCGCCGTCGTGACATGATGCTGGCCGCGGCGGGCGTCGCCATGGCCCAGGGCGCCGCGCCAACGGCGCTGGCCCAGAGCCGCCCGGCGCAATCGCGCCAGGCCCAGCAGCCCAGGCCCCCGGCCGCGCCGCCCTCCACCCCAGCCTCCAGCCTTCTCGGCCCGGTCGAAACCCTGGCGCGCCAGGCGATCATGGTGGATTTCGAGACCGGGGCCGTCCTGCTCGAGAAGAACCCGGATGAGCGGATGCCGCCGAGTTCCATGTCGAAGCTGATGACGATGTATGTCGTCTTCGACCTTCTGAAGACCGGTCGCCTGCGGCTCGACCAGACCCTGCCGGTCAGCGAACGTGCCTGGCGCATGGGCGGGTCGAAGATGTTCGTCGAGCTGGGCGCCCAGGTCAGCGTCGAGAACCTGGCCCGCGGCGTCATCGTGCAGTCCGGCAACGACGCCTGCATCGTGCTGGCGGAAGGCATTTCCGGATCCGAGCAGCAATTCGCCGAGCTGATGAACGAGACGGCGCGGCGCATCGACCTGCGTTCCAGCCATTTCCGCAATTCGACCGGCTGGCCCGACCCGGAACAGCGCATGACGGCGCGTGACCTTTCGGTGCTGGCGCGGCGGATCATCGTGGACCATCCGGAATACTACCGCTTCTACAATGAACGCAGCTTCCGCTGGAACGACATCGCGCAGGAGAACCGGAACCCGACCCTGGCGCGCGTCGCCGGCGCGGATGGGCTCAAGACCGGCCATACCGAGGAAGCGGGCTTCGGCCTGACTGCCAGCGCCATGCGCGGTGGCCGCCGGCTGATCCTGGTGGTGAACGGCCTGCCCTCCATGCGCGCCCGTGCCGAGGAAAGCTCCCGCCTCCTGGAATGGGGCTTCCGGGAATTCGACAATGTCGTGATGTTCCGCGCGTCGGAGACGGTGGAGGAAGTCCCGGTATGGCTCGGGGAGCGGCCGAGCGTGCCGCTTGTGACCGGGCGCGACCTGGTGCTGACCCTGCCGCGCCAATGGCGCCAGGGGCTGCGGGCGCGGGTGCGCTACGACGCGCCGGTGGCCGCGCCGGTCGCCAAGGGGCAGGAACTCGGCAAGCTGGTGGTCTCGGGCCAGGGCGTGCCGGAGATGGAGTTGCCCCTGATCGCGGGCGCCGATGTGGATCGCCTCGGGCTGTTCGCGCGCATCCCCGTGGTGATCGGGCGCTGGTTCGGCAGCTGACCCCATGACGGACGGGGCCGCGCGCGGCCGCTTCATCACGCTCGAAGGCGGGGAAGGGGCGGGGAAGTCCACCCAGGCCCGGCGTCTGGCCGCCCATCTGTCGGACCGCGGCATCCCGGTGCTGGTGACGCGGGAGCCGGGCGGGTCGGCCGGCGCCGAGAAGATCCGCGGCCTGCTGCTGGACGGCCAGGGCTTCGACCCGTTGGCCGAGGCCATGCTGATGTTCGCCGCGCGGCGGGAGCATGTGGTGGCGACCATCCGCCCGGCGCTGGAGGCCGGGATGTGGGTGATCTCCGACCGCTTCGCGGATTCCACCCGCGCCTATCAATGCCACGGCCAGGGCGTGCCGGGAGAGGTCTATCGGAAGCTGGCCGACCTCGCCCTGGAAGGGCTGGCGCCGGACCTGACGCTGATCCTCGACATCCCGCCAGAGGCCGGGATGGCGCGGGCGGCGGCGCGGGGCGTGGCGGCGGACCGCTACGAACGGCTCGATACCGGCTTCCATGCGCGGGTCCGGGCCGGCTTCCTCGCCATCGCCGCCGCCGAGCCCGGCCGCTGCGCCGTGGTGGATGCCTCGGCGGGGGTCGAACAGGTCTTCCCCGCGATCCGCGCCGTGGTCGCGGAGCGGCTCGGCATCCCCGCCTGATGGCGCGCGCGCCGAAGCAGGTCGAGTTCGAACCGGATGAGGATTTGCCGGTCCGCGCCAATCCCGACCTGTTCGGCCACCACGCCGCCGCCGCCGCGCTGGACGCCGCGGCGCGATCCGGGCGTCTGCCGCATGCCTGGCTGGTCTGCGGGCCGCCGGGGATCGGCAAGGCGACGCTCGGCTACCGCTTCGCGCGCTGGCTGCTGGCGGGCGGGCCGGATCTGCCCGCGGCGCCGGGCGCGCCGCCGCTGCACCTGCCCCCCGATCATCCGGTGTTCCGGCGCGTCCTCTCTGCCAGCCATGCCGACCTTCGCGCGCTGCGGCCGGTTGCCGATGGCCGGGTGAACAAGGAGATCCGGGTGGATGCGGTGCGCGCCGCCATCCGCTTCCTCGCCATGACGCCGGCCGAGGGTGGCTATCGCTTCGTGCTGGTGGATGAGGCGGAAGCGATGCGTCCCGAAGCCGCCAACGCCCTGCTCAAGACGCTGGAGGAACCGCCGCCGCGCGCGGTGCTGATGCTGACCACCGCCGCCCCGGACCGCCTGCTGCCCACCATCCGCAGCCGCTGCCGGCGCCTGGAACTGGAACCGCTGGCGGAGGCCGACATGTCCGCGCTGCTGGGTCGGCTCCGGCCCGAATTGGGCGGCGCCGACCGGGCGCGGCTGGCGACCGTGGCGGAAGGCTCGCCGGGGCGGGCCATCGCGCTGGCGGAGGGGGAGGGGCTGGCGGTCCAGCAATTGGTCGAACGGGCCCTGGCGGGGCTCGCGGCCGGCGACCGGCGGGAGTGGCACGCCCTGGCCGATGCGGTGGCAGCGAAGCGGGACGGATCGTCCTTCACCACCTTCATCGCCCTGCTGCGGCGGGAGATCTCGGCCGCCACGCGCCGCGCCGCACGCGGGGGGCAGCCGCCCGCCTGGCTCGGGCTGCGTCCGCTTGCCGATTGGACCACCCTGTGGGATAGCCTCGGGCGCCTCGCCGCCGAGACGGATGGGCTCAGCCTCGATCGCAAGCAGGCCGTGCTGACCGCCCTCGGCTGGCTCACCCCGCCGCGGCGCTGAGGCCGGGGCGGCAAGACCGGAAGACCCACGTGTCCGACAGCGTCCCTGACCGGCGGCCCTGCTTCATCACGACGCCGATCTACTACGTCAATGACCGCCCCCATATCGGCCATGCCTATACATCGCTGGCGGCCGATGTGCTGGCGCGCTGGCGGCGGCTGCAGGGCAGGGAGGTGTTCTTCCTGACCGGCACGGATGAGCACGGGCAGAAGGTGGAAAAGGCAGCGAAGGATGCGGGGATGGACCCGCAGGCCTTCTGCGACCGGGTCAGCCAGCATTTCCGCGACCTGGTGGGCGTGATGGGCCTGTCCACCGACGATTTCATCCGCACCACGGAAGACCGCCACAAGCAGGCCTGCGCCGCGCTGTGGGACAAGCTGGTCGCGAAGGGCGAGATCTATCTCGGCCATTACGAAGGCTGGTACGCGGTGCGCGACGAGGCCTTCTACGGCCCGGACGAGCTGACCGAGCGGGACGGGGTGAAATACGCCCCCAGCGGCGCCCCGGTGGAGTGGGTGCGGGAGCCGTCCTACTTCTTCCGCCTCTCGGTCTGGCAGGACCGCCTGCTGGCCTTCTACGAGGCCCATCCGGACTTCATCCTGCCCGCGAGCCGACGCAACGAAGTGATTGCTTTCGTTAAATCTGGCCTCGGAGATCTGTCGATCAGCCGCACCTCCTTCACCTGGGGTGTGAAGGTGCCGGGCGACGACGCCCATGTGATGTATGTCTGGCTGGATGCGCTGACGAACTACATCACGGCCGCCGGCTATCCTGCTGATCCTGCGGCATTCGCGAAATGGTGGCCGGCCGATATCCACTTCGTCGGCAAGGACATCGTCCGCTTCCACGCCATCTACTGGCCGGCCTTCCTGATGGCCGCCGACCTCGCGCCCCCGCACCGCGTCTTCGCGCATGGCTGGTGGACCAATGAGGGCCAGAAGATCTCGAAGTCTCTCGGCAATGTCATTGATCCTGTGGGATTGGTGGAGGAATTCGGGCTCGACCCGATCCGCTACTTCCTGCTGCGGGAGGTCCCCTTCGGCCAGGATGGCGATTTCTCCCGAGTTGCCCTGATCGGGCGGAACAATGGCGAATTGGCGAATGCGCTCGGCAACCTCGCGAACCGGACGCTGAGCCTGATCCAGAAGAACTGCGGTGCCAGCCTGCCGCCCGCCGTCGCCCGCACGGCGGCGGAGGCGAAGCTCGGCCCGCTGGTGGATGCGCTGCCGGGGCAGGTGGCCGCGCATCTCGACCGGCAGGAATTCCACCTGGCGCTGGAAGCCGTGATGGCCTCAGCGCGGGAAGCGAATGGCTACATCACCGAACAGGCGCCCTGGGCGCTGAAGAAAACCGACCCGGCGCGGGGCGAGGCGGTGCTGCGCCAGCTGCACGACGCGCTCCGCGTCTTCGCGACCGTTTTGCAGCCCTTCATGCCGACCACCATGGCAAAGCTGCTGGACCAGTTGGGCGTGCCGGAGGATGCGCGGGGCCTTGGCGACCTCGCGACCCCGCTGCCGGCCGGGCTGCCCCTGCCGCCGCCCGCCCCGCTTTTCGCCAAGATCGAGACCGCCTGACCATGATCGTCGACTCGCACTGCCACCTGGACCATTTCCAGGGGCAGGAACAGGACGAGGTCGTCGCCCGCGCCAGGGCCGCCGGGGTGACCACCATGGTCACGATCGGCACCCGCCTGGGCGAGCAGGCGGCGACGGTGCGCGCCATCGCTGACCGGCACGAAGGCGTCTTCGCGACCGTCGGCATCCACCCGCACAATGCGGGGGAACGCGCGGCGCCGACGGTGGAGGAGATCCTGCGGGAAGCCGACCATCCGAAGGTGATCGGCATCGGGGAGTCCGGCCTCGACTATTTCTACGACAAGGCGCCAAGGCCGATGCAGGCCGAAAGCTTCCGGGCGCATATCGCCGCCGCGCGGGTCTCCGGCCTGCCGCTGGTCATCCATTCCCGCGACGCCGATGACGACATGGCCGCGATCCTGGAGGATGAAGCAGGGCAGGGGGCCTTCCCCTTCCTGCTGCATTGCTTCTCCTCCGGCGCCGAACTCGCACGGCTGGCGGTGCGGCTGGGCGGCTATGTCTCCTTCAGCGGGATGCTGACCTTCCCGAAATCGGACGCCATCCGCGCCGTCGCCGCCGAGACGCCCGCCGACCGGCTGCTGGTGGAGACCGACAGCCCCTATCTCGCCCCCGTGCCGTTCCGCGGGAAGCGCTGCGAGCCGGCCTATGTGGCGCACACCGCGGCGAAGCTGGCGGAGGTGCGCGGCCTCGGCATCGCAGCACTGGCGGAGCTGACCACGGGCAATTTCCACCGCCTCTTCACCCGCGCCCGGGCAGGCTGAGCGGTGCCGAAGGTCACGCTGCTGGGCTGCGGGGCCTCGGGCGGCGTGCCGCTGCTGGGCGGGGAGGATGAGCGCGGCCAATGGGGCGCCTGCGACCCGTCCGAGCCGCGCAACCGCCGGACGCGGAGTTCCGTGGTGGTGGAGGATGCGGCCGGCCATCGGCTGCTGATCGATGCCGGGCCGGATCTGCGCGCCCAGATGCTCGCCTGCGGCATCGGGCGGCTGGATGCGGTGGTCTTCACCCATACCCATGCCGACCATGTCATGGGCATCGATGAGCTGCGGATCGTCAACCGCATCATCGGCGGGCCGCTGGATGCCTTCGGCAGCTATGTGACGCTGTCGGAGCTGAAGACGCGCTTCGAATACGCCTTCCGCCCGGCGCCGCCGCAGGGCTTCTTCCGGCCCGCTCTGGTTCCGCGGCCCGTGGCACCCGGCGAGTGGGCGACGATGGGTGGCATGCCGGTCCGGGTCCTGCGTCAGGACCACCTCGTGACGGAGACCCTCGGATTTCGGGTCGGCCGCTTCGCCTATTCGACCGATGTCGTCGCGATGACGGAGGATACGCTGGCGGCGCTGGAGGGGCTCGACACCTGGGTGGTCGGCTGCCTGCAGCGCGCGCCGCATCTGGTGCATGCCGGGCTCGACCAGGTGCTGGGCTGGGTTGCGCGGCTGCGGCCGCGTCGCACGGTTCTGACCCATATGAGCCAGGACATGGACTGGGCCTGGATGTGCGCGAATCTGCCGCCGGGTATCGAGCCGGGCCATGACGGGATGGTGCTGGAGGTTCCCGAAGGCTGAGACCGCCGCCCGGGATCACGGGGCGGGCCGCTGGCGGTGATCTCCTTTGGATCAAACCCAACCCGCAAACCAATTGCAGCCAAGACCGAACCCGCGAAACGCGGCCCACGCGACACGGGCGGACTGCGTGCGGGCATACTATCCCCGGCTTTTCCCACAGGTCCTTATTTTCCATAATATATCTTATGCGGCAATCAGATATGTGGATGATCTGCGCCCGGCATGGTCCTGCGGCCGGTGCGTCGCCTGGGATGGATGACGATGGTTGCTCGGGTCGCCTCCGGCCATGGCGCGGTCCTGGCCGCCGCGTGGCACGCTTTGGCCTGGCTGGGTGCCCGCGCGCATGCAGCCACGCCATGCTTCAGGAAGGCGGCCTCAAGGCGCCTTTCCCGGGCCGCGGCGCACGTCCCCGCCCCTACCCTGCCGCCAACGCGGCCGATGGCGGGTTTGATCCGCCGCGTCAGGCGAACAGGAAGTCGGAACTCGTCAGCGTCCAGACCTTGACGACATGCCCCACCAGCTCGTCGGAACTGCCGAAGCGGCCATTGCGGTCCATATCCGCATAGATACCGGTCCCGCTGAATCCGCCGATCTTCACCGAGCGCAGGAAGTAGGTGTCGACATCGTCCGAGAGCTGGATCTTGTCGCCGGTCTGGAAATCCATGATGCGAGCGTAATCGCCGGTGCCGGCGTTCCGGGCCTTGCCGTCATTGTAGAAAAGACCGCGCGCATCGCCGAGGACGAAGATGTCGTCGCCGGCGCCCCCCGTCAGCGCGTCGATGGTGCCGCGGCCGAGATGTGGGCCGGATTGCGGAACACCGCTGATCGTATCGTCGCCCGCGGTGCCCACCAGCTTGTCCCGGCGGGTCGTGCCGTAGATGAAAATTCCGACGGGCTCCTGCGGCGGGGGCGCCGCCCCATCGAAGCGCAGCATGGCCTCGGCATCCAGCCGCCCGCCGGTCACGGTCTTGCCCTGCAGCGAGGAGGTCGCGATGACCGATCCGAGCAAGGCTTCGCGGGTTTCCGCTGCCGTCGCATCGGCATTCCGCGCGGCGTAGAGCGCGATCGCGCCCGTGACATGCGGCGCGGCCATGGAGGTGCCGCTCATGGTGCCGTAGCCGCCATCGGCGAGCGTCGAGTAGATCGACGCGCCCGGCGCCCCGAGATCCACCGTCTTCGCGCCGAAATTCGAGAAGGAGGCCAGCCCGCCCGTGCTGGTGATGGCAGCGACAGAGACGACCGCCTCATAGCCCGCGCTTGCAAGCGTGCTGTAGTTCGACGGGTAATGGGCCTCGGCATCCGTGTTGGCCGCCGAGTTGCCGGCGGC
The DNA here is from genome assembly GCA_945878375.1 of Roseomonas mucosa. GTDB lineage: Bacteria > Pseudomonadota > Alphaproteobacteria > Acetobacterales > Acetobacteraceae > Falsiroseomonas > Falsiroseomonas mucosa_A. The sequence continues at coordinate 363,584 of CAMDWG010000002.1, read as the reverse complement.
GGCGACGAAGAGAATGCCTTCCTTCGCGGCCCGATCGATGGCGCCCTGCATGGCAGAGGAATACCCGCCCCCACCCCAGGAATTGTTGGTCGCCACGAAATCCTGGCCGACCGCCTTCTGGCTTGCGGTGGTGTAGTAGTCGATCGCCTTCACGGCGTCCGAGATGGACCCCGACCCGTCGGCGTCCAGGAACTTCAGCCCGACGATCTGGACGTCCCAGGCAACCCCTGCCACGCCTATGCCGTTGCCGCCCTTCGCACCAATGGTGCCGCTGACATGGGTTCCGTGCCCGTTGTCGTCCCAGGGGTCGTTGTCGTTGTTGACGAAATCCCAGCCGACGAGGTCGTCCCGGTAGCCGTTGCCGTCCTCGTCGATCCCGTTCTCCCAGCGGATGTCGTTCAGCAGGTCGCCCGCATCGATGCGAGCGTTGCCGTCGAGGTCTGTGACCAGGGAGGCGTTGGCAGCGTGGTTCAGGTCGCGAAAGGTGATCAGCCCGTCGCTGTCACTATCGACGAGGCTGGCGCGGAGCGACCAGGGGATCTCGCCCTGGTTCAGCCAGGTGTTCAGGTAGAGGTCGATATGCGTGTAGGCGATGCCGGTATCCACCACGCCCACCACGACCTTCGTGGAACCGGTCGCGCCGGTGGCCCAGGCCTCGCCCGCCTGGCTGCCGAAGGCATTCCTTGGCGAGGTCTGGTCGCCATACATCCCCCAGAGGGACCCGCTGGTGTAGCCCGTGTCGTTCGAGACGGCATCGATCGAGACGGTCCAGTTCTTCTCCGCGAACTCCACCTCGGGCCGGCGTGAGAGCACCTCGATGGCCCTCTCCTCGCTCAGGGCGGGAGGGAGTTCGATGCGAAGCAAATGGCCATCCGCCTGCCCTGGCAGATCGCCGCGCACCACTTCGATCAGTTGGGCGCCAACCGCCGCCAGCGCCTCGGCACGGGTCGCATCGCCGACACCGGGGGCGAACTGCACCAGGAGCTCGCCGGAGGCATGGGCCAGAGCGCCGCCATCGTTCCGCCCGCCTTGCCCGCCACCGGACGCGGCCGCGGCCCCCGTGTCGGAGCCACCGGGCTGTGAGATCGGTTGTGCGATCGGTGCGACCCAGTAGGCGTCGCCTGCCCCGGCCTCCTCGGCCCATGGGTCCATCGGGAATAGTGATTCAAAACCAAGCCCACGCAACGGGATCGTTCTCATTTAAATATCCCAGATACCGTTGGTTTCGCAGAATGAACTCGGAGATGAATTTATCAGCATTCACCAACGGTTCTGCATTCTCCCTGGGAATGGCTGCCATGCATCTTTGCTGGGCAGTAATAGTATACGATGCTTGGCTGTTGTGTTGGGAGTATGGGGGGCTCCCTCTCCCCGTCTCCGCCACCTTGCCCCGGATCGCCCCGCGCGCCAGAGCATCCCCGGAGCTTCGAGGAGTCCCTCCGCCATGTCCGATCTTGTCCCCCAGGACCCCGCTTCCGCGACACTGCGCCTGATCGGCATCATGGCGCGGCTCCGCGCGCCGGATGGCTGCCCCTGGGACAGGGAGCAGTCCTTCGCGACCATCGCGCCCTATACGATCGAGGAAGCCTATGAGGTGGCGGACGCCATCGCCCGCGGTCCCGATTACCCGGCGCTGCTGGATGAGCTGGGCGACCTGCTGTTCCAGGTCGTCTACCACGCCCAGATGGCGTCCGAGGCCGGGCGCTTCGGCTTCGCCGAGGTGGCGGAGGCCATCAGCGCCAAGATGATCCGCCGCCACCCCCATGTCTTCGGCGCCGCCGAGCGGCGCTCCACTGAGGCCCAGACCGCCGCCTGGGAGGTCCAGAAGGCCTCGGAACGCGCCGCGCGGGCGGAGACCGGGGTGCTGGCTGGAATCCCGGTGGGGCTCCCTGCCCTGACCCGCGCCGTGAAGCTCACCCGCCGGGCCGCCCGCGTCGGCTTCGACTGGCCGGATGCGGCCTCCGTCCTCGACAAGCTGGAGGAGGAAGCGGCGGAGCTGCGCGCGGAACTGAAGCCCGCGCCGACCGAAGCCGAGCGTGCGCGGCAGGCGGATGAGCTGGGCGACCTGTTCTTCGTGCTGGCGAATCTGGCCCGGAAGCTGGACCTCGACCCGGAGGCCTGCCTCGCCGGCGCCAATGCCAAGTTCGAGCGCCGCTTCGGCGCTATCGAGCGGCAACTGGCCGCCGAGGGCAAGGCGCCGCAGGACGTGGACCTGGCGACGATGGAAGCCGCCTGGGTTGCCGCGAAGGCGGCCGAACGCGGCCAAGGCTGATCCCCCCAGGGGCTTCCCGGAGGCTTTTGTAAAGCTACTTTACAGCACCGAGGCAGCGCACCCACGCATGTAGTAGCGCTACAAAAACGCTTGTAGTGCGACGCAAAAATCCAGCGAATCGAGCCGCTTGGCCGCAGAAAGAAACGGGAACAGGTGTGCCGGGGGCCGGAGCGGCCCGCGCTCGGATTCAGGCGTCGGGCTTCATGGCCCGCCAGGAATGTCGGGCTTCATGGCCCGCCAGACATATTGCAAAGGCAGGCTCCGCCGGAGCCAATCATCTGGGTCCACCCCAAGCGCAACCAGCCCCGGCCGCATCTTCGCGGCAAAGGCCTCGGCCTTCTCGCGGTCGAAGATCCGGGGCGCGGTCTCGACCGGCCGCAGGCCGGCCGCCAGGATCGCATCCCGCATGCCGGCATGGGTGAACCAGCGCAGATGGGTGCGGTCGAACAGCCCCATCTCCTCGTAGCGCCAGCGCCCGGCCAGCAGCCGCGCGGCGAAGGACCAGTGTTCCAGGTTCGGGATGCAGACCAGAAGCGTCCCGCCGGGCGCCAGCAGCCCCGCATCCCGCTTCAGCACCGCCCAGGGGTCGCGCAGATGCTCCAGCACATCCCCATAGACCAGCACATCCACGCTGCCCGGCGGCATCGGCACGCCCTGGACGTCGATATCGATGCGGTGGACACGGTCGTAATGCGCCGCCGCCTGCGCGGCCAGGGCCGGGTCCGGCTCGATCCCAGCGAGGCGCCCCGGGAAACCCTTCCCGCGCAGGGCGCGACCGAGCCCCCCGGCCCCGCACCCCACATCCAGCACACTACGCGCCGCCATCGGCACGCGGGCGAGAAGGTCGGGATTGGCCAGCGCGCCATAGGTCGTGCGGGGATCCAGGGGCGGCGGGGCAGGCTGGTCGGTCATGGCCGTAACGTCATGGGCGTAACGAGCAAGCGCAAGTCCATGGCGTGCGATCAAGCCGCATGCATCCGCCCTGTTGACGCGCCGCGCGGCGCTGCGCACACCCCCGTCCATGCCCCCACCCCTGCTGCACCTTCGCGACATCCGCCTCCGGCTCGGCTCCAATTGGCTGCTGGACGGGGCGGAAATCGCCGTCGGCGCCGGTGAACGGGTGGCGCTGGTCGGGCGCAACGGCTCGGGCAAGTCCACGCTGCTGAAGGTCGCCGCCGGCATGATCGAGGCCGATGGCGGCACCCGCTTCCTCCAGCCCGGCGCCACGCTGCGCTACCTGCCGCAGGAACCCGACCTCGGCGGCTTCGCGACCACGGGCGCCTTCGTGGAGGCCGGGCTCGCCCCCGGCGACGACCCGCACCGCGCCCGGCTGCTGCTGGAAGGCCTCGGCCTGACGGGGGATGAGGAGCCGTCCCGGCTTTCGGGCGGCGAGACCCGCCGCGCCGCACTCGCCCGCGTGCTGGCCCCCCGCCCCGATATCCTGCTGCTGGATGAGCCGACCAACCACCTCGACCTGCCGGCGATCGAATGGCTGGAGGAGGAGTTGATGCGGACCCGCGGCGCGCTGGTGCTGATCAGCCACGACCGCCGGTTCCTCGAACGCCTCTCCCGCGCCATGGTCTGGCTCGACCGCGGCACCACGCGCCGCCTGGAGGAAGGCTTCACCGGCTTCGAGGCCTGGCGCGACCGGGTGCTGGAGGAAGAGGAGACGGAGGCCCACAAGCTCGCCCGCAAGATCGTGCGGGAGGAGCATTGGCTGCGCTACGGCGTCTCCGCCCGGCGCAAGCGCAATGTGAAGCGGCTGGCGGACCTCCACACGCTTCGCAAGCGCCGGAAGGAACGCGTGACCACGCCGGGCACGGTGCGGATGGTGGCGGCGGAAGGCGATGGGTCCGGCACGCTGGTGGTCTCGGCCGACCGGATCGGGAAAGCCTTCGGCGGCCAGCCGGCGGTGGTGCGCGATTTCTCCGCGCGGATCATGCGCGGCGACCGGGTCGGCATCGTCGGCCCGAACGGCGCGGGCAAGACGACGCTGCTGAAGATGCTGACCGGCACCCTGCCCCCGGATGAGGGCGAGGTCCGGCTCGGCACCAACCTGCAGATGGTCACGCTGGACCAGATGCGCGCCGGGCTCGACCCCGCGACCACGCTGGCCGATGCGCTGACCGGCGGAAGGGGCGACCAGGTGCGGGTCGGGGATGAGGTGAAGCACGTCGTCGGCTACATGAAGGACTTCCTGTTCGTGCCCGAACAGGCGCGCACGCCGGTGGGCATGCTCTCGGGCGGGGAGCGGGGGCGGCTGATGCTGGCGCGTGCGCTCGCCCAGCCGTCGAACCTGCTGGTGCTGGACGAGCCGACCAACGACCTCGACCTCGAGACGCTGGACCTGCTGCAGGAGCTGGTCGGCGACTATGCCGGCACGGTGATCGTCGTCAGCCACGACCGCGACTTCCTCGACCGCGTGGCCACCAATGTGATCGTGTCGGAAGGCGATGGGCGCTGGCAGGACTATGCCGGCGGCTATTCCGACATGGTCGCGCAGCGCGGCCATGGCGTGCAGGCAAAGGCGGCCCCGGCCACGGGACAGCAGGCCGATACCCCTGCCCCCGATGGTCCCACCGGCCCGCGCGCCGCGCCGAAGGCCCGCATGTCCTTCAAGGACAAGCACGCGCTGGAGACGCTCCCCGCCCGCATCGCCCAGCTGGAACGCGAAATCGCGGCGCTGCAGACCCAGCTCGCCGACCCCGCGCTCTATACCCGCGATCCCCCCGGCTTCGCCGCCCGCACCAGCCTGCTCGGCAAGAAGCAGGCGGAACGCGACGCGGCGGAGGAGGAGTGGCTGCGCCTGGAGTTGCTGCGGGAGGAATTGGAGGGCTGACCCCGGCTTGCCGCCCCGCCGGTCCGGGGCAATGCTGCGTCCACCCACATGACAGACACTGGCCCGCGCGAGCCGCGCATCCTCCTCGGCATCGGCTTCATGATGCTGGCGGCGAGCTTCTTCCCGGTGATGAACGGCCTGGTGCAGTGGCTGTCGCCCCGCTACCCGTCAGAGCAGATCATCTGGGCCCGCATCAGCGGCCAGTTCGTGATGATGCTGGCGCTCATGTTGCCGGGCGCGGGGCTGATGGTCTTCGCCACCCGCCGGCCCCTGCTGCAGATCGGCCGGTCCTTCTGCCAGCTCTCCTCCACCAGCCTCTACTTCGTCGCGATCGCGACCGTCCCGCTGGCCAAGGCCGCGGCGATCGGATTCCTCGCGCCCTTCATCGTGGCCCTGCTGGCCTGGCCGCTGCTGGGCGAGAAGCCGCAGCTGCGGCGGATGCTGGCCGTCGGCGCGGCCTTCGCGGGCGTGCTGGTGGTGATCCGGCCGGGCGATGACAATTTCCAGCCGGCATCCCTGCTGATCCTGGCCAGTTCCAGCTTCTACGCGCTGTACCAGGTCCTGACGCGCAAGGTCGCGCCCCATGACAGCGCACAGACCTCGACGCTGTGGAGTTCCGTCGTCGGCTGCGTCGTGCTGACGATCCTGGTGCCCTTCGTCTGGGTCACGCCCGCGACCACCGCCGATGCGCTGGCCTTCCTGGCGCTCGGCGTGCTGGCGACGGCGGGGCATTACTGCGTGGCGCGGGCGATGTCCTACGGGCAGGCCGCGGTGATCTCGCCCTTCCAGTACTGGCAGATCGTAGGATCCGTGCTGATGGGCGTCGCGGTCACGGGGCTCTGGCCGGATTGGGGCACCTGGGCGGGGGCGGCGGTGATCATCGCGGCGGGCGTCTTCATGGCGGTCACCGAAGGCCGCCGGCGACAGGGATAGGGAAAGGACCACAGATGACGGTCGGCGTTGGCGGGTCGGATTTCGCGACCGAGCTTGCCTCCATCCGCAACCGGCGCGACGTGGTGCCGCCCATCGGCGCCGCCGAGCACGCCGCGCGGGTGGACCGTGCCCAGGCGCGGATGCGCGAACTCGGCATCGCCGCGCTGTGGCTGGATGGCACCACCAACCTCGCCTGGCTGACCGGGCTGAAGCATGGCCAGTCCGAACGCCCGGTGGGCGCCGTGCTGCCGGCGCGCGGCCCCCTCACCTACCTCTCGCCCGCATTCGAGGTGGAGCGCATCCGCACCATGCTCGCCATCCCCGGCACCGTCCGGGGGTGGGAGGAGGATGAGGACCCCTACGCGCTCTTCGCCGACATCCTGCGAGAGGCCGATGTGGCCGGTGGCACCGTCGCGCTCGATGACATGGCGCGGGTCTTCGTGGCGGAAGGGATGCGAACGGCTTTGCCGAACCACCGCTTCGTCGCGTCCGGCCCCGTCACCAGCCATCTGCGCGAACGAAAGACCGAACATGAGGTCGCGATCCTGCGCCAGGCCATGGGTATGACGCTGGAGATCCAGGCCGCCGCCGCGCGCGCGCTGCAGCCGGGCGTGACCACCACCGAGGTGATGGACTTCCTGACCGCCGCGCATCGCAAGGCCGGCTTCGATGGGGGCCCGAGCTTCGGCATCGTGCTGTTCGGGGAACCGACGGCCTATCCGCATGGCGTGCCCTATCCGCAGACGCTGGCGGACGGCGATGTCGTGCTGGTCGATGTCGGCGCGCCGCTGCATGGCTATGTCTCGGACATCACGCGCAGCTATGTCTTCGGCACGCCCAATGCCCGGCAGCGGGAGATCTGGAACCTGTCCAAGGCGGCCCAGGCCGCCGGCGTCGCGGCCGCCCGGCCGGGCGCGCCCTGTGGCGGCATCGACGATGCCTGCCGGGGCGTGGTGGTCGCGGCCGGATTCGGCCCCGGCTACAAGGTGCCCGGCCTGCCGCACCGCACCGGCCACGGCATCGGCATGGATGTGCATGAGGCGCCCTATTTCGTGGGCAACAACCGCGCGCCGCTCGCGGTGGGCAATACGGGGTCCATCGAGCCCACCATCGCGATCTATGGCGAATTCGGCATCCGGCTGGAGGACCACATCGTCGTGACGGAACAGGGCGCGGATTGGCTCACGCCGCCGGCGGAGTCGGTGGACGATCCCTTCGGGCGGGATTGAGCGCAGCCTGAACGGTCAGGCCGGCCGCCGTCAGAACAGGCGGCGTTCCGGCCCGTAGGGCACGACGACCTCGTCGCGGCCGACCATGTTCAGCAATTGCCGCGCCCGTTCCTCAAGCTGGTCGGGGTCCAGCCTTTCGCCGCGCAGGCCCTGCACCCGCCGCTCCATCGCGACCAACTCCGCCTGGACGCGGTCGCGTTCGGCGACGGCGGCGGCGACACGGTCCTGGCGTTCATCCTTGGCGAACAGGCCGCGTTCCCCATGCAGAGCGTGCCACACGAAATAGCCGCAGCAGGCGAGGAAGGCTGCTGGCAGAATGGCCGACCGCAGCAGCTTCCCGAACCCTGCGAGGATGCCAGCCCGCTCCTCAGCCACGACATAACCCCCCAACGGCAGAACCCCTGGCTCGTGGCGCGGGCCCACTCGCCCGCGTCGCGCATCCATCACAGGGAATCAGTCCACGCGCGCAGAGTCCAGCCCGAAAGCGCGTGGCGCGCGATCCCACCCTCGTTCAGCGACGCACCGCGGCACGGCCGCCATAGCGCGCCGCCTGGCCCAGCTCCTGCTCGATCCGGATCAGCTGGTTGTACTTCGCGGTGCGATCCGAACGGCTCAGCGACCCGGTCTTGATCTGCCCGCAATTCGTCGCGACGGCGAGGTCGGCAATGGTCGAATCCTCGGTCTCGCCGGAGCGGTGGCTCATCACGGCGCGATAGCCGGCGCGGTGCGCGGTCTCCACCGCCTCCAGCGTCTCGGTCAGCGTGCCGATCTGGTTGACCTTCACCAGGATGGCGTTGCCCGTGCCGGTCTCGATGCCCCGCCGCAGGCGCTCGGTGTTCGTCACGAACAGGTCGTCGCCCACCAGGTTCACCGAACGGCCGAGTCGGTCCGTCAGCAGCTTCCAGCCGGCCCAGTCATCCTCCGACATCCCGTCCTCGATCGAGACGATCGGGAACTTGGCGCAGAGACCCGCGAGGTACTCCACCATGCCCCCGGAATCGAGCGCCTTGCCTTCGCCATCCATGCGGTAGAGCCCGTCATGGAAGAACTCGGTCGCGGCGCAATCGAGGGCGAAGACGATATCCTCCCCCACCCGATGGCCGGCGGCCTCGCAGGCCTTGGCGATGAAGGACAGCGCTTCGTCCGCGCTGCCGATATTCGGCGCGAATCCGCCCTCATCCCCCACATTGGTGTTGTGGCCCGCGTCGTGCAGCGCCTTCTTCAGTTGCGCGAAGACCTCGGACCCGATCCGCACCGCATCGGCCATGGTACCGGCCGCGACCGGCATGATCATGAATTCCTGGATGTCGATCGGGTTGTCCGCGTGCTTGCCGCCATTGATGATGTTCATCATCGGCACCGGCAGCGTACGGGCGAAGACGCCGCCGACATAGCGGTACAGCGGCTGGCCGAGATCGGCCGCCGCCGCGCGCGCGGTGGCCAGGCTGACGGCCAGGATCGCGTTCGCGCCGAGCCGCGCCTTGTTGGGCGTCCCGTCCAGCTCCAGCATCGTCTCATCGATCTTGACCTGCTCGGTCGGGTCCATGCCGCCGATGGCGTCGAAGATCTCGCCTTCCACATTGGCGCAGGCCTTCAGCACGCCCTTGCCGCCGTAGCGCGCCTTGTCGCCGTCGCGGAGTTCCACCGCCTCATGCGCGCCGGTCGAGGCGCCGGAGGGGACGATGGCGCGCCCGCGCGCACCCGTGTCGAGCACGACCTCGGCCTCGACGGTCGGGTTGCCGCGCGAATCGAGAACCTCGCGGGCAATGATGTCGGCGATGGCGGCCATGAGGGGAACTCCGAAGCAGGTTTCGGGCCGCTTAACCCTGCCGGAGAGGCCGGGCAAGAGCGCCGCCGGTCAATCCCGTATCGGCCGGGCCTTCAGCCCTTCTTGCCGAGCCCCCCGCCCGCCAGCAGCGTCACCAGCAGCCCGATCATCAAGGCCATGCTGACGCCGAGCGTGCCGAACAGCGCGCCGGCGATCACGGTCAGCACGACGGTGCCGACCATGCCGTAGGAGAAGCGCTTCAGCCTTGTCTTCTCGTCCATGGGTCTCCCCTCAGACCAGGCGCGCCTGGCGGACAGCGGCGCCGATGAAGCCCTTGAACAGCGGATGCGGATCGAAGGGCTTGGACTTCAATTCCGGGTGGAACTGCACGCCGATGAACCAGGGATGCTCCGGCCGCTCCACGATCTCGGGCAGCGTGCCATCGGGCGACATGCCGGAGAAGCGGAGGCCCACCTCCTCCAGCCGGTCCTTGTAGTTGACGTTGACCTCGTAGCGGTGGCGGTGGCGTTCCCGGATCTCCGCCTGGTCGTCATAGACGGCGCGCACCAGCGACCCTTCGGCCAGCGCCGCCGCATAGGCGCCAAGCCGCATCGTGCCGCCGAGGTCGCCACCCGCGCTGCGCCGTTCCACCTGGTTGTCGCGCGACCATTCGGTCAGCAGCCCCACAACCGGTTCCGTGCAGGGGCCGAATTCGGTGGAGGACGCGCCCTTCAGCCCGGCCTGGTTCCGCGCGGCCTCGATCACCGCCATCTGCATGCCGAAGCAGATCCCGAAGAAGGGGATCTTGCGTTCGCGGGCGAAGCGCACCGCCTCGATCTTCCCCTCCGTCCCGCGTTCGCCAAAGCCGCCGGGGACCAAGATGCCGTGGACGCCTTCCAGGCGCTTCACCGCTTCCGCATCGCCGCCTTCGAAGATCTGGCTGTCCACCCAATCCAGGCGGACCTTCACATTGTGCGCGATGCCGCCATGGGCCAGCGCCTCGGCCAGCGACTTATAGCTGTCCAGCAGGTTGGTGTATTTGCCGACCACCGCGATGGTCACGGTGCCTTCCGGCGCGCGGATCGCCTGCACGATCTTCTGCCAGCGGCGCATATCGGGCTCGCCGTAGAAGGACAGGTTGAAGTGCCGCAGCACTTCGCGGTCCAGACCTTCCTCGTGATAGCTGATCGGCACGGCGTAGATGCTGTCGGCATCATAGGCCGGGATCACGCTTTCCGGGCGGACATTGCAGAACAGCGCGATCTTGCGGCGCTCATTCTCCGGGATCTGGCGATCGCAGCGGCAGAGCAGGATCTGCGGCTGGATGCCGACGCCGAGCAACTCCTTCACCGAATGCTGCGTCGGCTTCGTCTTCAGCTCACCCGCCGAGGGGATGTAGGGGACGAGGGTGAGGTGGATGAAGAGGCTCCGCGTCGGGCCGAGTTCGTTGGCCAGCTGGCGGATGGCTTCCAGGAAGGGGAGCGACTCGATGTCGCCCACGGTGCCGCCGACTTCGACCAGGACGAAGTCGTAGCCTTCCGTCTCCGCCTGGATGCATTCCTTGATCTTGTCGGTGATGTGCGGAATGACCTGCACGGTCCCGCCCAGATAGTCGCCGCGGCGTTCGGCCGCGATCACCTCGGAATAGATGCGCCCGGTGGTCCAGTTATCCGCCTTGGCGGCATGGACGCCGGTGAAGCGCTCGTAATGGCCGAGGTCGAGGTCGGTTTCCGCCCCGTCATCGGTCACGAAGACCTCGCCGTGCTGATACGGGGACATCGTGCCCGGATCGACGTTGAGATAGGGGTCAAGCTTGCGCAGGCGGACCTTGTAGCCGCGCGACTGCAGCAGCGCCCCGAGAGAAGCGGCGGCGATGCCCTTGCCAAGCGAGGAGACCACGCCGCCGGTGATGAATACGAACCGCGTCATGGGCGCCCCTAATATCGTGGCCCGGGACGCCCGGATACCCATCAGTTGTGCAATGATGCCGGGATCCGCCATGCGGCCGGCGCGGACCATCCGGGCCGAGGGCCCCGGCGGCTGGCAGGTTCAGTTCGTGGGAACGCTCGGCAGCGCCGGCATGGCGGGGGCTGGCGCGGAGGCGGCGCCGCCGGGCACGCTGCCCGGCGCATCCAGGATCGACCCGCGCGGCTGCTGCCCCTTGCCCAGCATCGCCAGCGCCAGCGCCAGCACGAAGAAGGCCGTGCCGAGGATGGCGGTGGTGCGGGTCAGCAGGTTCGCCGTGCCGCGGCCCGACATGAAGGAACCCATGCCCTGGGACGTGCCGACGCCAAGCCCCCCGCCCTCGCTGCGCTGGACCAGGATGACCCCGATCAGGGCGAGGGTGACGAGCAGGAAGATGACGAGAAGGACGGTGGTCATGGGGGGGTTGTGTAGCGGGTCCGGGCCGGATTTGCCAGCGGGTGCCGGGCGCTGCCCCCTTTCCCTCGGTTCAGGCTGGCCCCGCCGCCTGGGCAATGGCCAGGAAATCCGTCGCCACCAGGCTCGCCCCGCCCACCAGCCCGCCATCCACATTCGGCAGCGCCAGGATGGCGCGGGCATTGGCCGGCTTCATGGAGCCGCCATAGAGGATCGGCGTCCTCCCCCCAGCCGCGCCGAACCGCGCCGCCAGATGGGCGCGGATCACGCCATGGATGGCGGTGATGTCGGCCTCGGTCGGGGTGCGGCCGGTGCCGATGGCCCAGACCGGCTCATAGGCCACGATGCCGGCGAAGCTATCGGGCAGGCTTTCGGCCAATTGGCGTTCCACCACCGCCTCGGCCTGCCCGTCCATCCGCTCGGCCTCCGTCTCGCCCACGCAGATGATGGGGATGAGGCCGGCGGCCAGCGCCGCGACGGCCTTGGCGCGCACCGCGGCATCGGTCTCGGCGCGATTCGTGCGGCGCTCGGAATGGCCCAGGATCACATGGGTGGCGCCGGCATCGCGCAGCATGGGCGCGGCGACATCCCCGGTATGGGCACCCTTGGCCGCCGCGTGGCAATCCTGCCCCCCCACCGCGACGCCCGAGCCCGCCAGCAGCGCGGCAACCGGGGCGACATGAAGGAAGCTGGGGCAGACCAGCAGCCCGGCCGGCAGGCTGCCGCTGCCGTCCCGCACCGCGCGGGCCAGCGCCTCGGCCTCGGCCAGCGTGCCGTGCATCTTCCAATTGCCCGCGACCAGCGGCGTCACGCCCGGGGTCATGCCTGCCCTCTCCCTTGCCGCGCCCGGGCTACCAACAGCGGGCCGGGCTGGCAACCGGGCGGGCTCTGCGCTACGCCGCTCCCATGATCACATGGTTCCGCGAACTGGCGAAGTCCTGGGTCGCCAAGGTCCTTTTCGTCCTCCTGATCATTTCCTTCGGGATCTGGGGGATCGAGGACGTCATCCGCAATCTGTTCCGCGAGACCGCGGTGGTGCAGATGGCCGGCGCGACCATCGAACCGCGAGAGGCGCAGGCCGCCGCGCGGCGCGACCTGCAGCGCATCCAGCGCCAGCTGGGCCCGAGCTTCGAGCCCGACCAGGCGATCCGCGAAGCGATCGCCCGCCAGGCGCTGGAGGTGCTGATCGCCGAACGCGCCCAGCGGATCGAGGCCGCGCGCCTCGGCATCGCCACCCCCGACGCGCAGGTGGCCGAGTATGTCCGCGCCATCCCCGGCTTCCAGATGGGCGGCGGCTTCAACCGCCTGATGTTCGCCGAGTTCCTGCGCCAGAGCGACATGAACGAGCCGATGTTCCTCCAGATCGTACGCGACGATCTGCAGCGCATGCAGCTGGTCGGCGCGGTCCGCGCCGGGGCCGGCGCGCCGGATGTGCTGGCCGGCGCGCTGTTCCGCTGGGAACGGGAGCGCCGCGTGGCGCAGGTCGCCGAATTCCCCCTGCTGGAAGCCCCCGAGCCCCCGCCGCCGACCGAAGCGCAGCTCGCCCGCTTCCACGCCAACAACCCCGACCGCTTCTCCACCCCCGAACTGCGTGAGGTGACGCTCGCGGTGCTCTCCCCGCAGACGCTCGCCAACCAGGTGGCGGTGACGGAGGAGGAGATCGCAGCCGCCTTCGACGCCCGCCGCACCCAGTTCGAGACGCCGGAGCGGCGCGAGTTGGAACAGGCGCTGCTGCCGACCGAGGAGGCCGCCGCCCGCATCGCCGCCACCTGGCGCGAGACCCCCGATTTCGCCGCCCTGCAACAGGCCGCCCAGGCGGCCGGCGGTACGGCGCTGGCGCTCGGTCCCGTGACCAGCGCCGACCTGCCGGTGCCCGCGCTGGCGGAAGCCGCCTTCGCGGTGCCGGTGGGCGGCGTGACGGCGCCGGTGCAATCCCCCTTCGGCTGGCATGTGCTCCGCACCGTCCAGGTGACGCCGGGCAGCGTGGCGCGGATCGAGGATCTGCGAGACCGGCTGCGCGAAGCCGTGGCGCTGGAAAAGGCGGCCGACCTCGCCTTCGACCGCGCCAACCGGATCGAGGATGCGATCGCCGGCGGCGGCACGCTGGAGGAAGCGGGCCAGCGCTATGGCATGGCGGTGACGACGCTCCGGCTCGATGCCCGTGGCAATGACCAGGATGGCGCGCCGGTGCCCCTGCCCGTGCCGCCCGCCGCGCGGCCAGAAGTGCTGCGTGCCATCTTCACCGCCGAGCCCGGCCGCGCCCCGCGCCTGCAGGAACTGCGCGAGGCCGACGCCTTCGTCGCGGTGGATCTGCGCAGCGTGGTGCCCCCCGCGCTCCGTCCCTTGGAGAACGTGGTGGATGATGTCCGCCTGGGCTTCGTCACCGATGCCCGCCGTCGCTTCCAGGAAGAACGCGCGGCGGCGCTGATGGGGGCCGTGCGCGGCGGGCAGGCGCTGGCGGCGGCGGCCGAGGCGGCGGGCGTGCCGTCGGACCGCATGGGCCCCTTCCCGCGCCGCCCCGAAGCGGGTGCGCCCGGCCTGACCGTGCCGCCCGAATTGCTTGCGCCGATCTTCGGCGGGCGGGTGAATGAGGTGGTGATGGTCCCGACCCGCGCCGGCTTCGCGGTGGCGCAGATCCTGGAGGTGGTCCAGGCCGACCCGGCCGGTGAGCCGCAGGCGCTGGTCGCCGCGCGGCGCAACGCGCAGGCCCAGGCGGCGGAGGACCTTGAGGCGCAATTCGTCGCCGCGCTCCGCGCCCGCGCCAACCCGCGCATCAGCCAGACCTTGCTGCCGCAGGTCGTGCCGTGAGGCACGCGGGGGGACGACTGCCGTGACGGTAACCTTCGCCCAGTTCGCGGAATCCCTCGCCGCCGGGCGCGGGCAGGTGCTGTTCCGCGAACGCGTCGCGGATCTCGACACGCCGGTCGGCGCCTTCCTGCGCCTGGTGCAGGGCCGCCCCAACGCCTTCCTGCTGGAATCGGTCGAAGGCGGCGCCGCGCGCGGCCGCTTCTCCGCCATCGGGATGGAACCCGACCTGCTCTGGCGCTGCCGCAACGGCGTGGCGGAGATCAACCGCCACGCGCTCGCCGCACCCCACGCCTTCGTGCGGGAGGACGCCGCGCCGGTGGACAGCCTGCGCGCGCTGGTCGCCGAATGCCGCATGCCGATGCCGGCGGGGCTGCCCTCCATCGCCGCGGGGCTGTTTGGCTTCCTCGGCTACGACATGGTCCGGCAGATCGAAAAGCTGCCGGCGAAGAACCCCGATGTGCTCGGCATCCCGGAAGCGGTGATGTTCCGCCCGACCCTGGTCGCCGTCTTCGACCATGTGCGGGACACGCTGACCCTGGTGACGGCGGTGTGGCCGGAGCCGGGGCTGGACCCCAAGGTCGCCTGGGACGCGGCGCAGACCAGGCTGGATGAGGCTGAGGCCGCACTCGACCGCCCCCTGCCCCGCCCGGCGCCGCCGGCGGCGCTGCCCGCCCTGCCCGCGCCGAGTTCCAACTTCACCAAGGACAGCTTCTGCGCCGCGGTGCTGAAGGCGAAGGAGTACATCGCGGCGGGCGATGCCTTCCAGGTCGTGCCGTCCCAGCGTTTCTCCGTGCCCTTCGCGCTGCCGCCCTTCGCGCTGTATCGCGCGCTGCGGCGCCTGAACCCCGCCCCTTACCTGTTCTTCCTCGACCTCGGCGGCTTCGCGCTGGTCGGCGCATCGCCCGAGATCCTCGTCAGTGTGAAGCATGGCGAGGTGAAGCTGCGCCCCTTGGCTGGCACCCGACCGCGCGGCGCGACGCCGGAGGAAGATCTGCGGCTGGAGCGCGAATTGCTCGCGGATCCGAAGGAACTCGCCGAGCACCTGATGCTGATCGATCTCGGCCGCAACGATGTCGGCCGGGTGGCGGAAATCGGCAGCGTGCGCGTGACCCAGAAATTCCAGGTCGAGCGTTACAGCCAGGTGATGCACATCATGAGCGAGGTGGTCGGCCGCCTCCGCCCGGGGCTGGAACCGCTGGATGCGCTGATGGCCGGCTTCCCGGCCGGCACGCTGTCCGGTGCCCCGAAGGTCCGCGCGATGCAGATCATCGAGGAGCTGGAGCCGTCGCGGCGCGGTGTCTATGCGGGCGGCGTCGGGTATTTCGGCGCCGATGGCAACATGGACACCTGCATCGCGCTGCGCACCGCGCTGGTGAAGGACGGCACGATGCATGTGCAGGCCGGCGCCGGCGTGGTGGCCGATAGCGACCCCGAGGCCGAATACGCCGAGACCCAGCAGAAGGCCCGCGCCCTGTTCCGCGCCGCCGAGGAAGCGGTCCGCTTCGCGGCGGCACGCCGCTAGCCCCGATGGCGGCGAGCGCAGCCCGCGCGCCCCGCCGCCGTTCCCCCGCCCCGCCAACGCGTGCCGAGGCGCTGGCGCAGCACATCGCCGATGAGATCGTGGCCGGCCGCCTGCCCCCCGGCACGCCGCTGGAGGAATTGCCGCTTGCCGCCGCCCATGGCGTCTCTCGCACCCCGGTGCGGGAGGCCCTGCGACGGCTGGAATCGAGCGGGCTGGTCGAGACGCGCCCGCGTCGCGGCGCGGTGGTCGCGCGGCCCGAGCCGCAGCGGCTGCGCGACATCTTCGCGGTGATGGCCGAATTGGAAGCGCTCTGCGCCGCGGCGGCCGCGCGCGCCATGCCCGCCAAGTCGCGGCGGGAGATGGAAGCGCTGCACCGGCGCATGGCGGCCATGGTGCGGGCGGGCGATGTCGGTGCCTATCGCGCCGCCAATGTGGCCTTCCACCAGATGCTCTATGCCGGGGCCCAGAACGGCTATCTGGCGGAGCTTGCGCAGGATACGCGGCGTCGGCTGGCGCCGTTCCGCGCCGCGCAGCTCGAGGCGCCCGACCGGCTGCTCCGCTCGCATGAGGAACATGCCGGGATCGTCACGGCGATCCTGCGAGGCGATGCGGAGGCCGCGGCGCGGGGCGTGCGAGGACATTTGGCCCTGACGGAAGCGGCCTGGGGACGGATGATGGACTTGGTTCTGGGCATTGGCGGTGCGCGAATGCACAATTTATAGGCGGTTTTATCCACTCAGCGCGCGCATGCATACACAAGGCGCCCCCAGACTTCGCTCAGGCTGACCATTCCCAGTATTTTTTCTTTTGTTTCAGAGCCCTGTGCGAAGCCACACCCGGCCAGGGGCCGGCGGCATGCAGATTGCTGTACCAGCGTCGATGTCCTCCATCTCCCAAGCCGAGTTCTCACTCGACCGCGCCACGCTGCACGCCGCCTATGCGGAAGGCCGGCTGCATCCGGCGGAGGTCGTGGCGCTGATCCATCGCCGCATCGCGGCGCTCGGCGATCCCGGCATCTTCCTGCACCTGGTCCCGGCAGAGCACGCCGCGGCGGCGGCCAATGCACTGCCGCCCTTCGATGCTGCCCGCTTCCCACTCTGGGGCCTGCCGGTGGTGGTGAAGGACAATATCGATATCGCTGGCCTACCCACCACCGCCGCCTGTCCCGGCTTCGCCTATACGGCGCAGAACAGCGCGCCGGCGGTGGCGAAGCTGCTCGCGGCCGGCGCCGTGCTGATCGGCAAGGCCAATCTCGACCAGTTCGCGACCGGCCTGGTCGGCGTGCGGACCCCCTTCCCCGCCCCGCGCAACGCCTTCGATGCCGCCCGCGTGCCGGGCGGATCGAGTTCCGGTTCCGCCGTCGCGGTGGCGCAGGGGCTCGCAACCTTCTCGCTGGGCACCGACACGGCGGGATCCGGCCGGGTGCCGGCGGCGCTGAACAATCTGGTGGGGCTGAAGCCCTCGCTCGGCGTCGTCTCCACGCGCGGCGTGGTGCCGGCCTGCCGGACGCTGGATTGCGTCTCCGTCTTCGCGCTGACGGTCGATGACGCCTGGGCCGCCTTCGCGGCGATGCAGGGGGAAGACGCGGCCGATCCCTTCTCTCGCCCCATTCCCTGGCAGTCGCCGGCGGAGTCCGCGCCGCTGCTGCGGATCGGCGTGCCGAAGACGCCGGAACTGGATGACGAGGCCGGCCGCGCGGCCTGGGCCGCGGCGCGGGCCGGGCTCGCGGGCCTTGGCGTTGCGGTGCGGGAGATCGACCTTTCCCCGTTCCACGCCGTCGCGCGGCTTTTGTATGACGGCCCCTGGGTGGCGGAGCGTGCCGCCGCGGTCGGCGATTTCGCCGCCCAGCGGCCGGATGCGGTGCACCCGGTCACGCGCGGCATCCTGGCGGCCGCCGCGCGCTTCAGCGCGGTCGATGCCTTCCGTGCGTTCTATCTGTTGGCCGAACTGCGCCGGCGGACCGAGCCCGCCTGGGCGGAGGTCGATGCGATCATCGTCCCCTCCGCACCGAATTTCCCGACGGTGGCCGAGCTGGAGGCAGACCCGATCGGGCCGAATGCGCGGCTCGGCACCTACACCAACTTCGTGAACCTGCTGGATCTGGCGGCGCTGGCGGTGCCTGGGCCGTTTCGGCCGGATGGGCTGCCGGCGGGGATCACGCTGATCGGCCCGCGCGGCACCGATGCGCGGCTCGCGGCCTTCGGGGCGCGGTTCCAGGCCGCCATGCAACCGCGCCTCGGCGCCACCGCCGGACGGATCGCGGCATGACCGACACCATCGAGATCGCCGTGGTCGGCGCGCATCTGTCGGGGCTGGCGCTGAACCACGAACTGACCTCGCGCGGCGGCACCCTGCTGCGCGCGGCGGTGACGGAGCCGTCCTATCGCTTCTACGCCCTGGCCGGCGGCCCGCCGCGTCGGCCCGGCCTGCTGCGCGTCGCAACCGGCACCGGCCATGCCATCGCGGCGGAGGTCTGGGCGCTGCCGCCGGCGGGCTTCGCTGGCTTCGTCGCCGCGATCCCGGCGCCGCTTTGCATCGGCACGCTACGCCTGGCCGATGGCACGACGCCCAAGGGCTTCCTGGTGGAGCCCGAAGGCCTTCTGGGCGCCGAGGAGATCAGCCGCTTCGGCGGCTGGCGTGCCTTCCTGCAATCGCTCGCGCCCATCCCGGGCTGACTCGCCATACCGCCACACCCGCAACGAGGGAGATTTCGCATGATCCGCCGCCGCTACCTTCTCGCTGGCACCGCCTTCGGGCTCGCCATGCCCCATATCGCCAACGCCCAGGCGCAGCGCACGGTGAAGATGGGCTCGCTGCGCCTGATCCATTCCATGACGCCGCATTTCTATGCGCGCTTCATGCCGGCGAATCTGCGCCTTGAGATCACCACCTTCGACAGCCCGACCGATGGCAAGAATGCCGTGGTGACGCGCAGCGTCGATTTTGGCGGCTTCGGCATCGCCGCCGCGACGCTGGGCGCGGCGGCCGGCGAGCCGGTGGTGGTGGCCGGCGCCTTCTGCAACAAGGGCATGGGCGTGATCAGCCGTGCCGGGTCCGACATCAAGACCATCGCCGATCTGCGCGGCAAGCGGGTGGCGATCTGGCCGGGCTCGACGCAGGAGGTCTTCATCCTGGAACGCCTGCGCCAGAACCGCATGACGATCCGCGACATCACCTCGGTGCGCGTGCCCTTCGGCGAGATGCACGCGATGCTCGCGCGCGGCGACATCGACGCCTATGTCGGCGCGGAGCCGGGGCCGGGACTGTCGATCTCCTCTGGCGTCGGCCAGCTGGTCGAATACCCCTACGGCACGCCGATGGGCGGGCTGAACATGATCTGGGCCACCCACGAGCAGATGATCGCACAGGACCCCGCCCTGGTTCGCACCATGCTCGGCGTGCATCGCCGCGCGAGCGAATACATGATGGCCAATCTGCGCGAGGTGGCGGACGCCACGGTCCGCATCCTCGGCGCGCCGCGCGCGGCGGTGGAACAGGCACTCGGCGCCGGCAATGTCGAATACATCTGGAAGCTGGACGACACGGTCCTGGCCCAGTCGCGCATCTATGCCCAGCAGATGCTGGAGCTGCGCCAGATCCGCCAGCTGCCCAACTTCGCCACCCTGCTCAATCCGCGCTTCTCGAACGAGATCGCGGCGGGCTGAGGCACGGAAGGGGATAGCGGCGATGTCGGACGCCACGGCCACCGGCCAGGGTGCGCTCGCCGCGCCCCCCACGGCGCGCGCGAATGGCGCAAGCCTGTTCGCGCGCGTGAAGCCCACGCTACTCGCCCTGGTCGTGCCGGCGCTGCTGCTGTTCGGCTGGCACATGGCGGTGCAGGCGGGGATGACGCGCCTGATCCCCTCCCCCGCGCAGGTGGGGGAGTACATGGTGGATTTCGTGGTGGGCGGCATCTGGGACGATGCCTTCTCCGCCACCATGCACCTGCATCTCTGGGCGTCCGTGCAGCGGGTCTATGGGGGCTTCGCGCTGGCGGCTTTGGTTGCGGTGCCGCTCGGTCTGCTGATCGGGCGCGTGCCGCTGTTCGCGCAGCTGCTCGATCCCTTCCTGCAACTGATGCGCCCGATCCCGGTCACGGCCTGGCTGCCGCTGTCCATGATCCTGTTCGGGCTGGGCAGCAAATCGGCCTTCTTCCTGGTGTTCCTCGGCGCCTTCTATCCCATCTTGCTGAACACCGTCTTCGGCGTCCGCAGCGTCGATCCGCGGCTGTTCGAAGCCGCATCCATGCTGGGCTGCCGCGGCAACGCGCAGTTCTTCAAGGTGGTCCTGCCGGCGGCGCTGCCTTCGATCTTCACCGGGCTTCGGCTCGGCCTCGGGCTCGCCTGGTTCGTCATCGTGGTGGGTGAGATGACGGGTGTGCCGCAGGGCCTGGGCGCGGTGATCATGGATGGCCGCACGCTGAGCCGCACCGAACTCGTCATCTGCGGCATGATCGTGATCGGGATCGCGGGCTTCGTCTCCGACCGGATCGTGGTGATGCTGATGAACCGCCTGCTGCGCTGGAGCCCGTTGCACCGTGGCTGAGATCCCGATCCTCGACATCCAGGGTGTCGACAAGACCTACACCCTGGGCGACCAGCGCATCGAAGCGCTGCGCGATGCGAACCTGACCGTGCACAAGGGCGAATTCGTCTGCCTGATCGGCGCATCGGGCTGCGGCAAGTCCACCCTGCTGCGGATCGTCGCCGGCTTCGAGAAGCCGAGCGCGGGCAAGGCGCTGATGTGGAGCAAGCCCATCGCCGAACCCGGCCCCGACCGCGGCATGGTGTTCCAGGATTACGGCCTGTTCCCCTGGCTGACGGTGCGGGAGAACATCGCCTTCGGCCCGAAAAGCCGCGGCCTGGGCCAGGCGGAGGTGCGCGACATCGTGGAGCGCTTCGTCTCCCTCGTCGGCCTCACGCGCTTCGCGGACGCGCATCCGCACCAGCTCTCGGGCGGTATGAAGCAGCGCGTCGCCATCGCGCGCGTGCTGGCCAATGACGCGGAAGTGGTGCTGATGGACGAACCCTTCGGCGCGCTGGACGCGATGACGCGCGAACGCCTGCAGGACGAGCTGCTCGACCTCTGGCAGCGCACCGGGCTGACGGTGCTGTTCGTCACCCATTCGATCGAGGAAGCCATCTTCCTGGCCGACCGCGTCGTGGTGATGGAGCCGGGGCCGGGGCGGATCGCGAGCGAGCATCGCATCACCCTGCCCCGCCCGCGCGATGTCTCCTCGCCGGAATTCAACGATGTGCGCCGCGACCTGTCGGCGCGGCTGCATTCGCACCACGCCAAGAAGGCTGCCTGATGCCGTCCGATCGTTGCAGCGCCAGGGGCGCGGAAACGTGAATCGGCCGGCACAACAACCGATGCGCCCCGAACAGCGCCTGCGCTACGCAGCCCCGTCCGACCGGCCGCGCATCGCTTTGCCCGGCGGCAAGACGGTTGCGGTCTGGCCGGTGGTGAATGTGGAGAACTGGCTGATCGACAACCCGATGCCGCGCCAGGTGCTGGTCGCGCCCACCGGCGTCGCGCTGCAGCCGGATGTCGCGAACTGGGCCTGGCACGAATACGGGATGCGCGTCGGCTTTTGGCGTTTCCTCGAGCTGTTCGAGCGGCTCGGCATCAAGCCGACGCTGTCGGTCAACGGATCGGTCTGCACCGCCTATCCGCGCGTCGCCGCCGCCGCGCGCGATGCGGGTTGGGAATTCATGGGTCATGGCTTCGTGCAGGTGCCGACCCACAAGGTCGCCGACCAGCGCGCGATGATCCGTGACACGGTGGACACGATCAGCACCTTCACCGGCCAGCCCGTCGCCGGCTGGCTCGGCCCGGGCCTGACGGAGACGCTGGAAACGCCGGACCTGCTGGCGGAAGCCGGCATCCGCTACATCGCCGATTTCGTGGTGGACGACCTGCCCGCGCGGCTGGCCACCGCGCATGGCGAGGTGCTGACCATGCCGTACTCCGTCGAGCTGAACGACATCCCCGTGGAGATGATCCAGCATCACGGCGCGGGCGAATTGGCGCGGCGCGCGAAAGCCACGGCCGACCGGCTGGTGGCGGAAGCGGCATCCCCCGGTCCGCTCGGCGGGCCGAAGGTGATGTGCGTCGCGATCCACCCCTATATCAGCGGCGTGCCACACCGCATCGCGGCGCTGGAGGTACTGTTCGCGGACCTCGCGGCGCGGCCGGAGGTCGCCTTCATGCAGGGCCGCGAGATCGCCGATTGGTATCTGGCGTCAGGCGATCCGACCTGAGGTTCCCACCGCGCCGCGGCTGATCAGATTGTTCGGCAGGCCGGAGCGATCAATGGTGAGCCCCGGCATCGGGTCCGGCGAGATAGGCCAGCTTCATCGGCGCCCCCCTCAGGCCCAGCCCGATGTCGGCATCTTCTCCATCGCGCCGAAATCGGGTTCCACCGTCGCGCCGAGCCCCGGCGTGTCGAGCGAGCCGATCTCCAGCACGCCGTCGCGGATCGCCAGCCGCGGGCCGCGCGGCGTGTCGGCGTAGAGGTCGGGATGCGCTTCCATGAAGCGCACCGCCTCTGGCTTCGGGCGGCCGGCGAAGCCATCCACGAAATGGTGCCCGTTCCGCTCCACATGCGGCAGGCCCATGAGCGAGACCAGCGCGAGGTCCTGCTGCACGCAGACGCCGGCCAGCGTCGTCAGATCCTCCGCCGACATGAAGAAGCGGTCCCGCCCTTCCGCCGCGTTCCAGGCGCGGCAGCGCGCCAGGTTGATGAAGGACCGCCACACCCCCTTGCACGCCTTGGACGACACGCCCGCATAGCCGAGCCCCCGCGCGGTGACGAAGGCATCGAGCGGCCCGTCGCTTTCATCCACGATCACCGGCCGCGCGGCGGCAAGTGCCTCCATCCCCGTCTCTAGCGCCCGCGCGCGCTTCACCGGCTGTTCGATGAACAGGATGGAGGCGCAGAGCTTCGCCAGGCGCGGTTCCGCCGCCGTGGCGCGCCACAGCGCGAGCGCGCCTTCGGCGTCCTCATACTGCTCATTGCCATCGAGGCTGGCGTGGTAGCCGCCATGCAGCCGGTCGAGCACGGAGGCGATGCGGCACAGCCGCTCGACATCCGCCGCGACATTGCCGCCGACCTTCAGCTTCCAGTAGCGATGGCGATAGCTGGCCGCGACGTCTTCCAGCGTCTCGGGCAGGCCGTCGCCGACGCGCTCGGCCTGGTCAGCGGCGATGATCGGATCGACCAGCCCGACGGTGTGGCGCGCATGGATGCGCCGCAGCGGCGAAAGCCCCGCGAGCATCGCGCCGAAGTCGAAGCCAGCGAGGTCGGACGCGACCGGATGCGCCGCCATCCCGCCGATATTGGCGCGCATCCCGGCCCAGAAGGACAGGCCGCGCGCCTTGAGCAGCGCATCCAGCATCGCGCGGTCCAGCAGCGCGCGGCCATAGCTCGCGACCAGCGGGTTCAGCCGCTCACGGCCCGCAGCCTCGGTGACGGCGGCGTAGCTGTCGGCGAAATGGCCGAAGGCGGTGTTCGGGCCGGCGGCGCGGGTCGCGTCCTCGGCCAGTTCCAGCGCGCGGCGCAATTGCTGTTCGTTCTGCGCGTCGGACAGGGCGGGGTCCTTGTCGAACCATTTCGCGGCGAGGCCCTCCGCCGCGACACCCCAATGCTCCCTCCCATCCTCCAGCCGGATGCGCGCGCGCAGCACCGCTTGCCGGCCATGGGTGACGGTGATCACCCCGAAGCGGAAGGGCATCCGCAGCCGGAAGGGCCATTCCAGCCGCTCTGTCTCGACCAGGGTGAAGCGGGGCGCGCTCATCACAGGCTCTCCATCACACCTTGCAGATACCCGATCGCGCGCGCGGCGGCCGTTGGCCCGTCCGGGTGGTAATCGAAGGGTTCCACAGCACAGAAGCCGCGATACCCTGTCTCCCGCAGCGCGCGCAGCAGCGGGGCGAAGCGGTCGGCGCCCTGCCCCGGCCCGCGGCGGTTGCGGTCGTTCAAGTGGACATGGGCGATCCAGCCGGTCGGCACGAAGCGCCGCAGCAGCGCCTCCACGGGCTCGGCTTCGCCATTCCCGGCCGCGCTCGCATCCAGCATGGTGCGCAGACCCGGCGAGGCGATGCGGGCGACGATCTCTACCGCTTCCGCCACCGTCGTCGCCCAATTGGTCTGGCCGGCATCCAGCGGTTCCAGGCAATAGGTCAGGCCCTGCGCCGCCGCCCAGGCGCCGGCCTTCGCCATCGCGTCTTCCGCCCGCCCCGCATCGCCCGCCGCCGCGACCTGGCGCTGCTTGGGCGACCCATGCACCAGCAGCGTCGCGCCGAGATCGGCGGCCAGCCCGATCAGCCGTTCCATCACATCCAGCGTGCGCGCGCGCCGCGCGGGATCGGCGCTGGTGATGGAAAGCCCCGCGGGCGCGACCAGCAGCCAATGCAGGGACGTGATCGGCGCCCCTTCCCCCGCCGCGATCCGGCGCAGCTCCGCCCGCCGCGCGGCGGGCAGAAGGTGCGGCGCGTCCGCGTCCAGGGTGAAGGGCGCGACCTCCAGCCCCGCATAGCCGAGCGAGGCCGCGAGCCGCGCCTGTGCCGCAAAGGGCAGCCCCGCCACCACTTCGTTGCACAGCGCGATCCGCATGCGTCGCGCTGCCCCGCCTTGCGCCGCCCCTACCGTGCCCCGGCCTGGGCGCGCAGCTGTGCGATGGTGGCGCGGTTCGTCACCTGCTCCGGGTTCGTCCGCACCTCGATGATCGCGGGCTTGCCGCTGGCCTTGGCGCGCTGGAAGGCGGGGACGAGGTCCTCGGTGCGTTCCACCACTTCCCCATGCCCGCCGAAGCTTTCGATGAAGCGGGCGAAGTCGGGGTTGGTGAGCGCGGTGCCAGAGACGCGGCCCGGATAGGTGCGTTCCTGGTACATGCGGATCGTGCCGTACATGCCGTTGTTGAACACCATGATGATCGGCGCGACGCCGTGGTGGAACGCGGTCGCGATTTCCTGCCCCGTCATCAGCGCGCCGCCATCGCCGACGAAGCAGATCACGGTGCGGTCGGGATGCGTGATCGCCGCCCCGATCGCCGCCGGCACGCCATAGCCCATCGCGCCATTGGTCGGGCCGAGGAAATCCTGCCCGTCCGTCAGATGCATGAAGCGCGTCGGCCAGGTGGCGAAATTGCCGGCATCGGAGGTGAAGATCGTATCCGCCGGCAGCACCTTCTCCAGGTCCTGCAGCGCAACGGCAAGGTTCAGCTTCCCTTCATAGGACGGCGCCTTCGCCTGCGCGTCCCGCGCCGCGCGGCAGGAAGCGCGCCAGCCGGACCAGCGGGGGGATGCGATGCGCGGCGCGGCGGCGGCGGCATGGGCGAAGGCGTTCACCTCCGCGACGATGCCGAGCGCCGCGCGATGCACGCGCCCGATCTCGGATTGTTCGGGATGGACATGCACGATGGGCTTGGCGCCGGCCCCATTGGACCCCGCAAGGTCGAACAGGGTGTAGCCCTGGCTGACAGGCTCGCCGAGCCGCGTGCCGATGGCCAGGATCAGGTCGGCCTCCCGCGCCTTGGCCACCAGCCCGGCATCCGCGCCGACGCCAAGATCGCCCGCGTAATGCGCACTGGTGCCGTCGAACAGGCCCTGCCGGCGGAAGGACACCGCGACGGGGATGTCGTTGCCCACCAGGAAGTCGCGGATGGCGGCGCGGCCTGCTGGAGTCCAGCAACTGCCACCCAGGATCGCCAGGGGCCTCTCGGCCTTTTCCAGCATCGCCATCAGGCGGGGGATCGCATCGGGCGCCGGATAGGGCGGCAGCATGGGCTGCGGGCCGATATCCGGCACGGCGGCCAGATGCTTCTGCATTTCCTCGCTCAGCGCGACCACCACCGGGCCGGGCCGGCCGCTGACCGCGACATCGAAGGCATGCGCCATCAGTTCCGGGATGCGCGCGGCTTCATCGATCTGCGTCACCCATTTCGCGATGGGGGAGAAGAAGCGGCGGTAATCGACTTCCTGGAAGCTCTCGCGGTCGGTCTCGCCCATCGGGATCTGGCCGACGAGCAGCACCAGCGGCGTGCTGTCCTGCTGGGCGACATGCACGCCGATGGCGGCATGGCAGGCGCCGGGGCCGCGCGTAACCACGGCGACGCCGGGTCGCCCGGTCAGCTTGCCCTGGGCTTCCGCCATGTGGACGGCGCCGGCTTCGAAGCGGCAGGTGACCAACTCGATGCGGTTGCGCTGCGCGTAGAGCCCGTCGAGCAGGTCCAGGTAGCTTTCGCCGGGCACGGCGAAAACATGGGTGGCGCCATTCGCCACCAATGCATCGGCCAGCAACTGGCCCCCGCTCCGCCCCTCGGCATGCGCCGCATCCGCCATCACCCGTTCCTCCGCAACATAGCGGCGGCAGGTTACAGCGGGTGCGGCGCCCCGGCTACTCGGCCCGCGCGCCTCTGCGCGCGACTACTCGGCGGGCGCCGGGTGCGGCGAGGGCTCCCGCCGTTCGAGGTCGTTCAGCCGCGCGGCGATGGCGCCGATGGGCTTGGTGAAACCCGCCAGCAGCAGATAGAGCGCCGGCACCGCATAGAGGGTGAGGAAGGTGGACAAGGTCACGCCACCCACGATCACCACGCCGAGCGCCTGGCGGCTTTCGGCGCCCGCGCCCGTCGCCATCGCCAACGGCAGGGCGCCGAAGACGGTGGCGATCGAGGTCATGAGAATCGGTCGCAGGCGGACCACCGACGCCTCCAGCACCGCGTCGTGGATCGAAAGCCCCCGGTCACGCAGCTGGTTGGCGAATTCGACCACCAGGATGCCGTTCTTCGCCATCAGCCCGATCAGCAGGATCAAGCCGATCTGGCTGAAGACATTGAGCGTGCTGCCGGTCATGTGCAGCGCCAGCAGGCCGCCGGTGATGGCCAGCGGGGTCGAGAGCAGGATGATGAGCGGGTGGATGAAGCTCTCGAACTGCGCCGCCAGCACCAGGAAGACCACCAGCAGCGCCAGCGCGAAGGTGACGTAGAGCGCGCCGGAGCTTTCCTTGAATTCCAGCGACTGGCCGCGATAGCTGATCCGAACCTCCGGCGGCAGCACCTCGCGCGCGACGCCTTCCATATAGGCCAGCGCCTCTCCCAGCGGGTAGCCGGGGGCGAGGGAGGCGCTGATGGTGATGGCGCGCACCCGATCCTCGCGCGCCAGGGACTGTGCACGCGCGCGTTCGGTCAGCGTCACGACATTCGAAAGCGGCACCAGCGCGCCCTGCTGCGACCCCGCGCCCGCCACCAGGCCCAGCTGCCCGCCGCCCGAGGTGCGGACGAAGATGTTCTGCAGGTCATAGGGCGTGGCGCGGTCCCGTTCCTGCGCCTGCATCAGCACCTTGTATTCCTGCCCGCCCTGGACATAGGTGCCGACCTCGCGCGAGCCGAGCATCGTCTCGATCGTGCGGCCGACCGCCTGGATGGAGACGCCGAGTTCGGCCGCCTTGCGGCGGTCGATATCGACCCGGATCTCGGGCTTCGTCTCGCGGAAGTTGCTGTCCATGTTCAGCAGGCGGGGATTCTGCCGGGCGCGTTGCAGGAAGGTGTCTCGCCACTGGACCAGCGTCGCGTAGTCGGTGCCGCCGATCACGAATTGCACCGGCGGCTGGAAGCCACGCTGGCCGAGCGAAGGCGGGTTCAGCGCGAAGGCGCGGGTGCCGGGGATGGACAGCAGCCGCGGCATGAGTTGCGCGGTGATCGCCTGCTGCTTGCGCTCGCGCTGGTCCCACGGCGCGAGGCGCAGGAAGACGTTGGCCACATTCCCCTGCGCCGGGCGCTGGAAGCCCCCGATGGTGGCGAAGATGGAGCCGACCTCACCGCTGTCGATCAGCGGCTGGACGATGCGTTCGATGTGCTGCACCTGTTCGCGCGTATAGGCGAAGCTCGCGCCTTCCGGGGCAGTGGTGGGGATGATGACCACGCCGCGATCCTCGGTCGGCGCGAATTCCTTCGGGATCACCTGGAACAGCGCGAAGGCGAGCGCGGAGACGAGGCCCATCGCGCCCAGCGTGATCAGCGGCGCCGCCAGCGCGCGCCGCAGGGTCGTGCGCAGGCACCAGTTCATGCCGATGAAGAAGGGCTCCGTCCATCGCACCAGCAGGCTTTCGCCCTGATGCGGCTTCAGCAGCTTCGAGCACATCATCGGCGTCAGCGTCAGCGCGATCAGCCCCGAGAACACGACCGAGGCCGCCAGCGCGAAACCGAATTCCGAGAATAGCCGCCCCGTATTGCCACCCATGAAGGACAGCGGCAGGAACACCGCCACCAGCACCAGCGTGGTCGCCAGCACGGCGAAGGCGATCTCCCGCGACCCGCGGAGCGAGGCCAGCAGCGGGTGCTCGCCTTCCTCAATGCGGCGGTGGACATTTTCCAGCACCACGATGGCGTCATCGACCACAAGCCCGATCGCCAGAACCAGCCCGAGCAGAGTCAGCACGTTGATCGAGAAGCCGAGCGCCGAGAGCGCGATGAAGGACCCGATGATGGAAACCGGGATCGCCACCGCCG
Organism: Roseomonas mucosa; assembly: GCA_945878375.1. Taxonomy (GTDB): domain Bacteria; phylum Pseudomonadota; class Alphaproteobacteria; order Acetobacterales; family Acetobacteraceae; genus Falsiroseomonas; species Falsiroseomonas mucosa_A. The sequence continues at coordinate 335,325 of CAMDWG010000002.1, read as the reverse complement.
GGATGATCGTCGCGCGCCAGGATCGCAGGAAGAAGAAGATCACCACGACGACCAGGATCAGCGCGATCATCAGCGCGTGCTCGACCTCATAGATCGACTGGGCGATGAACAGGCTCTCGTCGTAGCCGATCACCACCTCGACGCCTTCGGGCACCGTGCCGCGGATCCGCTCCACCTCCGCCTTCACGCCATCGGCGACCGACAGCGTGTTGGCGGTGGATTGGCGCAGGATGCCGAGCCCGACCGAGAACTTGCCGTTGATCCGGTATTCGCCGCGCGTATCCTCCGGCGCGACTTCCACCGTCGCGATATCGCCCAGCAGCACCTGCGCCCCCGCGCTGCGGCTGATCACCACCTGGCGGAACTGGTCGGGGCGGCTCATTCGCGTGTCGGTGCGAACCGTCAACTCGCGCGCCGTGCTCTCGATCCGCCCGCCCGGCAATTCGACATTCTCGCGGCGGATCGCGTCTTCCACGTCCTGCACGGTCAGCCCGCGCGCGGCCAGCGACTGGCGGTCGAGCCAGATCCGCATCGCCGGCTTGCGTTCCCCGAGCACGAGCACCTGCGCGACGCCATCGACCACCGCGAGGCGATCGGCGAAGCGCCGGCGCGCGATCTCCGTCAGTTCCATGCCGGAGAGCTGGTCGGAGACCAGCGCGACCCAGAGGATCGGCCGCGCATCGCCATCCACCTTGGCGACGATCGGCGTATCGGCCTGGCTCGGCAGCCGCGCCAGCGTGCGGGCGACGCGGTCGCGCACATCGTTGGAAGCGACATCCACATCGCGGGACAGGGTGAACTGGATGGTGACCTGGCTGCGTTCGTCGCGCGAGGTGGAGGAGATGAACTTGATCCCCTCGATCCCCGCCACCGCGGCCTCGATCAGCTCGGTGATCTGGGTGTCCACCACGGCGGCGGAGGCCCCGCGATAGGTGGTGGTGACCGAGACCACCGGGGGGTCGATGGCGGGGTATTCCCGGATGGGCAACTGCATCAGGGACGCGATGCCGAGGACCATCAGCATCAGGCTGACCACCATCGCGAAGACGGGGCGCTTGATCGAGATGTCGGAGAGGATCATGGCGGCGGGCTTTCCGAACCGTCGTCAGGATGTCGGGCGGGTCAGCGTCTCGACCACCCGCACGGGCGCGTCGTTCCGCAGGCGCTGGAGGCCGCGCACCACCACGGGGTCGCCCGCATTCAGCCCGGCCAGGATCTCGACCTCGCCCGGCAGGCGCTGGCCCAGGCGCACTTCCACGCGGCGCGCCCGGTTCTCCCGGATCACATAGACGAAGTTGCGGTCGCCGATGGGGTCGATCGCTTCCTCCGCGATCACCAGGGCGTTGTCCCGGCGCTCCAGCTCGACCTCGACGGTCATGAACAGGCCGGGCTTCAGCAATTCGTCCGGGTTCTCGAACTCGCTGATGACCCGCATGGTGCGCGTGGTGGTGTCGATGCGCGTATCGACCACCGCCACCCGCCCCTCGAAGCGCCGGTCGCCGAAGGCCGCGCTGCGGGCGGTCACCCGGCTGCCCTGGCGCACGCGGACGATGTTGACCTCGGGCACCGAGAATTCGACCCGGACGCGAGAGATGTCATCGAGCGTGGTCACCACCGTGCCCGGCTGGATCAGCGCGCCGAGGCTGACCTGCCGCAACCCGACGCGGCCATCGAAGGGGGCCAGCACGCGCAGCTCCTGCAACCGCGCTTCCGCCTGGCGGACACGGCCTTCGGCCTGGCGGGTCAGCGCCTCCAGCGTCTCGAGCCGCTGGGCGGTGATGGTCTGGCCGGGCTGGAGGCCGCGCGCGCGCACCAGCTGGCTGCGGGCGTCGTCGAACAGCGCGCGGGCCTGGTCCAGCTCCGCCCGGAGCGCGGCGGCGTCGAGATCGACCAGCTGGTCGCCTGCCCGCACGCGCTGGCCTTCCTGGAAGCGGATATTGGTCACCATGCCGGCGACCTTGGTGGTGATCACCACCGCATCGCGCGACCGCACCGTGCCCACGCTTTCGGCACGATCCACGACGGTCGTGGAGCGGACCGGGGAGACGACAACCCCCACCGGCCCACCGCCGCCGCGCTGCTGCTGCGTCGGCGCCGGGGCCTCAAGCCCGATCAGGGCGAGCGGCCGGGGCAGGCCATACTGCTCTCCGTACAGGTGCCACGCCGCCCCCGCACCGCCGAGGATGGCAATGATGGCGAGCTGGGGAAGTGTTCGCATGCGATCCTGACCTCAGTCACTCTTGTTCTGGCGGCTGGAAGCCCCCGCCACAAGTAGCCATGAGAGTGGCAATGTCTCGCCGGACGATACATTGCCAGACTGCAAGGCAGAGGGTGTGCACCGGACGGCGGCGGGAAGTGACCGTTGACTGTGGTGGCCGCAAGACACCGCGCCCTTCGCCCAGCCAGAACGTTAGCAAAAACCGCGCCAGCCTGTCCCGTCGCCGAGCGCCGACGGGGAGGTCTAGCCGGCTACCGCCCGCCGCCCCAATGTAGTGGCAATCTGCCGCGGGAGTTAGGGGCGATGCGCGCGATCTTCGTGATGATCAAGTGTGAGATGGGCCACGCCTATCGCGTGGCCCGCGAGATGGCCGACAGCATCGGCGAGCTGTCCGAGATGCATTCCATCAGCGGCCAATACGACCTGCTGGGGAAGTTCTACCTGGAGACCGACCAGGATATCGGCCTGTTCGTGGTGGACCGCGTGCAGTCCGTTCCCGGCGTGAAGGATACCTATACATTGCAAACATTTAACGCATTTTCCGGCGCGCGGGGATAGGCACCGGCGCGCGGCGGCTTGCGTCACCTGAACGCAAGCCGCCTGCTCTACCCGATCAGCGGAAGGTCCGGAACTCCGCCATGGCGGAGATCGCCCCGGCGGCCTTGAGCCCGGCGATATCCGGCACCGGCCGGGACAGGGTGGCATCGCCCGCCACCGCCGCCTCGATCGCCGCCGCCGCCGCCAGCACCAGCGCATCGCCTCCGCGCGGCCCGACGATCTGCAGGCCGAAGGGCATCCCCGCCCGGTCGCGCCCGAGCGGCACCGAACAGGCCGGGTGGCCCACCAGCGTCACCGCATAGGCCAGCGCCAGCCAATGGAAGTAGGTCCGGGTCGGCTGGCCGTCGATCTCGGTCGGGAACAGCTCCCGCCAGTTGCGCGGGCTGATGGTGATGGCGGGCGAGATGATCAGGTCGTGCCGGTCGAAGAAGCGCTGCCACACGCGATACAGCCGGGTCTGCTCCGCCCCCGCCCGGGCCACGTCGCCCAGGCCATAGCGCAGCCCTTCCTGGACATTCGCGCGCACATTCGGGCCGACCTTGTCGGGGCTCGTCTCCACCTTGGCGCGGTGCGCCTGGACGAAGCTCAGCGCGCGCAGCACCTCGAAGGCCTCGTCGCTGCCGCTGCAATCGGGCGTCGCCTGCTCCACCCGGCCGAACAGGGGTTCCAGCTTCGCGACGCGATCCGCGAAGACCTCGCGGATGTGCTTCTCGGTGGGCGCGAAGCCGAAATCGGCGGTCGCGGCCACGCGCAGGGTGCCGAGATCGAGCCCCATCGGCGGGAACAGGTCGCGGTCGCCGCGTCGCACGGCCCGGCCATGCAGGGTGTAGGACAGCGGGTCGCGCGCATCGTCATCGGCCATCGCCGACAGCAGCAGCGCCGTATCTGTCGCATCCCGCGCCATCGGCCCGAGCACGCTGAGATTGGACCAGCCGAGCCCGCGCGACTCACTCGGCACCAGCCCGGCAGACGGCCGGAAGCCGAAGATGCCGTTAAAGGCGGCGGGGTTGCGGAGCGACCCGCCCATGTCGCTGCCCGAGGCGAGCGGCACCATCCCCGTCGCCAGCGCCACCGCCGAGCCACCCGAGGACCCGGCCGCAGACTTCGACGGGTCGAAGGGGTTGCCCGTCGCGCCATAGACGGCGTTGCGGGTGTTGGCGCCGGCGCCGAATTCGGGGGTGTTGGTCTTGCCCATCACGATCGCGCCGGCCGCGCGCAGATTGGCGACCATCGCCTGGTCCTGCGCCGGCACGTTGTCGGCAAACAGCGGGCTGCCGAAGGTGGTGCGAAGCCCCGCCGTCTCCTCCAGGTCCTTGATGCCGATGGGCAGGCCGTGCAGCGGGCCGAGCTTGTCGCCCTTCATCACGGCCGCCTCGGCCGCCTTGGCGGCGGCGCGGGCGCGGTCGGTGTCGAGGGCCACCATCGCATTGACGGCATGGTCCACCGCTGCCGTCCGCGCGAGGCAGCTTTCCAGCAGTTCCACCGGGCTCAGCTGCCGCGCGCCGATCATGCGCCGCGCGGCGACGGCGGAGAGATCGCAGGGTTCGGTCATCGTCTTGTCCTCTGGTCCCTCTTGTTCAATGGCATGAAGGTTTCACCTTCATGCCCCTCAGACGCCGGCGGGCCGCATCCGCGGCCCTTGGCTTCGCGGCATAAGCCGCGGGCGCCATTCGGCGCCTCGGCCCTTCGGGCCCGCAGGTCGGAACTTCGTGCGCTTGCGCTCAGTAGCCCATCGCGCAGCCATCCTTGCGCGGGTCGGATCCGCCGACGAGGCAGCTGCGCTCCCGGTCGATCAGGATCGCCTGGCCGCCGCCATGCGGCTTCTCGATCAGCTCGCAGACATGGCCCATGCGGTTCAGCCGGTCGACGACCGAGAGCGGGATGCCGCGTTCCACCTGCACCTTGCCTTGCAGCGGGAACAGGCGCGGCGCGTCGAGTGCTTCCTGCACGTCCAGCCCGTATTCGAAGTGGTTGGCCAGGAACCAGCTCTGCCCCATCGGCTGGAAATGCCCGCCCATGACGCCATAGGGCATGATGGCCTGCCCGTTCTTCATCACCATGCCGGGGATGATGGTGTGCATCGGCCGCTTGTCGGGGGCGATGCAGTTCGGGTGGCCATCCTGCAGGCGGAAACCGTAGCCGCGGTTCTGCAGCATCACGCCGGATTTCTCCGCCAGGATGCCGCTGCCAAAGCCCTCGAACAGGGAATTGATGAAGGAACACGCATTCCCGTCGCGATCCACGACCGAGAGATAGACGGTGTCCTTGTGGCGCGCCCAATCGGCCGTCCCCGCCGGCGGCAGTTCCGGCATGGCGGCATCGGCTGCGATCAGCTTCGCGAGCTGGTCGAGATAGGCGTCGGAGGTCAGACGGCCCACCGGCACCTCGACCTGCGCCGGATCGGCCAGGAAGGCGTCGCGGTCGCGATAGGCCAGCCGCGCGGCCTCGATATGCAGATGCGCGCGCTCGGCCGAAAGGAAGCCCGGCTCCACCGTGCCCAGCTTCTCGATCATGCCCAGTATCATCAGCACGATCAGGCCCGATCCGTTCGGCGGGCACTGGAACACTTCCATCCCGCGCCAGGCGCGGCTGATCGGCGCGACGAAGTCGGCGGCCGTCGCGCCCCGGGCGAAATCGGCCTCGGTATGGGTGCCGCCGGCGGCGCGCAGCGTGGCCACCATGTCAGCCGCGATGGCGCCTTCATAGAAGGCCTTGGCCCCGCCCTTGGCGATGGCGCTGAGCGTCGCGGCCAGTTCCGGCTGGACGAAGCGGTCACCGCGCGCAAAGGCGGCGCCATCCTTCAGGAAGCGCCGCGCGGCGGCGGGATGCTTCGACAGCTTGCCCACCGAGGACGCCCAGTCGGAGGCGACGCGCCCCGACAGATGAAAGCCTTCCTCCGCGAAACGGATCGCGGGTTGCAGCACCTCATCCAGCCCCTTGCGCCCATGGGCCTTGGACAGCGCTTCCCAAGCCGAGACCGCGCCGGGGACGGTCACCGAATGGGCCGAGAGCGGGTCCATCTGGCTGAGCCCCGCCGCGCGCAGCGCATCCGGCGTCGCGCCCATCGGCGCGCGGCCCGAGCCGTTGATGGCGATCACCTTCCCCGTGCCGGCCGGGGCGTAGAGGCAGAAGCAATCGCCGCCGATGCCGGTGCTCTGCGGTTCCACCACGCCCAGCACGGCGGCGGCGGCGATCGCGCCGTCCAGCGCATTGCCACCCGCCCGCATCACATCGAGCGCGGCCAGCGTCGCCTGCGGCATCGAGGTCGCGGCCATCCCGTTCGCGGCATAGACGGCGCTGCGGCCGGGGGCGTGGAAGTCGCGCTTCATGGTGCAACCTTTTCGAGAATGCGCTGGCGGCCGGCGAATGCGGCCCGCGCACAAACCAACCGTCCAATCCGTGTACCAGCGGCCTGCGCGAAGCCAAGGCCGCGGCGCGGCCGCCCGGCGTCTGAGGGCCTATTCAATGCGTCAGCGAGCCGCCATCGATGACGAGGCTCGCCCCGGTCACCATGACGCTGGCGGGGGAGAGCAGGAACACCACCGCGCCCATGATGTCCTCGACCTGCATCACGCGGCCGAGCGGCATGGACCGCACCACGCGGTCGCGGAACTTCGGGTCCTGCAGCACGGGGCGGGTCAGCGGCGTCTCGACGAAGCCGGGGCAGATGGCGTTCACGCGGATGCCCTTCGGGCCGAGTTCGAAGGCCATCGCCTTCGTCATCCCCTCAACCGCATGCTTGGTCGCGGTGTAGACGCTGCGATTGGCGCCCGCGACATGCCCGTTCACCGACGACAAATTGAGGATGGCGCCCCGCTTCCCCGCCGCCGCCATCCCCTGCGCGACCGCCTGGGCCACGGTGAACATCGCGCGGATATTGAGGTCGAGCAGCGCATCGACGGAGGCGTCCTGCACTTCCAGGAACGGCTCACGGATATTGGTGCCGGCATTGTTCAGCAGCACGTCGAACGGCCCTTCCGCCGCCACCAGCGCGCGCACCGCCGCGCGGTCCGTGACGTCCAGCACACGGGCCTTGGCGCTGAGGCCGGCGGCGGCGAGTTCGGCCACCGTCTGCTCCATCTCCGCAAGGCTTCGCGCCGCCAGCACCACCTCGGCCCCGGCGGCGGCCAGCGCCACGGCGCCGGCGCGGCCGATCCCCTTGCTGGCGCCCGTGACCAGGGCGCGCTGGCCATCGAGGCGGAAGGGCGGCGTGATCGGCAGGCTCATGGCGCGTTGTGCTCCGCGTGGCAGATCAAGGGGGGCTTGCTTCGCCGCTTTGTGTGAACCCCTGCCCCGCCCCGCGCAAGACACCCTCCCTCGCGGTCCTTCCGGTAATAGGAAATGACCACGGCCCGGCTGCCCCTTCCCCCGCAACCCCCGATTGGCTAGGACGCACCATGGACCAGATCGCCATCGCTGATTTCGACAGGGTTGATATCCGCGTCGGCACGATCGTCGATGCCACCCCCTTCCCCGAGGCGAAGAAGCCCGCGATCAAGCTGTGGGTCGATTTCGGCCCGCCGCTCGGCGTGCGGCAATCCTCGGCGCAACTCACCGTGCACTACACGGCGGACCGGCTGATCGGCCGCCAGGTCGTCGCCGTGGTCAATTTCCCACCCCGCCTGATCGCCGGCTTCGAGAGCCAGGTCCTGGTCCTCGGCCTGCCGGACGAGAATGGGGCGGTCGTGCTGCTTCGCCCGGACATCAAGGTGCCGGACGGGGGGAAGATGTTCTGAGCCCCCGGATGCCGGCGCGCCGGGGCGGTTCTGCAAGAGGAATACAGGATGGCTATCCGCTACTACACGGTGACATGGGACCAGCTGCACCGCGACGCGAAGGCGCTGGCCTGGCGGCTGGTGGAGAAGGGCCCCTGGAAGGGCATGATCGCGATCACCCGTGGCGGCCTGATCCCCTGCGCGATCATCTCCCGCGAGCTGGAATGCCGCCTGATCGAGACCGTCTCCATCGTCACCTATGACGAGGAACAGCGCGGCAAGCCTTCCATCGTGAAGCCGCCCACCGCGGCGCTGGACAGCCAGGGCGAGGGCTGGCTGATCGTGGACGATCTGGTGGATACCGGCACCACCGCGAAGGTGGTCCGCGCCCTGCTGCCCAAGGCGCATCTGGCCACTGTCTATGCGAAGCCCGAGGGCAAGCCGCTGGTGGATACCTTCATCACCGAGGTGAGCCAGGACACCTGGATCCTGTTCCCCTGGGACACCGAGCCCCAATTCGTGGCCCCCATCGCGAAGAGCCACGCCGCGGCGGGCTAGGGCCAAGCGCCGCCTTCGGCAGTTCCGCCCAAAAGCCCTCTCCCCCCACAGGGGGGAGAGGGAGCGACCCGTGGCCTGCGATGGCAGCCCACACCCGACCAGCCGCCCCCTACCCCTGCGCCGCCGCCGCCGCGTCTTCCTTGATGGCCAGCACCTTGTCCACGCGGCGACCATCCATGTCCACGATCTCGAAGCGCCAGCCGGCCCAGGCGATCCGGTCGCCTTCCTTCGGCACGCGCTGCAGCAGCGCCAGCATCAGCCCCGCCACGGTGTGATACGTCCCCTCCCGCGGCAGGTCGGGCAGGTCGAGCCGCGCCTTCAGCTCGTCGCTCGGCATCATCCCGTCCAGCAGCAGGCTGCCGTCATGGCGCTTCACGGCGGGCGCGGATTCGGCGGGGCCGGAGGATCCCAGCTCCCCCACGATCGCCTCCAGAAGGTCGGAGGCGGTGACCACCCCTTCGAAGCTGCCATACTCGTCCATCACCAAAGCGAGGCCGATCCCGTCGCCCCGCAGCCGTTCCAGCGCATCCAGCGCCGAGAGCGTGTCGGGCAGCACCAAGGGCTGGCGCAACGCGGACTGCACCGAAATCGGCCCGCCCGCCAGCAGCTGGTCCAGCAGGTCCTTCGACGCGACGACGCCGACCACATTGTCCACGCGCCCATCGGCCACCACGAAGCGCGTGACGTGGGATGCGCGCAGCCGCGCCGCCATGTCCTGCGGTGACGCCGTGCGGTCGATCCACTCCAACTCGGTCCGCGGCGTCATCAGCGCGCGCACGGGCTTGTCCGCCAGGCGCAGCACGCGCTCGATCATGTGCCGTTCCTCGGTCTCGATCGCGCCGGATGTCGCGCCCTCCGCGACCATCGCCTTCACCTCTTCCTCGGTGACGGCCTGATCGGCGGGGGTGTGGCGGCCGAACAGCTTGAGGACCAGGGCGGAGGAACTGGACAGCACCCAGATCACCGGCGATGTCGCGCGCGACAGCCACAGCAGCGGCCGCGCCACGGTCACCGCCAGGCGTTCCGGATGCCGCAGCGCCAACTGCTTCGGCACCAACTCGCCCAGGATCAGCGACAGGTAGGTGATCATCAGCACCACCAGCGCGAAGGCGATCTCCGCCGCCAGGGGTTCAAGGCCCGGCACCCGCGACAGCGCCTCCGCGATTCCCCCCGACAGCCGCGCGCCGCCGAAGGCGCCGGCCAGGATGCCGACCAGCGTGATGCCGACCTGCACCGTGGGCAGGAAGCGTTCCGGATTATCGGCCAGCGACAGCGCCGCCCCCGCGCCGAGGCTGCCCCGCCGCTGCATCGCCACCAGCCGCGACCGGCGGGAGGAGACGATCGCCAGCTCGCTCATGGCGAAGGCGCCATTGAGCAGCACCAGCATGAGGATCAGCAGCAGTTCAAGGCCGATGGCCATCGCGGCGGGGAGTCCCGGAATGAGGGTTACGCCCTCCATGTAGCGTTGCACGGCCGGGGATGAAATGGCGGGGCTTGCGCCGAAGCGCCTGGCGGGGGGATGTGGGGCCATGCGAACCGACCTCCCCGCCCCCGCCCGCCTGCTCGGCCCCGCCGGGCTGATCCCCTTCGCGGCCCTGGCCATGGGCGTCTGGGCCGGTCTGCCGGGCGCGGCGCCGGCGCTGCTCGCCTATGGCGCGACCATCCTGGCCTTCCTCGGCGCGGTGCATTGGGGCCTGGCGCTCGCGGCGCCAGGGGCGGAAGGGACGGCGGAACGCGGGGCGGATTGGGGGCGGCTCGGACTCGGGGTGGTGCCGTCGCTGATCGCCTGGGTGGCGCTGCTGCTGCCGCTGCCGGCCGGGCTCGGCCTGCTGGCGGTGGCCATCCTGGGCACGGCGGGGGTGGAAAGCTGGGCGGCGCGCATGGGGCTGGTGCCGCGCGCCTATCTCGGCCTGCGCTGGCTGCTCTCGTCCGGGGCGGCGGCGTCGCTGCTGCTGGGGCTGCTTGGGTTGTGACGCGGCGGGGGCAGCTCGTTGCGAAAAGAAAAGATTGCCAAGGGGCGGGCCGGGCGCGTTAACCATTGGCGCCGACCGCCGGAGCCCAGGATGAGCACCGCCCCGGACAGCCCAGGCCCCGGGCTGCTCCCTTTCCCCGACCCCCCCGAACGCCGCCTCCGCCGCGCGCTGGGCGCGCTGGATGCCGCGCTGGCGGAGCAGCGCGGCGCCGTGGCCCAGTTCCGCGCGCAACTCGGCGCGTTGCGACAGACGGTGGCGCAGCTGGATGGCAGCACCCAGGCGCTGCGGGGCCGGCTGGCCGGCGCCGCCCAGGACGCGGCCCGCGCCCAGGGCGCCGCTCGCGATTTGCTGGTGACCGCCGCAAAGCTGGAGCAGGCCGCCCAGGCGTGATCGGGGCTGCCCGCCCGGCCCTGGCTGGTCTAGCCTTCCCACCATGAGGGAGGCTTCGCTCACCGACCGGATCGCCGGCATCCTCGACCGGCTCACCCCGGCCGAGCGCAAGGTCGCGGGGCTGGTCGCCGCCGATCCCGCCGGGCTGCCGCAGACGACGCTGGCCGGGCTTGCCCGCGCCGCTGGCGTGTCGGAACCGACCGTGATGCGCTTCTGCCGCGCCCTCGGCCTCGATGGCTTCGCCGATCTGCGGAACGCGGCGATCCGGGCGGAGGGCGCGACATTGCCCCTGCCCCGCCCCATCGCCCCCGGCATGCCGCCCGCCGAGGCCGGCGGCGCCACGCTGGATGCCGCGATCACCGCGCTCGCCGCTGCGCGGCGCAGCCTGGACGGGGGGGTGATGGCCCAGGCGGCGCTCACCCTGCTGCGCGCCACACGGGTCGAGATCTGGGCCTGCGGCGCCAGCTTCGCCGCCGCGCGGCACCTGGAACAGGCGCTGATGGGGCTCTGCCGGGGCGTCGCCGCGCGCGACGATGGCGCGATGCAGGCCATGGCGGCCGCCACGCTGGAAGGCGATGCGGTCGTACTCTGCCTCTCCCGCGGGGGGGCCGAGCGCGATGTGGTGGAAGCCGCGCGGCTGGCCGCCGCCAGCGGCGCGACCGTGATCGCGATCACCCGCCCGCGTTCACCGCTGGCCGCCACCGCCCCCATGCTGATCGCCTGCGAGGCGCAGGAAAGCGCGGCCCCCGGCAATCCGACCGGCGTGCTGCAACTGGCCTTCGCGGATGCGCTGGCCAGCACCGTGGCGCTGCTCGCGCCGCCTTCCGCCACCGCGCGCGCCACGCGCCTGTCCGATGCACGGCGCGGCCGCCGCATCCAGGGATGAAGGACCCGTGATGAAGGACTGGCCATGCACCCGCTGATCCCCCGCCTGAAGGCCGCGCGCATCGTGCCGGTGGTGCGGACGACGAAGCCCGAACTCGCCGAACGCGCCGTGACCTGGCTGCGCGATGCCGGGATCACGGTGTTCGAGATCACGATGACGGTCCCCGACGCGCCCGGCCTGATCCGCCGCCTTGCGGCCGATCCTGGCCTGCTGGTTGGCGCCGGCACCGTGCCGGATCGCGCCGCGGCGGAAGCCTGTCTCGCGGCGGGCGCCCGCTTCCTCGTCGCGCCCTGGGTCGATGCGGCGGTGGCCGACGCCGCGCGGGCGGCGGGCGCGATGAGCCTGCTCGGCGCGATGACGCCGACGGAGGTGCGCGCGGCGCTCTCGGCGGGCGCCGATGCGGTGAAGATCTTCCCGGCATCCTCCGCTGGCGGCCCGGCGCATATCAAGGCGCTGCGCGCGGTCTTCCCCGATGTCGCCTTCTGCCCGACCGGCGGCGTCGATGCGCGCAACACGCCGGACTACCTCGCGGCCGGCGCCGCCTTTGTCGGCATCGGCGGCAAGCTGGTGGATGAGAAGCTGCTGGCGGCCGGCGACCGCGCCGCCATCGAAGCCGCGGCGCGTGACGTGCTGGGCATCATGCAGGCATGAGCGCGGATATCCTCTGCTTCGGGGAGCCGATGCTGGAATTCAACCAGCTTCCCATCGGCGAAGATGGGCGGCGGCTCTACCTGGAAGGCTTCGGCGGGGATTCATCGAATGCCGCCATCGCGGCGGCACGGTCGGGTGCGAAGGCGGCGATGCTGACCGCGCTCGGCAGTGACCGCGCCGGCCAGGCCTTCCGCACGCTGTGGCGAGAGGAAGGCGTGGATGACAGCGCCGTCCCCACCGACGCCGAAGCCGCGACGGGGATCTACTTCGTCACCCATGATGCGCGCGGCCATGACTTCACCTTCCACCGCAAGGGCAGCGCCGCCGCGCGGCTTGGCCCCGCCGCGCTGCCCGATGCCGCGATCCGCGCGGCGCGGGTGCTGCACCTGTCGGGCATCACGCTCGGCATCTCCGACACCTCCTGCGATGCCGGTTTCGCGGCGATGCGGATCGCTCGGGAGGCGGGCGCGCTGGTGTCCTTCGACACCAATCTGCGCCTGCGGCTCTGGCCGCTGGACCGCGCGCGGGCCTGCATCCATGCGGCGGTGGCGTGCAGCGATATCGTCTTCCCCTCCCTCGACGACGCGCGCGTGCTGACGGGGCTGGATGGGGCGGAGGCGATTGCGGATTTCTACCTGCGGCTCTGCCCGCTGGTGCTGCTGAAGCTCGGCCCGGATGGGGTGCTGGTGGCGACGCGGGAAGCAAAGCAGCGCATCCCGGGCTTCCGGGTCGAGGCGGTGGATGCGACCGGCGCGGGCGATACCTTCGCCGGCGCCTTCCTCGCGCGCCGCGCCCGCGGCGAGGGGCTGGAGCAGGCGGCGCGCTACGCCAATGCCGCGGCCGCGCTGTCCACGCAAGGCTATGGCGCTGTGGCGCCGAGCCCCCGCCAGGATGCGGTCATGGCGTTCCTGGCGGCGCGCTGAGCCCCAGCGCGAAGCTGTGCGTCGCGGCGGGCTCGCCCACCGCGCGCAGGAAACCGCAGGCCTCGTAGAAGGCGAAGGCAGCGGGCGGCGCGCGGAGGCGCAGGCGCACCCAGCCATGGCCCCGCGCCTCCGCCGCGATGGCGCGCAGCAAGTCCCGCCCCGCCCCATGCCGCCGCGCAGCGCGCCGCACATAAAGCCGGCGCATGCGCCCTGTCTGTTCGTCCTGCACATAGGGATCCGGCGTCACCCCGCAGACCCCCAGCAGCGCCGAGCCCGCATAGGCGGCGAACAATGCCTCCCCCGGTCGTTCGAAGCGGAGCGCGCCGCTGTCCCAATCCTCGCGCAGCACCTCCAGCACCCTGTGCCCATCGGCCAGGGCATCCGCCGCAAGCTCCTCGAACCCGACCGGCAAGCCGGCCAGGCGCGCGATGCAGACGGGGTAGGCCAGACGCATTCAGCCGGACCGACGATTATCGCCCGGCCGCAGCCGCAGGCCGGGGCGCAGGTGGCGGAAGGGCAGAATCGCGGGGTCCGCCACCACCGGGCCGGGCGCGGCGGCGACCAGCACGGCTTCGGCGATGGGCTCGAAATCCGCGCGGAAATGGACGCTGGACTTCAGCACCAGGATCGCCTGCTCCGCTGGCTCCACGCCGAGATGCCGGAACAGCGCCTGGTCATAGGCCTGGGTCTTGCGCGAGGTGACGATCACCCTGACGCCCTCGATCCCGATCAGCGCGGAGGGGCCGAGATCGGCATGGTTGCCGCCCGTCATCGGCCCGGTGCAGAGAAACCGCCCATCCGACAGGCGCAGCACCTGCGCCTGCACCGCCAGCGGCGCGCCATCCGACTTCCCGCCGAGCGACAGCGTGACAATCGCCCCTTCGCCGGCCGCGTGGCAGGCGGCGGCGCTTTCGGCGTCGTTGATCAGGCCGAGCACCGCGCCTTCCGCGCGCTGGGCGATCAACTCGGCCAGCAGCCCGGTGGTGTCGCCATGCCCGCCGCCGCCCGGATTGTCCTGCGTGTCGGCGATCACCACCGGCCGCTTCGCGCCGCGCGCCAGATCCATCGCCCGCGCCACCGCATCCCGCGCATCGAGGATGGGCTTCGCGAAATCCGTCTCCCGCCGCCGGAATTCCTGCGCCAGCGCATCGGCGGCAGCATCGGCGGCCTCCTGCGTCTCGGCAAAGGCCACCACCGCGCAGCCGCAATCGGCGAAATCGGCATAGGGGAAGCCGAAGCAGAGCCCGAGTTCCGCCACGCCATCCGCCGCCGCGATGGAATGCCGCGCCGCCATCACATCCGCCATCGGCGCGACCAGCGTGCATTGGCTGGTGATCGGGATCAGGTAATCGACCTGCCGATAGGCCTTCGCGAAGGGCGCACCGCGCGTGATGCGCGCCAGCAGCAGCCGCACCGCGCGCGCACCGGCTTCCCGCATGTCCACATGCGGATAGGTGCGATAGGGCGTCAGCACATCGGCATGCCGCACCATCGCGTCCGTCAGGTTGCAATGCGGGTCGAGGCTGGCCGCGATGGGCACGTCGGGGCCGAGGATCGCGCGCGCTCGGCGCAGCAATTCGCCTTCCGCGTCGGGGAAGTGCTCCGCCACCATCGCGCCATGCAGGTCGAGGTAGAGCCCATCCACCGGCCCTTCCTCCATCGCCGCCTGGAGGTCCGCCAGGATCAGCGCCGAGAGCCGTTCGAAGGCCTCCGCCGCCACAGGGCCGGCGGGATAGGCGAGGCCCCAGGACAGCGGCACGACGGTGCCGCCCGCCGCTTCCACCGCGCGGATCGCGCCGGAGGCGGGAACGGCCGTGTCGCGCAGCCCGGCCACCAGCGTGGCCGGGCGCTGCACCGGCGGGAAGCCGCCGGGGTTGAGGAAATCCGCCCAGCGCGTCGGGCGCGGGGCGAAGGAATGGCTTTCATGCTGGAAGCCGCCGATCGCGATCCGCATCACGCATCCCCCCGCACCAGCGTGGCGGACGCCAGCACCGCATCGGCCAGCACCATCAGCCCGGCTTCCGCCCAGCCAGGGGTGATGCTCTCGGCCTCGTTGTGGCTGATGCCGCCATGGCAGGGCACGAACAGCATCGCCGCCGGCAGCCTGCGCGCGACATAGACCGCGTCATGGCCGATGGCGGTCGGCATGTCCCGGTGCGGTATGCCGCGCGCCTTCGCCGCATCGCGCAGATGCCCGACCAGCGCGGCGTCGAAGGGGGTCGCGGGCGAGATCCAGAAATCCTCGATGGCGATGCCGACCCCGCGCCGGGCGGAGATCGCGGCCGCTTCCGCCCGCAGCGTCGCCGCCAGCGCGGCCAGCTGGTCCTGATGGTCGTGCCGCGTATCCAGGCTGAACCACACCCGGCCCGGGACGACGTTGCGGCTGTCCGGATGCAGCGTCATCCGCCCGATGGTGGCCCGTGCGCCGGCCGCGAGCGCCGCGCCTTCGATCATCGTCGCGGTCTCGGCTGCGGCCATCAGCGCGTCGCGACGGCCTTCCATGCGGCTGCCGCCATGCGCTTCCTCACCGGTCACATGCACTTCGAACCAATGCTGCGCGAGGGCATGGGTGACGATGCCGATATCCAGCCCTTCGCGTTCCAGCACCGGGCCCTGTTCGATATGCAGCTCGTAATAGGCGCCGAGCGATTGCAGCGCGGCGGGATCAGCCGCCCCCGCCCAGCCGATGCGCGCCAGTTCCGCGCCGAAGGTCGCTCCGGCGCTGTCGGTCTTGGCCAGGACCTCCGCTTCCGGAAAGACGCCCATCGCGGCGCCGGAGCCCATCATGGGTGGCGAGAAGCGCGCGCCTTCCTCATTGGTCCAATTGATCAGCACGATGGGGGCCTCGGTCTCCGCCCCCGCTTCGTGCAGGGCGCGCAGGATCTCAAGCCCCGCGAGCACGCCGAGCACGCCATCGAACTTTCCGCCCGTCGGCTGGGTGTCCAGGTGGCTGCCGATGGCCACCGGATTCCGCGAGGGATCGCGCCCCGGCCGCGTCAGCACCATGTTGCCGACGCGGTCGAGCGTCAGCGAGGCGCCCGCCGCTTCCGCCTGGCGTTGCAGCAGCGCGCGCCCTTCGGCGTCGAGATCCGTCAGCGTCTGGCGATTGCAGCCGCCCTTCGGCGTCGCGCCGATGCGGGCATATTCCATCAGGCTGTCCCACAGCCGCGCGCCGGACAGGGGCAGGTTCGTGCTCATGCCGCGCGCTCCACGCCGCACCATTCGGCCATGGTCAGCGCGATGGAGCGCGTGATGTCCTGCACGCTGTCCAGCCCCACGCTTTCATCGATCCCGTGGATCTCCTGCGCGTCGGGGCCGAAGCAGGCGACCGGCGTGCCCTGGTAGAGCTGGAAGAAGCGCCCATCCGTCAGCCCCGTCGCCGGGTAGTGGCGCAGCTCGCCGCCCGTCACATCCGCATAGCTCCGCATCGCCAATTGCACGATCGGCGCCTGCATGTCGAAGACACAAGGGTCGGCGTGGAAGCCTTGGAACGCGACCTTCACCTTGGCGCCGCGCAGCGCCGGATCGCCTTGCGCGGCGTCCACGATGCGCAGGATGTCGGCCTTCACCCGGTCGGCGGTGTTGCCCATCATCACCCCAACCCGCAGCCCAAGCCGCGCGCGCGTGGCGACGGAGCTGTTCCATTCGCCGCCTTCGACCGTGCCGAGATTCACATTCACGGGATGGTTCACGCCACGGAAGCTGGCATGGATGTTCTCGGCGCGGTTCATCTCCCGCTCATAGGCCTCGAAGCGGGACCAGATCGACATCGCCGCCTCGATCGCGTTCACGCCCGCCTGCTTGTCGCGCACATGCGCGGGCCGGCCCGTGACGGTCACGAAGGCCCAGACCACGCCGACCTCGGCGGAATAGAGCGCGGGCAGGCCGGGGCCGGGCTCGGGGATGATCACCGCATCGGCCTTCGGCATCGCGACCATGCAGGCCAGCGCGCCATTGCCGCTGCATTCCTCCTCGATCACCGATTGCATCTGCACTTCGGCGGCGGGTTGCAG
Source organism: Roseomonas mucosa (assembly GCA_945878375.1). GTDB lineage: Bacteria > Pseudomonadota > Alphaproteobacteria > Acetobacterales > Acetobacteraceae > Falsiroseomonas > Falsiroseomonas mucosa_A. The sequence goes on along the minus strand of CAMDWG010000002.1, from coordinate 318,440 downwards.
CCCGGCCAGTTGCAGGGCGCGGAAGGCCGAGAGGTAGGCAACGATGCCGGCCTTCATGTCCCCTGCCCCGCGGCCATACATGCGGCCCCCGCGGATCGCGGGCTCGAAGGGCGGCGTGGTCCATTCATCGGCCGCGCCCTCCGGCACCACATCCACATGGCCCTGCAGCACCAGCGACCGCCCCGCCGCGTTGCGCGGGCGGTGCAGCGCCACGACGTTGTCGCGCCCGGCATAGGGGATGAGCGGCGGCGAGAAGCCGGGATGGGCTCGGAGCGCCTCCACATCCACCGGCACGCGGCGCGGCGTGAGGCCGAGCGCTTCGTAGTTCCGCGCCATCTCCTCCAGCGCCGAGGCCTCGTTCCCGAGGGTGGAGGCGCAGCGCACCAGGCGGTCGAGCGCCGCGACGCTGTCCGCGCGCAGCGCGTCGCAGGCGTCGAGGATGGCGCGGCGCGCGCCGGGGTCGAGAGCGATCATGGCCTTCCTTCCGCCGGTTCCGGTCGGGCTTACGAGGCGTTAGAGCGTGATCGCCGAGGGCCGGAACGGCCGGAGGCGTGAATCACGCGACAATACAAATAGCTAGACCATGATCGGCGCTTCGATTGGCGCCGATCATGGTCTAGCCTGCACCGGATGAAAGCCTTCGCACACCCCGCCGAGGCGCGGCACGATCCGCGCTTCTTCCTGATGCGCGGCCGCCTGCGGTTGAATTTCGAGATCCCCGCCCGCGCCGCCGCGCTGGAGGCGGGGCTCGCGCGGCTCGGTATCCAGCCGGCCCTGCCCCCGCCCGCGCCGCGCGCGGCGCTGGAGGCGGTGCACGACCCCGCCTATCTCGACTTCCTCCGCGATGCGCCTTCTGGCTGGGCGGCGCTGCCCGATCCGGGCGCGGAGGTGGTGGGAAATGTCCACCCGACGCCGGAGATGCTGGCGCAGGGCGCATCCTGCCCCGCAGGCCTGGTGGGCCAGGCCGGTTGGTTCACCGCCGACACCGCCTGCCCCATCGGGCCGGGCACCTGGGATGCCGCGCTGGGGGCGGCTTCCTGCGCGCTGGCAGCGGCAGGAGAAGCAGCGGCCGGTCGCACCGCCTATGCGCTCTGCCGCCCGCCGGGGCACCACGCCTATGCGGCGCGGGCGGGCGGGCATTGCTATGTGAACAACGCCGCGATGGCGGCGCAGGCGCTGCGGGATGCGGGCGCTTCGCGTGTCGCGGTGCTTGACATCGACAGCCACCACGGCAACGGCACCCAGGGCATCTTCTGGGACCGCGGCGATGTGCTGACCGTCTCGGTCCATGGCGACCCGAACCGCTACTATCCGTGGTTCGTCGGCCATGCGGCGGAGGTCGGGGCCGGCGCGGGGGCGGGCTGCAACCTGAACCTGCCGCTGGCGCAGGGGCTGGGCGATGCCGAATGGCTGGACGCCATCGCGGCGGGGCTGCGCGCCATCGCAGCCTTCCGGGCGGATGCGCTGGTGGTCTCGCTGGGCTTCGATGCGTCGGAGCATGAGCCGCTCGGCTTCCTGCGCGTGACGGCGGATGGCTTCGCCCGCGCCGGCGCGATGATCTCCGCCGCCGGCCTGCCGGCCGCCATCATCCAGGAGGGCGGCTATAATGTGGAGGTGATCGGCGGGCTGCTGGAACGCACGCTTCAGGCCTGGGGCGACTGAATCGGGTTGATTCAGGACGCAGAACCCTCAACCCTGGGTTTTGTGAGTTCCATCGCCCGCATCCCGACCTTCGCCTTCGCCGGCATCGAGGCCGTCCCCGTCGAGGTCCAGGTGCAGCTGGCCCAGGGCCTGCCCGCCTTCCTCGTCGTCGGCCTGCCGGACAAGGCGGTGGCCGAGAGCAAGGAACGCGTCCGCGCGGCACTGACCGCCATCGGGCTGTCCCTGCCGCCGAAGCGGGTGATCGTGAACCTCGCACCCGCCGACCTGCTGAAGGAAGGCAGCCATTTCGACCTGCCCATCGCGCTCGGCGTGCTGGCTGCGATGGAGGTCATCCCGCGCGACGCCATCGCGGAATTCGCCGCACTCGGCGAATTGGCGCTGGATGGCACGCTGGCGCCGGTGGCGGGCGTGCTGCCGGCGGCCATCGCCGCCGGGGCGCGCGAGCTCGGCCTGATCTGCCCCGGCCCCCAGGGGCCAGAGGCCGCCTGGGCCGGGACGGTGGAGGTCCTGGCCCCCGCCGACCTGCCCGCCCTGATCAACCACTTCGCCGGCCGCCAATTGCTGACCGCCCCCGCCCTGCCCCCCGCCGAAGCCGAGCCCTGGCGCGGCCCGGACCTGGCGGAGGTGCGCGGCCAGGAAAGCGCCAAGCGCGCGCTGGAAATCGCGGCGGCCGGCGCGCTGAATCTGCTGATGGTTGGCCCGCCCGGTGCCGGCAAATCGATGCTCGCCGCGCGCCTGCCCGGCCTGCTGCCCGACCTGACACCGGCCGAGGCGCTGGAGGTCAGCCTCGTACATTCCGTCGCGGGGATGCTCTCGGGCGGCAAGCTGATCCGCCGCCCGCCCTTCCGCGACCCGCATCATTCAGCGAGCGTCCCAGCGCTGGTCGGCGGCGGGCATCGCGCCAAGCCCGGGGAGATCAGCCTGTCGCATCTCGGCGTGCTGTTCCTGGATGAGTGGCCGGAATTCCCACGCCCCGCGCTGGAGGCGCTGCGCCAGCCGATGGAGACCGGACGCACCACGATCAGCCGCGCCAACGCGCATGTCAGCTACCCCGCGCGCTTCCAATGCATCGCGGCGATGAACCCCTGCCGCTGCGGTTACCTCGGCGATGCCGCGCGGGAATGCGCGCGCGCGCCCGGCTGCGGGCAGGACTACCAGAACCGCCTGTCCGGCCCCCTGCTGGATCGCATGGACATCGTCATCGAGATCCAGCCCATCCCCGCCTGGGAACTCGCCCGCGCGCCCATTGGCGAACGGACGGATGTGGTCGCCGCTCGCGTCGCCGCCGCGCGGGACCGCAGCCGCGCCCGCGGCGGCGCCCGCTGCAATGCGGAAGCCGGCTGGGACGAATTGCAGCCAGGGCTGGAGGCGGAGGCGCTGACCCTGCTCGAAGCCGCCTCCACCCGGCTGCGCCTGTCCACCCGCGGCCAGGTGCGCGCGCTGCGCGTGGCCCGCACCATCGCGGATCTGGCGGGGGCGGAGCGCGTGACGCGCGCGCATGTGGCGGAGGCGCTGGCCTATCGGCATCGCGTGCCGGGGCGTTAGAACGCCCCACAAAACCGCTTCGCGGCTTTGCGGGGACCCCGGATGGGTGCAGACTTTCGATGGTCTCACTGCGTTGCCGCGGCAAAGCCGCGGCGCCGCCCGGGGTCAGTACCGGGTTTCGATAGTCGCGCTTAGTCCCCCAGCCTGAACGCATCCGCGATCCGCCGCACGCGGCCCGCACCATCCACCAGCACCACGTCGAAGCGCACGCCGGCCTCGCCATGCCCCGGATTCGCGCCCAGCCACCATTCCCCCGCGCGCAGCAGCCGCGCGCGCTGCGCGGCGCCCAGCGCGAAGGCGGCATCGGTCAGGGTCGGGCGGGCCTTCACCTCCACGAAAGCCAGCAGCCCCGCGCGCGCCGCGACCAGGTCGATCTCGCCCAAGGGCGTGCGGACGCGCTGCGCGAGCACCGTCCAGCCTTCCGCCGCCAGCGCCACGGCGGCGCGGTGCTCGGCATGGCGGCCCCTTCGGTCGGCAGCTTCGCGTATGGCGCGGTCACGCGGCATGCGCCTATCCTCGCATGATCGTGATGGAGTTTGGAATGCGCCGCCTGATCCCCGCGCTGCTCGGCCTGATCCTTGCCGCCACCGGCGCTGCCGCCCAGCCTGCATCCGATCTCCGCGCGCCAGCGGCGCAGCGCCACATGGTCGTCGCCCCGCACCCGATGGCCGCCGAGGCCGGGCGGGAGATGCTGCGCGCCGGCGGCACCGCGCTCGACGCCGCCATTGCCGCCGCGATGATGCTCACGCTGGTGGAACCGCAGGCGAGCGGCATCGGCGGCGGCGGGCTGATGCTGACCTACACCGCCTCGCCCCGCAGCATCGAGGCCTGGGACGGGCGAGAGACCGCGCCGGCTGCCGCAACGCCCACGCTGTTCCTCCGCCCGGATGGCCAGCCCCCAGGGACACCAATGTCCTTCCCGGCCGCGATGGAAGGCGGGCGGGCCGTCGGCGTGCCAGGGCTGCTGCGGATGCTCGAAGCCGCGCATCGCGACCAGGGCAGGCTGCCCTGGGCGACCCTCATCGCACCCACCATCGCCGCCGCCGAGCAGGGGTTTCCCGTCCCGCCCCGGCTGGCCGCCGCCATCGCCGCGCATGCCGCGAGCCTCGGACGGGATCCGGCGGCGCGGGCCTATTTCCTCGATGCCGGTGGCAACCCCTGGCCGCCCGGTCATGTCCTGCGGAACCCCGCGCTGGCGGAGACGCTGCGCGCCGTCGCGGCGCAGGGCGCCGAGGCGCTGCATCGCGGCCCGATCGCGGAGGACATGGTCCTCGCCATCCGCACCCACCCCAACCCCGGCCTGCTGACGCTGCAGGACCTGGCCGATTACCGCCCCGAGCGCCGCGCGGTCGTCTGCCTGCCCTATCGCGCGCGACTTGCCTGCGGGATGGGCCCGCCGACCTCGGGCGGCGTCGCGGTGGGGCAGATCCTGGCGATGCTGGCGCGCTTCGATCTCGGCGCGCTCGATCCGCGCGGCGCGGAGGCGGCGCATCTGCTGGCCGAGGCCGGGCGGCTCGCCTTCGCCGACCGCAACCTGTTCCTGGCGGATGATGGCTTCGTGCGCGTGCCGCTGCGCGGGCTGCTCGATCCGGGCTACCTCGCGGACCGCGCCGCGCTGATCGCACCGGGCCGCGCCATGCCCGCGCCCGCGCCCGGCGACCCGCCCTTCCGCGAAGGCGGCCTCGCGCCGCAGCAGGCCGAATTCGGCAACGGCACCAGCCACATCGTCGCGATGGATGCGGCGGGGAACGCCGTGTCGCTCACGCCGACGATCGAGGCGGTGATGGGCGCGCGGGTGATGGTGCGCGGCTTCCTGCTCAACAACCAGTTGACCGACTTCGCCTTCCTCCCCGAGCAGAATGGCCGCCCCGTCGCCAACCGCGTCGAGCCCGGCAAGCGCCCGCGGTCCTCGACCGCGCCGACCATCGTGCTGGACCCGTCAGGCCAGGTGGAGATCCTGGCGGGGTCCGCGGGCGGGGCGCGGATCATCGGGCATGTGGCGCAGACGCTGGTCGGGCTGATCGACTGGAACCTGCCGCCCGACCAGGCGGTGGCGCTGCCGCGCGTGGGCGTGATCGGCACAGGGCCGGTGGAGCTGGAAGCCGGCACGCCCGCCGCCTTGCTCGCGCCCGCCTTGCAGGCGATGGGCCACCGGACCGATGTGCGGGAGATTCCCTCGGGCCTCGCGGTGATCCGCGTGACGCCGCAGGGATTGCGCGGCGCCGCCGATCCACGGCGGGACGGGGTGGCGCTGGGGGATTGAGAAGGCCCCGCGCTCACACGCGGCGCGGCATCGGATCCGGGCCGGCGGTGCGGATTTCCGCCACCGTGCGCTGCCAGGCGGCCAGGCGCTCCGGGCCGGTCGGGTGGCTTCGCAGCAGGCTCGGCTCCTCCGGCCGGCCGGCGGCCTGGGCCAGGCGGATCCAGATGCGGCCGGCCTGTTCCAGGTCGTAGCCGGCGCGATGCACCATGAAGGCGGCGAGGTAGTCGGCTTCTCGCTCCTCATCCTGCGAATAGACCAGTCGCGCGGCGCCGCCGCCCAGCTGCGCGCCGGCCTGCGCCCCGCCACCGCCGCCGAGATACCCGCCGATCAGCGCCCCCGCGAGCGCGCCAAGCTGCGTGCGCGTGCCCGCGCGTTCGATGTGGCGCGCCAGGTGATGGCCGAATTCATGCGCGACCACGGCGGCGAGTTCCGCGTCGTTCCGCACCGCCTCCATCATCCCGCTGGTCACGCCGACCACGTCGCGGCCCGAGGCGAAGGCATTGATCTCCGACCCGCGCTGCAGCCCGATGCGGAAGGCGCAGGCGTTCTGGATATAGGCGCGGCACATCGGCTCCGACGCCCGCGCCACGCGGCCGGCCACGCGGGAGAGCATGGCGGTCTTCTCCGCGTCGGTGCGCTGTTCCCGCACCAGCGGGCCAGCGGCGGCGATGGCGCGGCGGGCATCGTCCACCTGCGCGGCGGGCGGCGTCGGCAAGGCGTGCTGCGCGCCGCAGCCGCACAAGGTCGCGGCGCCGGCCAGCACCACGAAACGTCTCGACAGCACCCTCTCTCCCGCGAGGCGTGGCATCGGCGCGTCTCCCTACAGGGTGGGGGCCACAGGCCAGGACGGCCAGCGGCAGCCATCACCAAGCGAAACGAATAGCCGGGCCGCGCGCGGCGCGTCCATAGCCGCGAAGCATGGCCTAGCCGGCCAAGGCAGCCATCCCGGCGGCGGCCTCGGCCCCGCCGTCCCGGCCTTCCTCGACCGCATGGCAGGCCACCGCGGTCTGCTCGGTGCCGCGCGCGGGCATCAGTTCCGGCCGCTCGGCCTTGCAGCGGTCATTGGCCAGCGGACAGCGCGGATGGAAGGGGCAGCCGGAAGGCGGGCTGATCGGGCTCGGCACCTCGCCGCCCACGGGGATGCGCTGGCGGCCTGTCATCTCCAGGTCCGGGATCGCTTCCATCAGGGCGCGCGTATAGGGGTGGCGCGGCGTGGTGAACAACGTCTCCGCCGGCGCAAGTTCCACCAGCCGGCCGAGATACATCACCCCCACCCGGTCGCTGACCTGCCGCACCACCGCAAGGTTGTGGCTTATGAACAGGTAGGTCAGGCCCAGCTTCTGCTGCAGGTCCTTCATCAGGTTCAGGATCTGCGCCTGCACGCTGACATCGAGCGCGGAGGTCGGCTCGTCGCAGACCAGGAATTCCGGGTTGGAGGACAACGCCCGCGCGATGGAGATGCGCTGGCGCTGCCCGCCCGAGAATTCATGCGGGTATTTCTGCCCATCCAGCGGCGAAAGCCCAACCTGCGTCAGCAGCTGGGCCACGCGCGCCGCGATCTCGGCATCGCCCTGCGCCAGGCCGAAGGCGCGGATGGGTTCCGCGATGATGTCGCGGACGCGCCAGCGCGGGTTGAGGCTGGCATAGGGGTCCTGGAAGATCATCTGCATGCGCTTGCGCTGCGCCGCATCGGACCGCGCGACGGCCAGGTCCTGCCCGTCGAAGAACACCTTGCCGCGCGTCGGGTTGTAGAGGCCGACGACCAGCCGCGCGACGGTCGATTTGCCGCAGCCGGATTCACCGACCAGCGACAGGGTCGTGCCCTTCGGGATGGCGAAGGAGACGCCATCGACGGCGCGCAGCATCCGCTTGCCCTCCCCCGCCAGCACACGCTGGATCAGGGGGCGGGAGACATCGAAGAAGCGCGCGACGTCCTGGGTTTCGAGCATCGGGGTAGAGGTGGTGGGAGTCATGGGGGCGGTCGCGTCAGGCATGCGCGCCGTCCTTGGCGTACAGCCAGCAGGCGGCCTGGGTCTCCCCGGCCGGCAGCAGGTCCGGGCGGTCCTGGCGGCAGCGGTCGAAGACCTTCGGGCAGCGCGGGTTATAGGCGCAGCCGCGCGGGATGGCGGACAGGCGGGGCATCGCGCCTTCGATCTGCTGCATCCTCTCAAGCCGCCGCGTGACGGGCGGGATCGAGCCCATCAGGCCGATCGTGTAGGGGTGGGACGGGCCGCGCACGACGTTCCGCACCGCGCCAATCTCCGCGATGCGGCCGGCATACATCACCGCCACGCGATCCGCCGTCTCCGCGATCACGCCCATGTCGTGGGTGACGAGCATCATCGCCATGCCCTTCTCCCGCGCCAGCATTTTCAAGAGTGCGATGACCTGGGCCTGGATGCTGACATCGAGCGCGGTGGTCGGCTCATCGGCCACGATCAGCTTCGGTTCCGCGCAGAGCGCGAGCGCGATCACCACGCGCTGGCGCATGCCCCCCGAGAATTCATGCGGGTAGCTGTCGATGCGCTGCGCGGCGGCGGGGATGCCGACGAGTTCCAGCCATTCGATCGCCTTCTTGCGCGCTTCCGCCGGGTTCAGCGGCAGGTGGGTGGTCATCGTCTCCACCAGCTGGCGGCCGATGGTGTAGAGCGGGTTCAGGGTCGTCAGCGGGTCCTGGAAGATCGCGCCGATCTGCCGGCCGCGGATGGTCCGCATCTCCTTGTAGGGCAGGTTGTCGATCCGCCGCCCGGCCAGGCTGATGGTCCCGCCCGCGATCCGCCCCGGCGGTTCCAGCAGGCCGATGATGGCCGCGCCGGTCATCGACTTGCCGGCGCCCGATTCACCGACCACGCCGAGCACCTCGCCCGGATGGATGTCGAAGGACACGTCGTCGAGCGCGACCAGCGTGCCGCGCCGCGTGGGGAATTCCACGCGGAGGTTCCGCACCTCGAGCAATGGTTGTGACTGGGACATCAACGCAGCTTCGGGTTGAGGGCGTCGCGCAGCCAATCGCCCAGGAGGTTGACGGACAGAACCAGCGTGATCAGCGCGATGCCGGGGAAGATCGTGATCCACCATTCGCCGGAGAACAGGTAGTCGTTGCCGATCCTGATCAGCGTGCCGAGCGAAGGCTGGGTCGGCGGCACGCCGACGCCGAGGAAGGACAGCGTCGCCTCCGCCAGGATGGCGAAGCCCAGCTGCAGGGTCGCGATCACCAGCACGGGGCCGAGCACGTTCGGCAGCACATGGGTCACCATGATCCGCGCGCGGCTCAGCCCGATCACGCGGGCCGCCTGCACATATTCCTTGTTGCGCTCCACCATCGTGCTGCCGCGCACGGTGCGCGCGAAGGACGGCCAGTTGGAGATGCCGATGGCGAAAATCACGACATACAGCGCGATCTCGTCATGCACGTCGCGCGGCAGCGCCGCCCGCGTCACGCCATCGATCAGCAGCGCGATCAGGATGGTCGGGAAGGTCAGCTTGATGTCGGCGATCCGCATCAGCACCGCATCCACCGTGCCCCCGAGATAGCCGGCCGCGAGCCCCATGGAGACGCCGATGAGCACCGACATCACAACCGCCAGGAACCCCACCAGCAGCGACACCCGCGCGCCATAGATGATGGCGGAGAGCATGTCCCGGCCCTGGTTGTCGGTGCCGAGCAGGTAGGTGGCATCGCCATCCGCCGACCAGGCCGGCGGCTTGAAGGCGTCCAGCAATTGCAGGGAGGCGAGGTCGAAGGGGTTGTGCGGCGAGATCCAGGGCGCGAGCACCGCGCCGCCGATGCAGATCGCCGCCACGATGGCGGAGATCACCGTCACCGGGTTGCGGGTGAAGGACCACCAGATATCGCTGTCGAAGAAGCGTCCGAACGCCTGGGTGACGGCCTGCATCTCAGTGCCCCCCCTTCCCGCCGCCGATCCTGAGGCGCGGATCCACCGCGAAATACAGCAGGTCCACGATCAGGTTGATGGTGACGAACAGCGCCGCGATCAGCAGCAGATAGGCCGCCATCACGGGGATGTCCGCCGCGCCGACGGATTGGATGAACAGCAGCCCCATCCCCGGCCATTGGAAGACGGTTTCCGTCACGATGGCGAAGGCGATGATGGCGCCCAGCTGCAGGCCGGTGATGGTGATGACCGGCACCAGCGTGTTCTTCAGCGCATGGCCGAAATGGACCGCGCGGTTGGTCAGCCCCCGCGCGCGGGCGAATTTGATGTAGTCGGTCCGCAGCACTTCCAGCATCTCGGCCCGCACCAGGCGCATGATCAGAGTCAGCTGGAACACGCCGAGCGTGACCGATGGCAGGATCAGCGCCTTGAGCCCCGCCCAGGTCAGGAAGCCGGTGCTCCACCCGCCGACACTCACCGTCTCCCCCCGCCCGAAGCTCGGCAGCCAGCCGAGCCACACGGCAAAAGTCAGGATCAGCAGGATGCCGATCAGGAAGGTGGGCAGGCTGACGCCGATCAGGCTGAAGGTCAGGAAGGCGCGGCTGAGCCAGGAATTGCGGTAGAGGCCGGTGTAGATCCCCATCGGCACGCCCACCAGCAGCGCCAGCGCCGCCGCCGTCAGCGCGAGTTCGAGGGTGGCCGGCGCGCGTTCGATGATCAGGTCCAGCACCGGGCGCGACAGGCGGTAGGACAGGCCAAACTCGCCCTGCACCGCATTGGCCACGAAGCGGAAGAACTGCACGAAGAAGGGCTGGTCGAGCCCGAGGTCGCGCACCAGCGCCTCGCGCTGCGCGACGGTGAAGTCCTGGCCGAGCATGATCGCGACCGGATCGCCCACATAGGCGAACATCGCGAAGGAGATCAGCGCGACCGTGAACATCACGGGCAGGGCCTGCAGCACGCGGGAGATGACGAAGGCGAACAAGCTGGTGCTTCCTGGTCGGTTTGCCGCCGGGCGGATCGCGCCCGGCGGCGTGCGTTCAAGGCCTCAGTTGCCAGATCCTAGTTCCCAGACTTCAGTTCACGGTCATCCAGCGGAAATAGGGCTGGTTGTTGGCCGCATGCGGGATCTGGAAGTTGGACCGCATGGCCCAGGGGATCATCTGGTGATGCAGCGGGATGTGGGGCACGTCGTCCCGGTACATGCGCAGCGCTTCGCGCACCGCGGCGGCGCGGGGCTCGCCGCTTTCGGTCTTCATCCGCTGCACCAGCGCGTCCATGCGCGGGTTGGAATAGCGGCCGTAGTTCCAGATGCCGTCGCCCTGCGCGCCGTTGCGGGTCGCCAGCAGCGACTGGAAGGAATAGAGCGCATCCAGCGTCGGCACGCCCCAGCCCAGCAGATAGACGCTGGTGTCGTCGCGCTGGATCTGCGCGAAGAAGGGCGCGAGCGGCTGCGCCTTCACGCTGGTCCGGACGCCGACCCTGGCCCACATCGCGGCGATCGCCTGGCAGATCTGCTCATCGTTCACGTAGCGGTTGTTCGGGCAGTCCAGCGTGATGCCGAAGCCGTTCGGGTAGCCGGCTTCCGCCAGCAGCGCGCGGGCGCGCGCCGGGTCGTAGGGCAGGCGCGCATCCTCGGCCTCCGAGTAGCCATTGACCTGGGGCGGGAAGAAGGTGCCGGTCACGATGGACTGGCCGCGCATGACGGTGCGGTGGATCGCCTGGATATCGATCGCGTGATAGAGCGCCTGGCGCACCCGCAGATCCTTCAGCGGATTGCGGCCGCGCACGTCGCTGTAGAGCAGCTCGTCGCGAAACACGTCCATCGCCAGGAAGATGGTGCGGACCTCCGGCCCCTCCACCACGCGGATATTGCCGGCCTGGCGCAGCCGGTTCAGGTCCTGCAGCGGCGGATCGAGCACGAAGTCCACCTCACCCGACAGCAGCGCCGCGATGCGCGTCGCATCCGACCCGATGGGGCGATAGACGATCTCCGTCACATTGCCGGCCGTCTGGCCCGGCTCGGTCCAGCCGAACCACGCATCGTTGCGGCGCAGCACGGTGCGGACATCGGGCTCCCGCACCGCGAGGCGGAAGGCGCCGGTGCCGTTCGTGCTGCGGACCGTGTGCATCTCCTCCCTCTGGCGGGTGTTCTGCGGGCGCGTCGCGTTGTGCCGCTCCGACCAGGATTTCGACATCATGAAAAGGGAGGCGAATTTGTTCGGCAGGATCGGGTCGGCGACCTTGGTGACGACATCCACCGTGAAGTCGTCCATCTTTACGGCGCGGTCCACCGTGTCCACGAAGATGCCGTAGTTGGAGGTCGGCTGCAGCGCGCGGGTGATGGAGAAGACCACATCATCCGCCGTGAAGGCCTCTCCCTCATGGAAGCGGACGCCCTGGCGCAGCACGAAGCGCCAGCGGTTGGGCTCCACCTGCGTCCAGGATAAAGCGAGGCCGGGGCGCAGCGAGAGGTCCGCGTTGCGGTGGATCAGCGGATCGTAGATCTGCTGCAGCACCATGGTGACGGTGCCGAGATTCTGGCTGTGCGGGTCCATGGTGTTCGGGTCGCCGGAGGCCGACCAACGCACCGTCCGCGCCCCGGCGTCGGGCGCCGTTGCCAAACCGAGACCAAACGCCACGAGGGCGGCCGCGGCCGCCAATCCGAATCGTCGCATGCCCATGAACCTCCCCCGGCTGCCTCGCGGATCACATCGCCCGCCTCGAACCGGAAGGTGTGGAATATCCCGCCCCGCCGCCCCGCGAAAGCCCGATGTCAATCCGGCCTGCCCGAGCCCGTCCGGACCGAGCCTTCCCCCGCCCAGTCCTTCAGCAGGGTATAGCCCACCGCGAGCATCACCGGCCCGAGGAACAACCCGAGGAAGCCGAAGGCCAGCACGCCGCCGATCGCGCCGAGCATGGTCAGCAGCAGCGGCAGGTTGGCGCCACGGCTGATCAGCCAGGGGCGGATGATGTTGTCCACGCTCGAGATCCCGGCTGCGCCGTAGATCGCCATGAACAGCCCCCAGCCCCAGGATCCCTGCACGAACAGCCAGATCGTCGCCGGGACCCAGACCAGCGGGGCACCGACCGGCATGATGGAGATCACCCCCGCCACCACGCCCAGCAGCACCGGCTGCGGCACGCCCGCCAGCCACAGGCCGAAGCTTGTCATCGCTCCCTGCACCACCGCCGTCCCCAACAGGCCATAGACCACGCCCCGCGTGACATCCCCGGTCAGCCCGATCAGGCGCAGCCCGCGCGGCCCGGCGAGCTTTTCCATCACCGCCTCGGCCTGCGCCGCAATGGCGGGTCCGTCGCGGTAGAAGAAGAAGGCCAGCAGGATAGCGAGCAGCAATTCCGCGATGCCGGACAGCACCGCGAGCAGGAGCGCCAGCGCGTTCTGCGCCAGGGTTCCCGCATAGGGCCGGATGGCGGCAACCATCCCCTCGGCCGTCGCATCCCACCCGGCCAGCCAATTGGCGATGGACGGGCCGATATAGGGCAGTCCGACCAGCAGCCCGACGAAGCCCGGCATCCCATCGGTGATGAGCTGCTCCAGCGCCCGCTGCAGCGCTTCCACATCCTCGCGGCTGGTGGGGGCGGCAAAGGCCAGCGGCAGGCCGATCAGCAGGAACTCCGCCAGCACCATCACAAGCGCCGCCAGCCCTGGCGACAGCCCCAGCCTTTCGCGCAACAGCCGGAAGGCCGGCCAGGTCGTATAGACCAGGATCGCCGCCCAGAGCAGCGCCGAGACGAAGGGCCGCACCACCAGGAAGCAGCCGATCCCGATCCCGAGCAGCGCGAGAAGCCCGGCCACGCGCGCGGGCCTCAGCGGGTCCTGGTCCATCTGGCATCGTCCTCCGGCGCGGCTGGCATAGCCGAAGCGGGCCGCGCGCGCATCCGCCGGTCTTGCCCCGCGCCCGGACGCAAGGCATCAGACACGGGCTTGGGACGTCATCGGGAAAGAACGCCAGCCATGCCGCGCTTCGCCGCCAACCTCTCCATGATGTTCACGGAGCTTCCCTTCCTCGACCGCTTCGACGCGGCGGCGAAGGCCGGCTTCCGGGCCGTGGAGTTCCTCTTCCCCTACGATTTCCCCGCCGCCGAGATCGCGGCGCGGCTGAAGGCCGCCGGGCTGCAGCAGGTGCTGTTCAACGCCCCCCCCGGCGACTGGACGAAGGGCGAGCGCGGCCAGGCCGCCCTGCCCGGCCGGAAGGAGGAATTCCGCGAAGGTTTTCGCCGCGCGCTGGACTACGCCGCCGCGCTGGCCTGCCCGCGCATCCATGTGATGTCCGGCCTGGTCCCTGCCGCGGTGCCGCATGACACGATGACCGCCGTGTTGGCGGAGAACCTGGCCTGGGCGGCGGATCTCGCGACCCTCGCCGGGGTGAAGCCGGTGATCGAGCCGATCAACCACCGCGACATCCCGGGCTTCTTCCTCAACACCACCGACCAGGCGGCGGCGATCATCAACGCCGTCGGCGCGGAGAAGGTCGGCATGCAGTTCGACCTCTATCACTGCCAGATCACAGAGGGCGATATCGTCAAGCGCGTGGAACGCCACCTGCCGCTGATCGCCCACATGCAGGTGGCCGACAATCCCGGCCGCAACGAGCCCGGCACCGGCGAGGTCAACTGGCCCTTCGTCTTCCGCAAGATCGACGAGCTGGGTTTTCGGGGCTGGATCGGCTGCGAATACCGCCCGGCGGGCGAAACGGTGGCCGGTCTCGGCTGGTTTGCGCCGTATCAGGGCTGAGGCGACGTCGGAGGTCGGTCGGGCCCCCTCCCGCCCAGCCTTCGACGCAGCGGCAATGCCGCTGCCCCCCCGCTGCGTGGGAGAGGGAGCCGAGCGCCCCCTCCCCAACCCTCCCCCGCTTTCGCGGGAGAGGGAGCAGGTGGCGCCCCCTTCCCCTCTCCCGCGAAAGCGGGGGAGGGTGCCGAGCGCAGCGAGGCGGGTGGGGGCGCGACCGACCTGCCAATCCCCAGAACCGCCAACCCCCAGGAACCTCACACCATGTCCAAGATCGGCTTCATCGGCCTCGGCATCATGGGCCGCCCCATGGCCGGCCACCTCAAGGCCGCGGGCCATGACATCACGGTGGTCGACCGCAAGTCGCTGACCGCCGAGGACCGCGCCAACTTCGCCGTCGCCGCCACCGCCCAGGCCGTCGCGGCAGCGTCCGAGATCATCATCCTGATGGTCCCCGACACCCCCGATGTCGAAGCCGTGCTGTTCGGCGCGGATGGCGTGGCAGCCGGGCTTTCGGCGGGCAAGCTCGTGATCGACATGTCCTCGATCAGCCCGACCGCGACCAAGACCTTCGCGGCCCGGATCAACGCGCTGGGCTGCGATTACCTGGACGCCCCCGTCTCGGGCGGCGAGGTCGGCGCCAAGAATGCGGCGCTGACCATCATGGTGGGCGGCCCCCAGGCGGCCTTCGACCGCGCGCTGCCGGTCTTCGAGAAGATGGGCAAGAACATCACCCTCGTCGGGGTCGAGAACGGCGCCGGCCAGACCTGCAAGGTCGCCAACCAGATCATCGTGGCGCTGACGATCGAAGCGGTGGCGGAAGCGCTGGTCTTCGCCTCCAAGGCCGGCGCGGACCCGGCCAAGGTCCGCCAGGCGCTGATGGGCGGGCTCGCCACCTCCCGCATCCTGGAACTGCATGGGGAGAGGATGATCAAGCGTACCTTCGCGCCCGGCTTCCGAATCGAGCTGCACCAGAAGGACCTGAACCTAGCGCTGCAATCGGGCAAGGAACTCGGCGTGCCCCTGCCCAACACCGCCTCCACCCAGCAGATCTTCGCGGCCTGCGCGGCACTGGGTGGCAAGGGCTGGGATCATTCCGGCATGGTCAAGGCGCTGGAGGCGATGGCCGCGCACAAGGTGGCGCCGGACGCCTGACGGCCCAACCGGATCGTATCGGGGGCGCCTCGGAAGGCGTCCCCATCCCTGACACAACCCAGAATGGTTCTTTCCGGAGACCCCACACCCCCAATCGTTTCATTTTCGCTGTTGCATGCCGCGCGCAAGTCACGCAAATTAAGCCCGACGGCGCAGGGGATGAGATAACGTCTCCCGAACCGGGGTTGAATCCAACACGGAATACGGCCGGGGGGTTGCATGCGATTTGCCGATATCGGTCAGCAGTTGCGTGCTTACCGACTCGAAAGCGGATTGAGGGCGGAGGAAATTGCCGCCCGCCTCGGCGTCTCGCGCGCCGCGCTCTACCGCTATGAGAAGGGCGAGGTCATCAAGCTGGACACGATCCGGCGGCTGGCCGAGTTGCTGAAGATCTCCCCCCTCTCGCTGCTCGGCATCGGGGTCGAGTATTTCTCCCGCCCCGTCGCCTTCCAGGAACGGCTGCGCCAGGTCGAGGAACAGGCCGACCAGATCCTGCTGGTGGGCGGCGCCGTCTGCTACCAGACCACCACCGACGCCTATGACGGCGCCATCGCGGAAGCCTGGACGGAAGCCGCCGACGGCTCCACCGAGCGGCTCCTCGCCCGCGCGAACACGGACCAGATGCTCGGCCTGTTGCTGGCGCGGAAGAAGCTGCACCAGGCCCGCCGCCCCAACATCATCGGCATCCTCGGCGAAGCCGCCATCGCGCGCATGCTGCGGGATGGCGTCGCCCCCGGCCTGCCGGGGCCGGAACGCACCCGCCAGCGCTGCCTCGCCGCCGCGCGGACGGAGGCAGAGGCGATCGCCGCCATGATGGAAAGCGTGCCCATCGGCGTGCAGCTCGGCCTCGCCTCCACCGTCGAGCCGGCCGGGTCCTTCATGGTGCTGCGCGGGCGCGAGAGGGCGCATGTCATCGCCTCTCCCTTCCCCGCCGATACCCCGGCCCAGGCCGGCATCGGCATCGCCTCCATCACCGCGGCGGATGAGGCGGTGGCGGCCCATCAGCGCGTGGCCGAACTGGCCTGGCGCGACGCGCTGAAGGGCGCGGCAGCCGCCGCGCGGGTGCGGGAGATGATCAGGGCGGCGGGCTGATCGCCTCGGCGACCGGGCCGACCGCCCGGCGGGCATCGAAGACCTCCTCATCCTCCGCGCTGCGCTTCAGGGTGAAGCCGAGCGAACGGGTGAAGGCCAGCATCGGGGCGTTGTCGGCCAGCACCTGGCCCGCGATGGTCGCGATGCCCTGGGCCCGCGCCCAGTCGAACAGCCGCTCCATCAGCCGCCGCCCGAGCCCCTGCCCCTTCATCCGGCGATCCACGATCACCGCGAATTCGCCCGTCTCCCCATCCGGCTCCCGGATCAGCCGGGCGACGCCGAGCAGTTCCTCGACCCGCCCGGCCTGGCGCACCGCAACGAAGGCCATCTCCCGGTCGTAGTCGATCTGGGTCATGCGGGCGATTTGCTGCGGCGGCAGTTCCTTGAGCTGGGAGAAGAAGCGCCAGCGGATATCCTCGGGCGTCAGCCGGGCGAAGAAGGCGGCATGGGCCTCGGCATCCTCGGGGCGAATCGGGCGCAGCGTCAGCGTCTCGCCCCCCCGCGTGGTCCAGGGCGCCACCCACTCCTCGGGATAGGGCGGGATCGCCAGCATCCCCGCCTGCCCGACCGGCCGCAGCGTGCAGCCGGCATCGAGCGCCACCACGCCATCCGCGCGCGCCAGCAGCGGGTTGATGCCGAGGGCCAGGATCTCCGGGAAATCGACCGCGATCTGGGACAGGCGGACCAGCGCGGCCTCCACCGCCTCCCTCTCCGCCGGCGGATGGTCGCGGTAGCCAGCCAGCAGCCGCCCGGCGCGCGACCGGCCGATCAGCCCCTTGGCCAGCGCATCGTTCAGCGGCGGCAGGTCCAGCGCCTCATCGCCCAGCAGATCGGCCGCCGTGCCCCCCAGCCCAAAGCCGATGAAGGGCCCGAACATCGCATCCTCCCCGAGGCGAAGCCGCAGCTCCGTCCCCGGCCGTTCCTCCCGCTGCACCAGGAAGCCCTCGATCCGGGCCTCGGGGCGCAGGCGGGCGGCGTTGGCGCGCATCGCCGCCGCCGCGTCCCTGACCGCCGCTTCGCTCCGCAGGCCCAGCGCGACGCCGCCGATCTCCGTCTTGCGGCGGATATCCGGACTACGGAGCTTGAGGACCACCGGGAAGCCGAGCGCCCCGGCCGCCGCCACCGCCTCCTCCACACAAGCCGCCACGCGCCCCTGCGCCACGGGCAGCCCATAGGCGGCCAGCACCGACAGCGCCTCATCCTCCGTCAACTCGCACCGTCCCTCGGCGCGGATTCGCGCGAAGAGCGCGGCGACGGCGGCGCGGTCGGGCATGAGCGCCAGCACCTCCCGCCCCGGCAATTCGGCGGCGGCGCGCCGGTTGCGCCGGTCCTGCGACAGGTGCAGCGCGCCCCGCGCCGCGGCTTCCGGCGAGGCAAAGACAGCGAGGCCCGCCCGGGCCAGCGCGGCGCGCTGCGGCCCGGCCGTCGCCTGCCCCGCCCAGGCTACCAGCACCGGCGCGGCGCGTGTGGCTTGGGCGGCGGCGGCGAGCGCGGTGGCCGTCGTCTCTGCATTCTCCCCCGCGACCGGGGCATGCAGCGCGATCACCGCATCGACCTCCGGCAGCGCCGCGAGCATCGCAGCACCCTCCCCCAGCGCGGTCCCAGCCAGCGGGCCGAGGGTGATGGGATTGCGCCCTGACCAGCCTTGGGGCAGCCCGATGGCAAGGCTGCTTAGCGCCTCCGGCGACAGCGCCGCCAGCCTTGCGCCGCCCGCCAGCACCGCATCGGCCGCCAGCTGCGCCAGGCCCGTGGCGTTGGAGACGATGGCGATCCGGTCCCCCGCGCCACCGCGTGCGGCGAGCTTCACCCGCGCCAGCGTCTCCGCGGCCGAGAGCAGATCGTCCAAGCCCTCGACGCGCAGCACGCCGGCGCGGCGCAGCACCGCTTCCATCACCGCATCCGCCGTGCCGGAGGCGTCTTCCAGCCGCCCGCCGGCACGCAGCGCCACCACCGGGCGGGTGCGCGCGGCGGCGCGCGCGGCGGAGACGAACATCCGCCGGTTCTTGATCCGCCGCAGATCCAGCAGGATCGCCCCCGTCCCCGGATCGCGGGACAGCCAGTCCAGCGCATGGGCGAAGCCGAGATCGGCATTGCCGCCGATGCCGATGACATGGCTGAACCCCACACTCTCAGCCTCCGCCCAATCCAGCACGGCGCGGGCGATGGCCGAGGATTGGCAGATCAACGCCAGCCGCCCCTTGCGGGGCGCAAGGTGGGACAGCGACGCATTCAGCCCGATCCCCGGCACGCAGATGCCGAAGCTCCCCTGGCCCAGCGCCCGCACGCCTGTCCGCGCCACGATCCCCGCCAGGTCCGGCGCCGCGCCCGGCACCACCGCCGCCGGGCACCCCTTCGCGCCCAGCGCCGCCATGGCAGGCTCCAGCGCCTCGGCCGGCAAGGCGAGCACGGCGAGGTCGGGCGTCACGGGCAGCTCGGCGAGGGAGGCCACCTGTTCGAAGCCGTCCGACGCCATGCCGCAGACGAATAGCCGCCCCCGGAAACCGCCCGCCGCCAGGTTGCGCGCCAGCAGCCCGGCCATCGGCAGCGCCGGATCGGCCACCAGCACCACATGGCGCGGGCGGTAGAAGGCTTCCTCTCGCAGGCGCTTGGCGGTGGCGAGGCTCGGAAGGGGCGTCATTGTGCATTGCAACATGATGGGCTCCCGCCCTCGCCGCAACCGGAATCCGGTGACAGGCGGGCTTGCCCGGCGGGACGCGCCGGGGTCCGATGCGCCAGGAGGAGACCCGCCATGCCCGCCCCCGATCCCCGCTGGGACCCCGAGATGCTCGCCTTCAGCGCGATGATGGAGGCGGAGGGCGCGAAGCACCCGCCGATCGGGCTGACCCTGCCGCTCGATGCAGCCCGCGCGACGACGGAGGCGCTGAACCTGCCGCTCTCAGCCGGCGGGCCGGTGATGGCGGAGACGGCGGATCGCTGGCTGCCGGTGATGGGGCGCCGGCTGCTCTGCCGGTTCCACAAGCCGTCCAATGGGTTGTTGCCCGTTCTGATCTATTTCCATGGCGGCGGCTGGGTCTGGAACAGCATCGACACGCATGACCGGCTGATGCGGGATTACGCGGCGGGTGGTGGCTGCGCGGTGATCGGGCCGGATTACGCGCTGAGCCCCGAAGCCGCCTTCCCCCAGGCCATTGAGGAATGTGCCGCCGTGGTGCGCTGGGTGGCACGGTATGGCGCCGCATGGGGCCTGGACCCGGCGCGCATCGCCATTGGCGGGGACAGCGCGGGGGCGAACCTGGCGATGGGCGTCGCGCTGCTGCTGCAGCGGACGGACCCGGACATCTCATTCAGCGGGATATTGTTGAATTACGGGGTCTTCGATAGCGATCTTGATACCCCATCCTATCGCGAATTCGCCGAAGGGTACTTCCTGACGCGGGAGAAGATGGCGTTCTACTGGGATTGCTACTGCCCCCGCCCGGCTGACCGGCTGAACCCGCTGGTCGCACCATTGCGCGCCGATCTCAAGGGCTTGCCACCCGTTCTTCTCCACATCGCTGAGCTCGACGTGCTGGCCAGCGAGAACCACGCCATGGCGGCGAAGCTGCGTGAAGCGGGGGTGGAGGTGGAAAGCCGCCTCTTCCCCGGCACCGCGCATGGCTTCCTGCGGGCCGCGAACCACGTCCAGGCTGCGCGCGACGCGGCGGCGGATGGCGGGGCCTGGCTCCGCCGCATCTTCGCCGAATGAACTGGACCGGCGGCGGGTTCGGGATTAGATAGGAACGAAGTCCTTATCCGGACCCGCTCTCTGAAACTGTCGATCCGCCCCTATCTCCCCGCCCGACGGATACGGGCGGGGCATTTGTCCGAATCCGACATGCGCCGCGTCGGGCCGGGCCATTTGTCCGAATCGCGCAGCCGCGCGGCCGCCTACCCGCCCGAAAGCGCCCGCTTCGCGACTTCCGCCAGGAAGCCGCTGGCGACTGGCAGGATCTCGTCGTTGAAGTCGTAGCGCGAATTGTGCAGCTCGCGCCCATCCTCGGCCGGGCCATTGCCGATCCAGACGAAGGCGCCGGGGACTTCCTTCAGGAACCAGGAGAAATCCTCGCCGGTCATGGCCGGCGGCACGTCCCGCCGCACCGGCGCCACGGCGGCTGCGGCCCCAGCCGCCAGATCCCGCGCGGCCGGCTCATTCGCCGTCACGGCGACGCCCTGCTGCCAGCTGGCGGTGGCCTCCACCCCGAAGGTTGCGGCGATGCCCTGGGCCACGCGATGCAGGCCGAGGCGCAGCGCCTCTCCGGCCGCATCGTCCAGCCAGCGGGCGGTGCCCTTCAGCGTCACGCGCCGGGGGATCTGGTTCTGCGCCTCCCCGCCCTCGACCATCGTCACGCTCACCACGCCGCCGGCCATCGGGTCCAGGTTGCGGGCGACCAGCGACTGCAGGGCCACGATGCAATGCCCCGCCGCCACCATCGGGTCGCGCGACAGATGCGGCAGCGCGGCATGGGCGGCGTGGCCTTCGAAGGCGATCTCGAAGCGGCAGCCTGCCGCCATCACGGCGCTGTCATGCACCGCGATGGTGCCCGCGGGCAGGCCTGGCCAATTGTGCCAGCCGAAGATGCGTTCCATCGGGAAGCGGCGGAACAGGCCGTCCGCCACCATCTGCGCGGCGCCCCCATAGCCTTCCTCGGCGGGCTGGAACACCAGCCGCACCGTCCCGGTCCAGCTCTGGTCGTCCAGCAGAAGCTGCGCCGCGCCGAGCAGCGCGGTGGTGTGCCCGTCATGCCCGCAGGCATGCATCACGCCGGGCACGGTGGATCGCCAGGGCAGCGATTCGTTCTGCTCCGCGATCGCCAGCGCATCCATATCCGCCCGCAGGCCGACGCTGCGATTGCCGCCGCCGCGCCGCAGCGTCGCGACCACCCCATGCCCGCCGATACCCTCGGCGATCTCCGCCACCCCCATCTCCCGCAGCCGGGCGACGACGAAGGCGGCGGTGCCGGATTCCTGCAGCGACAGCTCCGGATGGGCGTGAAGGTGGCGCCGCCAGGCGGCAAGAGTCGCGGCGAGGATGGTTTCCATGTCAGTGTGGTAGCCCTTCGTCGCCGGCCACTCCACCCCCGGCTTCCGATATGTGACACGGTGATCGACGCGCGCCGCCTTTCCGCCCTTCTGCTGGCCGCCCTGCTCGCCGCGCCCCCCGCGGCGCAAGCCGCGCCTGCGCCCACTGCGGCGAAAGCCGCCTCCGCGCCCATCGGGCAAGACACGGCGGCGATGCGGGACGCAGCGCTGCGCTATGAGACGCGGCTCTTGCCCACCGGAGATCAGGGCCTCGACACGCAACTGGCCGAGGCCTCGCGGCTCAAGGCGCTGGCCGCCGACGCGCCCGTCGATGCCTTTGGCCTTGTCGCCCGCGCCGGCGCCGAATCCCGGCCTCTCGAGGATGTGCTGCGTGCCGGCGGCTGGTGGGCGCCGCTGGTCGAGATCCGGATCGCGGGCGAGCCCGCCTCCGCCCCCGGCCTCGCCGAACGCATCGCTGCACGGTTTCCCCTGGGGGGGGAGGACGCAGTGCCGGTCGAGGTGCGGATCGACACCGGCCCCCGCTACACCCTGCGCCGCATCGCGCTGCGCCCGGCCCAGCCCGCCGATGCCGCCGCCATCGCCGCCCTCGGCCCGCCGCCGGGCCTGGCAGATGGCGCCCCCGCCCGCACCGACCCGATCCTGGATGCCGAGGCCGCGCTGATCGAACGATTGCGGCGGGGCGGCCACCCGCTGGCCAGCGTGGTGGATCGCGAAGTGACGGTGGACCACGACGCCGCGCGGATGGATGTGGTCTGGACGCTCGCCGCCGGGCCGCGCACCAGCTTCGCTGTTCCGGTCATCACCGGCGAGACCGCCGTCGATCCCGCCCTCACCGCCCGCGTGGCCGGAAGGCTGGAAGGCGAGCCCTTCTCCCCCCAGCGCCTGGAACGCGCGCGGCGCGACCTGCTGGCGCTTGGCGCCTTCGATACGGTGCGCGCCCGCGCGGCGGATCGGCTGGATGCGGCGGGCCGCCTGCCGGTGACCTTCGCCGTCACCGACCGCCCGCGCAACGCCGCCGGCGTCACGCTCGCCTATGAGACCAATTACGGCCTGTCGGGCCGGGTCTATTACGAACGCCGCAACCTGTTCGGCAATGCCGAGACGCTGCGGGTGGAGGCGGAGGTCTCCCGCCTCGGCGACGGCACCGAGGTCGCGGACCCGAATTACCGCGCCGGCGCCGCGCTGCGGCGCCCCGGGCTGTTCGGCGGCCGCACGACCTCGGTGACGGAAGCCTATGGCGTGCGGGAGCGGCTGTTCGCCTATGACCGCGACGCCTTCGTCGCGGCCACTCTGCTGGAACATCCGCTGGGCGATCACTGGCTGCTGCGCGGCGGCCCGACCTTCGAGAATGGGCGCGTCGGGCGCGATGGGTCGATGCCGCCCTTCATGCTGTTCGGCGTGGTGCTCGGCGCGCGCTACGACACCACCGATTCGCTGCTCGACCCCAGGCGCGGGCTGCGCGCGGATGCGACCGTGATCCCGTATTCCGACCTGCTGGAGACGGGCGGCTTCGTGCGGGCCACCGGCACGCTGCGAACCTATTTCGACATCAGCGGCGATGGCGGCAGCGTGGTCGCGCTGCGCGGCACGCTCGGCTCCCTGCTCGGCGCGGATCGGGAGGTGCCGTTGGACAAGCGCTTCTATGCCGGCGGCGGCGGGTCGGTGCGCGGCTATGGCTTCCAGCGCATCGGCCCACGCGACGCCAATGGCCGCCCAGTCGGCGGATCGAGCCTCGTGGAAGGCTCGGCTGAGTTGCGCCAGCGCGTGCGGGGCAATATCGGCGTGGTCGCCTTCGTCGACGCCGGCTCGGTGGGGGAGATGGAGACGCCGGATTTCTCCGATCTTCGTTTCGGTGCTGGGCTCGGTCTGCGCTACGCAACCGCGATCGGGCCGCTCCGGCTCGATATCGGCGTGCCGCTGAACCGGGAACCAGGCGATTCGCGTTACGGGATCTATGTCGGCCTCGGCCAATCCTTCTGAGCAGCCAGGCACGCCGCGTCGCCTGGGGCGGCGGGTGATGCGCGCCCTGGGTTGGCTGGCCGGCCTCGCACTGCTGCCGGCGCTGCTGCTGGCGGTGGGGCTGCTCGGCGCGAACACGGCGCCCGGCCGCGCCGCCATCGAGCGGCTGGCGGGCGCGCTCGTGCCTGGCCTGGTGCTGGAAGGGCTGGAAGGCCCCCTGCCCGGCCGCCCCGGCTTCGCCCGCCTGACGCTGGCCGACGACCAGGGCATCTGGCTGGAGATCGAAGACGCCCGCCTCGTCTGGTCCCCGCGCGCCCTGCTGCGAGGCGAAGCGCATATCGAGGCGCTGACGGCCAGACGGGTCGCGCTGCATCGCCTCCCCGCCAGCGACACGCCCCCCGATCCTACCCCGCCCGGCCCCCTGCTGCCCGATCTGCCGAGCCTGCCGGTCGCGATCCGCCTCGACCGGCTGGAAGCGGCGCGGATCGAACTCGGCGCGGCGGTGCTGGGCGAGGCCACGGTGCTGCGCGCGGCGGCAAGTGGGCGGCTCGATCCCTGGGGGATCGCCCTCGGCCTCGAGGCCCGGACGGAGGAAGGCGGCACCGCGCTGACGCTGGATGCGACGCTCCGCCCCGGCACCGGCCGGCTGCAGGCGCGGGCATCGCTCCGCGGGGAGGCGGGCGGGCCGCTATCCCGGCTCGCGGGCCTCGGGGACCGGCCCGTCGCGCTGGACCTGACGCTCGACGGCCCGGACTCCGGCGCCGACTTCACGCTGGACGCCACGGCGGGGCCCGGCCTCGGCGCGACGCTGGCGGGCACCGTGACGGCGGCCAGCCTCGACCGGTTGGGGCTGGCGCTGGAAGGCCGCATGGATGCCTCGGGGCTGACGGAGGCGCCCTTCGCGCCCTTCGCCGGGCCCATCGATGTCAGGCTGGATGCCGGGCGGATGCCGGATGGGCTGGTCGATCTTCGCACGCTGCGCCTCTCGGGCCTGGCCGGCGTGGTGACGGCGGAAGGGCGGATCGACCCGGATGGGGCGCGCAGCACGCTCGCGCTCCGCGCCGCCCTGCCGACCTCGGAGGTCTTCGCCCCCCTGCTGCCGCAGGACGTGATCGGCTGGGCGGCGCTGGAGGCGGAGGCGGAGCTGACCGGGCGGCTGGACGCGCCACGGCTGGACCTCACCCTGCTGCCGGCCGGGCTGCGATCTTCCACCCCGGCGGTGCAGGCGCTGCTTGGCCCCGCGCCGCGCCTGACGCTTCGCACCACGCTCGGCCCAGGTGCCACGGAGCGGATCGAGCTGCTGACGCTGGCCGGCCAGGCGCTGCAGGCCGAGTTGCGCGGCAGGATCGGGGCGGCGCTGGACCTCGCCTTCGCCGCCGACCTGGCCGCGCCTGGGGAGGCCGTGCCGGGCCTTTCGGGCGCGCTTCGGCTGCGCGGCACCGCCACCGGCCCGCGCGACGACCCGACGCTGGTGCTGGAGGTCGCGTCAGACCGGCTGGAATTCGCCGGCCGCGCGGTGGAGGCGCTCCGCCTGACCGCCCGCATCGAGACCCCCGCGACCCGCCCCGCCATCGACGCCAGCGCGACGGGACGGTTGGCGGAGATGGACCTCTCCCTGGCGCTGCGCGGGCATCCGGAGGAGGCAGGGTGGCTGCGCCTGGACGCCGCGGAGGCCACGCTCGGCCCGCTGGCGCTGACCGCCGCAGGCCGCCTGCACCCCACCGAGTGGCGCGCGGAAGGGGAAGCGCGGCTGGCGGCCGAGGACCTCGCCCAGCTCTCCGCCCTGATCGGCCAGCCCGTGGCCGGCGGCTTCACCCTGGAGGCGGCCGGGCGGCTGGAGGATGGCGCGCAGCACATCGCGGCCCGGCTGGCCGCGCCGCGCCTGGTGCTGGCGGGCACCGAGGCGCGGCAATTGGCCGTCCAGGCGGAAGGGCTGCTCTCGGCACTCGACCTGTCCGTCGCAGGCACCGTCGCCGGGATCGAGGGCGAGGCGCGCGGCAAGCTGATGGAGGACAGCGAGGGCGCGGCGCATCGCCTGGACCTCGCCGCGCTGCGCCTGACGGGGTTTGGGGAGACGCTGCGGCTCGCCAGCCCCACCAGGCTGACGCGGCGGGCAGATGGAGCGCTGGACCTCGCCGCGACCACGCTGGCCTTGCCGCGCGCCGGCACCCTGCGGGCGGAGGGGAGGTGGGGGCCGGAACGGGCCGATCTGCGGGCCACGCTGGCCGGCGTGAACCTCGCCGCCTTTGCGCCGCTGGTGCCGGACCTCACCCCATCCGGCACCGTGACCGGGGAGGCCCGCGTGACCGGGCCGGTCGCGGCGCCCGAACTCCTGCTGAACCTGCGCGGCACCGGGCTGCGCGCCGTCCCGTCCCGCGGCCTGCCACCCGCGGAGGCGCGGGTGGAGCTGCGCCGCGCCGGCAACGGCCTGACCACCGCCAGCGCCGAGATGCGGGTCGGCCCGCAGCAGCGCCTGGCGGCCACCGCGCGCTTCCCACGCGGCCCGGGCGCGGCCCTGCCCTTCGAGGCGACGCTGGATGGCGCCCTCGACCTCGGCCCGCTCAGCGCGCCCTTCCTCGCGGCCGGGGCGGATCGCATCACCGGGCAGCTGGCCCTGGCGCTGCGGGCCACCGGAACCCCGGCCGATCCGCTGCTGGGCGGAGAGGCGCGGCTGGCACGCGGGCAGTACCGCAATGCCGAATACGGCATCGCCCTGACCGATCTGGCCGGCACGCTGCGCCCCGATGGGCGGCGGCTGCGGGCCGATCTCACCGGGCGCACGCCGGGCGATGGGCGCATGGCTTTGACCGGCTGGGTCGAGCCGCTGGGGCGCCACCTGCCGGTGGACTTGCTGCTGACGGCGACCGGGGCGCAGCCGATCGCCTCCGACCTCGCGCGCGTCACGCTGGATACGGAATTGCGGCTGGCGGGGCTGCTGGGCGCGGGCGCGACCCTGTCCGGGCCGGTGCGGATCCGCCGCGCCGACATCCGCATCCCCGACCGGATTGGCGGCGGGCCGCGCAGCCTCGGCCCGGTGACCGAGCGCGGGCAGTCGCGCGGCCACCCCGCCGCGAGCCCCGCCCCGCGCGGCACACCCACCTCCGGCGATGGCCCGCCGATCACGCTGGCGGTCGATGTCAGCGCCCCGCGCGCCGTCTTCGTGCGCGGGCGGGGGCTGGAGGCGGAGCTGGGCGGGGATGTGTCCGTGCGCGGGCGCCTTGCCGCGCCCGAGATCACCGGCGCGCTCGAACTACGACGCGGCGAGATCACCCTGGCCGGCAAGCGGCTGGAATTCGAGCGCGGGCGGCTGGCCTGGGATGGCGCCCTGCTGCCCGACCTCGCGCTGCGCGCCAGCAGCAGTTCGGGCGGCTATACCGCGCGCGTCGATGTCACCGGCCCGCCGACGGCGCCGGAGATCGTCTTCTCCTCCGTCCCCGAATTGCCGCAGGACGAGGTGCTGGCGCGGCTGTTCTTCGACCGGCCGCTGCGCGAGCTCTCGGCCTTCGAACTCGCCACCATCGCGGCCGGGGCGGCGGGGACGGCCGGGCTGGTGCCGGGCGGCGGGGGCGAGGGGATGCTCGGGCGGATACGCGACGGGCTCGGGCTGGACCGGCTCGCGGTCGGCAGCGCCGAGAAGCGGCCCGGCAGCGCCACGGCCGGGGAGGAAGACCGGCCCGGCGCGACGCTGGAAGCAGGGCGCTATGTGGCCGATGGCGTCTATGTGGGCGTGCGGCAGGGCACCGAGCCCGGCACCAGCCGCGTCGGCGTGCGCGTGGACCTTACCCCCCGCATGCGGCTGGAGGCCGAGACCGGCGACCGCGAGGCGGGGAACCGCGTGGGCGTCAGCTGGGAATGGCAGTGGGGCAGATAGCGGCGGGCGGCGCCGGATAGGCGATGGCGGCCACCACGATCTCCTCGACCCCCGCCGGCGTCCTGAGCCGCCGCGCATCGCCGACACGGGCGCCGAGCAGCGCGCGGGCCACGGGCGCGACCCAGGCGATCCGGCCGGATTCCGCATCCGCTTCATCGACGCCGACGATGGTGACGGTCACCTCCGCCTCATCGGAGCCGCGTTCATAGGTGACGGTCGGGCCGAAGAAGACCTGGTCGCGCCTGGTCTGCGTGGCGGGATCGACCACCTGCACGCGCTCCAGCCGCTTCCGCAGGAAGCGCACGCGCCCGTCGATCTGCCGCAGGCGGCGCTTGCCGTATTGGTAATCGGCATTCTCCGACCGGTCGCCGAGCCCGGCGGCCCAGGAGACGACCTCGACCACCTTCGGCCGCTCCTCCTCCCACAACCGCTTCAGCTCGGCGCGCAGCGACTGGAGGCCGGCGGGGGTCATGTAGAAGGGCGTGCCGGGGGGCATGCCGGGCGGGCCGGCATCCTCTTCCTCGTCCTCGTCGTCAGGCATCCCCGAGAAGGGCCTCGCGCGCGGCTTCCCAGGACGCGCGGTCGGGGGCGCAGATCAGGCCGCCCGTCCGGTGCCGCGCAGGGTCATAGGCGCCGCCATCGAATTGCGCCGCATGGCCGCCGGCTTCCCGATGGATCAGCCAGCCTGGCGCGTGATCCCAGGGCATCAGCTTGTTGTAGACCAGCAGATGCGCGTGCCCGCCTGCGACAAGGCGATATTCATGCGCGGCGCAGCGGAAATTCACCGTGGCCGCGAGACGCGGCAGCCGCGCCGGCACGCGCGCGCGCAGCGGTTCCGGCATCCAGCCCCAGGACACGGCGCCGACCATCCGCCCGACCGGCACGGGGTCCGCCACGCGCAGCGCGCCATGGTCGCGCCCCGCCGCATCCTCGACCCAGGCGCCTTCGCCACGCAGCGCGATGGCGGTGTCGTCGCCCAGCGGGTCGTGGATCCAGCCGGCGATGCATTCGCCCTTCGCGAACAGCGCCGCCATGCAGCCGAACAGCGGCACGCCGGCAGCGAAATTCGCCGTGCCATCCACAGGATCGACCACCAGCGCCAGATCGGCGCCGGCCAGCGCATCCAGCAACGACGGATCAGCGGCCGTCGCTTCTTCCCCCACCACGACGCAGCCGGGGAAGATCCGTCCGAGCCCGGCCTCGATCACGCGCTCCGCCGCCTCATCGGCTTCGGTGACGAGATCGAGCGGGCCGGATTTCGCGCGCACGGCATCGGGCGCCAGCCTGCGGAAGCGCGGCATGATCTCGGCCCGCGCGGCATCGCGCAGCAACGCCGCGACCTCGCTCGCCAGCGCGCGGGTGATCCGCATCAGCCGCCTCGCTGCTCGAAGCGCGCGCGGTCGGCCGGCGAGATCCGAACCGTCAGCCGCACCGCATCTTCCGCATCGCCGCGCGCCAGCACTTCCCCATGCTGGTAGAGCCAGGCGATGCCGGCGCCGTCGGAGGGAGCAAGGCGGACCTCCATCGTCTCGAACCCCGCGCCGATACGCGCATCCAGCGCCGCGCGCAGCGCATCGAGCCCATCGCCCGTGAGGGCGGAGACGGCGATGGTGCCTTCCATCTGCGGCACGGCGTCGAGCCCGCCCATCAGATCGGCCTTGTTCAGCACCTCCACCACCCGTGCCTGCCAATCGGGATCGAGCGGGGCATTGGCGCCGGCCGACATCTCGGTCAGCACGCCGATGACATCGTTGCGCTGCGCCGCCGTGTCGGGATGCGCGGCGTCGCGGACATGGAGGATGATGTCGGCGGAGGCCACTTCCTCCAGCGTCGCGCGGAAGGCCTCGACCAGCTGCGTGGGCAATTCGCTGATGAAGCCGACGGTGTCCGACAGGATCACCGTCCGCCCGCTGGGCAGCTTGATGGCGCGCATGGTGGGGTCGAGCGTCGCGAACAGCTGGTCCTGCGCGTAGACGCCCGCGCCGGTCAGCGCGTTGAACAGCGTGGACTTGCCCGCATTGGTGTAGCCGACCAGCGCGACGACCGGATAAGGCACGCGTTCGCGCGCCTTGCGGTGCAGGCCGCGCGTGCGCCGCACCTGTTCCAGTTCCTTCTTCAGCTTCACGATCCGCTCGCCGATCAGGCGGCGGTCGATCTCGATCTGGGATTCGCCGGGACCGCCGAGGAAGCCGAAGCCACCACGCTGCCGTTCCAGGTGGGTCCAGGACCGCACGAGCCGCGTGCGCTGGTAGTCCAGATGCGCAAGCTCGACCTGCAGCGCGCCTTCCTTGGTGCGCGCGCGCTCGCCGAAGATCTCCAGGATCAGGCCGGTGCGGTCGATGACCTTGCAGCCCCAGACCTTCTCCAGGTTGCGCTGCTGCACCGGGCTCAGCGCGGCATCGACCACCACCACGCTGACGCCGTGGCGTTCGACCGCTTCCTTCACCATCTCCGCCTGCCCTTCCCCCAGCAGCGTCGCGGGGCGACGCATGCGAAGCGGGAAGATCGCAGTGTGGACGATGGTCAGGCCGATCGAGGCCGTGAGCCCGACCGCCTCCGCAAGCCGCGCTTCCGCGGCGCGTGAGGCTCCAACTGCATCCGATCGCCCGGCGCGCTCATGGGGGAGGATGACGGCCGCCTTGGTCGGCCCCGCATCCCCCGGCGTGTTGTTATTCGCCGCGACCGACAGGGTTCACCTCGCGCCCGAGGGTCAGACGGGTTCCTCCCGGTGCCGCGCCGCCTGCGGCCGGGGCGGCGCCAGAAGGCGCGGCCGCGCCCGCCGCCGTGGAATCGAACAGGGAGATCGGCGCGCCCGGCATCACGGTGCTGATGGCGTGCTTGTAGACAAGCTGCGTGTGCCCGTCGCGCCGCAGCAGGACAGAGAAGTTATCGAACCAGGTGATGATGCCCTGCAGCTTCACGCCGTTCACCAGGAAGACGGTAACGGACGTCTTGGATTTGCGGACGTGGTTGAGGAACACGTCCTGTACGTTCTGAGACTTTTCGGCGGCCACGGAGGGTTGGTCCTTCTTGTTGTTGGCCTGCCGCGCGACGTGGCGTCGGGTGCAGGTCCTACAGGCCACCACCTTTCCAGAGGACCGGGCGCTCTGGCAAGGGCGCGTGCAGGGGCGAACCGGATCGACGGACCCGCCCTAGGCCGCCCGCGTCGCCAGCCGCGCCAGCGCCTCCGCCAGGGCGGCGGCATCGTCGAAAGCGAGGTCCGGCCGCGCATTTTCGATCCCGCCATCATGCGCCGCGCCGCCCACCAGCACCGCCATGCAGCCCGCCGCCCGCGCCGCCTGCATGTCGAGCGCGGTGTCGCCAACATACCAGACATGCGCCCCCGCCGTGACCCCGCAGGCGGACAGCGCCAGCGCGAAGGGCGCGGGATCTGGCTTGTCCGCCACCGCATCCCCCGCCCCCACCAGCGCGGCGAAATCCGACTCCCAGCCGAGATGGACAGCTTCCGCGCGCAGCAGCGGCCCCTGCTTGTTGCTGATCACGGCCTGCTTGCCGATCCGCCCCGCCGCCGCGATGGCGGCCGTGGCGCCCGGCATAGGTGAGAGCACATCAAGGTGGCAGGACCGGACGGCGCCATAGAAGACATCGCGCGCCCGTTCCCACTCGGCGCCGAACATGCCGGGGAAGGTATCGCGCAACGATCCGCGCACGCGCGCCAGCACCGTCGCACGGTCCCATTCACGCATGCCGAATTCGCGGAAGGTGACGTTCAGCCCGTGCTCGATCGCGGCCCAGCCATCGACCAGCGTGTTGTCCCAATCCCACAGGACGCAGGTGGGACGCGCCAGGGCGTCAGGCCGCATTCCGCAGATCGCCCTTCACATGGCGGGCGAAGATATCGAACAGCCGCCGCACCACCGGCCCGACCGTCCCATCGCCCACCGGCGCGCCGTCGATCTTCGTGATCGGCCTGACGAAGGAGGTGGCGGAGGTGATGAAGGCTTCCCGCGCCTGCTTCACGTCATCGAGGGTGAAGGGCGTCTCGTCCCAGGCGATGCCCGTGGCCCGCAATTCCGCCATCAGCGCGCCGCGCGTGCAGCCAGGCAGGATCACATGGTCCAGGTGGCGCGTGCGGATCGCGCCCTTCGCGTCGATGATCCAGAAGGTCGTCGCCGCGCCTTCGTTCACGATGCCGGTGGCTTCGTCGTAGAGGATCGCCTCGATCGCGCCCTTCTCCCGCGCCGCCTGGCGCGCGAGGCAGTTGGGCAGCAGGTTCACGCTCTTGATGTCGCGCCGCGCCCAGCGCAGGTCGGGCAGCGTGATGGCGCTGGCCTGCCACGTGTCGATATCGGTCGGATAGGGCGCGATGCGCTTGACGGTGACGACCAGCGCGGGCGGCACGGGCTTCGCCGGGAAGGGATGGTCGCGCCGCGCGACGCCGCGCGTGACCTGCATGTAGAGCAGGCCCTCCGTCACGCGGTTCCGGCGCGCGACCTCTCGCAGCACCATCCGCAGCGCGGCGCGGGACATCGGCATGGGCAGCCGGATTTCCTTCAAGGACCGTTCCAGCCGCGCGAGATGAAGGTCCTCATCCACGTAGCGGCCGGCATAGAGGTGCACGACCTCATAGATCCCGTCGCCGAACTGGTAGCCGCGATCCTCGATGTTCACCGCAGCTTCGTATTGGCGGACGTATTGCCCGTTCACGTAAGCAATTTTTGACATTGATTCGTGACCCTCAGACGCCGGGCGGCCGCTCCGCGGCCTTGGCTTCGCGCGGGCGACGGTCCGTCCCGGCTTCGCTGTCGGTCTGCGCGCGGCGCCCTTCAGGCGTTCGGCCGGCTTCACCGGCCGCCAGCGCCTATTCTGCCGTACTTCGCGGCATTGTCACCCGTTGCTCGCCGGTGCGCGGTCCTCGGCATTCACGCCGAGGAACTTCAGCTTCCGGTGCAGCGCGCTGCGCTCCATGCCCACGAAGGCGGCGGTGCGGCTGATGTTGCCGCCGAAGCGCAGAAGCTGGGCTTCCAGGTATTGCCGTTCGAACAGCTCCCGCGCCTCACGCAAGGGCAGGGTCATGATCTCGCTGCTGCGGTCCAGCTTCAGCACGGCCGGCGCGGCGGCACCGACCTGGGGCGGCAGGTGGTCTGGGCGGATCGGCTCCCGCGCCTCCCCCGGCGCCATGATCAGCAGCCAGTCGATCAGGTTCCGCAATTCGCGCACATTGCCCGGCCATTCATAGGCCTGCATCGCCGCCAGCGCGTCTTCCGTCAGCTCGCGCGGGGACATGCCCGATGTCTCGACGGAACGTGCCATGAAATGCCGCGCCAGCGTCGGAATGTCCTCCCGCCGCTCGCGCAGCGGCGGGATCTTCAGGGGCACCACGGCCAAGCGGTAATACAGATCCTCGCGGAAGCGGCCGGCGCCGATCTCGGCCTGCAGATCCTTGCTCGTGCTCGCGATGACGCGGACATCGACCTGCACGCGCTGCGCGCCGCCCAGCCGCGTGAAGCCCTGTTCCTGCAAGGCGCGCACGATCTTGCCCTGGGTCTCGAGCGGCATGTCCGCCACCTCGTCCAGCAGCAGCGTGCCGCCATGGGCGCGTTCCAGCACGCCGGCGCGGCGCGGCTGGGCATTCGCGTCGCTGCCGGCCTCGACGCCGAACAGCTCCTCCTCGAACCGGGTGGGGGCGAGGGTCGCGCAATTCAGCGCGACGAAGGGGCCGTCGGCG
Organism: Roseomonas mucosa; assembly: GCA_945878375.1. Lineage (GTDB taxonomy): Bacteria > Pseudomonadota > Alphaproteobacteria > Acetobacterales > Acetobacteraceae > Falsiroseomonas > Falsiroseomonas mucosa_A. The sequence continues at coordinate 285,515 of CAMDWG010000002.1, read as the reverse complement.
CGGCGGGACCGCGCATGGAGCATCCGCGCCGCCACTTCCTTGCCTGCCCCCGCCGGGCCGCTGATCAGCACCCGGGAACCTGTCGGCGCCACCCGGTCAACCGCCTGGCGCAGCTGCGCCAAGGCGGGGGAGATGCCGACCAGCTCGTTCTCCCCGCCTGCGCGCAGCTTCAGCTCGCTGACTTCGCGTTGCAGCCGCGCGGCTTCCAGCGCGCGGGCGATGATCAACAGCAGGCGGTCCGACTTGAAGGGCTTCTCGATGAAGTCATAGGCGCCCTGCTGGATCGCCTGCACCGCCGTCTCGATCGTGCCGTGGCCGGAGATCATCACGCAGGGCACCCGCGGCGCCTCGCTGTGCAGCGCCTCCAGGATGCCGAGCCCATCGAGCTTCGAGTTCTGCAGCCAGATGTCGAGGATGACCAGCGAAGGCCGCCGCAGCTTGAAGGCGGCCAGCGCCTGGTCGGAATTGGCGGCCTGGCGGGTCTCATAGCCCTCATCCGCCAGGATGCCCTCGATCAGGGCGCGGATGTCGGGCTCGTCATCGACGATCAGGATGTCATGCGCCATGACCGACACGCCCCATGCTCACCGCCATCTCCTCCGGCCGCGCCGCCGCGGGGGCGGCGGGCAGGATCAGGACGGCGCGTGCCCCGGGGCCCGCCTCGCGGTCCTCCAGCACCAACCGTCCGCCATGGTCCTCCATGATCTTCTTGACGATGGCAAGACCAAGGCCGGTTCCCTTCGCCTTATGGGTGACATAGGGCTCAGTCAGGCGGGCGCGTTCCTCACCCGCCGGCAGGCCCAGCCCGTCATCCTCGACCACGAAGGCGAAACCTTCCGCCACCGACTCCAGGCGGATGTCGATTCGCCCCCGCTCCCCCTCCGGCCGCGGGCGGGCGGCGACGGCGTCGGCGGCGTTCTGCAGCAGGTTGGTCAGCGCCTGCCCGATCAGCCGGCTATCGGCCAGCCCCATCGGGGCGGGGTCGGGGATCGTGACCTCATAGGCGATCTCGGGGTGGGCGGCCTTCTGCAGCACCAGCGCTTCCCGCGCGATCTGGGCCAGGTTCTCGGGCCGGATCACCGGCTGGGGCATCCGCGCGAAGGCCGAGAATTCATCCACCATCCGCCCAATATCGCCGACCTGGCGCACGATGGTGTCGGTCAGGGCCCGGAAGGTGTCAGGATCGCTGGCGATCTCCTTCAGGTATTTCCGCTTCAGCCTCTCGGCCGAAAGCTGGATCGGCGTCAGCGGGTTCTTGATCTCATGCGCGATGCGGCGCGCCACATCCGCCCAGGCCGCCTTGCGCTGGGCGGATTGCAGTTCCGTGATGTCGTCGAAGGTCAGCACGAAGCCCACGACCTCGCCCTGCTGCATCTCCGCGCCGATGCGCGCGATCAGCGACCGCCGGCGGGCGGAAGGGCCGATCGGGATTTCCGCCATATGGGCGCGGGTCGGCGCGGCGGCGCTGTCGGCGATCAGCGCGGCGAATTCGGGCACAACCTTCGCCAGCGGCAGCCCGATCCCGGCATCGAGGTCGATGCCCAGCAATTCGCTCGCGCCGCGATTGGGCAGGTTGATGCGGCCGGCAGCATCCAGCCCGATCACACCCGCCGAGACGCCCGAGAGCACCGTTTCCGTGAAGCGGCGCCGTTCATCCAGCTGCCGGTAGGCCTCCATCAGTTCGCCGCGCTGGGCCGACAACTGGCTGGTCATGCGGTTGAAGGACCGCGCGAGCCGCGCCAGCTCGTCATCGGCCGTCCCCTCCTCGACCCGTGTGGACAGGTCGCCCGCCCGCACCCGCTCCGCCGCCGAGATCAGCCGGCTGATCGGGCGGGCCAGCTGATTGGCGAAGACCAGCCCCACCAGCACCGCCGCCATCAGCACCAGCAGCGCCGCGCAGAGGAAGACCAGCGCGAAGGTGATCTGCAGGCTGCCCCGGTTGCGGTCCAGCCGGTCATATTCCTGGAAGGCCAGTTCCGTGCGCCGCAGATGCTCCAGGATCCCGGCATCCAGCGGCCGGCCGATCATCAGCACAAGGCCCGGCGGGACATCCAGCAGCGCCAGCGCCCGCACGCGGGCCTCGCTTTCGCCGGGAATCACCGCGACCTCGCTGGCGCGGAGCTGTTCCAGCGCCCAGGCGGATGGCAGGTCCACCACCCCGCCCGCGACGAAGCCCGCCTGCGCCACCACCTGCCCGAGGCTCGGTTCCACCACCAGCGCTTCCGTCAGCCCGCGGATGGAGGCCTGGGTCGCCAGCATCCGCTCGAAGGCCGCGGGGTTGTGGGGCAGGAAGATCTGCGCCGCCCGGTTCAGGTCGGCCGCCATTGCCAGCGCATCGACGCGGATCTCGTCGCGATGGTTGTCGAGCCAGGCGCGGGAGGCGACGAGCGAGGCTTCGAGCGTGCTGCGGACCCGGTCGCTGAACCAGGCCTGGATGCCGAGGTTGAAGAACACCGCCGCGAAGGCCGCGACGATCAGCGCCGGCACCACCGACACCACGCCGAACAGCAGCACCAGCCGCACATGCAGCCGCGCGCCCGCGCTGCCGCGCCGCTGTTCTGCCCAGACCCGCACGATCCGCGCGGCGAGGGAGGAGGCGAGCAGCACCAGCACCGCCGCATTGGCCAGCACCACCGCCACCACCTGCCCCGGCGCCGTCGGCCCGTGGGGGGACCCGCCGGCCAGCAGCACGAAGGTGGCCAGCCCCAGCAGCAGCGCCGTGACGGCCAGCCCAAGCGTCATCGCCCGCCCCAGCAGCAGGTCGGCGAGGCGGCGGCGCGAGGAGGTGGGCGTGCTCATCGCGCTTCGGCGCGGGGGCGGCGGGACATGGGCGCAGTGTGCCGGGTCCGGCGCGGGAAGCGCAATGCACCCCCGCGGCGGACCCCCTTCCCGCTCAAGGCAGCCCGCGCACCACCGGCAGCTCTAGGTCGCGCAGCTTCTTCCGCAGCGTGTTGCGGTTCAGCCCGAGCAGCGCCGCGGCCTTGATCTGGTTGCCGCGCGTCGCACTCAGCGCGAGGCGCAGCAGCGGCCGCTCCACCTCCGCCAGCACGCGGTCATACAGGTCGCGGATCGGCATGCCGTCCTTGTGGGCGGACATGAAGCCCTGCAGGTGGCGTTCCACCGATTGTTCCAGCGTCTCCGGCGCGCGGCTGGGTTCCTCGGCGGGGGCGGAGGCCTCGGCGAGTTCGGCGGAGACGGCGTCGGCGCCGATGATCTCCTGCGGGTAGAGCGCCGCGAGGCGCCGCATGAGGTTCTCCAGCTCCCGCGCATTGCCGGGCCAGTTATGCGCCTTCAGCCGGTCGAGCGCGCCCTGGTCCAGTTGCTTGCTGGGCAGGCCGGCGGCGCGGGCGCGTTCCAGGAAGTGGCGGGCCAGCAGGGGGATGTCCTCGGCCCGTTCGCGCAGCGGTGGCAGGCGGATGGGGACCACGTTCAGGCGATAGAACAGGTCTTCGCGGAACAGGCCGCCACGGATGGCCTGGCGCAGGTCGCGATGGGTGGCGGCGACGATGCGGACATTCGCCTTGATCGGCTGGCGGCCGCCGACGGTGGTGAATTCCCCTTCCTGCAACACGCGCAGCAGGCGGGTCTGGGCCTCGGGCGGCATGTCGCCGATCTCGTCGAGGAACAGGGTGCCGCCGGCCGCCTGCTCGAAACGCCCGACGCCACGGTTCAGCGCGCCGGTGAAGGCGCCGCGTTCATGGCCGAACAGCTCGCTCTCGATCAGCTCGCGCGGGATCGCGGCCATGTTGATGGCGACGAAGGGCCCGCTGCGGCGACGGCCGTAATCATGCAGCGCGCGGGCGACCAGTTCCTTGCCGGTGCCGCTCTCCCCGGTGATCATCACCGTCAGGTCGGTGGTCGTGAGCCGCGCGACGGTGCGGTAGATTTCCTGCATCGCCGCGCTGCGGCCGACCAGCGGCAGGCGTTCTTCCTGTTCCTCGCCCTCGGCGGGTGTGGTGGCGGTTGGGGCGGCGAGCGCGCGGCCGACGACAGCCAGCAATTCCTTCAGGTCGAAGGGCTTCGGCAGGTAGTCGAAGGCGCCGCGCTGCGTCGCCTTCAGCGCGGTCGAGAAGGTGGATTGCGCGGACATCACCACCACGCGCAGGTCGGGCCGCACGCGGCGGATGCGCGGGACCAGGTCCAGCCCGTTCTCATCCGGCATGATGACATCGGTGATGACGAGGTCGCCTTCCCCATCCTCCACCCAGCGCCACAGCGTGGCGGCGGAGGAGGTGGCGCGCACATGATAGCCGGCCCGGCCGAGCGCCTGGCTCAGCACGGTGCGGATCGCCCGGTCGTCATCCGCCACCAGGACGGTGCGCGTGGTGGCCGAGGCGGGGGGCGTGCCAACATCGTTCATGATGAGATGCTCTCAGACGCTGAACGGCCATGCGGTCCGCGGGGCGGGGCGGGCAGGGAAAGGCGGAAGGTGGTGCGGCCGGGGCGGCTGTCGCATTCGATCAAGCCCCCCTGGTCGGTGACGAGCTTCGCGACCAGCGCAAGGCCGAGCCCCTGCCCGCCGCGCTTGGTGGTCACGAAGGGCTCGAACAGCGTCGGGCGGACTTCCTCGGCGATGCCGGCGCCATTATCCCGGACCAGCACCTGCAGCGGCAGGTGCACGCGTTCCGAGCTGCCGGGGACGGCGATGCGGACGCCGTGGTGATAGGCGGTGATCAGGTGGATCTCGCCCTCGCGCGGGTCCACCGCCTCGGCGGCGTTCTTCACCAGGTTCAGCAGGATCTGCACCAGCTGGTCCCGATTGCCCCAGACCGGCGGCAGGGACGGGTCGTAATCCTGCACGATCCGCAGATGCGCGGCGAAGCCCGTCAGCGCGATGCGGCGGACATGGTCCAGCACTTCATGGATGTTCACCCCCGCCCGCTCGATCGGGCGTTCGGAGAACATGTCCATCCGCTCCACCAGGTTGCGGATGCGGTCCGTCTCCTCCTGGATCAGGACGCAGAGTTCGCGGTCGTCCTCGGAGGCGTTCTGTTCCAGCAGCTGCGCTGCGCCGCGGATGCCCGACAGCGGGTTCTTCACCTCATGCGCCAGCATCGCCGCCATGGCGGAGGCGCCGCGCGCCGCGCCACGGAAATTCAGCTGCCGGTCGAGCATCTGCGCGGTGGAGGCATCCTGCAGCGTCAGCACCACGCCGCCCGGCAATTCGGGCAGCGGCGCGCCCTGGGCGGCGACGCCGAAGCGGCGCAGGCGCGGGCTTTCCAGGGTCAGGTCGTGGTCATTCACCGGCGCCTCATGCAGCCGCACCTGGGCGAGCAGGCTGAACAGGCGATTATCCGGCGGCAGCAGGTCGCGCAGCGACTGTGCTTCCAGCGACGGGGCCGACAGCTTGAAGAACAGCTCCGCCGCCGGGTTGGCGAAGCGGAAGCGGTCGTCCTGGTCCAGCACCACCGCCGCGACCGGCAAGGCACCCAGCACCGCGCTCGCCTCCGGCGAAAGCGATGCTCCGGCCAGGCCGCTTCTGCGCGCGAGCGCGGCGCCACTCATGCCGCCATCAGCCCGTCCTCATTCGCCGCTTCCCGGGCCGGGCGATCGCGCGTGACGCCGCGTTCGACCAGCGGATCGTAGAAGCGGCGGATCAGCGCCATCACGGCATCCGCATCGTCGATCCGGTTGACCTCGGCGCGGAACTCGGCGGAGCCGGGCAGGCCCTTCGAGTACCAGGCCACATGCTTGCGCGCGAGCCGCATGCCCGGATCGCGCCCGTGATGCAGCAGCATCGATTCGTAATGCGTCAGCAGCGTCGCACGCTGCGCCTCCAGGTCGGGCTCGGGCCCGAGGATGCCGATGGCCAGATAGGCTGCGACGACGCGCGGCAGCCAGGGCCGGCCATAGCAGCCGCGGCCGATCATCACCCCATCCGCGCCGGATTGCCGCAGCGCTTCCGCCGCATCCTCCGGCCCCAATATGTCGCCATTGACGATGACGGGGATCTTCACCGCGTCCTTCACCCCGCGGACGAAGGCCCAGTCGGCGGTGCCGGTGTAGAACATCTGCCGCGTGCGGCCATGCACGGTGACCATGCGGATCCCGCATTCTTCCGCGATGCGCGCCAGGCGCGGGGCGTTGAGCGATTTGTGGTCCCAGCCCATGCGCATCTTGAGCGTCACGGGCACGCCGACGGCCTTCACCGTGGCTTCCAGGATGCGGGCCGCCGCGATCTCATCGCGCATCAGCGCGGAGCCCGCCGCCTGGCCGACCGCGACCTTCTTCACCGGGCAGCCGAAATTGATGTCGACGATCGCAGCCCCGCGATCCACGACCAGCTTCGCGGCCTCCGCCATCACCTGCGGGTCGCAGCCGGCGAGCTGGACGGAGGATGGCGCGCCGAAGCCATCGACCTCCGCCATCTTCAGGGAGGTCCGGTTCTCCCGCACCATGGCGTTGGAGGCGATCATCTCCGACACCACAAGCCCGGTGCCGAGCCCGCGCGCGAGGCGACGGAAGGGCAAATCCGTCACGCCCGACATCGGCGCGAGGATGACGGGCGTCTCGATGCGGGCGCCGCCGAGGTCGATCGGGCGGATGGCCGGGCGGGGCGCATCCTGCGGGGTCATGCTCATGGTTTGGGCAAATACCCCTTCGGCCCTGATCCCGACAAGCGGGATACCACCCCATTCGGGCGGTCTGCCGCATTTTTCAGCAGCCCGGCACCCCTCGTCCTCGGCCAAGCGGCCGCGTAGCATATGGGTATGAAAATTGTGGCCTTGCTTGTGGCCGCGGGGCGCGGGCAGCGCTTCGGCGGCGAGGTGCCGAAGCAGCTGATGCCCCTGCTCGGCCGTCCTGTCCTGCGCCATGCGGCGGAAGCGCTGCTGCGCGACGGCGGCGTCGCCGCCATCCAGCCGGTCTCGGCGCCGGGGGAGGAAGCGGCGCTGGCCGCGCTGCTCGATGGCCTGCCCATCCTGCCCCCCGTACCCGGCGGCGCGACGCGGCAGGACAGCGTGCGGCGGGGGCTGGAGGCACTGGCCGCCGACCCGCCCGACATCGTGCTGGTGCATGACGCGGCCCGGCCGGTGGTGCCGCAGGGCACCGTCCCGGCGCTGCTCGCGGCGCTGGAGAAGGTGCCGGGCGCGATCCCGGCCATGCCCGTCTCCGACACGCTGAAGCGCGGGGCGGAGGGGCTGATCGTTGAAACGGTGCCGCGCGCCGGCCTGTTCCGCGCCCAGACGCCGCAGGGCTTCCGCTTCGCCCCCCTGCTGGCCGCGCATCGCGCGGCGACGACGGAGGCGACCGACGACGCGCAGCTGCTGGAAGCCGCCGGGCTTCCGGTGGCCCTCGTCGCGGGGCATGAGTCCAATGTGAAGATCACCTGGCCGGAGGACCTCGCCCGCATGGAAGCCGCGATGCTGTCCCGGATGCTGCCCCGCATGGGCACCGGCTTCGACGTGCACCGCATCGTCGAAGGCCGGCCGATGGTGCTGTGCGGCGTCGTGGTCCCATCCCCCTTCGGGCTGGACGGCCATTCGGATGCCGATGTCGGCATCCATGCGCTGTGCGACGCGATCTACGGCGCACTCGCGGAAGGCGATATCGGTCGTTGGTTCCCGCCTTCCGAGGCCGAGTGGAAGGACGCCGACAGCGCCCGCTTCCTGCGCCACGCCGCAACCCGCATCGCGGCGCGCGGCGGGGTGCTGGCGAATGCCGATGTCACGCTGATCTGCGAAAGGCCGAAGATCACCCCCCACGCCCCGGCCATGCGGGCACGGCTGGCGGAGCTGCTGGGTGTGGGGATCGACCTGGTCTCGGTCAAGGCGACGACGACGGAACGGCTCGGCTTTCCCGGACGTGGGGAGGGGATCGCGGCGCAGGCCGCCGCGACCCTGCTGCTGCCGCCGGGCTGATCAGCCGCCCGGCAGCGCCGCGACGGCGCCGGGCAGCGCGGCATCCGGCAGCGGATAGGGCAGCACGCGGAAGGCGAAGGTCTGCGCCCAGCCCGGCATGATGGCCTGCGCCCCGCTGCCAAGGCGCAGCGTCGTGAGCCCCCCGGCCGGTCCGCCTGTCACGGCCCGCACCGTCTCATCGCCGAAGCCCATGACGACGCCCGCCAGGCGTCCCGCGCCATCGATGGCGCAACCAGCGCGCACCACGGTGCCCGGCGGCACCGCCGCGCCGCCGAAGGATGCCAAAGCACCGGCATTCGCGGTCACCCGGATGATCTCGGGGATGCCGGAAACGCCGAGCCGCAGCATGTGGCGGTTCGCGTTGCTGCCATCATCCACCGCCGCGATCACCTGCTGGGAAGCGATATTCGTCACGTCGAACGCACCGCTCCAGAGGATCGTGCAAGCGCCGTTCTCGCCGATGCCAAGTTCGGCCAGCGAGGCGCTGACGCCATCGGCGCCCCGCGTCGCCGTGCCCGGCGTGCCGATGGGGGGCAGGATCGGGGTGGAGGCGAAGGGGCCCAGTTCCAGCTGCGACCAACCCAGGCGCCAGGTGTCGTCGATCACGCTTCCGGTCGTGAAATTGACCTGGTGGAAGGCCTGGAGCCGTGTCGTCGCGGATTGGTTCAGCCTCCCGGTTGCCGTCATGCGGCATTCGGCCAGGCGGCCGGTTGTGAAGACCGGCGCGGTGACGACGACATCGCCGGCTATGCCGCCGGTGCTGTTGAACTGGCGCAGATGGCAGCGTGTGGCGCGCGCCGGCCCCGCGATCAGCCGGGCGAAGAGGGAATGGGTCCAGGTCTGGCCGTTACCGGCGCTGACATGGGCGAAACCGCTTTCGGCGGTGAAGGTGTAGTGGCCGCTTGTGGCCGTCCCGCTGATCCGGACATCGATGAAGGGCATGCCGTCCTCGGTGCCGAGGCCGACAATCGATCGTGTCAGGCCAGGCCCGCCCGCGCTCCAATTGGCCGGCAGCGTGCCGGGCGTGCCGTGCGCGTCGGCCACCGCGCCCTCACCGCGCGGATTCCGCACCATGTTGGTGCGCTGGGCCTCGAACAGCAGGCGCTCCGCGGGTCCTGGGAAGCGTGGCGTGTCGGCCGCATGCTCCTCCCAGCCGAGGCCATCGGCGCGAAGCGCGGTGGCGCGGCTATTGGCCTGAGGACGGCTGAGGCTGGCCGGCGGATGCAGCAAGCCAGGCCTGACCAGGATGCGCCCGAGCTGGTCTGAGACGCCAAGCATGGTGGTGACGGCAACATCCATCGGGGGGCTCCTGAGGGCAGGCGCGCGCGACCAGCCACGGCCATGGCGGGCGCGCGTCGGACAGGCGGCGGGGCGGGTAGGGAAACCGAGGGCCGGGCGCTGGGCGCGCCTCCGGCCGTGGCGGAACAGGCCTAGCGCGCGGCGGCGGCCGCCGTCAAGAACTTTGTCCTATGGCCCACGATTGGCCCAGCCTGTGGCGGAGGCGAGCGCCCCGGCAATCCGCGTCGGCTTTTGCGTTGCATTTTGCAATTCTCATGGCGACGCGCGCGCAGCCCGTGAAGTTGGGTCGCCATGACGGGCTGGGATATCGGTTGGGAGAGGGGCCGAAGCGCAGCGCCGCAGCCGGTCCGGCAGCTTGGCAACCCTGGAAAAGAAGAGGGCCGGCCCTTGCGGGCCGGCCCTAAGTCAAAGGTTGAGGAAGGCTAAGCTGCCAGGGACGGGGCAGGCCCATCACATGACGATTGGGGTTACGCAACCGCCGTGCCAGAGCCAACGCCGCCACGACGGCCATCGCGAAATCCTATCGCGCCCCCCGCCTGATGCCTGTTGCTACCAGGTCAGCCGATCCGCTCCAGGATCGAGCAGTAATTCGCCACCGCCGCGCCGCCCATGTTGAACACCCCGGCCACATCCGCCTTGGGCAGCTGCATCTCCCCGGCCGTGCCGGTCAGCTGCATCGCCGCCATGGCGTGCATGGATACGCCCGTCGCCCCGATCGGGTGGCCCTTCGACTTCAGCCCGCCCGAGGGGTTCACCGGCAGGCGGCCATCCTTGGCCGTCCAGCCTTCCAGCGCCGCCCGCGCCCCCTGCCCTTCCGGCGCCAGGCCCATCGCCTCGTATTCGATCAGCTCGGCGATGGTGAAGCAGTCATGCGTCTCGACGAAGGACAGGTCACCCAACGCCAGCCCCGCCTGGTCCAGCGCCCGGCCCCAGGCGGCGCGCGCGCCTTCGAAGCGGATGATGTCGCGGGTCGCAATCGGCATGCTGTCGGTGGCCTGCGCGGTCGCGCGGAAGCGCACGGCCTTGGCCATCGCCTTCGCCGTTTCCTCATCCGTCAGGATCAGCGCCGCGGCGCCGTCGCTGACGAGCGAACAATCGGTGCGCTTCAGCGGCCGCGCGACGAAGGGATTTCGCTCGCTCTCCGCCCTGCAGAAGGCGAAGCCGAGGTCCTTCCGCATCTGGGCATAGGGGTTCGCCACCCCATTGCGGTGGTTCTTCGCGGCGATGGCGGCGAGCGCGTCGGATTGGTCGCCATGGCGCTGGAAATAGGCCTCCGCGATCCGCCCGAAGACGCCGGCGAAGCCCGCCGGGATCTCGCCCTCTGTCTTGCGATAGCTGGCCGACAGCAGGATCTCTCCCACCTCGGCGTTAGGCGTCGCGGTCATCTTCTCCGCCCCCACCACCAGGGCGAAACGTCCGCGCTTGGCGGCCAGGAAATCCAGCGCGCCATGGATGGCAGCCGATCCGGTGGCGCAGGCATTCTCGTAGCGCGTGGTCGGCTTGAAGCGCAGCGCCGGCACATGGCTCAGCAGCAGCGACGCGAAGAAATCCTGCTTCGAGAAGCCGCCATTGAAGACGCCGACGAAGGCCGCATCCACCTCCGCCGGCTCGATCCCGGCATCGTGGATCGCGGCCATGGCGACGCGGCCGAACAGGCTTTCGATATCGGGGTCTTCGAGCTTGCCGAATGGGGTATGGGCCCAGCCGACGATGCAGGCGGTCATGAAGGCGTTCCTTCCCTTGTCCGGTCTCGATTCAGCCTTGGGCCCAGTTGGGCTTGCGGCGTTCCATGAAGCTGGCGATGCCCTCGGCGGCTTCCGGCCCCGCCGCCTGCCGGCCGAAGGCAGCCGCACCCGCCACCGCATAGCCATCCGGCACAGTGGCGCCGATTGCCGCGATCAGCGCCTTGGTCTCGGCCAGCGCGGAAGGCGCGCCTTGCAGGATATCCGCGATCACCTCGGCCACCGCGGCGTCGAGATCGGGTGCCACCGCATGGACCAGCCCGATGCGCGCCGCTTCCGCCGCATCGATGACATGGCCTTGCAGGCAGAGCTTCGCCGCCGCGCTGCGGCCCATCCGCCGCACCAGCCAGGGCAGGATCTGGGCCGGCACCAGGCCGCGCCGCACCTCGGGCGCCGAGAAGCGGGCGTTGCCGGCGGCCAGCGCGATATCGGCCGCGCAGACGAAGCCCAGGCCCCCTGCGAAGGCGCTGCCTTCCACCGCCGCGATCACCACCTGCGGCAGGTCCGAAATCGCCTGGAAGCGCGCGCCCGTCTTGCGGTTGCGTTCCTGCTGCCGGGCGAGCTTGGCGGCCGGGTCCTCCGCCGCGCCGACCTCGTTCAGGTCGAGCCCGGCGCAGAAATGCCCGGCGGCGCCGGAGATCACCAGCACGCGCGCGGTCGTGTCCGCCTTCAGATCGGCCAGCAGCACATCCAGCCGCGCGACCAGCGCCTCATTCATCGCGTTGCGGCGGGATGGGCGGTTCAGCACGGCGCGGACCACCGGGCCCTCGCGCGTCACCAGCAGCGGGTTCTCGTCCTGGTTCATGCGCGTCCCCTTCCGGCGGGCGGAGGTTTGGCCGGGCGGCCCGACCCGTCAAGGCGCGGAGGTCAGAACCCGTCGCAATGGGCGGTCTCGGGCTTCGCAGCCTCGGCCGGGCCGGCCTTCACCCGCGCGATCTCCTCCCGCAGCGTTGCGATCTCGGCGCGGAGCGCGGCGAGTTGCTCGCCCACCGGGTCCTCATCCAGCGAACCCAGGCCATAGCCGATGCCCCCCAGATCGCAGGCCGAGCCCTTGGGCGGGCGGGCGGGGATGCCGACCACGGTGCAGCCGGGCGCGACCGCCCCCACCACCACCGCATTCGCCCCGATCCGCGCCCCCTGCCCCACCCGGAACGGCCCCAGCACCTGGGCGCCGGCGCCGATGGTCACCTGATCCTCGATGGTCGGGTGCCGCTTGCCCGCCTGACCCGACAGGCCGCCCAGCGTGACACCGTGATAGATCAGCACATCGTCGCCGATCTCCGCCGTCTGTCCGATCACCACGCCCATGCCGTGGTCGATGAACAGCCGCCGGCCGATGCGCGCGCCGGGATGGATCTCGATCCCCGTCAGCATCCGCGCCAAGTGGGAGGAAAAGCGGCCGAGCCCCCGTAGCCCGACGCGCCACAGCGCATGGGACAGGCGGTGCCACAGCACCGCATGCAGCCCGGCATAGCAGAACACCGCCTCGGCCCAGCCAGGGCGGGCCGGGTCGCGGGCGCGGATGGTGCGGGCGAGTTCCACGATCTCCATGGGCGGTCGCTCACACCATCCAGGGCGGCACAGGCAGGCCCTTGGACCGCAGGAAATCCGGGTTGAACAGCTTGGACTGGTAGCGCGCCGCGCCGTCGCACAGGATCGTGATCACCCGGTGCCCCGGCCCCAGATCGCGCGCGACGCGGATCGCCGCCGCGACATTCAGCCCCGCGCTGCCGCCGACCGAGATCCCCTCATGCGCCTGCAGGTCGAAGACCTGCTCCAGCGCCTCCGCATCCGTGACCGTGATCGCGTCGTCGATCGCATCGCGCGCCTGGGCCAGGTTGCCGGGCGCGCGGGCGGCCTGGCCGATGCCCTCGGTGATGGAACTGCCTTCCGCCTTCAGCGTGCCGGTCTTCACCCAGGAGGCCAGCGCGCTGCCCTCCGGGTCCGCCAGCACGATCTTCACCCCGGCATGGCGCGCCTTCAGCGCGCGGGCGACACCGGCCAGCGTGCCGCCGGTGCCGCAGGCGCAGGTGAAGGCGTCGATCCGGCCGCCCGTCTGGGCCCAGATCTCGGGGCCGGTGGTTGCCTCATGCGCCGCGGCGTTGGCGAGGTTGTCGAACTGGTTGGCCCAGACTGCCCCCATCTCCTCCGCCAGGCGGCGGGAGACATGGACGTAGTTGCCCGGATCGGAAAAGGGCTTCGCGGGCACCAGCCGCAGATCGGCGCCGATCATCCGCAGGTAGTCCAGCTTTTCCTTCGCCTGGGTCTCCGGCACCACGATCACGCTGCGCCATCCCATCGCATTGGCCGCGAGCGCGATGCCGATGCCGGTATTGCCGGCGGTGCCTTCCACGATGGTGCCGGGCTGGCCGGGCACCAGCCGCCCGCTGGCGATGGCGTCCTGCAGGATACCGAGCGCGGCGCGGTCCTTCACCGACCCGCCGGGGTTCATGAATTCCGCCTTGCCCAAGATCTCGCACCCCGTCGCCTCGGAGGCGCGGCGCAGGCGGATCAGCGGCGTATGGCCCACGGCGCCCCAGAAGCCCTCGACGATGCCGTCCATCGGCAGGTTGGCGTCCATGGCGCTGGCTCTCCTTGGGCTGGGGGACGGGGCGGTGGCACGCCCAGCCCTGAGAGATAAGGCTGCCGACGCCACGGTTTCCAGCAGGGCCCTGCGCCCCCCGGGGGAGGCCGGAAGGGTCATGCATGTCCCTGCGGCATGTCCGCATGGCTTGCCTTCCCCGCCGCTGCGGTCAGAGAGACGGACACGGCCGCGCCCCGGGCCGACAGGATAAAGATTTTTTTCGCCCGAGGTGGCGCCGGACCGGCTGAGGCGGCGGGTTGAACAGCGCGCCCGGAGGGATTCGAACCCCCGACCTACGGAGTAGAAATCCGATGCTCTATCCAGCTGAGCTACGGGCGCTGGCTGCGCGCGGGATTTAGCACCCCCCTGCCGTCCGGTGTAGGCCACCACCGCGGGTTGAGGTTCCGCCGCCCTTCCTGCACCTTATCGTTTCATTCCGACTCCGTCAGATCGGACGGCGGTACCGGCGGTGGGGAGGGTCATGCGGTTGCTTCGGCGCGGTGCGCCCACCCTGCCCGTCCTGCTCTTCGCCCTTGTCGCCGCCCCGCCCGCCCTGGCGCAGCAGCCCCCCGGCCTGCCGCCCCCCCTGCCCGGCGTGATCGAGCGCACGGCGCCAGCCGAGGCTCCGGCCCTCGGCCCACGGCTGCTGCCGCCCGAACCCGCCCGCCTCGGCGGCCCTGGCGAGGCACGCCGCGTCGCACTCGGCCCCACGCGCGTCGAAGGCAGCACCGCCCTGCCCCCGGCCCGGCTCCGCGCCGTGCTCGACGCGGTCGAGGGGCGAGACGTCACGCTGGCGGAGATCGAGGATGCGCGGCTCGCGCTGCTCGGCGCCTATCGCGCGGCGGGCTTCCCCTATGTCGCCGTCGCGGCGCGGCTGGCCCCACAGGCGGATGGCAGGCCAGCGCTGGTCCTCGCGGTCACGGAAGGCCACGTCGCGGCGCTGCGGCTGGAGGGGGAGGAGATCGGCCCCGCCAGCCGCCAGGCGCGGCGTTTCCTGGACCCCGTGCTGCACCAGCGCCCCCTGCCCGCCGCCGCGCTGGAACGGGCGCTGCTGCTGGCGGGCGATATCCCCGGCGTCACCGCGCAGGGCGTGTTGCGGCCCATCGCCGGGGATCCGGGCGCGCTCGAACTTGTGGTGCGCCTCACGCGCCGCCCCGTCTCGGGCTTCGTGACCCTCGACAATCGCGGCTATCCGCTGACCGGGCGCTGGCAGGGGCTGGCCGTCGCGCAGCTGAACAGCTTGACCGCGCTCGGCGAGCGGACCGAGGTCGCGCTGCTCCAGACCGACGGCAACGGCCAGGGCTTCCTCCAGGTGACGGAGGAGATGTTCCTCGGCGCCTCCGGCCTCCGCCTGCGGCTCTATGCCGGCGCGGGTCGGGCGGAGCCGGGCTCGGCGCTGGCCGCCATCGGCTATGCGGGAGAGACGCGGGTGGGTGGGTTGGGCCTCGCCTATCCGCTGATCCGCAGCCGGCCGCTGAACCTGACGCTGACCGGCCAGTTCGACGCCTTCGAATCCGAGGTCGAGGCCCGCCTCGCCCCCGGCGCGCCGCGCAGCCGGCAGAGCCTCGATTCCGTGCGTGCGCTGCGCTTCGGCCTGGACGGGGCGATGCAGGATGCCTGGCTTGCCACCGCCCCAGCCGC
Source organism: Roseomonas mucosa (assembly GCA_945878375.1). Lineage (GTDB taxonomy): Bacteria > Pseudomonadota > Alphaproteobacteria > Acetobacterales > Acetobacteraceae > Falsiroseomonas > Falsiroseomonas mucosa_A. The sequence continues at coordinate 270,390 of CAMDWG010000002.1, read as the reverse complement.
CGCCGTCACCTCGGGCCTGTTGCGCCTCAGCCAGGGGATCGAGGCGCTGGGCGCGAGCGACGGCGCGGCGGGGGGGAATGCACGGGCAGGCAGCGAGTTCGGCTTCGCCAAGCTCGTCGCGGAAGCCAGCCGCAACCAGCCGCTGGCCCTGGCTACCGAGGGGTGGCTGCTGTCGCTGCTCGGCCTCGTCGCGGGGCAATGGAGCGGCGATGTGCTGCCGCCGGCGGAGAAATTCTACCTCGGCGGCAACCGGCTGGGCCGCGGCTTCTATGCGGGCCAGGTCACGGGCGACCGGGCGCTGGCGGGGACGCTGGAATTGCAGCTGGGGCGGACGCTCGACCTCGCCATGCCGCCGGATTGGCCGGGGGGACAAGCCTTGAGGCTCGGGACCCAATTCTACCTGTTCCGTGACGAGGGCCGGGCCTGGGACAATGGCCCAGCGGGCCAGGATCGGGAGGTCGCGTCCTGGGGCGGCGGGGTGCGGCTGCAATTCGACGAGGGCTTGCAGCTGGACCTGGAAGCCGTCCGCCGCCTGACCCGCCAGCCCGAGGGCGCGGGCGTTGCCGCCCTGTCGGAAGACGCGGTCTTCGCCCGGCTCCTTCTACGATTCTGAGAGCGGGACGCGCGTCTTCCGCCCCGTCTCCCCCCCGCCAGCCGCGCTGGTATAAGGGCGCCCGAAACACAGGAGGATTGAGCCATGGCCGAGACCGAACATCAGGTCCATGTCGACCGCAACCTGGCCCTGGAACTCGTCCGCGTGACGGAAGCCGCGGCGCTCGCGGCCAGCCGCTGGATGGGGCGCGGCGACAAGAACGCCGCCGACGGCGCGGCGGTGGAGGCGATGCGGCAGGCCTTCGACACCGTCGCCATCTCCGGCACCGTCGTGATCGGCGAAGGGGAGATGGATGAGGCGCCGATGCTCTATATCGGCGAGAAGGTCGGCCTCTACGCCCGCACCGGCGGCGGGCAGGAAGTCGATATCGCCGTCGATCCGCTGGAAGGCACCTCCATCACCGCCAAGGGCGGGCCGAACGCGATGGCCACCGTGGCGCTGGCCCAGAAGGGCGGCTTCCTGCACGCGCCCGACATCTACATGGACAAGCTGGCCGTCGGCCCTGGCCTTCCCCCCGGCGTCGTGAACCTGCAGGCGAGCGTGGAGGAGAACCTGCGCGAACTGGCCAAGGCCAAGAAGCGCTCGATCTCCGACCTCGTTGTCTGCCTGCTCGATCGCGACCGGCACAAGGAGATCGTGAAGCGCTGCCGCGCCGCCGGCGCGCGGATCATGATGATCCCGGATGGCGATGTCTCCGGCGTCGTGGCGGTGTCGCAGGCCGATACCGGCGTCGATATCTACATGGGCTCGGGCGGCGCGCCGGAAGGCGTGCTGGCGGCGGCCGCGCTGCGCTGCATCGGCGGCCAGATGCAGGGCCGGCTGATGTTCGAGAATGAGGAACAGATCGCCCGCGCCCGCGAGATGGGCGTGACCGATCCCGACCGCATCTACGAGTTGGAAGACATGGCGAAGGGCGAGGTGATGTTCGCCGCGACCGGCGTCACCACCGGCCCGATGCTGCGCGGCGTGCGCCATTTCGGCACCGGCGCGGTCACCCATTCGATCGTCATGCGCTCCAAGACCGGCACGGTGCGCTATGTCGAAGGGCATCACAATTTCGCGCTGAAGCCCTCGGCCTTCATCGCGTGACGGGGGCCGAGGGTCCGGTCCTCGGCGTCGAGCGCTCCGCGACGGGGCGGCGCTGGATCTGGCGGCAGGGGGAAGCGCGGACCGGGCTCGGCATCGCGCAGCGGCTCGGCCTGCCCGAACTGGTGGGGCGGCTGCTGGCTGCGCGCGGCGTGGGGCTGGACGACGCGCCGGCTTTCCTGGAGCCGACGCTTCGCGCGCTGATGCCCGATCCCTCGACGCTGCGCGACATGGATGTCGCGGCGGCGCGGCTGGCCGATGCGGTGCAGCGCGGCGAATCCGTCGCGGTGTTCGGCGACTACGATGTGGATGGCGCGTGTTCCGGCGCGCTGATGGTGCGGCTGCTGCGCGAATTGGGCTGCGCGGTCGTCCACTACGTCCCCGACCGGCTGAATGAGGGCTACGGCCCCAACCCGGCGGCGATCAGCGCGCTCTGCGACCGGGGTGCGACGCTGATCGTCACCGTCGATTGCGGCATCGCGGCGGAGGCTGCGCTGGCCGTCGCGCATAACCGCGCCGATGTCGTGATCCTGGACCACCACAAGGCCGAAGGCCCGGTGCCGCGCGTGTGCGCCGCGGTGAACCCGAACCGGCTGGATTGCGCGAGCGGCCTGAAGACCCTCTGCGCCGCGGGTGTTGCCTTCCTGGCTGCCGTCGCGACCTTGCGCGAATTGCGCCGGCGCGGCCATTTCGCATCGACCACGGAACCCGATCTGCGCGGCTACCTGGACCTGGTGGCGCTGGCCACCGTCTGCGACGTGATGCCGCTGACCGGGCTGAACAGAGCGCTGGTGACGCAGGGGCTGAAGGTGATGGCGCGGCGCGACCGCGCAGGCATCGCCGCCCTGCTGGAGGTCGCCCAGGCCAAGGACGCGCCATCCGCGCATACGCTCGGCTTCCTGCTCGGCCCGCGCATCAACGCCTCGGGGCGCATCCACGAATCCGATCTCGGCCTGCGCCTGCTGGTGGAGGACGACCCCGTCGAAGCCCGCGTGATGGCGGAGACGCTGGACGCCGTGAACAAGCGGCGACAGGAGGTGGAGGCCGATGTGCTGACCGCCGCCTTCGAAGCCGCGCAGACCCAGGCCGATCATGGGCATCCGGTGATCCTGGTCTCCGGCGAGGGCTGGCATCCGGGCGTCGTCGGCATCGTCGCCGGCCGGATCAAGGAGAAGTTCAACCGCCCCGCCTGCGTCGCGGGGCTGGCTGCGGGGTTGGCGAAGGGATCGGGCCGGTCGGTGCCGGGCGTCGATCTGGGTGCGGCCATCATCGCCGCGCGGCAGGCCGGGCTGCTCGAGACCGGCGGCGGCCACGCCATGGCGGCCGGCTTCTCATTCCTTGCCGGGCGGGGTGCGGAGCTGCACGCCTTCCTCGATGAGCGGCTTTCCCATGCCGCCACGCTGCCGAGCGCGGCCGATCTGCCGGTGGAAGGCAGCCTCGCCGTGCCGGCGGCAACGGTTGCGATGGCGCAGGAGGTCTCCCGCCTCGCCCCCTTCGGCGCGGGGAATGACGAGCCGGTCTTCGCGCTCGGCCGCGCGCGGGTGGTGCGGGCGGATCGGGTGGGGAAGGAAGGCAATACGGTGCGCGCCTTCCTGGAAGGCGAAGGCGGCGGCGGGCGGCTGAAGGCGATCTGCTTCCGCGCGAAGGATGGTCCGCTGGCCCATGCGCTGCTCGGCGGCGGGCATCTGCATCTGGCGGGGCATCTGCGGGCGGAAAGCTGGAACGACAATGTCAGCGTGTCGCTGCATGTGGTGGATGCCGCGCCGGTGGGTTGAGGCCAGGGGACGCTCTCAGCGGATCCCTGGCCTCCATCCGTGGCCTCGGTTTTCGTCCTCCCACGGACAGGCTTGCGGGCGAACCCCGCCCTGTCGCCCGCGTTGGCCCAGGGCGTGATCCCCCAAACCGGATCACGCCATGGCCGCAGGGCGATCTCGCCGCGGCCAGTCGAGGTGCGCGATGGACAGGAACCGCCTGCAGGGCATCGGCAACAAGATCAAGGGCGCGCTGAAGAAGGCCGTCGGCCGGATGAGCGGCGATGAGAAGCTGAAGGCCGAAGGACAAGCCGACACGGCGAAGGGCACCGTCCAGACCGCCACCGGCGGTGCCCGGGACGCGGTGCGCGACATCACCGGCAAGGACAAGGCGTAGGCGGGATCGCGGGGAGGCTTCCGCCCCCCGCCCCGCTACACCTCCGCTTCCGCGAAGATGCGGGTGACGTCGCCGCGCCAGGCGGTGGCGTGGCGTTGCAGCCAGCGCTCGGCCTGGGTCATGCCGCTCGCGGCGATCTCCTCCAGCGGGGCGAGGTAGACCTCCTCCCCCAACCCGCGCGCGATCAGGCCGTCGCGGGCGATGGCCAGCGCGTCGCGCGTGATGTCGCGCAGCGAACGGCCGCGGATCGTGGCCTTCAGCGCCTCGCGCGGCACGGCGGTGCGCAGCGCGCGCATCTCCTCCACCGTCCAGCCGCGGATCAGCGCGGCGGCGGCCTTCTGCGCGGCGTCGTCATACAGAAGCCCGGTCCAGAAGGCGGGCTTGGCCTGCAGCATCGCGGCATTGCCCGCATCCGCGCCGCGCATCTCCAGGAAGCGCTTGAGGCGGACATCGGTGAAGACCGTCGTCACATGGTCGGCGAAGTCGCCCATGGTCGCCGTGTGGCCGGCCAGCTTGTCGGCGCGGCCTTCCAGGAAGGCGCGGAAGGGCACGCCCGCCGCGTCGATCCACTTCCCCTCGCGCATGATGAAGTACATCGGCACGTCGAGGACGTGTTCGGCGAAGCGCTCGAAGCCGAAGCCGTCCTCGAAGGCCACGGCCGGGATGCCGGTGCGGTCGGGGTCTGTGTCGGTCCAGACATGCCCGCGCAGCGACAGGTAGCCGCTCGGCCGGCCTTCCAGGAACGGCGAATTGGCAAACAGCGCGGTGGCCAGCGGCTGCAGCGCCAGGCTGACCCGCAGCTTCTCCGCCATATCGGCCTCGTCGCCGAAATCGAGGTTCACCTGCACCGTGCAGGTGCGGAGCATCATATCGAGCCCCATGCCGCCCACCTGCGGCATGTATTGCCGCATGATCGCGTAGCGGCCCTTCGGCATCCAGGGCATCGCATCCCGCGTCGCGATGGGATGGAAACCCAGCGGCGCGAAGCCGAGGCCAAGCGGCCCCGCGATCTCATGCACCTCCCGCAGATGGGCGGCGAGTTCCACGCGCGTCTCGTGCAGATCGGCCATCGGCGCGCCGGAGAGTTCGAACTGCCCCCCCGGCTCCAGGCTGACCGAGGCCGCGCCGCGCTTCAGCCCGATGACCTTCCCGTTGTCGAGGATCGGGGCCCAGCCCTTCGCCGCGATCCCTTCCAGCATCGCGCGGATGCCATCGGGCTCATAAGGCGGGGCGGCGAGGTCATCCGGGCGCGCGGCAGCGCCGGGGCGGCGGAAGCCGAACTTCTCGTGCTCCGTGCCGATCCGCCACGCGGCACGCGGCTTCACCCCGTCGGCGAACCATGCCGCGAGTTGGCGCACCGAAGTGATCGGCGTGAGGTCGGCCTCGCCGGGATTCGACATCTGCTGGCGTTCTCGTTCCGCTTCGTGGCCGAGGGCTGGTGTCAGCGCCCCGGCATCTCGGCCCAGTCCCCGATCAGCGCCTGAAGCGCCGCGAGGCCCGCCACCGCGGCTGTCTCCGCCCGCAGGATGCGGGGCCCGAGCGCGGTGGGCACAACAAAGGCACGACGGCGGAGATCGTCAAGCTCCGCCCGCTCGAACCCCCCCTCCGGCCCCACCAGAAGGGCGCAAGGCAACGCAACTGTCACGCAGGCCTGCCGCAGCGGCGGGGCCACTTCGCGTTCCATGGCAACCAGCAGTGGCGCGCCGTCCCAGCCATCCAGCACGCGATGCAGGGGCTGGGCCTCCGCCACCTCGGGCATCGACAGCCTCTCGCATTGTTCGGCGGCGGCGCGGGCGATGGCGGCCAGCCGGGCGGCATTGGCGTGCTGGGCCACGGTGCGGCGGGTCAGCACCGGCTGGATGGCGGCGACGCCAAGTTCCGTCGCCTTCTCCACCAGCCAATCCATCGCGTCGCGCTTGAGGGCGGCGACCAGCAGGCGGGGCCCCGGTTCCGGCGCGGGCGGGCGCAGGCGGGCGCCGAGCAGGAACCGCGCGCGATCCTTCCGCAGCGCGGCGATGGTCGCGTCGTATTCGCCGCAGGTCGCGTTGAAGACGCGCACCGCATCCCCCGCGCCGCGCCGCAGCACGCCAAGGTGATGCGCCTGGCCGGGCGCGGCATCGATCTCCGCGCCCTCGGATAGCGGGTCTTCCAGATAGAGGCGTGGGATGGACATGGGGCGTCTCCGCCCGCTTGTATGAACCATGAACGGGCATACGGATATCCGGGCAACGGGCTGGGTGGCGCGGCTGCCGGCGGGCTGGCGCCCCTATGCGCTGCTGGCGCGCTTCGACCGACCGATCGGGGCCTGGCTGCTGGTGCTGCCGGGCTTCTGGGCCATCGCGGCGGCGGCGCCGGGCTGGGCGGAGGGAGCGCGGCTTGTCCTGCTGTTCCTGATCGGCGCCTTCGCCATGCGCGCGGCGGGCTGCGTGGTGAATGATCTGTGGGACCGGGATCTCGACCGGCAGGTGGAACGGACGCGGGGGCGGCCGCTGGCTTCGGGCGCGATCCGGCCGCGGCAGGCGCTGGGCTTCCTCGGGCTGCTCTGCGCCATCGGCGCGGCGGTGCTGGTGCAGCTGCCCTGGGCGGCGATCCTGGTCGGGCTCGCCTCCCTGGTGCCGATCGCGCTCTATCCGCTGGCCAAGCGGGTGACGGATTGGCCGCAGGCGGTGCTGGGCTTCGTCTTCAGCTGGGCGGCGCCGACGGGCTGGGCGGCGGCGACGGGCGGGCTCGACCCGGCGGCCTTCGCGCTGTGGCTGGCGGGGTTCTTCTGGATCCTCGGCTACGACACGATCTACGCCCACCAGGACCGGGAGGACGACGCGATGGTCGGCATCCGGTCCACCGCGCGGAAATTCGGCGCACGCTCCGCGCTGTTCGTCGGTGGCTGCTATGCGGCGACGCTCGCGCTGCTCGGCGTGGCGGGGGTGCTGGCGGGGGCCTCGGCCTGGTTCTTCCTGGCGCTGCTGGTGCCCGGCTGGATGCTGGCGCGGCAGGTGCGGGCGCTCGACATCCACGATCCCGCGCTCTGCCTCACGCTGTTCAAGTCGAACCGGGAGGCGGGGCTGGTGATCGCGCTGGCCTTCCTGCTGGGGCGTCTATGACGGGGGCGCCTGTGATGGACCACGCCGCTTTCGTCCGCGCCAACACCGCCATCGCGCGCACGCCCCTGGTGCCCGAGATCGCGCTGCACCTGGCGACCGAGATCACGCCGATCTGGCAGGCCACCGAGGCGTGGCTGGAAGCGCGCAATGTGGAGCCGCCCTTCTGGGCCTTCGCCTGGCCGGGCGGGCAGGCGACGGCACGGCTGCTGCTGGATGAGCCGGCGCGCGTCGCCGGCCGGCGGGTGCTGGATTTCGCCGCCGGCTGCGGCATCGCCGCCATCGCGGCGGCCCGCGCCGGGGCGGTGGTGGAAGCCGCCGAGATCGACCCGCTGGCCGTCGCGGCGCTGCGGCTGAACGCCGCGCTGAACGGCGTGGAAATCGCGGTGACGGAAGGCGATGTGGTGGGCAGCGCCTGCCGCTGGGACATGATCCTGGCCGGCGATGTCTGCTACGAAGCGCCGATGACCGCGCATATCCTGCCCTGGCTGCGCGCCATGGCCTCGGTCTGCGAGGTGTGGGTGGCCGATCCTGGCCGCGCCTATCTGCCGGGCCAGGGCCTCGATCCCATTGCGCGCCACGCCGTGCCGACATCCCGTGAGGTCGAGGACCGGGAATTGCGGGAGGTCACGATCTACCGGATGCGACAGGCTGGGACCGACTGATTTCGGCCGGCCTCGCGCCATGCCCCGGCCGCAATGGGACACGTACGATCGCGGCCATGCGATACCTTGCCCTGCTCTTCCTCGCCCTCACGCTCGCGGCGCCCGCGCTGGCGCAGACGGAGCGACGCTACGACGACCGGGGCCGCTTCACCGGCCGCGCCGAGACGCAGGGCGACACCACGCGCTTCTACGACGACCGCGGCCGCTTCACCGGCCGGGCGGAGACGCGCGGCGGCACCACGCGGCTCTATGACGATCGCGGCCGCTATACGGGGCGGGAGGAAGCCAGCGGCAGCACGATCCGCCGCTACGACGATGCCGGCCGCTTCCAGGGGCGCGGCGAGGTGCAGGGCAACACGCGGCGCGACTATGACGACCGCGGCCGCTTCACCGGCCGCGCCGAGACACAGGGCGGCACCACGAACTACTACGATGATCGCGGCCGCAAGGATTGGCGCAGCGAGAAGCGCTGAGCATTCCCCACGAAGCCGCGTCGCGCCGCAGGCGCGCCTTCAGCGCGTCGTCGCGTCCAGGAAATCCAGCAGCGCGCGCAGATCCTCGGCGTTGTCCACGCGCTGCACCGGCATCTTGGTGCCCGGCGTCACCTCATCCGGGCCGCGGGTGAACAGATCGGCCACCGTCTCCCGCGTCCAGATGATGTCGCCGCGCGCGAGGCGTTCCGAGTATTCGTAGCCTGCCACGCTGCCCATGCGGCGGCCGAACAGCCGGTGCAGATGCGGACCGGCCATGTTGCCGCCCTCGGCCGACAGCGCATGGCAGGCGGCGCAGAAGCGCCAGACGCGGGCGCCATGCGGATCGACGCCGGCGGGCAGTTCCTGCGCGCTCTCGCCGCCGAGCGGGCCGATGGGCCGGCCGGTCGCGGCATCCCAGCGGCGCACGCGGCGATCCGTCCCCCCGGTCCAAAGGCTGCGCCCATCGGCAGAGAAGGTGACGGACCACACCGGCAGCCCCGGCCCTTCCAGCGTGTGCCGCAACCGCAGGGAGGCGACGTCCCACAGGGTCACGCTGCCGCCGAGCGAGCCCGCCGCCACCACCGACCCGTCCGGCGCGGCGGCCAGCGCGACCACCGGCCGCGCGCCCGCGCGCACCTCCCGCACCGCGCCATCGGGGGAAATCAGGCGCAGCATCCCGTCCACGCTGCCGGTCACCAGCGTGCCATCGGGGAGGGAGACGAGGGTGTTGAGCGGAAAGCCGAACTCCGCCAGCAGCTTCGGCGGCTCACCCTCCGGCCACAGCCGCAGCGTGCCGTCGAAGCCGGCGGTGGCGACCATGCCGCCGGGCAGGAAGGCGACGCCGTTCACATTGCCCCGATGACCTTCCAGCACCCGCGCCGCGCCGCCTGCCAGCGGCCAGACCCGCGCCGTGCCGTCCCAGGCGGCCGACGCCAGGTGCCGCCCATCGGGCGACAGGGCCAGCGCCGCGACGGGCTCGCTATGGCCTTCCAGCACGGCGGCGGGCTGGGCGCTGGGCGCGGCGGGCCAGAGCGCGATGCGCCCATCCTCCCCGGCCGAGGCGAAGCCGCCATCGCGGAGCGGCGCCAGCGCATTCACCGCCCCGGCATGCCAGCGCACCACGGCCCGCGCGCGGCCGGTGGCGGGATCCCAGACGATCATGGATTGGTCGAAGCCGGCCGAGGCCAGCGCGCCGCCGGACGCGGCCAGCGCCCGCACGGGGCCGCCATGCACCGCCTCCGCCGATTGCGCGGCGGCCGACAGGGGGATAGCGGGCAGCAGAAGGGCGAGGAGGGGCAGCAGGCGGCGTGGCATCGGCATGGGGCGCAACATGCCCAAGACCAGGGATCGCGCAACAGCCCCTTCGCCCGCCCCGCTGCCACCGCTACGCTGCGCCACGACACGAGACAGGGGACGATGATGGCAGAGACTTCCGGCGAAGTGGCCTGGGCCAGGCTGACGGCAGCCGAGATCCAGGCGCGCGCGACCCCGACGACGGTCGCGATCATCCCCGTCGCCTCCATCGAACAGCACGGGCCGCATCTGGCGACCGGCGTGGATATGTGGCTGGCGACCGAGGTGGCGGAACGCACGGCCCGCAAGCTGAAGGCGGCGGGGACGGAAGCGGTGGTCACGCCCTGCATCTGGACTGGCCTTGCCGAACACCACATGGCCTTCGGCGGCACCCTGACCCTGGACGAGGCCAGCTTCGCCGCGACGGTGGGCGGCATCGTGCGATCCGTCGCGCGTCACGGCTTTCGGCGTATCGCGCTGCTCAACGGCCATGGCGGGAATATCGAGGCGATCGCCAGCGCCGCGATCGTGCTGACCCGGACCCTGGGCGTGCCGGTGGTGGGCGCGACCTATTGGACCGCCTGCGCCGGCCTGTTCGGCGCGATCCTGGAGGTGCAGGACAATGTGCTGCATGCCTGCGAGGCCGAGACATCCATGGTGATGGCGATCCAGCCCGGCTGCGTGCGCGGCGAGAACATCGCCCGCGCGGTGCCCGCACGCGCCGCCTCGCCGGTCCCGCCCGGCTTCAAGCGCCAGCGCAGCTTCGCGGAGATGACCGACACCGGCGTGCTGGGCGACCCGCGCGCCGCCAGCCCCGGCAAGGGCGAAGCCCTGTTCGAGGCCGCCGCGACGCGGCTGTCGGAGGAACTCGCACGCCCCGAACTCTGGGCCTGATCAAGCGACAAGGCGCGGGGGACAGCAGGCTCGGTGCTCGGAGGGCCGCAAGGCCCCCGGCATGCCGCCAACTCGTCAGCCCCGCCCGTGTCGTTGCAGGCGAAGGCCGGGGAAATCGCGGCTCATCAGTCGCCGAGCACCAGGTTCACATCCGCGCCGAACCGCTCGAAGGCCACGCCATAGCAATGGATGGAGACGGCGCTGCGACAGGAAAGGTTGGCCAGCCGGTGGATCTGCCCCGGATCGGCCGGACCGCCGCCGGTCGCGCCGGGTGCCAGCAGCCGCGTTGCGCGCGGCTCGGGGGGCTCGCCGGGCGCGTAGAAGGTCTCGGTCAGCACGCCCTGCTGGACGCCGAAGGCGCACCAGGTGCGATGCGCATGGACGGGCGACATCTGCCCCGGCCGCCACACCAGCGCCACCACCGCATAGCCGCCTCCGGCATCGGCATGCAGCAGATGCCGGACATAGCGATCCGGGCAGCAGGGCAGGTCCAGCCCATCCAGCAGGCCCGGATTCGGCAGGAAGGCGGCAATCGCGGCGGCGACGGCGGCAGGGCGATCTGGGGCCGGCCAGCGCGCAGCCTCGGCGATGGCGGCAAGCATCGTCTGCAGCGCGGGGCGGGGGCGGATATGGGTCATGGCCTCGCAGGGCGTTCGGGACAGCGGAAATATGCCGAGCCCCATTCCACGATACAACCACAAAGTAGCAAAATTTGCTTAGTTCGGACCACTCATTGGCACACTCTACTCCATTTCCAGAATGGAATAGAACCACGACCTCAGAATATCCCAGGAGTTCCCCGGCTGGACCCGGTGCCGCGCCTTGGGCAGGGTGGCGCAAACGCCCCCGGAGCCATCCCATGCATCGCCGCACGCTGCTGCCCGCCCTGTTGCTCGCCCCCCTCGCCGCGCCAGCCCTGGCCCAGGCGCCGGCGCAGCGCCCGATCCGCCTGGTCGTTCCCTTCCCGCCCGGCGGCACCGCGGACCTGCTCGGCCGCATCGCGGCGCGCGAGATGGAGTCCCGCCTCGGCCAGCCCGTGGTGGTGGAAAACCGCGCCGGCGCCGGCGGGGCGGTGGGCTCGGAAGCCGTGGCCCGCAGCCCGGCCGATGGCACCACCCTGATCCTGTCGAACATCGCGAGCCAGGCCATCGGACCGGCGGTGAATCGCAACATCGCCTATGACAGCGTGCGCGACTTCACTCATGTCGGGCTGATCGCCGCCGTGCCGAGCGCCATCGCGGTCTCCGCGGCCTCGCCCTTCCGCACCCTGGCCGATCTGCTGACCCGTGCCCGCGCCCAGGCCGGGGCGGTGCGCTTCGGCTCCACCGGCGTCGGCACCTCCTCCCACGTCAAGCTGGAATTGCTGAAGCGCGCGGCGGGTGCGGATATCACCCATGTCCCCTATCGCGGCAGCGCGCCGGCGGTGGCCGATGTCATCGGCGGGCAGGTGGAGGGTCTGATCGCCGCCGTCCCCGATATCGGGAACAACGACCGCCTCCGGCTGCTGGCCGTGACGACGCCGGAGCGCGCGGCGCGCTGGCCGGGTGTGCCGAGCGTCGCCGAACTCGGCTTCCCGACGCTCGTCGCCTCCAACTGGTTCGGCCTGTCCGGCCCCGCCGGCATGCCGCCCGAGGTCGCGCTGCGGCTGAACCAGGCGCTGGTGGCCGGGCTGAACGCGCGGGAGACGACGGAGCGGCTGGCACTGCTCGGCGCCGCACCGAACCGCATGACCCCGCAGGACTACGCCGCCCTGGTGGCCAGCGAAGTGCCGCGCTGGGCCGAGATCGCCCGCGCGGCGGACATCAAGGCCGAATGAGCGCCGCCCACGAAACGACGGAGGCGCTGGAAGCGCGGCTGGCCGAGGTGCGCGCCAAGCGGGGCTACCTGCTCGCGCATCACGGCCTGATGGCGCTGGCCTTCCCGAAGCTGCTGGCGGGCTATGACGCGGCCTATACCGCGCTGGCGCTGGATGACCGGGTGCTGTCGCATCACGACCGGGAATTCGTCTGGCTGGCGGTGCTGGCCGCGACCGATGAGCGTGTCGCGACGCATCACATCACGAAGTTCCGCGCGGCAGGCGGCACCGATGCCGGCCTCGGCGCGGCCTTCGCCGCGGCGGCGCTGGCGATGGGGGCGGCGGCCTTCGACTTCGCCGCGCGGGACTGGGCGCGGCAACTCGCCCCCTTCGACCCTCGCGCAGCCTATCTGGACGCGTTGCGGCGCGTCGCGCCCGACGCTCCGATCCGGCTGGTGCATCTGGCGGGACTTGCCGTGCAGGTCTGCCGCGCGCGCTGGCGCCCCTTCGGCTGGCATCTGGAAGCGGCCTATGCCGATGGCGTGCCGGAAGACGAGATGGCGGAAGCGATCAGCCTCGCGATGTTTCCGGGCTCCGTGCCGTATTTCGTGGAGGCCTGCGCCGAGTGGCGGCGGCTGATCCTGGATGGCACCCTGCCCGCCAGCCCGCGCTACCAAGCCTGGGCGCGGCTGACCGGCCAGGGCGGCCATGACGAGGCGCAAGCCGCGCGCTGACACCCCCCTTCCCCGGCGCCGCGCGGGCCGCCATGCTGCGCGGCAATCGAGCCGCCCGGCCAAGCGGGTGGCGCATAGGGAGCCCAAACGCATGACGTCCCGGATCACGCGCCGCACGGCGCTGCTCGCCACCGCCGGCCTCGGCTCGCTCGCCATCCCGCAGCGGGTGCGCGCGCAGCAGCAATACCGCCCCGAATACAAGCTGTCCGTCGTCGGCAACCGGCCGATCCCGCTGTCGGAAGGCGCCTTCCAATGGGCGGAGATGGTCACGCAGCGCTCCGGCGGGCGGATCAACCTGAAGGTCTATCCTGGCAGCCAGCTGGTGGGCGGCGACCAGACGCGCGAACTGGTCGCCATGCGCCAGGGCGTGGTGGATTTCGCGGTCTTCTCCACCATCAACATCTCCCCGCAGATCCGGGAGATGAACCTGTTCTCCCTGCCCTGGCTGCTGGGTGACCATCGCGGCTTCGACGCCATCATCAACGGCCCGATCGGGGTGGAGCTGTTCCGCACCCTGACGGCGCGCGAGGTGGTGCCCGTGGCCTGGGGCGAGAACGGCTTCCGCGAGATCTCCAATTCCCGCCGCGCCATCCGCACGCCGGAGGATATGCGCGGGCTCAAGATCCGCTTCGCGGCGGGCGCGATCTTCAGCGAGATCTTCACCGCGATGGGCGCCAACCCGCTGCAGATGTCGTTTGCCGACCTCCAGCCTGCGCTGTCCACCGGCGCGGTGGATGGGCAGGAGAACCCGATCAACCTCTTCCTCGCCTTCCGCATGGACACGCTGGCGCAGCGGCACCTGACGGTGTGGAACTATGTCGCGGATGCCGGCGCCTTCGTGGTGGCGAAGCAGGTGATGGACAGCTTCAACGCCGCCGACCGCACGCTGATCATCGAAGCCGCGCGCGACGCCGCGCGGGCCCAAATCGCGGCCAGCCGCGCGGGCATCGGCGTGGACGGCAACCGCGCGAGCCTCGATGAGATGGCGCGGCGCAACGTGACGGTGACGACGCTCTCGGCCGAGGAGAAGGCGGCCTTCGCGCGGGTGACGCGGCCGGTCTACGACAAATGGGCGAACACGGTGGGCGCGGATCTGGTGCGGCGCGCGGAAGCGGCCGTGCGCGCTGCCCGAGCCTAGGCACCGGCATGTCCGCCGACCTCGATCCGGCGGGGCCGCGCCCTGGCCCCAGGACCCGCATCCCGCTGCGGATCGAGGAAGTGCTGCTGGCGGCGGCGATGGGCGCCATCGCGCTCATCACCGCCGCCAATGTCGTCTCGCGCTACCTGACCAACATCTCCATCGCCTTCACCGAGGAGTATTCGGTGGTGCTGATGGTGATCGTGGCGCTGCTCGGCACCGCCATCGCGACCGCGACGGGCCGGCATATCCGCATCGGCTACTTCCCCGAGAAGATGCCCCAGGCCGCGCAGCGCGTCGCGGAGTTGGCGGGGCTGGCGCTGACCATGATCTGCTTCGGCATCCTGGTCTGGTACGGCTATCGCCTCGCCTATGACGAATACCGCTTCGAGGTGCTGTCGAACGGCTTGGGCAATCCGAACTGGTGGTACACGGGCTGGCTGCCGCTGCTCTCGGCCATCGTGGTGCTGCGCGCGGTCGGGCGCTTCATCCGCCTCGCGCGCGGGAAGGAAGGCTGACGCGCCATGATCGCGGCTGTCCTTTTCATCGCCTTCCTCGTGATGATGGTCGGCGGCGTGCCGATCGGCGTCTGCCTCGGCCTCGCTGGGGCGCTGGCGATCGTGCTGGCGGACCAGTCCATCCTGGCGATGCCGACCAATGTCTATGCGGGCATCGCGAAATACCCGCTGATCGCCATCCCGATGTTCGTCCTGGTCGGTTCCGTCTTCGACCGCACGGGCGTCGCGCTGCGGCTGGTGCGGTTCGCGACCGCGCTGGTCGGCGCGGGGCGCGGGGCTCTCGCCTCGGTCTCCGTCCTGGTGGCGATGGTAATCGGCGGCATCAGCGGATCGGGGCCCGCGACATCGGCCGCCGTCGGCCAGGTGGTCACGCGCAGCATGGAGAAGGACGGCTATCCGCGCCCCTTCATCGCCGCGACGGTGGGCGCGGCGGCGGCGACCGACATCCTGATCCCGCCTTCCATCGCCTTCATCATCTATGCGGTGCTGGTGCCCGGCGTTTCCGTGCCCGCGATCTTCATGGCGGGGATGTTCCCCGGCATCCTGGCGGGGCTCGCCATCATCGCCGCCGTCGTCGCGCTGTCCTTCATCAACGATTTCGGCGGCAAGGCCCGGCGCGAGGAACGGCTGCAGGTCTGGCAGACTTTCAAGGAAGCGATCTGGGGGCTCATGGCACCCGTCGTCATCCTGGGCGGCATGCGGATCGGCGCCTTCACGCCGACCGAGGCCGCGGTGATGGCCGTCTTCTATGGGCTGTTCGTCGGCTTCGTGATCCATCGCTCCCTCACGCTGCGCGATGTCTATGAGATGCTGGTCGAGGCCGGCGAGATCTCCGCCGTCATCCTGATCGTGGTGGCGCTGGCCAGCGTCTTCGCCTGGTCCACCTCCACGCTCGGCATCGTGCAGCCGGTCGCGACCTGGATCGTGGGGCTGGGGCTTGGCGAATACGGCACGCTGGCGCTGCTGGTGATCGCGCTGGTCTTCGTCGGCATGTTCCTCGACGGCATCTCGATCTTCCTGATCCTGCTGCCGGTGCTGATCCCCATCGCCCATGCCTTCCAATGGGACCTGACCTGGTTCGGCGTGATCCTGACGATGAAGATCGCGATCGGGCAGTTCACGCCGCCGATGGCGGTGAACCTCATGGTCTCCTGCCGGATCGCCGGTGTGTCGATGGAATCGACCATCCCCTGGGTCAGCTGGATGGTGCTGGCGATGGTGGTGGCGCTCGGCCTCGTGATCGCCTTCCCGGGAATTGCGCTGTGGCTGCCGCGGACGATGGGGATGATGTGAACCAACGCCCCGCCACGCGCGTTGCGGGGGGATGCAGATCCAGGTGAACACCCATGATGCCGTGGGCGGCGACAACCTGTCGCAGCGCGTCGAGGCCATGGTCGCCGCCGGCCTCGACCGCTTCGCGCCCCATCTGACGCGGGTCGAGGTCCACCTTGGCGACGTCAATGCGGCCAAGGGCGGCGCCGCCGACAAGCGCTGCATGATCGAGGCGCGGCCCAACAGCCACCAGCCCGTCTCCGTCACCCACCATGCCGCGACCATCGCCCTGGCGCTGGATGGTGCGCTCGACAAGGCGCGGCGGGTGCTCGACAGGGCGCTCGCCTCGCGCACCGACCACAAGGGCGCGGCCTCGGTCCGGGACAGCGACCTGCGGTGATCGGTGCGAAGCCGGCGCGGTTTCTGCTAAGCTCCAGGCCTGACACGCCGGAGGCCCCGCTACGCCATGCTCGACCTTGCGACCCTGGTCCTCATTTCCATCGTCCTGCTGGCCGTCGTCACGGTGGCGCAGGGGGTCCGCACCGTGCCGCAGGGCGAGGTCTGGTCGGTGGAGCGTTTCGGCGCCTTCACGCGCCTGCTGCAGCCTGGGCTCAACCTCATCATTCCCTATGTGGACCGCGTCGGCCGCCGCCTGAACGTGCAGGAGGTGGTGCTCGACATCCCTGAACAGGCGGTGATCACGCGCGACAATGCGACGGTCGCGACCGATGGCATCGTCTACTACCGCGTGATGGACCCGGCGAAGGCGGCCTATGCGGTCCAGAACCTGGAAGGCGCCCTGACCGCGCTGGCCATGACCAATATCCGCGCCGTGGTGGGGGAGATGGACCTCGACGCCACGCTGTCGGGCCGCGACCGGATCAACACGACGCTGCTCACGATCCTGGACGGCGCGACGGAGCCCTGGGGGGTGAAGGTCAGCCGCGTCGAGATCCGCAAGATCGAGCCGCCAGAAAACCTGATCCGCGCCATGAACCTGCAGATGACCGCCGAGCGCGAGCGCCGCGCCGCCGTCGCGCGCGCCGAGGGTGAGAAGCAGGCCCTCGTGCTGGCCGCCGAAGGCCGTCGCGACGCCGCGATGCGCGACGCGGAGGCGCGCGAGCGGCTCGCCCAGGCCGAAGCCAACGCGACGCGCATGGTGGCGGAGGCCGCGACGGGGTCGGGGGCAGAGGCGCTGCGCTACTTCGTCGCCGAGAAATACGTGAAGGCCTTCGAGGCCATCGCCGCCAACCCCTCCGCCCGGCTCGTCGTGGTGCCGATGGAAAGCGCCGCGCTGGCGGGCGGGATCACCCAGGCGATGGAATTGCTGAAATCCGGGCAAGGCCTGCCGCCACCGGCCGCGCGGCCCGGCTCCGCCCCGGGGATGAGCCCATGGACGCAGGGCTGATCTGGCTGCTCGTCGGGGTCGCGCTGCTCGGCGCGGAACTGGCGGTTCCGGGGGTGTACCTGGTCTGGGTCGGGCTCGCGGCGGCCGGCACGGGGTTGCTGCTGCTCGGCGCCGATCCAGGCTTTGCAGGCGCGGTCCTCACCTTCCTTCTGCTGCTCGCGGCGGGGCTGTTCGCCTCCGTCCAGCTCAAGCGCCGCGGCGGGCCGGCCCATCGGATCAATGCGCCGGAGGCAGGGCT
Organism: Roseomonas mucosa; assembly: GCA_945878375.1. Classification (GTDB taxonomy): domain Bacteria; phylum Pseudomonadota; class Alphaproteobacteria; order Acetobacterales; family Acetobacteraceae; genus Falsiroseomonas; species Falsiroseomonas mucosa_A. Next base: position 253,017 of record CAMDWG010000002.1, on the reverse strand, counting down.
CGCGGGGCGTCGGGCGGTTGTCGTCGCGACCGGGGCGCCGGGGCTGCGTGTGCGGCTCGGCGACAGCGAATGGCCCGCGCGCCTGACCCGCGGCGCGGCCGCGCCGGAGACAGGTGACACGGTGCGCGTCGAGGCGGTGGACGGCACCGTGCTGGTGGTGCGGCCGGAGGCGAAGCCATGAACCGCATGGGGCCGGTCATCCTGATCCTGGCGGCGACGAATGCGCTGGCGGGCGCGGCGGTGGCCGGCGCCGGGGCGGCGATCGTCGTCTTCATCGGCATCGTCGCGGCCGGTTGGCTGTTCTTCCGCAACCGCGAGGCTCCCGACTCGGCGGCGCCGCACCGCCCGGCCGTCGCGCAGGCGCTCGTCATCGGCCGGCAGGGCGGGCAGGTTCTGGTGCGGGTGGGCGGCCGCGACCGGCTCGCGCGGCCCGCCGCCGGCTCGGCCATGCCGGGCTATGGCGATGCCGTCGTCATCGAAGGCACGGAAGGCGAGGTGCTGGTGGTGCGCGCGGCAGGGCCGCCGCCGCGGGGCGCTTGATGCACACCCATTTTGCGGCCTAGCCTTCATCCCAAGCGCGCCGGGACGACCCGTCGCGCAAGGGAGAGGAAACCGAACGCCATGCTGAACCGTCGTACGCTGCTCGCCGCATCCGGCCTTGTTGCCGCTGGCGCGACGCTCACCCGGCCCGCGCTGTCGCAGGCTCGCTATCCGAACCGGCCTATCCAGCTGGTGGTCCCCTGGGGCGCCGGCGGCGGCACGGACGCGACCGCGCGCATCGTGGGCAGCCTGCTGGAACGCGATCTCGGCCAGCCGGTCAATGTCGTGAACCGCACCGGCGGCTCTGGCGTGGTCGGCCACAGCGCGATCGCGACGGCGGCGCCGGATGGCTACACGATCGGGATGATCACGGTCGAGATCACCATGATGCACTGGCAGGGCCTGACCGAGCTGCGCCCGACCAGCTACACGCCGCTCGCGCTGATGAACTCCGACCCTCCGGGCGTGACCGTCGCGCAGAACTCGCCCTTTGCCGACATCAAGGCGCTGGCCGATGCGATCAAGTCGCGCCCCGCCGGCACCTTCCGCGCCTCCGGCACCGGCCAGGGCGGCATCTGGCACCTGGCGCTGGTCGGCTGGCTGCAGGCGATGGGGCTGCGCGGCGACCATGTGCGCTGGGTCCCGTCCAATGGCGCCGCACCCGCGATGCAGGATCTCGCGGCGGGTGGGGTGGATATCGTCACCTGTTCCGTGCCGGAAGCGCGGGCGATGATCGATGCGGGCCGCGCCCGTGCGCTGGCGATCATGGCGCCGGCCCGCAACCCGATGTTCGCGCAGGTCCCGACGCTGAACGAGACGCTGAACATCAACTACTCCGTCGGCGCCTGGCGCGGCATGGCGGCCCCGCGCAACCTGCCGGCCGAGATCGCCAACACGCTGGGTGCGGCGCTGAAGCGCGCCTATGACAACCGCGAGTTCCAGGAATTCATGTCGTCCCGCGGCTTCGGCACGGTGTGGGGCGATGCCACGCAATTCGCGTCCTTCATGGCAGCCGGCGACCGCGCCATGGGCGAGGCGATGCGCGGCGCCGGCCTGGCGCGCGGCTGAGGCCAGCACAAAGGGGGCGCCGGGCATGCGGCTGAACGACGCGGTGCTCGGCGCCATCCTGCTGGCCTTCGCGGGCTGGGTGTGGTGGCTCACCACCTTCTTCCCGCGCTTCATGGGCCAGGATTACGGCCCGAACCTGTTCCCGCGCATCCTGGCCGTCGGCATCGCTGTCTGCGGCGCGATGCTGGTGCTGCGCGGCCTGCGCGCCCGCGGAAAGCTGGTGGAGTTCGAGGGCTGGGTGCGCGACCCCGCGCGGGTGCTGTCCTTCCTGGCGGTGCCCGGCGCGGTGCTGTTCTACATCCTCGCCTCCGACAGGCTGGGCTTCATCCCCACCGCCTTCGCAATCCTGCTGGCGCTGTTCCTGTGGTTCCGCGCGCGGCCGGTGGTGGCGCTGCCGGTGGCTGCCGGGGTGACGCTGGTGGTGCATTGGTTCTTCGCGGGGCTGATGCGCGTGCCGCTGCCGCGCGGCCTGATGGATCCGTTCCTGTGAGGCCCCTGGCTTCCGAAAGGCCTTGCCCATGGACGCGCTGATCCAGGCCTTCGGGCTGGTCTTCGATCCCTTCGTGCTGGCGGTCATCGCCGTCTCCGCCGTGTTCGGCATGTTCGTCGGCGCCATGCCCGGGCTGACCGCGACGATGGCGACCGCGCTTCTGGTGCCGGTGACCTTCTTCATGCCGCCCGTCCCCGCGCTGGGCGCGATCGTGACGGCGACAGCGATGGCGATCTTCGCGGGCGACATCCCGGCGGCCCTGCTGCGAATGCCCGGGACGCCGGCCTCCGCGGCTTACGCCGACGAATCCTATGAGATGACGAGGAAGGGCCAGTTGAACCTCGTCATGGGGACGAACCTGGTCTTCTCCGCGGCTGGCGGGCTGATCGGGGTCGCGGTGCTGATCGCGCTGGCCCCCGCGCTGGCCGAGGTCGCGATCAACTTCTCCTCCTTCGAGTATTTCTGGCTGGCCTGCCTCGGCCTGACCTGCGCGGTGTTCCTGACCAATGCCGATCCGGTGAAGGGCTTCCTGTCTCTGTTCATCGGTTTGCTGCTGGCCACCGTGGGCATCGACCCGTCCGCCGGCTTCCCACGCTTCACCTTCGGGGAAGTGGAGTTGATGCAGGGCGTGAACTTCGTCGCCACGATGATCGGTGTCTTCGCCGTCAGCGAATTGCTGCGCAACGCGGTGACGGTGCGGGATGCGGGGCGGGTGGTGGTGCAGCAGGTGGGCAACATGTTCCGCGGGCTCGGCGCGGTCTGGCGGCGCTATTGGCTCAACTTCCTCCGCGGCAGCGCGATCGGCACCGTGATCGGGGCGCTACCCGGCGCGGGGGCCGATATCGCGGCCTGGATCAGCTACGCCATCTCCAAGCGCTTCTCGAAGGAACCCGAGAAATTCGGCACCGGCCATGTCGAGGGCGTGGTCGATGCGACCTCGGCCAATAATTCCGCCGTCGGCAGTGCCTGGATCCCGGCGCTGGTCTTCGGGATCCCTGGCGACTCGATCACGGCCATCGTCATCGGCGTGCTCTACATGAAGGGCATGAACCCGGGGCCCACGGTGTTCACCGAAAACCCCCAGCTGATCTATTCGGTGTTCCTGATCTTCATCCTGGCCAACCTGATCATGCTCCCGCTCGGCTGGGCCGCGATCAAGAGCGCGCGGCAGATGCTGCGGACGCCGCCCAACATCCTGCTGCCGGTGATCCTGCTGTTCTGCATCGTCGGCAGCTTCGCCATGACCAACAGCCTCTATGGCGTCACGGTCATGCTGGCGCTGGGCCTGTTCGGCTGGTTCCTGGAACAGCACGGCATCCCGGTCGCGCCGCTGATCCTCGGGCTGGTGCTGGGCGAGATGCTGGAACAGACCTTCGTGCAGAACATGATCAAGGCGGATGGATCGGCGCTGGCCTTCTTCTCGCGTCCCATCGCGGGGGCTCTCGGCGTCGCGACGGTGCTGATCTGGGCGGTGATGCTGGTCCGGGCTTTTCGGCCGGCACCGCGCCGGGTGGTGGCGTAAGGTGGCGGCCGTGACCCCGGTCCGCTCGCTCGACGACCTCGCGCCCGGCATGGAATTCGACCTCGGCGGCTTTACGCTGCCGCGGGAGGAGGTGCTGGATTTCGCCCGGAAGTTCGACCCCCAGCCCTTCCACCTGGATGATGACGCGGCGAAGGGATCGATCTTTGGCCGCCTGGTCGCAAGCGGCGTCCACACCTTCTCCGCCACCCTCGGCCACCTGTTGCGGAGCGGCCTGCTGGCGGAGGTGAACCTGGGCGCCAGCGGTGTCGAGGTGGCCTGGCCCGCGCCGCTGGACCCGGACGAGCCCGTGACGCTCCGCCTGGTGGTGGAGGAGGTGCGGCCCAGCCGCTCGAAGCCCGAGATGGGCATCGCCAAGCTGCGCTACCTGGTCGCGAAGGAACGCGACGGCACGCTCGTGCTCAACGCGCTGGCGACGCATTTCCTGAAGCGGTAGCCGCGGGCGCCGCCGCCCCACACGAAGCCGGTTCCACGAAACGCGAAACGGCGCGGGGGTCGCCCCCCCGCGCCGCTCGCGCATCCGGATGAGGAAGGCGCTGTTACGCGCTCTTCTTCATGATCTCGTCCGCGACGTTGCGCGGCACCGGATCGTAGTGGTGGAACTGCATGGAGAAGCTCGCGCGACCCTTGGTCATGCCGCGGAGGTTCGAGATGTAGCCGAACATCTCCTTCAGCGGCACATGCGCGCGGACGATGACCGAGGTGCCGGCCATATCCTGGCTCTGGATCACGCCGCGGCGGCGGTTGAGGTCGCCCACCACGTCGCCGACATGGTCGGACGGCGTCGTGACTTCCACATCCATGATCGGCTCGAGGATGACCGGGCCGGCCTTCTTCATGCCTTCGCGGAAGCAGGCCTTGGCCGCGATTTCGAACGCCAGCGCGGAGGAGTCGACGTCGTGGTACTTGCCGTCAACCAGGCTGTACTTGAAGTCCACCGTCGGGAAGCCGGCGAGCACGCCGGTGTCGGCCTGGACCTTGATGCCCTTCTCGACCGCCGGGATGTATTCGCGCGGCACAGAGCCGCCGACGACGCCGTTGACGAACTCGATGCCGGCGTTCCGGTCCTTCGGCTCGAACACCACCTTCACCTCGGCGTACTGGCCCGAGCCACCCGACTGCTTCTTGTGGGTGTAGATCTCGGTGTGCGGCTTGGTGATCGTCTCGCGATACGCGACCTGCGGGGCGCCGATATTGGCGTCCACGCCGTATTCGCGCTTCAGGCGATCGATGATGATCTCGAGATGCAGCTCGCCCATGCCCGAGAGGATGGTCTGGCCGCTCTCCTGGTCCGTGCGGAGGCGCAGCGAGGGATCCTCGCCCGCCAGCTTCTGCAAGCCGAGCGTCATCTTCTCGACGCCTTCCTTGGTCTTCGGCTCGACGGAGATGTCGATGACCGGCACCGGGAAGGCCATGCGCTCCAGCACCACCGGGTCGTCGTTCGACGCCAGCGTGTCGCCCGTGCCGGTGTCCTTCAGGCCGACGAAGGCGGCGATGTCGCCGGCGAACACCTCCTTGATCTCCTCGCGCTTGTCGGCGTGCATCTGGAAGATGCGGCCGATGCGCTCGCGGTGGCCCTTGGTGGTGTTCTGCACCATGTCGCCCTGGCGCAGCACGCCGCGATAGACGCGGACGAAGGTCAGGTTGCCGTACTTGTCGTTGATGATCTTGAAGGCCAGCCCGGCGAAGGGCGCGGTCTCGTCGGCGGGGATGTTGCGGCGGTCGGCCGTCTCGTCCTGGCCTTCCTCCGGCGCCACCTTGATGCCGGGGATGTCCACCGGGCTCGGCAGGTAGTCGAGAACGGCGTCGAGCAGCGGCTGCACGCCCTTGTTCTTGAAGGCCGTCCCGCAGAGCACGGGGCGGAATTCGCCGCTGATCGTGCCCTTCTTGATGCAGCGCTTCAGCGTCTCGATGGAGACGTCGCCCTTGTCGAAGTATTCCTCCATCGCCGTCTCATCGATGCCGACGCAGATGTCGAGCATCTTCTGGCGGTACTCGGCGGCCTGCTCCTTCAGGTCGTCGGGGATCGGCGCATCCTCGTACAGCGCGCCGAGCTCGTCGCCCTTCCAGATGATCGCCTTCATCTCGATCAGGTCGACGACGCCCTTGAAGGTGTCCTCGATGCCGATCGGCAGCTGCAGCGTCACCCAGTTGATGCCGAGCTTCTCCGTCAGCGTCGCCGCCGCGCGATAGAAGTCGGCGCCGGTGCGGTCGAGCTTGTTGATGAAGATGATGCGCGGGACGTTGTAGCGGTCCGCCAGGCGCCAGTTGGTCTCGGACTGCGGCTGCACGCCAGCCACGCCCTCGATGATGAAGATGGCGCCATCGAGCACGCGGAGCGAGCGGTTCACTTCGATGTTGAAGTCGATGTGGCCGGGGGTGTCGATGATGTTGATCCGGTGGTCCTTCCACACGGCGGTCACGGCGGCGGAGGTGATGGTGATCCCCCGCTCGCGCTCCTGCTCCATGTAGTCGGTGGTGGTGTTGCCGTCATGGACTTCACCGATCCGGTGCGACTTGCCGGTGTAGTACAGGATCCGCTCGGTCGTGGTCGTCTTGCCGGCGTCGATATGCGCCGTGATGCCGATGTTGCGAATGCGATCGAGCGGGGTGCGCGCTGCCACGATGGGCCTCCATGGACGAAATCGAGCGGCCCCGAGGGCGGCTGGTCCGAGACCAAACCGCACGAGGAAGCCGCCCGTTAGTGCCGAATCAGCGTTGGGTGGACGGCAGATGCCCTCTCCGGGCAGGATTTGCAAGCGCCAAGGCGGCCAAGGCCCCATTCCTCACGGCATGGCCATGCTGCGGGACAGGAGGGGCAGAGAGACGGAGGAACGGAACGGCATCGCCGGGGTCGGTCCTTCCCCCTGGCAACGATCTGGCCCCCTGGGATACAAGATGTCACTAGCTGCAGCCTCTCATTGCCATGCTAGCATTGCTGCGATGTCGAACCGCCTGCACATAGCGTCGATCCGCTTCGGTTATGGCTTGCGCCTCGGTGAGGATGCGCCCGCCGACCCTGTGGCGTGGCTGGAGCGGCAGATCGCCTCCCCCGCCGCCCCGCCGACCGGCGTCGGCACCGCGGAGGCGGTTCGTACCCGCGCCGAGACCATCCGCCAGAACCGGGCAGCACCCCCGCAAGGGCAGGCGATGATGGCCGTGCCGGCGCGCAGCCCGCTGCAGACCCTGGTCCAGGCCGAAAGCCGGGCCTGGGCCGCGCATCGCCTCGCCAGCGCCGAGCCCTTCCGGGACCGGCTGGTGGATTTCTGGGCCAACCACTTCACCGTCAGCCGCAGGTCCGGCGTCGTCGGCGCCCTGGCCGGGGTGCTGGAGCGGGAGGCGATCCGCCCGCATGTGACCGGCCGTTTCGCCGACATGCTCGTCGCCGTCACCCGTCACCCGGCCATGCTCGGCTACCTGGACAACCACCAATCGGTCGGCCCGGACAGCGCCTTCGGCCGGCGCAGCGGCCGAGGCCTGAACGAGAACCTGGCGCGGGAGGTGCTGGAACTCCACACCCTCTCCCCCGCCGGCGGCTACACGCAGGGCGACGTGCAGCAGCTGGCGATGATCCTGACCGGCTGGGGCATCGCCTTCGAGGCGGAGCCGTTCGGCTTCGTCTGGCGCCCGCAGACCCATCAGCCCGGGCCGAAATCCATCCTCGGCCGCAGCTTCCCCGAAGGCCCTGAGAGCCAGGAGGCGGCGCTGCGCTTCCTCGCGGCGCACCCGGCCACCCATCGGCATCTGGCGGTGAAGCTCGCGCGGCATTTCGTGGCCGATACGCCCCCGCCCGCCGCCATTCGCCGGCTGGAAGCGGCGCTGCGGGACAGCGGGGGTGACCTCGCCGCCGTCTCCCGTGCCCTGATCGCCCTGCCGGAGGCGTGGCCGACCGCGCCGGCGAAGTTCCGCGCGCCGAAGGACCTGGTGCTGGCCGCTGCCCGCGCGGTCGGGCTGGAGCGAAGCGAACTCGTGGTGTCCGGCATGGCTGCGCTCGGCCAGCCGCTCTGGACTGCCCCCCAGCCCAATGGCTGGTCGGACCGCGCGGAGGAGTGGATGGCCCCGGAAGCGCTGATGCGCCGGCTGGACTGGGCCTATACCTTCGCCGGCCGGGCCGGCCGCCTCGACCCCCGCGCCGTCGCCGAGGTGGCGCTTGGCCCGCTCGCAAGGGCGGAGACGGTGGGGGCTATGCGCGGCGCGGGCTCGGTGCGGGATGCGCTGACGCTTCTGTTCCTCAGCCCGGAGTTCGGCCACCGATGAACGCGCAGGACCGGCCGATGGCACGACAGGGCGATGCCCCCCACCCGTCTTTCGCGGTCGGGCGACGGGGGCTGTTGCTGGGGCTGGGCGCCTCCATGGTCCTGGGCGGCACGCGCGCCGCCTTCGCCCAGGCGCCCGGCGAGCGACGCCTGGTGGTGGTGCTGCTGCGCGGGGCGCTGGATGGGCTGTTCGCCGTGCAGCCCTATGGCGATGCGGACTTCGCCGCGCTGCGCGGCCCGCTCGCGCTGCCGGAACCGGGGCGGGAGAGGGGTGTGCTCGACCTCGGCGGCAGCTTCGGGCTGCATCCGACGCTCGCCGGGCTGCATGAACGCTACCGGGCGAATGAGGTGCTGGTCCTGCATGCGGTGGCCGGGCCGAATCGCAGCCGGTCGCATTTCGTCGCCCAGGATGCGCTGGAGATCGGCGCGGAGCAGCGCCTGTCCAGCGGTTGGCTCAACCGGGCTTTGCAAGCCATGCCGGGCAACGGGCAGGCCCGCGCCGGGCTCGCGGTGGGCACCGGCGTGCCGCTGCTGCTGCGCGGCCCGGCGCCGGTCGGCAGCTATGCCCCACCCGGGCTGGACCGCCCCTCACCCGACCTGATCCACCGCGTCGCCGCGCTGCAGGAAGGCCACCCGCAGCTTGCCGCGCCCTTCCGCGAAGGGTTGCGCGCACGCGGCTTCGCCCAGGCGACACTCGGCATGGGCGACAATGACCGCGAACGCGGCAGCTTCCCGCGCCTGGCCGCCGCGGCGGGCCGCCTGATGGCTGAGGCCGGGGGGCCGCGGGTGGCCGTGCTGGACCTCGGCGGCTGGGACACCCATGCCCAGCAACTCGGGCGGATGGAAGGGCCTCTGCGCGCCCTGGATGCGGGGCTGGCGGCGCTGGCGGCGTCGCTCGGGCCGCATTGGGCGCGGACGGCCGTGCTGGTCGTCACCGAATTCGGCCGCACCGCGCGGGTGAACGGGACGCTCGGCACCGACCACGGCACCGGCGGCGTCGCCTTCCTGCTGGGCGGGGCGGTGGCGGGCGGACGGGTTGCGGCGGATTGGCCGGGGCTGGCGCGCGACAAGCTGTTCGAGGATCGCGACCTGCAACCCACCACCGATCTCCGCGCCATCGCCAAGGGGCTGCTGCGCGACCATCTGCGCCTGCTGGATCGCGCCGTGGCGCAAGCCTTCCCCGGCAGCGACGCCGTGGCCCCCATGCGCGGACTGCTGCGCGCCTGATCTCTCGCCTGGAACCTGCCCCACCGCCTGGCGTTCCAGCGGGGGATGCAGGGAGCCGCCCAATTGGCCGAACGCTTCGAGGTCTTCCGCTACGCGATCATACGCTTCGGCGCGCCGCCCGAAACGCGCTTCTCCTTCGCGCCGATGAAGGGCGTGGGCTATGCCGGCGATGACGAGCCCTCGGACGCCCATCCGATGGGCAACGCGGCCGCCGCCGTGAGCCAGGCAGAGCCGGCCGGGCATGTCATGGCGCCCGACGGCACCCGCATCGCCTCGCTGGAGCCGCCGATCCTGGAGATCCCCGGCCGCGGGCGGGTGGACCTTCTGGCCGTGATCGGCGTGACGGAGGGCGAGGCAAGGGAACTCGGCCGCTTCCTGCGCTGGCATCCGGAGGGCTGACGACCAGCCCCGCCCAAGCCGCGCTGGACAATCACGGCGTCGCGCGCCACATGCCGCGACCATGCCGGAGGCCCCTCCCCCCATCCCCGCCGCGGACGCGCCAGCGCTGCGGACGGAGGATTTCGACTACCACCTGCCCGAGCAGCTGATCGCCCAGGCCCCCGCCCGGCCGCGCGATGCCGCGCGGCTGCTGGTGGTGCGCGAAGATGGCTTCGCGGATCGCGGCGTGCTGGACCTGCCATCCCTGCTGGATCCGGGCGATGTGCTGGTGGTGAACGACACCCGCGTGATCCCCGCGCGGCTGCATGGCCGGCGCGGCGCGGCGCGGGTCGAGATCATGCTGAACCGCTGCGACGGCGGCGGCGTGTGGCAGGCCCTTGTGAAGAATGCCCGCCGCCTCCGCCCCGGCGATGTGGTGGAGATCGAAGGCGCGCCGGGCTGCAACGCCCGCGTGCTGGCCGCACCCGAGGGCGGCGCCGTCATGCTCGATTTCGGCCCGGACCAGGCCGCGCTCGCCGCCGCGCTGGATGCGGCGGGGGAGATCCCCCTGCCCCCCTATATCCACCGCGAGGCCGGCCCGCGCGCCGAGGACGCGGCCGACTACCAGACCATCTTCGCCGCCCGCCCCGGCGCGGTGGCCGCCCCCACCGCCAGCCTGCACTTCACCGACCGGCTGCTCGCGGCGCTGGATGCCCGCGGCATCAAGCGCGCGACGGTGACGCTGCATGTCGGCGCCGGCACCTTCCTGCCGCTGCGCGACGATGATCCTCGCCGCCACCGGATCCACAGCGAATGGGGCGAGGTGTCGGAAGACGCGGCCGCGACCATCAACGCCGCCCGCGCCGCAGGACGCCGCGTGGTCGCGATCGGCACCACCGCGATGCGCGTGACGGAGACGGCGGCGCGGGAAAGGGGCACCGTCATGCCCTTCCGGGGCCTGACCGACCTCTACATCCTGCCAGGCTTCCGCTTCCACGCCATCGATGCGCTGCTGACCAATTTCCACCTGCCGAAATCGACCCTGCTGATGCTGGTCTCGGCCTTCGCCGGCACGCGGCGGATGCGAACAGCCTATGCCCATGCGGTGGCGAACGGGTATCGCTTCTTCTCCTACGGCGACGGCAGCCTGCTGTTCCGCTGCGACCAGGATCGGGCAGAGGACGCCGCACAATGACGCTGCACTGGACCCATTCGGCCAGCGACGGGGCCGCCCGCGCCGGCACGCTGCACACCGCCCATGGCGAGGTGCCGACCCCCGTCTTCATGCCGGTCGGCACCGCCGGCACGGTCAAGGCGATGACCGCCGATGCGGTGCGATCGACCGGCGCGCGCATGGTGCTGGGCAACACCTATCACCTGATGCTGCGCCCGACGGCCGAACGCGTCGCGCGGCTCGGCGGATTGCACAAGCTGATGGATTGGCAGGGCCCGATCCTGACCGATTCCGGCGGCTTCCAGGTGATGAGCCTGACGGGCCTCAGGAAAATGGATGCGGATGGCGTGACCTTCCGCAGTCATGTCGATGGCAGCTACCACCGCCTGACGCCGGAACGCAGCGTCGAGATCCAGCATCTGCTGGGCGCCGATGTGACGATGTGCTTCGACGAATGCACGCCCTTCCCCGCCACCCACGACCAAGCGGCCACCAGCATGCGGCTGTCCATGCGCTGGGCCGCGCGGTCCCGCGCGGCCTTCACGCATCGCCCGGGCCATGGGCTGTTCGGCATCGTGCAGGGCAGCACCTATGACGATCTGCGCGCCGAAAGCGTCGCGGCGCTCGCCGGCATCGGCTTCGAGGGCTACGCGATCGGCGGGCTCGCGGTCGGCGAAGGCCAGCCGGAGATGCTGCGGACTCTGGAAGTCACCGTGCCGCTGCTGCCGCAGGCCGCGCCACGCTACCTGATGGGGGTCGGCACCCCGCATGACCTGATCGAGGCGGTGCGGCGCGGCGTGGATATGTTCGACTGCGTGATCCCGACGCGGTCGGGCCGCACGGGCCGCGCCTATACCAGCCGCGGCGTGCTGAATATGCGGAACGCCCGCCACGCCGATGACGGATCGGCGCTCGATCCCAATTGCGATTGCCCCGCCTGCGCGCGTCATTCCCGCGCCTATCTCCATCACCTGATCAAGGCGGAGGAGATGCTGGGGCCGATGCTGCTGACCTGGCACAATATCCACTACTACCAGTCCCTGATGGCGCGCCTGCGCCGCGCGATCGTTGAGCACCGCTTCGCGGAAGAAGCGGCGCTGATCATCGAAGCCTGGGAACAGGGCGAAGCCGAACGGAAGGCCGCATGAGCATGAAGACCGACGTCTCGGGCCTGACGATGCTCGGGCAGAACACCACCCAGCCGACATCGCCGGAGGAGGCGGTGCTGGAACGGGTGCCGAACCCGCATCCCGACCTTCGCTATTGCGTGCGCTTCGTCGCGCCGGAATTCACCTCCCTCTGCCCCATCACGGGACAGCCGGATTTCGCGCATCTGGTGATCGACTACGTGCCGCGCGATTTCCTGGTGGAGAGCAAGTCGCTCAAGATGTTCCTGACCAGCTTCCGCAACCATGGCAGCTTCCACGAAAGCTGCACGGTGGGCATCGCGAAGCGGCTGCTCGATCTGCTCGGGCCGGAATGGCTGCGGATCGGCGGCTATTGGTATCCGCGCGGCGGCATCCCGATCGATGTCTTCTACCAGACCAGCGCGCCGCCCGATGGCGTCTGGATTCCCCGGCAGGATGTCCCGGCCTATCGCGGCCGCGGCTGACGCCCGCGACCTGATCCGCGCGGAGGCGCTGCGGATCGGCTTCGATGCCGTCGGCTTCGCCCGCGCGCATCTGGCCGAGGAAGCGCGCACGCGGCTCGCGCGGTTCCTGGCGGATGGGATGCATGGCGGCATGGGTTGGCTGGAGGCCCGCGCCGAACAGCGCGCCCACCCCCAGGCGCTGTGGCCGGAAGCCGTCAGCGTGATCTCGCTCGGCCTGAACTACGCGCCGGAGGATGATCCGCTGGCGACGCTGGCGCAGCCGGACCGCGCCACGGTCAGCGTCTATGCGCGCAACCGCGACTACCACGATGTGGTGAAGAAGCGGCTGAAGGCGCTCGGGCAATGGATGGTGCACCGCTTCAAGGGCACGCAGCTGAAGGTCTTCGTGGACACCGCGCCGGTGATGGAAAAGCCGCTGGCGCAGCAGGCGGGCCTCGGCTGGCAGGGGAAGCACACCAACCTCGTCTCCCGCACCCACGGGTCCTGGCTGTTCCTGGGCGAGATCTTCTGCACGCTCGACCTCGCGCCCGACGAAGCGGAGCGCGACCATTGCGGCAGCTGCGATGCCTGCCTGCGCGCCTGCCCGACCGATGCCTTCCCCGCCCCCTATCGGCTGGATGCGCGCCGCTGCATTTCCTACCTGACCATCGAGCATCACGGGCCGATCCCGCTGGAATTCCGCGCCCGCTTGGGCAACCGCATCTATGGCTGCGACGATTGCCTCGCGGTGTGCCCGTGGAACAAATTCGCGACCGCGCATACCGAGCCGGCCTTCGCGCCGCGCGCAACGCTGAACGCCCCGAAGCTGGCGGAATTGGCGATGCTGGACGATGCCGCCTTCCGGCTGCTGTTCAGCGGCAGCCCCATCAAGCGCATCGGCCGCGACCGCTTCGTGCGGAACGTGCTGGTCGCCATCGGCAATTCCGGCGATCCCGCGCTGCGGCCGGTGGCGCAAACCCTGTGCGAGGATCCCGACCCGGTGGTGGCCGACTGCGCGCGCTGGGCGGTGGGGAGATTGGCGGCATGACGGGCTTCCGGAAGGCCGATGCGGAGAGCAGCGCGTGAAGATCCTGGTCGTCCGCAATTCCGAACACGCCCCCGAAGGCGCCTTCGGAGACTGGCTGATCCAGCAGGGCCATAAGCTGTCCGTGACCTCGGGCGCCGCACTCGATGCGCCGGCGATGGAGGCGGCGGATGCCGTGGTGGTGCTGGGCTCGCCGCATGGCGTCTATGACACGCATATCGACTGGATCCCCAGGCAGCGGGCGCTTCTGGCCGCACGGCTCGCGCAGCGACATCCGACCATCGGCATCTGCTTCGGCGCGCAGATCATGGCCGCCGCGGCGGGCGGGGATTCGGCGCGGATGGCCGATGGCCGCTTCTTCCGCGGCTGGCACGGAATCGCGCGCGCCACAGCCCCGGTGCTGGCCGGCCCCTGGCCGCGCTGGCATGGCGACGCCATCGCCGCGCCGCCGGCTGCCGAGATCCTGGCCGAGGATGCCGGCACGGTGCAGGCCCTCGCCCTGCCGCGCGCCATCGGCGTGCAATTCCACCCCGAGGCCACGCCGGAGATCCTGCAAGGCTGGGCGGAACGCTTCACCCCGCCCGGCTTGGTGGACCCGCAGGCGCTGGCGCAGGCCAGCGCGCTGCACTTCCCGGCGCGGCAGGCTGCACGCGCCGCGCTGTTCGCCTGGATGCTGCGGCGCGCGACGGAGGAGTGACCCCTGGCGCGCGCCGCCCAGCCTTCAATCCGGCTGGATGTTGCTCGCGCGCACCACCCGCCCCCAGGTCTCGACCTGGGACGCGAAGAAGCGGCGGAACTCCTCCGGGGACGAGAGCGCCAGGCGGGCCTGCTGCGTCTCGGTCATGATCTGGCGCGGGCGATCTTCGGACAGCGTCTCGCGCAGCGCGGTGTTCATCCGCGTCACCATCTCGGCCGGCGTGCCGCGCGGCGCGAAGACGCCCCACCACGCCTCGGCCTGCAGGGCCGGGAAGCCGGCCTCAGCGGAGGTCTGGGTCTCCGCCAGCCGCGACAGGCGCTGCGGGCCGAATTGCAGCAGCGGCCGCAGCGTGCCGCCGGAGATGTGCGGCAGCAGCAGCGCGGCGCTGCCGATCATCATGTCCACGGTCCCCGCGACCGTGTCGTTCACCGCGAGGCCACCGCTGCGATAGGGGATATGCGTCATCCGCGCGCCGGCCTGCTCACCCAGCAGGATCATGGTCAGGTGGCCGATGGTCCCATTGCCGGTCGATCCGTAGGACACGGCATCCGGCCGCGCCTTCGCCGCCGCGATCACATCCGCGATGTTGCGATACGGCTTGTCCGCCTTGGTCGCGATCGCATAGGGGGATCCGCCGATCAGCATCACCGGGTCGAGATCCCTCAGCACATCGAAGGGCGGGTTGCGGAGCAGCGCGGGGATGGTCGCGTGGCTGTCGAAGGTCAGCAGCCAGGTGAGCCCATCGGGCCGCGCCTTGGCGACCGCATCGGCCCCGATCGAGCCCGCGGCGCCGGAGCGATTCTCCACCACCACCGTCGCACCAAGGCGCTGCGTCAGCCCCGGCGTGACCAACCGCGCAACCGCATCGGTGGACCCGCCCGGCGCGAAAGGCACGATGATCCGGATGCTTTGGCCCTGGGCGCGCGCGATGCCGGGCACGGCCAGCGCGACGGCGGCGGCAGCAAGCGCCGAACGGCGGGTGAAATGCGTCATATCCTTGTCCTCCCGCGCCGGGGCTGGTCTTCGTGGGCTCGCCACGCCCCTGGCGTGCCCCAGGCATAGCCGAACCGCGACCGGCGGCAAACGTCCCGCCTTTGGCCCGGGTCAGAACTGTGCCATCCGCCGCCGCACCTGCGACAGGAACCTGCCGCGCCGCGCCTCATCCGCGCGGTTCATGTCGTAGAGCGCGTGGTACTCCACGCGGGCCGTGCCCCCGGTGATGATGCGGAAATAGCGCGTCACCGCCTTGCGCGGCGGATCGCCCATCACCAGCGCCGTCCAGCGCGGACGGCCATAGGTGCTGATGCCGGCGATCTTGCGGAAATGGCGCAGATTCGGCTTCGCCACCCCGTCCTCCAGCACGAAGGACACGCCGGGCAGCAGCACGCGATCCATCCAGCCCTTCAGGATCGCGGGCAGGCCGAAGCACCAGGTGGGGAAGGACAGCACCAGCGCCTCCGCCCGTTCCAGCCGCGCGACATACTCCTCGACCGGCGCGCGGTTGGCGGGGACGTCATGATAGCCGCGGCGCTCCTCGGCGCTCAGCACCGGGTCGAAGCCCTCGGCATAGAGGTCGCAGAGATCGACCTCATGCCCGGCCTCCCGCAGCCCGGCGCGGGCCTCCTCGCGGATCGCGCGGTGGAAGCTTTCGGGCAGCGGATGGGCGTATAGATAGAGCACGCGCATCAGCCGATCCCCCGGACAGTCATCATCGCGACCGATCCTTCCCGTGTTGCGTGCCGGGTACCCGCATTGCTAGAGCGGGAGCGAGGGGAATTCGCGCATGCAGATCCTGATGATCCACGCCCATCCGCGCGCCGACAGCCTTTCGGCCGCGCTGCGCGACGCGGCCAAGGCTGCGCTGGAAGCCGGCGGCCATCACGTGGAGCTGCGCGACCTCTACGCTGAGGGCTTCAACCCGGTGCTGAGCGCCGAGGAACGTGGGCGCTACCACGACGTGCCCGACAACCTCCAGGGCATCGAGGACCACGTCGCCTCGCTCCGCCGGGCGGAGGCGCTGGTGCTGGTGCACCCGACCTGGTGGTACGGCATGCCCGCGATCCTGAAGGGCTGGTTCGACCGCGTGTGGTCGCCGGGCGTGGCCTTCAACCTCGGCGCCGGGGCGATAGAGCCGGCGCTGACGAATATCCGCAAGATCGCGGTGGTGACGACCTATGGCTCTCCCACCTGGCTGCTCTGGTATATTGGGCGGCTCGACCGGAAGCTGTTCGGGCGCGGGATGCGGCGGCTCTGCGCGAAGGACTGCAAGGTGGAATGGGTCACGCTGACCAGCATGGACCACCGCACGCGCGCCGAATGCGAAGCCTTCGTGCAGCGCGTGCGGGCGCATTTCGCGCGCTGGTAGGCGCGGGGCGGCCGCCCCCCTACCCCGCCACGCCGACAAACGCGTCCAGCTCCCGCCAATGCGGGACCGTCGCGTCGAGCACGCGGCCATCGCGCAGCACGATCCGGTCGGATTGCGGGCGCGACAGCAGCTCCGTCATGAAGCGCGCCGAGAACAGCAGCAGATCCGCCGGCATCCCGGCCGCGATCACGCCACGGCCCGAAAGCCCCATCGCTTCCGCCGGGTTGACGGTGGCAGCGCGGTACCAATCGCCGAAGGGGTGGTCGAGATGCAGGATCCGCGTCGCCTCCCGGAACACCTCCACCATGTCGAGGTCGCCATAGGCGTAGAACGGGTCGCGCGTGTTGTCGGAGGCGACCGAGACGCGGATGCCCGCCGCGCGCATCTCATGCACCAGCGTCACCCCGCGCCAGCGCGGCGTACGGCCCGCCTCGCGGTCCTGCAGGTACATGTTGCACATCGGCAGGACGACGATGCTGATGCCGGCCTCCGCCACGCGGGCGATGGTCTCCCGCGCGAAATCCTCGGGCTGGATCGAAAGCGAGCAGCAATGCCCGCATTGAATCCGGCCCTTGAAACCGCGCCGCAGCGCCGTCAGCGCCACTTCCCGCAGCGCGCGCGCACCGCTCTCGCCGCTTTCATCGACATGCAGGTCGATATCCAGCCCGCGCGCCTCGGCCAGGGCGAAGAAGTGGTCGATCTCCTCCAGGAAGCCCGGGGGCAGGTCTTCATGGATGTGGCCGGCATGGCGCGTGACCATGCCGAGCACGCCGCCGCTTTCGGCCACCAGATCGGCCAGCGTCTCGCCCTCCGCGCCCAGGAAGCGGTCGAGGGGCGCGATGGAGGACATCTGCAGCGCGACCTTGCCGGCCCAGCGGTCGCGCAGTTTCACCATGCTGCACCAACTGCCATGCGCGCGTGGCAGGTAGGTGTCGATATGGGTGCGGATCGCGACGGTGCCGTGGGCGTAGGCGCAGCGGATGGCGAAATCGGCGCGGGCCTCGACATCGGCCTCGGACCAATTGGCACCACGATCGGCCATCACCGTCTCGATCGCGCCGCCGAAATCGCCGCGCGGGTTGCGCGCGCGCGGCCAGATATGGCCCTTGTCGAGATGGGTGTGCGCGTCGATCGAGCCCGGCCACACCTGGCCGCCGAGCAGGTCCACCCCATCCGGCGCGCTGCCGGCTGGGGCGACGCCCGCGATCTTCCCATCCTCGATCCGGATGTCGAGGCGGATGAGGCCGTCCGCGTCGCGCTCGGCCTCCAGCCCCGGCACCAGCACGCCTGGGGCGCGGGCGTTCCGCAGCCAGTACCGCGCGCCCGCGGCCTTCAGTGCGTCCTTCACTTGCGTTCCTTCATCGCGCTTTCGTGCCAATGGCGCAGCGCGAGGTGGGAGATCAGCGACATCACGAGGAAGATCGCGATGCCGGTGACCGAGATCAGCACCAGAGCCGCGAACATGCGCGGGATCTGCAGGTTGAAGCCGGCTTCCAGGATGCGGTAGGCGAGGCCCGAGGCGCGGCCACCGGTGCCCGCCACGAACTCCGCGACAATCGCCCCGATCAGCGCGAGCCCGCCCGAGATCTTGAGGCCCGCCAGGAAGTAGGGCATCGCGGTGGGCAGGCGCAGCCGCATCAGCACCTGCCAGCGGCTGGCGCGATACAGGCGGAACATGTCCTGCAGGTTGTGGTCCGCGCTGTTCAGCCCGAGCGTCGTGTTCGACAGGATCGGGAAGAAGGCGACGATCCAGGCGCAGATCAGCAGCGCGATGCGGACATCATCCACCCAGATGATGATCAGCGGCGCGATGGCGACAATGGGCGTGACCTGCAGGATGACGGCATAGGGAAACAGCGACATCTCGATCACGCGGGACTGCGCGAACAGCACCGCCAGCGCAAGGCCGAGCGCCGCGGCGACGAACAGCGCCGCGAAGGTGATCTGCAGCGTGATCCAGAGCGAGACCTGCAAGGTGGCCCAGTCGCGGATCAGCGTCCGGCCGATCTCGATCGGGCCGGGCAGGATGTAGCTCGGGATCTCGTTGGCCCGCACCGCCCATTCCCAGCCGCCCAGCGCCAGCAGGCCGATGGCCAGCGGCATCAGGATGCGCGCCCAGCCCTCTGGCGTCAGGCCCAGGACCCGCTTCTCCCGGATCTCTGCCGGCGCGTTCGCGGCCTCATTGGCCGACAGCGAAACGCTCATGGAACCGTCCTCATTCGCCCATCGCGGTGTGCAGGGCTTGCGACACCTCGCGGCAATGCGCGGCATAGCCGGCGGAGGTGCGGAACACCTCGTCGCGCGGATAGGGCGCGCTGACCTCGATATCCTGCACCACGCGGCCCGGCCGCGCGGCCATCACGACGATGCGGCGGGATAGGTAGACGCTCTCGAACACCGAATGGGTGACGAAGATCGCGGTGAAGCGTTCTGCCTCCCACAGCGTCAGCAGGTCGTTGTTCAGCCGGTGGCGCGTGATCTCGTCCAGCGCCGCGAAGGGCTCGTCCATCAGCAGCAGGCGCGGCTTCGTCACCAGCGCGCGGGCGATGGAAACCCGCATCTTCATGCCCCCCGACAAAGCGCGGGGATAGGATGTCTCGAAGCCCGCGAGGCCGACGGAGGCCAGCGCCACGGCAGCACGGTCCGCGGCCTCGGCCCGGTTCACACCGGCCAGGCGCAGCGGCAGCATCACGTTCTTCAGCGCATTCGACCAGGGCATCAGCGTCGGCTCTTGGAAGACGAAGCCGATATCGCCGGTCGCGTCGCCGCCCGCCGCCATCTGGATGATGCCGGTGGTCGGCGCCATCAGCCCCGCCACCATCCGCAGCACCGTGGATTTCCCGCAGCCCGACGGCCCGAGCAGGGAGACGAAATCCCCCTGCCCGATCGCCAGTTCCACGCCCTGCACGGCCAGCGTGCCATTGGCATAGCGCTTGCCGACGCCACGCAGCGTCACCACCGGCGCCCCGACGGCCACGGGGGATGCCATCCGGTCGTCCAAGCCGAGGTCAGGCAAGGCCGACGCGCTTGTTCACGAGATCGAGCGTGTAGGCGCGGCGGAAATCCATGCCGGCCGGATAGAGCCCGACATCGCGCATCATCTCGTAGAAGCCCTGCCAGCGTTCATGCGTCATCGCGCCGATCCCGAGCCGCTCGGCGTCGCCGGAGCGGACGATGCCATACTGGTTCATGATGCGGATGGCATTGGCGATCTTGGCATCGTCCATGTCCGGGTTGTCGCGCTTGATCAGGGCGTTCGCCGCCTCGATCCCCTGGCCGGTCATGTACTGCGTCCAGCCTTCCATCGTGGCGTTGACGAAGCGCTGCACCGCGTCGCGCCGGTCGTTCAGCACGCGCGTCGTGATGTCGATCGTCGTCTGATAGTTGGCGAAGCCCGCATCGGCCAGGAGGAAGATGCGCGGACGCGCGCCAGCCTGCTGCGCCGCATAGGGCTCGGAGGACAGGAAGCCCTGCTGGATCGCGTTGCGGTCCGCCAGGAAGGGGCCGACATTGAAAGTGTAGGGGCGGATCTGTTCGTCCGTGAAGCCGAAGCGGCGGCGCAGGAACGGCCAGAAGGAGGTCCGGCCCTGCGCGCCGATCAGGATCGGACGGCCGCGCATATCCTCGAAGGAATTGATGCCGTTGCCCTCATGCGTCATCAGGATCTGCGGATCCTTCTGCATGATGGAGCCGATGCAGATCGCCGGCAGGCCTTCGCGCACATAGTTCAGCGCCTGGAAGGAATTGGACATGATCATGTCCACCCGTCCCGCCAGCAGCAGCTGGCCGAAATTCATCTGCGGCCCGCCCGGGCGGAGGTCCACCTGCAACCCGTGCTTCTCGTAAATCTTGGCCGCGACCGCCTGATAGTAACCGCCATGCTCGGCCTGGGCGCGCCAATTGGTCTGGAAGGACAGGCGGTCGAGGCTCTGCGCCACGCCGACCCGCGCGCCGGGCACCGCGCCCAGCACGAAGGCCGCGCCGCCCGCCAGCAGGGCGCGACGTTCGACGCGATATCGTGTGCGCCCCGGCGCGGAGGCGTGGTCGGTGGTGTCCGTCTTGGCCATGGTGGTGATCCTTCCATCCAGTCCTGGGTCGGCGCCGCAAGGCCAACCCGCCCGGTCGGCCGGGCCCGGTCCAGCCGCCGAGGCCGCAGGGCGCAGCAAGGCCCATGCCAGCCCCGGGACTCCAGCAACGCGCAGCATTCCCGCAGCCAGAGTCGCATAGCCCGGACAGATGCCGCCCCGAAAGCGGGCAGTCGCGGAAATTTTGGGCAGGTCGTGTCGCCGTGCCTCAGAAAGCCAGTTGCACCTTCATCGCGCGCCGACGGTCCGAGGCCAGGTCGAAGGCCCGCACGGCCTCCGCCGCCGGCACCACCTCCGTCAGCATCGGAGAGGGGTCGAGGCGGCCGCTGGCCAGCACCTCCACCGCATGGGCGAATTCGGCGTGGAAGCGGAAGGTTCCGACCAGACGGATTTCCCGCGCGACGAGGGCCGAGAGCGGGATCGCCGCATCGCCGCCGACGCCGACCTGCACCACGACACCGCCCGGCCGCACCACCGCCAGCGCGCCGACCAGCGCCGCACCGCTGCCGGAAGCCTCGAACACCGTGTCGAAATACCCCTTGTTCGCGGCATAGGGCGCGAGCGCATCCGGATCCTCGCCCATCGGATGGGTGCGATCCGCGCCCATGGCCCGCGCGAAGGCGAGCGGGGCTGCGACCAGATCGGTCACCACCACCTCTCGCGCCCCGGCCAGACGGGCGACGGCGGCGCAGAGAACCCCGATCGGGCCAGATCCCGTCACCAGCACCCGCGCGCCTAGCAGCGCGCCGGCCTGGGATGCAGCGTGGAGGCAGACCGACAATGGCTCGGCGAAGGCGGCGCGTTCCACCGACAGGCCCGGCGGCAGCTTCACCGCGCGTGGCGCCTCGCAGGTGAAGGCGCTGCGGAAGGCCCCCTGCACATGGGGCATCCGCATCGCGCTGCCCAGGAAGCGCATCTCCAGGCAATGGATCGGCCGGCCGCCGAGGCATTGCGCGCAGGCGCCGCAAGGCAGGCTCGGGTTCACCGCCACGGCATCGCCGGGCTGAACATGGGTCACGGCCGCGCCCACGGCCTCGACCACGCCGGCCGCCTCATGGCCCAGCACCATCGGTTGCCGCACGCGCACCGCGCCGAAGCCGCCGGCATGGTAGTAGTGCAGGTCGGACCCGCAGATGCCGCCGCGCCCGATCCGAATCCGGACCTCGCCCGGGCCGGGATCCGGCGCCTCATGCGGCTCGACGCGCAAATCATGCGCGGCGTGGATGACGACGGCGGTCATGCGACGGGCGTCGGCAAGGGCCTGCCATCCATCTGCGCTTCCAGGTTCTCGCGCATCAGCCGCCCCATATCCTTCCGCGTCTCGACCGTGCCGGAGGCCGCGTGGGGCTGCAGCACGACATTGTCGAAGGCGAGAAAGGCCGGGTCGATGTTCGGCTCGTTGAGGAAGACATCGAGACCGGCCGAGCCGATCTGCCCGGCACGCAGCGCATCGAGCAACGCGGCCTCATCCACCACGGAACCCCGGCTGACATTGCAGAAGATGGCGCCGGGCTTCAGCGCCTCGATCGCCGCGCGATCCACCAGGCCGCGCGTGGCGGGGCCACCCGCCGCCGCCACCATCAGCACATCCACATTCGGCGCGAGCGCGGCGGGCGTCGGGTACCAGTCATGAGGCACGTCCTTCTTCTGCTGCGCGCTATAGGCGATCCGCATGCCGAAGGCCGCCGCGCGGCGCGCGATGGCACCGCCGATGCGCCCCAGACCGACGATGCCGATGCTCTTGCCCCAGACGCGCGTGGTCAGCGGGAAGCTGCCCTTGCTGGCCCAGGACCCGTCGCGGACCCAGGCATCGCCGGCGGAAATCCGGCGCGCGGCGGCCAACAGCAGGCCGATGGCCATGTCGGCCACTTCCTCGGTCAGCACATCGGGCGTGTTCGTCACGCGGATGCCGCGCGCCTTGGCGGCGGGGACATCGATCAGGTCGTAGCCGACGCCGTAGCAGGCGATGATCTCGACCTTCGGCAGCGCATCCATCAGCGCGGCGTCCGCGCCGACCTCGCCCTTGGTGCAGATCGCGCGGATAGTATCCCGCCCGCGCGCGAGCATCGCGGCCTTGTCCTCGGCCGCGTAGTACAGATGGACGTCGAAGCGGTCCGTCAGTGCCTCAAGGTCCCAGGCGGGCAATTCGCCCGCGACCAGCAGTCCTGGCTTCATGGTTGCATGCCCTCAAACGCCGGGCGCCGGCTCCGCCGGCTTGGCTTCGCCGGACTGCCGGCGGCCGCCATTCGGCGGCTCGGCCCGCTGCGCGGGCCGCCTGCGACGTTGACCTTCATAGGGCAACCTTCCCCCCCAGCTCGTCCTCGACATGCACGCGGATGATCTCCTCGAAGCTCGTCTCCGCGACGAAGCCGAGTTCCGCCGCGCGGCGCGCATCGAAGCGGCGCGGCCAGCTGGAGATAATGCGCCACACCGTCTCATCCGGCTCGCGCCGGATCAGCGCCACGGCCTTGTCGCCCGCGACGCGGCGCAGCGCCTCGATCTGTTCGGCGACGGTGGCGGCGATGCCGGGCATGGTCAGGCTGCGCCGCGCGCCCATCTTCGCGGTATCGAGGGTCGCCGCATGCAGCAGGAAGCCGACCGCGGCGCGCGGGCTGGCATGCCAATGCATCACCGTGTCGGGCACCGGCAACACCGTGGGCAGCCCCGCCAAAGGCTCGCGCAGGATGGAGGAGAAGAAGCCGCTGGCGGCCTTGTTCGGCTTGCCCGGGCGGATGCAGATGGTCGGCAGGCGGATGCCGATGCCGTCCAGGAAGCCGCGGCGCGAATAATCCGCCAGCAGCAATTCGCCGATCGCCTTCTGCGTGCCGTAGCTGGTCAGCGGCGTCAGGTGGAAGTCGTCCGGGATCGCATCCGGGAAGGGCGCGCCGAAGGTGACGATGGAGGAGGTGAAGACAAGGCGCGGGCAATAGGGCCCCTGGCGGATGCCTTCCTGCCTTATCGCCTCGAATAGCAGCCGCGTGCCGTCCAGGTTGATTCGGTAGCCCTTGTCGAAATCCGCTTCCGCCTCACCGGACACGATGGCGGCCAGGTGGAACACCACATCCGGCCGGCCCGCGATCATCGCGGCGGCCTCGCCGGGGGAAGAGATATCCGCCGCCCAGGCACGGCCGGCGATGCCCGCCGGCATCTCCGGCGCGACCACATCGACAAGGCTGAGCCGGTCAATCTTCCGCCCGCCGAGGCCGCCATCCGCCACGATGCGCGCGACAAGCTTGCGGCCGATCATCCCGGCGGCGCCGATGACGAGGACATGCATCTGGATAAGGTCCCTCCCGAACAGGCCGGGAGGCTAGGGCGGTTCCGGCCGGGGCGGAAGCGCCCCGGCCGGATGTGGCCTTGGAATGAATCGCCCACCGGCATCCAGACCCAGGCGGCGCCGCGGCTTTGCCGCGGCAACGCAGCGCAACCGCACAAGACCAGCACCCAGGCTGGGGCCCCCGCAAAGCTGCGAAGCGGCTTTGTGGGGAGTTAGACGACTCGGATGTTGCGGAACTGCCAGGGATCGTCCTGGTCCACATCCTCGGGGAACAGCACGCCGCGACCCTGCAGCGGCGTCCAGTCGGAATAGACGCCGACCACCTCGCCCAGATAGGGCGCGCAGATCTCCAGGATGCGAGCGTGGTCCATCTCATCGGATTCCACGACGCCACGGCGGGGATTCTCCATCGCCCAGATCACGCCGGCCAGCACCGAAGCCGTCACCTGCAACGAGGTCGCGTTGTTGTGCGGCGCGACGCGGCGCGCTTCCTCGATGGTCAGGCGGGAGCCGTACCAATAGGCGCCCTTGGCATGGCCCATCAGCAGAACGCCGAGCTCATCCATGCCCCGCACGATCTCATCCGTCATCAGCCGCTTCTCCGGCTGCATCTCCCAGTTCTTGCCGGCGAGCTCGTAGACCGACAGCACCGCGTCGTCGCAGGGGTGGTAGGCGTAATGCGAGGTCGGGCGGTAGCGCACGGAACCATCCGCGTTGCGCGCCGTGTAGTAGTCGGCCAGCGAGATGCTTTCATTATGCGTGATGAGGAAGCCGTGGAATGGCCCTTCCAGCGGCGTCCAGGTGCGGACGCGGGTGCTGGCGCCGGGGCGCATCAGGTAGATCGCCGCATCGCAGCCGAAGCCGTGGCGATGGCCATCGGCGGGCATCGCCTTCTCATGCGTCCCCCAGCCGAGTTCCGCCGGCTGGCAGCCCTCGCCCACGAAGCCATCCACCGACCAGGTATTGACGAATTCGCCCGGCTTCTTCGGGAAGCTGCCCACCTGCGTGTCGCGTTCCGCGATGTGGATCACCTTGACCCCAAGCCCCTCCGCAATCCCGGCCCAGGCGGCGCGGTCCGCGGCGGGCGGCGGGTTGGCAATGGGCGCGCCGGTGTCGCGCGCGATGTCGAGCAGCGCCTGCTTCACGAAATGGCTCACAAGCCCCGGATTGGCGCCATGCGCCGTGATCGAGGTCGGGCCGCCCTGTACCATGGCGCGCAGCGCGATCGCCTCTTCCCGCATCGCGTAGTTGCTGCGCTGGGAAGGCGTCAGCGCCGGGTCGGTGTAGCCACCGGCCCAGGGCTCCACGACGGTGTCGAGGTAGAGCGCGTCCAGCTTCTGGCACAGCTTCATCAGCTCCACCGAGGACACATCCACCGACAGGTTCAGCAGGAAGTCCCCCTTGCCGAGCATCGGGCTGAGCAGCGCCACGAAATTCTCCCGCGTCGCGGCCTGTTCGATGAAGCGGATGCCGTATTCGGCCGCCACTTCCCGTCCCCGCGGTTCGGCGGTGACGATGGTGATGCGCTCCGCCGGGATCGCGATGTGGCGCAGGATCAGGGGCAGGACCCCCTGGCCGATCGAGCCGAAGCCGAGCATGACCAGGCGGCCCCCGAAGGCGACATGTTGCATTCTCTGGGGTCTCCAGGGTTCCGAGGTTGCGATGAAAGGGCGCGGCCGCCGGTCAGGCGGCCGCGGCGATGGGATAGCCGGGCGTCTCCAGCAACGGTGCGTCCGTCACCTCGACGATACCGGCGCGGTCGAAGCCGTTGAAGGCGGTGCGGAGCGCACCGCCATAGGCGCCGAGCTGGCCGAGTTCGATCCAATCCCCTTCCGCCACATCGGCGGGCAGCAGGAACGGACCCTTCATGTGATCCGCGCTGTCGCAGGTCGGGCCGAAGAAGGCAAACGGCAACAGCTCCGTCGCCGTTTCGCCATCGGGGCGAATCAGCCGCGCGGGGAAGCGGAAGCCGGGCGCGCCGGCATCGGACAGCGCGCCATAGACGCCGTCATTGACGAACAGCGTCTGGCCGCGCCGATGCTGGACCTGCACCACGACAGATGTGCCGCCCGCCACCAGCGCCCGCCCGGGTTCCGCCCACAGCTCCAACCCCGACAGCCCTTCCGCCGCCACCGCACGCGCGATGGCGCCGGTGAAGGCGGTCAGCGGCGGGGGGACGATATCGGGATAGGCAACCGGAAAGCCGCCGCCGATATCGATCAGGTCCACCGCGACGCCCGCCTCGCGGATCACCCGCCCAGCCAGCGCCACGGCCCGCGCATAGGCCTCAGGCTCCAGGCATTGGCTGCCGACATGGAAGCTGACGCCGAGCTTCGCCGCATGCGGCCGCGCGGCGCGCAGCAGCGCGACCGCATCGGCAGGCTCGGCGCCGAACTTGCCCGAGAGGTCGTACATCGCGCCGCCCTTCGGCAGGGCGAGCCGGATCACCAGCCCCCGCCCCTGCGCCGCATCACCGCCGGTCTCGGCCAAAACCTTCGCCAGCTCCTCCGCGCTGTCCAGCACGAAGTCGCGCACGCCGTGGCGGCCCCAGGCCTCGCGGATCGCTGCGCGCGGCTTCACCGGATGCATGAAGTGGATCGCGGCCCCGGCGAACATGCTCCGCACCAGCCGCACTTCCCCGATGGAGGCGCAGTCGAAGCGGCGCAGCCCGCCTTGCCACAGCGCCCGCAGCACCGCCGGTTCCGGGTTGCACTTCACGGCATAGAGCGTCTCGCCCGGAAAGGCGGCCAGGAAGGCGCGGGCCGCGCCCGTGATCGTCGCGGGGCGCAGGCAATGCACCGGCTCCTCCGGCCGCAGGCGCGCAATCAGCGCATCCACGCGGCGAGGCAGGGTTTCGGTCGGGCGGCGCAGCGGTGCCAGCGCACCGCGAAAGCGGAGGTCGGTCATCTCGGTGTTCCGTGACGAGAGGGGTGGCGGGGATCAGGCCCGCCGCCGCGCAGCATCCCGAGGGGGGGACGGCGCGGCGGCGGGGAAGAGGGAGCCGCGAGGCGGCCTGTCGCAGCCCCCTGCCCGCCTCACGCCAGGCCTTTCGGCTGGACGGGACGCAGGGCAAGGCGCCGCGGCCGGGTGACGCGCGCGAAGGCAGAGGCTCGCCCCGACCTTTCGGTCGCGGGTCCGGCCCTTTCTCCGGCGCGCCTCAGGCGGCGGCTGGGTCGCGAGATGATCTCGCGCCGCGTCGAACAGGCGACACAGGTGGCTCCCTCAAACGCAGCGGCCCATGGGTGGCCGCTCCACAAAGGAACGCGTCCCGTCGTTGCTTGTGGCCCCGGGCTATTCGCGGCGGGGGCCTCGCGGCACGTGCGCTGGCGTCAGAACTTCGCCGCGGACGGCATCCCGCCGCGACGACCGGAGAAATAGCGGCCCTTCTGGAATACCGCAAGGGGTTTTCCGGCCCCATCTCATATTTTCGGGCATGCCCCTCTGCGATTCTTGCAGATCGCCAGAAGCCTTCCCGCCTCAGCCCGCCCGGCAGAGATATTCCCAGGCCAGCGTCGCGGCGGCGAGCGCCGTGATCTCCGCCACGTCGAAGGGCGGTGCGACCTCCACCACATCCATGCCGTGGAAATCGAGCCCGCCGATCCGTCGCAGCACCGCCTGCGCCTGCCAGGATGCCAGCCCCCCGATCTCCGGCGTGCCGGTGCCGGGCGCGAAGGCGGGGTCGAGCGCATCGATGTCGAAGGAGAGATAGGCCGGAGCACCGCCCACCACCTCCGCCACCCGCGCGGCGACCGCCGTGGGGCCCGCTTCATGGACATCCAGCGCGGAGATCACCGTGACGCCGCGCGACAGCGTCCAATCCATCACCTCAGGCTCCACCGGGGACCGGATGCCGATCTGGATCATCCGCTTTGGGTCCACCAGGCCTTCCTCGATCGCGTGGAAGAAGGGCTGGCCGTGGGAGAAGCGCTGGCCGAAGCTTTCGGGCCAGGTGTCGAGATGCGCGTCGAAATGCACAAGCGCCAGCGGCCCGCCCACGCGCCGGGCCAGCGCCCGCAGCAGCGGAAGCGAGATGCCATGCTCCCCGCCCAGCGCCACCAGATGCGGATGCGCGGCCGCCTGCTGCTCGATCAGCGCGAGCGAGGCCGTGAGATCACCCAGCGCCAGCGCGAAATCCCCCACATCGGCCAGCGGCAACTCGCGCGGGTCGATCCGCGTCGCGGGGTGCGACCCATCGACCAGCATGCGGGAGGCACGCCGGATCGCCGCCGGCCCTTCCCGCGTGCCGGCGCGGTTGGTGACGCCGAGGTCGAGCGGGATGCCCGCGATGGAGATCTCGCCCGGCACGGCGCTCTGCGGCAGGCCGAGGAAGCCGGGGGGGGTGGCGAAGGTGGGGACGAGGCTCATGCGCCCTTCCTGCCAAGCCAGGGCGCGCAAGGCCAGCGCGAAGCGTGGGCCTGCCTGCGGAAAGGCCGCGTGACACGGCTCCGGCGGTGCCTCTAGCCTCGTCGCTATGCCTCACGATGTCGTGCCCCCTGCCCCGGCGACCGGGCCCTGGACGCCACCGCTCGCCGAGCCCGCCCCGCGCGCGCTCTGCACCGATTGCGGCCTGTCGCGCACGCCGCTCGCCAAGACCTGCGGCCGCGCCTGCCAGTTCCTGCGTCCCGACTATGAGGGCCTGGAACGCCAGGTGCATGGCCGCGCGCGCGACCCGTCACGGCCGGACGAGATGCATTTCGGCCCCTTCCGCCGAATGCTCCGCGCCGGGCTGGCTGAGCCGAGGGAGGGCGCGCAATGGACCGGCATCGCCTCACGCCTCGGGGAGCGGCTGTTGGAAACGGGCGCGGTGACGGCGGTGCTCGCCATGGCGGCCGATCCGGAGGATCGCTGGAAGCCCGTGCCCGTGCTCGTCACCGATGCGCGCGACATGGCGGCCTGCCGCGGCATGAAGATGGGCTTCGCCCCGCTACTGGCGCTGTTGGAGCCGGCCGCGGCGGCCGGGCACCGGCGCATCGCCGTGATCGGCATCCCCTGCCAGGTGCATGCGCTCCGCGCCATCGAGGCGGAGCTGGGGCTGGAGCGGATCTACGTCATCGGCACGCCGTGCTCCGACAACACCACGACCGCGATGTTCCATCGCTTCCTTGACCTGCTGGACCCCGATCCTGCGTCCATCACCTATCTGGAATTCCGCGCCGATTTCCATGTGGAGCTGCGCCACGCCGATGGGCGGGTGCGGACCATCCCCTTCCTGCAATTGCCGATCAGCAAGCTGCCCGACGATTTCTTCCCGCTGACCTGCCGGACCTGCGTGGACTACACCAATGTGCTGGCCGACATCACCGTCGGCTACATGGGCGGCACTGGCGCGCAATGGCTGCTGGTCCGCACCGCGCGCGGCGAGGAGGTGCTGGACCTGATCGAGCCGGAACTGGCGCATTCGGCCCCTGTCTCCGCCGGCAAGCGCCAGGGGGCGGTGAAGGGGTTCCTCGCGAATACGGAACGCGCGGCCGGCGGCCTGCCGCTGCGGCGGATGCCGGATGTCCTGCGCCCCCTGGTCGGCTGGCTGATGCCGCGCTTCGGGCCGAAGGGCCTGGAATTCGCCCGCGCGCGGGTCGAGATGAAGGCAGTGGAGAGCATCCTGTTCCTGCGCCACAAGGCGCCACGCCGCCTGCGGAGCATGGTCCCCGCGCATCTCTGGGCGCTGGTAGCGCCCTATGGCCTCAAGCCGCGGGAGGCCGAATTGCCCGCCGCGCGCCCTTCAGCCCCAGGACAGAACCCGAAGGACTGAGCCTGCGTCACGGCAGGCGCGCGAGGCTTTCGCCCAGCAGTTCGAAGAAGGCCGGCGCGTCCAGCGTCTCCAGCAGCGTCACATTGGCGGGCCGGCCCAGCCGGTCCCAGCGGTCGAAGACGGTCCGCCCGCGCGAAGGCCCCGGCGCGAGGTCCATCTCCGCCTGCACGGGCCGCGCGGTGAACAGGCCAGGGCGCATCGCCCAGGCCACCGCGCAGGGGTCGTGCAGCGGGAAGCCGCGATGGTCGAAACGCTTTGAACTCGGCAGCGCGCGCAGGATGCGGATCGCGGCGTCCAGGCACGCCCCGCCCTGCCGCGCGGCCAGCGCGTCGATGATCGCCGGCGTCACCAAGGCCTGCGCCGTCAGGTCCAGCGTCGCGATGGAAAGTGGGCGCCCGAGCTTGAACAGGATCTCCAGCGCCTCCGGGTCGTTCCAGGCGTTGAACTCCGCGGCGGGGGTGATGTTGCCCTCGCTGAAGGCCCCGCCCATCAGCACGATCTCCGCCACGCGATCGGCGAGCGCAGGTTCCGTCGCGAAGGCCAAGGCAAGGTTGGTCACCGGGCCGAGCCCGATCACCGTCACGCTGCCGGGGGCGGCGGCGCGCAGCGTGTCGCGGATCGCATCCGCCGCGATGCCGGGCGCAAGCGGCGGGCCCGGCGGCAGCACCACGCCGCCAAGGCCATCGGCGCCATGGATCGCCGGGGCCTCCCGGAACTCGCCGAGCAGCGCGCGGGCGCTGCCCGCCACGATGGGCACGGCGCTGCCCGCCAGGCCCAGCACGGCGCGCGCATTGGCGGTGGTGCGATCCAGCCCGGTATTGCCGCCAGCGACCGTCACCAGCCGCAGGTCGAGCTCAGGCGCCGCGAGCGCCAGCCACAGCGCGATGGCATCGTCGGTGCCGGGATCGCAATCGATGATGACAGGTTTCGGCACGCTTACGGCTCCGGTGGCTCGGGGGCGGCGTGGCACGGGCGCCGCGCCCGCCAGCCATGACCCCGGCGGGGCCGGTCTGGCAAGGCTTCGCGATCCCCAAGAACGTGGCGATCCCGGCCCGCTGGATGGCTGGACGAGATGTTCCCTTGCCAGACGCCCCGGCCGCTTGAGGCTCGCGCATGAAGTCGGGCAGGTGTCTGCTGTCGATGCTCCTAAAATGGACATCGGCGAGGAAACCGCGATGAATCGCGTTACCCACCGCCACGCTCGCCACGCCGAGGATCGCCATGTCGCAGACAACCGCGCTGAAGGTCATGGTCTTCCCGGGCGTGGGCAACCTGCCGCTTTTCGTCGGCCAATCGCAGGGCTTCTTCGCCGGGCGCGGCCTGGCGGTGGAGATCCTGAACACCCCGAACTCGACCGAGCTGCGGAACGGCCTGGCGGCAGGCCGCCACCAGCTTGTCGTCGCGGGCGTCGACAATGCGGTGGCGATGGCCGAGGCCGGGCACGACATCGGCATCCTCATGGGTGGCGACAGCGGCTTCAACAGCTTCCATGTGAAGCCCGAGATCCGCGACTGGGCCGATATGCGCGGCCGCACGCTGATCGTGGACGCGCCGGATACCGCCTTCGCGCTGGTCGCCTACAAGATGCTGGCGCTGAACGGCCTGCCGCGCGGCAGCTACA
Organism: Roseomonas mucosa; assembly: GCA_945878375.1. GTDB lineage: Bacteria > Pseudomonadota > Alphaproteobacteria > Acetobacterales > Acetobacteraceae > Falsiroseomonas > Falsiroseomonas mucosa_A. The sequence goes on along the minus strand of CAMDWG010000002.1, from coordinate 221,914 downwards.
CGATCCGCCCCACGGGCGGCACCTTCGCCCGCTACGAACTGATGTTGCGCGACCCGGACGCGCAAGGATCCGTGCTGAACCTGCCCTTCAGCCTGCAGGCGCAGGACCAGGGCATCCGCAACCTGGCGAACGCGACCGATGTGGTCGGCCCCTATCTCGGCTTCGCCGGCTGGGGCATGCGCGCCTGGACGCGGGCGAATGCCGAGACCGTCACACGCTACCTGGCCGCCTATGTCGAGAGCATCCGCTGGATGCTGAACCCGGCCAATGCCGCCGCCGCGGCCATGCTGCTGACGGAACGCCTGCGCCTGTCGCCGGAGATGGCGCGGCGCAACCTCGCCATCGTGACCGCGCCTGCCGGCGGCGCGGCGGTGGATGGCCGCTTCGACATGGAAGGCTTCCGCAACGTGCTGCGGATCCGCGCCGAAATGCTCGGCACCTGGGGCGGCACGCCGCCGGCGCCGGAGCGCTACCTCGACCTCGGCCGCTGGGAACGCGCTGTCGCGAGCCTGTAGGGCGGCGCTCGGCGGACCTCGGGAGGGACGCTGTCCCTCCCGAACCCACCCTGCCAAGGGGCGGTGGCCCCTTGGAACCCAAGAGTTTTCAACGCCGCATGGGGTGGGGCCAAAGCCCCCACCCCATTCGGCGTTCAACTGATCGAGGTCCAGGAGGCCACGCCTCCTGGCGGGTGGGGTCAGGGGAGGGCAGCGCCCCGCCCCACAGGCCTCACGCCAGCGCGTCCAGCAGGGCCGGGCTGGGCTCGACGCCGAGGCCGGGGCCGTCGGGCAGGGTGTAGAAGCCATCCGTGCAGGACATATGCCGCGTGCCGGTCGGCTGGGTCAGGTGCAGGTTCGGGTCGAAGATGCTGTGCTGGTATTCGTGCCAGGGCAGGCGTTGCAGCGTGCTGGATGCCTGCAGGCTGGCGGCGTGGAAGATGCCGACGCCGATCGTCGCATGGGGCATCACCGCGATGTTCTGCGCATGGCACAGCGCGCCGATGCGGGCGAATTCCGTGATGCCGGTGCGCCCCATCTCCGGCTGGCCGATGCCGAAGGCACGCGCCGCGAGGCGCTGCTGCCATTCGAAGACGGTACGAAGCTCCTCCCCCAGCGCGATCGGCACGCCGACAGCGCGCGCCACTTCCGCGATGCCGGCGATGTCCTCTGGCGGGCAAGGGGCTTCCGCGAAGGCGAGGCGATGGGGCTCCAGGCGGCGGATCAGGCGGATCGCCTCGGGCGCGGTGTGGCGCCAATGGAGGTCCACCATGATCTCCGCCGCTGTGCCCAGCCCCTCGCGCAGCGCGGCCATCTCGGCCTCCACGCCGTCATCGGCGACGACGGCGGCGAATTTGAACCCCCGGAAACCCTTCGCCTGCCAGTGGCGCGCGAAGTCCACGCGTTCGGCCAGCGTCGCGCGCGGCAGGCCGGAGACATAGGCCGGGATCGTCGCATGCCGCCGCCCGCCGAGCAGGGTCGAGACCGACGCGCCCAGCCGCTTGCCCAGCAGGTCCCACAGCGCGATGTCCACCGCCGCCAGGCTGTCCAGGTAGAAGCCGCCGAAGAAGCCGCGCACGCGCATCAGATCATAGAGATCCTCATGGATCACCGCGGGCGCGGAAGGATCGCGGCCTTCCAGTACCGGGGCGACCACATCCTCGATGATCGCGCGCACGGCGTCCGGCGCCACGATGCCATAGGTCTCGCCCCAGCCCGTCAGCCCCGCTTCCGTCGTGATCCGCAGCACGACGGACCGGTCGGCGGTCGGGTAGAGTGTGCGGTTGCCCTGGCGGACGATGTAGCCGCGCCGGTTGACGAATTCCCCCGGCCGCAGCGGGCCGAGATAGGGCACGTCGCGCGGGATCTCGACGACGAAGGCCGAGACGCTTTCGATGCGGTCGGGGTGTTGGGCCATCGGATTCAGGACCCCGGATGTCAGGCAGCGCGGACGGGATGGATCGACAGGGTCGGCGCGGCGGTCGCCAGCAATTCGCCGATCTCCGCCATGTCGCCGGCATCGAGCTTCGGCCCGGCGGCGCGCGCGCCAGTGTGCGCCAGCAGGCCGCGGCGCTCCAGCACCTCCTTCGTCGCGCGGACGCGGAAGGTCATCTGGAAGGCCAGCAGCGGCAGAGTGAGAGTGTAGATTCGCCGCGCCTCCGCGCGGTCGCCGCGCTGCCAGGCGCGCCACAGCGCCACATGCGCATCCGCCAGTTCCAGCGCCGGCATGGTGCCGCAGGCGCCGCGCGCGAGTTCATCGAGGATGAAGCGCGCCCCCGCGCCGCCCATCACGCCGTCCAGCGTCGTCGCGGCGGCCAGGATGCGCGTGACATGCTGGCCGCAGGGCAGCGTTTCCTCCTTCACCGTACGGATCGCGGGCACCTGCGCGGTGACGGCGGCGACGGCTTCGGGCGACAGCCCCGCGCCATTCGGCGCGGGCGCGTTCTGCAGCATGATGGCGATGCCCGGCGCGGCGTCCGCCACGGCGGCGTAGAAGGCGACATGCTTCGCGATGTCCTGTCCGCATTGCGGCGGCGCCATGATCATTGCCGCGACCGCACCCGCCGCCTGGCCTTCGCGCGCGCGCGCCGCGCTTTCGGCGGGATCCGCGTGGGACGCGCCGACGATAAAGGGCACGCGGCCACCGAGATGCGCGCCGAGCGCCGCGACCAGCGCGCCACGCTCGGCGGCGCTCATCGTCTCCACCTCGCTCGCCATGCCGGGGAAGACGACGCCATCCACCCCGGCCTCGATCGCGAAATCGGCAAGCCGGAGGAAGGCCGCGACATCCGGCGCGCCATCCGGCGCGAAGGGGGTCGGCAGCACGGGGAACACGCCGTTGATCCGCGACATCGTCGTTGGTTTCCTATCCCTTGAAGTCATGTTCGGGCTGGCCGCGCGCGCCGCCCGGATCGATGGCGAAGACGCTGCCCGAGAGCGGCGCTTCCGCCAGCTGCGCTGCCGAAAGCCGCACGCGCGCGCTGGTGACGTAGAGCGTGCCGAGATCCGCGCCCCCGAAGGCGCAGCTCGTCGGGCGCGGCACCGGCAGGTGAATGACGCGGTCGAGCCGGCCATCCGGCGCATGGCGCACCACGCGCCATCCATCCCAAAGCGCGATCCAGACCCCGCCCTCGGCATCGACGCAGAGCCCGTCCGGCACGCCCTCACCCTCCGCCAGCGTGACGAAGGGGCGGCGGTTGGCGAGCGTGCCGCGCGCTGCGTCGAAGTCGAAGACATCCAGCCGCCGCCGCGCGCTGTCCGCGAGGTACAGCAGCCGCCCATCCGGGCTGAAGCCGAGCCCGTTCGGCACATGCAGCCCGGCCAGCACGAGATGCGCGCTGCCATCGGGATCGAGCCGGTGCAGCGCCCCGGCATCCGGCGTGGAATCCAGCGCGAGGCTGCCGACCCAGAAGCGCCCCGCCGCATCGCAGCGCCCGTCATTCAGGCGCAGCCCCGCGCCCGCCGCGATGGGCGCGGCGATTACCTCGCCCAGCGTCGTGCCATCGAAGCCGCGCAGGCCGGACCGCGCCGCCGCGACGAAGCCGCCCGCCGCGCGCGGTGCGAGGGCGGCGACCATCTCATCGGTCGGCACCACGCGATCCGCGCCCGTCGCAGGGTCGCTGACATGGATCGCGGGGGCGAGGATATCGACCCAGAGCAGGCGGCCTTCGCGCGCGGACCACAACGGGCCTTCGCCCAGCAGCGCTTCCGCCCGCACCGCCACCTCGACGCCCGCGGATGTCGCCGCCGGGCGCGGCGCGACGGCCAGCGTCATCGCGGATCGCGCGGCATTGCCGGAAATGCGCCGCGCCGCCTCCATCACCTCTCGCCCCAGCGCGTGTAGCCGCGCCTCATCCAGGCGGAAGGCAGGGCCGACCAGGCAGATGGCGCCGAGCGGCCGCGCGCGGCGGTCGAGCACCGCGGCCGCCACCGCATTCACCCCCGCCGCTGCTTCTTCCAGCGACAGCGCGTAGCCACGCGCGGCCGACAGCGCGAATTCCCGTTCCAGCGCCGCCGCATCCGCCAGCGTGCGCGGCCCCGGCGCGGCGAGCGGCGCAAGGCGCGCCAGCAGCGCCGCGCGTTCGGCGGCCGGCAGCTGCGCCAGCATCGCCTTGCCGCAGGCGCTGGCATGCGGCAGGGCCCGCGCGCCCACGCGGTTCACCAGCCGCACCGCTTCTTGTTCGGCATCGCGCTGATCGACATACAGCACACCATCGCCATCCAGCAGCGCGAGCCGCGCCGTCTCCCCCGCCAGCCGCGCGAGGCGTTCCAGTTCGGGTGCGGCGGTGGCGCGCAGGTCGAAGCCGTCCCAGACGCGATGCGCCATTTCCATCAGGCGCGGACCGAGGGCGAAGGTCTGGCTGGCCGCGTCGTGGCGCAGCAACCGCGCTTCCGTCAGAGCGGCAAGGATGCGGTGCGCGGTGGGGCGCGCGAGGCCGGCGCGTTCCGCGATGTCGGTGAAGCGCAGGGGTGCTGCGGCATCGGCCACCAGGTTGAGCAGCGCGATGCCACGCGTGAGCGCCTGGGTGCCGGGAACGGCGCCGGCATCCTCCTCGGTGTCGGGCTGGCGCGGGCGTGGCGGCATGGATCTCCCAGGGTGGCCGTTGACCCGGCCGAACTCTGTCCATATCGTGGAACCAAGTTCCACAACTGACAAGACCGTTGAACGGAACACGGAGGAAAGAGCCATGCGAACCACCCGTCGTCATGCCCTGATGCTCGCGGCCGGCGCCATCGCCGCGCCAGCCCTGGCCCAGGCGCAGGCCTGGCCGTCCCGCCCCGTCCGCTTCATCATCCCCTTCCCGCCGGGCGGCGCGGCCGATCTCGTGGGCCGCATGCTGGCGGCGCATTTCCAGCAGGCGCTGGGCCAGCCCTTCGTGGTGGAGAATCGCGGCGGCGCGGGCAGCACCATCGGCGTGGATGCGCTGGCGAAGAGCGCGCCGGACGGCACCACGATCGGGCTCATCAACATCGCCGCCAATGCGATCGTGCCGGCGGTCCGCCGCCAGCCCCTGCCCTATCGCCCGCTCGAGGATTTTGCGCCGATCTCGAACCTCGCCGTGACCCCGGCGCTGCTGCTGGTGAACCCGCAGAAGCTGCCGAATGTCCGCAGCGTCGCCGATCTCGTCGCCGCCGCGAAGGCGCGGCCGGAGGCGATCAACTACGGATCCTCGGGCGTCGGCTCCTCCCTGCATCTCGGCATGGAATTGTTCATGGCGAAGGCCGGCGTGCGGATGACGCATGTGCCCTTCACCGGCGGCGGGCCGCTGCTGCAGGCTCTGCTGGCCGGCACGATCGACGTCTCGCTCGATGTCGCGGCCACCACCGCCGCGCTGATCCGAGAGGGGCGCATCCGCGCGCTGGCCACCACCGCGCCGGTCCGCATGCCGGCCTATCCGCAACTGCCGGCGCTGAACGAGACCTTCCCGGGCGCCGAGCTTGCGTCCTGGCACGGCCTCGCGGCGCCCGCGGGCACGCCGGCGCCGATCCTGGCGCGGCTCGCCGCGGAGACGCAGGCCTTCCTGCGCGCGCCGGAGACGGCGGAGCGCTACCGCGCCACCTTCCTCGAAATGCCGCAGCAGACGACGCCCGAGGCGTTCTCCGCGTTCATCGCAGGTGAGATCGCCACCTTCCGCGACCTCGCCCGCAGGCAGAACATCGTGGTGGAGTGATCGGAGGCCGTTGGAGGATGGCGGCGGCGGTCCCGTCCGGCGTCCTCAAGCGGTGGTCTCTCACCCCGGCCTTGCCGCGCGCAGCGCCGCCAACACGGCGCGCGCGCGCGGCAGCTCGGCAAGTCGCGCGACCGGTACGGGGAGGCGGCGGCACCAATTCGGGCGCTCGCGATCCGTCCCTGGCAGATTGACGGCGATGCGCTCGCCGGCCAGGTCCTCGGCCTGTGCCAGCATGATGGCGGATGGCGCGCGCGCGACCAGCGCATGCACCGCCGCCGCCAGCGCATCATCCATCGGGGCGTCGGGCACGGTGCCCTCCGGCAGCAATCCTTCAGCCGCCAGCAGCGCACACAACGCCGCCCGGTCGCGCGCGCGATCCGCCAGAGCCGCCGGCACATCGGTACAAAGGCCGAGCGCCGCGCGTTCCTCAAGATCCGCGCCCGTCCAGAATCCCTCGAGCGTCGCGAGGTCGTGGGTGGACACGCAGGCCGCCGCCCGCGCGGGCCAGCGCGCGGGCGGGATGAAGCCTGCTTCCTCCCGCTCGAACCACAGCACGCGATAGGACAGGATATCGGCCGATTGCAGCGCATGGCCGATGCCATCCGGAACCGTGCCGAGATCCTCGCCCACCACCATGCAGCGGGCGCGCTGCGATTCCAGCGCGACCTGACCGAGCATCTCCTGGAACGGATAGGCGAGATACGCGCCCTCCGGGCCCTTCGCGCCGTCGGGTACGACGAACAGGCGCCGCAGCCCGAGCACATGGTCGATCCGCAGCGCGGCAGCGTGGCGCATATTGGCCCGTAGCAGCCGCGCGAAGGCCGCGTGACCGGTGGCCTGCGCGGCACGGGGATCGGGCGGCGGCAGACCCCATACTTGGCCCTCCGCCGCGAAGGGATCGGGCGGCGCACCTATCGAGAAGCCGGGCAGGATGCGCGCATCGCCTGACCAGGGCTCGGCACCATCGGGCGCGGCACCGACGGCGAGGTCGCGATAGAGGCCTGCGCCCGCCCGCCCCGCCGCGGCCAGTTGCGCGTCGGCAAGCATCTGCAAGAAGGCCTGGAAACCGATGTCATCGGCATGCCGCGCGGCGAACGCCGCGACGCCGGCCTCGGCGCCATGCCAAAGGCCTGCCGGCCAGCGCCGCGCATCGCTGTGCCCCTGCCGGTCCGCGATGGCGACGAAGGCGCCGAAGCGTTCGAGCGCCGCACCGCCCTCCGCGCGGAACGCCGCCAGCGCGTCGCGGGCGGGATGCGCCGCCGGCAGGCCGTCCCATGCCGCGCGCAACACCGCGTGCTTGGCCGCCCAGACGCCCGCGTGATCCACGCTGTCGCGCGCGGCAAGCGCGGCGAAGATGCCTGCCCGCGCAGCCAGCGCCGCGCGCGCGGCCGGCAATTCGGCCACCAAGGGCAGCGCCGCGACATCGAGGAAGATCGGGTCCAGGAAACGCCGGTCCGATGGATGATAGGGGCTCGCGCGGCTGCGATCCGACGGGAACAGCGCATGCGGCGGGCTGAGGCCGAGAAGCGTCGCGCCCTGCCCTTGCGCAAGGCGCGCCAGTTGCGCGACCGCGGTGAAGTCGCCGATGCCCTGGTCGCCGTCTCGGCGCAGCGCGTAGATCTGCGCCGCCAGCCCGAAGCGGCCAGGCTGCGCCGGCAGGAAGGCCTGCCGCGGCACGATGGCCAGGTGGCAGGGGGTGTCCGGCGCGGCTGCGTCGAACACCTTGTGCCGTCCTTCCGGCAGCAGGGGTAGCCTGACGCGCCGTGCGGCACGGGCGGTGCCATCGGGCGCCGTGAATCGCTCCGTCGTGCCATCGCCCGGCGCGATGTCGAGGCAGCGTTCCCCGCCATCTTCCAGCCTGATGCACAGCCGCATCGCGCGGTCGGACAGGGGGATGCGCAGATGCGCCGCATCGGCGTGGCATGTGGCCGAGGCCGGCAGCGCAGGGGGCGCCGAGAGCCGCGCGAGGCTGTCGCGTATCGCCGCATCGCCATCCGCCGGCAGCCCGAGCGCCGCGCAGAGCGCGCGCAACGTCGGCTCCGGCACCTCGTGGCGAAGCCCCGAGATCTCGTGCCATGCCGTCGCGATGCCGGCGGCCTGCGCGAGATGCGCGAGCAGCTGCGGATCGCCCGCCTGCGGCTGCCGCCGTTCCTCCGCCAGCAGCAGCACGCCGCGGGCAGCGAGTTGCGCGGGCGGCGGCCCGTCTCGCGACGGCTCCGCGCTGTCGGCCAGCACGCGCCAGCGCCAGCCGGCGCGCGGCAGGGGCAGGCTGAGAGGCAGCGCCCGCTGCCCTGCATTCAGCGCCACAAGGCAGCGATCCTGGCCGGCGCGCAGCACGGCGACCAGGGCCCGCGCCTGCGGGTCTTCCCACATCATCGGCGTACCATCTGGGCCCAACCAGGCGACGTCGACGATGCCATCCGCCCCGGCCTGCCCGGTGAGCGGCGCGGGATCGGTCAGCGCGGGATGCGCGCGGCGCGCGGCGATCAGGCGGCGCGTGAAGGCCAGGATCTCCACATCCATCGCGGCCCAGTCGAGCCAACTCGCCGCATTGTCCTGGGCATAGGCGTTGTTGTTGCCGCCCTGGCTGCGCCCCGCCTCATCCCCCATGCCGAGCATCGGCGTGCCGCGCGCGCAGAACAGCGTGGCGAGCAGCGCGCGGATATCGGCGCGGCGCCGGGCGAGGATGGCGGGATCTTCGGTCCACCCCTCCGCCCCGTTGTTCCAGCACGGCTCGGCATCCGGGCCGTCGCGGTTCCCCTCGCCATTCGCCTCATTGCGCTTGGCGGTGAAGGCGACGAGGTCCGCCAGCGTGAAGCCGTCATGCGCCGCGACATAGTTCACGCTGTCCGTCAGCGGACGGTCGGCGAAGGCATCGGCCGAGCCTGCGATCCGCGTGGCCAGCGCGCCCGCCATGCCCGCATCGCCGCGCCAGAAGCGCCGCACATCGTCGCGGAAGCGGTCGTTCCATTCCCCCCAGCCGGGCGGAAACTGCCCGAGCCGGTAGCCATCCCGCCCCAGATCCCAGGGCTCCGCGATCATCACCAGGCCGCGCAGCACGGGGTCCTGGCGAATCGCCTGGATCAGCGGCGCATCCGCATCGAAGCCGCCATCCCGCCGCGCCAGCGTGGAGGCGAGGTCCAGGCGGAAGCCGTCGAGCCCCGCCGCCTGCGCCCAATGCCGCAGCGCATCCATCGCGAGCCGCAGCGCCCAGGGCCGGTCGAGCGCTAAGGTGTTGCCGCAGCCCGCATCATTGGCGTAGCCCCCGTCGGTGATGCGATGGAAGGCCGCATTGCCGAGCCCCTTCAGGCTCAGCGTCGGCCCGAGCGCGTCGCCCTCTCCCGTATGGTTCAGCACGATGTCCTGGATCACCGCGATCCCCGCCGCCTGCAGCGCCGCGACCGCCGCGCGCAATTCCGCCATCCCGCCGGGGGCGAGGCGCGGATCGGGCGCAAGGAGCGCCACGGGGTTGTAGCCCCAATGATTCGTCAGCCCGAGCGGCGGCAGGTGGCGTTCGTCGATCCACGCCGCGGCCGGCATCAGCTCCACCATCGTCACGCCGAGCCCGACGAGATGCGCGATGGCAGCGGGATGGGCGAGGCCCGCGAAGGTGCCGCGGATCGCCTCCGGAATCGCCGGATGCCGCGCGGTGAAGCCCTTCACATGCACTTCGTAGATCACCTGCGGCCCGCGCGGCGCCGCGCGCGCGGGTGCGGGCGTCATGGCCGGCAGCAGCACCGCCTTCGGTACGCAGGCCGCACTGTCCGTGGCGTCCGGCGCATCGCCCGTGTCGAACAGCGCTGGATGCAGTGCGAAGGGACGGTCGAGCGCACGCGCCCAGGGATCCACCAGCAGCTTCGCCGGATTGAAGCGATGGCCGCGCGACCGGTCCCAGGGGCCTTCCGTGCGCAGGCCATAGCGCGTGCCGGCAGCCAGCCCCGCGATCTCGCCGTGATGCACATCGCCGGTGCGCCCGGGCAGGCGGATGCGCGCGATCTCCCGATCCCCCGCGTCGAAGACGCAGACGAAGACCGAAGTCGCATCCGGCGCGGGACAGGCGAAGCGCGCGCCGCGCGCCGTCAGCCAGGCGCCGAGCGGCTCGGCCGCGGTCTCATCGCCTGTGGCCGAAGGTGTCACCTCCGGCTCCTTCCTGGCCGGGGCGCTTCAGCCCGCATCCGCGATCATCGCGCGCAGCAGCGCGGCATAACGCGCCGCCGAGCGATGCCAGGAGACATCGGTCCGCAGCGCGTTTCCCTGCAGCCGCCGCCACAGCGCCTGGTCGCGCCAGACGCGCAGGACGCGCGGCACGGTGGCCTCCAGCATCTCCGCCGTGACGGGGGCGAAGTGGAAGCCGGTGCCGATGCCCTCGGCCAGCGCCATCTCATTCGCGTCCACGACGCTGTCCACCAGCCCGCCGACATGCGCCACCAGAGGCAGCGCGCCGTAGCGCAGGGCAGCGAGCTGCGCGAGGCCGCACGGCTCGAAGCGGCTCGGCACCACGATCACGTCGGAGCCGCCATAGACCAGCCGCGCCAGCGCCTCGTCGAAGCCGATATGGACGCCGACGCGGCCCGGATGCGCGGCCGCGAGGCCACGGCAGCCCTCCTCCAGCCCCCATTCGCCGGTGCCGAGCAGCGCGATCTGCGCGCCTTCCGCCAGCATCGCGCCGGCGGCGCCGAGCAGCAGGTCCACGCCCTTCTGCCAAGCCAGCCTGCCGACGAAGCCGAACAGCGGCGCGCTGGGGTCCTCGGCCAGCCCCATGCGCCGTTGCAGCGCGGCCTTGTTCGCCGCGCGCGGCGTCGGATCGGCCGCGTCGAAGCGCGCGGCCAGGCACGAATCGCGGGTCGGGTCGAAATCCGCCGTGTCGAGCCCGTTCAGCACGCCAGAGACCTGCCCGCCCCGCCCGCGCAGAAGGCCATCGAGGCCCATCCCCAACGCGGGTGTCGCGATCTCCGCCGCATAGGTGGGGGAGACGGTGCTGATCCGGTCCGCATACCACAGCCCCGCCTTCAGGAAGCCGACCGTGCCGTAGTATTCAAGCCCCTGCACGCTGAGCGCTTCCGGCGGCAGGCCGAGTTGCGGGAAGATCGAGAGCGGGAACTTCCCCTGGAAGGCCAGGTTGTGGATGGTGAAGAGCACCGGCTTGCGCGGCCCCGGCGCGAAGCGGAGATAGGTCGGCACCAGGCCCGCCTGCCAGTCATGGGCGTGCACCGCATCGAAGCAGAGCCCCGGCACGCCGCCCGTCGCGATCGTCGCGGCGGCCTTGGCCAGCGCCGCGAAGCGGATGGCGTTGTCCTTCCATTCGCCGCCCTGCGGCGTGAGATAGGGACTCCCAGGACGCGCGAAGAAATGCGGCGCATCCAGCACCAGCAGATCGCCCCCCGCCTGGCGCACATGCAGCAGCCGGGCCGGGCCTCCGAACAACGCGGGGAAACCGTGCAGCACCGGCGCATCGCCGATCGCGGCCATCACGGCGGGGTAGCCAGGCAACAGGGTGGTCACCGCCACGCCATGCGCCGCGAGGGCCGCCGGCAGCGCACCGACCACATCCGCCAGCCCGCCCGTCTTGATCAGCGGCGCGCATTCCGACGCGACCGCGAGGAGGCGCAGGCTCATCCGAGGCGGTCGAGCATGGCCTGGGTGATCAGGCATATGCCCTTGTCGGTGCGCCGGAAGCGCAGCGCATCCAGCGCCGGATCCTCTCCCACCACCAGCCCGGCGGGGATGCGGACGCCGCGATCCACGACGACATTCGTCAGACGCGCGCCGCGCCCGATCTCGACATAGGGCAGCACCACCGCACCTTCGACATGCGCGAAGGAATGCATGTGCACCCCGGTGAAGAGCAGCGAGCGCCGCGCCGCCGCCCCCGACAGGATGCAGCCGCCCGAGACCAGGGATGAGATCGCCTCCCCCCGCCTGCCGTCGATATCGTGCACGAATTTCGCCGGCGGCGTGATCTCGGCATAGGTCCAGATCGGCCAGTCACGGTCGAACAGGTCGAGTTCGGGCACGATGTCGGTCAGGTCGATATTCGCTTCCCAATAGGCATCCACCGTGCCGACATCCCGCCAATAGGGCGCGCCCTCGGCCGAGGAGCGCACGCAGGACGCCTCGAAGCGATGCGCGACCGCCTTTCCGTTCCGGACCATGAAGGGGATGATGTCGCGGCCGAAATCGCGCTGGCTGCCGGGTGTGGCGGCGTCGCGCCGCAACTGGTCGAACAGCAGCCGCGTCTCGAAGACATAGATGCCCATGGAGGCGAGAGCCATGTGATCCTGTCCCGGAATGCCGGGCGGGTCTTCGGGCTTCTCCATGAAGGCCACGATGCGGTCGTCCTGGTCCACATGCATCACGCCGAAGCCGCGCGCCTCCAGGCGCGGGACGGTGACGCAGCCCACGGTGACATCCGCGCCGCTGTCCACATGCTGGGCCAGCATGGGCTCGTAATCCATCTTGTAGATGTGGTCGCCCGCCAGGATGACCATGTAGCGCGGCGCGGTATCGGCCACGATGTCGATGTTCTGGAACACCGCATCGGCCGTGCCTTCGTACCAGGCGGTCTCGCTCGTGCGCTGGCTGGCGGGCAGGATGTCGAAGGTCTCGTTCCGCTCGGGGCGGAGGAAGTTCCAGCCGCGCTGCAGGTGGCGGATCAGGCTGTGGGCCTTGTACTGCGTCGCCACGGCCACGCGCCGGATGCCGGAATTGATGGCGTTCGACAGCGCGAAGTCGATGATGCGCGACTTGCCGCCGAAATAGACCGCCGGCTTGGCGCGCCGGTCGGTCAGTTCCATCAGGCGCGACCCGCGCCCGCCGGCCAGCACGAAGGCCATCGCGCTGCGCGCGAGCGGCGCGGCGGTGGGTTCCCGGCTATGCGGCATCCTCGGCCTCCCAAGGCGTTTCGGCATCATCTGGGACCAGCCACAGGGTTGCCAATGGCGGAAGCACCAAAAGGGCCGAGGCCGGGAAGCCGCCGAAGGGAACCGGCTCCGCCACCACCTCGCCCAGATTGCCCATCCCCGACCCGCCATAGGCCAGCGCATCGGTGTTGAGCGCTTCCCGCCACAGCCCGGCGCGCGGCAGGCCGATCCGATGGGCGCTTCGCGGCACGGGCGTGAAGTTGCAGAGCACCGCGACCGGCGGATCGGCCTTGGTGCCGCAGCGCAGCCAGGTGAAGACCGAATGGTCCGCATCATCGGGATCGATCCAGCGGAACCCCTCTGGCGCGGCATCCTTCGCATGCAGCGCGGGCTCGGCGCGGTAGAGACGGTTGAGGTCACCCACCAGCCGCTGCACCCCCTGATGCGGCAGGTGCCGCAGCAGCGGCCAGTCCAGTTCCCGCGCCTCGGACCATTCGCGCCACTGGGCGATCTCATTGCCCATGAACAGCAGCTTCTTGCCCGGATGGCCCCACATGAAGCCGTAATAGGCGCGGAGCGTCGCGAAGCGTTCCCAGTCATCGACGCTGCGCCCCTTCGGCAGCCGGCCGAGCAAGGATCCCTTGCCATGCACCACCTCGTCATGGCTCAGCGGCAGCACGAAATCCTCGCTGAAGGCATAGGTGAAGCCGAAGGTGACCAGCCCGTGCTGCGCGCGCCGTTCGAGCGGATCGAGCGCCACATAGCGCAGCGTGTCGTTCATCCAGCCCATGTTCCACTTGAACCGAAAGCCGAGCCCGCCCTGATCGACGCCGCGCGTGACCCCGGGCCAGGAGGTCGCTTCCTCCGCGATCATCGCGACGCCGGGATGCTCCGCCGCGACAAGCGCGTTCAGGCCGCGGAGGAAGGCGACCGCTTCCCTGTTCTCGGTGCTGCCATCCGCGTTCGGCGCCCAATCCCCGGCGGCGCGGCCGTGGTCGAGCCAGACCATGGAACTGACGGCATCCACGCGCAGCCCATCGGCACCGAACCGCTCGATCCAATGCAGCGCGGAGGCGGCGAGGAACGCCGCCACCTCTCGCCGCCCATAATCGAAGATGGCGGTTCCCCATTCGCGGTGGCTGCCGCGGCGCGGGTCGGGGTGTTCGTAGAGCGGCTCCCCGTCGAAGCGGATCAGCCCGTGCGGATCGCGCGGGAAATGCGCCGGCACCCAGTCCAGGATCACGCCGAGCCCGGCGCGATGCGCGGCTTCGACGAAGCGCAACAGGCCGTGCGCCTCGCCCATGCGCGCGGTCGGCGCGAACATCCCGATCGGCTGGTAGCCCCAGCTTGCATCGAGCGGATGCTCCATCACCGGCAGCAATTGAAGATGGGTGAAGCCTAATCCGGCCGCATAGGGGATCAGCGCCGCCGCCAATTCGTCCCAGTCGTAGAAGCGGCCATCCGGATGCCGCCGCCAGGATGGCGCATGGACCTCGTAGATCGAGATCGGCGCGTCCCGTGCGTTTCGCGCCGCCCTTTCCGCGAGGACAGCCGGATCGCGCCGTGCGGGCGGCGCCTCCCCCGCGACCAGGGACGCGGTGGAGGGGCGCAGTTCGGCGGCGCGGCCGAAGGGGTCCGCCTTCCAGGGCTGTTCCGTGCCGTCGCGCGCGGCGATGGCGAATTTGTAGGGCTGGCCCGCACCTATGCCGGGGATGAAGATCTCCCACAGGCCGGAATCGACGCGCTTGCGCATCGGGTGGCACCGCGCATCCCAGTCGTTGAAGCCGCCGACGAGCGCGACGCGCGACGCATTCGGTGCCCAGACCGCGAAACGCACGCCCACCGCGCCGTCCCTCGTCACCAGATGCGCGCCCAGGCGTTCATGCAGGCGGCGATGCGTGCCTTCGACCAGCAGATGATCGTCGAGCGGGCCAAGCGCTGGCCCGAAGCGATAGGGATCGTCGAACGCCCACGACCCGCTCACATTCCCCGCCTCGAGCCGATAGGCGAAGGGCAGCGTGGCGCCAGGCACCAGCCCTTCGAAGAAGCCCGCATCGTCGCGCCGCGTCAGCTGCGCGCGGCCGCCTTCGTGCAGCACCTCCAGCGTCTCGGCATGCGGCACGAAGGCGCGGATGACGAGGCCGCCTTCCGCCTCATGCGGCCCGAGCAGCGCGAAGGGATCGGCATGGCGCGATGCGAGGAACGCCGCCACGACCTCCTGCGGGGCGCTCCAGGGCCGCATCAGCGCGTGACCGGGACGCGCCAGATCTCCTGCGCGTAGTCGGCGATGGTGCGGTCGGCGGAGAAGAAGCCGGCGCTCGCCGTGTTCAGCACCGCTGAACGCCACCATCCCGCGCTGTCGCGGAAGCGGCGGCTCGCGCGGCGCTGCGTCTCGTAATAGCTGTCGAAATCGGCGGCGACCATGAACCAGTCCGACCCGCGCAGGTCGGCGACAATCTCGCGGTAGCGGCCCGGATCGTCGGGGGAGAAGACGCCATTGCCGATCTGCACCAGCGCTTCCTCCAGCCGGCGGGACCGGGCGATGGCGGCCTCGCCGCGCCAGCCCTGGCGCCGGCGCGCCTCCACCTCCTCGGCCGTCAGGCCGAAGATCAGGATGTTGTCGTCGCCGACGCGTTCCCGCATCTCCACATTCGCGCCATCCATCGTGCCGATGGTCAGCGCGCCGTTCAGCATGAACTTCATGTTGCCCGTGCCCGACGCCTCCATCCCAGCGGTCGAGATCTGCTCGGACAGGTCGGCGGCGGGGATGATGACCTCGGCCAGCGACACGTTGTAATTCGGCAGGAACACCACCTTCAGCAGGTTCCGCACCGTGGGGTCGGCGTTGATCACCCGCGCCACGTCATGCGCCAGCTTGATGACGAGCTTCGCGCGGTGGTAGCTCGCCGCCGCCTTGCCGGCGAGGATCTTGACCCGCGGCACCCAGTCGCGTGTCGGCTGGCTTCGGATCTCGTCATACAATGCGACCGCTTCCAGCACATTCATCAGCTGGCGCTTGTACTCGTGGATGCGCTTGATCTGCACATCGAAGATCGCGCCGGGATCGAGCCGCAGCTGCAGGCGGTCCTGCACCAGCGCGGCCAGCGCCTGCTTGTTCGCGCGCTTCACCGCGGCGAAGCGGTCGCGGAAGGCGGCGTCCTCGGCCAGCGGCCTCAGCGCCTCCAGCGCGGCTTCGTCATCCAGAACCGCCGGCCCGACGGCATCGACCAGCAGCGCGGTGAGGCCCGGATTGGCCTGGTGCAGCCAGCGGCGGAAGGTGATGCCGTTGGTCTTGTTGGTGATGCGGTCCGGCGCGATGCGCTGGAAATCGGCGAAGACCGTCTTCTTCAGCAGGTCGGAATGCAGAGCGGAGACGCCGTTCACCTTGTGGCTGCCGACGAAGGCCAGGTGCCCCATGCGCACGCGCCGCCCATGCCCCTCCTCGATCAATGAGACGGAGGCGAGCAGCGCATCGTCGCCAGGGAAGCGGCCGCGCACCTCGTCCAGATGCAGGGCGTTGATCAGGTAGATCAGCTGCATGTGGCGCGGCAGAAGGCGCTCCATCAGCGGGACCGGCCAGCTTTCCAGCGCTTCCGGCAGCAGGGTGTGGTTGGTGTAGGCGATGGTGCCGCGCGTGATCGCCCAGGCCTCCTCCCAGGGGATGTCGTGCAGATCGACCAGGATCCGCATCAGCTCCGCCACCGCGATCGCCGGATGCGTGTCGTTCATCTGCACCGCAGCATGGTCCGGCAGGCTGCGGAGATCGTCGAATACCCGCAGATGCCGCCGCACCAGATCCTGCAGCGCCGCGGAGGTGAAGAAATATTCCTGCCGCAGGCGCAGCTCCTGCCCTGCCGGCGTCTCGTCCGACGGGTAGAGCAGCTTCGAGATGCTCTCCGCCCGCACCTGGGCGGCCAGCGCGCCGGCATGGTCGCCGCGGTTGAAGGCATCGAGCCGCAAGGGGTCGGACGCGCGCGCGGACCACAGCCGCAGCGTGTTCACATGCCGACCGCGCCAGCCGACGATCGGCGTGTCATAGGCGACGGCCTGCACCGTCTCGGCCGGCTTCCAGACATGGCGCACCCGTGCCTCGCTTACGGCGACGGCTTCCACCGTGCCGCCGAAGCCGATGTCATGCGCGATCTCGGGCCGCGCGAATTCCCACGGGTTGCCGTTGGCCAGCCAATCCTCGGGGTATTCGCGCTGCCAGCCATCGCGGATGATCTGGCGGAACAGGCCGTGGTCGTAGCGGATGCCGTAGCCGAAGGCGGGGATGGCGAGGCTTGCCATGCTCTCCATGAAGCAGGCCGCGAGGCGCCCAAGCCCGCCATTGCCCAGCGCCGCATCCGGCTCGCTCGCCCGCATCCTCTCGGCATCGACGCCGAGCGGCACCAGCGCGTCGCGCAGCGTGTCGCCGAGGCCAAGATTGGACACGTTGTCGCGCAGCAGCCGTCCGACGAGGAATTCCAGGCTCAGGTAATAGACCTGCTTCGTCCCCACCTCGTAGCCGCCGCGCGCCGGGTCAATCCAGCGATCCACCACGCTGTCGCGCACCGCCAGCGCGGTCGCCATGAACCAGTCGCGGTCCCGCGCGCCCAGGCGGCTCTTGCCCAGGTCATAGGTCAGCTTCCGCAGGATGGTCTCGCGCAGCGCGGTGGCGCTCTGCGGTGCGATGGCGGGCGAGGTGTCCATGCGGCGTTCGAATCCCCTCGGGGCGGTGATGGTGGCCGGACGTCCTTCCCCGCACGGAAGGCGAGGCCCCGTGCCGGGCATGTCTGCCCGATATGCGCCCGGAATTGAAGCGAGTCCAAGCCTCGGGCCGTGCCCGGCGGCTCACCCTTCCTCGAGCCAGGCCGGCACCGCGCGGCAGCGCAAGGCCGGGGCGGGGTGCATCGCGAATGCGAAGGGCCATGTGCCATCCGGGCCCGCAGCGGCGCCTTCGCCTTCCACCACCCACCGGGGGTTGGCCCCCGCCTCCAGCCGCCGCGCGACTTGAACGACGAGGATCACCGCGCGCCTTGCAGGCCCCTTATCGCGCGGCCTGCGCGACCACATGCGCCGCCAGGTCGCGCGACTGGCGCAGCGTCAGCCCATGGTCGGGCATGCCGGCATGGGGCGTGCGGAGGAAGGTCGCGATGGCCTCGGCATTCCGGCCGGGGCGTTGGGCGATGGTGGCGAAATCCGGCACCGCATCGCTCGCCAGGCCCGGGCCGCCGGGCGCGACGCGGTGGCAATGGGCGCACCATTGCTCCGCCAGCCGCCGCCCCTCCGCCGCGTCCTGCGCCCCGGCGGGCAGCGGGGCCAGCAGGACCAGGATGGGCAGGATGCGACGCATGCGGGCCTCCTTCTGTCTGCCGTTCTCCCCGCAGCCTGTCGCAACGCAGGCCGCGGGGGATACGCTCAATACGTCGCGCGGCCGCCCGAGATGTCGAACACCGCGCCGGTCGAGAAGGAGCAATCCGCGCTGGACAGCCAGCAGACCAGCGACGCGATCTCCTCCACCTCCACGAAGCGGCCCATCGGGATCTTCGACAGCATGAAGGCGATATGGGCTTCCGTCATCTGGGCGAAGATATCGGTCTTGGCGGCGGCCGGGGTGACGCAGTTCACCAGTACGCCCTTCTGCGCCACTTCCTTCGCCAAGCTCTTGGTGTAGCCGATCAAGCCTGCCTTGGAGGCGCTGTAATGCGCCGCGTTCGGGTTGCCTTCCTTGCCGGCGACGGAGGCGATGTTGACCACCCGCCCCCAGCCATTCGCGATCATGTGCGGCACGACGGCGGAGGCGACGATGAAGGGCGCGTTGAGGTTCACCTCCATCACCCGCCGCCATTGCGCGACCGGGATCTCCCAGCTCGGCGCATTGCCGCCGGTGATGCCGGCATTGTTCACCAGGATGTCGATCCGGCCATGGGAAGCGAGCGTCTTCGCGGTGGCTTCCGCCACCGCCAGCTCATCCGACAGGTCCAGAACCTGCGCGGTGACCGTGCCATCGGCGGCCAGCGCCGCGCGGCTTTCCTCGGCCTTCGCCGGGTCCATGTCCCAGATCGAGACCGAGGCGCCGGAGGCGACCATCCGCCGCGCCACCGCAAGCCCGATGCCGCGCGCGCCACCGGTGACGATGGCAACGCGGCCCGCAAGGTCGAGTTTGTTCATCTTCGTCTCCCGATCCCCTGGCTCACCCGCGCCCGACATAGGGCATCTTGGTGGCCATGATGGTCATGGTGAGCACATTGGTCTCGAGCGGCCAGGCCGCCATCTGCGCCACCGCCTGGCCCACATGGGCGACATCCATCCGCGGCTCCGCCTTGATGGTCCAGTCGGCCTGGGGCACGCCCTTGGCCATGCGGGCGGTCATCGGCGTCTCGGCGTTGCCGATATCGATCTGCCCGACGGCGATGTCGAAGCGCCGTCCGTCGAGGTTCATGGACTTGGTCAGCCCCGTCACCGCATGCTTCGTCGCGGTATAGGGCGCGCTGCCCGGCCGGGGCGCATGGGCGCTGATCGAGCCGTTGTTGATGATGCGCCCGCCCTGCGGCGACTGATCCTTCATCATCCGGAAGGCCGCATGGCCGCAGAGGAACATCCCGTTCAAATTCACCGCCACCACGCCCAGCCATTGCGCGGCGGTCAATTCCTCGAAGGGCGTGCCGGGCACATTGGTGCCGGCATTGTTGAACAGCAGGTCCAGCCGGCCGAATTCGGATTTCAGCGTCGCGAAGGCGGCCTCCACCGCCGCCGGGTCGCTGACATCGCAGGGCAGCACCAGGGTGCGGGCGCTGCCGCACATTGCGGCCGTTTCCTCCAGCGCGTCCTTGCGGCGGCCGATCAGCGCCACCGCCCAGCCCGCCGCCGCCAGCGCCTGCGCCGTCGCGCGCCCGACCCCGGACCCGGCGCCCGTCACCAGCGCAAACTTCTCCGCCATGGATATTCCCCCGTCATCGGCCTTGTGGGCGCAAGGTGCCCCCCGCGGCGGGGTGCTGTCCAGGCACGCCCCGGCGCGGAGCCGCGTCCCCCTGCACGCCGCCCTTGCGGCGCGCACCGGTCCGATGGGATAGCGGATCGCTGTCCCAGGGCCTCCCCACCCCCATGAGCATCCCCCGCCCATGAGCATCCATGCCGCGCTGACGCATCGCACGCGCTATAGTTACGACCGCCTGGTCGGGCTATCGCCGCAGACCATCCGGCTGCGCCCGGCGCCGCATTGCCGCACGCCGATCCTGTCCTATTCCCTCAACATCTCGCCGAAGCCGCATTTCCTGAACTGGGTGCAGGACCCGCAGGGCAATTTCTGCGCTCGCGTGGTCTTCCCCGAACGGGTCCAGCACTTCGAGGTGACGGTCGATCTCGTCGCCGACATGGCGACCATCAACCCCTTCGACTTCTTCGTGGAACCGGCGGCCGAGGCCTTCCCTTTCGCCTATGACCCCGTCCTGGCCGAGGAACTCGCGCCCTTCCGCCGCCTGACGCCCCCCGGCCCGCTGCTGGCGCGCTACCTGCACGACATCCCCCGCGAGGCACCGAATACGGTGAACTTCCTGGTGGACCTCAACCAGCGCCTCGCGGCCGAGATCGGCTACATCGTCCGGATGGAGCCCGGCGTCTGGACGCCGGAACAGGTGCTGGAGAACCGCAAGGGGTCCTGCCGCGACAGCGGCTGGCTGCTGGTGAACATCCTGCGCCATCTCGGCTTCGCGGCGCGCTTCGTCTCCGGCTACCTGATCCAGCTGGTGCCGGATGTGAAGCCGGTCGAAGGCCCGGCCGGCCCGGCCGAGGATTTCACGGACCTCCATGCCTGGGCCGAGGTCTATGTGCACGGCGCCGGCTGGATCGGGCTCGACCCCACCTCCGGCCTGCTGGCCGGCGAAGGCCATATCCCGCTGGCCGCGACGCCCGAACCCGCTTCTGCCGCGCCGATCACGGGCGGCGTCGATGAATGCGAGACCGAATTCGGCTTCCAGATGGAGGTCCGCCGCGTGGCGGAGGCGCCGCGCGTGACCAAGCCCTACACCGACGCGCAATGGCATGCGGTGCAGGCGATGGGGGCCAAGGTGGATGCCGCGCTGGACGCCGGACAGCTGCGCCTGACGCTCGGCGGTGAGCCGACCTTCGTCGCCGAGACCGACCGCGACGCGGCGGAGTGGAACATCGACGCGCTCGGCCCCACCAAGCGGGCCTATGCCGGGCGGCTGCTGCGCCGGCTGCAGCCGCTCTGGGCGCCGGGCGCGGCGCTGACCACCGCGCAGGGCAAGTGGTATCCGGGCGAGCAATTGCCGCGCTGGGCGCTCCATTGCCATTGGCGGGCGGATGGGCAGCCGGTCTGGACCGACCCGGCGCTGCTCGCGTCCGACGACGACCGCGACACGGCCACGCCGCGGGATGCCGCCGAATTCGCGACGCTGCTGGCCGGCAAGCTCGGCCTCGATCCGCGGCTCCGCATCCCGGCGCATGAGGACGCGCATTACTATCTGTGGCGAGAGAAGATGCTGCCCGCCAATGTGCTGGCCGAGGCGTCGAAGCTGCGCGACCCGCTGGAACGCGCGCGGCTCGCCCGCATCTTCGGACAAGGGCTGGCGGAGGAGGTTGGCTCCGTCATCCCGCTGCGGCGGGTGGGTGTCGGCGCGGCGCGGATCTGGGAAAGCGGCAGATGGGCCTTCCGCGACGGGGCGATGCTGCTGATCCCCGGCGACAGCCCGCTGGGTTTCCGCCTGCCGCTCGACAGCCTGCCCTGGGCCAGCGACGCCGCGATCGAGGCCGAGCCAGACCGCGACCCCTTCGCGCGCCGTGCGCCCCTGCCCCCGCGCACTGGCCTGCCCGAAGGCCGCGCGCGGATCGTGGAGATGCCGGTACCCCAGCCGGGGCGGGAAGAACCCGGCGTGGTCCGCACCGCGCTCTGCGTCGAGCCGCGCGGCGGGATGCTGCACATCTTCCTGCCGCCGCTCGCAGCGGCGGAGGATTGGCTCGACCTGCTCGCGGCGATCGAGGCGACGGCGCGGGAGGCCGGGCGCAAGGTTGTGCTGGAAGGCTACCTGCCGCCCAACGACCCGCGCATCCTGCATTTCTCCGTCACGCCGGATCCCGGCGTGATCGAGGTGAACATCCACCCGGCAACGACCTGGGACGAGCTGTCGGCGCGCACCACCACGCTGTACGAGGAAGCGCGGCAGGTCGGGCTGGCGGCGGAGAAATTCGCGCTCGACGGCAAGCATGTCGGCACCGGCGGCGGCAACCACATGGTGATGGGCGCGGCGGAGCCTGGCGACAGCCCCTTCCTGCGCCGCCCCGACCTGCTAAAATCGCTGGTCGGCTTCTGGCACAACCACCCTTCCCTTTCGTATCTGTTCAGCGGCCAGTTCATCGGCCCGACCAGCCAGCACCCCCGCGTGGACGAAGCCCGCACCGATGCGGTCTATGAGCTGGAGACCGCCTTCGCCCAGGTCCCGCCGCCGGGGGCGGACACGCCGCCCTGGCTTGTGGACCGCATCTTCCGCAACCTGCTGGTGGACATGACGGGCAACACCCACCGCACGGAATTCTGCATCGACAAGCTCTACGACCCCTCCGGCCCCGGCGGCCGGCGCGGGCTGGTGGAGGTGCGCGGCTTCGAGATGCCGCCCCATGCAAGGATGTCACTGGTGCAGCAATTGCTGCTGCGCGCCCTGGTCGCGGGCTTCTGGGAACGTCCCTATGACCGCAAGCTGATCCATTGGGGCACACGGCTGCAGGATGACTTCATGCTGCCGCACCATGTCGCGCAGGATTTCGCCGATGTGCTGGAAGACCTGCGCGGCCTCGGCTTCGGCTTCGACCCGTCCTGGTTCGCGCCGCATCTGGAATTCCGCTTCCCGCGCATCGGCGCCACGGTGGTGCGCGACATGGAACTGGACCTGCGCTGCGCGTTGGAGCCCTGGCACGTGCTGGGAGAGGAAGCGACGGCGGGCGGCACCGCGCGCTATGTGGACAGCAGCGTCGAACGCGTGCAGGCGAAGGTGACGGGCTGGATCCCGGAACGCTTTACGCTTGCCTGCAACGGCGCGGCCGTGCCGCTCGCGCCCACCGGGCGGGCGGGCGAGTATGTCGCGGGCGTGCGATTCAAGGCCTGGGACCCGCCCTCCGCGCTGCATCCCACCATCCGCGCCCAGGCACCGCTGGTCTTCGACATCTGGGATAGCTGGTCGGGCCGGAGCCTCGGCGGCGCCACGCATCACGTCGCCCATCCGGGCGGGCGCAACTACGCGACCTTCCCGGTCAATGCGAACGAAGCCGAAGCCCGCCGGATGGCGCGCTTCTTCGCCTTCGGCCATACGCCGGGGCCGATGCCCGAACCGCTCGCCATCCCCTCCCGCCAGACCCCGCGCACGCTCGACCTGCGCCGCGCCGCGCGCCTCGATCCGGGGCGCGGATCCTGACCGGCATGGCACCGGCGGAGCAGGCCCCGCCGCAGATCGATGAGATGGTGGACGGCCAGGGCCGCGTCCGGCCGTCCTGGCGCAGGCTGCTCGTCGCCTTCTCCTCGCTCGGCTATCCGCAACTGGCCGAGCGCGCCCGGCGCCTCGACCGCGCCTTCGAGGAAGAAAGCGTCGCGACGGTGCTGGAAGCCTCGGCCGCCGGCCAGGCCGCCCGCGCGCGGCGGCCCTGGCGCTGCGACCCGGTGCCGCTGATCCTGACCGCCAGCGAATTCGCCGAATTGGAGACGGGCCTCGCGCAGCGCGCGCGCCTGTTCTCGGCGCTGCTCGCCGACATCTACGGGCCCCAGGCGCTGCTGCAGGCGGGCGTGATCCCGGCGCAGCTGGTGCTCGGCAATCCGCATTTCCTGCGCGCCTGCCGCGCCTCGGTCCGCGCCGAGTTCCAGCGCCTGACCTTCTATGGCGCCGACCTGCTGCGCGGCCCGGATGGGCGCTGGCGCGTGCTGGCGGATCGCTGCGGCGGCGCCAATGGCGTGGGCTTCGCCGCCGAGAACCGCGCGCTGCTCGGCCGCATCCTGCCAGAGGCCTTCCGCGCCATGCAGGTCCGCCCGCTGCGCCCCTTCTTCGACCGCTGGATCGGCGCGCTGCAGGCGTTGGCGCCGGACGGCGCGGACAATCCCCGCATCGCCTTGCTGACCCCCGGCGCCCGCGCCGAGACCTGGCTGGAGCACCTGTTCCTGTCGCGCGAGCTTGGCCTGGAACTGGTGGAGCCCGGCGACCTGACGGTGCGTGGGGGCGAGGTGTTCCTGAAGACCCTGCGCGGCCTGCGCCGGGTCGATGTCATCCTCCGCCGGATCAAGGGCGAGGCCTGCGACCCGCTGGAGTTCGACCAGTATGGCGGCGGCGTGCCCGGGCTGATGGGCAGCCTGCGGGACGGCGCGGTGCGGATGGTGAACGCCCCCGGCTCCATGGCCGCCGAGGCGCCGGGCCTGTCGGGCTACCTGGCCGCCGCGTCGCGGCACCTGCTGGGCGAGGACCTTGTGATGCCGCAGGTCGAGACGCTCTGGCTCGGCGATCCGCAAGCGCTGGACCGCGTGCGCGCGGCGCCCGATGGCTGGCGCCTGCGTTCGGCCTTCGACCCCGGCGCGCCGCTGCCGCTCGGCCCGCTGGAGGCCTTCGGCGGCGGTGCAGGGCGTAAGAGCTGGCGGCTGGCCGCCACGCGCCCCCTGCCCCCTTCCGCCGCCCCCTGCCTGGTGGGGGAACAGCTGGCGCCCGCACCGGTCGTGCTGCGCGTCTTTCTGGCGCGGGATGCCGATGGCGTCTGGCATACGATGCCGGGCGGGCTCGCGCATGTGCTGGGCGAGACGGCGGAACAGGGCATCGCCACCCCGCCGACGCGGCGCGGCTCGGCCAAGGATGTCTGGGTCCTGGCGGAGGACAGCACCGACATCCTCGGCCCGCCCCCGCCGCGCGCGGCCAGCCTCGCCATCCGCCGATCCTCCGGCGAATTGCCGAGCCGCGTGGCCGATGAGCTGTATTGGCTCGGCCGCTACCTGGAACGGCTGGAAGCCGCGGCGCGGCTGACGCGGGCGCTGCTGATGCGGCTGCTGCGCGGGGCGGCGCTGCCGCGCGAAGTGGCCGAGATGCGCGCGCTGGCCCGCTGCCTGCACGCCGCCGGGCTGCTGGACGCGCAAGCGGCCGCGAGTTCCCCCGATGGCGGGCTGCTGCCCCGCGCCATCGCCGCCGCCGCCGCCCCCGGCGGCGCGCTGCTGGCGCTGGTGGAAGCGGTGGAACGCCCGCAGGCGGCGGTGCGCGACCGGCTGACGCATGACATGTGGGCGGCGCTGGCGCAGCTCAGCCAGGAAGGGCGCGCGAAGCTCGCCGCCGCTTCCGTCGGCCTCGATGCGCTGGCGGAGGCCGCGACCGCGATCATCCGCGCCTGCACCAACCTCTCGGGCCTCGCGGCCGAGAACATGGTGCGCGGCGGGGCGTGGATGTTCCTCGACCTCGGCCGCCGGATCGAACGCGCGCAGGCCACCGCACGGAATGTCGGACAGGCGCTGAGCGAGCCGCCGGGCCGGATCGAGGCGGGGCTGCGCCTCGCGCTCGAGATCTGCGATTCCACGCTGACCTATCGCGCGCGCTACCTCGGCACGGTGCAGCCGGCGCCGGTGCTGGACCTCGTGCTCGCCGATCCGTCGAACCCGCGCGCGCTGGGCTTCCAGGTCGCGGCCGTGGCGGAACGGCTGGCCGAGATCGGGGAGGCCGGGGACAGCCTCGCCGCGACCGCCGCCATCCTCGCGCGCCGCCCGCAGGCGCTGGTGGATGAGGTGCTGCTGTCCCCGGATCGCGGCGCAGCGGCGGCGGCGCTGCCGGATGCGCTCTTCGCGCTGGAAGATGAGCTGGGCGCGCTGTCGGACGCCGTCGCGCGGCGCTATGTGTCCCACATCCGCGCCCGCGTGCTGGGCGAGGACGAGGCGGAGCCCGCGACCTAGTGCAGCAACCTACCGCCCCGCGCACCATCCGCTACGCGCTGCGCCACGTGACGCTCTATCGCTACGCCCAGCCGGTCGATATCGCGAACCACCTGCTGCACCTGACGCCGCGCCCCGTGCCCGGGCAGGCGGTCCATTCGACGCGGCTCGACATCAACCCAGCGCCAGGCCATCGCACCGAGGGCACCGACCACCACGGCAATGGCGTGACCTGGCTGTCGATCGAGGCGCCGCATGACCGGCTGGAAGTGGTGCTGGAGGCGGAGGTGGAGGTCGGCTTCCCAGCGCCCCCGCCCGCCGCCGTAACACCGGCCTGGGAAGCGGTGCGCGACGCGACCTTGCGCCCCGAAGGCGCCGGCGCGGCCGAATTCGCCCTGCCAAGCCCGCTGGCCCCCGCCGATGCCGGCGCCGGGGCCTATGCGGCGCGGAGCTTCCCGCCGGGGCGGCCCGTGCTGGAAGGCCTGCTGGAGCTGACGGGACGCATCCGGCGGGACTTCGCCTTCAAGCCGGGCGTCACCACCATCTCCACGCCCGTGAGCCAGGTGTTGTCGCTGCGCGCGGGGGTCTGCCAGGATTTCGCGCATCTGATGATCGCGGGGCTTCGCGCCATCGGCCTGCCGGCGCGCTACTGCTCCGGCTATGTCCGCACCCGCCCAGCCCCCGGCCAGGCGCGCCGCCAGGGCGCCGACCAGAGCCATGCCTGGGTCGGCGCCTGGATGGGCCCCGATCTGGGCTGGGTGGACCTCGACCCGACCAACGACCTCGTGGTGCGGGACGAGCATGTGCTGCTGAGCTGGGGGCGGGACTATGCCGATATCAGCCCGGTGAAGGGCATCCTGCTCGGCGGTGGCAAGCAGGTGCTGGAGGTCTCGGTGGACCTCGTCGAGACATAGCTCAGCGCAGCGTACCGAGTTCGCGATAGACCGCCGCCGCCGCCGGGTGCAGCGGCGCGGTCAGCCCCGGCCCTGGCAGGCCACGCTGCCCGAGTTGCGCCAGCGCCGGCAGCAGCGCCGACAGCTCCTCCACATTGGCGGCGACGACGCGGGCGATCGCGGCGACGATGCGCGGATCGGCGCGCGGCCCTGCGATGAAGTCGGACGCCACGCCGAAGGTCTCGACCGCCGCCGGCGTGCCATAGGCCCCGGCCCCGACCGTCACTCGGCGGAAATAGGGCTGTTCGGCCAGCAGCCGGTCCAGCGCTGGGCCCGTCACCGGCACCAGCCGCGTCGCGCAGGCGGCCAGCTGGTCGCGCACCGCGGGCGTCGGGTGGAAGGCCACCGCGACAGCGGCGTCGATCGAGCCAGCGCAGAGCCCCTCTGCGATGTTCGAGCTTCCGGGGGCGCGGACACGGTCGGGGCCCTGCCAGCCGAGCTGGGCCGCCAGCGCATCCCAGGTGGCGCGGGTGCCGGACCCCGGCACGCCGGTTGCCACCCGCAGCCCGCGCAGATCCTCGACCCGCGCAATGCCGGCGGCGGGGCTGGCGACGATGACGAAGCCTTCCTCGAAGACACCGAAGACCGCGCGCAGGCCCGGGGCGGGCTGCCCGGCCCAGCGACCGAGCCCGGCCAGCGCCTGATGCTGCACATCCGCCTGCACCAGCGCGAAATCCAGCTCCCCCGCCTGGAGCATCTCCACATTGTAGACCGAGCCGAAGGTGGTCTCCGGCGAACAGCGGATGCGCTCGGCGCGCAATTCGCGATTCACCACGCGGCAGATGGCGCGCGCGACGGGATAATAGATGCCGCGCAGCGGGCCGGTGCCGATGGTGACGACCGTCTGCGCCGCCCGCCCCTGCCCCTGGGCCTGGGCCTGGGCCTGGGCGGGCACGACGATGGCCAGCGCCAGGGCGCCCAGCAGCGCGCACGCAAGGCGCCTCATGGCGTGTCGTCCCACCGCATCACCATCTCATAGGCCGCGGCGAAGGGGGCCGCGGAGGCGCCGATCTCGTTCCGCAGCGGCCGGTCCTGCGCGTAGATGATGAACACCATCAGCCCCAGGAAGGTCGTGATCATCCCGGTGGTGAACAGGTGCAGCCCAAGCCGCATGTCCAGCAGCAGCAGGAACACCACGGTGATCAACCCGCCGATCGCGACCGTGTACCAAAGCGCCCCCGGGATCGAGGCATCCACCCCCGCCAGCCGCTGCTGTCGCAGCGTGACCATGTCGTTGAAGGATTTCAGCACGGAGGTGTGCGTGATTTCCTGCGTCCGCGTCTGCGGCTCGAAGGCCAGCAGCGTTTCCCGGATCGCCTGCAGGCGGTTGTAGCCGCCGAGCGGCACGCGGCCTTCCTGGTAGGAAGGCCATTCGCGATCCACGACATAGACCGTGTAGTCGCGCAGCAGGTGCCGCACCTCCTCCCGCACCGCTTCGGGGTAGGAGGTGGTGGAGCGGTAGATGGAGACGAGTTCCGCCGCCTCCCGCCCCGCGAAGCCGCTGATGTCGCGCGCATTGCTGTAGGCGGCGACAGAGAGCAGGCCGAGCAGCAGGCCATAGAACAGGTAGAAGCCGGCGCTGGCGGCGGTCACCACCTCGTTCAACCGCGCCTGGCTGCGGAGCCAGAGCCGGAAGAAGGGCCGCACGAAGATCACGCCCGTCCAGGCGACCACCAGGAAGAACAGCGAGAAATACATCGCGGCCGTGGGCAGCGGCAGCGGATCCAGTATCTCAAGCAGCCAGTTCGGCACCGGGGCGGTCCTGTCTTGACGGCGCCGCGATGCGCGGGCACGGCTTCGGAATATTGCGGCATGGCAACGCGGTCAACACGACCGTCCGCCCGGCCGCCCCGGCAGGGAAGAGGCTGGCATGGCGCAGTTCAGCGTCGTCGAGGATGAGGGCGTGCGCTTCGTGCGCATCCGCCTCGATGACGACAGCGTCCGGATCGAGGCCGGGGCGCTCGCGGCCTATCACGGCCGTATCGTCCTGCAGGCGAGCATCCCCTCGGTCGGCACCATGGTCACCGCGTCGCTGTCGGAGGAACGCGCGGTGCGGCCCCTGCTGACCGGCACGGGCGACGTCGTGCTGGAATCCTCGGTCGGCGGCTTCCACGTCATGGAACTGCGCGGCGAAAGCTGGATCCTCGAACGCGGCGCCTACTGGGCTTCAGACGACGAGATCCATGTCAGCGTGTACCGGGAGCGGATGCTGAACGCGCTCTGGGCGGGGGATGGCTTCATCGATTTCTGCACCCGCGTGACCGGCGAGGGCCGCGTGGTCCTGACCGCCCGCGGCCCCACGCGAGAGATGGAACTCGCCAAGGGCGAGACCTATGCCGCCGAAGGCAAGGGCGTGGTGATCGCCCGCAGCGCGGAGGTGACCTATCGCGTGCGCCGCCCGGCGCGGTCGCTGATCGGGTCCTGGCTGTCGGGCGAAAGGGCGCTGCGCGTCTTCACCGGGCCGGGCCGGATCGTCGTGGCGCCCCGGCCCTATTGGCGCGCCTTCATGCTGGAGAAGCTCGGCGCCCGGGCCGAAGCGGCCAATGCGCTCCGCCCGCCCGCGCCGAAGCCGGAGCATGAACGCGCCGGCGTTGACTGAAGGATCGCGGCCGGCCTCCGGTCAGGGCCAGGCGGCGCAGGCCTCCCACCCGATCACCCGCGCCTCTGCCTCCGCGGCCGCGACCCATTCGGCGACCAGGGGGTGGGACAGCACGGCATCGGCATAGGCCTGCGCGTCGGGCTGAAGCGCCACCGAATAGGTCCGGAAGCGGCTGGCCATCGGCGCCCACATCGCATCCGCGAAGCAGAATTCGGCACCGAACAGGTAGGGCCCGCCCCCGCCCCAGGCCGCCCGCACCTGCCGCCAGCTGTCCTGCACCCGCGCCAATTGCGCGGCGACGCCAGGACGCCCGATCAGCTTCACATGGGACGGGATGCCGTTGCGGATCGGCCAGCGCTTGACGAGGTTCATCGGCAGCGCCGCGCGCAGCTCGGCGAAATGGGCATGCACCTCGGCCGCCGACATGCGCGCCGCCGTGCGCGCCCGAAGATCGGCGGGCCAGATGGCGCAGCCCGGCGCCAGTTCCCACAGGTATTCGGCGATGGCGATGGGATCCGTGACCAGGAAGCCGTCATGCTCCAGCACCGGGATCAGGCCGGTGGAGGACGCCTTGGCGGGCTTCTCAGCGCCCTCGGCACCCGGCAGGCAAAGCGTCTCCATCCCGAAGTGCAGGCCCGAAAGCCTGCACGCCAGCCAGGAACGCATCGTCCATGACGAGGACCAACGGGCCCCGATGACCAAGCGGATCACGCGCTTCGGACCGCTCCCCAACGGCGTCTGCGACAGAAGCACAATGGGCACGACCGGGACGATCCCGCAAGCGGCGACCGTGCGCCGCCCCCCTGGCGCGGCGATATCGAAACAGATTAATTTCGCAAGGAGGACGGATTCAGCCAGTCCCGGACACCCGAGGAGAACACGATGGAATCGCCGATACCGCTGAAGGAGCCGGCCTGGCTGGCCGAGTTCAAGAAGTTCATCCTGCGGGGCAATGTGATCGACCTGGCGGTCGGCATCGTCATCGGTGCCGCCTTCACGACCATCGTGGGCTCCCTGGTCGAGGACCTGATCAACCCGATCATCGGCCTGCTGATCGGCGGCATCGACTTCTCGAACCTGTTCATCGTGCTGAGCGGCGAGCGCAGGGCCTCGCTGGACGCCACGCGCGAAGCCGGCGCGGCGGTGCTGGGCGTCGGTGTCTTCATCAACGCGATCATCAAGTTCCTGATCGTGGCCATGGCCATCTTCTGGCTGCTGAAGGTGCTGACCAAGCTCAAGGTCCGCGAGGAAGCCAGCGAGAAGCCCCCGACCCCGACCGAGGCCCTGCTGGCCGAGATCCGCGACGAGCTGAGGGCCCGCCCCAGGGTCTGACCTTCCGCCGCGCCGCGAGCCTTCGCGGGAAACCCTGGCCTGGCGGCGCTGCGTGGCGCATCATCCGGCCAGGTGCGGAGGCTTCGGCATGGCGGCTTGCGGCATCTCGGTGCATGCGGTGGGTGTGGCGCGCTTCAGCCCTGCGCCCGGCCGGGTTGCCTGAGCATGAAGCGGCGGCTGCGCGCCATCCTGGCGCTGGCGGCGCCGACGGCGCTGGTCTCCCTGCTGCAGATCGTGGCGCAGCTGTTCGAGACCTGGCTCGCCGCCCGGCAGGGCACGGCGGCGCTGGCCGGCTGGGCGGTGGTGCTGCCCTTCGCTCTGCTGATGCAGATGATGTCGGCCGGCGCGATGGGCGGCGGCGTCGCATCCGCCGTGGCGCGCGCGCTGGGCGCGGGGCGGCGGGATGAAGCCGCGGCGCTGGTGCTGCATGCGGTGCTGATCGCCAGCGCCGCCGCCGCCTGCTTCGCCATCCCGCTCGCCTTCGCGCCGCGGGCCCTGCTGGGCTGGATCGGGGGGCCGGATGCCGCGCAGGCCGCCGCAGCTTACGCGATCTGGTTGTTCGGCGCCGGCGCGCTGCCGGTCTGGCTGGCGAACACGCTGGCCTCCGTGCTGCGGGGCTGCGGGCGGCATGCGCTGGCGGCACGCGTGCTGGCGCTGGCCTGGGGTGCCTATCCGCCCTTGGCCTGGGCGCTGGTGGAGCCCTTCGGCATGGGGCTCGCCGGGCTTGGGGTCGCCTATGCCGCGGTATTCTGGGCGGCGGCGGTGGCGATGGGCGTGGTCGTGCTGCGCGGCGGGGCAGGCTTCACGCCGCGGCTGCGACTGCGCCCCCAGGGGGCGCTGTTCGCACGCATCCTCTCGGTCGGCCTCGTCGCCTGCGGCCTCGCGGCGCTGGCGAATCTGACGACGATCCTGGTGACGGCACAGCTGGCCGCGCAGGGGGCGGCGGCGGTGGCGGCCTATGGCATTTCCGCGCGGCTCGAATTCCTGATGATCCCGGTCGCATTCGGGATCGGCTCCGCGCTCACGGCGCTGGTCGGTCGCGCGGTGGGCGCGGGCGATTGGGCGGAAGCGCGGCGGCTCGCCTGGACCGGCGGCGCGATGGCCTTTGTGCTGGCGGGCGCCTGCGGCGCGGCGGTGGCGATCTTTCCCGCAACCTTCATCAGCGCCTTCACCGACGATGCCGAGGTCTTGGCAATCGCGACCCAGGCGCTGCGGCTGATCGGCCCGGCCTATGGCGCCTTCGGGTTGGGCATGGCGATGTATTTCGCGGGCCAAGGCGCGGGCCGCATGGCCTGGCCCCTGGCCGGCGCACTGGCGCGGCTCCTCATCGCGGTGGGTGGCGGCGCGCTGCTCGCCGCGCCCCTCGGGATCGAGGCGCAATTCGCCGCCGTCGCGCTGGGCCTCACGGCCTATGGCGTGCTGAACGCCGCCGCCGTCCGCCCCGCCATCTGGCGCTGAGGCAGCGCCCGCACGGCACGGTGCCAAGACGGAACGGCGGCCCACCTGACGCATTTGCAATGAGCGGAGAGAGCCCGAAGGCGGAACTGGACAGTTCCCAAGCGGGGCCGGACCGGCTTACGCTCCCCGCCGCAAGCCGGGGACAAGATCCGGCACCTTGAGGGAGAATGTCCATGCAACGTCGTGCATTGCTGGGCGCCATCGGCGCCGCCGGTCTGCTCGCCGCACCGAATGTGGTGCGCGCGCAGGCCCCGATCACCCTGAACGGCGCCAGCCAGTTCAACGACGACCACGTCTTCAACCGCACGATGACGCGGTTCCAGGAACTGGTGCGCCAGTATTACGGCCGGCCGATCAACTTCGTGATGCACAACAACAGCTCGCTCGGCCTCGAGAAGCAGTTCTTCGAGTACATGTCGGCTGGCCGCGCGGTGGATTTCGCCATCGTCAGCCCCGCGCACATGTCCACCTTCAGCCGCGCCGCGCCTTACATCGACGCGCCCTTCCTGTTCCGCGACCTCGCGCATTGGAACCAGGTGATCGAACGCGACCTGTTCAAGCCCGTGGCGGATGAGGTGGAACGCCGCGCCCGCGTCGCGCTGATCGGCTATGCCGGCGGCGGCGTGCGGAACATCTTCTCGAACCGCCCGGCCACCAACATGGCGCAGCTGCGCGGGCTTCGCGTGCGCGTGCAGGGCGCGCCGATCTGGTCGCGCACCTTCCAGGCGATCGGCATGGCCCCGCAGGTCATCGCCTATAACGAGGTCTACAACGCCATCCAGAACAACGTCATCGAGGCCGGCGAGAACGAGGCCGCGGGCGTCGAGCAGATGCGCTTCTACGAAGTCGGGCCGAACCTGCTGATGACGGAACACGCCATCACCATCCGCCCGCTCTGCTTCTCGGTGCAGACGCTGAACCGCCTGCCGCGCGAGCTGCAGGAAGCGATCCGCCGCGCCGGCCGGGAAGCCGCCGCCTTCGGCCGCCAGACCGAGAGCGGCGAGGACAGCCAGAAGATCACCGCGCTGGAACAGGCCGGCCGCCTGCGCCGCGTGGCCTTCACCGAACGCGCGCAGATGAACGCCGCCGTGCAGCCGGTGATGGCGGCCTATGCGCGGGAGATCGACGCGGAAAGCATCCACAGCCGTATCGCGTCGCTGACCTCGTAGGACACAAGGCCGGGGGCGGCGGCCCGCGCCGCCGCCCCCGGCCCCTTCCCGACTGATACCGAAGGACCCATCGCATGCCGCACCCCGGCGCGCGCGGCTTTCTGCGCCGCATGAGCTTCCTCTACAGCCGGGTGCTCGACCTGCTGCTGGTCCTGACCGTCGCGATCATCATCGTGCCCGTTGCCATGCAGATCTTCGCGCGCTTCACAGAAATCATCCCGCGCTACATCTGGACCGAGGAACTCTCGCGCTTCCTGCTGGTCTGGATGATCATGATCGGGTCGATGGTCGGCGTGCGGGAAGGCACGCATTTCACGGTCGATCTCTTCCCCGTCCTGCGCGGCCGCATCAAGGCGGCGATGGACATCCTCGCCGGCTTGTTCGTGCTGGCGATGGCCGTTGTCTTCCTGTGGTGGGGGTGGGAATTCACCGACACCGCCTGGTTCCGCATCAGCGAACTGGCGGAATTGCCGCTCTGGACCATCCACATGGCCTGGCCCATCGCGGGCCTCACCTGGATCATCTTCCAGGGCGAGCGGATGTGGGACGATGTGCAGGTGCTCATCCACGGCGAAAGGGAGCAGCCGTGATGGGCGGCAATGTCATCGACCCCGGCACGGCCGCCTGGATGCTGTTCGGCGGCTTCTTCGGGATGCTCGCGCTGCGCGTACCCGTCGCGGTCGCGCTCGGCCTCGCCTGCCTGCCACCGCTGCTGATCGAGGACCGGCTCTGGCCGATGATCCTCGTGCAGGAGACGTTCAACGCCTATAACAGCTTCATCCTGCTCGCCGTGCCCTTCTTCCTGCTGGCGGCGAACCTGATGACCATCGGCGGCATCACCGACCGCCTGATCCGCCTGTCGCGCGCCATGGTCGGCCACCTGCCGGGCAGCCTTGCGCAGATCAACGTGGTTCTGTCGATCTTCTTCGCCGGTATCTCCGGCAGTTCCACGGCCGACGCCGCCAGCCAGGGCAAGATGTTCATCGAGGCGCAGCGGCGGGAAGGCTACGACGTCTCCTTCTCCGTCGCGATCACCGCCGTCTCCGCGGTGCTGGCGGCGATCATCCCGCCCTCGATCATGATGATCGTCTGGGGCGGCGTGCTGACGGTCTCGATCGGCGGGCTGTTCCTGGCGGGCGTGATCCCCGGCCTGCTGCTGGGCCTCGTGCAGATGGCGACCGTGCATGCCTATGCGAAGGCGCGCGGCTACCCGACCTATGGCAAGGCGACCTGGGGCGAGTTCGGCTCGGCGCTGTTCGTCTCGCTGCCCGCGCTAATGACCCCCTTCATCATCATCGGCGGCAAGATCTTCGGCTGGTTCACCGCGACGGAAGCCGCCTGCATCGCGGTGCTCTACGCCATGATCCTCTCGGTCATCGTGTACCGGGAGATGAAGCTGAAGGGCCTCTGGACCGCCTTCAGCGAGACAGGGCGGTTTGCCGCCATCACGCTGTTCTGCGTCGGCACGGCCAGCGCCTTCGGCTGGCTGCTCGCCTTCTACAAGATCCCGGAAGCGCTGCTCTCCGGCGTCTCGGCGTGGGAGATGGGGCCGATCCTGACCGGCTTCTTCATCGCCGGCGTCTTCCTGGTCGTGGGCTGCTTCCTGGATGCGATCCCGGCCATCATCATCGTCGGCACCATCCTCCAGCCGGTGGCGGAAGCGGCGGGGATGCACCCGATCCACTTCGCGATGGTCGGCATCGTCAGCCTCGCCTTCGGGCTGGTCACGCCGCCCTATGGGCTATGCCTGCTGATATCCTGCGCCGTCGCGGGGGTCCGGGTGATGGATGTGCTGAAGGACACCTGCCTCATGCTGCTGCCGATGCTCGGCGTCCTCGCCCTTCTGATCCTGTGGCCGGATGTGGCGCTGTTCCTGCCGCGCCTGCTGGAGCCGGACTTCCTGAAGTAGCGCTGTCTTGCGAGAGGGGGCGGGCAGGCTCACCTTGGCTGGCGTGACCGCCCCCTCCCCCAACCGCGCGCCGCTGGTGGCACTCGGGCTGCTGCTCCCGCATCTCCGTCCCTATCTGCCGCGCGCCATCGGCGCGGGCGCGGCGCTACTGTGCGCGTCCCTGCTGACCCTCGCGCTGGGCCAGGGGGTCGCGCGGCTGATCGACACCGGGCTCGGCCCCGGCAGCGGGCCAGGGCTGGATGCGGCGGCGGGCCTTATGGTGGCGATCGTGGCGGGCCTCGCCATTGCCACCTCCACGCGATACTTCCTGGTCTCCTGGCTCGGGGAACGGGTCGCGGCGGATATCCGCAAGCGCGTCTACGACCATGTGCTGGGGCTCAGCCCGTCCTTCCTCGATACCGCGCGCACCGGCGACATCCTGTCGCGCATGACCGCGGATGTGGCGCTGCTGCAATCCCTCGTTGGCTCCGCGATCTCGATGGGGTTGCGGAACGCAGTGACGGGCGCGGGCGCGCTGGCGATGATGGCCGCGACCTCCCTCAAGCTCGCGGGCATCGTGGCGCTGGTGCTGCCGCTGGTGGTGGTGCCGCTGGTGCTGTTCGGGCGGCGGGAGAGGAAGCTGTCCCGGACCGCGCAGGACCGCATCGCGGACCTCGCCGCGCGGGCGGAGGAGACGCTGAACGGCCTGCGCACCGTGCAGGCCTTCACCCAGGAGCCCACCGAACGCGCCCGCTTCGCGGCGGAGACGGAGCTCTCGGTTGCCGCCGCGCTGCGTCGCGTGGCGTCCCGCGCCGCGCTGATCCTGGCGGTGATCCTGCTCGGCTTCGGGGCCATCACCTTCGCGCTCTGGGTCGGCGGGCATGATGTGGTGGCAGGGCGCATGTCCGGCGGGCAGCTTGCCGCCTTCGTCTTCTACGCCGTGCTGGCAGCCAGCGCCGGCGCGAGCGTCAGCGAGTTGTGGGGCGAGATCCAGCGCGCCGCCGCCGCCGCCGACCGGCTGCTGGAATTGCTGGCGATCCGGCCCGAAGTCGCCGCCCCCGCCACGCCCGCGCTGCTGCCGAACCCGCCGCAGGGCCGCATCGCGCTGGACCGCGTGACCTTCGCCTATCCGACCCGCCCTGGTGTCGCCGCGCTGGACGAGGTCAGCCTGGATGTCGCGCCGGGGGAGACGGTGGCGGTGGTCGGCCCCTCCGGCGCGGGGAAGACCACGCTGTTCCAGCTGCTGCTGCGCTTCTACGACCCGCAGCGCGGCCGCGTGCTGGTGGATGGGATCGACGCCGCGACGCTCGACCCGTCGGCGCTGCGCGCCCGGATCGGGCTGGTGCCGCAGGAACCGCTGATCTTCGGCGCCTCCGCCGCCGAGAATATCCGCTACGGCCGGCCCGGGGCGACGGACGGGGAAGTGCGCCGAGCGGCCCAAGCCGCGGCGGCGGATGGCTTCATCACTGCCCTGCCCCAGGGCTACGACACGCCGCTCGGCGCGCGCGGCGTCACGCTGTCGGGCGGGCAGCGCCAGCGCATCGCCATCGCCCGCGCGATCCTGAAGGACGCGCCGGTGCTGCTGCTGGATGAGGCGACCAGCGCGCTGGATGCGGAATCCGAACAGGCGGTGCAGCAGGCGCTGGAACGCCTCGCGCAGGGTCGGACCACGCTGGTGGTCGCGCACCGGCTGGCCACCGTCCGCCGCGCCGACCGCATCCTGGTAATGGAGGCCGGCCGGATCGTCGCCGCCGGCACGCATGACGCGCTGGTGCGGCAGGGCGGGCTCTACGCAAGGCTCGCCGCCCTGCAATTCGCCGATACCGGGGCCTGAAGGCCGCCCCCTTCGCCCCCCGGTTGCCTCATGGGCAAAACGTCATGGCCAAGACCGGGCATGCCGCGCTATTGTGCAGCGCAGCATTGCCATTCCAAGGGATGAATCCGCCTTGAACGCCGTCCCCCCCCTGCCCGGCCGCGAATTGATGACGCGGGGTGCCGAGACCGTGAGCCGCGCGCTGGACCAGGTCCGCAGCCTGGCCGAGGTCGCGACCCGCCAGGCGGAGGCCTTCGTGCCCCGCCGCCCCAGCGCGCCCGCCCTGCTGCCCTTCTTCGGGCGCAGCCCGCTGACGCTGATGCAGGATGCGATGGAGTATGCGGTCGATGCGACCCAGCGCTCCATCCTGTTCTGGGACACGATGCGCCGCGCCGGCAACGCCTTCGTCGAGCATGAGAAGGATGGCTGCCCCCCGGTGCTGGTCTTCGAGTGGGAGATGCTGGTCGATGGCCGCACCCTGCCGCGCCCCTGCAACTACGCCCTGGTCCGCATCGTGCCGCCCGCCGGCTACAAGGCCACCGATGCGAAGATGCGCCCCTTCGTCATCATCGACCCCCGCGCGGGCCACGGCGCCGGGATCGGCGGCTTCAAGTCGGACAGCCAGGTCGGCGTCGCGCTGCGGCGCGGCCATCCTGTCTATTTTGTCATCTTCTTCAAGGATCCTGAGCCCGGCCAGACCATCCTCGACATCACCGCGGCGGAACGCACCTTCCTGCGCACCGTGCACGACCTGCACCCGAAGGCGGCGAAGCCGGTGGTGATCGGCAATTGCCAGGGCGGCTGGGCGGTGATGATGCTCGGCGCCTCCGACCCCGACCTGATGGGGCCGCTGGTGCTGAACGGCGCGCCGCTGTCCTACTGGGCCGGCGAGAAGGGCCGCAACCCGATGCGCTACACCGGTGGCCTTGCGGGCGGGTCCTGGCCGGCGGCGCTGATGGCGGATCTCGGCAATGGCAAGTTCGACGGCGCCAACCTGGTGCTGAACTTCGAGGGCCTGTCGCCCGGCAACACCTGGTTCAAGAAATACTGGTCGCTCTACGAAAAGGCGGACAGCGAACCGGAGCGCTTCCTGGAATTCGAACGCTGGTGGGGCGGCTACTTCCTGATGAACCGCGACGAGATCCGCTGGATCGTCGAGAACCTGTTCATCGGCGACCGCTTCGCGCGCGGCGAGATCAGCTCCGGCCCCGCACGCAGCACCGGATCGACCCATACCACCTTCAACATGCGCTCGATCCGCTCGCCGATCATCGTCTTCGCCTCGGCCGGCGACAACATCACGCCCCCTGGCCAGGCGCTGCGCTGGATCGCCGACGTCTATCGCGACGAGAAGGAGATCCGTTCGCTCGGCCAGACCATCGTCTACCTGGTGCATGACGATATCGGCCATCTCGGCATCTTCGTCAGCGGCAAGGTCGCGAACCGCGAGCACACCGAGATCGCCAACACCCTCGACATGATCGAGGCGGTGGCGCCGGGCCTCTATGAGATGCGGATCACGGACACCGAAGGCAGCGGGGCCAATACCGGCTACCATGTGGAACTTGTCGCGCGCACCATCGCCGATATCCGCGCCGTATCCGGCGAGGCGGCGAACGAGGCCTTCCCCGAAGTGGCGAAGATCTCCGCGGCGAACCAGACGATGTACGATGTACTTGTCGGCCCCGTGGTCCGCCAATTGACCACGGAAGCGACGGCGGAGATGCGGCGCCAGTTGCATCCGATGCGGCTGCGCCGCACGCTGGTCTCCGATCTCAACCCCTTCATGCTGCCCTTCGCCGCCGCGGCGGAGCGGGTGAAGGACGCCCGCGCGCCCGCTTCGGCTGGCAACCCCTTCCTGGCGGCGGAACGCGCGATGGCCGATCGGGTGGAGGCCTCGCTCGACGCCTATCGCGACCTGCGCGACGCCTGGACCGAAGCCGCCTTCCACATGGTCTATGGCGGTCTCGCCGCGATGGGTGTCGCGGCAGGCACGCCGGAGGAAGCCGCCGCGGACACGGCCGATGAGCTGGCCGATGCGCCGGAAGTGCGCGCCGCGCTGTCGAATGTCGCGGTGGGCGGTTATGCCGAAGCCGTGATCCGCATGATGATCCTGCTCGCGCGCGCCCGCGGCGGCGTGCGCCGCACGCGGCTGGCGCGCAGCCAGGCCGTGCTGACCGAGGAGTCGCCCTTCGCCGACATGACCGCCGCCGCACGGCAGGCGCTGATCCGCGAACAGACGCTGATCGTGGAATTGCGGCCGGAGGAGGCGCTGGCGAGCCTCGCCACATTGCTGCCCACCCAGGCCGAGCGCCGCCGCGCGCTCGATACGGTGGAAGGCGTGGCGGGGCCGGAGGATGAGCTGGGCGATCCTGCCCTGGCCATGCTCGGGCGCCTGCGCGCCGCGCTGACCTGATCCCATCCCCCCAGGACCGGCCCAGGCCGGTCCTGGCGCGCGACCCGGTTGCGGTCGGCGCGCAGCCCGGCCAAGGTCGGGGCGTTCTGAGGGAGATGAAAGCATGTCCGGAAAGCTCGGCCGCAAGGTCATCATCACCTGCGCCGTGACGGGCGCGATCCACACGCCGTCCATGTCGCCGCATCTGCCGGTCTCGGCGCAGGAAATCGCCGATGCCGCGATCGGCGCGGCCGAGGCCGGGGCCGCCATCGTCCACCTCCATGCGCGCGATCCAAAGGATGGCCGCCCGGACCAGACGCCGGAGGCCTTCGCGCCCTTCCTGCAAGTCATCAAGCAACGCAGCGATTGCGTGGTGAACCTGACGACCGGCGGCGCGCCGACCATGACGATCCAGCAGCGCGTCTCGCCCGCCGCGACCTTCCGCCCGGAAGTGGCCAGCCTGAATATGGGCTCGATGAATTTCGGCCTGTTCGGGATGCTGAACCGCTTCAAGGAGCTGAAGCACCAGTGGGAACGGGACTACCTGGCGAACAAGGACATCGTCTTCCGCAACAGCTTCGCCGATATCGAATATATCCTGACCACCTGCGCCGAGAACGACACCCGATTCGAGTTCGAGTGCTACGACACCGCGCATCTCTACAACCTGAAATACTTCTTCGACCGCGGGCTGGTGAAGGCGCCGCTGTTCATCCAGACCGTCTTCGGCATCCAGGGCGGCATCGGCACCCATCCGGAGGATGTGCTGCACATGAAGCGCACCGCCGACCGCCTGTTCGGCGATGCCTATCGTTGGTCCGTGCTCGGCGCCGGGGCTTCGCAGATGCGCGTCGCCGCGATGGCCGCCGCGATGGGCGGGAATGTGCGCGTCGGCCTGGAAGACAGCCTCTGGGCCGGCCCTGGCCGCTTCGCGGAGAGCAACGCGGAGCAGGTCCGCATCGCGCGGCAGATCATCGAGGGCCTGGGGCTGGAAGTCGCGACGCCCGACGAGGCCCGCGAGATCCTGAGCCTCAAGGGCGGCGACAAGGTCGGGTTCTGACGCGATCCGCGCCGGGGGGGGCTACCCCCTCCCCAGCCGGGCGCGGGTTTCAGCCGCCGCCCTCCAGCGCGCGGATCGCCGCATCGGCCAGCGCGGCCGGTGCCGCCGCGACGTCGAGCGCCAGGACATCCGGCTCGTCGCGCGGCGCTTCCAGCGTCGCGAATTGGCTGGCCACCAGGCTGGCCGGCATGAAATGCCCCTGCCGCGCGGCCTGTCGCGCCGCGACCAGCGCCAGATCCCCATGCAGGTGGATGAAGCGCAGCCCAGGCGCTGCGGCGCGCAGCCGGTCGCGATAGGCACGCTTCAGCGCCGAACAGGTGACGACGCAGCCCTGGCCGCGATGCGACGCCAGATGGGCGCCGATCGCATCCAGCCAGGGCCAGCGATCCGCATCCTCCAGCGGCTGCCCGGCGCTCATCTTCGCGATGTTCGCCGGCGGGTGGAATTCATCGGCATCGCGGAAGCCGAGGCCGAGCCGTTCGGCGATCAGCCCGCCCACCGTGCTCTTGCCCGCGCCGGTGACCCCCATCACGACCAATAGCGGCTTCATTTCGGCTCCAGATGCCCACCGAAGGCATTCCGCATCGCGCTCAGCGCCCGATCCGCGAAGGGCCCCGATTGGCGCGAGCGGAAGCGGGCATAGAGCGCGGCGGAGAGCACCGGCGCGGGCACCGCGCTTTCAATCGCGGCCTGCACGGCCCAGCGCCCCTCGCCCGAATCCCCGACCTTGCCGGAATAGCCGGACAATTCCCCATCCGCCGCCAGCGCCTGCGCCGTCAGGTCCAGCAGCCAGGAGGCGACGACGGACCCGCGCCGCCAGGCCTCCGTCACATCGGGGATGTTGAGCGGCAGGCGGTGTTCCGCCGGCAGGCGGTCGCTGTCCGCCTGCTGCAGCAGTTCCAGGCCCTCCGCCATCGCCTGCATCATTCCGTATTCGATGGCGTTGTGGACCATCTTCACGAAATGCCCCGCGCCATTCGGCCCGCAATGCACATAGCCCTGCGGCGGGCGCGGATCGGCGCCAGGGTCGCGGCCGGGGGTCGGGCCCGCCGCATCTTCGCCCGGCGCCAGCGCAGCGAAGATCGGATCGAGCCGCGCCACGGGCGCTGGTGAGCCGCCGATCATCAGGCAATAGCCGCGCGCAAGGCCCCAGACCCCGCCCGATGTGCCGATATCGAGGAAGTCGATCCCCTTCTCGCGCAGCATCGCGGCGCGGCGGATCGCGTCCTTCCACATGCCGTTGCCGCCATCGATCACGACATCGCCGGGCGCGAGCAGCGATGCGAGTTCTGCGATCGCGCCTTCCGTCGCCTCGCCCGCCGGCAGCATCACCCAGACGGCGCGCGGCGCATCCAGCCGGCGGACAAGATCGCCGAGATCACCCGCGCCCTCTGCCCCTTCGGCGGCCAGCGCCGCGACGGCGGCCGGGTCCCGGTCCCACACCACGGCGCCGATCCCGGCCTTGCCGAGCCGCCGCACCAGATTCCCGCCCATACGGCCGAGCCCGACCATCCCGAGCCGCATCCGCCACACTCCTTGATTCCAGGGCCGCAGAGTGCGGGGGCGGCGCGCGAAGGACAAGGCGGCGGCGCGTCAGCGCTTTCGGCGCAGCGCCATCAGCACGCGTTCGGGCGTGGCGGGCAGGTCAATGTCGGGCGTGCCGATGGCGTCCTTCAGCGCGTTCCACACGCTGGTCGCCAGCAGCAGCGGCGGCTCGCCCACCGCCTTGGAACGGAAGATGGTGTCCGCCCGCGCCGGCGCGCCTTCCAGCAGGCGGAGGTTCATCCGTGGCGGCACGTCGCGCGATCCGGGGATCTTGTAGGTGGACGGCCCGACGGTCCGCAGCCGCCCCTGCGCGTCCCACCACAATTCCTCACACGTCAGCCAGCCCATGCCCTGGACGAAGGCACCTTCGATCTGGCCGCGATCCACCGCCGGGTTCAGGCTGCGGCCGCAATCCTGCACCAGGTCGGCGCGCAGGCAGCGATGCTCGCCGGTCAGCGTGTCCACGATCACCTCCG
This sequence comes from Roseomonas mucosa, assembly GCA_945878375.1. Lineage (GTDB taxonomy): Bacteria > Pseudomonadota > Alphaproteobacteria > Acetobacterales > Acetobacteraceae > Falsiroseomonas > Falsiroseomonas mucosa_A. The sequence goes on along the minus strand of CAMDWG010000002.1, from coordinate 179,824 downwards.
CCACGGCGGCGCCGTAGGAGAAGTAGAAAAAGGGATGCCCGCGCATGGTCGCGCGGTCCCAATGGATGTCGGGCGTCTTGTAGAAGCCGGTGGCCGAGAGGCTCACGCGCTCCAGGAAGCAGAGCTTCGCCAACTCGCCGAAATCGAGCCAGCGATTGGCCCCGGCGCGCTCGGCCCAGGCCTTGTTGTCGGCGAAGACCACCGCCTCCGGCGCGATGCCGAAGCGCTTCGCCGCGACCTCCGCCATCCGGCCACGGATCGTCATCGCCGCGTTGTGGGCCGCCCAGCCATTGAGGTCCGAGCCGGTGGAGGCCGCGGTGGGCGCGGTGTTCGGCACCTCGGCGGTGGAGGTCGCGGTGATCGCCACGCGGTCGAGATCGACGCCGAAGACCTCCGTGACGACCTGGGCGATCTTCACGAACAGCCCCTGCCCCATCTCCGTCCCGCCATGGTTCAGACGGATGGAGCCGTCGGAATAGACATGCACCAGCGCGCCCGCCTGGTTCAGGTGCTGGATGCCGAAGGAGATGCCGAAGGCCAGCACCATCGAACCCAGGCCGCGCCGCAGCGTGGGGTGGGATGCGTTGAAGGACGCGATCTCCGCGCGGCGGCGGTCCCAGTCGGAATCGGCCCGCGCTTCCGCCCAGCAGCGCGCGATCAGGTCGCCTTCCACGCGCTGGCCATAGGGCAGTTCGTCCGAATTGCCGTGATTGCCGAGGAAGTTGCGCGCGCGCACCTCCTCTGGCGTCAGGCCGCATTCGGCGGCGACGCGGTGGATCACATCCTCCATCAGCAGCGCGCCCTGCGGGCCGCCGAAGCCGCGGAAGGCGGTGTGGGAGACGGTGTTGGTCTTCACCGCCTGCGCCGTCAGCGTCAGCGCCGGCACGTCGCAGCAATTCACCGCATGGGTCACGGCGCGGAACACCACGCCGCCCGACATGTCGAGGCTCCATCCCCCATCGGCGGCCAGCAGCGCCTCCAGCCCCGCGATGCGGCCGGTGGCGTCGAAGCCGGCGGTCCAGCGATACAGGAAGGGGTGCCGCTTGCCGGTCGCGATCATGTCCGCGCGCCGCGCCAGGCGCAGCTTCACGGGGCGGCCCGTCGCGCGCGCGGCCAGCGCCGCCGCCGCGGCGATCCAGCTCGCGTTGCTCTCCTTGCCGCCGAAGCCGCCGCCCATGCGGCGGCAGATGACGGTGACGGCGTTGTAGGCGCAGCCCAGCACGCGGGCGACGATATGCTGCCCCTCCGACGGGTGCTGGGTGGAGGAGACGACGGTGATGTCGCCCGCCTCGCCCGGCGTCGCCAGCGCCACCTGGCCTTCCAGGTAGAAATGCTCCTGCCCGCCCGCGCGGAATTCGGCCGAGACGCGGCGCGGCGCGGCGGCGATGGCGGCAGCGGCATCGCCACGGCGGATCACCTGGGGGGGAACGACATTCTGGCCGAGTTCCAGCGCGTGCTCGATGCTCAGCACCGGCTCGAGCTGCGCGATCTCCGGCCTCACCGCCGCCGCCGCGCGCAGCGCCTGGTCGCGCGTGGTGGCGACCACGAGGGCCAGCGGCATGCCCGCGAATTCCACCAGCGGATCGGCGAATAGCGGCTCGCCCTTCGCGGCTGGCGAGACGTCGTTCTCGCCCGGAATATCGCGCGGGCCGAGGATCGCAACCACGCCCGGCATGGCGCGCGCGGCATCCGTGTGCAGCGCGGTCAGCCGCCCATGCGCGATGGGGGACAGCACCAACGCCGCATGCAGCGTGCCGGGCGCTTCGGGGATGTCGTCGGCGTAGCGAGCTTCCCCGGTCGTGTGCTTCAGCGCGCTGTCATGGCGCAGCGCGGCGCCGGCGCCCTTGCGGGGCAGGGAATTCGTGCCGTCCATCACACGCTCTCCGCGACATCATGGACCTCATGCGGCAGGTCGGGGCGCGTCGCGCGCAGATGCAGCCGGTGCAGGAGCCCCTCAGCGACCGCCAGCCGGTAGGCGGCCGATCCGCGCCAATCCGACAGCGGCGCAATGTCGCCGGCCAGGGCGGCGGCGGCGGCAGCGACGCTCGCGGCATCCAAGGGCCGGCCCAGCAGCGCGGCCTCGGCGCCCGCGGCGCGGACCACCGTCGCGCCGACGCCGCCGAAGGCAAGCCGCGCTTCCGCGACCACGCCATCCGCGATCCGCAGCAGCAGCGCGGCGCCGACGGTCGAGATGTCCTGGTCGTGGCGCTTGCTGACCTTGTCGCAGACGAAGATCGCATCGGCCGGCGGGCGCGGGATGGCGACGCGCACCACCACCTCATCCGGCGCCAGCGCCGTCTGGCGGTAGCCGGTCAGGAAGGCCTCCACCGGCATCCCCCGCCCGCCACGCACGGAGGCCACCCGCACCACCGCGCCCAACGCCACCAGCGGCGGCAGCGAATCCCCGATGGGGGATGCGGTGCCGAGATTGCCGCCCAGCGTGCCGAGCCCGCGGATCTGCCGCGAACCGAGCCGTGCGAGCAACGCGGCGAAAGGCGCGAAACCGGCCTCGGCGCGGCAGAGGTCGAGCAGCACGCCATAGGGCACCGCCGCGCCGATGCTGAGCCCGGCTGCGGAGACCTCCACCGCATGCAGATCGGGCACGTTCAGCAGGCAGATGACGGCGGGCGGGATCTCGCGATGGTCGGAGACGCGCAGCGACAGGTCGGTGCCGCCCGCCAGCAGCCAGGCCCCCGGATGCGCGGCGCGCAGCGCCAGCAATTCATCGAGCGTCGCCGGCAGGTGGAAGACCTGCCCCGGCGCCTCGAAGTGTGCGGAGGCGATGGGGGGGAGCGCGGGCGGCGGCGTCTCGTCCGGCGCGAGCTTCTCGAACACCTCGACGATCGGGCGATAGCCGGTGCAGCGGCAGAGATTGCCGGCCAGCGCTTCATGGATCTCGCCACCCTGGCGGGCATGCGCCCAGGCGGTCATCACGATGCCCGGCGTGCAGTAGCCGCATTGGGTGCCGTCGCTCTCGGCCATCGCGACCTGGATCGGGTGCGGTGCGCCATCGGCGCCGCGCAGCCCTTCCACCGTACGGATGGCGCGGCCATGCAACTGGCCGAGCAATGTCAGGCAGGCATTGACCGGGGTGCGGCTGCCATCGGCCCCTTCCAGCACCACCGTGCAGGCGCCGCAATCGCCCTCGGCGCAGCCTTCCTTGGTGCCGGTCAGGCCAACCCCGCCCTGGGCCTGTGCGCGCAGCCAATCGAGCAGGGAGGTGGTGGGAGATGCGCCGGCGGGCAGGGTCTGGGCCTGTCCGTTCAGCGTGAAGGCGATGGAGGTGGCGCTCATGACAGCGAGTTAAGCAGACCCAGCGGCGCGGGCTAGGGGTGCCTGACGGCGAGGGGTCCGGTTCCCCTCCCCCGCAACCGCAGGGGAGGGGGGCACGGTCAGCCGAAGACGAGGTCGCGATCCGCCAGCGGCGCCGTGACGCCCTGGAGGTAGATCTGGTCGCCATCGCCGAAGGTCAGCTCCAGGCCTTCGTAGTCCCAGTAGCTCCGCAAGGTCTGGGTGACCTCTCCTGCGGTAATGCCTTCGAGCCGCAGCGTCTCAACGCCCGCCTCGAAATCCACGATCCAATCCGCCCCGTCGCCGCGCGCGAAGACGAAGCTGTCGCGCCCCGCGCCGCCGGTCAGCCCGTCATGGTCGGCCCCGCCGCGGAGCACATCATTGCCCGCGCCGCCCTGAAGGTCGTCGGAGCCCGCGTCGCCCAGCAGTGTGTCGCGGCCATCGCCGCCCTTCAGCCAATCGTCGCCTGTGCCGCCATAGAGCCGGTCGCGGCCGGCGCCGCCCTCAAGCTGGTCGTCGCCCGCGCCACCGCGCAGTTGGTCACGGCCATCCCCGCCGAGCAGGACGTCATCGCCCGCCCCGCCCGAGAGGCGATCGTTCCCGGCGCCGCCATCGAGCCTGTCGGCCAGGTCCGAGCCCACCAGCCTGTCCCGCCCGGCGGTGCCGGTCAGGTCGAGCCCGGCGGCCGGCGGTGGCGTGGGGGTTGGGACGGGCGTGGGCTCCGGCGTCGGGGTCGGGGTCGGAGTCGGGGTGGGTGTGGGGGTTGGCGTCGGCACGGGGACGGGTTCCGGCTCGGGCACCGGCGGCGGTGGCGGGGCGCTGCCGCCATCCTCCAGCGGCGTCACGCTCGTCCCGATCTTGAGCCCGCTCGCCTGCACCCAGATCGGCAGGCCCTGGTCATCATAGACCGCATTGCCCCTTCCCGTGCCGTCGGCGCCGCCAAGCCGGCCATAGCCCCAGCCGTAATGCAGCGCGCCATCCGCGGGGATGGCGCCATCGAAGCTCACCAGCAGCGTGTCGGCATCCACCACCTCGACACCCGTGCCCGACACCTCGCTGCCATTGCCGCGCACGGACCAGCCGACGCCGTCTGCCGCATCGCCATCCAACGCCGCGAAACCCGCCGCGCCGTCATGCGCGACATCGACCAGCACCTGGTTGCCGCCGGCCAACGCCGCACGCACCACCTGCGGCCCCGCATCGGCGATGTTGCCGCCGGCCTCGGCCACCGGGGAGCCAGGGCGGGCATAGTCGGCGAAGGACTCCGCGATCGCCCGGGCGGAGCGCAGCAGCGTCTGCATCCCGTCCTCGGGATCCATGTGCGAGCCGCCATATTCCCGCGTGCCGTCATTGCCGTCGTAATTGTCGTTGTCGATATCGGTATCGAGCGTCCGCGCCGCGATCGCGGCGTTGAAGCCGCCATCGGCGGCCAGCCGCTCCATCCCCTCGCGGATCGCGTTATGGCCGGAATCCGTGCCCCAATAGGGCATCGCCGACACGAACAGATAAGGCGTGCTATCCGCCCCCTGCCCCAGCGCCGCCCGCACCTGCGCCGCATCGAAGCGCACGGCGGAGACCCATTCATCGGCCGTCAGCGACCCGTTCGCGCTGTCATATTCGCTGTGGAACCAAAGCGTCGCGGTCGGGTCGTCCTTCTGGTTGGCGGGCAGGCCCTCGACCTTGTTCAGCAGCGACGATTCCAGCCCGTTGCGCCAGCCGCCGCCATCCTGTGACACCCAGTCGCCGATGAAGGCGGTGCCGCCGAAGGCCGTCGCCTGGCTCTCGTCGTAGCGTTCATAGATCAGGGACACGCTGTCATTGGTGCCGTCGAAGCCGAGCAGGCGATTGACTTCCTGCACCAGCGCGCCGGACCCGGCCCAGCCATTGCTCTCCATCGCGAGGATCGCATTCGACTGGCCGCGGACGAGGATGTTGAGATTCATCTGAGGGGCTCCCTGGCCTCTTGGTGGTCAGGGACGCCGCTCCGGATCGGGTCAGGCGTGGCACGCGTCGGGGCATCCGGCGGTCAGGCCCCGCCGGCCATGGCTCCTCGGTGCTCGTGTCTGGCCCGGCCCGGCCCCATTCTGGGAAACGCGACGCCGGCCCGGCCGCCTCGCCGCTGGGGCAAGGAGCTCGGGATGACGTCACGTCTAAGTGTATACGATATTCACGTCAACGTGAATCGTCGGGCCTCGGTTGCATCGGCCCCAGCAGCCTCTCCACCAGGGCGGCCAGCCCGCGCAGCGGCACGCCGAGCCAGGCCGGGCGGTTATTCGCCTCATAGGCCAGTTCGTAAGCCGCCTTCTCCAGCTGGAACAGCTCCAGCGCCAGGGCCTCAGCGGGCGGCGCGCCCGCCTCGGCCTGCCAGGTGGCGCGATAGGCGTGCAGCACGGCCCGCCCCGCCGCCTGCCGCCATTGCGCGATCAGCTGCGCCCGCCGCCCGGTGGGCGCGGCGGTCGCCGTGCCGCTCTCCTCCGTCGCCGCCGCGATGGCGGCGGCGTAGTCGAGGCTGCGGATCAGCCCGGCCACATCGCGCCAGGCGCTGGCCTTGGCCCGCCGCGCCGCCAGCGGGCGATCCGGCTCGCCCTCGAAATCCAGGATCACCGCATCGCCGGTCGCGACCAGCACCTGGCCCAGGTGGAAATCGCCATGGATGCGCGTGGCGGCCAGCCCCGCGAGGCCCGGTGCCGCCGCGCGGATCGCGTCCAGCAGCGCCGCCCGACGCGCCAGCAGCCCCTGTGCCAACGCCCGTTCGGCGGCCGACAGCGCGGCGCCGGGCCGGTCCAGGATATCCAGCGCGCGCGCAACCTCCGCCGCCACATCCCCCGCCCAGCGCCCGGCCATGGCGGCATCGGCGACCTCCGGCGCCAAAGCCGGATCGGCGGAGGGCCGCCCGAGGACCAGATGCAGCTGCGCGAGCCGCCGCCCCATCGCCTCCGCCAGCGGCATGTAGCCTTCCAGCGGCGCGTCCGGCTCGGCCTCGGTCAGCGCGGCCTCATCCACCGTGCGCGCCAGCCAATCCAGAGTCCAGGCCCAGGCATCGCCCTGGTTGGGCGCATAGGCATGCAGCAGCATCAGCGTATGCGGCGTGCCATCCGGCGCGCAGCGCACCACCTCTCCCAGCAGCGCCGGCGTGCCGGCATAGCCGGCTTCCGTCAGGTGCCGCGCCATCTCGGCCTCCGGGTGTAGGCCGGGCTGGATGCGGCGGAGCAGCTTCAGCACCGCCGCATCCCCGATCACGAGGGAGGTGTTGGATTGCTCGGCCCCGATCCGGCGGATCTCCGGCATCTCCGGCAGGTGCAGCGCGGCGAGGCCTGGTTTGGGCTGGAAGCGGATCTCGCCCGCCGCTGTCATCACCCGCCGCCCCGCCCGCAACGCGGCGAGCACGGCGCGGGGGAAGGCATCGGTCGCGCAGGCATCGGTCAGCAGCCCGATCCGCGCCCCCTGGCGGAGCCGCGCCAGGGCCAGCTGGCCGGCGGGCTTCGCGGCCTCCGCCTCCGCGACCTGCGCGAGCGGCAGCAGCCAGCGCGCCTCGCCCGGTGTCTCGACCTCCGCCAGCAGCAGGCCGTCGGCCTCGGACAGCGGGACGGCATAGGCGAGCTTCGCGCTGCGCGGCGCCTGCTGCTTCTGGGCGAACCAGCGGCGGCGCTTCAGCCAGGCGGGCAGGATTTCGCGTTCCAGCACATGGGCGGCATCGGGCGTCAGCCAGGCCGCGCCGGCGCGGGCGACCAGGGTGCGGAGTTCCGGCAGCGGCTCGGGCGGCGCGACATGCCAGGGCGGCAGCGCGGCGCCCTGGGGGGCCAGCAGGAACCAATGGAAGCCATAGGGCGGCAGGGTCAGCACATAGGGCAGCGCGCCGATGGGGGGGAACGGCGTGCCGCCCAGCATCTCCACCGGCACGCGCCCGGCCAGCTCCGCCAGCTCCAGTTCCACCGCCTGCGCCGCGCGGGACAGGTTGAAGACGCACAGCACGATCTCCTCCTCCCGCTCCCGCAGATAGGCCAGGACCTTGCGGTTGCCGGGATACAGAAGCCGCATCGCGCCGCGTCCGAAGGCGCGGCTGCGCTTGCGGACCGCGAGCATCCGCCGCGTCCAGTTCAGCAGGCTCGACGGGTCGCGCAGCTGGCTTTCCACATTGACCGCCTGGAAGCCGTAGAGCGGGTCCTGGATCGGCGGCAGCACCAGCGCCGCCGGATCGGCGCGGGAAAAGCCGCCATTGCGGTCCGGCGACCATTGCATCGGCGTCCGCACCCCGTCGCGGTCACGCAGATAGACATTGTCGCCCATGCCGATCTCGTCGCCGTAATAGATCACTGGCGTGCCCGGCATCGACAGCAGCAGGCCCTTCATCAGCTCGATCCGCCGCCGGTCGCGTTCCATCAGCGGCGCGAGGCGTCGCCGGATGCCGAGGTTGATCCGCGCCCGCCGATCGGCCGCATAGACCTGCCAAAGCGCATCGCGTTCGGCATCCGTCACCATCTCGAGCGTCAGCTCGTCATGGTTGCGGAGGAAGACGGCCCATTGGCAGCCATCCGGGATGGCGGGCGTCTGGCGGAGGATGTCGGTGACGGGGAAGCGATCCTCCTGCGCAACGGCCATGTACATGCGCGGCATCAGGGGGAAGTGGAAGCACATGTGGCATTCGTCGCTCTGGCCGAAATACTGCTGGACGTCCTCGGGCCACATATTCGCCTCGGCCAGCAGCAGGCGGTTGGGGTAGCGGGCGTCGAGCTCGGCGCGGATGCGCTTCAGGATGGCGTGGGTCTCGGGCAGGTTTTCGTTACCCGTGCCTTCGCGTTCCACGAGATAGGGCACGGCATCCAGCCGCAGCCCGTCCACGCCGAGCGCCAGCCAGAACCGCATCACGCGCAGCACGGCGGCCAGCACGCGCGGATTGTCGAAGTTCAGGTCGGGCTGGTGGCTGTAGAAGCGGTGCCAGTAATAGGCCTTCGCCACCGGGTCCCAGCACCAGTTCGACGCTTCCGTGTCGCAGAAGATCACCCGCGTGCCGGCATAGCGCTTGTCGTCGTCGGACCAGACATACATCTCCCGCGCCCGCGATCCGGGCGGGGCGCGGCGGGCGCGCTGGAACCAGGGATGCTCGGCGGAGGTGTGGTTGATGACGAGTTCCGTGATCACCTTCAGCCCGCGCGCATGCGCGGCATCCACGAAGCGCCGGACATCGGACAGCCGCCCGTAATCCGGATGCACACCGGTGTAGTCCGCGATGTCGTAGCCATCGTCCCTGAGCGGAGAGGGATAGAAGGGCAGCAGCCAGATCGCGTCCACGCCGAGCCCGGCCACATGGTCCAGCCGTGCGATCAGCCCGGCGAAATCGCCGATGCCGTCATCGTTGCTGTCCATGAAGGATTTTGGGTGCAGCTGGTAGATGACCGCGTCGCGCCACCACAGCGGCTCTCGCGCTGTCCGATCCGCTTCGCGCCGTGCCATGCCGCCCCCCGCCTTTTCGCGGGACGGCAACGCCGGCATGGGGGCACCGTTCCGGCGGTGCCCCTTCCGCGTCAGGCTGGGCGGGTCAGTAGATGTCGGGCTCCGGGGTCGCGGCGCCGGCCTCCAGGAACTTCAGGTCGCAGCCCTCATCGGCCTGCGTCACCTGGTCCAGATACATCGACGTCCAGCCGCGTTCGTAGCGGCGGACTGGCGGCGTCCAGGCCGCGCGGCGGCGCTCCATCTCGGCTTCGTCCACCAGCAGGTCGAGCTTGCGGTTCGGCACATCCAGCCGGATCAGGTCGCCATTCCGCACGAAGGCCAGCGGCCCGCCGACATGGCTTTCCGGCGCCACATGCAGCACGCAGGTGCCGTAGCTGGTGCCGGACATGCGCGAATCGCTCAACCGCACCATGTCGCGCACGCCCTGCTCCAGCAGCTTCTTGGGGATCGGCATCATGCCCCATTCCGGCATGCCCGGCCCGCCCTGCGGACCCGAGGATTTCAGCACCAGCACGCTGTCCGCCGTGACCTCCAGCGCCGGATCGTCCAGCCGCTTCTTGAGGTCAGCGTAGTTCTCGAACACCACCGCCTTGCCGGTATGCGTCAGCAGCCGCGGATCGGCCGCGCTGGTCTTGATCACCGCCCCCTTCGGCGCCAGCGATCCCTTCAGCACCGCGACCCCGCCTTCGGCCTGCAAGGGCTTGTCGAGCGGGCGGATCACGTCGTCGTCGAAGACCTCGGCATCCGCGATCTCCTCACCCATCGTGCGGCCCGTCACCGTCCGCGCCGAGAGATCCAGATGCGGCGCGAGACGCTTGAGGAAGGCGCGCGATCCGCCTGCATAGTGGAAATCCTCCATCAGATGCGCCTCACCGTTGGGGCGCAGATTCGCGATCAGCGGCACGCGGCGGCTGATGGCGTCGAAGCGTTCCAGGTCCAGTTGCAGCCCGGCGCGGCGCGCCATGGCGATGATGTGGATGATGGCGTTGGTCGAACCGCCGAAGGCCATCGTCGCCGCCACCGCATTGTCGATGCTGCCCTGGGTCAGCATCGAAGCCGGTGTCAGATCCTCCCACACCATCTCCACGATCCGCCGCCCGGCATCGGTCGCCATGCGCGGATGATTGGCATCGGCTGCCGGGATGGAGGACGCGCCGGGCAGCGACAGCCCCATCGCCTCTACCGCCAGCATCATCGTCGCCGCCGTCCCCGCCGTCATGCAGGTGCCGAAGCTGCGCGCCATGCCGGCTTCCATGTCCTTCCACTGGGCCTGGGTGATGGTCCCCGCGCGCAACTCCGCATGGTATTTCCAGGCATCGGAGCCCGAGCCCAGCGTCTTGCCCCGCCAATTGCCGCGCAGCATCGGCCCGGCGGGGACGAAGACGAAGGGCAGCCCGGCCGAGAGCGCGCCCATGGTCAGCCCCGGCGGCGTCTTGTCGCAACCGCCGAGCAGCACCAGACCGTCGCAGGGCTGGCTGCGCGCCAGCTCCTCCGTCTCCAACGCCAGCAGGTTGCGATAGAGCATGCTGGACGGCTTCATGTACTGCTCGGTCACCGGATGCGCCGGCAGCTCCACCGGGAAGCCCCCCGCCTGCCAGACGCCACGCTTCACTTCTTCCGCCCGCGTACGGAAGTGGAAATGGCAGGGCGACAGCTCGGACCAGGTGTTGACGATGCCGATCACCGGCTTGCCGCGGAAATCGGCCTCGGAGAAGCCCATCTGCAACATGCGGGAGCGGTGGCCGAAGGCGCGGAGGTCGTCCACGCCGAACCAGCGATGGCTGCGGAGTTGCTCTGGTTTCTTGGGCGTCTCGGGCGTCTTGCGGGCCATGCGGCCTTCCTCCCCCTGTGTCGAAGGGCGCGGAGCCTGCCACCCCGGCGCCCGCCGGGCCAGAGGTGGCCGCCGCTTGACCCGCCACGCCGCCGCCCGCAGCTTCGCCCCCGTGACACCCGGATCCCCCCTGCCCGCCTTCCAGCCCCGCCGGCCGCTGCGCGCGCTGGTCCTGCACAGCCGCTTTCCGGACCGGTTCCAGCACCTGGCCCCGGCGCTGGCGGAACGTGTGGGGGTACAGGTGGTCTCGATGGGGGAAGCCGATGCGCCGCGCCTGCCGGGGGTGCGCCAGCATCTGCATCACGGCCCGCCGCGCGCGACGCCCGACCAGACCCACACCTATCTGAAGCCGATGGATGCGGCGGTGCGGCGCGGCCAGGCCGTGGCCACCCGGCTGATCGAGGCGCGCGACAAGGAAGGGCTCGCGCCTGACATCGTCATCTGCCCGGCGGGCTCGGGCGAAGCGCTGTATGTGAAGGATGTCTTCCCGCGGGCGCGCGTGCTGCAATTCTGCGAAGGCTTCGAGGACCCCCACGCGGCCGGCGACGGGCCGGCGCCCGGCGTCGATGCCCTGGCGCGGATCAGGACCGGCAACGCCGCCCAGCTTCTGGCGCTGCAATCCGCCGATTGGGGCTTCGCGCCCACCGAATGGCAGCGCGGGCTCTACCCCGATTGGGCGCGGCGCCGCATCACCACCATCCCGGACGGCATCGACACCGCGCGCTGCGCCCCGCGCATGGGCCTGCCCTTCCGCACCCCGGCCGGGCCGGAATTCCGAAAGGGCGATCCGGTAATCTCCTTCGTCGTCCCCACGCGGGACCCGCAGCGCGGCCTCGGCGCCTTCCTCGGCGCGCTGGCGCTGATACAGCGGGCGCGGCCCGATCTGCAGGCGGTGGTGGTCGGCGGCGAGGATGTCCCGAAGCCTGGCAACCTCGACCTCTCGCGCCTCCACCTCACCGGCGCGCTGCCGCAGGATGCGCTGCATGCGCTGTTCCGCGTGACCGCCGCGCATCTCCACCTGTCCCACCCCGCCACGCTGTCCCGTTCGATGCTGGAAGCGATGGCCTGCGGCGCGGTGGTGGTCGCCGCCGACACGCCGCCGGTCAGGGAGGCGATCGTCCCTGGCGAGGGTGGGCTGCTGGTGCCCTTCGCCGACCCCGCCGCGATCGCAGCCGCGGTGCTCGGCGTGGTGACCGAACCCGACGTCCACGCGCATCTGGCGGAGGGCGGGCGCCAGGCCATCATCGCGCGGCACGACCTGTACAGTATCTGCCTGCCGCGCCAGCTCGAGCTGATCGAGCGCGTCGCCGCCGGCCAAATGGCGGAGCACGACTAACATGGATCAGCGCATCGCCATCATCGGCGCCGGCCCGGTCGGGCTGGTGCTCGCGCTTCGCCTCGCGACCCTTGGCATCCCCAGCACGGTGCTGGAGGCGGAGGCGGATATCGTGGAGGAACTCCGCGCCTCCACCTTCCACCCGCCGACGCTCGACATGCTGGACACGCTCGGCCTCGGGACGCCGCTGGTCGCGCAGGGGCTGGTGACGCCGACCTGGCAGATCCGTCGGCATGAGGATGGCGCGCGCGCGGTCTTCGATCTCGGCGTGCTGAAGGACGACACGGCCCATCCCTATCGCCTCCAGGCCGAGCAATGGCGGCTGTCGCGGCTGGTGGTCGCGAAGCTCCGCGCGGAGCATGCGGGCTTGGTCGACCTGCACTTCGGCTGCCGCGCCGAACAGGTGGCGCAGGACGAGGATGGCGTGACCATCACCGGGACAGGCTTCGACCCGCTGCGCGTGCCCTTCGCCATCGGCTGCGACGGGGCGCGAAGCGCGGTGCGGCGGGCGATGGGGCTCGACTTCCCCGGCGACACCTATCCCGAGACGACGATCCTCGCGACCACGCCCTTCGACTTCGCCACCGCCTTCGAAGGCCTGTCCAACGTCAACTACATCTGGACCCGCCACGCCGCCTTCAGCGGCACCTTCAGCCTGCTGCGCGTGCCCGGGAAATGGCGCGCGAGCCTCTACCCCGCCCCCGGCGAGACGGTGGAGGACGCGCAGCGGCCGGAAGCGGTGGAGCGCAAGCTGCAGGCGATCCACCCCAAGCCCACGCCCTATGACGTGCCCGACCTCCGCCCCTATCGCGTCCACCAGCGAATCGTCGCCGACTACCGGCGCGGGCGGTTGCTTCTGGCGGGCGATGCAGCGCATCTGAACAGCCCATCCGGGGGCATGGGGATGAATGGCGGCATCCAAGACGCGATGGAACTGGCCGCGACCCTCGCCCCGGTGTGGCGCGGAGAGGCCGAGGCCAGCCTGCTCGACCGCTACACCCGCCGCCGGCGCCCGGTGGCGGAAGCCGAGATCATCGCCCAGGCCGACCGCAACCGCGCCCGGATGCGGGAGACGGACCCGGCGCGCCGGGCGGAGATGCTGGCCGACCTCCAGCGAATCGCGGCCGATCCGGCCCGGGCGCGAGAACATTTATTGCGCTCCTCGATGATTGCGGGACTCCGGAGGGCGGCTTCCGTGACATGAGGTCGCGCTTCATCGTTATGTCATGTTTCTGTAAACGTCGAGCAACGCCCTGCCGCTAGGTCGCCGGCGCGTCACCAACACGCCTGGGAGAGCATCTCGATGCAGCGCCGCTCACTGCTGGCCGTTTCGGCTGGCATTCTGTCAGTCCCCTTCATCGCCCCCTCGGCCCGCGCCCAGACCGGCGCCGGCGGCCGCACGGAGGTCCAGTTCTGGTACGGGCTGGGCGGTGCGCTCGGCGAGCGCGTGGCCGAGCAGGTCCAGCGCTTCAATGACAGCCAGGACCGCTACCGGGTGGTCGCCACCTTCCGCGGTTCCTATGTCGACGTCATGACGGGCGCCATCGCCGCGTGGCGCGCCGGCACGCCGCCGCACATCGCGCAGGTCTTCGAGGTGGGCACCGCGACCATGATGGGCGCTGGCCCCGCCATCCGCCCGACCCATGAACTGCTGCGCGAGGCCGGCATCGAGCTGAACCCCGAGCGCTACCTGGCCGGCGTGCGGGGCTATTACAGCGACACCCAGGGCCGCCTGGTGTCCATGCCGCACAACTCCTCCTCCGCGGTGATGTGGATCAACCTCGACGCCTTCCAGCGCGCGGGCCTGTCCACCACCGAGCTGCCCAAGACCTGGGCCGAGGTCCGCACGGCGGCCCAGGCGCTCAAGGCGCGTGGCGGCGTGGAGATGGCCGTTACCACCGCCTGGCCGACCTGGGTGATGTTCGAGCAGCAATCCTCGATGCACGATGTGGCGCTCGCCACGCCGGCCAACGGCTTCCAGGGCCTCGACGCCCGCATGAACCTGACCGACGGCTTCTTCGGCAAGCAGACCGAGATGCTGCTCTCGATGCAGCGCGATGGCCTGTTCACCTATGGCGGCCGCGACGGCGGCGGCGGCGCGGCCTTCCCGGCGGGCAAGGCTGGCATCAGCTTCAACTCCTCGGCCGGCCGTGCGGCAGTGGAGCGCGAGGCGCAGTTCCGCTGGGCCTCTGTGGTGCTGCCGCACCATGGCGACCTGACGGCCAGCCCGAAGAACGGCGTGATCGGCGGCGCCAGCCTCTGGACGCTGACGGCCCGCAACCGCACGGCGGCCGAGTACCGCGCGGTGGCCGAGTTCTACCGCTTCATCTCCGACGCGGAGCAGGACAAGTGGTGGCACAAGGTCACGGGCTATGTGCCCCTGACGCTGGCCGCCTTCGAATCCGCGAAGGCCGAGGGCTACTACCGCCAGAACCCCGGTGCGGACGCGGCCATCACGCAGCTTTCCCGCGCGGCGCCGACGCCCAACAGCCAGGGCTTCCGCCTGGGCGGCTTCGTCGAGATCCGCAACATCATCCAGGAAGAGCTGGAACGCGGCTTCCAGGGTCAGCAGAACACGCAAGCCCTGCTGGCTGCCGCGAATACCCGTTCCGACGTGGTGCTGCGCAACTTCGAGCGCGCCAACCGCCGCTGAGGCGGACCATCCCGGGGGGCGGCGCGTCCGCCCCCCTCACTTGCGGTGATCACGATGCAGCGCAAAGTCATCTTCGGTAATAAGCTGCTGCCCTATCTGCTTCTGGCGCCGCAACTTCTCATCACGGCCATCTTCTTCTTCTGGCCGGCGGCCGAGGCCATCCGCTACTCCTTCCTGCGGCAGGATGCCTTCGGAATCTCGGTGGTGTTCGTGGGCCTCGAGAATTTCGAGGAGCTCTTTGCCGATGCGCGGTATCTGCAAGTCGTCTGGAATACGATCTGGTTCAGCCTCTGGGTCACGGTCCTGTCCATGGGGGTCGCGCTGCTGCTGGCGGTGCTCGCCGACCGTCAGATCCGTGGCCGCGGCACCTATCGGACCCTGCTGATCTGGCCCTATGCCATCGCGCCGGCCATCGCGGCGGTGCTCTATATCTTCCTCTTTCACCCCAACCTCGGCCTGCTGGGGCAGTTGCTGAACAGCTGGGGGATCGCCTGGGATTACCGGCTGAACGGGGGACAGGCGATGCTGGTGGTCATCCTGGCCGCGGCGTGGAAGCAGGTCTCTTATAATTTCCTCTTCTTCCTGGCGGGGCTGCAGTCCATCCCGAAATCCGTGCTGGAGGCCGCTGTCATCGACGGCGCGAGGCCGGCGCGGCGCTTCTGGACCGTGATCTTCCCCCTTCTGTCGCCCACCACCTTCTTCCTGCTGGTGATCAACATCACCTCCGCCGTCTTCGACACCTTCGGCATCATCGATGCACTGACCGGCGGCGGCCCCGGCAATGCCACTCAGACGCTGATCTACCGGGCCTATGTCGATGGCCGGGTGAACCTCGACCTCGGCTCCTCGGCCGCGCAGTCGGTGGTCTTGATGGTGGCGGTGATGGCGCTGACGCTGGTGCAGTTCCGCTTCATCGAACGCCGGGTGCACTACTGATGCCGCATGCCCAGCCCACCATGGCAGCCTCCCTCCCGCCCGACGAGGGGGAGGCCGCGGCGCCTCGCCGGCGCTACCGCCTCGCGGATTTCACCACGCACGGTATCCTGATCCTCGGCGTTCTGCTCTTCGCCCTGCCCATCTGGATCGTGCTGATGGGCTCGACGCATGACGCAGCCACCATCGGGCGCGGCGACGTGCCCTTGCTGCCAGGCACCGAGGCCTGGACCAACTACAGCACAGCCTGGAGCGCGGGGAACACGCGCCGCGCTTCTGTTCCCGTCTCGACCATGATGTTCAACAGCGCGGTGATGGCGCTGCTGATCACCATCGGCAAGGTCGCGATCTCGATCACATCGGCCTATGCGGTGGCCTTCTTCTCCTTCCCCGGCCGCATGCTGTGCTTCTGGGCCATCTTCATCACGCTGATGCTGCCGGTGGAAGTGCGCATCTTCCCGACCTTCCAGGTGGTCAGCGACCTCGGCATGGTGAACACCTATCAGGGGCTGATCATCCCGCTGATCGCCTCCGCCACGGCCACTCTGCTGTTCCGGCAGTTCTTCCTGACCATCCCCGACGAATTGGTGGAGGCCGCCAAGATCGACGGCGCGGGGCCGATGCGTTTCTTCAAGGACATCGTGCTGCCGCTCTCGGCGACCAACATCGCGGCCCTCTTCGTGATCCTCTTCGTCTATGGCTGGAACCAGTATCTCTGGCCGCTGCTGGTCACCACCAGCTCCGATGTGGAGACCATCGTCATCGGCATCGTGAAGATGCTGGGCGCCGAGGCCGACACCGAATGGAACATCGTGATGGCCACCACGGTGCTCGCGCTGCTGCCGCCGATCGCGGTGGTGATCCTGATGCAGCGCTGGTTCGTGAAGGGCCTGACGGACACGGAGAAGTAGCGATGGCCACCCTCTCGGTGCGCGGCGTGCGCAAGCAATTCGGGCAGACCCCGGTCCTGCACGGCATCGATATCGAGGTCGCGGATGGCGAGATGATCGTCGTCGTCGGCGCCTCGGGCTGCGGCAAATCCACCCTGCTCCGCATCGTGGCTGGGCTGGAGACGCCGTCCTCCGGCACCGTCCGCATCGATGGCCGCGACGTGACGCAACTGGAACCTGCGGATCGCGACATCGCGATGGTGTTCCAGAACTACGCGCTCTACCCGCACATGTCGGTCTTCGAGAACATGGCCTACGGCCTGAAGATCCGCGGCATGAAGATGGCCGAGATCAGGAAGCGCGTGGCCGACGCGGCGGAGATGCTGGAGATCGGGCCGCTCTTGGAACGCAAGCCACGCCAGCTCTCGGGCGGCCAGCGCCAGCGCGTCGCGATGGGCCGCGCGGTGGTGCGGGAGCCGAAGCTGTTCCTGTTCGACGAACCACTCTCGAACCTCGATGCCAAGCTGCGGGTGCAGATGCGCGCCGAGATCCGGCGGCTACAGAAGCGGCTCGGCGTCACCAGCCTGTTCGTCACCCATGACCAGGTGGAAGCGATGACGCTCGGCGATCGGCTGGTGGTCATGCACCAGGGCCGCGCTGCGCAGGTCGCCTCGCCCATGGATGTCTGGGGGACGCCGGCGGATACCTATGTCGCGGGCTTCATCGGCTCCCCGGCCATGAACTTCCTGACGGCGGAACTGGCCGAAGCCGGCCGCGCCGCGCGGCTGAAGGCCGGCCCGACCCTGCCCTTCGCCGATGGGCCGCGGCCGGGCGCCGACACCGACCCGCTGACCATCGGCATCCGCCCCGAGCATGTCGAACACGCGCCCCACGCCACCGATGCCCTTCCGCTCGCCATCGACCTGATCGAGCCCCTGGGCTCCGAGACCGTGATCCATGGCCGCCTGCCGGGCGGCGAGGTGCTGGTCGCCCGCCTGCCGCTGGCCGTGAGCGCCATCGGCACGGTGCTGCCGGTTCTGCTGCCACCCGCCGCCTGGCATGTCTTCGCAGCGGAAGGGACAAGGTTCGCCGCTTCGAACCCGGCTCCCGGCTGAACCCAACCTTTGGTAGAAGGGCGGCGATGGACCTCGCCGCCCCGCCCGAAGCCCTGCTGGCCCATGCCGATGCGCTGCGCGATGGCGGCGACTGGACGGCGGCCGAGCCCTTCTACCGCGCCTATCTCCAGGCCCGACCGCAGCACTGGCAGATCCATGTCCAGCTGGGCCATGCGGTGAAGGAGGGCGGCGACCCGGAGGCCGCGCTCGACCACTACCGCCGCGCTGCCGAGCTGGCGCCTGACGACCCCGACCCCGCCCTGCAGGAGGGCCACGCGCTGCGCCTGCTCGGCCGTGGGGGGGAAGCCGCGGCGCGGATGCTGGCGGCCCGCGACCTCGACCCGGACTCGATCCTGCTGCGGCGGGAGGTGCTGCTGATGCGCCACCGCCTGGCCCCGCCCCCCGATACGCTCCCCGCCCCCCTGCCCCTGCCGCCCGAGGGTCCGCCGACGCAGCTCTGCTTCGATGTCACCGACCTGTTGGACTATCTGCGCGACGCCCGGATTCCCACCGGCATCCAGCGCGTGCAGATGGGCCTGCTCGGCGCCATCCTGGCGCATCCCGCGCCCCCCGCGCCGGTGATCCTGGTCGCCTATGATCCCTCCATCTGGCGCTGGTGGCATGTGGAGACCGCCGCGTTCCGCGACATGCTGCGCCTGGCGCGGCTTGGCGCGGGCGATGATCCGGACTGGCGGGCGGCCACCGCTGCCCTCTGCGACGCCGATGCCCGGCCGGAGGCGCCCATCCTGCCCGGCGCGACGCTGGCCGGCTTCGGCAATTCCTGGGGGATCGAGGATTTCTTCCGCGGCCTGCGGATGCTGCGCCGGCAGGTGCCACTGCGCTACGCCTGCTTCCTGCATGATTGCGTGCCGCTGCTGATGCCGGAGCATTGCCTGGAGCTGACGGCGCGGCTCTATGCGCGCTGGTTCGCGGCGCTCGCGCTGCATGCCGATCTGATGATGGCCAATTCCCGGGCGACGGCCG
This sequence comes from Roseomonas mucosa, assembly GCA_945878375.1. Lineage (GTDB taxonomy): Bacteria > Pseudomonadota > Alphaproteobacteria > Acetobacterales > Acetobacteraceae > Falsiroseomonas > Falsiroseomonas mucosa_A. The sequence continues at coordinate 161,340 of CAMDWG010000002.1, read as the reverse complement.
CGGATACACGCCGCTTCGCCGCGCCCCTCTGCCAGCTCGCGATCCCCGCCGTGATCCCGTTGGCCGCCGAGGCGCCGCCCCCGGCCGAAGCCGCCGCCCTGGCCGCGGAGGCGCTCGACCTGCCGGACGAGCCCTTCGTGCTGTTCGTCGCGACCCTCGAGAGCCGCAAGAACCACCTTCTGGTCTTCCAGGCCTGGATCGAGCTGTGCCGGCGCCTCGGGACGGATGCGGTGCCGCGGCTGGTCTGCGTCGGCCGGCCCGGCTGGCGGGCGGAAGGCGCGCTCGGCCTGCTGGCGCATTCGCCCGAATTGAAGCGCAAGGTCACGCGGCTGTCTGGGGTCTCGGACCTCGCCCTGGCGGGGCTGACGGCGCGGTGCCTCTTCACCGTCTACAACTCCTTCCACGAAGGCTGGGGCCTGCCGGTCAGCGAGAGCCTGGCGATGGGGAAGCTCTGCATCGTCCCGGCGCATAGCGGGCTGCTGGAAGCCGGCGCGCCCGGCGCGGTGTTCTTCCCCGAAGGCGACCTGCCGGCGCTGGTGGACACGATCGCACGCCTCGCGACCTCCCCCACCCATCGCGCGGAGCTGGAGGCACGGATCGACCGCGCCGCCGCCACCCGCCCCTGGGATGCGGCGGCGGCGGAGGCGCTGGCGCATCTGGCCGCCCCCCACCCTGCCCCGGCGCCGCGCCCGGCCTTCCCGGCCGGGCTGCGCCTGGCGCTCGGCGCCGCGCCGCCGCCGCCGACGCTGCAAGGCGCCTGGGGCGAGGCGGTGCGGGACGGCCTCGGCTGGTGGTGGCAGGAAGGCTGGGGCGCCTGGACGCGCGATGGCATCGCGACCCTCGCCCTGCCGCTCGACGCGCCCAAGGGCACGAGGTTGCGCGTGGTGCTGGAGTTGCGCGGCCCACCAGGCGGGCTTGCGCTGAAGCTGCGCTGCCGGGGCGTCACGCCAGATCCCTGGCGGGCCCTGTCGCTCGGCGCCGACCAACATGTGACGGTCGCGCTGGATGGCGTCGCCGGGCCGGGTGGGATCGCGGTCGATCTCGATTCCGGGGATGGCGTGGCGCTGGGCGACCGGGCGAAGCGCCAGGTCGGCGTCGGGGTGCTGGCGGTGATGGCCTGCCGCCAGGACGACCTGCCTGCAAGGCTCTCGGCGCTGGAGCGCGAAGCGGCATAGAGCGGACGACCCTGCGGGCTCGATCCGCTGCCAGGACGGCGCCCTACACGTCCAGGCGCCCGCCCCCGATTCGCTCCAGCCGGCAGATCCGATCGAGCACGGAGGTGAGTTCGGCCGGGTCATAAGGCTTGGCCAGCACCATCGCGTCCTGGTGCCCGGCCGGCAGGCCCGTAGCGCCATAGCCGGTCGCGATCACATAGGGGATGCCGCGCGCGGCCAGCCAATCCGCGACCGGCGTCGAGGTCTCGCCTGCCAGATTGAGGTCGAGCACCACCGCATCCGGAGTCTCCTGGTCCAGCAGGGCCAGCGCCTCATCCACCGTGGCCGCGGGGCCGATCACGGCAAAGCCCGAATCGAGCAGCGCATCCTCCACCAGCATCGCCACCAGCGCCTCATCCTCCACGACAAGAATCTTACGCGCAGCGCCCCTTGTGCTTGCCATCTGCCCCTGCCTCACCGCTTCGCGAGAAGCCGGTGGTCTAGCCCGGCAGGATGGCGGGCGGCGCTCACATTTGCGCGCGGAGGCCGGTTCCGGGTCAGATTCGTTCAGGCTGCGGCCAGGCCTGCGCCCCAGCGCGCCAGCGCGCGGCGATCCAGGCCCGCCCCCGCCTTGGGCCGCGCGGAGTCGCAACCCGCACCGGCACCAGGGCGTAGGACGCGCCCTCATAGGCCGCGAGGCGGGCGAGGGCAGCAGGCCCGAGTCGGGGCAGCAGCAGCCCATCGACCACCCCATCCCCGCGCCGGAGCGTCGGATAGGGCTTGCCGCGCAGCACCACGCGCCGCCAGCCAGTCAACCTGGCCGGCAGCGCCCGGCACAGCGGCCGCTGCCCGGCGAAGCGCGCGAAGAGGCGCGGCGCCAGGAGCGTGCCGTAGACGAAGACCGGCGCGGTCAGTGGCCCGCATTCTCGCCCGAGAAATCCGGCGCCTTCAGGCCGGAGCCCTGAAGCTGGCCGGCGATCTGCGCCTTCAGCCGCTCCAGCCCCGCCTCGCTGCTCGCCTCGGCGCGGGCCACCAGCACGGCCTGGGTGTTGGAGGCACGGAGCAGCCACCACCCATCCTCGGTCAGCACCCGCACGCCATCCACATCCTGGACCTTGGCGCCCGCAGCGGCGAGGCGCTGCTTCACCTCCGCCACCACCTCGAACTTCCGTGTGTCCGGGCAGTCGAAGCGGAGTTCCGGCGTGTTGATGACCTGCGGCAGCGCGGCGCGGACGGCGGACAGCTTCCCCGCCATCCGCGCGACGATGCCGAGCAGGCGGATCGCGGAATAGGGCGCGTCATCGAAGCCGTACCATTTGTCGGCGAAGAAGATGTGGCCCGACATCTCCCCGGCCAGCGGGCTGCCGGTCTCGGCCATCTTCGCCTTGATCAGGCTGTGGCCGGTCTTCCACATCAGCGGCGTGCCGCCGGCCTTGGCGATCTCGTCGAACAGGACCTGGGACGCCTTCACATCGGCGATGATCGTCCCGCCCGGCTTCGACTTGAGGACGTCGCGGGCGAGGACGACCAGAAGCTGGTCGCCGAAGAAGATGTTGCCCTGGTCGTCCACCACGCCGATCCGGTCGGCGTCGCCATCGAAGGCGATGCCGAGATCGGCGCCCTCGCGCGCGACCTCCGCGATGATCTGCTCCAGGTTCTTGGCGACCGTCGGGTCCGGGTGATGGGCGGGGAAGGTGCCGTCGATGGTGCCGTTGATGACGAAATGCGTGCCCGGCAGTTGCGCCACGATCTTCTTGACGATCTCGGCGCCCGAGCCGTTGCCCGGGTCCCACACGACCTTGAGGGGGCGGTCCCCACCATCCCAATCCTGCATCATCCGCGCGACATAGCGATCCGCGACATCCACCTGCCGGTCGGTGCCGATGGCGGCGGGCACCACATCGCCCTCCGCCGCCATCCGGCCGATCTCCTGGATCTGCTTGCCGTAGAAGGGCTTCTTGCCCAGCATCATCTTGAAGCCGTTGTAGTTCGGCGGGTTGTGGCTGCCCGTGACCATCACGCCGCCATCGGCTTCCAGCGCATAGGTCGCGAAATACAGCATCGGCGTCGGGCCGCAGCCGACGCGCAGAACCTCAAGCCCGCAGGCGCGGAGGCCTGCCACCAGCTGCGCCTCCATCTCCGGCGAGGAGAGGCGGCCATCATAGCCCACCGCGACCTTGGACCCGCCGCCGCGCACGACCATGGAGCCGAAGCAGCGGCCAATGGCGAAGGCGTCTTCCGGGTGCAGGGTCTGCCCGACAATGCCGCGGATATCGTATTCGCGCAGGCTCGTCGGGTCGAAGCGGTGGTGGAAGGCGGTCATCGGCTGTGGTGCTCCCGGCTCACTCATCATGCCCGCCGTCGCAGGTCCCGGCTTGCGGCCGGCATGGCCGGCCGAGCGCCCGAATGGGCGCCGCCGCCAGGGACCCCATCCACGTTGCGAAAGCAACGTGGATGGGAGCCCGTCGTGCGGCGAAGCCAAGCGGCCGGATGGCCGCGCCGGCGACTGAGGCAGACAAAAGATTCTTTAGGCATATCGCGAAAGGATGTGGCGCATTGAAGGCGCCAGGTCCTCGCGCGCCAGGGCGAAGGCCACCTGCGCCTCCAGCCAGCCGGCCTTGTCGCCGCAATCGAAGCGGCGGCCTTCGTAGCGCAGCCCGTGGAAGGGCTGGCTGCCGATCAGCTTCGCCATGCCATCGGTCAGCTGGATCTCCCCGCCCGCGCCCTTCTCGAACTTCGCGAGATGGCCGATCACCTCCGGCATCAGCACGTAGCGGCCGATCACGGTGAGGTTGGACGGCGCCTTTTCGACCGGGGGCTTTTCCACCAGCCCGGTCACCTCGACCAGCTTGCCTCGAGTCACCCCCGGCGCGATCACGCCATAGCGCGAGACCTGCGCCATCGGCACTTCCTCGATCGCCACGACATTCCCGCCCGTCTCGGCATGGGCGTCGGCCAGCTGCTTCATGCAGGACACGTCGCACAGCATCAGATCGTCCGGCAGCATCACGGCGAAGGGCTCGTCACCCACGAAGCCGCGCGCGCACCAGATGGCATGGCCGAGGCCGAGCGGCACCTGCTGGCGGGTGGACACGATGGCGCCCGGCGGCAGCGATTGCGCGCGGAGCATCTCCAGCTCTCGCTGCTTGTTCCGCTCGGTCAGAGTGCGTTCCAGCTCATAGGCCAGGTCGAACTGGTCCACGAGCATGGTCTTGCCGCGACCGGTGACGAAGCAGAACTGCTCGATACCGGCCGCGCGCGCTTCCTCCACCGCGTATTGGATCAGGGGCTTGTCCACAACCGGCAGCATTTCCTTGGGCATCTGCTTGGTGGCGGGCAGGAAGCGGGTCCCGAGGCCGGCAACCGGCAGCACGGCCTTGCGGAGCGGCTTTGGCACGGTCGATGAATCCTCCGTCTGAGGGCGGCAGGAGTGCCACGGCGGCGCAACAGCGTCCATCGGCCCGCCGAGCAACCTCGCGCCAGTTTGTGGGGCGGGCCAGAGGGGGTCACCCCAGCAGCACGTCCCGCGCCTCATTGAGGCGAGAGGCGAGCCAATCCGAGCCGCCCTGGTCCGGATGGGCGGCGCGCATCAGGCGGCGATGGGCGCCGCGGATCGCGGCCTCATCCGCGCCTTCGCCAAGGCCCAGCACCTCCAGCGCCTCCGCCCGCGTCATGCGCCCGCCCGGTGGGCGGGGCGGCGGCGTGGCAGGCGCGGCGTCCCGCCAATCGGGATGGGCTCGGTCCAGCCAGGCTTCCAGCAGCGGCACGCCTTCCGGATCGGCCGCCGCCAGCTCCGCCAGCAGGTCGAGCAGCAGCGGCAGGTCGAGATCGGCGAGATCCCGGCCCGCGAAGCGGCCCGCCTTCACCCGCCCGGTCATCCGCCCGCTGTCGTGGTCGAGCCCCATGCCGAGATAGGCGGTCTCCACATCGCTCGCCTGGCCGGGGCTGGCCTGGCCGCCGCGGGCGAAGGTCCGGGCGGCGCGTAGGCCCTGCACCGCGCGCCAGATCGCGGGCCCGACCAGCAGCAGCGTCCAGAAGGCCTGCGGCCCGCGCCCACTGACCAGGAAGGCCCCCAGCATCACCACGCCCAGCAGGCCGCCGCCCCAAATGATGGCGGTCTTGACCTGCGTCGGCTTGGCATCGGCGAACAGCCGCAGCAGCCCGAGCACCGCGACGAGGCCGAGCAGCCCGAGGATGATCCAGACCATCCCGCTCAGCCCCCGCGCGGCGCGGGCAGCTGCCCCGCGATGGAACGCGCCGAGGCCGTGCCGAGCCGCGCCAGCGCCTGCCGCCCGCCGGCGGCGAAGACCGCGACCGCCCGCAGCAGGTCGCGCAGCGCCCCCGCGCTGGCGGCATCGAAGGGCGCCCAGGCGCCGCCCGAGAGCTTCGCCACCTGGCGGAAGGCGGTCTCGGCGATCGGGTTATGCCCTTCCTGGAAGCAGAAGACCGGCGTGCCGCGCAGGCCGAGTTGGCCTGCCACATGGCAGATCGGGTCCACATCCTCCTCCAGCGCGTCGCCGATGAAGATCACGGCGTTAACCTTCTCCGCCTGCGACTCCGTCAGGGCGTGCTTCAGGGTCCGCAGGATCTGGGTGTGCCCGCCGAGGCAGGCGACGCCGGTCATGCGCCGCGCGAGGTCCTCGGCATTGGTCAGGAAGGGGGTCGCCGCGAATTCCTGGAAGCCCCGGTAATAGGCGAGGCTCACGGCGAGCCCGCCCACATCGCGGACGGCCAGGAACATCTCCCCCTGCAACTGGCAGGCGCGGTCCCAGCTGGGTTGGCGGGACGCGGTGGCGTCGATGGCGAAGATCAGCCGCCCCGGCCGGCCGGAGGCAGGCCGGACGGCCGGCATGGCCTCGACTTTCTTCAGGAAGGCGGCGACGGCTGGGTTCCCCAGCCTGTCGGGCAGCTTGGTCATGTCGGAGACATGGCGCTGCCCCATGCCTCCCGAAAGGGGCGCTGGTGATCGGTGAGGGCGATCGCCATATTAGGCGGGAGGCAGAAGGATGCCGCGATGACGCACCCCGACGAGGACGGCCCGACCGATCCGCCCGACACGGACGATATCGAGCTGCGGCTTCTTGAAGCAGCGGTCGCGGAGGCGCGTGCGAGCGGTCCAGGGATCCCGCATGAGGTCATGCGGGCGGAATTGCTGGCCTGGAAGGCAGAGGCCGAGCGGCTGATCGCGGCGCGGATCGCCGCATTCGGCGGCGTCACCCCGAGGGAACCCGCCGCGGAGTGACGGCCTCGGCGCGCCGCATCCTTGACTATCTGCTTCCGCTCAATCCGCGGGCCGCTTTCGCCACGGCGGATGGGCTGGAACGGGCCGCGGACCGGCTCGGTGAAATGCCCCTGCGAGGCCGCCCAGGCCGCCTGTCCGGGACCCGGGAATTGCTGGCGTCGGCGCCCTATGTGCTGGTGTACGATGTGACGGAGGACGAGGTCCGCATCCTCCGCATCTGGCACGCCGCACAGGATCGCCGGTAGGGCCCCCCTACCCCGCCTTCAGCCCATTCGCCTGCGCCGCCGCCAGCGCCGTCATGTTGACGATGCCGCGCGCGGTCACGCTCGGCACCAGCACATGGATGGGCTTGGCCATGCCCAGCAGGATCGGGCCCACCTGCAACCCCTCGGCGGCGGCCTTCAGCAGGTTGAAGGCGATGTTCGCGCTGTCGAGGTCGGGCATCACCAGCAGGTTCGCCGCATCGGTCAGCTTCGAATCGGGCACCGCCCGCGCGCGGATGGCGGGCACCAGCGCGGCATCCGCATGCATCTCTCCATCCACCTCGAAATCCGGGTTGCGCGCCCGCAGCGCCCGCAGCGCCGCGCGCATCTTCTGCGCCCCCGGCGCGCCGGAGGCACCGAAGCTCGAATGGCTCAGCAGCGCCGCCTTGGGCGCGATGCCGAAGGCGCGGATCTGCTCGGCCGCGAGAAGGGTCATGTCGGCGATCTGCTCCGGCGTCGGGTCCACCGTCAGATGGGTGTCCACGAAGAACAGGTGCCCGCTGGGCAGGATCAGCGCCGACAGCGCATAGACGCGGCTCAGCCCCGGCTGCTTGCCGATCACGTCATAGGCATGGTGCCAATGGCTGAGCCAATCGCCGGTACCGCCGCAAAGACAGGCATCGGCCAGCCCCGCTTCCAGCAGCAGCGCAGCGGCCACCGTCGGGCGGTTGCCGACGCGCCGCGCGGCGGCATCGGGCGGCACGCCGCGCCGGCCGACCTTGCCCTGGTAGAGCGGCACGAGCTTGCCGAAGACATCCGCATCCGCGGACGGATCCAGCACCCGCACGGATTGGGAGAAATCCATCCGGAGGCCCATCGCCGCCGCCCGCGCCGCGATGGCGTCCCGCCGCCCGATCAGGATCGGCTCCGCGAGCCCTTCATCCAGCACGGTCTGCACGGCGCGCAGCGTCCGCTCATCCTCGCCTTCCGCGAAGACCACGCGGGCGGCGTTGCGGCGCGCCACCTCGAAGACCGGGCGCATCAGGTTGCCGGATCGGAAGACGAAGCGCTCCAGCTCCCGCCGATAGGCGTCGAGATCGGCCAGCGGCCGGCGGGCGACGCCGGATTCGGCCGCCGCCTTCGCCACGGCCGGCGCGATCTCCAGGATCAGGCGCGGGTCGAAGGGCTTGGGGATGATGTAGTCCGCGCCGAAGACCGGCGCCTGCCCGCCATAGGCGGCGGCCACGACCTCCGACGCCTCCATCCGCGCGAGTGCGGCGATGGCATCGGCGGCGGCGATCTTCATCGCCTCATTGATCGTGGTCGCCCCGGCATCCAGCGCGCCGCGGAAGATGAAGGGGAAGCAGAGGACGTTGTTGACCTGGTTCGGGTAGTCCGACCGCCCGGTCGCCACGATGGCGTCCGGGCGCACGGCGCGCACGGCTTCCGGCAGGATCTCCGGCTCCGGGTTGGCCAGCGCCAGCACCAGCGGCTTCGGCGCCAGCTTGTGCAGCCACTCGGCCTTCAGCACGCGCGGCGCCGACAGGCCGAGGAAGACATCCGCCCCCTCCAGCACCTCCGCCAGCGTGCGGGCCTGCGTGTCCTGGGCGTAGGCCGCCTTGAAGGGGTCGGTGTTCGGGCGGCCCTTCCAGACCACGCCGTCGATGTCGCAGATGGTCACGTTCTCGCGCCGCAGCCCCATCGTCACCAGCAGGTCGAGGCAGGCGATCGCCGCCGCCCCGCCGCCGGTGTTGACCAGGCGCACATCCTCGATCCGCTTGCCCTGCAGCAGCAGCCCGTTGCGGATGGCGGCGGCGACGATGATGGCGGTGCCGTGCTGGTCGTCGTGGAAGACCGGGATCTTCATGCGGGCGCGGAGTTCGCGCTCCACCTCGAAACACTCGGGCGCCTTGATGTCTTCCAGGTTGATCGCGCCGAAGCTCGGCTCCAGCGCCGCGACCACCTCGATCAGCTTCTTCGGGTCGCGTTCATCGACCTCGATGTCGATGGAATCGATGCCGGCGAATTTCTTGAAGAGGACCGCCTTGCCTTCCATCACCGGCTTCGAGGCCAGCGCCCCGATGGCGCCAAGCCCGAGCACCGCCGTGCCATTGGTGATGACGGCAACTATGTTGCCGCGCGCCGTGTAGTCCCAGGCCTTGCTGGGATCGCGCGCGATCTCCTCGCACGCCGCCGCGACGCCGGGGCTGTAGGCAAGCGCGAGGTCGCGCTGGGTCGCCATGCGCTTGGTCGGCTCGACCGAGAGTTTTCCCGGCCGGGGCAGGCGATGATAGTCGAGGGCGGCTTTGCGGAAATCGTCGTCCATGGAAGGGTTTTAACCCCAGCCAGGGGCGGTCGGCTACACCGCTTTGGCACGGTCGCGGGCCGCGCGGCGACCGTAGCTTATTGTTTGTAAGGCATAACACGATCACGCCGCCCATGGGCGGCTGGCCGGGTCCCTTCCCGCCAACACCCGTGAACGAAACCATCACGCTCCGCTCTCGTTCGGGCCCGCTGTCGGGTCACATCGTTCGAGGAGCGCAATTTGTCTGGATCGATCATCTCCGGCCCGATGGCCGGCACCCCCGGCGATGACAACCTGTCGGGCACCGAGGGGAACGACACCGTCTTCGGCCGTGGCGGGAATGACTATATCGGCACCGGGGATGGCGACGACATCATCATCGCTGGCGTTGGCGATGACGGGCTGCATGCGGGCCGCGGCTGGGACCGGGGCATATGGTCCGGCCAACTGGCCGAGTACGGCTTCCATTGGGACGGCAATGTCGTGTGGGTGACCGACAGGGTCGGCGGGCGCGACGGCAGCGACTGGACCTATGGCGTGGATTACTTCCAGTTCGCCGACACCATGGTGACGCGCGACGACATCTGGGCCGGCCGGGCCGCGAATGTGACAGCGAGCGCCCCCGTCCCGGAGCCGATCGGCATACCGGCCAGCGGCATGATCCCGGTGCCGCCGGACGGCGGATCCCCGACGCCGACACCCCCGCCCGCACCGACACCCGCGCCCGGCCCCGCCCCGAGGAATCCGGCCAGCATCACGCTCGGCACCGGACCTGACGTGCTGGTGCTGCGCATCTCGCAGGATGCCTGGAACGGCGATGCCGAATACGTGCTGCGCGTGGATGGCGTGCAGATCGGCGGGACGCTGGCGGCCTCCGCCCTCACCGGGTCAGGCCAGGTGGATCTGGTGACGATCCGTGGCGATTGGGGGCCAGGCGCGCATCGCGTGGAGGTGCAGTTCCTGAACGATGCCTGGGGTGGCACGGCGCAGACCGACCGCAACCTGCAACTGGAAGGCGCGAGCTATAACGGCACGGAGCTGGCCGGCGCCAATCTGCGCTTCGGCATGAACGGGACGCAGGCTGTTGCCTTCACCGATACGACCCCGTCTTCCACCCCGACACCCATACCTGCGCCTGTGCCTGCGGCGACACCGGCCGGGGTGGACCTCGCCATCGGCTCGGGCCCCGACAGCCTGGTGCTGAAGGTCACGCAGGATGCCTGGGCGGGGAACGCCGACTATGTCGTGCGGGTGGATGGCGTGCAGATCGGCGGCACGCTCTCGGCCTCGGCCATCGCGGGCTCGGGCCAGGCGGACACCATCACCCTGCGCGGCGATTGGGCCGCCGGGGTGCACAATGTCCAGATCCAATTCCTCAACGATGCCTGGGGCGGCAGCTTCGACACGGACCGGAACCTCTATGTCGAGGGCGCGACCTATAACGGCAGCGCGATCATGGGGGTGGACCTCGAGCTTTATCAGAACGGGACCCAGGGCTTCTCCTTCACCGAGTCCGGCTCGACGCCGGCACCCGCGCCAACCCCGACGCCCACGCCGGGGCTGCTGATGGGGACGGACGGGGTCGACGACCTCACCGCGCCTTCGGGCGGCGCCGCAGCCGGGGGGGGTGGGGATGATGTGGTGCGCGGCGGTGCGGGGAATGAACTGCTCTACGGTGCAGCGCCCGGTGCCGATGAATGGGGCTTCGACACGCTCCAGGGCGGAGGCGGCGCGGACACGCTCCATGGCGGCGGCGGCACCGATTATCTGGAAGGACAGGACGGAGATGATGTCCTGGTCGGCGGCGGCGGCGATGACGGGTTGCATGGCGGCCAGGGGGACGACACCGTCATCCTGTCCGGCAACCGTGCGGACTACACGATCCGGGTGGATGGCCGCTTCATCTGGGTGACCGACACTGTCGGCGACCGGGACGGGAATGACTGGACCTATGGGGTGGACAACTTCCGCTTCGCCGATCTCAGCGTGACCCAGACAGAGCTGCGCGCCGGGGCGGCGGATATCTTCTTCGGCTGACAGACGGCTTCGGAACCGGAACGGGGCGTGGCAGATCGCGCAGGCATGCCTGCCCGCCCCTGCCTGTTCCGGAAGGCCACGCCGCACGGGCGATGGATCGGCGCCCGGAAACAGGCCCTTCAGTTACCCATCTGGTGTTCGGAAAAATCGGAGGAATGCGGTCGAGAAGATTCGAACTTCCACGGGGTTGCCCCCACCAGCACCTCAAGCTGACGCGTCTACCATTCCGCCACGACCGCATATCCTACTTCCGCGCGCCGCGCGCCCGTCGTAGGGGAGCGGCGTATAACCCATGATATCCGACCCGACAACTCACCCCCGCGACTCATCCGTCAGATGGATCGCCGCCCCCGGCCTGACCCCCTATGCGGAGGCCATCGCCGCCATGGAGGCGCGCGTCGCCGCCATCCGCGCCGGGACGGCGGGGGAAGCCGTCTGGCTGGTGGAACACCCCCCCACCTACACCGCCGGCACCTCCGCCCGGCCCGAGGATCTGCTGGAGACGCGCTTCCCCGCCGTCGCGGCCGGGCGCGGCGGGCAATGGACGTATCACGGGCCGGGCCAGCGGACGGGCTATGTGATGCTCGACCTCGGCCAGGCGCATGGCACGGTGCGGGCGCGCGACGTCAGGGCCTATGTCCACGGTCTTGAGGAATGGATGATCCGCGCGCTGGATCGCTTCAACATCCGGGGCGAGCGGCGGGATGGCCGCGTCGGCATCTGGGTGGTGGACCGCGCCAGGGGGACCGAGGACAAGATCGGCGCCATCGGGGTGCGCGTGACGCGCTGGGTCAGCTGGCACGGGGTTGCGCTGAATGTGGACCCGGACCTGTCCCATTTCGGCGGCATCGTGCCCTGCGGCGTGGCCGAGCACGGCGTGACCAGCCTGCATCGCCTTGGCGTGCTGGCCACGATGGAGGAAGCCGACAGCGCCCTGATGGCCGCCTGGGCCGAGGTGTTCGGGTAGGGCGCGCCCCCCCCTCAGCTCATCCCGCCCCGTGCCGCGACGGGCCACAGACACTCCACCCGCCTCTTCCGCACGCCGACATACCAGTCGTAGCGATCGACCGTCGGGTCGCAATGGCCCGGCACCAGCCGCACCTTCTGCCCGAGCACGGGCAGCCCCTCCCCCTTCAGCGTGCCATGCTCGTCCGACGCGCCGGCATAGGTCGCGCCCGGGAAACCCTGCACCATCGGGAAGCCGCTGTCGGTCGGCACCGCCTTGTGCCCCGCATCCAGCACCGCAAGCCCGCCACGCGGCGCGCTCATCACCTGCGCCAGCACGAACAGCGCGTGGCGGAAGGGCGGCGGGGTCTCGTTGCGGGCATAGTCGGCATCCATGAAGGCGTAGGACCCCGCCTGGATCTCGGTCCAGACGCCAGACGCGGCTTCCATCGCGAAGGTGCCGGTCCCGGCGCCGCCGACGATGGCGCAGGCGAGCCCGCGCTGGCGGCATTGTTCCACCGTCCGCTGCGTGCCCTCCGCCGCCGTGGCGATGGCGGCCTGGCGCTGCTCCATCGTGCGGCGATGCTGGGCGCTGCCGTGATAGGCCTGCAGCCCGCCGAAGATCAGATGCGGGCTGGCCGCGATCCGCTCCGCCAGCGCGACCGCCGGGGGCCCGGGTTCCACGCCGCAGCGGCCGGAGCCGACATCGATCTCGACCAGCACCGTCATGCGGATCCCGGCGGCCTCGGCAGCCTGTTCGGCCAGCGCGATGCCGCGCAGGTCATCCGTGCAGAGCGCGACCTTCGCGATGGAGGACAGCGCGGCCAGCCGCGCCAGCTTGCGCGGCGCGATCACCTGGTTGCTGACCAGGATGTCCGGCACGCCGCCCCAGGCCAGCGCCTCGGCCTCCGACACTTTCTGCACGCATTGGCCGATGGCGCCGCGCCGCATCTGCTGCAGCGCCACCACCGGCGATTTATGCGTCTTGGCATGCGCCCTGAGCTTCGTGCCGGTCGGCGCCAGCAGCGCCGCCATGGTGTCGAGGTTGTGCTCGAAGGCATCGAGGTCGAGGACCAGCGCGGGGGTGTCGATATCCTCCTCGCGCATGCCGATCTCGGCGGGCGGGTGCTGTAGCATCGTCGGGTCCTCAAGGCGCGCCGGCCGGGGCGCGCCGGCACGGCCCGCAGAACGGCACCGCGCCCGGTGGGGTTGCGTTCCGCGCGGAGACTGGCACGGTCGGCGCAGGGGAAGAACAGGCCAGCATGGATTTTTCGGAAACCGACACCCAGCGCTCGATCCGCGAGGCGATGGAGAAGCTCTGCGCCCGCTTCGGCGATGCCTATTGGCTGGAAGCCGACCGCGCCGCGCGCTTCCCGCACGACTTCCACCAGGCGATGGCGGCGGAAGGCTGGCTCGGCATCTGCATGCCGGAAGGCGTCGGCGGCGCGGGATTGGGCGTGGCGGAGGCCGCGGTGATGATGCAGGCCATCGCGCAATCGGGTGCCGGGATGACCGGCGCGTCGGCCGTGCACATGAACATCTTCGGCCCGATGCCCGTGGTGGTCTTCGGCACGGCCGAACAGAAGGCGCGCATGCTGCCGCCCCTGATCGCGGGGCGCGAGAAGGCCTGCTTCGCGGTGACCGAGCCCAATACCGGGCTCGACACCACGAAGCTCCGCACCTTCGCGGAGCGGCGCGGGGATCGCTACATCGTCCATGGCCAGAAGGTCTGGATCAGCACCGCGCAGGTCGCCGACCGCGTGCTGCTGCTGGCGCGCACCACGCCGATCGAGCAGGTGGCCAAGCGCTCCGAAGGCCTAACGCTGTTCTACACCGCGCTCGACCGCAGCCGCGTGGAAGTGCGCGAGATCCCGAAGATGGGCCGCCACGCCGTCGATTCGAATCAGCTCTTCATCGACGGCCTGGACGTCCCCGCCGAGGACCGCATCGGTGAGGAAGGCAATGGCTTCGACTACATCCTGCACGGGCTCAACCCCGAACGCATCCTGGTGGCGGCGGAAGCGGTCGGTATCGGCCATGCCGCCATCGCGCGCGCTGCCTCCTACGCCAAGGAACGCGTGGTGTTCGGCCGCCCGATCGGCCAGAACCAGGGCGTGCAGCATCCACTCGCCGCCTGCTGGATGAAGCTGGAGGCCGCGCGGCTGATGACCATGCAGGCCGCCTGGCGCTACGACCAGGGCCTGCCCTGCGGCGCGGAGGCCAATGCCGCGAAATGGCTGGCCGGCGAAGCGGGGTTCGAGGCGGCGGAGACAGCCGTGATGACGCTCGGCGGCTATGGCTATGCCGAGGAATTCCACCTGGAACGCCTGCTGCGCGAAAGCTTCATCCCGCGCATCGCCCCCGTCAGCCCGCAGCTGATCCTGTGCCACATCGCTGAGCGCGTGCTCGGCCTGCCCAAGAGCTATTGAAAGTCAGTCGATGGATATCCTGCACGCGCTCGACGCCGCCGCACGCCGGGTCGAGACGCCTTGCGGCGCCGGCCGCATGGCCTGGCGCATCTGGAACGAGGATGCGGGCAGCCCGCTGCTGCTGCTGCATGGCGGCAACGGGTCCTGGCGGCATTGGGTGCGCCAGATCCCCCATTTCGCCGCGACCCGCTGCGTGATCGCGCCGGACCTGCCCGGCCTCGGCGAAAGCGCCGATGCCCCCGACCCCGCCGACCCGCCGACCATCGCGCGCGTGGTCGTGGCGGGGCTGCGGGAAATCGTGGCGGAGACCGCTTCGCTCGACCTCGTTGGCTTTTCCTTCGGCGCCAATATCGGCGGGCATGTCGCGGTGGAACTCGGCACGGCGCTGCGGAGCCTGACCATCATCGGCGCCGGCGCGCTGGGCGTCGCGCGCGGGGAAACGCCGCTGGTGAAGGTGCGCGACAAGGAAGGGGCGGACCGCATCGCCGCGCATCGGCACAATCTGGCGGCGCTGATGATCGCCGATCCGGCGCGGATCGACGACCTCGCGCTTACGATCCAGGAATGGAACGCGGTGCATGCCCGCACCCGCAGCCGCGGCTTCACCCACACGCCGATGCTGCGCGATGCGCTGCAGCGCAGCCCCGTACCACTCGGCGCGATCTGGGGCGGGGCGGACCAGGTCGCGGCCCCCAACCTGCATGAAAGGCTGGAGGCGCTCGCCGCCGCACGCCCCGATGCGGTGCGGGAGGTGATCCCCGCCGCCGGCCATTGGGTGATGTACGAAGCGCCCGAGGCCTGCAACGCCGCCCTGTCGCGTCTGCTGGCGCGACAGGTCTAGACTGCGATGAGAACCGGAGACCGCCCCATGCGCCGCCGCCACCTTCTGGCCCTGCCCGCCCTCGCCCTGCCGGGCCTCGCCCTGCCAGGGCTGGCCCGCGCGCAGGGCGCCTGGCCCGCCCGGCCCATCCGCGTCATCGTCCCCTTCCCGCCCGGCGGGACGACGGATGTGGTGGCGCGGCTGGTCAGCCAACGCCTGTCGGCCACGCTCGGCCAGAATGTCGTGATCGAGAATCGCGCCGGCGCCGGCGGCACGCTCGGCTCGGATCTGGTGGCGAAGAGCGCGCCCGATGGGACGGCCTTCGTCATCTCCAACATCGCCTCCCACGGCGTCGGGCCGAGCGTCTACCGGACCATGCCCTATGATTCGGTGCGGGACTTCACCCATGTGGCGCTAATGGCGGAAGTGCCCTCGGTGCTGGCGGTCAGCGCCAGCAGCCCGATCCGGACGCTCGCGGATTTCATCGCGGCGGCGAAGGCGCGGCCCGGCATCACCATGGGCTCCCCCGGCAACGGCACCTCGAGCCACGCGAAGCAGGAGATCCTGAAGCGCGCGGCAGGCATCGAGACGACGCATGTCCCCTATCGCGGCAGCGGGCCGATGATGAACGACGTGACGGCCGGCAACCTCGAATCCATGATCACCACGCTGGTGGAGGCCGGGCGCAACGAGCGCTTCCGGCTGCTGGCCGTGACCGCCGTGCAGCGCGTCCCGGGCTGGCCCGACCTGCCGACCTTCCCCGAACTCGGCTTCCCCGACCTCGTCGCCTCCACCTGGTTCGGTATCTCCGGCCCGGCAGGACTGCCGGAGGCGATCACGACGCGGCTGAACGCCGATGTCCTGGCCGCGCTGGCCCATGCGGATGTCGCGCCCCGGCTGGTCGAGGCCGGCGCGACCCCGCGCCGGATGAGCGCGGCCCAATACCAGGCCTTCGTCGCCGCCGAGGTCGCGCGCTGGGCCGCGGTGGCGCAGGCCGCCGGCATGCGCGTGGATTGACCATGGCCGCCCCCCCGAATGCCGCGGCCGAGCGGGAGGCGCGGCTGGCGGCCGCGCTGCGGGAGAACCTGCGGAAACGGAAAGCCCAAGCCCGCGCCCGGGACGAGGCAGCGCGGGCCGAACCGGCCAAGCCGGCGGCAGGGATGGGGCAGGCCCCGAAGGACAAGGGGGGCGCGTGATTGTCCCCCCGGCCCGCATGGGCTAACCCCGGGGACTGCCCCCGGACCCGCGCGAGGCCCCTGACCCATGCCCATCATGCCCGACAGCTGGATCCGCCGCATGGCGACCGAACACGGCATGATCGAGCCTTTCGTCGAATCGCAGCGGCGGGAAGGCGTGATCTCCTTCGGCCTGTCCTCCTATGGCTACGACGCGAGGCTGGCGGATGAATTCAAGATCTTCACCAATGTCGACAGCGCCATCGTCGATCCGAAGGTCTTCAACGAACAGGGCTTCGTCACCCGCAAGGGCGAGACCTGCATCATCCCGCCCAATTCCTTCCTGCTCTGCCACACGGTCGAATATTTCCGCATTCCGCGCGACGTGCTGGTGATCTGCCTCGGCAAGTCCACCTATGCGCGCTGCGGGCTGATCGTGAACGTCACGCCGCTGGAGCCCGAATGGGAAGGCCAGGTGACGATCGAGATCAGCAACACCACGCCCCTGCCCGCCCGCATCTATGCGAATGAGGGCATCTGCCAGTTCCTGTTCCTGAAGGGCGATACGCCGCCCGAGGTCAGCTATGCCGACCGCAAGGGCAAATACATGGGTCAGCGGGGCGTGTCCCTGCCCAAGCTGTAAGCCATGGACCGCATCCGCATCCGTGGCGGCAAGCCGCTGCACGGCACCATCCCGATCAGCGGCGCGAAGAACGCGACGCTGCCGCTGATGACCGCCGCCCTGCTGTCAGACGGCCCGCTGGTGCTGGAGAATGCGCCGGAGCTCGCGGATATCGCCACCATGCGCGCGCTGCTGGCGCAGCACGGGCTGCGCGTGGAACACGACAAGGTCGCGCGGACCATCACCCTGGCCGGCGCGGCGAACAACCTCGAAGCGCCCTATGACATCGTGCGCAAGATGCGCGCGAGCGTGCTGGTGCTTGGGCCGCTGGTCGCGCGCTTCGGGCGGGCCAAGGTCTCGCTGCCCGGCGGCTGCGCCATCGGCACGCGGCCGGTCGATCTCCACCTGAAGGGGCTGGAGCAGATGGGCGCGGCCATCACGCTCGACAGCGGCTATATCGAGGCCACCGCGCCGCCGGGCGGGCTGAAGGGCGCGAAGATCATCTTCCCCCAGGTCAGCGTCGGCGCGACCGAGAACCTGCTGATGGCCGCCTGCCTCGCGGACGGCACCACGGAGCTGGTCAATGCGGCCCAGGAGCCGGAGATCGGCGACCTCGCCATGTGCCTGATGCGGATGGGCGCGCGGATCGAAGGCATCGGCACCGCGAAGCTGGTGATCGAGGGTGTCCGCAGCCTGGGCGCGGCGACTCACCCCATCATCCCCGACCGCATCGAGGCCGGTACCTATGCCTGCGCCGCCGCGATCACCGGCGGGCAGGTGCTGCTGGAAGGCGCGCGGCTGACGGATCTTGGTGCGGTGGCCCGCGTGCTGCGCGATGCCGGCGTCGATGTGGCCGAACGGGTCGAGGGGTTGCAGGTCTCCCGCCTGAATGGGCTGCATGGCACCGATGTGATGACCGAGCCCTTCCCCGGCTTCGCCACCGACATGCAGGCGCAATTCATGGCGCTGATGTGCGTGGCCGATGGCGCGAGCATGATCACGGAGACGATCTTCGAGAACCGCTTCATGCATGTGCCCGAGCTGATGCGGATGGGCGCGCGCATCAAGTATCACGGCCAGAGCGCCATCGTGCGCGGCGTGCCGCGCCTGTCGGGCGCGCCGGTGATGGCGACCGATCTGCGCGCATCCGTCTCCCTGGTCCTGGCCGGGCTGGCCGCGCAGGGCGAGACCATCGTCAACCGCGTCTATCACCTCGATCGCGGCTATGAGGCGGTGGAGCGGAAGCTCGCGGCCGTCGGCGCGGATATCGAGCGGCTCTAGCGGCGCACGCCCCTCCCCTGCCATGCTGGCGGCGGGAGGATCCTGCCATGATTTTGCAGCCGGTCGATCGCCTGGACATCCAGGTGCTGGTGGACAACGTCACCGACAGCCTCTCTCGCGCGCCGTCCTTCGTGACGCGCGAATGGAACATGCTGCGCAGGGCCGGGCTGAAGCGCAGCAGCGGCCCCGCGCTGTGCTGCGCGAATCACGGGCTCGCTTTGGTGCTCACGCTGCACCGGGGTGGCTCGCGCCACGCCTTCCTGTTCGATGGCGGCCCCGATCCCTACGCCATCGCGCGCAACGGCCCGAAGCTCGGCGTCGATTTCGGCGCCATCGAAGCCGCGATGCTCAGCCACGGCCATTGGGACCATGCCGGCGGCATCCCGCAGGCGCTGGACTTCATCACGGCGGCGAATGGCGGCCGCAAGGTGCCGCTGCATCTCCACCCCGGCATGTTCCGCGAACGCGGCAGCCGCCAGCCCGATGGCGGCGTCTTCCCGATGGAATGCGTGCCACAGCCGGCCGAATGGGACGCGATGGGCGCCGCGCCGGTCGTGACCGACCAGCCGCACTCCCTGTTCGACGGCATGCTCTGGATCAGCGGCGAGATCCCGCGCCGCACGGCTTATGAACGCGGTCTGCCCGGCCAGGTCGCCCGCGCGACCGAGGCCGATGCGTGGGAGAGCGACGAGCTGCTGATGGATGAGCGCTTCTGCGCCGTGCATGTCCGCGGGCGGGGCCTGGTGGTGTTCAGCGCCTGTTCGCATGCCGGCATCGTCAATGTGCTGCATGCGGCGCGTGACGCCTTCCCCGCCGTGCCGCTGTTCGCCGCCATGGGCGGCTTCCACCTGTCGGGCGACAATGAGGCGATCATACCGGAGACGGTCGCGGACCTGGCGGGCTTCGACCTGCCGCTGCTGATCCCGGCGCATTGCACCGGCTGGCGCGCGGTGAACGCGCTGGAACGCGCATTCGGGGAGCGCGTGGTGCCGGCTGCAGTCGGCAAGCTGTTCACGCTGGATGCGGCGTAGCGCGGTCCGGTTTTTTGGGGGGGCGGTCGCGCCCCCTCCCGCCTTCGCTGCGCTCAGGCACCAGCCTTTGGCGCAGCGGCAGTGCCGCTGCCCGCCGCCTCGCGGGAGAGGGGGGTCAGGGCTGCGCCCGCCGCCAGATCTGCTGGCCGCCATCGGCCGTCAGCTCCAGCCGCAGCCTGTCGCCTTCCAGCGCATAGACGCGCAGGAAGGGTATCTCGCGCCCCAGCCGCGCATCCAGCGAACCGGGCGGGCACATCATGCGCGTCGTCGCGACGGCGCCGAATGCGATGCGGCCGGGTGCCTCGCTGCGCCAACTGCCGCGCCCGCGGTTGCAATCCAGGCGCAGCGCCGCGCTGCCATCGGCGTTGAAGGTGATGGTGTAGCGCGCTGGGTCGTCCACCCGCACCGTGCCGATGCTGTCATCCGGCGAGCGCAGCTCCACCAATTCCCAGCTCGTACCCGCCAGCGGCGACTGCGCCACGGCGGGCAGCGGCGCCAGCAGCAGAAGCGCCAGCGCCGCGCGCCTCATCGGAACATGCCCCCGCCATCCACATCGACGACGGTGCCGTTCACATAGCCACCGCGCGGCGAGGCCAGGAAGGCGGCGAGATCGGCAATTTCCTTCGCCTCGATCGGGCGGCCATAGGGCAGGCCCGTCAGCGTTTCCGCCCAGCGTTCCTCATCGCCGAATTTCAGCTTCGCGTTGGTGCGGGCCTGGGTGATCATGCGATCCGTCGCGGTCGCCGCCGGGTTGATGCCGAAGATGCGCACCCCCGCCTCCTGCGCCGCGCCACCCAGTGCGGAGGTGAAGGCGATCAGCGCCGCATTGCCCGTGCCGCCGCAGATATAGCCCGCGCGCGGCGCGCGCCCGGCCATGCCGATGATGTTGCAGATCACGCCCGCGCGCTTTGCCTCCATCCCCGGCATGTAGAGCTGGCACATGTGGATGTAGCCCAGCACCTTCAGGCTCCAGGCCTCCTGCCAGCGCGCGAAGCCGATATCCTGCAACCGGCCGGCGGGGATGGCCCCGGCATTATTCACCAGGATGTCGGGCTCGGGATTCGCGGCATGCAGCCGTTCCCGTTCCTCAGGCTTCGAGAGATCGGCGGCGAAGGTGGTGACGTTCACCTGCCGCTTCGTGCGTAGCGCATCGGCCGCCGCCGAGAGCTTGTCCGCGCTCCGGCTGACCAGGACGATGTCGCAGCCCGCTTCCGCGAAGCTTTCCGCGCAAGCCAGCCCGATACCCTTCGATCCACCGGTAATCAGAACCCGCTGGCCCGCAATGCCGAGGTCCATGGCCTAGATCTCCAGCTCGATCACGAAGGGGCCGTCCTTGGCGAAGGACTGCTTCATCAGGTCGGCGCAGCCTTCGAGCGTCGAGGTCTTCGCGGCCTCCACCCCCATGCCCTCGGCCAGCTTCACCCAATTCAGGTCGGGATTGCCGAGGTCCATCATGTCCATCGCCGTGCGGCCGGGGTTGGCGCCGACGCCGCGATATTCGCCCAGCAGGATCGCGTATTTGCGGTTGCTCAGCACGATGGTCGTGACCGGCAGCTTCTCCCGCGCCTGGGTCCAGAGGCCCTGCAGCGTGTACATGCCCGACCCATCGGCCTGCAGGTTCACCACCCGCCGGCCCGGCGCGCCGATGGCAGCCCCGGTCGCCAGCGGGATGCCGCAGCCGATGGCACCCCCCGTGATCTGGAGCCAGTCATGGCGCGGCGCGGCATGGGTCGCCGCGAAGAAGCCCCGCCCGAAGGAGACGCTTTCATCGGCCACCACCGTATCCTCCGGCATCAGCGCCGCCAGAGTCCGCGCGAGCCCTTCCGGCGTCGGCGCGCCGCGCGCGGCCTCGGGGCGCGGGCCGGGATCGGGGAGTGCGGCCTGGGGCGCGCCGAGTTCGTCAGCCAGCGCCGTCAGCGCCTGGATGGGGTCGGCCTCGTAGCGGGTCAGCGGCAGGACGTCGGCATCCTCCCGGTGGTGGCGGGACGGCTTGCCGGGATAGGCGAAGAAGCCGACCGGGGCCTTGGCGTTCACCAGGATGATGGTGGTGAAGGGCTTCAGCGCCTCGATCGCCAGATCCACCGGATAGGGCACGCGTTCCAGCATCAGGCGCCCCTGGCCGCGCTCCACGCGGCCATTGGACATCTCGGCCATCACTGTGGCCCCCGTCGCCTGTGCCACGCGCCAGGCCAGCGCCTGCGCTTCACCGGTCAGCGCCAGGCCACCCAGCAGGATCAGGACGTTGGAGCGGTCCCGCAGCGCGCGCGCCGCGTTGCGGATCGCCAGCGGGTCGGCCTGGGGCGCGGCGGGGATGGGCAGCGCGGCGGCGGGGCCGCCCGGCGCCTCGTCCCAGCAGGTGTCCGACGGCAGGATCAGCGTCGAGATCTGCCCCGGCGAGGTGCGCGCCGCCTGCACCGCCACCGCCGCATCGCGCCCCACATCCTCGGCGCGGGCAACCGTGCGGGTCCAGGCGGAGACGCCGCGGGCGAAGCCCTCGGTATCGGCCGTCAGCTGGGCATCGAGCGGGCGGTGGTAGCTGGCCTGATCGCCCACGCAATTGACGATGCCGGACCGCGCCCGGCGGGCATTGTGCAGGTTGGCGAGCCCGTTCGCGAGGCCGGGGCCGCAATGCAGCAGGGTGGCGGCGGGCTTGCGGGCCATGCGGAAATAGCCATCCGCCATGCCGGTGACGACATTTTCCTGCAGGCCGAGCACGCAGCGCATGCCGGGGATGCGGTCCAGCGCCGCAACGAAATGCATCTCGCTTGTGCCGGGATTGGCGAAGCAGACATCCACCCCCGCCCCGAGCAGCGTGTGCACCAGACTTTCCGCGCCGTTCATCCTGTCGCCACCCCGATCCGTTGAATGGGGCTGAGGCTGGCCGGGCTGGCGCCGGGCCGCAAGGCCCCTTCCCGCCCGCCCGCGGTGTGGCAGGGTTGCGACGCCGGGCGTCATGCAAGCCGCGGTGGAAGGGGCGGCGGCGGGTTTTCACCCGCTGCCCCTTTACGTCGCCCGGTCCTGCCGCAATGTTGCCGCGCCCGCAGCGAATGACAGGGACGCAATGGGCGCGGGCGGGTTCGCCCGGCGTTTGGGGGGGTGGCTATGCCGCGTCTTGCGGTCGCGTTTTTCTGCTCGGGCTTCGCCGCCCTGCTGTGCCAGATCGTGTGGCAACGGATGCTCGGCATCTTCGCCGGATCGGACACGATCTCCGCCGCCCTGGTGGTGGGCGCCTTCCTCGCGGGGCTCGGGCTTGGCTCGATCATCGGCGCCAAGGTCGCGGACCGGCTGTCCCCCTACAAGGCCATGATCGGCTTCGCCCTGGCGGAAGCAGGCGTCGCCGCCTTCGCGCTGGTGTCCAAGTTCTTCCTGTATGACATCCTGGCAACCGACCTCGCGGGCGTCATCGATAACCCCATTGCCATCTTCGCGCTCTGCTTCGCCGGGCTGGTGCTGCCGACGACGCTGATGGGCGCGTCGCTGCCGCTGCTGGCGCGTGCCATCGCCACGAACCTGGACACGGTGGCCGAGCGGATCGGCACGCTCTACGGGCTGAACACGCTCGGCGCGGGGCTTGGCGCGCTACTGGGTGGCTGGCTGCTGGTCGGCAACGTCGGCTTCGTCGGCGCGCTGATGCTGGCGGCGGGGCTCGACATCTTCGCGGCGCTGCTGGCGCTGACCCTGCTGCCCGCGCTCAAGGGCGCGCGGGTCGAGACGCCGGCCGCCAAGCCAGGGGCCGCGGCGCAGGCCGAGCCCTTCGGCTCGCTCAAGCTCTGGTGCGTGCTGGTCTTCCTCTCAGGCTACGTGATCGTGGCGCTCGAGATCGTCTGGGTGCGGCTGATGGGCCAGGTGGGGCAGTACCATGCCTATCTGTTCCCGACCGTGCTCGGCATCTTCCTGCTCGCCGACGGGCTCGGCATGGCGGTGGCGGCGCGGATGGTCCGCACCATGCGCGACCCGCGCCCGGCCTTCTTCATCACCCAGGCGGCCGGTTTCGCGCTGGGCGCGGCGCTCATCCTGGCGCTCTACTGGGTGCTGCCCTATGCGCCGATCAGCGACCACGTCACGGTGGATATCCAGAGGCTGCGGGATGGCGGGCTGGCCACCACGCTCACGCTGATCGTGCTGGTGGTCGCGCCGCCGTCGTTCCTCATCGGCATGACCTTCCCCTTCGTCCAGCGCGCGGTGCAGCAGGACCTGGCGAGCGTCGGCGCCAGGGTGGGTTGGGTCCAGCTGGCGAATATCCTGGGCAATGCGGCGGGCTCCATCGGCACGGGGCTGGTGACCTTCCACCTGCTCGGCACCGCCGGCACGCTGAAGCTGCTGGCGGCGCTGTCGGTGCTGCTGACGCTGTTCTGGCTGTGGAAGGGCGGCTGGGGCCGGAAGCCCGAACTCGCCTTGGTCGGCGCCTGCGCGCTGGCACTGGTCGTCCTGCCTGGCAATGCCGCGCTCTGGTCGCGCCTGCATGCCGAGAAGCCTGGCCAGCGCATCGCCTGGGCCGAGGACCGCTCCGGCGTCGCCTTCTTCCGCGACGACGCGACCAGCCCCGACCCGCACGGCCCCTTCTTCATCCAGGGCTTCAGCCAGGGCCGCATTCCCTTCCTGCCGATCCACCAGTTCCTGGGCGCGGCGGGGCCGCTGATCCACCCCAATCCGGAACGGGTGCTGGCCATCGGCATCGGCTCGGGCGGCACGCCCTGGGCGGCCGGCGTCTCCCCGGCCACCAAGGATATCCGCGCGATCGAGCTGGTCGGCCCGGTCATCACCGCGCTGCAGG
Organism: Roseomonas mucosa; assembly: GCA_945878375.1. Lineage (GTDB taxonomy): Bacteria > Pseudomonadota > Alphaproteobacteria > Acetobacterales > Acetobacteraceae > Falsiroseomonas > Falsiroseomonas mucosa_A. The sequence goes on along the minus strand of CAMDWG010000002.1, from coordinate 137,322 downwards.
AACTCGCCCAGCGCCACCCGAACGGCCCGATCGCGGAGATGTTCCGCAACCCGCGCTGGCGGCTGGAATATGGCGATGGCCGCCGCGCCCTGTCGAAGGGCGAGGAGAGCTACGACATCATCCAGGCTGATGCGATCCTGCCCGAGGGGTCCCATTCCGGCCTGCTCTATTCCGAGGAGTTCCTCCAGCAGGTGCGCCGCCGCCTGGCGCCGGGCGGGCTCTATGTGCAATGGGGCCCGACGCGGCGGACGGTGGAGACCTTCGCCTCCGTCTTCCCGCACACGCTGCTGCTGATGCCGGGCAGCGTGCTGATCGGGTCGAACGAGCCGATCCCCTATGATCCGGAGGTGCTGGCCCGCCGCTTCGCGGAGCCTGCGGTGCTGGCGCATCTGGCGCGCGGCAACAGCAGCTTCGCGAGCTACCGCGACTTCTTCGCCCGCCCCGCCCTGGTCTGGACGCCCACGACGCCGCGCGGCGAGGCGTCGCTCACGGACGGCTTCCCGCGCGACGAATTCTACCTGAACAACACGGTCAGCGGCACGCAGGGCCTGTCGCGCGCATCGGATCTGCTGAGCCGGACCGGGCGCTAAGGCTCCCGACAAAACCGCTTCGCGCCATGGGCGCGCCTTCGGCGCGACGCGGCTTTGTGGGGATGACTAGAAGTGTTCGCCGCGCAGCACGCCGCAATCGGAGATGCTGACGATGGCGGGACGCGCGCCGAGCAATTCGTCCCGCGCTTCCGCGATCCGCTGGGCTACCGCCTCCGACGCGATGCAGAGCACCAGCACATTGTCGAAGACGCCGCCCGGGTCGCCGCCACGCCGCAGCCCCTGCCGCCCGCGGCCGGCCAGCACCGGCTGGATCGTCCAGCCCGGCGCGCCGAGGCTGTCCAGCAGGTCCGTCACCGCCTCGGCGTGCACAGCCTCGACCACGATCTCGATGCGCTTCCTGGCGTAAAGCATGTGATCCCCCCGGCTTTCGCCCAGCTTAGCCCGCCGTGAGCCCCGCCACCCAGAGGTAGAGCGGGATGCCGACGACGATATTGAAGGGAAAGGTGATCGCGACCGACAGCGTCACATAGACGCCCGCATCGGCCTCCGGCAGCGCAAGCCGCATCGCCGCCGGCACCGCGATGTAGGAGGCCGAGGCCGCGAGCGTCATCATCAGCGCCACGCCCCCCGGCGACAGCCCGGCCAGCAGCCCCGCGCCCAGCCCCGCCACCGCGCCGATCAGCGGCATGACCAGGCCGAAGGCCACCAGCGGCGCGTTCAGCCGCCCCGGCGCCGCGCGCAGCTGGCGGGACGCCAGCAGCCCCATCTCCAGCAGGAACAGGCACAGCGCGCCCTGGAACAACCCCTCCACGAAGGGCGCGAGCGGGGCGCGCTGCGCCTCCCCGCCGATCCAGCCGATCAGGAAGGACCCGAGCAGCAGCACGACGGAGCCGTTGAGAAAGACCTCCCGCGCCAGATGCCGCTTGCCGCGCATCGGCGCCGCGCCGGGGCGCTGGGCGGCCTTGGCGCCGCCGCGCGCCAGCAGCAGCGCCGTCAGGATCGCGGGCGTTTCCATCGCGGCCAGCACCGCGGGCATGAAGCCCTCCGCCGGGATGCCCGCCGCGGAAAGCACGCCCGCCGCGGCAGCATAGGTGACGACGGAGACCGACCCGTAATGCCCCGCCACCGCCGCCGCCGTGACGCGGTCGAGCTTCGCCACCCCGCGCAACAGCCCGAAGGCCGGCAACGGCAGCAGGAAGGACAGCGCGACGCCGAGCAGCAGGGTGGCGACCAGCCCATCCGACGCGCCGGGCGCCGCCAAGGCCATGCCGCCCTTCAGCCCGATGGCGAGCATCAGATAGAGCGACAGCCCCTTCGCCACCGATTCGGGGACCGCAAGGTCCGACCGCGCCAGCCCGGCCGCGAGGCCGAGCCCGAAGAACATGACCGGAAGCGGAATGAGGAAGGAGAGGGAGGACATCGACCTTGCCTTGGCGCCGCGCGCTCAAGGCCCCAGCGCGCGGGCCGCGTCAAGGGCGGGGCCTGGGAAGGGAACGGCCGCCCTCAGCGCGAACAGGCGGCGCCGCCCAGGACGCAGAAGCGCGCGCAATGGGGATGGTTCAGTGCCACGGGGCGGGACGCCTCCGCCAGCGTCGCGCCCAGTTCGAATTGCGGGTCATAGGCCAGCAGCGTGCAGGCCAGCACCGCAGGCCGCGCCGCCCCCTTGCGCTTCACCACCATGCGCGATGACGCGCACATCACGCTGTCGGGCGACTTGTGCAGGATGCCCCAGCAGGCCTCGGTGATCTCCGGCACATCGGCCGTCGCATCCATCTCCGGGAACAGCATCAGCGCCACGGGATCGGCGGCGTCGATCGGGATGGCGTGGTCGGCAAACAGCCGCGCGAAGCCCGCGCGCATCGCCGCCTCTTCCCCCGCCCCGAAGCCAAGGCGGGCGGCCACATGCACGCGGAAGCCTTCCCGCGCCAGCCAGGTGAGGCCTTCGAGGGATTTCGCGAAGCTGCCCTCCCCGCGCTCGATGTCGTGCAGGCTGGCCTCGTGGTGGTCGAGGCTGACGCGGAGCGTCAGCCGCTCCACCCCGAAGCGGTCGCGCAGGCCCAGCAACGGCGCGCCATAGCGCCGCAGCGGCTGCATGGCGTTGGTCAGCACCATGGCCTGAAGCCCCGGCGCCTGAAGCCCCGGCGCCTCAAGCCCCGGCCGGGCCAGCACATCGGCCAGCATGGGCAGGAGGTCCGGGTTCATGAAGGGCTCGCCGCCGGTGAAGCCGATCTCCTCCACCGGCAGGCCGAGGGCAGCGGCCTCATCCAGATAAGCCGTGACCTCGGCCGCGGTGATGTAGGCCAGCGCGTCGTTGCGGGGGCTGCTTTCGATGTAGCAACTGGCGCAGGCGATGTTGCAGAGCGTGCCGGTGTTGATCCAGAGCGTCCGGAGCCCCGCCAGCGCCACCTGGGCGCGGACCTCCCCCTTCGCCGTCCGCACCGGGTCGCGGAACTTCGCCGGGTCCAGCGGGCGGGACAGGGTCGGGGTGCGGGTGGACATGCGGTCTGGCCCTCGGCGGCGGGGGGAGCAGAACCGCCTCTCGGCATGGGTAGCCCGCCCGGCGGGGCGCGGGAAAGGGCGGTTGCGGCCCGCCCCCCCCTGAGCCGCGCGCGAAACCCGCCTTCAGCGGGATGACGGCCAGCGAGAGCAGGGCGAGCCCGACCAGCGCCCCCCCGCCGCGTTTACCGCTTCTTGGGAGGCGGGGGGACATGGTGGCGGGCACGACTGCCGGCGGAGTGCCCATGGACGACCTGATCGCAGACTTCCTCACCGAGACGCAGGAGGGCCTCGCGGCGCTCGACGTTGCGCTGGTGCGGCTCGAGAAGACGCCGGATGACGCGCCGACGGTCTCGGAGATCTTCCGCGTTATCCACACCATCAAGGGCACCTGCGGCTTCCTCGGCCTGCCACGGCTGGAGAAGGTGGCGCATGCCGGCGAGAACATGCTGGGGCGTTATCGCGACGGCACGCTGAAGGTGACGCCGGACGGGGTCACGCTGATCCTGCGCGCGCTCGACCGCATCAAGGCGATCATCGCGGGCATCGAACAGACGGGCGCGGAGCCGGCGGGCGACGACGCGGCGCTGATCGCTGCCCTGGACGCGGTGGCGGACGGCAGCGGGGACGCAGCCCCGGCCGCCGCACCGCCCGTGGAGCAGGCGGTGGAACACCCGGCGGACCAACCCGTGGCAGAGGCCGTCGGCCTCGGCGCGCCGCAATCCATCCGCGTCTCGGTCGAGGTGCTGGAAGACCTGATGACGCTGGTCAGCGAATTGGTGCTGACCCGCAACCAGCTGATGCAGGTGGCGCGCGCGCGCGCCGACCAGGCCTTCGCCGTGCCGCTGCAGCGGCTGTCGCACATCACCTCCGACCTGCAGGACGGGGTGATGAAGACGCGCATGCAGCCCATCGGCAATGCCTGGGCGAAGCTGCCCCGCCTGGTGCGCGACCTGGCGCGCGAAGTGTCGAAGAAGATCGAGCTGGAGATGCGCGGCGAGGCCACGGAACTCGACCGGCAAGTGCTGGAACTGATCAAGGACCCGCTGACGCATATGGTCCGCAACAGCGCCGACCACGGGCTGGAAAGCACGGAAGACCGCCGCCGCGCCGGCAAGCCGGAAACCGGGCGGATCATGCTGAACGCCTATCACGAAGGCGGCCACATCCTGATCGAGATCGCCGATGACGGCAAAGGCCTGAACACCGCCCGCATCCGCGAGAAGGCCATCGCGCAAGGCCTCGCGACGGAAGCCGAGGTCGCGGCGATGCCGGATGCCGAGATCCACCGCTTCATCTTCCGCGCGGGCTTTTCCACCGCCGCCGCCGTCACCGCCGTCTCGGGCCGGGGCGTGGGGATGGATGTGGTGAAGACGAATGTGGAGCGGATCGGCGGCACGATCGACGTCGCATCCTCCGCCGGGCGCGGCACCGCTTTCACCATCAAGATCCCGCTGACGCTCGCCATCGTCTCCGCGCTGGTGGTGCAGGTGGCGGGGGAACGCTTCGCGATCCCGCAGATCGGGGTGGTGGAGATGGTGCGCGTCGGCGGCGCATCCGGCGCCAGGGTCGAGCGCATCAAGGATGCGCCGGTGCTGCGGCTGCGCGACCGGCTGCTGCCGCTGGTCAGGCTGGCGCGCGTGCTCGGGCTGGATGAGGCGGTGGGGGATCCAATGGGCGATGCCGGCGCCGAAACCGGCTTCGTCGTCGTCACCCAGGTGGGGGCCTCGCTGTTCGGCCTGATCGTGGACGAATTGCACGATACCGAGGAGATCGTGGTGAAGCCAGTGCCGCCGATCCTGCGCCATATCGGCGTCTTCTCCGGCAACACCATCCTCGGCGATGGCAGCGTGATCATGATCCTCGACCCGAACGGGATCGCGCGCGCCACGGGCGTGACAGCGACCGGCGCCGCGACGGGCGCGGCCGAGGGCGGCGGCGCCGGCATGCGGTCCAGCGAGAAGACGGCGATGCTGCTGTTCCGCGCGGGCGATGCGACGCCGAAGGCGGTGCCGCTTGGCCTCGTCGCGCGGCTCGACGACCTGCCGGTGGAGCAGATCGAATCCTCGGGCGGCGTGGCGGTGGTGCAGTATCGCGACCAGCTGATGCCGCTGCTGGCCATCGGCCAGGACGGGCCGAGCCCCGATGCCGCGGCGCGCGGGCGGCAGACCGTGCTGGTGTTCAGCGAAGGCGGCCGCAGCCTCGGCCTCATGGTCGATGCCATCCTCGACGTCGTGGAGGAACGGCTGGAGATCAAGGGCGGGCAGGACCGGCCGGGCTTCCTGGGCTCCGCCGTTGTCGCGGACAAGGTGACGGATGTGCTCGACACCGCCTGGTGGCTGCGCCGGTCCGGCACCGACTGGTTCGGCGCCGCCGAAACCGGCCCCTCGCGGCGCCTGCTGGTGGTGGAGGACAGCCCCTTCTACCGCGAGCTGGTCGTGCCGACGCTCGCCGCCGCCGGCTACGATGTCGTCGCCGTCGCGGACCCGGCGGAGGCGCTGCGCCTGCGCGACCGCGGCGCGGTCTTCGACGCCATCGTCTCCGACATCGAGATGCCGGGGATGGACGGCTTCGCCTTCGCACGCGCGGTGCGGGAGGGCGGGCCCTGGGCGGCGCTGCCGCTGGTGGCGCTTTCGGGCCGCGCCGACGCGGCGGCGCTGGGCTCGGCGCGGGACGCGGGCTTCACCGATTTCGTGACGAAATACGACCGGGAGTCGCTGGTGGAATCCCTCCGCCTCTGCCTCGCCCTGCCGATCGCGGCCTGACGGGAGAAGGCGGCATGCGAAGCCAATCCATCCAGACTGGCACGGCGGAAGCCGACCTGGTGCTGACCATCACCGTCGGCGGGCAGGCCTGCGGCGTGCCGGTACTGGCCGTGCGCGACGTGCTCGGCACGCAATCCATCACGCCGATCCCGCTCGCGCCGGCGGAGATCGAGGGCGCGATGAACCTGCGCGGCCGCATCGTCACGGCGGTCGATCTCCGCCGCCGTCTCGGCCTGCCGGGGCGGCCGGCGGGCGCGCAGCCGATGAGCGTCGTCGTCGAGCATGGCGGGGATCTCTATGCGATGCTGGCCGATGCGGTCGGCGATGTCGTGCCGCTGCCGGCCACCGAGCGCGACGCGAACCCGCCGACGCTCGACCCGCTGTGGCGCGAGGTCTCGCGCGGGGTGCATCGGCGGGATGGGGAATTGCTGATCCTGCTCGATGTGGATCGCGTGCTGGCGATCGGCGGGAACCGATGATCCCCAGGCTCGAAGGCGGCCAGGGCCTGCATTGCCTGGTGGTCGATGACAGCCGCGTGGTCCGCAAGGCGGCGCGGCGCCTGCTGGAAGGCTTCGGCTTCGCGGTGCGGGAGGCTGAGGACGGCCAGCAGGCGCTGGAGGCCTGCCGCACGGCGCTGCCCGACCTCGTCCTGCTGGATTGGAACATGCCGGTGATGGACGGCATGGAATTCCTGCAGGCAGCACGCGCCGAATATGGGGCGGACAGGCCGCTGGTGATGCTCTGCACGACGGAGAACACGCAGGAGAAGATCCTGCAGGCGCTGGAGGCCGGCGCGCAGGAATATGTGATGAAGCCCTTCGACGCGGAGATCCTGGGCGGCAAGCTGCAACAGCTGGGCCTGCTGCGGGAGGCCGCGTGACCGCGCCCACCCCGATCCGCGTGATGCTGTGCGACGACAGCCTCGTCGCGCGCGCTGCGCTGGCGCGGCTGCTGGCGGTGGACCCGGCGATCCGGGTGGTGGCACAGGCGCCGGATGGCCGCCAGGCCATCGCCACGCTCGGCGCGATGGCGGCGGCGGATCGGCCGGATGTGGTGCTGCTCGACCTCGAGATGCCGGTGATGGATGGGCTGACGGCGCTGCCGCTGATCCTGCGCGCGGCGCCGAGCGTGCAGGTGATCGTGGCCAGCGCGCTGTCCCAGCGCGGCGCGGCGGCAACGATGCAGGCGCTGCGCGCGGGCGCGGTGGACTACGTGCCGAAGCCGGCTGCCGCGCAGGGCGGCATGGCCGATCCGCGCTTCGGCGAGGAATTGCGCGCGAAGGTCGCGGGCTGGGCGCGGATGCGCCGCGCCAGGGGCGGCGGGCGCGGAGCCCCGTCCCCTGGCCCGCCGGATGGCCCGCTCCCTGGCGCACCGCCGCAGCGCGGGCGGCCCGCCCTGTCCGCGCGGCCGCTGGCCATCGCGATCGGCTGTTCCACCGGCGGGCCGCAGGCGCTGGCCGCGCTGGTCGGCGCCATCACGCGCCCGCCGCCCGTGCCGGTGCTGGTGGTGCAGCACATGCCCGCCGGCTTCACCGCGCTGCTTGCCGACCATCTGAACCGGCTGGGCCGCCTGCCCTGCACCGAGGCGCAGGATGGGGAGGCGATCCTGCCCGGCCGCCTCTACCTCGCGCCCGGGGACCGGCACCTTCTGGTGCGCGGGGACGGAAGCGGGATGGTCGCGCAGCTGTCGGATGGCGCGCCGGAGAATTACTGCCGCCCCGCCGTCGATCCGCTGCTCCGCAGCCTTCTGGCCTGCTGCGGCGGACGGGTGGTGACGGCGATCCTGACCGGCATGGGCCAGGATGGGCTGGCCGGCTGCCGCGCGCTGGTCGCCGCGGGCGGCCTTGTGATGGCGCAGGACGAGGCGAGTTCGGTCGTATGGGGCATGCCGGGCGCGGTGGCGCGGGCGGGCCTTGCCGCCGCGCTCGCCCCGCCGGAGCAGATCGCGGCCCGGCTGCTGGCGGCCTGCGCGGGGGGCAGCGCATGACCCAGCCCGGTTTCGCGGAGATCGCGGCGCTCGCCCGCCGGCGCGCCGGCATCGTGCTGACCGAGGACAAATCCTACCTGCTGGAAACGCGTCTCAGCCCGGTGCTGCAGCGCTTCGCACTCGGCTCGCTCGGCGCGCTGGGCCAGAAGCTGCGCGCCCTGCCGGGCGAGGTGCTGGAACGCGCGGTGGTGGAAGCACTGACGACCCACGAAAGCAGCTTCTTCCGCGATGGCCGCCCCTTCGAGCATCTGCGCGCGATCCTGCCGGGCCTCGTCGCCGCGAAGCCGGCGGGGGACCGCGTACGGATCTGGTCCGCCGCCTGTTCCACCGGGCAGGAAGCCTATTCGGTCGCGATGCTGGCGACCGAGTTGCTGGGCCCCGGCGCGGCGGAGCGGCTGGAGATCCTCGCCACCGACATCTCTGGCGATGTGCTGGCACGCGCGAAGGATGCGTCCTTCAGCCAGTTCGAGGTGCAGCGCGGCCTGCCGGCACGGGCGCTGGTGACGCATTTCACGCAGGACGGCGCGCGATGGCGGCTGCGCCCCGCGCTGCGCGCCATGGTCCGCTTCGAGGAACACAACCTGCTGTCTGGTGGCCCGGCGCTCGGCCGCTTCGACGTGATCTTCTGCCGCAACGTGCTGATCTATTTCGACGCCCCCACCAAGACCCGCGTGCTGGAGATGCTGGCGCGCCACCTGCTGCCGAATGGCGTGCTGTATCTCGGCGCCGCCGAGACGGTGATCGGCCTGACGGATCGCCTGGCGCCGGTGCCGGACCAGCGCGGGGTCTACAGCATCCCACCGCGGAAAGCGGCGGCCTGACGCCATCCCCCCGGACGACCATCCGCCTGAGTTGGCCCATGCTCCGCCGGGCGTGCCGTCGCATCACGGCACCAGGAAGGGGAAGGCCGTCTTGGGGGGGTCGGCATCGCCACAGCAAGTGACAGCCCGATCACGGAGCTTCCAACGCTGGTCGCGCGCACCAGCGCTCCGTCGGGAGAGTTGTTCTTCTCCGCCGGCGTCGGATCGGAAGAATTGCAAGCGGCAAGGGAATGGTGCCCAGGGCCGGAATCGAACCAGCGACACTGCGATTTTCAGTCGCATGCTCTACCAACTGAGCTACCTGGGCCCACTCGGCGCCGCCCCTTGGCAGGGCACCGCGGCAGAGGCGCGGGTGATAGCGGATGGACTCAGGCCTGTCCACCCGGGTCTTCTGGGGGTTCGTCTTCGGCCGGCACGGCATAGGCGCCGGTCAGCCAGCGGCCGAGATCGATGGTCTCGCAGCGTTCGGAACAGAAGCGCTGGCCGGGCTGCAACGGGCCTTTGCGGCAGATCGGGCAGCGGCGAATCCGGTGCGGTCCGGTCATCATGCCTCCTCGACCTGCTCGCGGCCCGGTGGCAGCGCCGCATCCGGCACCAGGCGCAACGCGCGCCCCGCCACGGCGGTCATCTCCGCCAGCGCGCCGGGCAAGGCCTCCAGCGCCGCCAGCACCGACGGGTTCGCGCGCAGCGCCAACGCGCGGCCCGGCGCGGAAGCCGCTTCGCGCGCCGCGCGGCGCAACGCGGCAAGGCCGTGGGTCAGGGCGGAGGGCGGCGCGCCCAGGACCTCATGCAGCGGCGGCTGGATTCGCGGCCGCTGGATCTCGAACAGGCCGAGCCGCGTCAGCCCCAGCAGGCGCGGCTTCAGCGGATCAGCCTCCAGCGCGGCGGCGAGCGGGGCGGACAGCGCCTCTCGCCGCTTGGCTTGCATCCCCGCGACATCCAGAAGGATAGCCCCGGCCAGTTCCCGCAGCCGGATCTGCCTTGCGGCTTCCTCCACCGCCGCATGGTTCAGGCGCAGCTGCGACGCGGCATCGCCGCCGCCGGCATGCGCGCCCGCATCGACATCGATCGCGGTCAGCGCCGGGGTCGGGTGGATGGTCAGCCGCCCGCCGCCGGGCAGCGGCACATCGTGCCCCGCCAGCAGGTCGAATTCGGCTTCCAGATCGTCGTCGAAGGCGGGCTCACGCAGCAGGCGCACGCGGTCGCCGAGCGCGCGCTTCAGCCGCGCGGCCTCGGCGGGGTTGTCGGCGGCGATCTCGGCGGCGGGCTCGCGCGCCGCGAAGCGCAGCGCGGCATCGGGGCCGCGACGGATCAGCGCCACGCCAGAGCCAGCAGCGGCGGCGGCGCGCTCGGCCTCCGTCACACGGGCGCTGGCGCGGGGGCCCTTGCCACCCTGGCCGGCGCGGGTGATGCGGATGGGCAGGATCGCGCCGTCGTGCAGCGCCTTGCGGTCCGGGGCCTCGCTGTCGGGCAGGAAGGCGGTGCTGCCATCGGCGAGCAGCAGGAAGGCGCCGCTCATCGGCTTCGAGAGGGCGGTGACCCGCGCCCGATGCAGGTCGCCAATCCCGTCGGGCCGCGCGGGGCGTTCGATGGCGGCAGCGTGCAGGCGGTCGTCCCGCAGCAGCGCGACCCGGCTTTCCCCGGGCGAGACCGAGACGCGGATCAGGGCCTGAGCCACCCCGCGCCCCTCAGCAATTGCGCCGTCTCGAACAGCGGCAGGCCGACGACGTTGGAATGGCTGCCCGAGAGGAAGCGCACCCAGGCCTCGGCGTGTTTCTGGATCTGGTAGCCGCCAGCCACCCCGCGCCATTCGCCCGAGGCCATATGCGCGTCGATCTGCGCCTCCGTCAGGCGCTGGAAGGCGAGGATGGTGGTGACGAGCCGTTCGGTCGCCTTGCCGTCCGGGCGCATCAGGCAGACGCCCGTCATCACCCGGTGCCGGCGGCCCGACAGCAGGCCGAGGAAGCGCCGCGCTTCCGCTTCATCCGACGGCTTGCCGAGAATGCGGCGCCCGACGCCGACCACCGTATCGGCGGCCAGCACCAGCGCATCGGGGGCCATCGCATGCGCGGCCGCCGCCTTGGCGCGGGCCAGCCGGATGGCGAGCTTGGCCGGCAGTTCAGCTTTCTGCGGCGTCTCGTCGAGATCGACCGGGCTGACCCGGTCCGGCACCACGCCGATGCGGGCGAGAAGTTCCAGGCGGCGCGGACTGGCGGAGGCCAGGACCAGGGGCAGCGCAGCAAGCTGCAGGGACATCACTCGATCCCGCCCCGAACGAGCGCTGGCGGCCCGCACAGCGGGCCGAGCGCGCGAATGCGCGCCGCGCACAACCCAACAGCGCCGCCAGGCGCGCCAGTGGCCTGCGCGAAAGCCAAGCCCGCGGAGCGGGCGCCGGCGCCTGAGGTCATTTAAATCTAAACGTGATCCGGCCCTTGGTCAGGTCGTAGGGCGTCATTTCAACATTCACCCGGTCGCCGGCTAGAACGCGGATACGGTTCTTCCGCATCTTCCCGCTGGTATGCGCCAGCACCATGTGGTCGTTGTCGAGCTTCACGCGGAACATCGCATTCGGCAGCAGTTCAACGACCTGGCCGCTGAACTCGATCATGTCTTCCTTCGACATGAGATTCCTTCTGGGTGGCGCGGCCCGGCGGTCCCCCCCGGGGGGAGAGGGACGTCCGGACAAGCGCAATATTCGGATTCGCGCCGGAACATGAGCGCCGACGCGGTGCGGGTCAAGGATTCAGGCCAGACAAGGGGGCCGCCCCCCCCTGCCCCGCCAGCCCCATCAGCCTGCCAGCCGCGCCGAGATGCTCAGCCCATGCGCGTCCAGCCCCTCGGCTTCCGCCAGCGTCACCGCGGCCGGGCCGATGGCGGCCAGCCCGTCGCGCTCCGCCTCGACCCAGGTGGTGCGCTTCAGGAAGTCGAACACGGAAAGGCCGGAGGCGAAGCGCGCCGTGCGCCCGGTGGGCAGCACATGGTTCGGGCCGGCGACGTAATCGCCCACCGCCTCCGGGCACCAGCGGCCGAGGAAGGCCGCGCCCGCGTGGCGGATTTTCGCGAACAGCGCGCGGTGGTCCTCCACCATGATCTGGAGATGCTCGGGCGCGAGGCGATTGGTCAGTTCCGCCGCCTCCGCCCAGTCGCGCACCACCACCACCGCGCCATGCGCGGCCCAGGAGGCTGCGGCGATGGCGGCGCGCGGCAGGGTTTGCAACTCCACGGCCACGGCCACGGCCACGCGGCGGGCGAAGGCCGCGTCGTCGGTGATGAGGATCGATTGCGCGGCCTCGTCATGCTCGGCCTGGGCCAGCAGGTCGAGCGCGATGTGGCGCGGGTCGTTCGCCGCATCGGCGATCACCACCACCTCGGACGGGCCGGCGATGGAATCGATCCCCGTCCGGCCGAAGACCTGCCGCTTCGCCTCCGCCACATAGGCATTCCCCGGGCCGACGATGCGATCCACAGGCGCGATGCTGGCGGTGCCCCAGGCCATGGCGGCCACCGCCTGCGCGCCGCCGATGCGAAACACCTCCGTCACGCCCGCCAGCCGCGCGGCGGCCAGCACCAGCGGGTTCAGCACGCCATCCGGTGTGGGCACGCACATCGCGATGCGCCCCACCCCCGCGACGCGCGCCGGCAGCGCATTCATAAGGACCGAGGACGGGTAGGACGCCTTGCCGCCCGGCACATAGAGCCCGACCGCATCCAGCGCGCCCCAGCGCATCCCCGTTCGCAGCCCCGGCTCCACCAATTCCACGTCGCGCGGCATCTGCGCACGGTGGAAGGCCTCGATCCGCCTTGCGGCCAGCGCCAGCGCGTCACGCCGCGCGGCGGGGATGGCGGCGACGGCGGCATCGATCTCGGCCGCCGTCACGCGCAGCGATGCGGCATCCGCAGGCGTCCAGCGGTCGAAGCGGGCGGTGCAGGCGATCAGCGCCGCATCACCGCCGGCGCGAACCTCCGCGATCAGGGCTGCGACCGCGGCATCGACCTTCGCCGTCGTTTCCCGCGCGTCATCCAGCAGGGCGCGGAAGGCGTCCTCGAAGCCCGCCTCGCGCGTGTCGAGCCACGTCATGCCGTCCTGCCTCATCGCGCGTCACGCTCCGCCAGCGCGGCGCGGAAGCGGCCGATCCAGGCGGCGATCGCCTCCGGCCGGGTCTTCAGCGCGGTGCGGTTCACGATGAGGCGCGAGGTCACCTGCGCGATCACCTCCGTCTCCACCAGGCCATTCGCCTTCAGCGTCGATCCGGTCTGGACCAGATCCACGATCACGCGCGCAAGGCCGAGCGAAGGCGCCAATTCCATCGCCCCGTTCAGGTGCACCACCTCCGCCTGCATGCCCTTCCGGGCGAAATGGCGCTGCGCGATGGAAGGATACTTGGTCGCCACCGTGATGCGGGACGCGGCGCCGAGATCCTGCCCCGCCAGCCCCACCGGTTCCGCGACCGAGACGCGGCAGCGCCCGATGCCGAGGTCGAGCGGCGCGTAGATCTGGTCGTAGTCGAATTCCATCAACACATCCGCGCCGCAGACGCCGATCTGCGCCGCGCCATGGGCGACGAAGGTCGCGACATCGAAGGGCCGCACGCGCACCACATCGAGCCCCGGATGGTTGGTCTCGAAGCGCAGGCGCCGGCTATCCTCATCGGCGTAATCGGCCGCCGGCACCACGCCCGCGCGGGCCAGCACGGGGCCGAGTTCCGACAGGATCCGGCCCTTGGGCAAGGCGAGAATCATGGTGCCGCCGGCCTCTGAGGGGGTGGAGGGATCGGCGGGGAAGGTTTCGGTCGTTGTCGTGTCCATGGATCAGCCTAAGGCGCACGCTTGGCGCGGGCGATCACGGCCCGGTGACAATCGGGGGACGGATCGGGAGCGCCCCTTCGCAGACGGGGCGGGCGCGGTCAACCGGGCCGCCGCGGTTGCCTTCGACCCGTGACGGCTGGGAGCCTGTTGGCACCGCGTGAAGGGAGGTCGAGCTTCATCCCTGTTCGGGTGCTTGACGCCTTGAGTGGCTCCGTTCCACCGCCATCATGCCCTGAGCCGCGCGGCCTCCCCCAACTCGCGCTGGTGGTCCATCACGCGGCGGACCGGACAAGCCCGGCGGGATGGGGCATGGGTCGCTCAACCGCGGACAACCGCCAGTCGGATCATGTCACCTCAGCGGCGCAACACCGCGGATGGTCGCCGGGCTCGCTGCACCGCGCGCTGCCGCGATGGTGGCCATGGTCTCCTCCAGCGTGCGCGGCGCGCCGGTCCGGGGATCGGCGTAGCGCGCATAGAGCAGGTAGGCGGCGGCGAAAATTTCCTCCGCGCTGCGGCGGCGCGTGCGGCGGGGGCAGTGGATCTCGTCCTCGGTCGCGCCCCAGCCGGCATGGAAGGGCAGGCCGAAGCAGCGCACCGGAAGCCCGGCCACCAGCGCCTCCAGGCCCAGCTGGCTCGTCACCGTGTAGACCCGCGTCGCGCGCTCGAGCAGCGCCCAGGGATCGAGCGCCTCGCCGATCACCACCGCGCCGGCGCGCGCGGCATCGGCGGGGTCAACCAGGCCCCGGCGCAGCCCCGCCACCACATCGGGATGCGTCTTCACCAGTATGCGGGCGCCCGGATTCTCTGCCCGCGCCGCGGCCACCATGCGACGGAAGCTGTCCGGCCCCGCGCCGCCGAGCGCGACGGAGGCATCCCCGGCCGTCTGGTCCACGCAGAGCACGAAGGGGCCGGCCCCCAGCAGCATCGCCGCGGCAGACGTCGGCGCGGTGCCGAAGTTGTATTTCGAGATCCTGAGCCGCCGCATCTCCGCCATCGCGGCCCGCGCGCGGGCCAGCAGTGCGGCACTCTCCCAGCCGCCTTGCTCCAGCATCACCTCGATGCGCGATGGGGCGTGGGCGTCGTAATGCACGCCGAGATCATCAACGACCGCGCTCAGCGCCGGCGCGCCCGCAACGCCGAGGCCGAGGGACCGCACGAAGCCGTCTTCCAGCGTCACAATCGGCTTTCGCAGCAGGCGCCCAAGCCGCTGCGCCCGCGCCCCGCTGCCCTTCCGCCCCCAGCCGAGCAGTGCATCCGCCCCCAGCAACCCGAAGGGCAGTGCGCCGAGCCGCGTGCCCGGCGGCAGGAAGCCAACAAGCCCCGGCAGAGATGCGAGCCTCGCCCCCATCGGCACCAGCCGCATCCCGGCGGAGGTGCCCGGGCGCTGCGGGGGATAACCTTCATGCGGGTCAGCGCGGGCTGCGACGGGCGCGTGTTCTGGCTGCCTGCCTACTGTCCGGAACGCCCGGATTCGACCCAGCACATGGCAGAGCAAACACATTTTGATATCCGATCTATTTGGCGGAGATCGCGGCGAAACCTTCGTTGTTCAGAGCAAGGCATCCGACCAGGCGTCTCACTCTGGTCGGACCCCGCGTTAATGCGGAAGGGCGCCGAGCGCCGCGCCGAGACCGCGGAACGACATGGCGATGCCGATCTGGTTGCCCGCCACCTCACGCCACTCGATACGGCCCGGCTGCTCCGCCGTCCGCGCCGAGAGCCGCGTGATGAGTTGCTGATTGCGCTGATCCAGCTCCGCGAAGCAGCCAAGGACGCTGCAGATCCCAAAGGGCAAGCTGGCCACTTCCGCGCCATCCAGCAGCAGGCGCGGTGCATGCGACACCATGACGTTGAGGGGGACCCGCACGACAAGCTTCAGCGGCTCATCGCGCGCGGCCCGACCGATCGCCACCGCTGCCCCCAGCTGTGTCTGCCGGTCCTGGACGACCTGCGACACCTCGCAACGCCGTTCCTCAGCCACCACGGCGCAGACGACCGTCCAATCGCCGAATTGCGCGGTGGTCCGATCCGGCGCCGCCGCCGGCGCCGGGGCCGGGGAAGCGGGCGCGGCGGCGGCTGGCGGCTGGCGCTGCTGCTGTGCGCCGGCCGGAACCACCGCCAACCCCACAACCAACAGGGCAGAGGCGGACAAGGCGAGGAATAATGAGGAGCGCAAGAGCCGTTCCTTCGTCAAATATCGGGTTCGATCACCAAGAGACCAAAAAACCGGCTCCCCGGATGGACAGGATCCACCCGAGGAGACCGAACGTCGCGATAGCGTCACGCCATGTCAGGCACGGCGGAAGCGTGTCCTCACCACTTGAAGCTCACGCCACCGACGGCGGCGTGGGAGTCCAGACCTTCCCGGGTCTCGCCGCTGTAGCGAGCGTAGAAGGCCAGCCCGGACGGCAGGTCGACGACCGTGCCGAGCGTGAGGCCGAGGGCCGTACGACCCAGCGTCGGAGAATGCAGGCGCATCGCCGTGCCAGGGGCACCGACGAACTCCGTCGATGTCGTCGTATCGCGATCACCCACTTCGTGGGCCAGCTGGAAGCGGACAGTCGGGGTCACGCGCGTCCCGCTTTCCAGCGTGAATTCACGCTGCAGGCGGATCCGAGCCGCACCCATGACGCTGGTCACATCATCCGAAGCCACGGCGAGGGACAGGGGGCCCGCACCATTCTCGGTCATCGACCGACGGCCGAGTTCGTCCAGCCCCAGCGCCAGCGAAGGCAGGAACGTCCAGCCGCCGCCCGTGTAGCGAAGCCCCGCCTCGACCCCGGTGTTCATGCCGTAGCCGGAGGCCGTGCCGCGCGCGGACGATCCGAAGGTGGTGAGGTCGCGGGTGGTCCGCGTCTCCATGATCGCGGCACCCACATAAGCGCCGGCCCAGAGCTGGCCGGACTCCCAACCGCCGCGCAGGGCGACGTTGACCAGGTCCACCTCAGCCTTCCCGCCGGTATCGCGTGCCGTCGTCCGCGCGCCGCCATAGCCCAGGGCAGCACCGACGGTGAACGCATCCCCAAGGCGCACGATGGCGCCCGCGGCGGCGCCGCCCGACGACGAGTTGTAGCCGGTGTTGTGATCCCGGCCGACAGACTGGTTCTGGCCGGTTGCGGTCGCCCAGACCGTGTAGCGTTCCGCGGTGGCCGGCGAGGCCAGCCCATAGGCGGACTGGTCGGACACGACATCCGCGAAGGTCCGCGACATCGCGGCACCCGTCATCAGCGCATCGCCATAGACGGTGCCCGAGAGCTGGTTGGCGACCGCCGGCAGGCGCTCTGGCGTCTGCGCGAACAGGGTCTCCAGCGCCTCGGTGGTGTCGGCGGCGACGCGGACGCCCGCGGCGCCCCGCAGCGCTTCCAGCCCCTTGCCGACCTGCATCTGGTTCCCCGTCAGGAACACCCCGTGCGGGCTCAGGTCGCTGTAGTTGTCGGGCGTCACCCACAACGTGATCGCGTCCGACGTGGAGAGAGCATCGAGGCGCGTATGCGCCGCGAGGCCCACCGGCTGGGCCAGGCCGCTGAAGCTGCCCAGCACCCCGCCCTCGGCCTGCACGATCCGGAAGGCCTGGGTCAGCGACGGCGTGAAGGTGTTTGTCGCATCGCCCGAGATACCGCGAAGCTGCGGCTCAAGGGCACCGCCAGCGGTGAAGCTGCTGCCCGCACCGGTGAGCACCACGCGGTCATAGCTGCCAGCGCCCGTCGCCGTGTTGGTGCCGTCGATCTCGAACACCGAGATCGCCGTATCCGTCAGCGTCAGCGCGCGGGGGCGAGAGGCACTGGTTCCGCCGTATCTCGGCCTTGCTCCGCACCCTGCCCGCCCGCCCTGCCATGGCCCGGCTGCTGGTGGCGAGGCTGTTCTAGACGGACGGGCTGAACACCTTCTCCATGTTCGGGGCCGTCTATGCCGCCAGCATCTTCGGGATGAGCTTCGAGCGGATCCTGGTCTTCGGGATCGCGATGAACCTCAGCGCCGCCGCCGGCTGCTTCGCGGTTGCCGCGGTGGAGGCGCGCATGGGGTCGCGGCACGCCATTATCCTCGCGCTCACCGGGATCGCCGGGCTGGGCATCCCGCTGCTGACCACGAACAGCGAGAGCTGGTTCTGGGTCCTGGCGCTGGCGATCGCCTTCCTGTTCGGGGCCCCGGAGGCGGCGAGCCGGACCCTCATGGTCCAGCTCGCGCCGCCCGAAGACCGGCTGGCCTGCTTCGGCCTCTTCGTCCTTACGGGACGGGTCACGGGCTTCCTCGGGCCGGCCGTGGTCGCCGGGGTGACGGCCGCGACGGAAAGCCAGCGCCTTGGCGTCGCGACCACGCTGGCCTTCATCGCGAAAGGGGCCGCGATCCTGGCCTCCGGCACCCGCGGCTTCGCTCGGCCCGGCGCAGACCATGGCAGCGGAGCCCCGCCGGGGCGCAGGATAGGCTCGAACCAAGGGTTCGGGAGCATCAGCTCCGACCGGGACGGCCGATCTGGCCGGGTGTTGCTCTACACGAACCCCTTGGCCAGCTTCCGGACGGCGGGGGAGGCGGCGCGCCGGCCGTCGCCGGCGTAATCCTCATGGTAGTCCTCGATCCGCGCGGGGTCGTAGAGGTAGTTCACCATCATCCCTGCGCTTTCGCGCCAGCCCTTCTCGCTGAGGTCGCCGCGCGGGTTGAGCCGCTCCACCCGCGCGCCGTTCGACAGGTGGAAATGCGCCACCGGATCGCGCGCGCGCTTCGCCCGGCCGCGCGGCGATTCCGCCAGCAGGTAGCGGGACGCGGCCCGCAGCAGCACGGGATCGAGCAGCTTCGCCACCGCCTCCTGCCGCGCCACCGTGCGACGCGCCAGGATGCGCGCGAGAGTCTGGACAGGCGTCTCCACCATGGACAGCGCCGCATCGGCTGTCGGTGACGGCAAAGCGGGATCGGCCGGCGCCATGGCGCGCAGCGCGGCCGCCTCTTCCTCCGCCACCAGCGCCGGATCGGCGGCCGCGATCCGTTCCTCCATCCAGCGCCGGAAGCCCGGGATCGGCGACAATGTGGCGAAGGTCTTGAGGTTGCCGAATTCCGCCGACAGCAGCGACACCACCCGCTTGATCAGGAAATTGCCGAAGGAAATGCCATCCAGCCCGCGCTGGCAGTTGTTGATGGAATAGAAGATCGCGGTATCCGCCGCCTTCGGGTCCAGCAGCGGCGCCTTCTCATCCAGCAGGCGCTGCACATTGTCGGCCAGGCCCTTCACCAGCGCGACCTCCACGAAGATCAGCGGTTCCTCCGGCATGCGGGGGTGGAAGAAGGCGTAGCAGCGGCGATCGGAATCGAGGCGGTTCTTCAGGTCGCGCCAGGTGCGGATGCGGTGCACCGCCTCGTACTGCACCAGCTTCTCCAGCAGCGCGGCGGAGGACGCCCAGTCGATCCGCCGCAACTCCAGGAACCCCACATCGAACCAGGAGGCGAGCAGCGTCCGCAGATCCGTCTCCAGCGCCCCGAGCATCGGGTCGCCGTCCATGATCGCCAGCAGGTCGGCGCGCAGATCGACGACGAACTTCACCCCGTCCGGGATGGCGGTGAATTGCGTGAGAAGCCGCACGCGCGGCGGTTCCAGCGCCCGGCGCAGCCGCGCCTTGGCGGCGGCGCGTTCGGCCACCCCATCGGCCGCCGCCACGCGGTGCCAGGCCGCCGTGACCGCGTCCCCATCCGCATCGAAGCCCGCCAGCGCCCGCAGGAAGCCAGCCCGGCCTTCGCGGTCGGCGGCCAGGTAGCTCTCCGCCAGCCCGGCGGCGCGGGCGCGGGCCGAGACCTCCCCGCCCCTGGCGTCGAGGCAGGCGCGCATCCGCGCCGCGAAGCCGTCGCCCTGCTCCGCCCCCCCGCTGCCGGCCATCTCCCGCCAGAGCGAGGTGACACGGCGTAGCGCACGATCGAACAGGCCTGGGGCTTCGGCGAGGTCGGACATCACGAATTCCTACCACGTGTTACGGGCCAATCATGCCCAAACCGCCGCCTTCAATCGACCGATAACCGCGCGAGCGCCGTGGGAATGTTCGGGGCCAAATCCTCCGCCAGCAGACCTGACCCGGCCAGCACGGCCGCCGCGCCATGCAGGTGGACGGCAGCGGCCGCGGCCTCGAAGGGCGCGAGACCCTGGGCGAGCAGCCCGGCGGCGATGCCGGCCAGCACATCGCCGGTGCCGCCCGTCGCCAGCCAGGGCGGAGCGTTGTCGTTGATCGCGACGCGTCCATCCGGCGCGGCGATCAGCGTGTCGGCGCCTTTCAGCACAACCACCGCCCCGGTTGCCGCCGCCGCCGCCCGCACCGCCGCGATGCGGCAGGCGCCGGCCGGGCCGAAGACGGCGGCGAATTCGCCCGCATGCGGCGTCAGGATCGCGCAGCCCGCCAGCGCCGATGGATCACGCCCCGCCGCCCGCAGCGCCCCGGCATCGGCCACCACCAGCCGCCCGGCGGCCACCACCTGCCGCAGCAGGGCGATGGTGGCGGCAACCGGCGGCAGGCCGGGGCCCACCACCCAGACGCCGAGGCGCGGATCGGCCAGCACGGCGTCCTGATCCTCGGCCACGATCACACCCGGATCGCCGGCGCGCAGCACGGCGGCCGTCGCGGCATCAGGCGCCGCGACCGATACCAGCCCCGCCCCCGCCCGCCGCGCCCCCGCCGCGACCAGCCGCGCCGCCCCCGTCATGCCCGGCCCCGCCACGACAACCACATGCCCGCGCGCATATTTGTGGCTGGCGGCGCCAGGACGGGGAATGCGCCACAGCCAGGGACCGTTCCGCCAGGCACGCGGCGCGATGGCGGGCAGCACGGAGGCCGGCAGGCCGATATCGGCCAGCACCACCTCCCCGCACAGATCCCTCCCCGGCAGCAGCAGATGCCCTGTCTTGCGGCGGAAGAAGGTGACGGTCAGCACAGCGCGCGGCGCGAAACCCCGCATTTGCCCCGTCGCGCCATCCAGCCCGGATGGAACATCCACCGCCAGCACCGGCGCGCGGAGGCTGGCCAGCACCTCCCCTGCCCTGCCCTCCACCGGCTTCGACAGGCCGGCACCGAAGACCGCATCGATCACCAGCCCCGCCCGCGCGGCCTCGGCCACCGAGAACGCCACCACCGGCCCGCGCCAGCGCGCGGCGGCGAGTGCCGCATCGCTGCCCGGCCGGGCCAGTGCGAGCGGCGCGACGGCGACCGGCCAGCCCGCCTGTTCAAGCCACCGCGCCGCAACCCAGCCATCGCCGCCATTATTGCCAGGGCCCACCAGCACCAGGGTGCGGCAGGGCCGGAAGCGCCGCGCCGCCGCGCGCGCCACGGCGCGGCCCGCGGCCTCGATCAGCGTGATGCCGGGAATGCCGCCGGCGACCGCCGCCGCATCGGCCTCTGCCATCTCCGCCGGGGTGAGCAGTTCCTCCATGCCGCCGAGCCTATCGCGCTTCGGGGTCATGACCGAAGGGGGATCCGTCAGCCATCGCCGGCATGGAGCGTTGGGAAAGCCACACGGCTCCTGCTATCGTTTTTGCAGTGCACAACGCACGCACGGAGTCGCAATCATGGCCTTCGTCGTTGCCGTCGCGCAGCGGAAGGGCGGCGCGGGGAAATCGACCCTCGCCGCCAACCTCGCCGCCACCTTCGCGGGGCTGGGGGAGCGGGTGGCGGTGCTCGACACCGATCCGCAGAAGACCCTGTTCCACTGGCACGAAGCGCGCGGCCGGGCCGGCGCCAAGGCCCGCCCGCTGACCTTCCAGGCGCCATCCGGCTGGCGGGTGCCCGGCGCCTGCGACGCGCTACGGCGTGGCCACGATGTCATCCTGCTCGACACCCCGCCGCATGACGACACCGACGCCCGCATCGCCATCCGCGCCGCCGACCTGGTGCTGGTGCCGCTGCAGCCTTCCGCCGCCGATCTCTGGGCGATGGGCGCGACGCTCGACCTGGCGCGCGCGGAGAAGCGCCCGGCCGTGCTGACGCTGAACCGCGTGCCCTCCCAGGGACGGCTGGGCGAGGATGTGGCGCGGGAGCTGCGCGCCCAGGGGCTGACGCTGCTCGATGCGCCGCTCGGCAACCGCGCCGGTTTCGCCAGCGCCTTCGCGCTCGGCCTCGGCGTGACGGAAGCCGCGCCGCGTTCGCCAGCGGCGGCGGAGATGCGGGCGCTGGCGGCGGCCCTGCGGGGGCTGGCGCGGCGCTGAGCGCCGTGGCCTTCTGCGCCCGCCGAACCACCGGGTTACCATGAGCAGCGATATCCAGATCGTCGAGGACGCCTACCCCGAGCTTGACGCCGTGGCCGCGATCCAGCGCGGGCTGCACACCTACAACCAGGAAATGGGCGGCGGCTATGACCGCGAACCGGTGACGCTGCTGGCGCGCGGCCCGGATGGCGCGGTGCGCGGCGGGCTGCTGGGCCTGACCTTCTGGGGCTGGCTGTTCATCGACTGGCTGTGGCTGTCGCGGGAGATGCGCGGCCAGGGCCTGGGTTCCGAATTGCTGCGCCGCGCCGAGGCCATCGCGCGCGACCGCGGCTGCGGCCAGGCCTATACGGACACCTTCAGCTTCCAGGCCCCGGATTTCTGGCAGCGCAACGGCTACGCCGAATTCGGCCGCCTGGACGGAATGCCGGCGGGGCATGCGCGGTTGTGGTTCCGGAAGGCGCTGGTCTGAAACCGCCGTCTCATCAACGGGTGTCGAGGGAGAACTGGGAAAGCGCTTCGCACAGAGCACTCGCCGCGATGGCGGCGTGGGCCTTCAAAACCACGAGACTCTCCGCCCGATCGACCACATCGAAGAATTGCAGCACAGGGTTGTAGTACTCCCTTTTGCTGCTGAAATCGTGGATCACGACCCGATACTGCTCCGGCGCCGCGCCGAAGGAGCGAGCGAAGTCTAGCGCCGCCAGCGCGCAGGCCACGCGGAAGCGACCATCCACGAAGACCAAGTCGGGCATGCGGCGCTCCTCGGACCAAATCGCCCATGGGCGCTGCCAATAGCCGGGCCACAGGTGCTTGGTCTGTGGATCAGATGGTGCCCCCCAGGCGCGCGTGGGGCCGACATCACCATGCAGCAAGGACAGACGGCCATCCGCCACCGCTGCCGCCAGAAGCGGGTTGGTGGCCGCGGCGTCGAGCCAAGCCTTGTCGGATTCGACGCTGACCACGCGCTGGATGCCGGATTCGATGGCGAGCCGGGTTGAGCCGCCGATGCCGAACTCCGAATAGGCTTGCAGCCCGGCAACCAATTGGCGGAGTAGCGCAAGCTCGGACGTCGACATGTAGGGGAGACCGATGACCGGGGGCGCCGGCACCTGCGGCACGGAAGCCTTGGCGTTTGCCTCGGTAGGACCAAACGGCGCATCGGTGGCCATGGTTAACTCCGTCGAGGTGCCCCGCGCCAAGCCTCGAGTAGTAAAGCAGGGACGAGATCGGGCAAGCCCTTCACGCCCCGAGCCGTTTATCGTCGGATCTCCAGGGGAGATGTCATCAAGATGGAAGATACCCCGTCAAGCGCGACATCCAGATCATGGCCGTCGTTCCGGAAGGCGCTGGTCTGAAGCGGGGGCCTCGCCCAGCGACTGGCCGTGCGAGGCGTTACGACGCCAAGACGCTGGCTGGCGAGGGCTCCGGCGCGTTCTCCACAGGCTGCTTCGGCGCAGGGCGCGCCGGACCTTCGGCGATCTTCTTCAGGTAATCCTTCGCCTCCAGCCCGTTCGCCTCGAGGAAGGCGACATAGGCCCCGGCCCGCTCGGCGCGCTGCGCGTCATAGGCGTCCGGATCGAATGCAATCATCTTCTTGAGGGTGGAGCGCGTGATAGGCTTGTCGGCAAGGTCCCGCGCGCGCAAGAACGGCACCCCGGTCTGGACGCACATCTCCTCGGTCCGGCTGTCGATGGCGATGCAAGTCCCCATCCCTTCAGCTTGCAGCGCAATCGGCGTGCCATGGTAGCGGGGGCCGATGGTCAGGTCATGGCGCCGAAGGCTCTCCATCCACGCCGGGATGTCGTAATAGGTGCGGGCGTAGCGCCGGCACCAGCTCTTGAACTCGTCCTCGGAAAGATGCGGCGTCACGTGATTCCGGATCCGCTTCAGCACCTCCGGCTGGACCTCATCGAACTCGCCGCGGGAGACGCGGACCATATCGGCGGCCGATTGCGTCACGTATTGGCCGTCATGGGCCATGTCCTGCATCAGGCCGATCAACTGCTGTTCGATCACACGGACTTCGGGCCAGCTCTGGTGGCCAGCGGCCACCGTGATCGCGCGCGGGACGGGGTTCGCCTTCCAGGCGCGCCCGATGCGTCGGCCAAGATCAGCCACGGGGTTGATGAAATGGGTCGGGCAGCCGCCGACCACCGCATCGGGGATGCCGAGCCGTTCGAGCTGGCGTGCGGTGTAGGGGCCGCGTGTCCAGATGTTGGACGCGCTGCCCGGGGCCTTGGCCGCGACGGTACGCGCCCAGGATAGCGTGCCCTCCGTCACCTCGACGTCATCATCCAGCGACTTTGCCTGGGCGCCGAGGCCGATGGCCACGATCGGCTTGTCGAAGCTGGCCCAGAGCGCGGCAAGTGTGCCGAGGTCGGTGTGCTTGCCGAGTTGGTTGGCGCAGGGCGCGACGACGATGTCAAAAGCCGCGAGGCGTTCTTTCCGGCTACCCCAGGGGAGATAGGTGATGTTGCCGACCAATTGGTTGCCGATCGCGTAGACGAAGGCAAGGTTGCCGCTGTTGTGGCCGAAGCCCTTGAAGAGCGCGTCGAAACTGCGGTTGCCGTAAAGCCCGAGGGACGGTTCGGCCCATAGCAGCGCGATTTTTTTCGGCTTCATCCGGGGTCTCTCCGTGACTGGCTGAACATGCGGGGCCGGCGTTGGGAGCACCCGGCGGGCGGGACAAGGCGTTCACCGCGTCGGGGACGACCGGGCCACGCTCCACTGTCCCCATGTCGCGCCCGCGTCCCTAGCATGCGGCCATCCGATGCGTCAACAATTCGATCCTGAACAAGAACAGGACTCCCCGCCGGAGGGCGCGGGCGAACGCTACCGCCAGGCCGCGATCCGCTTCAGGAAATCCGCTGCCTCCAGCCCGTTCGATTCCAGGAAAGCGACATATGCGCCAGCGCGCTCCGCGCGCTGTGCGTCATAGGCGTCCGGATCGAAGACAAGCTGCTGCTTCAGGGTGGCCCGCGTGATCGTCCTGCCCGCAAGGTCGCGGGCCCGCATGAAGGGCACGCCGGTCTGGCCGCACATCTCCTCCGTGCGGCTGTCGATGGTCACAGTGACACCCATCCTTTCGGCCTGCAGGGCCAGTGCCACGCCGTGATAGCGGGGGCCGATGGTCAGGTCGCAGCGGCCAAGGCTCTCCATCCAGGCCGGAATGTCGTAGTAGGCGCGGGCATAGCGGCGGCACCAGACACGGAACTCGTCCTCCGACAGGTGCGGCGCGACATAGCGGCGGATGCCGTCCAGCGACGCAGGGGCAATGTCGTCGAATTCCCCGCGCGCGATGCGGATCATCCCCTCGGCGGATTGGACGACATACTGGCCCTCATGGATCACGTCCTGCATCAGGCCGATGAGTTGCTGTTCGATGGTGGTCAGGTGCAGCCAGGATTCGTGGCCGGCGGCGACCGTGACCGCGCGCGGCAGCGGATGCGCGGTCCAGGCCCGCCAGATGCGCTGGCCGAGATCGGGGGCGGGGTTGATGAAATGCGTCGGGCAGCCGCCCACCGTGCTGCCAGGGATGCCGAGCCTGGCCAACTGGCTGGTCGTGTAGGGCCCGCGCGTCCAGATATTGGCCGCGCTTCCCGGCGCCATGGAGGCCATCAGCCGCACCCAGTCCAGCGTGCCCGGGCTGACCTCCACATCCTGGTCGAAGCTGTCCGCCTGCGCGCCCAGGCCGATGGCCACCATCGGTTTGCCGAACCTGGCCCAATGCTCGGCCAGTTCCGACAGTTCCACATGCGGGCCGAGTTGGTTCGCGCAGGGCACCACGATGATGTCGTAGTCGGCGAAGCGCTCGGGCCGCGCCGACCAGCCCAGCACGCCGATCTCGCCCACCAGATGGCTGCGGATCGCATGCACGAAGGCCAAATTGCCGCTGTTGGCGCCGAAGCCCTTGTACAGTTCCGGGAAGCTGCGATTGCCGTAGAGGCCCAGCGACGCCTCTTCCCAGAGCACCGCGATCTTCATCTGCGCCATCATTCACTTCCTCTTCAGCCGACGCGCACGGCACGACACCGCGGAACCGCACGGCACCTGCCAGGATCCATCGGCGGGGCAGGATGAAGCGCCCGGCAGCCCGACACATCGTTGCGGTTATATACCGCTATTGCACCGGAAAGAGTAAGGCTTGGTGAAGGCGGGACACGGCGGTGCGGAATGGGAGCAGGGCCGGGCCGCGGCGCCGCGCGAGGCCACCCTGCCCCCCCCCTCACCGCCCCCGCGCCAGCCGCGTCTCCCGCCACCAGATGAACAGCCCCGCCCCGACCAGCACCGCGAAGCCCAGCAGGTCCAGCAGGCCCGGCCATTCGCCCCAGATCGCCAGCCCCAGCAGCATCGTCCAGACCAGCGCCACATACTCGAAGGGTGCCAGCAGCGTCGTCTCGCCGCGGCGATAGGCGGCCGTCATCATCAGTTGCGCGAAGGCCGAGACCAGCCCGATCGCCAGCAGCAGCGCCCATTGGCGCGCATCCGGCTCCACCCAGGTCGGAATCGCGGCAACGCCCGAGATCACCGCACTGCCGATCGCGAACCACAACACGATCGTCACCCCGTTCTCGCCGGCCTGCCCCATCCGCCGGATCGTCATCATCGCCAGCGCCCAGGCGAGCGAGCCCACCAGCACCGCTGCCACCGGCCAGGCCGGCAGCGCCTCTGTCCCGAAGCCGGGGCGGGCGACCAGCGCGACGCCGGCGAAGCCCACCACCACCGCGCTCCACCGCCGCCAGCCCACGCGTTCGCGCAGCAGCACCACCGACAGCGCGGTCAGGAACAGCGGCATGGTGAAGCCCAGCACCGTCGCGGTCGCCAATGGCAGGTGGGTGTAGCCGACGAAGGCGCCGATCATGCCGCCGAGGCCGAAGATGATCCGCGCCAAGTGCCAGCCCGGCTGGCGCGGCCGCAGCACCGCAAGCCCCCCCTGGCCCGGCACCATCGCCAGCAGCACGGGCAGCGAGAACAGATTGCGGAACAGGATCAGCTGCGCCAGCGGGATCGCACCCTCCAGCCCCTTCACGCAGGCGGCGGCCAGCGTGAAGGTGGCGGAGGAGCCGAGCACGAGCAGGATGGCGCTCTGCCGAGCCTTGGCGAGTGCGGCGGGATCAGGGGCGGACATGGACCTTCCTCGACCCCGGGGCTAGGGTCGCGCAACGATGAATGCCACCGCGCCACGCCAGAGAACAGCGCCCGAGGCGCTTGGGCGCGCCGCGCCACGGCCGCCATGGACAGACGCATGACCACCGAACCGCTCTTCTCCGACGACGCCTATCTGAAATCCTGCACCGCCCGCGTGATCGCGGTGGAGGAGAAGGGCGTGGTGCTGGACCGCACCGTGTTCTACGCCCGCAGCGGCGGCCAGCCGGGGGATAGCGGCACGCTGCGCTGGGATGGCGGGGAAGCGACCGTCGCGGAAGCGATCAAGGGCGCGGAACCCGGCGTCATCCTGCACGGCCTCGCCCCCGGCGCCGCGGCCCCGCCGGTGGGGGCGGAGGTCGCGGTGAGCCTCGACTGGGATCGGCGGCATCGGCACATGCGGATGCACACCACGATGCATCTGCTCTGCACCCTGCTGCCGGGCGTCTATGCCACCGGCAATCAGATCGGCGCGGAGAAATCGCGGCTCGATTTCGACCTGCCGGAGCCGCCGGCGCCGGCCTGGTTCACCGAAGGGCTCAACGCGCTGATCGCGGCGGATCACGAGACAGGATCGAGCTGGATCACGGATGCGGAGCTGGACGCCAATCCGCAGATGGTCCGCACCCTGTCAGTCCAGCCGCCGCGCGGCGCGGGCCGCATCCGCCTGGTGCGGATCGGGCCGGCCAACTCGCCCATCGATCTCCAGCCCTGCGGGGGCACGCATGTGCAGCGCCTGTCGGAGATCGGCCGGGTCGAGGTGACGCGGATCGAAAGCAAGGGCCGGCAGAACCGGCGCATCCATTTCATCCTGGTGGACTGACGCGCATGGACAACCTCGTTTCCACCGCATGGCTGGCGGCCGAGATCGGCAAGCCGGACCTCGTCGTGCTGGATTGCACGAAGTACCTGCCGAACGAAGCGCCGCTGGATGGCCGCACGGAATTTCGGAAGGCGCATATCCCGGGCGCGCTGTTCCTCGACCTGGATGAGGTCGCGGACCAGGACGACCCGCTGCCGCATATGGTGCCCACGCCCGCGCGCTTCGCGAAGGTGATCGGCGCGCTCGGCGTCGGCAACGGGACGCGGGCGGTCTGCTACGACCAGAAGGGCCTGCATGGCTCGCCGCGCGGCTGGTGGCTGCTCAGGCTGTTCGGGCATGACAAGGTGGCGGCGCTGGATGGGGGGCTGCCGAAGTGGCGCGCCGAGGGCCGCGCGACGGAAGCGGGCGCGCCCGCCACCCCTGCCCCCGCCGTCTTCGTGCCGGACCTCAACACGCAGCGCCTGGCCGGCATCGGCGATGTGAAGCGGATCATCGGCGGCGGCGAGGCCGGGACGATGGTGCTGGATGCGCGCAGCAAGGCGCGCTTCGACGGCATCGCGCCGGAACCGCGGCCCGGCCTGCAATCCGGCCACATGCCCGGCGCGGTCAGCCTGCCCTTCACCGAATTGCTGGCGGCCGATGGCACGATGAAGGACCCGGCCGCGCTCCGCGCCATCTTCGCCGCGCGCGGCGCGGATGGCGCGCGGCGGCTGGTGACGTCCTGCGGCACCGGGGTCACGGCCTGCGTCCTCGCGCTCGGCGCGCTGCGCGCGGGGCTGGCGGAACCGGCAGTCTATGACGGCTCCTGGACCGAATGGGCATCCCGCCCCGAAACCCCGAAGGCGACCGCGTGATGGATGAAGACACCAAGCGTGGCCTCGCCACGCGCCTGACCCATGGCTCGCGCCCCTCGGTCCGCAGCCATGGCTTCGTGAACCCGCCGGTCCATCGCGGCTCCACCGTCCTGCACCCGTCCTGTGACGCGCGGGTGGCCAATGGCAAGCGCCGGTTCGAGCGGGTGATGACCTATGGCACCCAGGGCGGGCCGACCCATTACGCGCTGGAAGACATGGTCGCGGGGATCGAGGGCGGGACGCATTGCACCATCCTCGGCACGGGGCTGGCCGCCGTCGCGGTGCCGCTGCTGGCCTTCCTCAAGGCCGGCGATCACTGCCTGATGCCCGACAGCGCCTATGGCCCGGCGCGCAGCCTGGCAGAGGGGATGCTGGCCGGCTGGGGCGTCGAGACCACCTTCTACGACCCCACCACCACGGCGGAGGCGCTGGCGCCGCTTTGGCGGTCCAACACGCGGGTTCTGTATCTGGAAAGCCCCGGCAGCCACACCTTCGAGGTGCAGGATGTGCCCGCCCTGACCGCGCTGGCGCGCGCGCGCGGCGCGGTGTCCATGATCGACAACACCTGGGGCATCCATCACTTCCAGCCCTTTGCGAAGGGCTGCGACATCTCGATCCAGGCGCTGACGAAGTATGTCGGCGGGCATTCGGACATCCTGCTCGGTTCCGTCACGGTCGCGACGGAGGCGCATCACCTCGCGATCCGTAACGCGGCCAGCGCGATGGGGCATTACGCCAGCCCCGATGATTGCTGGCTGGCCCTGCGCGGCGCGCGGACCATGGCGGTGCGACTTGCGCATCAGGAAGAAGCTGGCCTTGCCGTCGCGCGCTGGCTGCAGGCGCGGCCGGAGGTCCATTCCGTGCTGCACCCGGCCCTGCCCGAGGATCCGGGCCATGCGATCTGGAAGCGCGACTTCACCGGCGCCTGCAGCCTGTTCGGCGTGGTCTTCCAGCCCCGCTACACGCAGGCCGAGGTCTTCGGCTTCGTGGACGGGCTCAAGCTGTTCGGCATCGGCGCGTCCTGGGGCGGGTATGAGAGCCTGGCGCTGCCGACGAATGTCGCGGTGACCCGCAGCGTCATGCCGTCCCTGCCCGGCCAGACCGTGCGCCTGCATATCGGGCTGGAGGAGGTCGCGGACCTGATCGCCGATCTGGAACAGGGCCTCGCGCTACTCCCCGCGTAACCGCCCCTCAGCGGCAGGCGGCGCAGACGCCCTCCACCTCCACCGTGGTGCGGTGGGGGGCGAAGCCGGCGATCCGCGCCGCATCCGCCACCGCATGCGCCACCCGGTCGTCGCAGATCTCGGCGGTGGCGCCGCATTTCGAGCAGATCAGGAACTGGTGGGGATGGTCATGGCCATGCCCGCAATGGTGATGCGCCTCCGGCCCCGCGCAGCCGACGAAGGCGTTCAGCCGCTCCACCCGGTGCACCAGCCCGTGTTCCTGCAGGAAATCCAGCGCGCGATAGACCGTGGGCGGCGCCGCCCCCGGCCGCTCGGCCCGCAGCTGGTCCAGCAGCGCATAGGCGCCGATGGGCTGCGGCGAGGCCAGCACCAGCCGCAGCACCTGCCGGCGCAACGCCGTCAGCTGCGCCCCGCGCGCGAGGCAGGAGCCCGCCGCGCGATCCAGCATCGCCTCCACGCCCGTCGATGAGGATGCGTCCATCTGCTCTTCCCCCTCGGCCATGGCCGGGCGATATAGTGTAACAGCGTCATCCTAACGCCGAAGCGGATGCCTTGCCATGCCGACCAGCTTTCCTGAAGCCCAGACCAGCCAGGACAAGGCCGCCCATGCGCGCCTGCTGGACGCCGTGCGCTTCGACCGCGACGGCCTCGTCGCCTGCATCGCCCAGCAGCACGAGACGGGAGAGGTGCTGATGATGGCCTGGATGAACCGCGATGCCCTGGCGGAGACGCTGGCGACCGGACAGGTCTGCTACTGGTCGCGCTCCCGCCAGGCGCTGTGGCGCAAGGGCGAGACCTCGGGCCAGGTGCAGCGCCTGGTCGATCTGCGGCTGGATTGCGATGGGGACACGCTGCTGGCGCTGGTGGATCAGCATGGCGTTGCCTGCCACACCGGCCGCCGCAGCTGCTTCTACCGCGCGCCGCGCGGGCCAGATCTTGCGACGCTCACCGCGCCCGAGGCCGATCCCAAGGCGCTCTACGGCCGATGAGCGCCACACACGCCTCCTCGGCCCCCGGCCCCGTGCCGCTGACCGTGCTGACCGGCTTCCTCGGCGCGGGCAAGACGACGCTGCTGAACGCGCTGCTCGGCCACCCCGCGCTCGCCGACACGGCGGTGCTGATCAATGAATTCGGCGAGATCGGCCTGGACCACCTGCTGGTGGAGAAGCTGGAGGGTGAGGCGGTGCTGCTCAGCGCCGGCTGCCTCTGCTGCACGGTGCGCGGGGACCTGCCGCGGGCGCTGGACGATCTCTGGGCGCGGATCCTGGATGGCCGCAAGGTGAAGCGCGTGGTGCTGGAGACGACGGGCCTCGCCGATCCCGCGCCGATCCTGGCGACGCTCATGGGCGATCCGCGCATCGGGCGGCGCTTCGTGCTGGATGGGGTGGTGACGCTGGTCGATGCGGTGGCGGGCGAGGCGACGCTCGACACGCAGGACGAAGCGCGCCGCCAGGCGGCGGTGGCCGACCGGCTGGTGCTGACCAAGACCGACCTCGCGCCGCCGGGGGCCGTCGCGGCGCTGCGCGCGCGGCTCCGTGCGCTGAACCCGGTGGCGCCGATCGAGGTGGCGGTGGCCGGCGCCCTCGCGCCGGAAGCGATCCTGGCCGCCGGCCCCTGGGACACAGCCGTGAAGACGCCCGATGTCGCGCGCTGGATCGGCGCGGCGGGCCAGGGCGAGCATCACCACGACCATCACCATCACGACCACGGGCATCACCACCACCACGACCCGAACCGCCATGGCGAGGACATCCGCGCCCTCTGCCTGGATTTCGACACGCCCCTGCCCTGGGACGGGCTGGCCGGGTGGCTGGAGATGATGGCGACGGTGCGCGGCGCGGCGATGCTCCGCATCAAGGGCGTGCTGGACATAATGGGAGAGGCGCAGCCCGTGGTGGTGCATGGCGTGCAGGGCCTGTTCCACCCGCCCCGCCGCCTGCCCGCCTGGCCCGAGGGCGCGCCGCGCCGATCCCGCCTGGTCTTCATCTTGCGGGGCATCGAGCCGGAGGCGGTGGAATCCGGCCTCCGCGCCTTCCTCACCGCCGCGGCCGAGCGCGCCGCGATCGAAGCGGGGTGATCGCTACCCCCACTTCAACTTCACCCACAGGATCAGCAGGCAGAGCGGCACCGTCACCACATTGGCCGCGACCAGCCCCCAGGACCCCATCAGCGCACCATAGGTGAGCCAGAGTGTGTTGCCCGCCGCCAGCAGCACCAGCAGCACCAGGTTCACATCCCGCGCCGAGCGCGTGCGCCAGCTTTGCACCGCCTGCGGCACGAAGGCGCTGGTGGTCATCAACCCGGCCACCAGGCCGATCAGCTCGACCGGATCCACTCTCTGCCCCTCCCTGCCAGTCCTGGCCCCTTCCCCGGGCGAGGCCGGCTGCCTATGCATCCCCCCATGCCCGACGTCCAGTTGACCTTCGAGACACTCGCCGGCCCGGCGCTGCACGGGCTGCTGCCGGACCTCGCCCGGCTACGCATCGCCGTCTTCCGCGACTGGCCCTATCTGTACGAAGGCGACGAGGCCTATGAGCGCGGCTACCTCCGCGCCTATGCCGATGCCCCCGGTGCGGCCGTGGTGGTCTGCCGCGATGGCACCCGGGTGGTCGGCGCCGCGACCTGTGAGCCGATGACCCAGGGCCACGCCCCCGTCCAACAGGCCTTCGAAGCAGCGGGCCTCGACCCCGCCGCGCATTGCTATTTCGGCGAATCCATCCTGCTCGCCCCCTGGCGCGGCCGCGGCGCGGGGGTGCGGTTCTTCGTGGAACGGGAAGCCCATGCGCGCCGCCTCGGCCTGCGCCACGCCGCCTTCTGCGCGGTGCGGCGCGACCCGGCCGATCCGCGCAAGCCTGCCGATTACGTGCCGCTCGATGAATTCTGGCGCCGGCGAGGCTACACGCCCTGCCCTGGCCTCGCCGTGACCTTCGACTGGAAGGAAGTCGGCGCGACGCAGGCCACGCCGCATCGCCTGGATTTCTGGACCAAGGATCTCGGGGCATGACCGCGCCGCCCGCCCGCACGATCCGGATCGGCCTGCTGCAATATCCGGTGGAGCGCGTCCCCTCCGTCGCCGCCTTCGGCGCCAGGCTGGACCATTGGATCGCGCAGGCGCGGGACCGGGCCGACCTGCTGGTGCTGCCCGAATATGCCTGCGTCGAACTTGGCGCCGCGCTCGCCGGCCAGGACGCGACCGACGAGGCCACCGAACTCGCCGCGATGGTGGCCCATGCGGAGCCCATCCTGGCCGCGATGCGCGACGCCGCGATCCGCCACAAGGTCTGGCTGCTGCCCGGCACGCTGCCGATGCGCGATGGGGACCGCGTGGTCGCCCGCGCGCCGCTGATCGCCCCGGATGGCCGCACGGCGATGCAGGAAAAACGCATCATGACCCGCTTCGAGGCCGAACGCTGGGGTGTTGCCCCCGGCGCGCCGCCGCGCGTCTTCGACACGCCTTGGGGGCGGATCGGGATCTCGATCTGCTACGATGTCGAATTCCCGAAGCATGTCCGCGCCCAGGTCGAAGCCGGCGCCTGGCTGGTGCTGGCGCCGTCCTGCACCGACAGCGCGCATGGCGCGACGCGCATCCGCATCTCCGCCGCCGCCCGCGCGATCGAGAACCAATGCTACATCGCCTGCACGCCCACCGTGGGCCTCGCGCCCTGGAGCGCGGCGCTCGACGTCAATCGCGGCCAGGCGGCGGTGTTCGGCCCCGCTGATCGCGGCTTCCCCGAGGATGGCGTGCTGGCCTGCGGCAAGCAGGACGAAGCGGGCTGGGTGTTCTGCACCCTCGACCCCGCGCGGCTGGAGGAAGTGCGGGAGCATGGCGCGGTGCGGAACCACCGCGACTGGCCACGCCACCCCATCCCCACGCCCACCCCGGCGGAGTACGTTTAATGGCCGACCCATTCAGCTCTCCGGGCCTGCGGCCCTCCGACCATCGGGCGGCAGTGTAGTGCTGATCTACATCGTGGCCGGCGAAGCCTCCGGCGATGCGCTCGGCGCGCGGCTTGTGGGCGCGCTGCGCGGGCGGCGGCCGGACCTGACCTTCGCGGGGATCGGCGGCGAAAGACTGGCCGAACAGGGCATGGCGAGCCTGTTCCCCATGCGCGAATTGGCGCTGATGGGGCTGATCGAGGTGCTGCCCAACATCCGCAACCTGTCGCGCCGCATGGCGGAGACGGTGGCGGACATCACCGCCCGCCGCCCCGCCCTGATCGTCACCATCGACAGCCCCGGCTTCACGCTGCGGCTGGCCGAACGGGTGAAGCCGCTCGGCATCCCCGTCATCCACTATGTCGCGCCGCAGATCTGGGCGTGGCGGCCGGGGCGGGTGAAGAAGGTGAGGGAGCGGGTGGACCGCATCCTCTGCCTGCTGCCCTTCGAACCCGTGCTGTTCGACAATGCCGGCATCCCCGCGAGCTTCGTCGGCCATCCGGTGCTGGAAAGCGGCGCCGATGGCGGCGACGCCGCCCGCTTCCGCGCCCGCCACGGCATCGCGCCGGAGGAGCGCCTGCTGCTCGCCATGCCCGGCAGCCGAAGGATGGAGGCGAAGCGCCTGCTGCCGATCTTCGGCGCGACGCTCCGGCTCCTCGAATCCCGCCTGCCCGGCCTGCGCCCCGTCATCCCCGTCTCGCCCGTGGTGGCGGAGCAGGTGCGCGAAGCCGCCGCCGGCTGGCCCGGCCGCCCGATCCTGGTCGAGACTTTGGCCGAGAAGCACGACGCCTTCGCCGCTGTCCGCGCCGCCGGCGGGGCGGGGCTGATCAAGTCCGGCACCTCGAGCCTGGAGATGGCGGTGGCCGGGCTGCCGCATGTCGTCACCTATCGCGTGAACCCGATCACGGCGGCGATCATCCGCCGGCTGGTGCGAGTGCGCTTCGCGAGCCTGGTGAACCTGCTGGCGGATCACGAGGTCGCGCCCGAGTATTTGCAGGACCGCGCGACGCCGGAAGCGCTGGCCGAGGCGCTGTACCGCCTGATGACGGATGCGGAGGCCGCCGCAGCGCAGCGCACGGGTCTGGCCAGCGTCCTGGACCAGCTCCACCCCCCCGGCCTCACGCCGAGCGAAGCGGCGGCGGAAGTGGTGCTGGAGGCGCTGCCCCGGGCCTGACCCCGGCCCCTCAGCCCCGCCGCCCGGCCAGCACCAGCGCCGCCGACAGCGCCTGGCAGCCAGCGACGGCGGCGAACATCACCAGCGTGTCGATCTCTCGCAGCAGGCCGAAGGCGGCGGGGGCGAAGGCGTAGGTGGCTTGCCCGGTCGCGACCAGCAGCGCGACGGCGCGGGGCATGTCGGCCTCGGCGAAATCCTGCTGCGCGATCAGCGGCGGCAGGGTGGTGGCATTGCCGATGCCGAAGCCGAAGATCGCCACCGCCAGCAGCAGCAGCCCCACATGCCCCCCCGGCCCCATCAGCAGCAGCACCGCCGCCGCCTGCATCACGGCATTGCCCGCGAAGGCCAGCCGCCGATCCACCGAAGGGCGCAGCAGCCACCCCGCCAGCACCCGCCCCGCCACCGCACAGGCCGTCGCCAGCCCCATCGCCAGCCCCGCCCCCTGCGCCCCCAGCACCGGCGCAAGGACGGAAATCAGATGCGCGATCAGCCCGAGCTGGGCGAACAAGCAGAGCGCATTCGCCCCCGCCAGCGTCACGAAGCGCCGATCCCGCCCGGCCTGGGGGCCAAGCCGCGCCGCGACCCGCGCATTGGCCGGCGCCGCGCCGCCCGGCGCGTCGCCATCCGGCAGCAGCCCCATCTGCGCCGGGCTCCGCCCGAGATAGCGCGCCGAGACCCACCAGACCGCGCCGAGCATCGCGCCCCCCAGCAGCGCCGCCGCCCAGCCGAAGCCGAGCCCGCCGATCAGCGCCACCCAGAGGGGCACGAGCAGCACGCCCCCCATGCTCGCCCCGTTGAACGCCGCCCCCAGCGCCGCCGGCCGGCGGCGGGCGAACCAGGGCGCGACGATGGCGTTGATCGCCGCCCCGCCCGTCCCCGCCCAGCCCGCGCCCGACAGCAGCGTCGCGGCGAAGAGTTGCCAGGGCTCGGCGGCCAGCGCCCAGCCCATCACGCCCAGCGCCGCCGCCACTGCGCCGGCCCGGGTGACGGCGACGATCCCGAAGCGCGCATGCAACGCCGGCATCCGCGCGACCACGACGGCACCCGCGAGGAAATGGCAGGTGGCCGCGAGGGACACCATCCAGAGCGGCCAGCCCCGCCCGGCCTCCACCGCATGAAGGAACACCGGCGGGCCATAGAAGCCGAAGCCCCAGCCGAACATGGCGACGACGAAGCCCGCGCCGACGACGCGCCAGCCGAAGAACAACGATCCGGCCCGCGCGCCCGCCTCCCGCATCAAAGTCGTGTCCCCGGCCTAGGGTCCAAACCCAATCATCTGCCGGGCGCCTGGCCGGTCCGGCCTGGCATCCGCGGCGTTAGGCCGCTTGCCGATGCAACAAGCATCGGCGGCGCGACCTTCCTTGCGGCCTTCCACGCCGTCCTCGGCCCTCCGCCTCGGGTCTGATTGGGTTTGGACCCTAGCCCACTATGCGCAGCATCCCCCGAACCCGCAGCCCAACCCGTTGTCAGGGCAAATGCGGGCCTGGTTGGGCTGGCGAGGGCTACGCCCATTCAGCCGCCCTGCGAGAGCGGAAGCGCCAGACCATGGCGCGCGGCAAGCTTCTCCAGCGCGGGCGGGATCGCCGGGTGCAGCACGATGCCCTCGGCCAGCGCCTTGGCGCGCCGGGCCATCGCCCGGTCGCCGGGCAGCCGGGCCTGGTCGAAGCCGGGGCGCGGCGGGTTGCCACGCACCGCATCCGCCATCCAGCCGCTCTCGGCCAGGAAGCGCTCCGCGCCGCCGAATTTCGCCGGGTCCAGCACCAGCACGAAGACCGACGCGCCCCAGCCCTTCGGCGCCGCCGCCCGGCCGGTGCCCGACAACCCGCTGGTCAGCGCTTCCACCAGCAGGCCGAGCGCGAAGCCCTTGTGCCCCGCCTCCACCCCGCCCAACGGCAGCAGCGTGCCGGCGGGCTCGCCCCAGAAGGCGTTGGGGTCGTCGGTCGGGTTGCCGGCGCCATCCAGCAGCCAGTTGCCCGGAAAGCGCGTGCCCTCTGCCCGGCGGCGGGCGGTCATGCCGTTGGTGGTGATGGACATCGACACGTCGAGGATCACCGGCCCCTCAGGCGTCGGACAGGCGGCCGCCAGCGGGTTGGGGGTGATGACGCGCTGCGTCCCGCCCCAGGGCGCGACGGAAGCCGTGGCCGGGTCCGAGCAGGTCAGCACCAGCATCCGCCCCCGCGCCGCCACCGCCGGGCCATAGGCCGCCAGCGCCGCGATGTGGTGGCTCTGCGCGATGGAGACGGCGCCAAGGCCGAACACCGCAGCGGCCTGGTCCGCGGCCTCGATCGCGCGGCGCACCAGCCAGGGGCCGGGCAGCTTCCGCCCATTCCACGCCTGCACCACGGGGGTGGCGGAGAGCACCTCCGGCTCGCCTTCCGCCGCCATGTCGCCGGCGGCGAGGCTGTCGAGATACGGGGCAAGCAGCCCGAGGCCATGCGTGTCATGGCCCATCAGGTCGCCATCCAGCAGCACCTCCGCCACATCGTGCGCCTTGTCGGCATCGAGGCCCGCCGCGCGGCAGGCGGCGGTCGCGAAGCGCAGCAGCGCCCCCGCGTCGAAACGGCCGGTCATCCTCATCCCCCCGAAAGCGTGCGGATCATGCCCGCCAGGAACAGGCCGAGCATGAGGTCGAGCCCGACCAGGGCGGCTGCCTTGCCGCCCTCCACACCCAGCGCATGGCGGGCCACGAACCATTCCAGCCAGAAGGCGTAGCCGATGCCACACAGCGTCAGCGCCTGCGTCACCCCCGGCGGCAGCCCGAGCGCGGCCGGCACCGTCAGCACCAGCATCAGCGCGTATTGCACCATGTTGGTCCAGTTCCAGGCGGCGATGAAGCGCGGCCAGGACGCCTCCCGCCCCCAGGCCTGGGCCAAGGGCAGGGTCAGCAGCGCGAAGCCGACCCAGGCGATGGCATAGGCCGTCAGCTCTGCGATCAGCGCGCGGAGCATGCCGCCTTCCGGCGTGCCGAAGGTGACCCAGGAGAAGAAGCGGATGCCGAGCAGCGCCGGCAGGCAGATCAGCGCAGCCGCGAAGGACCGCCAGGCCCCGGCCGGCGAGGATTCCACCAGCGACAGCCCCTCCGGCCGGCCGCGCGCCAGCAGCAGCGCGCCGGCGAGCCCGGCGACGATGATGGTCCGCATCGGGGGCGGGGGGGCGGCTCCGCTCAGGGCAGCAACTCCTCGAGGATGGCGCGATAGGTCGCGGCCAGGCGGTGCAGTTCCTCGACCGGCGCGCGTTCATCCACCTGGTGCAGCGTGGCGCCGACGCCGCCGAATTCCGCCACCGGGCAATAGCGCGCGATGAAGCGGGCATCCGATGTGCCGCCGCCGGTATCCAGCGCCGGCGTCACGCCGGTTGCACGCGTGATGGCGCGCGACAGCGCATCCACGAAGGGGCCGGGCTGGGTCAGGAAGCTCTCGCCGGAACACTCGGCCTGCAGCGTGTAGCGCGCGCCGGCGGCGCGGAGTGCGGCGTGCAGGCGTTCGGTCAGCGCGGCGCTGGTGTGGTGGTCGTTGAAGCGGAGGTTCAGCATCGCGCGCGCCGCGGCGGGGATAACGTTGGACGCGGCATTGCCGACATCGAAGCCCGTCACCTGCAGCGTGGACGGCGGGAAATGCGCCGAGCCGTTGTCGAGCGGCGCGGCCAGCAGCGGGCCGAGGGCTGCCACCAGCCGGTGGATCGGATTGTCGGCTGCGTTCGGATAGGCGCTGTGGCCCTGCTTGCCCTCCACCGTGATGCGGGCGGTCAGGCTGCCGCGCCGGCCGATCTTCACCACATCGCCCAACGCGGCGCGCGAGGTCGGCTCACCCACCAGGGCCATATCCGGGATCTGGCCGTTGGCCTGCATCCATTCCAGCACCTTCGCCGTGCCGTCGATGCTGCGCGCTTCCTCATCGCCGGTGATGAGCAGCGAGATGGAGCCGGTGTGGTCGGGGCGCGCGGCGAGGAAATCGGTCAGCCCCGCGATGAAGGCGGCGATGCCGCCCTTCATGTCGCAGGCGCCGCGGCCGAACAGCACGCCATCCCTCACCACCCCGGCGAAGGGATCGTCCGCCCAGGCGGCAGGGTCGCCGGGCGGCACCACATCGGTGTGGCCGGCGTAGCAGAGATGCGGCGCCCCGGTGCCGAGCCGGGCGAACAGATTATCCACCCGGTAGTCCTCGGGGCCGAACACCATCCGCGTGCAGGCGAAGCCGAGCGCTTCCAGCGCCCGCTGCACGATGTCCAGCGCGCCATCATCGGCGGGCGTCACGGACCGGCAGCGGATCAGCGCCTGGGCCAGCGGGACGGGATCGGTGCTCATGCCTTGGCGCCCCATGCTTCCCGCCCGCCTCCCCCGCCACAAGGTGGCGGGGGGACGGTTGCGGCCCGCATCGTCAATCGCGGAGCAGTTCGTTGATGCTCGTCTTGGCGCGCGTCTTCTCATCCACGCGCTTGACGATCACCGCGCAGTAGAGGCTCGGGCCGGGCGTGCCATCCGGCAGGTTCTTGCCGGGCAGCGCGCCGGGGACCACCACCGAATAGGCCGGCACGCGGCCATAGAAGACCTCGCCCGTCGCGCGGTCGATGATCTTGGTGGACATGCCGATGAAGACGCCCATCGACAGAACGCTGCCGCGTTCAACGATCACGCCTTCCACCACCTCGGACCGGGCGCCGATGAAGCAGTCATCCTCGATCACCACCGGGTTGGCCTGCAGCGGTTCCAGCACGCCGCCGATGCCGACGCCGCCCGAAAGGTGCACGTTCTTGCCGATCTGCGCGCAGGACCCGACGGTCGCCCAGGTGTCCACCATCGTGCCGCTATCCACATACGCGCCGAGATTCACGAAGCTCGGCATCAGGATCACATTCGGCGCGATATAGGCGGAACGGCGCACCACGGCGCCGGGCACGGCGCGGAAGCCGGCCGACTTGAAACGGGCGTCGTCCCAGCCTTCGAACTTCAGCGGCACCTTGTCATAGGCGCCGGCGGCGGTCGCCATCGGCGCGCTGTCGGACAGCCGGAAGCTCATCAGCACCGCCTGCTTCAGCCACTGGTTGACCTTCCATCCACCGCCCTCTCCCGTGGGGCCATCCGGCTCCGCCACGCGGGCGCCGCCGGAATCGAGCAGCGCCAGCGCGTCTTCCACCGCGCTGCGGTCGGCCCCGCTGGTCTGGGCGTTGAGCGTATCGCGCCGGCCCCAGAGGGCCTCGATGCGCGCCTGCAGCGCGGTCCTGTCCATGGGGGAGGGGTATCCTGGAGAGTGTGGGCGTGGCGCGACCTTTGGAACCACCCCAGGCGGGTGTCAACGCGCGGGCGCTGCCCGGCCATCTGCCGGCGCGGCGGATTCCAGCCCCCGGGCGTTCACGACCCCCCACGATCTGATCTAGGCTGGGCCAGAGGGCAGGAGCACCGATGGCCGAGGATAGCTGGAGTATCCCCAAGGAATTGCGGCCCGACCCGGCCGATTACGGCTTCGACCTGCACGCCGCGCTGGGCGCCGTGGTGTCGGTGAAGTCGCGCGTGCCGGCCGATGCCTTCTCCGCCCGCACGCTCGGCACGGAGCGCGAAGGCAGCGGGGTTGTGATCCGGGCGGACGGGCTGGTGCTCACCATCGGCTATCTGGTGGGGGAAGCCGACAGCATCTGGATCACCACCGCCGGCGGGCGCGTGGTGCAGGGCCATGCGCTGGCCTATGATTTCGAGACCGGCTTCGGCCTGGTCCAGGCGCTCGGACGGCTGGAAGCGCCGGCGATCGCGCTCGGCACCGGCCCCGCGCCGGAGACTGGGGCGCAGACCGTGCTGGCCGCCGCCGGGGCGGATGAGGAAGGCGGTGCGGTCGCCTGTTCCCTGGTCGCGAAGGAGCCCTTCGCCGGCTATTGGGAGTATCTGCTGGAAGAAGCGCTGTTCACCGCCCCCGCCCACCCATCCTGGGGCGGGGCAGCGCTGATCGGGCCGGATGGCAAGCTGCTCGGCATCGGTTCGCTCGTGCTGCAGCATCGCGACCAGCGCGGGCGGCGGCTGGATC
This sequence comes from Roseomonas mucosa, assembly GCA_945878375.1. Taxonomy (GTDB): domain Bacteria; phylum Pseudomonadota; class Alphaproteobacteria; order Acetobacterales; family Acetobacteraceae; genus Falsiroseomonas; species Falsiroseomonas mucosa_A. The sequence continues at coordinate 96,600 of CAMDWG010000002.1, read as the reverse complement.
TCAATATGTGCGTGCCGGTCGCGCTGCTGCACCCGATCCTGGACGATTTGCTGCGCTATGGGCGGGTGAACAAGCCCGCGCGTCCCTGGATCGGTCTCTATGCCGCGGACCAGGAGGAAGGGATCGTCGTCGCCTCCGTCGCCGCGAAGGGGCCGGCGGAACGCGCGGGGCTGCGGGCGGGGGACCGGATCCTGGGCCTCGACGGGACTGAGGCAGCGGACCTCGCCACGCTCTGGCGCAGCCTGTGGTCGCGCGGCGCGGCGGGGGTGAAGCTGCGCGTCGAGGCGGAGCGGGACGGGCGGCGCTTCACCGTTCCCGTCACCAGCGCCGACCGCGCGAGCTTCCTGAAGTCCCCCCGGCTTCACTGAGACGGAAACCCCGCCATGTCCGACCATGATCTCGCGATCCGCGGCGGGCTTGTCGCCACGGCCTTTGGCGCGGTGCGCTGCGACATCGGCATCAAGGATGGCCGCATCGCCACCATCGCCGAGACCATCGAAGGCGCGCGGCGCGTGATCGACGCGGGCGGTCTTCTCGTGCTGCCCGGCGGCGTGGACAGCCATTGCCATATCGAGGAAGCCTCCACCGCCGGCCAAATGGGCCCGGATGGCAAGCCAGCGGTGACGGTGATGGAGGAAAGCTTCGCCACCGCCTCCGCCAGCGCCTTCGCGGGCGGCACCACCAGCGTCGTCTGCTTCATCCCGCAATGGAAGGGCTTCGGCATCTGGGACCGCTACCTTGACGCCCGCCGGCGCGGGGAAGGCGGGATGCTGGACTTCGCCTTCCACCAGATCATCAGCGACCCGACCGATGCGGTGATGCGGGACGAAGTGCCGCGCGTGGTGGCCGAAGGCGTCCGCAGCCTGAAGGTCTTCCTGACCTATGAACCCCTGCATCTGGGCGATGCCGACTACATCAAGGTGCTGGTCGCTGCCCGCCAGCATGGCTGCCTGGTGACGGTGCATTGCGAGAATTACGACGCGATCGGCTGGCGCACCCGGGCGTTGCTGGAGGCCGGGATGACCGCGCCCACCTATCACGCCTGGTCCCGCCCGCGCGTGGTGGAGCGGGAGGCGACGCACCGCGCCATCGCGCTGGCGGAACTCGTCGACCAGCCGATCCAGATCTTCCATGTCAGCTGCGCGGAAGCCGCCGAGGAAATCGCCCGCGCCCAGGCGCGCGGCGTGAAGGTGTGGGGCGAGACCTGCCCGCAATACATCACGCTGACCGCCGCCGACATGGCGCGCAGCAATCCGCGTGATGGTGGCTTCGAGGGGGCGAAGTTCATGTGTTCCCCCGCGCCGCGGGATGCGGCCGAGCATGGGCGGATCTGGGAGATGATCCGGCGCGGCACGCTCGACGTCGTCTCCTCCGACCATTGTGGCTTCAGCTTCGACGGCCCGCGCGGCAAGGCCGCGCAGGGGCGCGATGCGAGCTTCGAGAAGATCCCGAACGGCATCCCGGGCCTCGCCGCGCGGCTGCCGATCCTGTTCAGCGAGGGCGTGTCGAAAGGCCGGATCGCGCTCGAGGAGTTCGTGCGGCTGACCAGCACCAACCCTGCGAAGCTGATGGGTCTCTACCCCCGCAAGGGCGCGATCCTGCCGGGCGGCGACGCGGATGTCGTGCTGTGGGACCCGGCGAAGAAGGTGACGATCACCAACGCGCTGATGCAGCACGCGATCGACTACACCCCCTATGAGGGGCTGGAGGTCACCGGCTGGCCCGTCACCACCATCCGCCGGGGGGAGGTGGTGATGCAGGACGGCAAGGTGCAGGCGGAACCCGGCACCGGCCGCTTCCTGCCGCGCGGCCCCTACGACATGGTCAAGCCGCGCGGCGTCGCGCCGGATGGCTTCGGCCTGTCTTGAGACAACGGGCGGGGCGTTGGCAGGCCCCCTGCCCTACGGGCCCGTGAGCGACCGCAGCAGCGCCGCGAGGCCGGGCTCCGCCACCAGGTCGGCGGCGGCGTCCGGCGTGAACAGGCGGCGCTCGCGTTCCCGGCGCTCAGGCCAATCTTCCAGCAGCTGGCGGACGCGGAAGCGAAAGAGCAGAACCTCCGTCGGCACCACCAGCCCCCGCCCGAGACGCTTCGGATAGGCATAGAGGCCAAGGGGGTCCGTTTCGGCTTCGCCGTCCAATCCGGCTTCCTCGAAGGCCTCGCGGGCGGCGGAGGCATGCGGGGGCTCATTCGGTTCGATCCAGCCCTTCGGCACGACCCAGCGCCGCGTTTCGCGGCTGGTCACCAGCACGACGCGCATCGCCGCTCCGGCACCGAGCAGCGGCAAGGCCGCACTCTGGCGGCGCGCAAGCCCATGGGCGCGCAGATACGGTGATGGGCCGTCCGGCATGGACCTTCTTCTCTCCCCACGGCGCGACCCGTCGGCCCAGGATTCGCCGGGCTTCGCGATCCGCGCAAGGTTCATAAGGCGACGGTCGCGGCCAGGGTAAAGGCCCAAGACGTAGCAAGGGCCGAAATAAATTCGGACGAATCATCAATTTGTCGAAAGATACCTAGTCCGGCAGCCCGCCAGCCGCGACCACGCGCCGCAGGTGATGATCCACATCGCCGAACAGCACCCCGAGCATCGACAGCCGCTTGAAGTAGTGCCCGGCCTTGTATTCCTCGGTCATGGCGATCCCGCCATGCAGCTGGATGGCCTCCTTCCCCAGCTGGTCGGCGAGCCGCCCGACCAGCGCCTTCGCCGCCGACAGCGCCGTGCCGCGCGCGACGGGGTCGGGTTCCTGCACCATCATCGCGGCATACATCGTCATGCTGCGCGCCTGTTCGGTCGCCACCAGCATGTCGGCGGCGCGATGCTGCAGCGCCTGGAAGGCGCCGATGGCCTGGCCGAATTGCTGCCGCGTCTTCAGGTAATCCACCGTCAGGTCGCGCAGCGTGTCCATCGCGCCGACTGCCTCGGCGCAGATCGCGGCGATCGCCTCATCCACCACCCATTCGATCAGCGGCAGCGCATCCTCAGCCAGCAGCGTGGCGCGGACGCCTTCCAGCACGATCTCGGCCGCGCGGAGGCCGTCCTGCGTGGCGTAGCCGCGCCGCGCGACGCCGGCCGTCGCGGGGTCGAGCAGGAACAGGCCGATGCCGTCGCGGTCGCGCCGCCCGCCTTCCAGGCGGGCCGAGACGATCAGGCGATCGGCGCTGTCGCCATGCAGCACCACGCCCTTCGCGCCATCCAGCACCCAATCCGCGCCATCCTGCCGGGCGGCGGTCGCCACATCATGCAGGTCGTGGCGCGCCTGCCGTTCCTGATGCGCGAAGCCGAGGGTGATGTCGCCTGCTGCCACCCGTGCCACCAGCGCATCCTGGCCCCCAACCCGCCGCAGCAGGCCGAGGCCCAGCACGATGCTGGCCAGGTAGGGCTCCACCACCAGCCCGCGGCCGAAGGCTTCCATCACGATCATGGTCTCGACCGGGCCGCCGCCGAAGCCGCCCTGGTCCTCGGCCAGCGGCAGGGCGAGCAGCCCCATCTCCGCCATCGCGGCCCAGTTGGCGGCGGCGTAGCCCTTGGGCTCCGCGCGATAGGCCTTGCGCGTCTCAAGGTCCGGATAGGCGCCGGCAACGAGGCGTTGGACGCTCTCGGCCAGCAGGCGCTGTTCGTCGGTGAGGTCGAAATCCATCTGCCGTCAGAGCCCCAGAAACGCCTTGGCGATGATGTTGCGCTGGATCTCGTTGCTGCCGCCGTAGATCGAGACCTTGCGGTAGTTGAAGAACAGCGGCGCCGCCGCATCCGCCCAATCGGGGCCGACGGAGGGCAGGTTCAGCCCATCCTCATCCCGCGTCGGGCGCGGCAGGGCGTAGGGGCCGGCAACCTCCATCAGCAGCTGCGTCGCCTGCTGCTGGATCTCGCTGCCCTTGATCTTGAGGATGGAGGAGGACGGGTCGGGCTTGTCCGCCGCGCGGCTGCGCTGCGCCGCGACGACGCGCATCTGCGTGATCTCCAGTGCCTTTAGCTCCATCTCCGACCACGCCAGGCGGCGGCGGAAATCGGGGTCGTCCCACACCATGCCCTCGCCCGCCGGCGTTTCCTGCGCCAGCCGCTTCACCCGTGCGAGGCGTTCCTTCGTCAGGCCGATGCGCGCGATGCCGATGCGTTCGTTGGACAGCAGGAACTTCGCGTAGTCCCAGCCCTTGTTCAGTTCACCCACCAGGTTTTCGGCCGGGACACGGACCTCGTCGAAGAAGACCTCATTCACCTCATGCCCGCCATCGATGGTGATGATGGGGCGGATGGTGATGCCTGGCGTCTTCATGTCGATCAGCAGGAACGAGATCCCTTCCTGCCGCTTCCGCGCGGTGGGGTCCGTCCGCACCAGGCAGAAGATCCAGTCGGCATGCTGGCCGAGCGTGGTCCAGGTCTTCTGGCCATTCACGACGAAGCTGTCCCCCTCCCGCCGCGCGCTGGTCTTGAGGGAGGCGAGATCCGACCCCGCGCCGGGCTCGGAGAAGCCCTGCGCCCACCAGATGTCGAGATTGGCGGTGGGCGGCAGGAAGCGCCGCTTCTGCGCCTCGCTGCCGAAGGTGGCGATGACGGGGCCGACCATGTTGACGTTGAAGGATAGCGGCTGCGGGACGGCGGCGGCCTGGATCTCCTCGGAGAAGATGTAGCGCTGCACGGGCGTCCAATCCTTGCCGCCCCATTCGACCGGCCAGTTGGGCACGGACAGACCATGCGCGTGCAGCACGCGCTGCGTCGTCACGATGTCCTCGCGGTCCAGCTTGCGGCCCTCGCTGACCTTGCGGCGGATCTCGGCCGGGATCTCACGGCGGAAGAAGGCGCGGAGGTCGTCGCGGAAGGCGATTTCCTCGGCGGTGTAGCGAAGGTCCATCAGGCTTCCCCCTTTTTGGGCATCCGATCCAGACCTCCGGTGCTCGGCGCCGTCGGCGCCTCCGCCCTGCGGTCATCGGACGCCTCGAATTCGGCGCGCAGCGCGCTGGCCAGAAGCTTGCCCGCCGCGCTGCGCGGCAAGGCGTCCCGGAATTCCAGCGCGGCCGGCAATTCATGCTTGCCCAGGCGGTCGGCCAGGAAGTCACGCAGCGCATCCAGCGTGAAGCCGGCGGCGCCGGGTTTTCGGGCGATATAGGCCTTCGCCGCCTGGCCGCGATAGGCGTCCGCGATACCGATGACGATGCATTCGGCGACATCGGGGTGTTCGTAGATCGCCTGCTCGATCTGCGCGGGATAGACGTTGAACCCGCCCGACAGGATCATGTTCTTTCGGCGGTCCACCAGGGTGAAATAGCCGCTCGCATCCATCCAGCCCATGTCGCCGGTCAGGAACCAGCCATCGGCGAAGGCGGCGGCATTCTCCGCCGGGCGGTTCCAGTAGCCGGAGAAGACATTGGGGCCGCGGATCGCGATCTCGCCCACCTCGCCGACGGGGCGTTCGCGCGTCGGCGCGTCCGGGTCCACGATCCGCATCTCGATGCGCGGCAGGGGCAGGCCGATGAGGCCCGCGCGGCGCGGCGCATCGGGGGGGATGGCGGTACCGGCGGGGCAGGTCTCGGTCATGCCCCAGCCGCCGCCGATCCGACGGCCGATCAGCGCTTCCAGCTGGCGCAGCGTCTCGAAGGGCATGGGCGCGCCGCCGGATCGCACGACGCGCAAGCTGGCGAAGCGTTCGGGCCGGGCCTCGGGGCTGTTCAGCATGCCGATCCACATGGTCGGCACGCCGGAGAAGGTGTTGATGCCGAGCGCCTCGATATCGGCGATGGCCTGCGCGGCCTCGAAGCGCGGGCGCAGATGCAGCAGCGCGCCTTCGGCCATCTGGCGCAGCAGCACGGCCGTCAGCGCGAAGATGTGGAACAGGGGCAGCAGCACCAGCACGCGCCCGGTGCGCTCGGCCAGGGAATTGGCGTCGCGGAAGGCCTTGTAGATGGCGACCGCGGCGGTGAGGTTGCCATGCGTCAGCATCGCGCCCTTCGGCGTGCCCGTGGTGCCGCCCGTGTATTGCAGCAAAGCGAGATCGCCAGGGGCCAGCGCCGGCCAGGATGCGGGGGGATCGGCTTCGGGCAACAGGGGCAATGCGCTGGCCGCATCCTCCCCGCCCCACCGCGCCTCCGGCGCGAGAAGCGCGCGCGGCAAGGCGCCGTCCTCCAGCAGCCATTCGGCATGGGCGACCAGCGATGCGAAGCCCGTGGTGATCAGCAGCGTCGCGCCCGCGTCACGCGCCTTCTGCGCAAGCTCCCGCTTCGCATCCAGCGCCGACAGATGCACCACCCGCGCGCCCGTCCGCAGCGCGGCGAAGAAACACACGGGATGCCAGGGCGTGTTCGGCAGCAGCAGCGCGACGCAATGGCCGCGCCCGATCCCCCGCGCCATCAGCCCCGCCGCCACGCGATCCGCCAGCGCCTGGAACTGGCGATAGGACAGGACATGCCCGCGATATTCCAACGCCGGCGCGTCGCCGAAGCGCGCGGCGCACTCATCCAGGAAGCCGGGCAGCGTGCCTTCGGCGATGGGGACGTCCCAGCGCGATTCCGGCGGGTAGCTGGCGTCCCAGGGATGGGGCATCAGCCGGCCCTGAGGCCAGCGCGGCGCAACCGCACCGCCGCATGCCCGCAGCGCAACGAAGCCGCCATGCCCCTGCCCTTCCCCATCCAGGTTGCATCGCCCGGCATCGGCTGGCGGTCAAGCGCATGGACGGGGCTCGCCGGCGGCGGCATTCTGCCGCCCATGCCCCTGCCCCCCCTTCTGCAACGGCTGACCCTGCCGGTGATCGGCGCGCCGCTGTTCATCATCTCCAACCCCGATCTCGTGATCGCCCAGTGCCGGGCCGGGATCGTGGGCTCCTTCCCCGCGCTCAATGCGCGCCCGAAGGCGGAGCTGGATGGCTGGCTCACGCGCATCCGCGCGGCGCTCGGGCCCGATGACGCGCCCTTCGCGGTCAACCAGATCGTGCATGCGTCGAACGACCGGCTGGAGCACGACCTCGACATCTGCGCGAAGCACCGGGTGCCGATGATCATCACCTCGCTCCGCGCGCCGGGGGATGTCGTGAAGCAGGTGCATGGCTGGGGCGGCATCGTCTTCCACGACGTCACCAGCCTGCGCCATGCCGAAAAGGCGCTGGAAGCCGGCGTGGATGGGCTCGTGCTGGTCGCGGCCGGCGCGGGCGGGCATGCGGGCACGCTCAGCCCCTTCGCGCTGGTCGCCGAAGTACGGCGCATATGGGACGGGCCCATCGCGCTGTCGGGCAGCATCACGCGCGGCGACCAGGTGCTGGCCGCGCAGGCGATGGGCGCGGACCTAGCCTATATGGGCACGCGCTTCATCGCGACCGCCGAGGCCAACGCCGCCGAGCGCTACAAGGCGATGATCGTCGAAAGCGCGGCCGCCGACATCGTCTACACGCCCTTCTTCACCGGCGTGCCGGGCAACTACCTGAAGCCCTCCATCGCCGCGCAGGGGCTGGACCCGGATGCGCTGCCAGCCGCCGACAAGAGCCGGATGAAATATGGATCCGAGCATGTGCGCCCCTGGAAGGATATCTGGGGCGCGGGCCAGGGGGTGGGCTCCATCGCCGATGCGCCACCGGCGGCAGATGTGATCGCGCGCCTCAAGGCCGAATACACCGCAGCCCGGGCGCGGCTGGGCGCGGACACGGCGCAAGGTTGACCGGGGCCGCGGCGCACGCCTAGCCTTCCCCGCCGGGACGCAAAGATCCCATCGAGGAAGCGCCATGTATCGCCGCAATCTGTTCGCCGGGGCCGCTGGCCTCGCCGCGAGTTCCGTCCTGCCTGCCCCACTTCTCGCCCAGGGCAGCCGCGCCAACACGCTGCGCTTCGTGCCGCAGGCCAACCTCACGGCGCTGGATCCGATCTGGACCAGCGCGATCGTGACCCAGATGCACGGCTACCATGTCTTCGACACGCTCTACGGCATGGACGGCCAGTTGCGCCCGCGCCCGCAGATGGCGGAAGGGCATGAGGTCTCGGCCAATGGCCTGATCTGGCGCATCCGCCTGCGGGAAGGGCTGCGCTTCCATGATGGGGAGCCGGTGCGCGCGGCGGATTGCGCGGCCTCCCTCGCCCGCTGGTCGAAGCGCGATCCCTTCGGCCAGATCCTGGCCGAGCGCGTGGAGGAATGGCGCGCGGCGGATGACCGCACGCTGGAGATCCGCCTGAAGCGCCCCTTCGCGCTGCTGCTGGACGCGTTGGCCAAGCCCGACGCCAACGTGCCCTTCATCATGCCCGAGCGCCTGGCGCGGACGGATGCCAACACGCAGGTGAGCGAGATGGTGGGCAGCGGCCCCTATCGCTTCATCCGCGCCGAATTCGTCTCCGGCTCCCGCGTCGTCTATGAAAAATTCGATGGCTACCGCCCACGCAACGAGCCCACGGATGGCGCGGCTGGCGCGAAGATCGCGCATTACCAGCGGATCGAATGGCACATCCTGCCCGACCCCGCGACCGCCGCCGCCGCGCTGCAGGCCGGCGAGGTGGATTGGATCGACCAGCCCCTGCCCGACCTGATCCCGACGCTCCAGCGGAACCGCAACATCCAGGTGGATGTGCTGAACCCCTACGGCATCATGTCGATCATGCGCCTCAATCACCTGCAGGCGCCGTTCAACGACCGGGCGGTGCGCCAGGCGGTGGCGCTGTCGGTGGACCAGTCGGAATACATGCGCGCCACGCTGGGCAACGATCAGAGCGTCTGGCGCGAATGCCGCAGCCTGTTTCCCTGCGGCACGCCGCTGAGCACCGAGGATCTCTCGCCGCTCAACGCGGCGCCGCGCAACCTGGACCGCGCGCGCGCGGCGTTGCAGGCCAGCGGTTATCGCGGCGAGAAGGTGGTGATCATCAACCCGACCGACTTCCCGCTGATCGGCCCGCATGGGCAGGTCACCGCCGATCGGCTGCGGCGCATCGGCTTCAACATCGAACTTGCCGACACCGATTGGGGCACCGTGGTGCAGCGGCGCGCACGCACCCAGCCGGTGGACCAGGGCGGGTGGAGCATCTTCCACACCTATGGCTCCTCCCTCGCCTACCTCAACCCGGCGGTGTCCTCGCTGGTCAAGGGGCCGGGGCCGACCGGGTGGTTCGGCTGGTACACCAGCCCGCGCGCGCAGGAACTGGTAAACGCGTGGCTCGACGCGCCTGATGCGGCCCGGCAATTGTCCATCGCGAATGAGCTGAACAAGCTGGCGCAGGACGATGTGGCGACGGTGCCGCTCGGGCAGTTCACGATGCGCACAGCCTGGCGCCGCAGCATCACGGGCCACCAGAAGGGCAGCATGCCCTATCCGTGGGGCGTGCGCCCCGCGTAAGGCGCGGCGTTGGCGGGAGGGGCAGCGCCCCTCCCGCACCCCTCACGCGTTGCGTTCGGCCGAGCGCCAGGCGCGCAGCATGACCAGCCCCACGGCCAGCAGCACCGGCCCGATGAACAGGCCAAGGAAGCCGAAGGCGACGAAGCCGCCGAAGACACCAAGGATGATCAGGCTCAGCGGCATCTCCACGCCGCGCTTGATCAGCAGCGGCCGCAGGATGTTGTCGCTGCCGGACACCACGACCAATCCCCAGACGGCCATGAAGATGGCCCAGCCCGTCTGCCCGCCATCATAGAGCCACCACGCCGCCGCGACCCACATCACCACCACCAGCGGGCCGAGGATCTGCGTGACCGAGAAGACGAGCGTGAGGAAGCCAAGCAGCGCCGCCGCCGGCACGCCGGCGACCGCATAGCCGATCCCGGCCAGCAGCCCCTGCGCCGCCGCGGTGCCGACGACGCCATAGGCCACCGCCCGCACCGCCGCGCCCGCCGCATTCAGCGCATTCACCCCCGTGCCCCCGCCCAGGCGGGACGCGCTGTCGCGCAGCGCATCGGCGATCGCCTCCCCCTGGGACCACAACATCGTGGCGACGATCAGCGCCAGCAGGATCTGCAAGGCGCTGTCCGCAAGGCCCGCAGCGACCGCCAGCAGCACCGCCTGGATACGATCCGCATAGGGCTCGACCAGCGGGCCGATATTGCCGCGCGCTTCGGCCACCCGATGCCACAGCGCATCCAGCCGTTCGCCGACCAGCGGCAGGGCGCTCAGCCAGCCCGGCGGATCGATGGGGGCGGACAGCACGGCGGCCTGCAACGCGCCGGCGCTGCCGCGGATGGCGCCGACCAGGCCGGGTGCGATCAGCAGCAGCGGCACGACAATGACAACCAGCACCAGCAGCAGCATCAGCCCCGCCGCCGCGCCGCGCCCGAAGCCCCGCGCCACGAGCGCATCCCGCAGCGGCCACGCGGCGATGGCCAGGATCGATCCGAACAGGATGGCGGTCGCGAAGGGCTGCAGCACCGCCAGGATGCCCAGCAGCACCAGCGCCACCACGGCGAGCGCAAGGCCACGCTCGACGAGGCTGCCGACGCCCGGCGTCCGGTCCTGGTCCATCCGAGCCTCCCCCGGCGGCCGTGATGGCCGCGACGCGCGCTGTCAGCCGAGCAGTTTCTTCACCACGTCATTCACCAGGGCCGGGTTCCCCTTGCCCTGCATCGCCTTCATCGTCTGGCCGACGAAGAAGCCGAACAGCTTGTCCTTGCCCGAGCGGTATTCGGCGACCTTGTCGGCGTTCTTCGCCAGCACATCGGCGACCGCGGCCTCAATCGCACCGGTGTCGGTCACCTGCTTCAGGCCGCGTTCCTCCACGATCTCGCCCGGCGTCTTGCCGGTTTCGATCATCGCTTCGAAGACCTGCTTCGCGAGGCTGCCCGACAGGGTCTTGTCCGCGATGAGGTCCAGCAGCGCGCCGAGGTTGACGGCCGTCACCGGCGGGTCGGCGATGTCGCGCTTCAGGCGATTGAGGGCGGCGAAGAAATCGCCCGTCACCCAATTGGCGGCGAATTTCGCGTCGCGGCCATTGGCCACCGTCTCGAAGAAGGCGGCCGTCTCCTTCTCCAGCGTCAGCACATGCGCGTCATAGGGGGTGAGGCCCATGGCGACATAGCGCGCGCGACGGACATCGGGCAGTTCCGGCAGCGAGGCCTTCAGCCCGTCCACCCAACCCTGTTCCAGCACCAGCGGGGGCAGGTCGGGCTCGGGGAAATAGCGATAGTCATGCGCGTCTTCCTTGGACCGCATCGAACGGGTGATGCCGCGCGCGGTGTCGAACAGGCGCGTTTCCTGGTCCACCTTGCCGCCGGATTCCCAGACCTCGATCTGGCGCCGCGCCTCGGCCTCGACGGCCTGCATGACGAACTTCACGCTGTTGACGTTCTTCACCTCGCAGCGCGTGCGATAGCCCTCACCCGCCTTGCGGACGGAGACATTGACGTCGGCGCGCATGCTGCCTTCGTCCATGTTGCCGTCGCAGGTGCCAAGGTAGCGCAGGATCTGGCGGAGCTTGGTCAGATAGGCGCCCGCATCCTCCGGGCTCCGCATGTCGGGTTCCGACACGATCTCCATCAGCGCGACGCCGGAGCGGTTGAGGTCGATGAAGGACTTCGTCGGGTGCTGGTCGTGCAGCGACTTGCCGGCATCCTGTTCCAGATGCAGGCGCGTGATGCCGATGGTCTTGGTGCTGCCATCCGCCAGCGTGATCTCCACCGCGCCCTCGCCCACGATGGGGTGGGCGAACTGGCTGATCTGATAGCCCTGCGGCAGGTCGGCGTAGAAATAGTTCTTCCGGTCGAAGCGCGACCAGAGGTTGATCTTGGCATTGAGGCCAAGCCCGGTGCGGACGGCCTGCGCCACGCATTCGGCGTTGATCACCGGCAGCATGCCGGGGAAGCCGGCATCGATGAACGACACCTGGCTGTTCGGCTCCGCGCCAAAGGCGGTGGCGGCGCCGCTGAACAGCTTGGAGTGCGACGTGACCTGGGCGTGGACTTCGAGCCCAATGACGAGCTCCCAGGGGCCGGTGGTGCCTTCGATGGTGTAGGTCATGCGCGGATCCCCGGAACCGCCGTGAAGTTGGCCGCGCGCTCCAACGCAGCGCCGACGGCAAAGCAGGTCTCCTCGTCGAAGGGCTTGCCGATCACCTGCAGGCCGAGCGGCAGACCCTGCCCGTCGAGGCCCGCCGGCACCGCAAGGCCGGGCAGCCCCGCGAGGTTCGCCGTCACGGTGAAGACGTCGTTCAGATACATCGTCAGCGGATCGTCCTGCTTCTCATCCATCCCGAAGGCGGCTGAAGGCGTGGCCGGCGTGACGATGGCGTCGCAATGCGCCCAGGCCTGTTCGAAGTCGCGGCGGATCAGCGCGCGGACCTTCTGCGCCTTCAGGTAATAGGCATCGTAATAGCCCGCGCTCAGCACATAGGTGCCGATCATGATGCGACGGCGCACCTCCGCACCGAAGCCCTTGGCGCGGGTGCGCTCATAGAGGTCGCGCAGGTCGGAATTCTGCGCCACCTCCCGCATCCCGAAGCGCACGCCGTCATAGCGCGCGAGGTTGGAGGACGCCTCGGCCGGCGCCACGACGTAGTAGGTGGGCAGCGCGTATTGCGTGTGCGGCAGGCTGATCTCGACCGTCTCGGCGCCCTGGTCGCGCAGCCATTGCAGACCCTGTTCCCACAGCGCCGCGATTTCCGGCGCCAGACCGTCCAGGCGATATTCGCGCGGCACGCCGATCCGCAGCCCCTTCACCGACCGCCCGCAGGCGGCGGCGAAATCCGGCACCGGCAGGTCGGCGCTGGTCGCGTCCTTCGGGTCGAAGCCGGCCATGGAGTTCAGCAGGATCGCGCAATCCTCGACCGTGCGCGCCACCGGCCCCGCCTGGTCCAGGCTGGAGGCGAAGGCGACGATGCCGAAGCGGGAGCAGCGCCCATAGGTCGGCTTGATCCCCGCAATGCCGCAGAAGGCCGCGGGCTGGCGGATGGAACCGCCCGTATCCGTCGCCGTCGCCCCCAGCGCCAGCCGTGCCGCCACCGCCGCCGCCGAACCGCCCGAGGACCCGCCCGGCACCAGCCGCGTCGCGGGATCGTTCGCGCGCGACCACGGGTTCTCGACCGGCCCATAAGCGCTGGTCTTGTTCGACGAGCCCATGGCGAATTCGTCGAGATTGACCTTGCCGAGGAACACCGCGCCATCGCGCAGCAGGTTCGCGGTCACGGTGCTTTCATAGGGCGGCACGAAGCCGCCGAGGATGCGGCTCGCGGCCGTGGTCTGGACGCCGGCGGTGCAGAACAAATCCTTGATCGCCAGCGGGGCGCCTTCCAGCTTCCCGGCCTGCCCGGCCGCGCGGCGCGCATCGCTCGCCTTCGCCGCCGCCAGCGCCTGGTCGGCGGTGACGGTGATGAAGGCGTTGAGGCGCGGGTTCAGCGCCGAGATGCCCTCCAGGAAGGCCTCGGTCAGCTTGACGGAGGTCGTCTCCCCCGTCGCGAGGGCATCCAGCGCACCCTTCAGGGTGTAGTCGGTCGGGCGCATCACTCCACCACCTTCGGCACGCCGAAATAATCATCCATGCGGTCGGGCGCGTTCCGCAGCACCGCATCGGCCTGCCCGCCATCGGTCACGGCATCGGCACGCTGGCGCATGGCGGGCTGGCCTTCGGGGGCGCCGCCGGCCATCGGCTCGACCCCGTCGGTATCCACGGCCTGGAGTTGCTCGATCCAGCCGAGGATGCCGTTGAGCTCGGCCTGCATGCGACCGACCTCCTCCTCCTCCAGCCGGATGCGGGCCAGCGAGGCGATACGCCTCACCATGGCGGTGTCGAGCGACATGGGCTTCGCGATATCCTTGAATTTCCAGGGATTTGCCTGGGCGTGCGCGCGGGACCATAACGGCGGTCATGGCAGTCTTCAACCTGACAGAGCTGCGGGCCTCGCTGCCCCGCGGCGCCCGGCTGATCGGTGTGGATCCAGGGTCGCGGCTGGTGGGCCTGGCGCTGTCCGATGTGACGCTGACCCTCGCCTCGCCCTATGCGGCGCTGGTGCGGGGCAAGCTCGGGGCCAATGCGGCGGAGGTCGCGGCGATCGCCCGGCGCGAAGGCGCGGGCGGGCTGGTGGTGGGGCTGCCGCTCGGCATGGACGGGTCCTTCGGCCCGGCCGCCCAGGCGGCGAAGGATTGGGGCCGGGCGCTGGCGGATGCGGCGGGCCTGCCGGTCGCCTTCTGGGACGAGCGCCTGTCCTCCGCCGCCGTCAACCGCGCGATGATCGAGGCCGATCTGACGCGGGCCAAGCGCGCCAAGGCGGTGGATGCGGCCGCCGCCGCCTACATGCTGCAGGCGGCGCTGGATGCCACCGCGCACCGCGCCGGGGCGGGCTGGTCGAATGAGGGCGAGAGCGCCTAAACTGACGTGGTGCCCTATCCTTTCCGACATCTCCTGGCCGTCGAAGGCCTGGAGCCGCCCTATATCGCGACGTTGCTCGACCTTGCGGAGAGCTACGCGCTGCTGAACCGCCAGGGGAAGACCCAGCGCGACCTGCTGAAAGGTCGGACGCTGATCAACCTGTTCTTCGAGGACAGCACCCGCACCCGCACCAGCTTCGAACTGGCCGGCAAGCGGCTGGGCGCCGACATCGTCAACATGTCGGTCTCGACCAGCTCGGTGAACAAGGGCGAGACGCTGCTGGACACGGCGGCGACGCTGAACGCGATGCAGACCGATCTGCTGGTGGTGCGCCATGGCCAGTCCGGCGCGCCGGCCCTCCTGGCCCAGAAGGTCGATGCCGCGGTGATCAATGCCGGCGACGGCACGCATGAACACCCGACCCAGGCGCTGCTGGACGCGCTGACCATCCGCCGCCGCAAGGGCAGGCTGGAGGGGCTGACGGTCGCGATCTGCGGCGACGTGCTGCACAGCCGCGTCGCCCGGTCCAACATCCACCTGCTGCTGACGATGAATGCCCGCGTGCGGATCGTCGGCCCGCCGACGCTGATCCCGGCGGAAGCCGCGCGCCTTGGCGTCGAGGTGCATCATTCCATGAAGACCGGCCTCAAGGACGCCGATGTCGTCATGATGCTGCGGCTGCAGAAGGAGAGGATGACGGGCGGCCTGGTGCCCTCCGCCCGCGAATTCTTCCGCTTCTACGGCCTGGATGCGGAGAAGCTGGCGGTCGCGAAGCCGGACGCCATCGTGATGCATCCCGGCCCGATGAATCGCGGCGTCGAGATCGACAGCGCGGTCGCCGACGACCCCGCCCGCAGCGTGATCGGGGAACAGGTGGAGATGGGGGTGGCGGTGCGGATGGCCGTGCTCGACCTGCTATCTCGGAACCTGCGGCGGAATACTTGATGGAAGGCGGTCAGGCAGCAGCTGATCCTAGGCCCCGCCCTGACTGGAATCCGTTCGCGAAGAAACCGCTCGGGCGGTGGCAAGCAGCAGGCTTCGCCATCCTGCCTGCGGCCCTGGTCGTTGGCTTTTTCTCACAGGCTGTACATGACGCCTGGGTAGCAAGCACTTGGCAACGGGCGACCGCGACCGTGGCGGGAGAGGCACGTCAAGCGCGCACCGGCCGTAGCGGCCCAAGCTACGATGCCCCGCTCACGGCTACGCTGCCGGATGGGCGAATTGTTTCTGGTTACTCCCTCCGGCCTTTCCACGCTCGCGGCTCGACGAATAGCGCGGGCGATTCAGCGACGCTGCGAAGGCTGCCAACCCCTGGGTATGAGTTGGCGGTGCGAATCGATCCCTCTGATCCGCGCGCGATGCTTCCGGAATCGGCCATGGTGCACGAAATTCCAGCCCAGATTGGGATCAACCTCATCGTGGTCGGTGTTCTGGCGCGCCTTCTGTTTCAGTTTTTCCGTGGGGAACAGCCACGGCTGAATATCCGCACCGAGGACGACGTCGAGCTTGCGCGGGCGAAGTTGCGAGATGCGCGAGACCGCCAGTCTGTTGGCGCACCACATCGCGAGAGCCTATAGAGCTTCGTCATGGCCGCGACACTGCTCACCAACGCCCGCCTGCTAGACCCCGCGACCGGCCTCGACGCGCCGGGCGCGCTGCTGGTGCGCGACGGCGTCATCGCCGATCACGGCGCCAATCTCGGCACGCCTGAGGGCGCCACGGTGGTAGATGCCGGGGGCGCCTGCCTGGCGCCGGGGCTGATCGACCTGCGCGCCGCACTCGGCGAGCCAGGGATGGAGCATCGGGAGACCATCGCATCGGCCGCACTCGCCGCCGCCGCGGGCGGGATCACCACGCTCTGCGCCCTGCCCGATACGGACCCGGCGCTGGACGACCCCGCGCTTGTGCAATTCGTCATCCGGCGCGGGGAAGCGACGGGCTCCGTCGCCATCCTGCCCTATGGCGCCGCCACCGCCGGTTGCCAGGGCAAGGAGATGAGCGAATTCGGCCTGCTGCGCGAAGCCGGCGCCATCGCCTTCACCGATGGCCGGCGCGCCATCGGCAATGCGCGCACCATGCGCCTCGCGCTGTCCTATGCGCGGGCCTTCGGCAGCTTCATCGTGCAGCATCCAGAGGAACCGGCGCTGGCCCATGGCGGCGCCGCGACGGAAGGGGAACGCGCGACCCGCATGGGCCTGCCCGGCATCCCCCGCGCGGCGGAAGCGATGATGGTGCAGCGGGACATCGCCCTCGCCCGCCTCACCAAGGGCCATGTGCATTTCGCCCATGTCTCGACCGGCGCCGCGCTGGACCTGATCCGCGCCGCCAAGGCCGAGGGGCTTTCCGTCACCTGCGACACCGCGCCGCCCTATTTCGACCTGAACGAGACGGCGATCGGCGAATACCGCACCTATGCCAAGCTCTCCCCGCCGCTGCGCGAGGAAGCCGACCGGCTGGCGGTGATCGCCGGGCTGCAGGACGGCACGATCGATGCCATCGCCTCCGACCACCAGCCGCGCGATGCCGATGACAAGCGCCTGCCCTTCGCCCAGGCGGAGGCCGGCGGCGCGGGGCTGGCGACGCTGCTGGCCGTGACGCTCGCCCGCGTGCATGGCGGCGACCTGACGCTGCTCCAGGCGCTGGATCTGTTGACCGCGCGGCCCGCGAAGCTGCTCGGGATCGAGGCCGGCACGCTGCGGACAGGCGCGCCCGCCGACCTGGTGCTGTTCCACCCCGAGCGCGGCTGGCGCGTGGAAGCCGGGAAGCTGCCCGGCAAGGCGCAGAATACCCCCTTCGACGGCCGGGCGCTGGAAGGCAAGGTTCTGGGCACCTGGAAGAACGGCAAGCGGGTGTTCGGGTAATGTCCCTGATCCTGGCCGCACTGCTCGGCTACCTGCTCGGCTCCGTGCCCTATGGGCTGATCCTGACCAAGGCCGCCGGGCTGGGCGATATCCGCGCCATCGGCTCGGGCAATATCGGCGCGACCAATGTTCTGCGGACGGGCAACAAGAAGCTCGCCGCCGCCACGCTGGCGCTGGATGTGCTGAAGGGCGCGGCGGCCCTGCTGATCGCCCGCTGGCTGTGGGGAGAGGACGCCGCGCTGGTTGCCGGTGTCGCCGCCATGGCCGGGCACGTCTTCCCCGTCTGGCTCGGGTTCAAGGGCGGCAAGGGGGTGGCGACCGGGGCGGGCGTGCTGCTGGCGGCCTCGCCCTGGCTGGGGCTGGTCACCGTCGCGGCCTGGATCGCGGTCTTCGCGGTGACGCGCATCTCCTCGGCCAGCGCGCTGGTCGCCTGCGCGCTGGCGCCGGTCGGGGCGCTGGTCTTCGGCGATTCGCGGCTGGCGATCTTCGCCGCCGGCCTCGCGGCGCTCATCACCTGGCGTCATCGGCCCAATATCCAGCGGTTGCTGGCCGGGACCGAGCCGCGTTTCGGTAGCAAGAAAGACTAACACGCAACCAAAGGTTGCGTTTCGGGTACCTGGCGTGCTGCCTTGGGGCCGATGCGCCACCAGGACACGATCTTCGAGCAGCTGCGGCTGGCCGATGCCGCGCCGGGCCGGGCGGAGACGCTCGCGCGGCTTCGGCTGTCCCGCACCGAGGGCATCGGCCCCGCCACCTTCCGCCGCCTGATCGAACGCCACGGCACGGCCACCGCGGCGCTGGCCGCCCTGCCCCGCATCGCCGCGCGCACCGGCCGCACCCTCACCCCCTTCCCCGCCATCGACGCGTCGCGGGAGATGGAGGCGCTGGACCGGTTGGGCGGCACCTGGCTGCATCTGGGCGCGCCCGGCTACCCGCCCCTGCTCGGGCTGGTCGAGGATGCGCCGCCGATCCTGGCAGTGCTCGGCGATGCCTCCGTGCTGCTAAGGCGGCAGGTGGGGGTGGTGGGCGCGCGCTCCGCCTCGGCCGGCGGGCGGCGGGTGGCGGAGGAACTGGCGGCCGGCCTGACCATGGCCGGCGTCGTCGTCACCTCCGGCCTCGCGCGCGGGGTGGATGCGGCGGCGCATCTGGGCGCGCTCGGGGCGCATGGGCGGACGGTGGCGGTGGTCGCGGGCGGGCTCGACCAGCCCTACCCGCCGGAGCATGCCGGGCTCCAGGCACGGATCGTCGCCGAAGGCGGCGTGGTGGTGGCGGAAGCGCCGCTCGGCACCGCGCCGCTCGCGCGGCACTTCCCCCGCCGCAACCGGATCGTGGCGGGCATGGTGCTGGGCGTGGTGGTGGTGGAAGCCGCCCAGCGTTCGGGCAGCCTGATCACCGCGCGCCTCGCGCTGGAAGCGGGGCGGGAGGTCTTCGCCGTGCCCGGCAGCCCGCTCGACCCGCGCGCAAGGGGGTCGAACGACCTGATCCGCCAGGGCGCGCATCTGGTCGAGACGGCTGAGGATGTGCTGGCGAACCTGCCCGAGGCGCCGCGCGAGGCCCCCCTGTTCCGGCCACGAGACGACACGGAAAATCCCGCTTCCGAGGCGGATGACGCGCCGCCGCCCTCCGACGCCGCCGGGCAACTCCTTGAAATGCTTGCGCCGACCCCGGTGGGCGTTGACGATCTGGCCCGGCGCTGCCACCTCTCGCCGCCTGCCGTGCGGGCGATGCTGCTGGATCTCGAGCTTTCGGGACTGGTGGAGGTCCTGCCCGGCGACCGTGTTGCCCGGGCCGCGCGCTGAACGCGCGGCGCGGCGCGCGGCAGGAATCGCAAGGCGAACCAGCACCCAATGCCCGACGTCCTCGTGGTCGAAAGCCCCGCCAAGGCAAAGACCATCAACAAGTATCTCGGCCGCGACTTCACCGTGCTCGCGTCCTTCGGCCATGTGCGCGACCTGCCGCCCAAGGATGGCAGCGTCCGCCCGGACGAGGATTTCGCCATGGACTGGGAGGCGGATGACCGTGGCGAACGCCAGGTGCGGGACATCGCGCAGGCACTCCGCGGGGCCAAGCGCCTGTTCCTGGCCACCGACCCGGATCGCGAGGGAGAGGCGATTTCCTGGCATGTGAAGGACATGCTGGCCCGGCGCGGCGCCCTGAAGGGTGTCGAGGTCAGCCGCATCACCTTCAACGAGATCACCAAGCGCGCCATCCAGCACGCCGTCGCCCATCCGCGCGATTTGGATACCCCGCTGATCGAGGCCTATCTGGCGCGCCGCGCGCTGGACTACCTGGTGGGCTTCAACCTCTCGCCCGTCCTCTGGCGGAAGCTGCCCGGCAGCAAATCCGCTGGCCGCGTGCAATCCGTCGCGCTGCGCCTGATCTGCGAGCGGGAAGCGGAGATCGAGGCCTTCCGGGCGCGCGAATACTGGACGGTGGAAGCCCGCTTCGCGACGCCTTCCGGCGCGCCCTTCATGGCGCGGCTGACGCATCATGAGGGCCGAAAACTCGAGCAATTCGACCTGCCGGACGAGGCGAGCGCGATGCGCGCCAAGGCGGCGGTGGAAGCGGGCCGCTTCGGCGTCACAAGCGTCGAGAAGAAGCGCACGCGGCGCAATCCGCCGGCGCCCTTCACCACCTCCACCCTGCAGATGGAAGCCAGCCGCAAGCTCGGCATGGGCGCGCAGCAGGCGATGCGGACCGCCCAGCAGCTGTATGAAGGCGTGGATATCGGCGGGGAGACCGTCGGCCTGATCACCTATATGCGGACCGATGGCGTCCAGATGTCGCGGGACGCGATCTTCGCCATCCGCGACCATGTGAAGGACAGCTTCGGCCCGGACTACGTCCCCGGCGCGCCGCGCGAATACACCTCCAAGGCGAAGAACGCCCAGGAAGCGCATGAGGCGATCCGGCCCACCGACGTCACCCGCACGCCGGACCAGGTGGCCCGCTTCCTCGATGACCGCCAGCGCCGGCTGTATGAGCTGGTCTGGAAGCGGGCCGTCGCGTCCCAGATGCAATCGGCCGAGTTGGACCAGACGGTGGTCGAGATCGCCGATCCGACCGGGCGCACGAAGCTGCGCGCCAATGGCTCCGTCATCGCCTTCGACGGGTTCCTGCGCCTCTATCGGGAAGATGAGGATGACCGCGCGGCCGATGCCCGCGCCGGCATCGCCACCCCCGCGCAAGGCGCCGGCGAGGATGAGGATGAGCGCACCCTGCCGCCGATGCGGCAGGGGGATGCGCTGAAGACCGGCGCGGTCGCCGCCAACCAGCACTTCACCTTGCCGCCGCCGCGCTTTTCCGAGGCGACGCTGGTCAAGAAGCTGGAGGAACTCGGCATCGGGCGGCCGTCCACCTATGCCTCGATCCTGCAGGTGCTGCAGGACCGGGAGTATGTGCGGCTCGACAAGCGGCGCTTCATCCCGGAGGACCGCGGCCGGCTGGTGACCGCCTTCCTCGTCGCCTTCTTCGAGAAATACGTGGATACCGGCTTCACCGCGGGGCTCGAGGAGAAGCTCGACGACATCTCCGGCGGCCGGGCGGATTGGCGGGCGGTGATGCGCGCCTTCTGGGATGATTTCTCGAAGGCGATCGGCGCGACCACCGACCTCAAGATCAGCGATGTGATCGACACGCTGGATGAGGAGCTGGGGCCGCATTTCTTCCCCGCCCGCGAAGGCGCGGGCGATCCGCGCGCCTGCCCGTCCTGCTCGGGCGGACGGCTTGGGCTGCGGTTGGGGCGCACGGGGGCCTTCGTCGGCTGCTCGAACTACCCCGAATGCCGCTACACAAGGCCGCTGACGGCCCCCGGCCCGGATGGGGAGCGTGCCTCGAGCAGCTTCGAGGGGCATCGCGAACTCGGCCCCGATCCCGCGACCGGGCAGAATGTCACGCTGCGGCGCGGTCCCTATGGGCTCTATGTGCAGCTCGGCGAAGCCGGCACGGATGCGAAGGGCAAGCCGACCAAGCCGCGCCGCGCCAGCCTGACGCGGGACATGAACCCCGAGACGCTGGACCTCGAAGCCGCGCTGGCCCTGCTGTCGCTGCCGCGCGCGATCGGGCGGGATCCGGAGACGGGGGAGGAGATCACCGCCGGCATCGGCCGCTTCGGGCCCTATGTGCGGCTCGGCAGCGTCTACCAATCGCTGGAGCCAGGGGATGACGTGCTGGCGCTTGGCATGAACCGGGCGATGGAGCTGCTGGCCAAGGCGCGGGCGAAGGTCAGGCTGCTCGGGGCGCATCCGAAGGACGGCGTGCCGGTGGAGATCCGCAAGGGCCGCTTCGGGCCCTATGCGATGCATGGGAAGACCATCGCCAACCTGCCGCGCGGGATGGAGATGGAAGCGGCGACGCTCGACGAAGCGGTGCAGTTGCTGGCCGAGAAGGGCAAGGAACTGCCGCCGATGAAGGGCAAGGGCGGCGCGAAGGGCAAGGCCAAGGCCGCGCCGGCCGCCAAGAAGGCGGCTCCGGCCAAGGCGACAGCGACCAAGGCAACGGCGCCAAAGGCCGCTGTGAAGAAAGCCCCGGCGAAGGCCGCCGCGAAGAAGGCCCCGGCGAAGAAGCCCGCCGCGCGCAAGCCCAGCGCCGCGAAGGGGGGCTGAGATGCACCGGCGCGGCCCGCCCCCCAAGGGTCACGCCGCCCGCAAGCGGGTGCGGACCGGCCCGGCCGCCCCGGCGCAGGGGACCGCCAAGGCCCCTCGCCCGCCCCGGGACGCCGAGGGCCTGGGCAACCCCCTGCCCACCCGCGAACAGCTGCGCGCCTTCCTGCGCGCGGCACCCGGCCGCGTCGGCAAGTCGGACATCTCCCGTCATTTCGGCCTGTCACCGGACCAGCGCCCCGCGCTGCGCGAATTGCTGCGCAGCCTGAAGGAGCAGGGCCAGGCCGCGCCGGTCGGCCGGCGGGGCATCGCCGCACCGGACCGCCTGCCGGAGATGACGGTGGTGGAGATCGTCGGCACCGATGCCGATGGCGACGCCATCGCGCGCCCCGTGCAATGGGACAAGGCGAACGGCCCCCCGCCCGCCATCTTCATGGCCCCCGAACGCCGCGGCCTGCCCGCCCTTGCGCCGGGCGAACGCGTGCTGGCGCGGCTCCGCCATATCGGCGGCACGAAATACGAAGGCCGCACCTTCAAGCGGCTCGCCAGCCAGGACCGCCCCGCCCGCGTGCTCGGCGTGTTCGAGGAAGGCCGGATCATCCCGACCGACCGCCGCTCCCGCGCCGAATGGATGGTCCCACCCGGCGAGGCCGGGGCCGCGCGGCCAGGCGACATCGTGCTGGCGGAACCCCTACCCCAGCACCGCCCCATGGGCCCCCGCCCCGCGAGGATCGTGGAGGTGCTGGGCCGGATGGGAGAGCCCCGCAGCGTCTCCCTCGTCTGCATCCACGCCCATGGCATCCCCGATATCTTCCCCGCCGAGGCGGTTCTGGAAGCCGAGCGCGCGAAGGGCGTGACCAAGCGCGGGCGCGAGGATCTGCGCGACGTGGCGCTGGTCACCATCGATGGCGAGGATGCGCGCGACTTCGACGATGCCGTCTGGGCGGAACCGCTGGAGGATGGCTGGCGCGTGGTGGTCGCGATCGCCGACGTCGCCCATTATGTGAAGCCCGGCAGCCCGCTGGACCGCGAGGCCTGGGCGCGCGGCAACAGCGTCTATTTCCCCGACCGCGTCGTGCCGATGCTGCCGGAGGCGCTGTCCAACGGCTGGTGCAGCCTGCGCCCCAATGAGGATCGCGGCTGCCTGTTCGTCGAGATGCGCTTCGACAAGGCCGGCACCAAGCGCGCCCACCGCTTCGGGCGCGGCATCATGCGCAGCTTCGCGCGCCTGACCTATGAAGGGGTGCAGGCCGCCCAGGACGAAGGCCGCGACCCGGATGGCGTGCCGGCGGGGCAGGTGGCGCATCTCTATGGCGCCTTCCGCGCCCTGCTCGCGGCGCGGGAGCGGCGTGGGACGCTCGACCTGGATGTGCCGGAACGGCGCGTGCTGCTGGACCCGAAGGGCCATGTGCAAGCGGTGGTGCCGCGCGCGCGGCTCGACAGCCACCGGCTGATCGAGGAATTCATGGTCGCGGCGAATGTCGCGGCGGCGGAGGAGCTGGAAGGGCTCCGCCAGCCCTGCATGTACCGCATCCACGACCGCCCGTCGGATGAGAAGCTGGAAGGGCTGCGGCAGTTCCTGGCCTCGCTCGACATCAAGCTGGCGGCGCGCGACCAGATCCACCCGCGCGACTTCTCCCGCATCCTGGAGATCGTGAAGGAACGGCCGGAGGCGCGGCTGGTGAACGAAGCGGTGCTGCGCGGCCAGTCCCAGGCCGCCTACAGTCCCGACAATATCGGCCATTTCGGCCTGGCGCTGACCCGCTACGCGCATTTCACCAGCCCGATCCGGCGCTATGCGGATCTTCTGGTCCATCGCGCGCTGATCGCCGGCCTCGCCCTCGGCAAGGGCCCTTCCGCCGGCGCGCTGGCGGAAGAGGAAGCGGCGCGCTTCCCCGACACGGCGGAGCACATCACCCAGACCGAACGCCGCGCCGCGCTGGCCGAACGCGACGCGGTGGATCGCTACCTCGCCGCCTATATGTCGGAACGCGTCGGCGACATGTTCGATGCGCGAATCAGTGGGGTGACACGCTTCGGTCTCTTCGTCACTTTGGAGACGAACGGCGCGAGCGGAATCGTCCCTCTCGCGTCCTTGCCGGACGACAGATGGCAGTTGGACGAGGCCGGCCACCGGATGGCGGG
Source organism: Roseomonas mucosa (assembly GCA_945878375.1). Classification (GTDB taxonomy): domain Bacteria; phylum Pseudomonadota; class Alphaproteobacteria; order Acetobacterales; family Acetobacteraceae; genus Falsiroseomonas; species Falsiroseomonas mucosa_A. The sequence continues at coordinate 72,752 of CAMDWG010000002.1, read as the reverse complement.
CCGCAGCACGGGTCTGACCTTCAGCCTTGGCCAGGCGGTCGAGGTGCGGCTGGCATCCGCGACACCGCGGACCGGCGGCATGGTGTTCAACCTGATGCAGGGCGACCCGCGCGCCACGACATCGCGGCAAGGCCGGGGCCAAGGGCCGCGCGGCAAGCCTGCCGGACCGCGCCGCCGGCGCTGATCGGGCGCCTTCTTCTGCCCTGCCTGCTGGCGCTGGCCGTCTTCCTCGGCGCCGGCCCGGCGCGCGCGCAGGACGCCGCGCCCTTCCCCCGCCAGGCGGTCGAGCGTGTGCTGGCCGAGTCGCTCACGCTACTGCTGGAACGCCATCTGGACCGTCCCGCGCCGGCCGATCTCGCGCTGTGGTCGCTGCGCGGACTCGGCGTGATCGACCCCCGGATCGAGCCGCTGCGCCGCGGCACGGAGTTGCGCCTGACGGTCGAGGACCAGCCGATCGCCGCCACCCCCCTGGCGGGTTTCGTGCCGCGTGAGCCCGCGGTGGCGGCAGCCGCGCTCGCGACCACTCTGAGCGGCTTCTATGAAGCCGGCTGGCGCGCATCCCCCACCTTGCGGCGGGCGGGTGTCGAACGGCTCATCGCCTCGGGCTTCGAGGAGGTGTTCAACCACCTCGACCCCTATAGCCGCTACGTGACCCCAGCCGAGGCCCGCACGGCGCGCGAAAGGCGGGTGGGCCAGGTGGGACTCGGTCTGCGGATCGCGGTGCAGCGCGACGGCCTCGCGGTGGTCTCCGTCGCGCCCGGCGGGCCGGCGGCGATGGCGGGAATCCGGACCGGCGACCGGTTGCTGGCGGTGGAGGACCGGGCGCTCGGGCCCCGCGACCCTGGGCTTGCGGCGTCCCTGCTGGAAGGGCCTGACGGCACCTCCGTTCGGCTGACGCTGCTGCGCGCCGGCCGGCGGCGGGAGGTGACGCTGCTCCGCGAATTGGTCCCGCCCCCGACCGTCAAGGCGGAACGGCGGGACGGCATCCTCTGGGTGCGGCTCAGCGGCTTTTCCGCGCTGACGGAGCGTCAGCTGACGGCGGCGCTGGTGGATGGCTTCGCGGAGCGGCCGCCGCGCGGGGTGGTGCTGGATCTGCGCGCGAATCGCGGCGGGCTGCTGACCCAGGCGGTCGCGGTGGCGGATGCCTTCCTGACGGAGGGAGAGGTCGCGCGCACCCAGGGCCGGCACCCGGACGCCTCGCGGCGCTACGAGGCCAGCGGGCGCGACCTGGCCCAGGGCCGGCCTGTCGTGGTGCTGGTCGATGGCCGCACCGCCTCGGCGGCGGAGATCGTGGCGATGGCGCTTTCGGAGCGGCGCCGCGCTGCGGTGGTGGGCAGCGCGACCCAGGGCAAGGGCCTGATCCAACTGATCGCACCGCTGCCGAATGATGCAGAGATCATGCTCACCTGGTCGCAGGTGCTCGCGCCCTCGGGCTGGCCGCTGCATGGGCTGGGCGTGCTGCCCGTGGTCTGCACCAGCCTGGGGCCGGACGTCCTGGCGGCGGGGCTGACGGGGCTGGGGTCGGGGCTGGCGCCGATGGGATCGGCATTGAGGCAGCAGCGCGCCGCGCGCCCGCCGCTCGGCGCCGCGGATGCGGCGGCGTTGCGCGGGGCCTGCCCGCCGGCGGAAGGGCGTACCGCGGACCTCGCCGCGGCGCAGGCGCTGATCGAGAACCCGCGGGCCTATGCGGCCGCCCTGGCGACGGTGGGGCGCTGAGCGCCCCTGGCCTTCGGCCGGCTTTCGGCCTTGACCCGGCGGCGCTTCCGACTATGGTGCGCCACCCTGCCGGGCCGCCTATCGGCGTGCCCGGTGCCTGTATTCGACCTGTGGAACCTGTCCCATGGCCAAGGCCAACACCGTCCTGATCAAGCTCGTGAGCACTGCCGAGACGGGCTACTTCTACGTCACGAAGAAGAACACCCGTACCGCGACCGGCAAGCTCGAACTGAAGAAGTACGATCCGGTGGCGCGCAAGCACGTCGCCTTCCGCGAAGCCAAGATCAAGTAACCCGCGGGCCCTCAGGGGCCCGGGCCAGGTCGCCTCGACTTCGACGCCTGATGGAAGCCCGGCCTAGCGGCCGGGCTTTTTGCGTGTGTGAAGGGCAGCGCCCCAAAGAACGCTGCGTTCATACGAACGCAGTCCGCGCTCGATAACCCTTTGAATCAAGAGCAATATGCGTTCAGATGTTTCCATCTGAACGCATATTGCCCCATCTTCGCCGGCCGATGGCCTGCCCACTATCGGGCGCGACCTCCACCCGATTGCGGCCGTTGTTCTTGGCCCGGTAGAGCGCCGCATCCGCCGCCGCGATCAGGTCGTCGCACGGCGTCCCCGCCGCGGCAAACGCGATCCCGATGCTGACCGTCACTGCCAGCGACTCGCCCTCCGCCATGATCGGCGCGGCGGCGATGGCGCTCCGCAGGCGTTCGGCCACCAGCATGCCATCCTCGGCATCCGCGCCGGACATGACCACCAGGAACTCCTCTCCGCCATAGCGCGCGACCACATCGGCGGAGCGCAGATGGCCGCGCACCCGTTCCGAGACGTCCCGCAGCACCGCGTCGCCGGCGGCGTGGCCGAAGGTGTCATTGACCGCCTTGAAGCGGTCCACATCCAGCATCAGCGCCGTCGCCGCCGCGTTCCGGAGGACGCCTTCCAGGTGGCGGCGCACATAGCGGCGGTTGCGGAGCCCCGTCAGCGGGTCCGTCACCGCGAGTTCCAGAGACCGGTCGAGATCGGCGCGCAGCATGTCCTGGTAGTGCTTCCGCCGGACCTGGTTGCGGACCCGCGCGCAGAGCTCGTTCGGATCGACCGGGCGCAGCACATGATCGTTCGCGCCAAGGTCGAAGCCACGCAGCGCAAGGTTCTTCTGCGCCTGGTCGCCGATCAGCAGCACCGGCAACTCGCGCGTCAACGCCTCCGCCCGGAGGCGGGAGGCGAAGCGCAGCGAATCCCCGCCGTCCAGCGAGAGGCTGAGCAGCACGACATCATGCGGATCTTCCAACAGCACCGCCCAGGCCGCGGCCGGATCGACGCAGGTCGCGACCTCCAGCCCATCCTGTTGGAGCATGGCCGAAAGCCGTTCCGTCTCCAGAGGATCGGCGTTCACGATCAGGGCGCGGGCGCCGGCAAGGCCAGGGGGCGGCGCATCCTTCGCCTCGATGCCGAGATCGCGCGCCGTCTCCGCCCGCAGGCGCCAGGCGTCCAGCACCTGCTTCGTCCGCAGCAGCGCGCGCAGCCGGGCGAACAACATGCCATCATCGACCGGCTTGGACAGGAAGTCGTCCGCCCCCGCCTGCAACCCGCGCACGCGCTCGCCCTGGTCGGTCAGGGCGGTGACCATCACGATCGGCACATGGGACGTGCCCGGCTGCGCCTTCAGGCGCCGGCAGACCTCATAGCCATCCATGCCCGGCATCATGACGTCGAGCAGGACCACATCCGGCATCCAGCGCGACACGATGGACAGCGCCTCCGGCCCGGACCCGGCCAGCGCGACCTCGTAATATTCGTTGAGCAGCTTGGCTTCGAGCAGGCGGCAATTCGCCGGCACGTCATCGACCACCAGGACCCGCGCCGTCATGCGACCCGGCCTCGCGCGGCCTTGCGGCAGGACGTGCGAACGCAGCGTTGTGTCGCGGACTTGTCATAGCTCTGTCGTGAAAACGTGCGAGCGCCGTCATGGAGCCGATTGTAGGCGTGCGCCGGTCCCGTAGCGGACCTGTCGAGGAGAGAAGCATGTCGGACATCGCAGCACCGGAGCGGAATAGCCGCCCGGAAGGTGCCTCGGGGGGCGCCACCGAAGGCGCCGTGTCGCATGGCGAAGTGAAGAACACCGCCCTGTTCCTGAAGCGCTGGCTGGCCAATCCGCTGCAGATGGGGTCGGTGATCCCCTCCTCCCCCGCGCTCTGCAAGCGGATCGCGGCGCTCGCGACCTGCGGCGAGGATGAGGTGGTGGTGGAACTCGGCGCGGGCACCGGCGTGATCAGCCGCGCGCTCCTCGATGCCGGCCTGCCGCCGGAGCGGCTGGTGGTGGTGGAGATCGTGCGCGACATGGCCGACCACCTGCGCAGCGCCCTGCCCGGCGTCAACGTGATCCAGGGCGATGCCTTCGAACTGTCCAAGGCCCTGCCGGCGCGGATGCATGGCAAGGTCGGCACCGCCATCTGCGGTATCCCGCTGGTGATGCTGCCCCTGGCCCAGCAGCGCCGCTTCGTCGAGGCGGTGGAGAGCGTCGCACCCGGCAAGGGCTTCCTGCTCTATACCTACTGCATCACCTCGCCCCTGCCCTACCGCAAGCTGGGCCTGACGGCGAAGCGGAAGGCGTGGACGCCGCTCAACATCCCCCCCGCCAGCGTCTGGCGCTACCAGCCCGGTCGGTGACGCGGCACGCCGCAACGCCATTCTCGTCCTTCCCGCTACCCCGCCACGCTGCGAGCGCAGCGTGGCGATCCAGCGCGACCACCGCGCGGATCCGGCACGCGAGAGTAGCATTGGCGCGACGACAGGACCACCTCACCACGGGTTCGGAACATTCGAAGTTGCGGCACTTTCGGCATCTCCCTGTCCGGGTCAGCCGCTGGCGAGCACCACCTCCTGGCCATCGGCGCGGGTCAGGCGGGCCAGCAGCCTGAGATGGGGGCTGCGGCGCAGCCGCAGCGCCTCCTCCAGCCCACGGGCGGCCAGCGCGTGGCGGACCGCCTCCGGGTTCGGGTGCTCGGCCTCCAGCGCCGCCAGGCGGATGCCCTGGTCGGCCAAGCGGGGTGCGGCGCCCTTGCCGTCATCCCATTGGATCAGCGACGGGATCAGGTTGGTCATATCCTGGTTCTGCGGCGGCATCGCCATCCGCCAGGACAACTCGCCCCGGGACCAGGGCCGGATGTCGCCTGCATGATGGGCACCGAGGCGGGTCACCACCGCCTCTAGCGCCTGGGTGCGCGCGACCCAGGCGAGAAGCCGCGGCTCCGCCTCCAGCATCAGGCGCGTGGCGGGGTCGTCCAGGTCGAAGGGGCGCGGATGGGGCGGGTCGGGCTGGCCCGGGTCGGCGGCGATCACCTCCAGGTAGCGATCAGGGCCGAGCCCGAGCAGCATGTTGTGCGTCCCGATGCCCTGGTGCTGACCACCCGGAACCGGGCGGGCGCCCAGATGCGCCGCGACATAGGCCGCGCCCTCATCCAGGGTACGGGCGCCAATCACGATGTGGTCGATCTCAGCCATGGGGTTCCTGTCGCCTGGGCGGCGGGCCTTGGGGTGCCTGGTGGCGGGAGGCCACGACCGTATCATGGCATGGCCGGCTGTGGTCGAACTGACCCAGATCAACTTCGACTCCCCCCTCTGGACGCCGCGCTCAAGCAAGGGTGAGCTAGCAGTCCACGCAAGGCGGAGACTGCGCGATGGCCGGCGGCATGGCTGGGCGGAATGTCGGGGGGCTGGACCAGACGGTCCGGCTCGCGATCGGCACGGCGCTGGTGATGATGTGGATCTTCGGCCCGCTGGGCTGGTGGGGCGTGCTGGGCTTCCTGCCGCTGGTCACCGGGCTGACGCGGGTCTGCCCGGTCTATCCGCTGTTCGGCCTGAGCACCTGCCCCGCGCCGCCCCCCGCGGCGGAGCCCGCCCCCGAGGCACCGGCACAGGGCAGCCAGGACAAGGCAGCCTGAGATGCAGAGCAAGGTCTGATCCCGACCGGACCAGTAGAAAGACCCGCCCCATTCGGCCCAGGCCGGGCCACGCCAGCAGGACCCGGCGCAGATCGGAGAACCGCATGTCCGCCATCCGCACCATCGCCGGGCTTCTCGAACTGGGTGAGGCCGCGCGGCCTGCACTACGCGCCACCGAAGGCCGCGCGCCATTATCCTATGCGGCGCTCCGCGACCTGGGCGCGCGGACGGTCGCCTCGCTCAACGCCATCGGCATCGGGCGCGGCGACCGGGTCGCCATCGTGCTGCCCAACGGGCCGGAGATGGCGGCGGTCTTCGTCACCGTCGCCTGCGGCGCGACCACGGCGCCGCTGAATCCCTCCTACCGGGAAGACGAGTTCGCCTTCTACATCGAGGACCTGCGCGCCAAGGCGCTGATCGTGATGCGCGGGGTGGAAACGCCGGCCCGCGCGGCGGCGGCGAAGCTCGGCGTGCCGCTGCTGGAAGTGGTGCCGGGCGGCCCGGCCGGCTCCTTCACGCTGGAGGGCGGCACGCCCGGCACCGCCGCGCATCCCGGCATGGCGCAGCCAGAGGATGTCGCGCTGGTGCTGCACACATCGGGCACCACCGCGCGGCCGAAGATCGTGCCGCTGACCCAGGCGAACGTCACCGCTTCCGCCGCCAATATCGCCGCCGCGCTGTCGCTCGCGCCGGCGGATGTCTGCCTCAATGTGATGCCGCTGTTCCACATCCACGGGCTGATCGCGGCCGTGCTCGGATCCCTGCGGAGCGGCGGCACGGTGGTCTGCACGCCGGGCTTCGATGCGCTGCGCGTCTTCCGCTGGATGGATGAGGAACGGCCGAGCTGGTTCACCGCCGTGCCCACCATGCACCAGGCGATCCTGGGCCGCGCGGAACGCAACCGCGAGATCATCGAACGCGTGAAGCTGCGCTTCATCCGCTCCTCCTCCGCCTCTCTCCCCGGGCCGGTGATGGAACAGATGGAAGCGACCTTCGGCTGCCCGCTGGTCGAGAGCTACGGGATGACGGAGGCATCGCACCAGATGTGCTCCAACCCGCTGGAAGGCCCCCGCAAGCCCGGCAAGGTCGGCAGGCCCGCGGGGCCCGAAGTGGCGATCATGGCCGATGACGGCACGATCCTGCCGCAGGGCGAGATCGGGGAGGTGGTGATCCGCGGCCCCAATGTGACGCAGGGCTACGAGGCCAATCCGGACGCCAACGCCAAGGCCTTCACCCAGGGCTGGTTCCGCACCGGCGACCAGGGCCTGTTCGATGAGGACGGCTTCCTGCTGCTGACCGGCCGGCTCAAGGAACTGATCAACCGCGGCGGCGAGAAGGTAAGCCCGCTGGAGGTGGACGGCGTGCTCTCCGCGCATCCGGCCGTCGCACAGGCGCTGACCTTCGCCATTCCCCACGCCAAGCTGGGCGAGGAAGTGGGCGCGGCGGTGGTGCTGCGCGAAGGGGCGGCGTTGACGGAACGCGAATTGCGCGATTTCGCGGCGACGTCGCTGGCGGACTTCAAGGTGCCGCGCAAGGTGGTGTTCCTGCCGGAGATCCCGAAGGGCGCTACGGGGAAGCTGATGCGGATCGGGCTGGCGGAAAAGCTGGGGATTTCCCTCTCATGAAGATCTGTGTCTTCGGCGCCGGCGCGATCGGCGGGCTGATGGCGGCGAAGCTCGCCGCCCAAAGGGAGAAGGGTGGCGATGCGGAAGTCACCGTCATCGCGCGCGGGCCACATCTCGCCGCGATGCAGGCGAAGGGGCTGGTGCTGCGGAGCGAGGGGCAGGAGATCACGGTGCCCGTGCGCGCCGTCGCCTCCGCCGCCGAAGCCGGGCCGCAGGATTATGTGGTCGTGACCCTCAAGGCGCATTCGCTGCCGGGCGCCGCGCAGCAGATGCAGCCCTTGCTGGGGCCGGAGACCGCCATCGTCTCCGCCGTGAACGGCATCCCCTGGTGGTATTTTCATCAGTTGGCGGGTCCCTGGCAGGGCCGCATCGTCGAAAGCGTGGATCCGGGTGGCGTCGTCTCGCGCCTTCTGCCGCCCGAACGCGCCATCGGCTGCATCGTCTATCCGGCGGCCGAGGTGCCGGAGCCCGGCGTGATCGAACACAGCTATGGCGATCGCTTCACGCTCGGCGAGCCCGATGGCAGTCGCAGCGCGCGGGTGAACGCGCTGTCGGAAGCGCTGATCGCCGCCGGCTTCAAGGCCCCCGTGCGCCCAAGGATCCGCGACGAGATGTGGGTGAAGCTGTGGGGCAACATGGCCTTCAACCCGATCAGCGCGCTGACCACGGCGACCCTCGATGTGCTGATCGCCGATGACGGGCAGCGCGGCATCGCCCGCGCCATGATGCTGGAAGGCCAGGCGGTGGCCGAGAAGCTCGGCATCCGCTTCGCCATCGACGTGGACAAGCGCATCGCCGGCGGCGCCGAGGTGGGCGCGCACAAGACATCCATGCTGCAGGACCTGGAGCGCGGGCGGCCGATGGAGATCGATGCGCTGCTGGGATCGGTGGTGGAACTGGCGGAGCTGGTGGATGTGCCGGTGCCGAGCTCCCGCACCGTGCTCGCCTTGGTCCGCGCGCGCGGCCGCGCCGCCGGCTGCTACTGATCCGGCTGCGCCCCACGCGGCGGCAGGCCGCGTCATGGGAATGTCACACCGCGGGACAGACGGTTCGACTATACTGGAAATATGAAATCGGATGAGGCAGCAGCCAGCTTCACGGCACTCGGCCAGGCCACGCGGCTCGACCTGATGCGCGCCCTGCTCGGGGCCGGGCCGCCGGGCCTCGCGGCGGGGGAGATCGCGTCGCGGCTTGGCGTGCCGGGCTCCACCCTGTCCTTCCATCTGCGGGCGCTGGAACAGGCTGGGCTGGTGGCCCCGACGCGACATGGGCGCAGCCTGGTCTATGCCGCGCGGATCGAAAGGCTGCGCGCGCTGCTGGTCTTCCTCGCAGAGGCCTGTTGCGAGGGAAACCCGGCGCGCTGCGGCAATCTGCACCAGCTCTTCGACACCCTTGGGGAGACCACGAACATGCAACCCACCGTCTTCAACGTGCTGTTCCTCTGCACCCGCAATTCCGCCCGCTCCATCATGGCGGAAGCGATCCTGAACCGGATCGGCGAAGGCCGCTTCCACGCCTTTTCCGCGGGCTCAGACCCCGCCGCAGAAGGCCCGCTGCCGGAGGTGCTGCAGCAGCTCAAGGCGCTCGGCCATGATGTCTCCGCGGCGCGATCGAAGTCCTGGGACGAGTTCACCGGCGAAGCGGCGCCGCGCATGGATTTTGCCATCGCGCTTTGCGACACGCTGGCCGGGCAGACCTGCCCGGATTTCGGCGCAACGGTGGTGACGGGCGCCTGGCCGCTGCCCGATCCGGCCAAATTCGCCGGCAGCGCGGTCGAACGCGCGACCTTGCTGAACGAGCTCTACGCCGCGCTCCATCGGCGGCTTTCCATCTTCACCAGCCTGCCCTTCGGCACGCTCGATCGTATCGCGCTGAAGGCGCGGCTCGATGAGCTGGCGGATCCGCGGGCGCTCACGGGGTCACGCGCATGAGGGTCGGTATCAATGGCATGGGCCGCATCGGCCGGCTCGCACTGCGCGCGGCCATGGGCGCGGCGGAACGGCAAGCCAGCGATCCGCGCGCTGCGAACCGGCTGGAGGTCGTGCACCTCAATGAGATCAAGGGCGGCGTGGCGGCCACGGCGCATCTGCTGGAATTCGACAGCGTGCAGGGCCGCTGGCGCGCGGGTATCGCGGCGGAAGCGGAATCCGCCATCCGCATCGGCGAGACACGGCTCGGCTTTTCCGAACATGCGAAGCCGGGCGACATCCCCTGGGGCGATCTCGGCGTCGATCTGGTGCTGGAATGCACCGGCAAGTTCCTGGCGCCGGATGTGCTGCAAGGCCATCTGGACCGTGGGGCAAAGCGCGTCATCGTCGCCGCACCCGTGAAGTTCGACACGGTGCTGAATGTGGTGGTGGGGGTGAACGAGCATCTCTACGACCCCGCGAAGCATCCCATCGTCACCGCGGCCTCCTGCACCACCAACTGCCTCGCCCCGGTGGTGAAGGTGGTGCATGAGGCGATCGGGATCCGCCACGGGCAGATCACGACGATCCACGACCCGACCAACACCAACCTGGTCGTGGACGCGCCGCACAAGGACCTGCGGCGCGCACGCTCCGCCATGCTGTCCCTCGCGCCGACGACGACGGGCAGCGCCACTGCCATCGCGCTGATCTATCCGGAGCTGAAGGGGAAGCTGAACGGCCATGCGGTGCGCGCGCCGGTGCTCAACGCTTCCCTCACCGATTGCGTCTTCGAGATGCGGCGCGAGACGAGCGCGGAGGAGGTGAACGCCCTGTTCGCGCAGGCTGCCGCAGGCCCGCTCGCCGGCATATTGGGCTACGAGACAAGGCCGCTGGTCAGCGCGGATTATGCGCGCGACACGCGCAGCGCAATCGTGGATGCGCCATCGACCATGGTCACCGACGGCACGGCTCTGAAGATCTACGCCTGGTACGACAATGAGATGGGCTATGCCTGCCGCATGGTCGACCTCGCCTGCCACATGGAGCGCGTCGGGCTTTGAACGGCGCCTCCGGCAGCGGCGCGGGCACGCGCAACTACGCCATCGTCACCGCCGCCTATTGGGGCTTCACGCTGACCGATGGCGCGTTGCGGATGCTGGTGCTGCTGCATTTCTTCCGGCTCGGCTATTCGCCCTTCACGCTCGCCTTCCTGTTCCTGCTGTATGAGGCCGCAGGGATCGGCGCCAACCTGATCGGCGGCTGGCTGGCCACGCGCTTCGGCATCGCGCGCATGCTGGCGGTCGGGCTGGCTACCCAGGTGCTGGGCTTCCTGATGCTGTCGGCCCTGTCGCCCGATTGGGCGGCGGCGGTCAGCGTCGCCTGGGTCGTGGTCGCGCAGGGCGTCTGCGGCGTCGCGAAGGACCTGACCAAGACTGCGTCGAAATCCGCGATCAAGCTGACGGCGGGCCAGGCATCCGGGCGGCTGTTCCGCTGGGTCGCCTTCTTCACCGGCAGCAAGAACGCGATGAAGGGCGCGGGCTTCTTCCTGGGCGGCCTGCTGCTGGATGTGCTGGGCTTCCGCGGGGCGCTGTGGGCGATGGCGGCGGCGCTGCTGCTGGTGCTGGCCGGCGTGTTGCTCGCGCTGCCGCCGCTGATGGGCAAGGCGAAGGCTTCCGGCTCGGCGAAGGAACTCTTCGCCAAGGATCGCGCCGTGAACCTGCTGGCGGCGGCGCGGGTGTTCCTGTTTGGGGCGCGCGATGTGTGGTTCGTCGTCGGCCTGCCGGTCTTCCTCTATGCCAGCGGCTGGACCTTCACGATGGTCGGCGCGTTCCTGGCGCTCTGGACCATCGGCTATGGGGTGGTCCAGGCCGCCGCCCCCGCCCTGGTGCGCCGCAGCGCCGATGGACTGTCGGCGGAGGTGCCCGCCGCCAGGATGTGGTCGCTGCTGCTGGCCCTGGTCCCTGCCCTGCTTGCCGCCGCGCTGGTGGCGGAGCTGCCGCGCGCCGATCTGGTGGTGGTGGCGGGGCTCGCGGTGTTCGGCATCGCCTTCGCGGTGAATTCCTCGGTCCATTCCTACCTGATCCTGGCCTATGCGGGATCGGAGAAGGCGGCCGAGGATGTCGGCTTCTACTACGCGGCGAATGCGGCGGGGCGTTTCGCGGGCACGCTGCTGTCGGGGTTGCTGTACCAATGGGGCGGGCTCGGCGCCTGCCTCGCGGGCTCCGCGCTGATGCTCGGTGCTTGCTACGCGATCACCCTGGTCCTGCCCACGTCACGCGGGGCGCGCTGAAACCCCACGCGGCTTGGCCCATTGGCGCCAAGGCGCCATGATGCCCGGGCAGAAGGAACGCAGGACATCATGGCCGAGACCGCGCCCGACACCACCCGCATCGCCCGCGCCACCGAGACGCTGCTGGCGGTCCGCCAGGGCGGCGCCCCGGCCAACGGCCTGGGCGATGCCGCCCCAGTGAATGAGGCGGAAGCGCTCGCCATCCAGCGCGCCGTGCTGGCGCGTCGTGGCGGGGCGATCGGCGGCTGGAAATGCGCGACGCCGCCGGGCAAGCCCGTCTCCCAGGCGCTGCTGGATGCGCGCGGAATCATGGCTGGCCCGGCCAATTGGATGGTCGCGCCGGGGGCCAAGATCGGCATCGAGACGGAGGTCGCCTTCCGGCTTGGCCGCAGCCTGCCGCCCCGCGCCACGCCCTGGACGCAGGAGGAGGTGGCGGACGCGGTCACGGAATGCATGCCCGCCATCGAACTCGTCGCGACCCGCTATGCGGACATGACCGCCGTCTCCCTGCTCGAATCCATGGCGGATAATGTGGCCCATGCCGGGCTGGTGCTCGGCGCGCCGGTGGCGGATTGGCGCGAGCGCGACCTGAACGACCTGACGGTCCATCAATCCGCCGGCGGCGTGACGCAGGTGGCGCGGCGCGGCGCGAACCCGGCGGGCGATGCGCTGCTGTCGCTGACCCGGCTGGCCAATCACCTGCACGCCTTCGGCCTGCAGCTGGATGCGGGCCAGGTGGTGACGACGGGCAGCTGGACAGGCCTTCTCTGGGTCCCCGGCGGCCAGCGCATCATCGGCGGGTTCGAGGGGCTGGGCGAGGTCGTCGTCGAACTCGGCTGAGATTGCACGAGGGGAAGCGCGCGCGGGACGGCTGACGTTGCTGTGCGCGCATCCTGCCTCGGCTCACGCAGCTGTCACGCCGCGCGCGGGGGCGCGGGCGCAGGCTGGCCTGCCGCCAAGGGAAGGCCAAGCCGCCGCATGGACGCCACGCGCAGGCTGCTGCTCGTCGAGGACGACCCGCTTCTCCGCATGACGCTGGCCGAGGTGCTGACCGAGGCCGGCTTCACGGTTGTGGAGGCCGCGGATGCGGAAAGCGCCCTGCGGCTGGTCGCCAGCCGCGACGATTTCGACCTGCTGTTGACCGACATCAACCTGCCAGGTGCCGATGGCTTCGCGCTGGCCTCGGCCGCCAGGCGGCTGCGACCGGGGCTACCGGTGGTCTATGCCTCCGGGCGGCTCAGCGAAACCGATCCGCAGCGCGCCCTGCCGGGTGCCCCCTTCCTGGCGAAGCCCTTCAGCATGGCCAAGGCGCTGACCACGCTGCAAGGCGCGCTGGGCTGGGCGTGAGCCTGAGAGCCGTGCCTCAATGCGCTGCCGCCAAGCCTCTGGCGGGCAGCGCCGTGCGGTCAGACGCGTTCCAGCACCATCGCGATGCCCTGGCCCACGCCGATGCACATCGTCACCACGGCGTAGCGCGCCTGGCGATGATGCAGCTCCGCCACCGCTGTCTGCACCAGCCGCGCGCCGCTCATGCCCAGCGGATGGCCCAGCGCGATGGCGCCGCCATTCGGGTTCACATGCTCGGCATCGTCCGGCAGGCCGAGGTCGCGCGTGACCGCCAGCCCCTGCGCGGCGAAGGCCTCGTTCAGCTCGATCACGGCGATGTCGCCGATGCCGAGGCCCGTCTTGGCCAGCACCCGCTTCACCGCCGGCGCGGGGCCGAAGCCCATGATGCGCGGGGCGACGCCCGCCGTCGCGGTGGCGACCACGCGGGCACGCGGCGTCAGGCCGTGGCGGCGCGCCGCCGCTTCGCCCGCCACCAGCATGGCGCAGGCGCCGTCATTGACGCCGGAGGCATTGCCCGCCGTCACCGTGCCGCCTTCCTTGCGGAAGGGCGTGCCCAGCTTGGCGAGCGCTTCGAGGGTGGTGTCGGGGCGCGGATGCTCGTCGGTGTCGACCACCACCGGCTCGCCCTTGCGGCGGGGGATGGTGACGGGGACGATCTCCTCCCGGAAGCGGCCGGCGGCCATCGCACGACCGGCGCGCTGCTGGGACCGCCACGCGAAGGCGTCCTGGTCACCTCGTGAAATGCCGAACTGCGCCGCGACATTCTCCGCCGTCTCCGGCATCGAATCGATGCCGTATTGCGCCTTCATCAGCGGGTTCACGAAGCGCCAGCCGATCGTGGTGTCGTAGATCTCCGCGGAGCGGGAGAAGGCTTCCTGCGCCTTGCCCATCACGAAGGGCGCGCGCGTCATGCTCTCGACCCCGCCCGCCAGCATCAACTCGCATTCGCCCGCCTTGATGGCGCGGGCGGCGATGCCGACGGCGTCCATGCCCGACCCGCAGAGCCGGTTCACCGTGCTGCCCGGGATGCTCTCCGGCAGGCCGGCCAGCAGCGCGGCCATGCGCGCGACGTTCCGGTTGTCCTCGCCGGCCTGGTTGGCACAGCCATAGATCACATCCTCGACCGCCGCCCAGTCGAGGCCGGGGTTGCGCGCCATCAGGGCGCGGATCGGCACGGCGCCGAGGTCGTCGGTGCGGACTTCCTTCAGCGCGCCGGCATAGCGGCCGATCGGGGTGCGCGCGGCGTCGCAGATGAAGGCGTCTGCCATGGGTTCGTTTCTCCTCAGGGAAGCGGTTTCCCCCCGCCGCGCCGCTCCGTCAACCGAGCACGCCGACCAGCCAGAGCGAGAGGGCGGGGAAAGCCACCAGCAGGCCGAGCCGGATCGCATCCATGGCCAGGAAGGGCAGCACGCCGCGATAGGTGGCGGCGATCGGCACGTCCTTCGCCAGGCCCGAGATGACGAAGACATTCAGCCCGATGGGCGGCGCCGTCAGCCCGATCCCCACCACGACCAGAACCAGGATGCCGAACCAGATCGCCGTCTCCTCCGTCGTCAGGCCGAAATCGAGGGCGGTGACGACGGGGAAGAAGACCGGCAGCGTCAGCAGGATCATCGCCAGCTCATCCATCACCGCGCCGAGGATGATGTAGGCGACCAGCAGCAGCAGCAGCACGCCATAGGGGGGGAGATCCTGCTCGCTGATCCACATGGCCAGCAAATCCGGCGCCTGGGACAGGGCGAGGAAGGCGTTGAACACCTCCGCCCCCAGCAGGATCGCGAAGATCATCGCGGTGGTCTCGGCGGTGGCGAGCAGGCTTTCGCGCAGCTGGCGGGCCTTGAGCGTTCCGCGCAGAAGGCCGACCGCCAGCGTCGCGATACAGCCGACGGCAGCACTCTCGGTGGGCGTGAAGACGCCGCCATAGATGCCGCCCACCACCACCATGGCGATCAGAAGCACGGGGATGACGTTGAGGAAGGCGGCGCGGCGTTCGGTGGGCGACGGGGCCTCGCCGGGCGGGGCGTCATCGGGCCGGACTCGCACCATGATGGCGATGGCGAGAAGGTACAGTGCGGTCGCGATCAGGCCAGGGATCAGCGCCGCCATGAACAGTTTGGCGATGTTCTGTTCGGTGCTGATCGCATAGACCACCAGGATCACGCTGGGCGGGATGAGGATGCCGAGCGTGCCGCCGACCACGATGGTGCCGGTGGAGAAGCCCGGATCGTAGCCATAGCGCCGCAGTTCCGGCAGCGCCGCGCGGCCGAAGGTGGCGGTGGTCGCGACCGATGATCCGCAGACCGCACCGAAGCAGGCGCTGGCCCCGATCACGCCCATGGCCATCCCGCCGCGCTTCCGCCCGACCAGCGCATTGGCCGCCGCGAACAGGTCGCGCGCCAGGCCACCGCGTTCCGCCAGCGCGCCCATCAGGATGAAGAGCGGGATCACCGACAGCGTGTAGTTCGCGAACAGGTGATAGGGCGTCGTCTTGAGGTAATTGCCGAGCGCGGTCCAATCCAGGATGTGCACATAGCCACCGATGCCGACCAGCAGCATCGCCAGCCCGACCGGGGCGCGCAGCACGATCAGCAGCAACATCGCCGCGAAGCCGGCGCCCGCCAGGATGAATTCCGGCGCCATCTCAGCCGCGTCCCTTCAGCAGCCGCGGCACCCACATCAGCGCGGCCAGCGCGGTGGCGAGGAAGCAGAGGCAGACGATGCCGACCGCCCACCAATAGGGGATCGCGAGCAGCCCGATGGTCCGCGTGCCGCTACGCCAGATGTCCCAGGTGCCGAATACCAACCTTTCCGCCAGCCACAGCGTCACCGCCGCCCAAACCAGCATCCAGAACCCGTCGAGCAACCCGGTGATGCGCGCGGGAAGCCAAGAGGTGAAGCTGTCCACGACGATGTTCGCGCGCATCAGCGTGCCATAGGCCAGGAAGCCCGCGATGCCGACGCCGGCGGCAATGGAGACGATCTCGAAATCACCGCGGATCGGGTGATCGGTGGTCCAGCGCAGCAGCACGGACAGGGTGGTAACGCAGCCGCCCACCAGCAGCGAGGCGCCGCCGAGAAAGGCCAGCGCCCGCGCGAGCAGCGCGATGGGACCGGAGGGTGGGGGCGCCTGCTCGATCAACGGACTCCCCTCTCCCCCGCAGCACAGGGGCGATGCTCTCGATTCATTGTTTTCTGGAGCAAGACATCCGATCTGATCGATCCAATCAGATCGGATCTTGCTCTAGCTGCGTGCGGCGGCGTGCTTCGCGAGCAGCCCGCGCGCATCGGCCAGCAGCGCCGCGCCATCGAAGCCACGCGCGGCCGAACCGTTGATCCAGGCATCGAGAACGGGGCGGCAGGCCACCATCCAGCGCTCGCGCTCCGCCTCCGTGATCTGGATGATGCGGTTCTCGCGGCGTCGCGCCACCTGTTCGCGCACCACGGGGCCCTGCTCGTCCCCCACCTTGGCCGCCATCTCTGCGGCCGCCATGCCGGAATTGGCATCCAGCACCTGCCTGAGTTCGGCCGGCAGGCCGGCATAGCGCGCGGGGTTCATCGCGAGGATGAAGGTCGCGGTGTAGAAGGTCGGGCTGCCCGGGATCTCGGTATGGTGGCGCACAAGCTCCTGCAGGCGGATGGAGGGTACGACCTCCCACGGCACCACCGCGCCGTCGATCACGCGCTGGCTCAACGCCTCCGGCACCTGCGGCACCGGCATGCCGATCGGTGCGGCGCCGAGCGCGCGCAGCGCCTCGCCGGCCTGGCGGGTGGGGAAGCGCAGCTTCAGGCCGCGCAGATCCTCCATCCGCCGGACTTCCCTGTTGGCATGGATCACGCCGCCATCATGCGCCCAGACGGTGATGGGGTGCACTTCGCGGAACTCGTCGCGCAGATGCGTCTGGTAGAATTCCCACACCGCCTTGGCATTCGGCGCGGCGCGGCGGTCGGCGACGAAGGGAAGCTCGAAGACCTCGATGCGGGGGAAGCGGCCGGGGGTGTTGCCGGGCAGCGTCCAGATGATATCGGCCACGCCGTCGCGCGCCTGGTCGAACAGCTGGGGCGGCGCGCCGCCAAGCTGCATCGAGGGGAAGATCTGGATCCGCAGCCGTCCCTGGCTCTCGGTCGCGACTTTCTGCGCCCAGGGCGTCAGGAAGTGGCGATGGACCGCCGACATCGCCGGCAGGAAATGATGCAGGCGCAGCGTGATCTCCTGCGCGGAGGCGGGCCGCACCAGCGCGGGGACGGCGAGGCCGGCGGCACCGGCCAACAGCAGGGAACGACGAGCGATCATGAGCGGGGAGCCTGCCTCGGGCACGGTCACCGTGCCGCCTTGTCCCGGGTGTGTGCAGCTATGCCGAAGGCGGCGTCAAGGCTGCCAGCAGGCGGCGCGCCTTGTCGGCGACCGTGGCCGCGCTGTCGCCCGGCTTGTAGATCGCGCTGCCGATACCGAAGCCGGCCGCCCCCGCCGCGCGCCAAGGGCCCATATTGCCGGCCTCGATCCCGCCCACCGGCAGGATCGCCGTGCCGGCGGGCAGCACGGCGAGCAGCGCCTTCACGACCGCCGGAGAAGCCGCCTCCGCAGGGAACAGCTTCAGCCCATCGGCACCCGCGCGCAGCAGCGCAAAGGCCTCGCCGGGCGTCATGAAGCCGGGCACGGCGAGCATCCCCGCCGCCTTCGCGGCGCGCACCACATCCGGGTCCGCATGCGGGGTGACGACCAAGCGCCCGCCCGCCGCCGCGATCCGCGCGCAATCGGCGGGGTCCAGCACCGTCCCCGCGCCCACCAGCGCGCGCGCGCCGCAGCGCGCGGCAAGACGGCGGATGCTCTCGATCGGGTCAGGCGAGTTCAGCGGCACCTCGATGATCGTGAAGCCGGCGTCGAGCAGGACATCGCCGATCGCCTCCACCTCCTCCGGCCGCACGCCGCGCAGGATCGCGACCAGCGGGCAGCGCGTAAGCCAGGCCTTCATGTCCATCGCCATCACACCCATCCCAATCCGCGCCCGATGTGGTGCAAGCCGGCGGCCACCAGATCGGGGTCGTGCGGGCGCACCGCGACGCCAGACAGCCGCAGCGCCTCCGCATACAGCGCCGCGAGGCCGGCGGCGCCGACCAGCTCCACCCTGGTGGCACCGGTTTCCGCCAGCGCGGCGACGATCTCATGCCCGATCAGCAGGCCGGAGAGGAAGCTGCGCGTCTCCGCCGGTTCCAGACGGTCCATCAGGTGCAGCGTGCGGGCGCCGAACAGGTGGTGCAGCAGGCCGCCGCCCTGGCGGGCACGCGCCACGCCGCGCGCGAAGGCCTCCGGGCGGTCGGGGCCTTCGGCGCTGGTGCGGGCCAGTATGGTGTGTTGGGACAGGGCGGCGAAGGCCTCGCCGGTCATGTGGGTGGTGAAATGGGCGATGCGCCCGGCCTCGATCCTGGCCCATTTGCTATGCGTGCCGGGGAGGCAGACGAGGTGCGCGCCGCTGCCCAGCGCATCGGCCAGCGCAACCAGCTTCGTCTCCTCGCCGCGCATCACATCGGGGATGCCATGCGAATCCTCGGTGGTCAGGCCGGGCACGAGGCGGGCCTCGACGCCCGCGAAGGGCATGGGCACGGCGATGGTGGCGGCGGCGATCTCGGCGGGGCCGGCGGGGCAGCGGAGATAGGGTGCCTCGACCCAGCCCTGCCGGCTGCCGACCATGCCACAAAGAAGCACCCGCGTCTCACCGGCGGCGAGCCAGGGGCCGATGGCCTCCGCGAGCGCGGCGGGGAAACCGCCTTCCGGCACGGTGAGGATGCCGCCCGGCCGGTCGAGCCTGTCGAGCACCGCGCCGCCCGCGCCGATGCGATAGGCCCGCAGGCTGGTCGTGCCCCAATCGACGCCGATCATGCCGCCCTCAACGCCTGTTGCCGCGCCGGGATGCCTCGCCCCGGCGCGACTGTCCAGACGAGCGGTGGCGGCGGGCCGTCACGCGCCGCCGAAGGTCACCTGCTGCTGGTCGTTCTGGCCGCGCGTGGCCCAGCCCGTCGTGCGGTTCTCCAGCGTCACGGCGGCGACATACATCGCGACGCCCATGACGGCGGTGACCATCAGCCCGGCGAAGACCAGCGGCACGTCGAAGCGGGAGGAAGCCAGGATCATCAGGTGGCCGATGCCTTTGTTCGCCGCCACCGTCTCCGCGATGATGGAGCCGACGAAGGCGACGGTGATCGAGATCTTCAGCGAGGCGAAGAAATACGGCATGGCCCGCGGCAGGCCGACCTTGCGGATGATGTCCACATGCCGCGCGCCGAGCGCCCGCAGCACGTCGCGCAATTCCGGCTCCACCGTCGCGATGCCGGTCGCGACATTCACGACGATGGGGAAGAAGCTGATCAGGAAGGCGGTGATGACGGCCGGCACGGTGCCGATGCCGAACCAGATCACCAGGATCGGCACCACCGCGACTTTCGGGATGGAATTGAACCCGATCAGCAGCGGGTAGAGCCCGTGATAGAGCAGCGTCGAACTGCCGATAGCGATGCCGAGCAGCAGGCCGAAGACGATGGCGAAGCCGAAGCCGATCAGCGTCGTCATCAGCGTCTGCCAGGAATTATCCAGCAGCGGCTTCCACCACTTGATCATGCTGGCCGCGATGTCGGACGGCGCGGGCAGCACGAAGGTCGGCACGTTGAAGGCCTGCACCGCGGCTTCCCAGACCACGAACATGCCGATGATCACCAGCCAGGGCAGCCAGGCCTGCAGGCGGCGGCGGCGGCGGGCGGCGGCGGCCATGTCGGCCAAGCGCTTCAGCGCCTCCGGCGACATGCCGGCCGGGGCCGGCTTCGCGCCGGTCGCTCCGATGTCGTCAGGCATTCGCGACCTCCTCGCCCTTGCGGGCCGCGCTGATATTCTCCCGCAGGTCATGCACGAGGGAGACGAATTCGGGGCTGTAGGTGGTCTCGAGCGTCCGCGGCCGGGGCAGGCTCACCTGCCGCTCCGCGATGATCCGGCCGGGGCGGGACGACATGACCAGCACGCGGTCGGCCAGGAAGGCGGCTTCGCGCAGGTCGTGCGTCACCAGGATCACGGTCGGGCGGCGGACCATCCACACATCCTGCAGCACCGCCCACAGATCCTCACGCGTGAAGATGTCGAGCGCGGCGAAGGGCTCGTCCAGCATCAGCAAGGCCGGTTCGTGGATCAGCGCGCGGCAGAGGCTGGCGCGCTGCTGCATGCCGCCCGAGAGCTGCCAGGGGAATTTCTGC
This sequence comes from Roseomonas mucosa, assembly GCA_945878375.1. Lineage (GTDB taxonomy): Bacteria > Pseudomonadota > Alphaproteobacteria > Acetobacterales > Acetobacteraceae > Falsiroseomonas > Falsiroseomonas mucosa_A. The sequence goes on along the minus strand of CAMDWG010000002.1, from coordinate 52,689 downwards.
TCGAAGCCGCCGAGGCCGACCAGCGCCAGCAGGTCCTTCGCCTGCTTCTCGTACCGCGCCCGGTCGCGCGACAACTGGCGCCGGTGCGGCTCCACCACCTCCAGCGGCAGCATGACGTTGTCGAGGATGTTGCGCCACGGCAGCAGGGTGGGGTTCTGGAACGCCATGCCGGCGATGGACAGCGGCCCGGCCACCTCCGCCCCGGCCACCACCACATGCCCCGCGGTTGCCGGCCAGAGCCCGGTGACCAGCCGCATCAGCGTGGACTTGCCGCAGCCCGAGGGGCCGACCACGGCCACGAACTCGCCCTTGGCGATGTTCATGGTGGTGCCCTGCAGCGCGAGGGTGCCCTCGATGCCGCCATAGCGCATGGCGACGTCCGCGATCTCGACGAATGGACGCTCCATCATGCCCCCCGCCCGGCTCTGCGCTGCCGGCTGTGCCAGGATGGTGTGCGGCAATGACGGGGGGCGGCGCAAGATACGTGCGATGCCCGATGGTGCGGCACGGTGCGGGACCGAGAGGCGAAGTGCCTGTTATGTGGGCAATCGCGCCTATCGCGCAGGCGCGGCGAGCACACCGGCGCAGGCCTGCGGCAGACGGGGCGGCGGCCCAGGGCGGCGCGGCGCGGGCTGGCGCGACTCGGGGGTGAACCACCAATCTAGGCTGGCGTCGCAGCCATCACCGGGCGGGGGCGGCGCGATGTCGCGGCAGTCCGGGCTGCCCGCGGGGCAGCGCAGGCGGATATGCATGTGGCTGTCATGGCCGCGCCAGGGCCGCACGCGGCGCAGCCAGGCTTCCCCGCCATGATCGCGGCAGAGCTGGCGCTTGATGGCCGCGTTCACCAGCAGGCGGTCCACGCCCGGCGCCTCGGCGGCGATGCGGATCAGCGTCGCGTGGCCGGCGGTCCAGCGGGCGGGGTCCACCGCCATCCCATCCGGTCGCACCAGGGAGGGGATCGAGAGCTCCTCCCGCTGGCTGGCCGGCACGCGCGGCTTGGGACGCAGGTCCAGCCAGATATCGATGTCGAGCCCGGTCTGGTGGCTGGCATGCCCCCAGGGCATCGGCCCCCCGCGCGGCTGGGCGAGATCGCCGATCCAGAGATCCGGTAACCCAGCAGCGCCCGCACGCGCAGCGACCTGCTCCACCAGCGCGATGGCCGCCGGATGGCCCCAATGCCGGTTGCGGGAGGTGCGGATGGCCTGCCAGCCCGGCCCCTCGAAAGGCAGTTGCACGCCACCGCCCAGGCAGCCGAGCGACGTGCCGCCGATGGCGCGCGGCGGCCCGGCAGTCGGGCGCGAGATCGCGGCCCAATCGGCGGCCCGCACCAGCGGCGGTTCCGCCGCATGCGCCGCGTGGGGCAGCATCAGCAGGATCAGGGCGAAGAGCCAGAGCACGGTGTCACCCTATCCTGGCGCGCGGGCCGGGTCAGCCCGCGCGCCCGCCGGCCCGTATCATACCGACAATACGATCGACCGACCGGCGCCCGCCGCAGGCGGGCGAGCGGCCGAATGGCCGCCGCGCCCAATGGCGCGAGGCAAGCGGCCGGAGGCCGCGCCCGCCGCTTGAGGGCACAAAAACATACCGACGGTCATTGAAAATGACCGTCGGTATCAGAAACGCCGCTCGAACACCGTCACCACATCGCCGGGCAGCAGCAGGGCCTGCCGGTCGGCACGGAATTCGCGCGGCCGCCCATCCTCGCCGATGCGCGTGACCGCCACATGGTCCTGCAGCGCACGGTAGTTGAAGCCGCCCGCCACCGCCACGGCCGACAGCGTGGTCATGCCAGGCTGGTAGGGGAACCGGCCGCCACGCTCCACCTGACCCAGCACGAAGACGGGGCGGTATTGCGTGACCTGCACCGCAACGGAGGGATCGCGGAACAGGCTCCGCTCCTGCATCACGCGTTCGATGGCGCGCTCCACCTCCGTCGTTGTCCGCCCGCTGGCCTCGACCGATCCGACCAGCGGCAAGGCGAGCATGCCGGCATCCGTCACCCGGAACTCACCCGTCAGGCGCGGGTCGTTGAAGACAGTCACGCGCACCTCATCCTCGGGGCCGAGGCGATAGGCGGCGCGTTCCGCCTCCGGCAGGGGCGGCAGGTTCGCGCCCGGCGCGGCGCAGGCGGCCAAGGCAGCCAGGACGGGCAGCAGAAGCAGCGATCGGCGATGACGCATGGCGGGGGGTCCTCTCTCTCCACAGGTGGCGAACGGCATCGGCGTTCGTGCGGAAGGCGACGCGGCAGCCGTCATACGCGTTTCCTTGCGGACCCGGCTCATCACGCTGTTGTTTCCGGCGGCGCGGAACCGATGCCGAGTGGAACGGTTGAACAGCGGGCACCGCGCCCGCCTTGCGGCGGTGGCTGAACCGGCCTGCCCGGGGGGAGTTGCACCACGATGCTGGACCGACCCGTCGCCGACACCAGGCCGCCCGCAGAGCGGCGCCCGGCGATGCCAACGCATCACACCGCCCCCACGATCGAACCGGAGGGCCTCAACCTCGCGGCGCTGATCGGCGCGCTGCGCCGCCGGCGCATGGTGCTGCTGGCCTGCCTGCTGCTGTTCCCGGCGATCGCGCTGATCGCGACGAAGAACCTGACCCCGCGCTACACCGCCGGCACCACGGTGATGTTCGAGCCGACGGAATACGCCGCACGCGAATTGCAGAGCATCCTGCGGGACGAGAGCACGACGGATGCCGTCCTCGCCTCCCAGGTCGAGATCATCCGGTCGCTCTCGGTGGCGCGCCGCGTGGTCCGGCGCTTCGGCCTGACGGAGCGGGAGGAATTCGCCTGGTGGCTTCAGGATCGGGCCCGCGCGGAGGGCCCCGTCTTCCGCATCCAGGCCAGGGTCGCGGAGGCCGCCACCGCGCTCTCGCCGGACCTCGCCGCCTGGATCGACCCCGAACCGCCCGCCGAGATCCCGCCGGCCGAGCTGGCGGAGATCCAGGCGGCGGAGGCGCTGCTGCAACGGCTGGATGTGCAGGTGGTGCGGAACAGCCGCGTGCTGCAGATCCGCTTCACCTCCCGGGACCCGCAACTGGCCGCTTCGGTGGCGAACCTGGCGGCGGAGCTCTACATCGCCGACCAGCTCGATGCGAAATTCGACGCGGTGCGGCGGGCGAATGACTGGCTGGACGGGCGCGTCGCACAGCTTCGCCAGGAAGTGAACCGCAACGAGGCGCAGATCGCGGATCTCCGCATGCAGGCGGGGCTGACGCGGGGCGTCAATGCCGGCTTGCAGACCGAGCAGCTCAGCCGCCTGACCGCCGACCTGGCGGAAGCGCGCAACACGCTGGCGGGGGCGGAGGCACGGCTGGGCGCGGCGCGCGGCATCGGCGCGGGCAACGCCGACCTGACCGCGCTCGGTTCCGCCAACCTCGTCGCCCAGCGTGTGGCGCGGGACGAGGCGCGGCGGGAGTTGGACCGGCTTTCGGCAACCCTCGGCCCCGGCCACCCCGATGTGCGCGCCGCCGCCGGGCGGCTGGCCGCCGCCGATCGCGCGGTGGGCGGGGAAACCGCCCGCGTGACCCAGGCGCTGGACGCGGAAGTCCGCACGTCGCGCGCGCGCGTCGCCAGTCTCCAGGCCTCGCTGCGGGAGCAGGAGGAACGGCTGAACCGCACCCAGGGCGCCGAGATCCGCGTCAATGCGCTGGAGAGGGAGACGGAGGCCGCGCGCAGCCTGCTGCGGGCCGTGCTGGAACGCAGCCAGACCACCGTCACCCAGACCGCGATCGAGAAGCCGGATGGCCGCATCCTCTCGCCCGCCACCGTGCCTGGCGAGCCTTCCTTCCCGAAGCCGCTGCTGTTCGTCGTGGCCGCGATGGCACTCGGTGGGCTTTCGGGGCTGATGCTGGTCTGGTTGCTGGAACAGGCCGACAGCACGCTGCGGAGCGGGGATGATGTGCGCTCGGCGCTCGGCGTTCCCTGCCTTGCGCTGGTGCCGAAGCTGCGGCGCGGCATCCTCGGGCGGCATCGGGTGGAGGATTACGTGGCCCGCAAGCCGCTGAGCCCCTTCGCGGAGGGGATGCGGACGCTCCGCGCGGCGCTGTGGCTCGGCTCCGACCCGCCGAAGGTGGTGCTGGTCACGGCGGCACGGCCGGGTGAGGGCAAGACCACCACCGCACTGTCCCTCGCGCGGTCGGCGGCGATGAATGGGGAAAAGGTGCTGCTGATCGATTGCGACATCCGCCAGCCCGCCATCGGCCGGCTGCTGCGGACCGAGGGCGCGCCCGGCATCACGGACCTGCTGCTGGGCCAGGCCGGGTATGAACAGATCCTGCGGCGCGACCACCTGACGGCGCTGGACTGGATCCCGGCCGGGGCAGCGGAGACCCATTCCCTCGGCCTGTTCATGTCGGAAGCGATGGCGGGGCTGCTGGACCGCGTCCGGCGGGACTACGATCTGGTGGTGCTGGACGCCCCCCCGGCGCTCGCCATGGCCGATGCGCGGGTCGTGGCCCGCCTTGCCGATGCCACGTTGCTCTGTGTGAAATGGCGTGACACGCCGCGTTCCGTCGTGCGGAACTCGCTCGCCCTGCTGGAGGACGCCAAGGCCCGCATCGTCGGCGCCGCGCTGACGCAGGTGGATGCGAAGACCCACCGCCGGTCGGGCTACGCGGATAGCGAGGTCTACCACCCGCGCTACAGCGGGTACTTCAGGGAGTAGCTGCGTGGCACGCTATCTGGTGACCGGCGGGGCCGGCTATGTGGGCAGCCATACGGTGTTGGCGCTGCTCGACCGGGGCGATGAGGTCGTGGTGCTGGACGACCTCTCGAAAGGCCATCGCGCGGCGGTGCCCGCCGCCGCGCGGCTGGTCGCCGGCCGCTGCACCGACCCTTCCACGCTCAAGGCCGCCTTCGCGCTCGGCCCCTTCGATGCGGTGCTGCATTTCGCGGCGCTGTCGCTGGTCGGCGACAGCATGCGCGAGCCCATGCGCTACATCGGGGAGAACCTGGCCGGCGTGACCGCCGTCGCCGGTGCTGCGGTGCAGGCGGGCTGCCGGAAATTCGTGCTGTCTTCCACCGCCGCGCTGTTCGGCTTCCCCGAGAGCGTGCCGATCGATGAGACGCAGCGGCTGGAGCCCGCCTCGGCCTATGGCGAGAGCAAGCTGGTCTGCGAACGCGCACTCGCCTGGGCGGACAAGGTGCATGGGATGCGCTTCGCGGCGCTGCGCTATTTCAACGCCGCCGGCGCCGATCCCGACGGCCGCGCGGGGGAGGATCACGATCCCGAGACGCACCTGATCCCGCTGGCCATCGGTGCCGCGATGGGTACGCGCCCGCCGCTGACCGTCTTCGGCACGGACTACGATACGCCGGATGGCACCTGCATCCGCGACTATGTCCATGTGGCGGATCTGGCGGACGCGCATCTGCGCGTGCTGCCGGTGCTGGAGGAACGGTCGGTCCGCTACAACCTCGGCAATGGCACCGGCTATTCGGTGAAGCAGGTGATCGACACGGTCGGGCGCATCGGCGGCAAGCCCGTGCCGCACGGCTTCGGCGAACGCCGCGCCGGCGATCCGGCGGCGCTCGTCGCCTCCTCCGCACGGCTGCGGGCAGAGACCGGCTGGTCCCCGCGCTTCCCGGCGCTGGAGGATATCGTCCGCACCGCCTGGGCCTGGCACGCGGCGCATCCGCGCGGCTATCGCGACTGAACGCAAGCCGCGGTCAGCGCGGCTTCGCCTCGCCCCCGGCTGCCGCCGCCCGCAGCCGCGCCAGCCGCGCCTCCCGCCGCGTGATATACAGCGTGCTGCCCACGATCAGCAGCGCGCCGAGCCCAAGCCAGGCATCCGGCACCTCATCGAACAGCACGATGCCGAAGCCCGCCGCGAACAGAAGGCGGATATAGGACACCGGCGCGATCACGCTGGCATCGGCCAGCCGCAGCGCGTTGATCCAGATCATCATGGCCAGCGGCCCGCAGAAGGCGGCCAGCAGCAGCAGCCACATATTCGGCCAGCCGGGCCAGGCGAGGCCCGGCAGCGCCACCGGCAGCGCGATCACGGTGGTGACAAGGCCGATATAGAACATGATCGTCCCCGTCCCCTCGCTGCGCGACAGGGTCTTGGTCGTCAGCACGATGGCGGCACCGAGGAAGGCGGACCCGATGGAGGCCGCGACCGGCCAGCCGATCTCGACCGCGCCGGGCCGCAGGATCACCAGCACCCCCGCGAAGCCCACCAGCGTCGCGCTCCAGCGCCGCCAGCCGACCTTCTCGCCCAGGATGGGCCCGGCCAGGGCGGTGACGAACAGCACGGAGCAGAAGGACAGCACCGTCGCGATGGCCAGCGGCAGATGCGCGAAGGCGGTGAAATACAGGAACCACGACACGCCAGACAGCGCGCCGCGCAGCAGGTTCAGCTTCAGGTGCCGCGTGGTCACCAGCTTGACGGGATCGCGGACCAGCAGCGGCGCGGTGAAGAAGAACTGCCCCAGCGCGCGGGCCAGCACGACGGTGGCCAGCGGCACGCCGCCCACCGCCTTCGCCACCACGCTTTCCAGCGTGAAGAAGAAGGCGGAGCAGACGGCCAGCAGAACGGCTTTTCCCGCCTGGGTCATGCCGGCCCGGACCCGCGCTGCGCCCTCATCGCCGCCTTGCCTCCGCGACCGTCACGATGGCCGCGCCGCCCAGGATGATCGCGGCGCCGAGCCAGCCCCAGGCATCCGGCGCTTCCCCCCAGACCAGCCAGGCGACGGCGGCCACGAAGATCAGCCGCAGATACTGGAAGGGCGCGACGGCGGAGGCCTCTCCGGCGCGGAGCGCTTCCGTCACCAGCCAGATGATCCCCGGCGCGATCAGCGCAGCGCCGAGCATGATCAGCCAATCCCCGAGGCCCAGCCCTTGCCACCCGACCAGCGCGAAGGGCAGCGATCCGGCGAAGGTGACCAGCCCGACCCAGGCCAGGATGGTCGGCGTGGTCTCCGTCCGCGTCAGGCTGCGGGAGGTGAGCGTGATGCCGCACCACGCCACCGCCGCGCCGATGGCCGCCGCGGCACCCATCGCATCCACCCCCGCGCCGGGCCGCAGCATCACCGCGATGCCGGCCATCCCGGCCAGCGCGCCGCCCCAGCGCCAGCGATCCACCCGCTCCCCCAGCAGCGGGCCGGCCAGCAGCGTCGTGAAGATCACATTGGTGAAGGAAAGCACCGTGGCCGTCGCCGGATCGAGCAGCGCGAAGGACAGGTAGTAGAGCCCCCAGGTAACGAGGGAGGACAGGCCGCGCAGCAGATGCATCGGCAAGCGGCTGGTGCCGAACACCACAAGGCCGGAGCGGAGGATCAGCGGCGCCACCCAGATCAACTGGCCGAAAGCGCGCGCGCAGACCTGCATCTCGGTGGGGATGCCGCGCGCCGTCATCCAGCGGATCGCCAGCGCCTCCGCCGCGAAGATCACCGCGGCGGCCGACATCAGCGCGGCGCCGCGGAGGTTGTCCGCGTCCCGGTTCAGGCCATTCGCGCCGGTCACGCCAGCGTCGCGAACAGCCCCGCCAGCAGCCGCGCGCGCGGCACCAGGCTGGCCGCGTCGATATGCTCCTCGAGCGTATGCGCGCCGGCCCCGGCCACACCCAGCCCATCCAGCGTCGGGATGCCCAGGGCACCGGTGAAGTTCCCGTCCGACCCACCGCCGCTGCTCTGATGCGCGATGTCGAAGCCAATCGCCCGCGCCAAGCCGCGCGCATGGTCGTGCAGCGCCATCACGCCGCCATCCGGCTCCCACACCGGCCGCGTCACGCCGCGCGCGACGTGCAGCACCACATCGGGGGTGGAGGAGGTCAGCGCCAGCATCCGCTCGACCCCCGCATCCAGGTCCTGCTGGCGCTTGGCCATCGAAAGAACCTCAAGGTCGCAATGCGTGGCGACGCAATTCACCCATTGCCCGCCGCGGATCACGCCGGCGGAGAAGGTGCAGTCCTCCGTCGTCATCGCCTCGATGGCCAGCACCTGGCGGCACATCTCCCGGATCGCGCTGCGGCCTTCGCCCAGCGTCGCGCCCGCATGGCTCGGGCGGCCTGTGGTCCGCAGGTTGAAGCGCGCAATGGCGTAGCGACCGGTCACCACGCCGCCATCGGGGCGGGCGGGTTCGGGCACCAGTACATACTGCGCGCGCCGCGCCTCTGCTTCGATGATGTCGCGGGTGGAAGGACTGCCCACTTCCTCATCCGGGGTCAGCAGGAAGGTGACGGGCAGCGGTGTCGCGATGCCGGCGGCGCCGAGGGCGCGCATCGCCTCCACCGCCAGGAAGGTGCCGCCCTTCATGTCGAAGATGCCGGGGCCGTAGACGCGCCCGCCCTCGCGCCGCCAGGGCAGGCGTTCCAGCGTGCCGACGGGGTGGACGGTGTCGAGATGCGCCAGCACCAGGATGCCCGGCGCGTGATCGCCCGCCGGGTGCGGGAAGCGCGCACGGATGCAATCGCCGAAGCCCATCCGCCCCGCGATCCGCTCCACCCGCGCGCCGAGCAGCGCCAGGTCCCGGCCGGCCAGCGCCATCATGCGGTTCACCGCCGCGCTGTCGAAGGTGGGCGATTCGCAGTCCACCCAGGGCCGGAGGCCGGCCAGGATCGTGTCCGTGTCGAAGGGCAGGTCGAGGGCGGGCGGGCGCGCGGCGGTGGCATCCATGCGGCAAGGCTCCGGGCGTGATGTGTCGTAGCCTGCTTGCGGCGCGCGGCCCCGGCAAGGGGCTGACGCAACGCCCTGGCGCGGGGGAGGCCGGCGGATCGCGCATTGCGCGGCCGCCCCGGCCACGCGAAGCTGCGCCGCATGCGGATCCTGATCGCCAACGCCAACACCACCGACGCCATCACCGAGGCCTGCGTCACGGCCGCGCGCCACGCGGCGGCGCCCGGGACGGCGATCATCGGCGCGACGCCCGCCTTCGGGCCGCGCGTCATCTCGACCCGGGCCGAGAACGCCATCGCCAGCCACGCGCTACTCGATACGCTGGCCGCCCATGCGGGGCAGGTCGATGCGGTGATCCTGGCCGTGAGCCACGACACCGCGCTGGAAGCCGCGCGGCAGATGATGCCCTGCCCCGTGATCGGGATGACGGAAGCCGCCTGCCTCACGGCCTGCATGCTGGGCGGGCGCTTCGCGATTCTCACCTTGGGCGATGCCACGATGTATGAGGAGCTGGTGGCGCGGCACGGCCTTTCGGCGCGCTGCGGCGCGGTGCATGGCATCCCCGCCACGCCGCAGGACACGCTGCGCGATCCTGCGCGCGTGCAGGCCATGCTGGTCGAAGCCATCGAGGCGCTGTCGCGCCGTGCCGATAGCGTGGTGCTGGCAGGCGCGGTGCTGGCGGGAATGGACCGCATCCTCCAGCCGCGCGCGAGTCTGCCGCTGCTGGACGGCATAAGCTGCGCGGTGAAGCTCGCCGAAACCCTGGTCGGGATGAAGCTGCCCAAGCCCAGCGCCGGCAGCTATGCCCCGCCAAGGGGGCGAGAGGCCATCGGGCTTTCGGTGCCGCTGGCGAGCCTGCTGCGCGGGGAGTAGCCCGCGCCGTCAGCCTTCCAGGAAGGCCACCGCCTGCTCCAGGAAGGCCGCCGGGTTCTCGGCGTGCAGCCAATGGCCTGCCTTGATCGTCGCGAAGCGCGCGGCCGGGAACAGGTGCGTGAACAGCGCATGATGCTCCGGCAGGATGTAGTCGGAGGCATCGCCCGCCAGCACCAGCACAGGGCCGTCATAGCGCCCTGGCGGATCGGGCCAGCCGCCGATGCTACCCATCTCGGCGGCGATGACATCCAGCGCGACACGCCAGCGCGGCGGGTCCTCGGTGAAGATCAGGTTCTGCAGCAGGAAGCCGCGCAGGCCAGGATTCAGCACCGCTTCCGCCAGCGCCGCATCGGCCTCTCGCCGCGTCAGGCCGGCGCGCAGCGGGATCGCGCGCATCGCCGCGATGTAGCTGGCAAACAGCGGCGTCCTGTAGGTGACGGGCGCGATGTCGGCGACCAGCAGGCGCCCGACGCCTTCCGGCTGCGCCAGGGCCAGCGCCATCGCGGCCTTGCCGCCCATCGAATGGCCGATCACGGCGGCGGGCCAGGCGCCCTCCGCGCGCAACGTCTCGGCCACATCCGCCGCCATCTCCGGGTAGGACATGGTGGGGGCATGGGGGCTGCCGCCATGGTTCCGCAGGTCGAGCGCCAGCACCCGATGGCCGCGCGCGGCGAGCGCCTTCTGCACGGCACCGAAATTCTGCCCCGCGCCGAGCAGCCCATGCAGCAGCACCACGGGCAGACGTCCCGCCGCGCCCTGTCCTGCCCCCTGGCCCGCCTCGGTCACCGCCAGCCGCATCGCCACATCCTCATCTCCGCGCCGCGAGCACCACGCTGGCCACGATCAGCGCCCCGCCCGCGATCACATCCCACCCCACCGGCTCTCCGAGCCAGACCGCGCCAAGCGTGACGCCGAAGGCCGGGACCAGCAGGAAGCCGACAGAGGCCACGGCCCCCGGCAGGCGCCGCCCCGCCTCGATCACGCACCAGGTTCCGATGGGCGCGGCGAGCATGCCGATGAACAGCATATGCGGCCAAGCCTCGATGCCGATGCCGCCGCCAGGCTCCAGCCACAAGGCCAGCGGCGCCAGCAACAGCGCGCCGAGCCCGAAGCACCAGGGCAGCAATTCCAGCATCAGCGACCGCGGCGGCCAGAGCCGGGTGGCCACGATGGCAATGCTCCAGAGCAGCCCCGCCGCCAGCAGCATGGCGTGCCCGCCCAGCATCGCGTGGTCCGACCAATCCACCGCCCAGGGCCCGATCAGCACCACCGCCCCCGCCAGCCCAAGCCCCGCCGCCACCCAGCGCGCGAGAGAGACCTTCTCGCCCAGGACAAACACCGACAGCGGGATCAGCCAGAACAGCAGGACATTGGACAGCAACGCCGTGCGCCCGGACGGCACATAGTCCAGGGCGAGATGCGTCAGCGCGAAGAAACTGCCGAGCTGGAACACCCCGAGGAACAGCACCGCCCGCCAATCGCCCCGCCGCGGCAGGTGCAAGCGGCCGAGCACGGCCAGCACCAGCGCCACGACCAGCGCCGCCAGCCCCGCGCGGCTGGTGCCGAACCAGAGCGGCGTCGAATCCAGCAGCGCATGCTTGGTGATCGGCCAGGCCCCGCCGAACAGCAGCACCGCGACCAGCAAAAGCCGCAGCGCGGCGGCATCAGCCACGGGCCATGCCCCAGGCCGTCGACGGGGAACGGCCACGCGTCACGGCTGGCGCCATTGCCGCGGCCCGAAGCCCGGCAATTGCAGGGATGACCCCGGCCGGCGCAGCAGCAGCAATCCGCCGATGGCTGCCGCCAGCACGCCGAAGCCCTGCGTCAGCCCGCGTGCGCGGCGCTGCCCGATCCGCACCGCGACCACGAAGATCGCAAGCCCGCCGACCAGCAGCAGCCATCCCAGCATCAGCCGAGCTTCAGCATGATCTTGCCGACATGCGCGCTGCTTTCCATCAGCCGATGCGCGGCGGCGGCTTCCGCCAGCGGGAAGACCTGGAAGATGCGCGGGCCGCACTTGCCCTGTTCCAGCAGCGGCCAGACCTTGGCTTCCAGCGCGGCGGCAATCGCGCCCTTCTCTGCCGTCGTGCGCGGGCGCATCGTGCTGCCCGTCACCGTCAGGCGCTTCACCATGATCGGGCGCAGATCGACGCTGTCGGCGACATGGCCGTTGAGGAAGGCGATCATCACCAGCCGCCCATCCAGCTTCAGGCAGCGGATGTTCTTCGCGAAATAGGGCGCGCCCACCATGTCGAGCACGACATCGACACCCTTGCCGCCGGTGAGCTTCTTCACCTCATCGACGAAATCCTGCGCGCGGTAGTCGATCGCCGCATCGGCGCCGAGTTCGAGGCAGGCGGCGACCTTCTCCGCGCTGCCGGCCGTGGCATAGACCGTCGCGCCGAAGGCCTTCGCGAGTTGGATCGCGGTCACGCCGATGCCGCTGGTGCCGCCATGGATCAGCACGCTCTCCCCGGCCGCGAGGCGGCCATGGCCGAACAGGTTGGCCCAGACCGTGAAATAGGTCTCGGGCAGCGCGGCGGCGCGGATGGCATCATGGCCCTTCGGCCAGGGCAGGGTCTGCGCCTCCGGCGCCGTGACATACTCGGCATAGGCGCCGCCATTGGTCAGCGCGGCCACATGGTCGCCGATCTTCCAGCGCGCGACCGAAGCGCCCACCGCCACCACTTCGCCCGCGCATTCCAGGCCGATGATGGGGGACGCGCCGGGCGGCGGCGGGTAGCTGCCGCTGCGCTGGGCGACATCGGGGCGGTTCACGCCGACGGCGAGCGCGCGAATCAGCACCTCATCGGCCTGGGGGGTGGGCAGCTTTCCGCGCGCCGGCACCAGCACCTCCGGCCCGCCGCCGCTGCCATGCGCGATGAAGGTCATCTCCTGCGGAAGCGCCGTCATGTGTCTCGATCCTTCTGGGCGGGGCGAGGGATCATGGGCCCGCCCCATGCGTCAAGCCATCCCGCCCGCGCATTCATCATGCGGATAACACGCGGACGGGGTTGCAAGCGGCGCGGCGCGTGCGAAACGTAGCGACGAACCTCGGCGGGAGAACGGCGCGGATGGAGTTCATCCCGCGCGGGAGATCGGGCCTCGGCCGGCGGCAGCTAGGCGCGGCCGCCTTCGCCGCCGCGATCGCACGGCCGGCGCTGGCCCAGGCGCCGGCGGAGCTGCGCCTGGGCGCGATCTTCCCGCTCTCCGGCCCGCTCGCCCTGCTCGGCGATGAAAGCTTCCGCGGCGTGGAACTGGCGGTGGAGGAGCGCAACGCAGGTGGCGGCGTGCTCGGCCGCCCGCTGCGCCTGGTCCGGGCCGATGCGCCGGATGAGGTCGCGGCCGCCGCCGAGACGAGGCGGCTGGTGGCCGGCCAGGACCGCGTCGCGGCGATCTTCGGCAGCGTCTCCTCCGCCGTCGCGCTGCCGGGCAGCCAGGTGGCGGAGGCCGCCGGCGTGCCCTGGTTCGAACTGGGCGCCATCGGCGACGGGATGATGGATCGCGGCTTCCGCTGGATGTTCCGCGCCGCGCCCCGCGCGGCGGATTTCGCGGCCGTGGCAGTCGAGGGTGTTGCGGCGGTCATCGCCCCGGCGCTCGGCCGCCCCGCGGACAGCCTGCGGATCGCCATCGCGCATGAGGAAGCGCCGGGTGGCGTATCCGTCGGCGCGGCGCAGGAAACCCTGGCGCGGCAGCGCGGGCTGACGCTGGTGGAACGCGTGGCCTATGCGTCGCGCGCGGCCGACCTCAACGCGCTGGTGCAAAGGCTGCGCGGGCTGGAGGCCGGGGTGGTGCTGCACACCGGCGCGCCGGGCGATGAGTTGCTGTTGTTCCGCGCCTTCCGCGACGCGGGCTGGTGGCCGCGGATGGTGGTGGGCACGGCCGGCGGCTACGGGCTGACGGACACTGCGCGCAGCCTGGGCGCGGCCTTCTCCGGCGCGATGAGCGCGGACCTCACCCCATTCGCGGTGAATGAGCGCCACGCGCCTGGCGCCCGCGCCTTCGCGGATGCCTATCTGCGCCGCTACGGGGCGGAGCCGCGTTCGGGCCACGGGTTGGCGGCCCATGTCGGCGCGAAGCTGTTCCTGGATGCGATGCACCGTGCGGGCGGTTTGGACAAGGACCGGATCCGGGCCGCCGTTCTGGCACTCGACCTGGCCGAGGGCACGACGGCCACCGGTTGGGGCGCACGCTTCGATGAGCGCGGCCAGAACCAGCGGGCGCGGCCGCTGCTGTGCCAATGGCAGGCCACGACGGCGGGTGCGTCGGCCGCCCTGCGCCAAGTGGTGGTCCACCCCGCCGAGACGGCGGTGGCGGAAGCCGCGGGGCGGCTCGGGGGATAATCCCCTGCCCGCCCCGGCTGCCCGCCCCGGCCCTCGTCCCCCGCAGGGGACGAGGGCCGAACAGATCAGTTCGCCCGGATGCCCGCGGCGCGCACGACCGGATCCCAGGTGTCGGTCTCGCTGCGGAGATAGGCCGCGGCCGAAGCCGGCGTGCTGCCGCGCACCACCTGCATCGCAAGCCCGGTCAGACGCCCCTGCACCGCCGGCAGGTTGATCGCCGCATTCACGGCGCGGTTGATGGCATCCACCACCGGCTGCGGCGTGCCGGAGCGCACCAGAACCATGTGCCAGGTATAGGCCTCGTAGTTCGGCACGCCCTGCTCCGCGATGGTCGGGATGTTCGGCGCCAGCGGCGAGCGCTCCTTCGTCGAGATGCCGAGCGCGCGCAACTCGCCAGAGCGCGCATAGGGCAGCGCGGAAGCGGCGATGTCGAAGATCATCGGGATGCGGCCCGCGAGAATTTCCGGCAGCGCGGCGGAGGAGCCGCGGAAGGGGATGTGGTTCACCCGCAGCCCACCCGCCTGATACATGAACAACTCGGTCGCCAGATGCACCGCGCCGCCGTTGCCCGAGGAGGCATAGTCGAACCGCCCCGGATTATCGCGCAGCAGTTGGACGAATTCCTGGATGTTCCGGGCGGGGAAGTTGTTGTTGACCAGCAGGATCACCGGCACCTGGCCGACCAGCGCGACGGGCGTGAAATCCGCGATCGGGTCGAAGGGCAAGCGGGCGAACATCGGGCGCAGCACCGCATGGGCAACCGTGGTGTAGAGGACAACGGAGCCGTCCTGCGGCCCCTTCGAAACCAGATCGGTACCGATGACCACGCCGGACCCGGTGCGGTTCTCCACCACCACCCGGTGCGGCAGGACCTTCGACATCTCCTCCGCGATCAGGCGGGCGGGGATGTCGGTCGGGCCGCCGGCGGCGAAGGGAACCACCATCCGCACCGGCTGGCTCGGCCAGGTCCCCTGCGCCGTGGCGGAACGGAGCCCGAGCATGGGCGCGGCAAGCGCACCGGCCCCGAGGGCCATGGCATGGCGGCGGCTGAAGCTGCTCATCGACGTGATCTCCCTTGGGCCGCTATCCGGCCCTTCGCATGGACTGCCCGAGTGGATGGGCAGCGAATGGCCAAGAGTCAATCTTGCGTGCGGGACGCGGGCCTTCAGGCGCCGCCGACCAGCCGCGCATAGGTCTCCGGATCGGTCGCGCCCTCGGTGCCGAACAGCAGCACGCGGCTGCCCTCATCCAGCCCAAGCATGGCGCGGGAGGCCGGATCGCGCGCCGCCAGCAGCAGCGCCGCAAGACCCGCCACCGCGCTCTCACCCGCCACGACCGGGGGCGTGCGGCGCGCGAGAAGGCGCATCGCATCCACCGCGCTGTCATCCCCCACCGCCATGAAGGCGAAGGCCGCGCGTTCCAGTTCCTGCCACGCCAGCAGGCTCGGCTCGCCGCAGGCGAGCCCGGCCATCAGCGTGTCCAGATCACCCCCCACCGCCACAGGCTCCCCCGCCTCGGCGGAGGCCAGCAGGCAGGCGGCCTTGTCGGGCTCCGCGACCACCAGCTTCGGTGCGCTGCCATAGCGCGCGCGGAGCTGGACGGAGACGGCCGCCGCGACGCCCCCGACGCCGCCGGGCACAAAGGCATGGGTCGGCGCCGCATCCAGCTGCGCGGCCGCCTCCTCCGCCATCAGGCGGTAGCCCTGCATCACGTCGCGGGGAACCTCCGTATAGCCTTCCCAGGAGGTGTCGGAGACGACGAACCAGCCCTCCCGCTCCGCATCGCGGGCGCAGGCGCGGACCGCGTCGTCATAGGTGCCGGGGACCACGCGGATCTCCGCGCCATAGCGTGCGATGGCGTCACGCCGGCCCTGGCTGACGGTCTCATGCACATAGATCACGCAGCGCGCGTGAAAACGCTGCGCGCCCCAGGCGACGGAGCGGCCATGATTGCCATCCGTCGCGCAGGTGACGGTGATGGCGCGCGTCGCCTCTGCGTGGACACCCGATTCGAGTTCGGCGGCGGCGGCGTTGGGCACGACGCTGCGCCGCGCGAGTTCCCCGGTCAGCAGCTTCTGCACCGCATAGGCGCCGCCAAGCGCCTTGAAGGAGCCGAGGCCGAAGCGCCCGCCCTCGTCCTTGTAATGCACGGACGCGACGCGCGCGGCCTTCGCCACATCCTCCAGCGCGACCAGCGGGGTGGGCGCATAGCCCGGCCAGGCGGTGATCTCCGCCCGCGCACGGCGGAAGCCGCCATCGGGCAGCACGACAATGCCGGGCGTGCCGTGGCGGCGGTTGACCAGAAGGCGATAGGGGCGGGTCGGGATCATGACAGGCAGCTTCGCGCAGCAGGCGGCTTGCGTCCATGCGGCGGGCGGACGGGTAACGGTCGCCCCCCTACCCTTCCACCGCGCCTTCGGCCTTCAGCCTTTCGCGCAACTCGGGCCAGAGCGGCACCTTCTCCCCGCTATCCTGGCGCGTCACCACCAGCACGATCCGCGCGGTGCAACAGGGCTCGCCATCCTTCAGCATCGCGTAATCGTGCACGAGGGAGGTGCGGCGGAAGCTGACGGGGCGGATGGCCAGCGTCACCTCATCCCCGAAGCCGGCGGCGCGGAGATACCGCGCCTCGATCTGCGCGACGACCGGGCCGGGGCGGTCGGGGGAGACGGGCAGGCCCGTCAGCGCTTCCCAATGCGCGATCCGCATATCCTCGAACAGCGTGAGGTAGGCCGCGTGGTTCACATGGCCATAGAGGTCGCATTCCGCCCAGCGGATGCGATGCGGACGCAGGATGGTCCAGGGCGGCGTGGCGGCTGGAGCTGCTGTCATGCGCGTCAGATCCCGGCTTCGTCGAGGCGGAGGATGGCGCGCGCCAGCGCCTGCGCGCGCGGCACCAGGCTGTCGAGTTCCAGATACTCATCCGGGCTGTGCGCCTTGCCGCCCACCGGCCCGACGGCGCAGAGCGTCGGCGCGCCCATCGCGGCGGTGAAGCCGGAATCGGCGCAGCCGCCGGAGAATTCGCCCGCGGTCGCGAAGCCGCTGTCCTCCGCCGCCGCACGATACAGGTCGAACAGGCGGCCAGAGGCCTCGGACTGGGTCAGCGGCAGGAATTCGCCCTTGATGGTCAGCCGCGCGGTGGTGCCGGGGATGAAGCTGCGCGCCACGATCGCCTCGATGACCGCCACCACCTCGTCGCGGTCGGCGGGGGCGACGTAGCGAAGGTCGATCTCGCCGGAGGCGTGCGGCGCCACCGTGTTCACGCTCTGCCCGCCGGAGACGAGCCCGACATTCAGCGTGATCCCGCGCCCGAGGTCGGTCAGCGCATGGATCGCGGTGATCTTCTGGGCCAGCTCGCCGATGGCGCTGATCCCCTGTTCGAAATTGCCGCCCGAATGGGCGGCCTTGCCGGTGATCTCCATCAGCATGAACACGCCGCCCTTGCGGCCCGTCACGATGCCGCCGGTGGGGCGGCCAGGCTCTGAATTGAGCACCACGCGGGCGGCCTTCGCCTCCGCCTCGATCACCGCGCGGCCTTCGGGGGAGCCGATCTCCTCATCCCCGGTGAACAGCCCCACCAGCGGGCCGGGCGCGCCGCCGAAGCGGGCGAAGGCGGCCAGGAGGAACATGTTCATCACGAGGCCGGCCTTCATATCGGCCACACCCGGGCCGAAGGCGCGGGCGCCGTCGATGGTGAAGGGCCGGCGCTCTGGCTCGCCCTTGGGGAAGACGGTGTCGCGATGGCCCATCAGCACGATGTTCGGGCGCGCATTGCCACCGCCGGGCGCGGCCGCGGGGCCGAGCGTTGCACGCACACAATCGCCGAAGCGGGCGCCGGGGATAGTCCCAACCGCGATGCCGTGGCCGGACAGGAAGCGCGCGATCTGCGCGCCCACCTTATCGACGCCGGCCTTGTCGTAGCTGCCGCCATCGGTGTCCACCATCTCCCGCAGCGCGGCGACCATGGCGTCGCGCTGGGTGTCGAGCCAGGCGATGATGGCGGTTTCGGTCTGGGTCGGGGATCGGTCGTTCATGCGTGGCAGGCTGCCACCGCCCTGTCCCGGCGGGAAGGGCCGGCGGGAGCGCCCGCCGGCCGCAAGGCCTATTCCACTCGGCCGATCTTCCGCACCGCCGCGACCAGCCTGGCGCTGTCATCGGCGAAGAAGCGCGCGAACTCCGGCGCGTCGAGGTAGGTGACCGGCGCGCCCGCCGCCGTGAAGGCGCGCACCAGGTCAGGGTCCTGGACGGACTGGCGCACCGCATCGCGCAGCCGCGTCACCACCGGGGCAGGCGTCGCGGCGGGGGCGAAGAGCCCGGCCCAGATGTAGAATTCCACATCCCGGAAGCCGCGCTCCATGAAGGTCGGCACATCGGGGAAGGCCGCAACCCGGTCCCGCCCCCAGCAGCCCAGCACGCGGATGCGGCCGTCGCGGGCATGCTGCGTCAGCGTGCCGGGCGCCGAGGCCATCGCCTGGATCTGGCCGCCCAGCAGCGCCGTGATCGCCGGCCCAGCCCCGGTGAAGGGCACATGCAGCAGCCGGATGCCGGCGCTCGCGGCCAGCATCTCCATCGCCACATGCAGCGTGCCGTAGGTCCCGGAGGAGCCATAGGGAATGCTGCCGGGATTGGCGCGCGCGGCGGCGATGAACTCATCCATCGTCCGCCAGGGCGCCGAGGCCGGCACGGCGAGCATGGTGGGATCCGCATTCACCAGCGCGATCGGCTGCAACTGGTCGGCGGTGTAGGGCGGTGTGCGGCCGAACAGGCGCTCGGCTTCCGGGATCACGGCCAGCGAGGACAGCGCCATCAGCAGCGTGTAGCCATCCGGCGCGCTGCGCGCGACGAAGCCGTTGCCGATGGCGCCCGCCGCGCCGCCACGATTCTGCACCACGACCGGCTGGCGCAGGACGCGCTCCATCGCCGCCGCGGTCGGGCGCGCGGCGAGGTCCGCCTGCCCGCCCGGCGGGAAGGGCACCAACATCGTGATGGGGCGGCTCGGGAAGTCGGTGCCCTGCGCCTGCGCGGCGAAGGGGGTCAGCGCGGCGGCGCCGAGCAGGGTCCTGCGATGCATCGTCGTTTCTCTCTCGTCTTCGTTGCGCGGTCTGGGCCGCGTTGGTTCTCCCCGCCCCGGCCGGGGCGAGATCAGGCGACCGGGTTTTCCAGCACGCCGATGCCGCTGACCTCGATCCGGATGACATCGCCGGAAGCCAGGAACTTCGGCGGCGAGAAGCCGATGCCGACGCCCACCGGCGTGCCGGTGGCGATCACATCGCCGGGCTCGAGCGTGATGACGGCGCTGATCGCCTCGATCAGCGTCGGGATGTCGAAGATCAGGTCGGCGACCACGGCCTTCTGGCGCTGCTCGCCATTGACCCAGGTGGTCAGCACCAGCTTGGTCGGGTCCGGCACCTCATCCGCCGTCAGGATCGCAGGGCCCATCGGGCAGAAGCTGTCGAGCCCCTTGCCCAGGATCCACTGGCTGTGGCGCTTCTGCATGTGACGCGCCGTGACATCGTTGACGATGGTGTAGCCGAAGACATGCTTCAGCGCGTCCGCCTTGGCGATGCCCCGGCCGCCACCCTGGCCGATGATGACAGCCAGCTCGCCTTCGTAATCGACGCCGCCTGTCGGATCGAGATGGCCGAGGATCGGCTCCCCGTTCGCGATGATCGATGTGTGCGGCTTCGAGAACACCACCGGGAAGGGCGGCACCACATCCTTCGCGCCGCCATCGAAGCCGGAGCCGGCGAATTCCTTCGCATGCTCGTGGTAGTTCTTGCCCACGCAGAAGACGTTCTTCGGCGGCCGGGGGATCGGCGCGCAAAGCTTCGCGCCATCGACCTTCGGCGAGCGCGCCAGCGCGGCGCGCAGCCGGTCGAGCATCGCAGGCTCGGCCCCGGCCAGGTCCACCATGGTCTGGCCCTTCAGCATCGGCTCCGCCGCCGCCAGGTCGAGCACCGACCCATCGGCCGCGAGCGCGCCGAGTTCCTGCTGCACCCTGCCCTCGCGCGTGAACGTCACCAGCCGCATGGCGTGATCCCCTAGTTGATGGTCTGACCCTGTGCGGGGCGCATCTGCCCGGTTTCGGCCGGATTGGCCAGGGGCAGGCTGGCGCCGCGTTCCAGCGCGCGGGCGGCGCGGAAGGCGAGGTCGTCGCGATAGAGCGCGGCGGCCACCTGCACCGCGCGCGGCATCCCCGCCTCATCCAGCCCGATGGGCACGCTGATGGCGGGCTGACGGGACAGGTTGAAGGCGAAGGTCCAGGGCGCCCAGTCGCGCCAGAGCGATTCCACCGGCTTGATCGTGGGCTGGTCCGCATCGAAGGCGGCGGTCGGCGTGGCGGCGGTCAGGATCAGGTCGTAGCGCTGGTGGAAGCGCGCCATGGCATGCGCGCATTCCATCCGCATCATGTCGGCGGCCAGGAAATCTGCCGCCGACATCCCGCCCATCTGGCGGGCGACCTCTCCGATCCCGGCATCGAGCAGCGGGCGCTTGTCCTCGGGCGTCTGGTCCCACAGCCGCGCCATCGCCACCCCCCAGACGCGGGAGAAGACGGCCCGCGCATCGGGCATCTCGGGGTCCGCTTCCTCCACCGTCGCGCCGGCTTCCAGCAGCAAGGTGGCGGCGACCCGCAGCGCGGCCTCGCCTTCCGCATCCAGCGGCGGGGCGAAGCCGAAGCTGCGGACGATGGCGACGCGCAGGCCCTTCACCCCATCCTCGATGCCTGCGCGCCAGTCGCGCGGATCATCGGGCAGGGAGATGGGGTCGCGCAGATCGTGCCGCGCCATGGCCGAGAACATCAGCGCCGCATCGCGCATCGTGCGCGTCATCGGCCCCGCCACCGCGACGGTCGAGAAGGCGCCATGCGGCCATTGCGGGATGCGCCCATAGCTCGGCTTCACGCCGACCAGCCCGCAATAGGCGGCGGGGATACGTATGGAGCCCCCGGCATCGGTGCCCACATGCAGAGGGCCGAAGCAGGCCGCCCCCGCGGCCCCCGCCCCGCTCGAACTGCCGCCCGGGGTGCGCTGCGGGTTCCAGGGGTTGCGGGTGATGCCGTGCAGCGGGCAGTCGCCGGGGGTCTTCCAGCCGAATTCGGTGGTGGTGGTCTTGCCGATGATCACCGCGCCCTCGGCCTTCAGGCCGGTGACGGAAGGCGCGTCTTCCGTCACCGGGGTCGCGGGCGTGGTGCGGCTGCCCCGGCGGGTCGGGAAGCCGGACAGATGCATGATGTCCTTCACCGTCGTCGGCACGCCATCCAGCGCCCCGATCGGCCGGCCGGCCATCCAGCGCGCCTCGCTCTCCCCGGCGGTGCGAAGCGCCTGCGGGTTCATGGCGGCGAAGGCGTTGACCCAGGGATTGTAGCGCGCGACCCGCTCCATCACCGCCTTCAGCGCCTCGACCGGCGACAAGGCGCGGCGTTCATAGAGCGCGAGCAGTTGCTCGGCGCTCATCAGCGCGGGATCGGTGGGGGGGGTCATGCGAGGTTTCCGGCGACGCTGCGAGGCCGCCAGAATGACGCCCGGCGCGTGCCGGGGAAACCCCGAAGGGCGGTTTGCCCGGGCTTGGGCGGTCAGGCGAACTTGATCTGGATCGGCGTCTCGAACCATGTGACGTGCTCGGCCACCAAATCGAACACCAGGGCTCGGCATCCCTGCGGTGGCTGAAGCACGACCTTCATCTGTGCGCTGCCGCCCGGCTCCGAGGCTTCGACTGGAACGGTGACGCGCTGCCAGTCGCGATGCAGCGTTCCCTCAGCATCGCGCCATTGAACACCGAGGCGGACTACGCCCGGCCTATCCTCGTCCGTGATCCAGCGATACGGGCCGAGGTTATGCACCGTCAGTTCTAACGCGAGGCCCTTTGGCGTCGTCCCGATCCGCGCCACTTCGATCCGGCCAGGGGCCGCCTGGCCGTCCGACCCCGCCGGGCGAAGGCGACGCGAATCGTGCCGGCTCGACCCCGGTCGCATGAGAGAGAACATCCGCATGCCGTCGATCGAGGGATCGATACAACTGAACACATCCCGCACCAGCGTCGCATCCGGCGCGCGGCGAGCGCGGACCCGCTCGACCTGAGCCGGGAAGTCGAAAAGCGGCATTGTCGGCAAACGCCAGGGGTGCAACACGGCGTGTCCGGGTAGTAAACCGCTATCGTCCGCGATGCGGATAAGCTCAGCAATGTCGATGTCGTTCTCGATGACGCCGAATTCGCGCATCTCTAATTGGCTATCCTTCGACATACTGTGACGATCACCGGGTTCGACGAAGACGGCGATCCCGCCTTCGCACAGCACGCGCGCCATCTCGGCCAGCACCGGTGCCGGCGCCGGCACATGATGCAGTGCATCGAAGCAGATGATGCGGTCGATCGAAGCATCGGGCAGCGGGATGCGCGGGCCATCGAGCAGATGCCAGGTGATACGCGGGGCGATGTCGGGCTCGCGGCCTATGGTGAATGCCTCCGCGATCCGGAGCGCGGTCGGCGCGACGTCGCAGGCAAAAACCCGGAAGTTCATGCGGGCCAGCGCGCGCGAGATCCAGCCGAGACCGCAGCCGAAATCCACCACCTGCGCGGCAGGAAACAGGTCCATCAACTGGAGGGCGGCCCGAAATCTGCCCACTTCATGGTCCGCCTGCTTGGGCGAACCCCACGGCTTCGAAAGGCCTAGGGTAGCAAAATCGGTGCGAGCGAAGTAGCGGTCGGCGCGGCTCGCGTGGCCGGCATTGTCGAAGGCGGCGATCAGCTTCGCGACGTCGACGCTACCGTCCTCCCGCATCGCGCCTGGCGGCAGGAGCGGGCCGTGGTTGTCTGGCATCGTCACACGCCTTCCGTTCGGTCTGGAGTGCTTGGCCCTGTGCGGCCCCATGCCGGGCCGGGCGCCGCGCGGACGGGTCGTGCCTGAAGGTAGCCACCAGTTACACCGCCACACGATACGAATACGCGATTATTCTGCATTTCGCCGCATGTCCAGCGGGGAAGCGGCGTTCACCGTCCCGCAGCGGCGGCTGTCGGGCCGGGCGGAACCGCGAGGAGGTTCCGCCCGACTGAAGGAAGGCTCGAAGTAATCTCAGCTCACGGTGATGTTGAACTGGCGGGCCACCGCGGTCCAGGCGGTGATTTCCTCGCGCATGATCTGCACGAAGGCCGCGCCGGTCGGCGGCGGGTTGCGCGGCACGGTCTGGATATCCGTGAAGCGCGCCATCAGCTCCGGCCGGGCCAGGATCTGTGGCGCCAGCGCGGTCAGCCGCTCCACCATCGGCGCCGGCAGGCCCTTCGGCGCGGAAAGCCCCAGCCATTGGGCGGAGGTCAGCTTCGCATAGCCCAGCTCCGCGAAGGTCGGCACGTTCGGGAAGGCCGCGAGGCGCTGCGGCGACGACACCGCGAGCGCACGCAGCGATCCGTCGCGCATCTGCTGCACATTGGTGGTGATGGGGTCCACCATGGATTCGATGTTGCCGGCCAGCAGGTCCTGCATCGCCGGCGCGCTGCCGGCATAGGGGATGTGGTCGAGGTTCGGCGCCCGCGCCTCCGCCGACAGCATCGCGCCGAGCAGGTGCGGCGCCGAGCCGATGCCCGACGACCCGTAGCGGACCGGGCGCGTCCGCGCCGCCGTCACCAGCTGGTCGAGCGTCTGGAAGGGCGAATTGGCGCGGAC
This sequence comes from Roseomonas mucosa, assembly GCA_945878375.1. Lineage (GTDB taxonomy): Bacteria > Pseudomonadota > Alphaproteobacteria > Acetobacterales > Acetobacteraceae > Falsiroseomonas > Falsiroseomonas mucosa_A. The sequence goes on along the minus strand of CAMDWG010000002.1, from coordinate 29,193 downwards.
GAGAATGATGTTCGGCGCCTCGACCAGCTGCACCATGTGCGTGAAGTCGCCGATCGGATCGAAGGGCATCGTGGCCCGCGTCGCGGCGGCATAGACATGCACCGAGGCATGGCTGACCAGCAGCGTGTAGCCATCGGCCGGCGCCTTCGCGACCACATCCGTCCCGATCAGCCCACCGGCCCCGGCGCGGTTCTCGACCACCACCGACTGGCCGAGCGCCGCGGCGAACTGCGGCGCCATCAGGCGCGCGACCGTGTCCACCAGCCCGCCCGGCGGGAACTGGGCGACGAGCCGGATCGAGCGGTTGGGCCAGGCGCCCTGGGCGAGCGAGAGCGAAGGCTTGGCCAGCGCGCCGGCGGCGGCGAGCCCAAGAAGGTGACGGCGGTTCAGCATGGATGCGCTCCTGAAGGTCACAAGGTGCGCAGCCTGCTCGCGCCGCAGGCAGTCAGCCTGAGGCAGGCGGGCGGATACGCTCCCTGCCCCGTCAGTCAGCAAGCATCGTGCCGCCGTACCATAAGCCGCCGCTGACCTCCGCTGGCGCCGGCCCGCTACTGGGCGAGTGCGGCCGACCAGGGCGACATCGCGTCGCTCACCCCTGTCCGAAGGCCATCCGGGCCAATGGCGATCAGGTTCGGGCAGGCGAAGTTCACCGGCAGCACGGCATGCTCCACGACCTCCAGCGGCCCCATCGCGGCCAGCCCGTCCAGCGTCGCCGCCGGCAGGCGGCGATCCGCCGTCGCGCCCTCCGGCCCCGAGACATCCAGCCGCGGGTGATGCGCCGCCGCGTCCGGGTCCATGCCGAAGCCGGCGGTCAGCGCCAGCATCTGGAACACGGCGGCCAGGATGCGCCGCCCGCCAGACGCGCCGAGCGCCATCGCCGGCACCCCCGCCGCATCCGTCGCGATCACCGGCGACATGTTGGTCAGCGGCCGCTTGCCCGGCCCGATGGCGTTCGGCGTGCCGGGACGCGGATCGAACCACATCACGCCATTGTTCATCAGCACGCCGGAGCGCGGCAGCACCACGCGGCTGCCCATCGACGACAGCAGCGTCGTCGTCATCGCCACCATCATCCCATCCGCGTCGCAGACGGTCAGGTGGGTGGTGCAGCTATCCGATCCCTTCGGCTCTGCATCGCCGAGGCCCGCCAGCCGTTCGGCATAGGCCGTCTGCATCGCGCGCGCGAAATGCAGGTGCCAGGGGGTGGAGGGCGCGGCGCCCGACCAATCCGCATCCTCCATCAGCGCCAGGACACGGCGGAAGGTGGGCGCGGCGGTCAACCCGGCCGAGAGATGGAGCGTCCGCCCGCGCCAGGGCACCGAGACCGCCGGCAGGAAGCGCGCCCGGCACAAGGCAAGGTCTTCGGCCGAGAGCACGCCGCCCATCTCCGCGACATCCGCAGCGATGGCCTGCGCGACCTCTCCTTCATAGAAGTCCCGCAGGCCCGCGCGGGCGAGGCGTTCCAGCGTCTCGGCCAGCGCGCCCAGGCGGAAGAAGCCGGGGCTGCCCTGATAGGGGGCGACCGGCGGCAGCCCGTTCGGCAGGTAGATGCGGGCCGATTCGGGATACAGCCGTAGGGTGGAGGCGGCATTGGCCACCTTCAGCGTCGTGTACCAATCCTGCGGCAGGCCGCGCCGGGCCAGCGCGATGGCAGGGGCCAGCACATCCGCCGCCGGTAGCCTGCCATGCGCCTCATGCAGCGCGGCATAGCCCGCGACGGAAGACGGGACGACGAAGGATAGCGGCCCATGGATGTTCCGGTCGCCCTCCACCTCGGGCCAGGAGAACAGATCCTGCTTCATCCGCCCCGTCATCGGGAACTGCGAGGGGTCGAGCCGCCCGGGCGAGACCGGGCCGAAATCAAGGGTCTGCGCCGCCATTCCCGGCCCGGCGACCAGTGCGAAGCCGATGCCGCCCAGGCCCGAATTCCAGGGCTCCATCGCGGCCAGCGCGAAGGCCATGCCGGCGGCGGCGTCCGCCGCGTTGCCGCCCGCTTCGAGAATGGCGATGCCGGCCTCTGCGGCGGCCCGGGACTGGCTGGCCACCATACCGCGGCGGCCGCGCGCAGCGGGCTTCGTCACCTGCCAATGCTGGGTGGTATGCGGGGGCGGGTCATAGCCGAGCGGCATGGGGGCGATCCTTCTGTCGGGGAAGGATCGGCCGGCTCGCGCAGGTGGGCAAGACCGGGCGGGCGTTACCGCCCGGCGCGCTTGCGGGCCTCGATGGCGTCCTCGAAGTCGAACATCTCCTGCCAGGCCAAATGGCCCTCGAGCGCGGTCAGGGCGCCAGGGGCGTCACCCTTGGCCAGGTGATCGAGCAGCCTGTGATGCTCGGCGACCAAATCCTCGCCCCGCAGCGCGCCTTGGCCAAGCCCCCAGACGACCGCCAATTGCCGCGCCAGGCTGGACCACAGCGCATGCAGCACGGCATTGCCCGAGGCGCGGCAAAGCTCGCCATGGAACACCACATCCGCGCCGATAATGGCAGCAAGGTCGCCGCCAGCGAGCTGCGCCTCATGCACCGCAGCCGCGCGACGCGCGGCCGCCAGCCGCGCCTCGCCGCCGCCCGCCGCTACGATCTCTCGCACCGCGAGCGATTCCAGGGCGGTTCGCACGCGGGTCAGTTCCGCGACGCCCTGGTTGGTCACCTGCATCAGCCGCATGCCCTTGTAGGGGGTGCTGACGACGATGCCCTGGCTTTCGAGCAGCCGCAGCGCTTCCCGCACGGGGACGCGGCTGATGCCGAGGTCGCGGGCGATCTCCGCCTCGACCAGCCGGGCGCCGGGCAGGAAGGCGCCGCTTGTGGCGGCGGCGACGATGGCTTCTGCGGCCTGGTCCACCATGGTGCGGGGCTGGACGGGTGCCATGCGCCGCGTCGCGCCGTCATCGGGGCGCGGATCGGCCACGGCGGCGGCGGCCGCGCCAGGCTTGGAAGGGCTCAGGGCAGTTGGGCTCACGGAAGGTATCGACCCTGGGGAATGTCGGACCCTACTGATCTATCGCCGGTTGATGAAGTCCGGTGTGGCCCGCAAACGACACTGCGCTGCACAGTGTCACCCTAAGGCAACGCTGCCGCGGTGCGGGTCGGGCCGCTGGCGACTGGCTCCAGGCCCGCCCCCTTGCCTCCGGCCGCGATAGACCCCAAACCCGGCGGCCTTCGTCGGCCTTCCCATTGTGGAACTTCGACCTCGCGGGTGGCCGGCCAGACAGGGCCAGACAGGGAGTACGGCACGGTGGCAGGAACGGTCCGGATCGGCGGCCTTGGCGTGGCGGCCGGCTTGCACGACTTCATCGAGAACGAGGCCCTGCCGGGCAGCGGCGTGGACGCCGCGCGCTTCTGGCCCGCGCTGGAAGCCATCCTGCGCGACTGGGCGCCGCGCAACGCGGAATTGCTGTCCAAGCGCGACGCGCTGCAAGCCCGGATCGATGCCTGGCACCGCGCCAACCCCGCACGCCCGGTGGATCTGCCAGCCTACAAGGCCTTCCTGGCGGAGATCGGCTACCTCGCGCCGGAGCCCGCGGATTTCCAGGTCGGCACCACCGATGTGGATGCCGAGATCGCCCAGATGGCCGGCCCGCAGCTGGTCGTTCCCGTCTCCAACGCCCGCTACGCGCTGAATGCCGCGAATGCCCGCTGGGGCAGCCTGTATGACGCGCTCTATGGCACCGACGCTCTCCCAGAGACGGACGGCGCCGAACGCGGCCGCGGCTACAACCCGGCCCGCGGCGCCAAGGTGATCGCCTTCGCCCGCGCCGTGCTGGACAAGGCCGCCCCGCTCGCCGGCGGCGTGTCCCACACCGATGCCACCGGCTATGCGATCGAGGCCGGTACGCTGTCCGTCGCGCTGGCCGATGGGCGCAAGGTGGGCCTCGCGCGGCCCGGCCAATGCGTCGGCTTCCAGGGCGAGCCCTGGGCGCCGGAGGCGGTGCTGCTGGTCAATCACGGCCTGCACATTGAAATCCGCATCGACCGCACCAGCGCGATCGGCAAGGAAGACCCGGCCGGCATCGCCGACTTGGTCATGGAAGCCGCGCTGACCACGATCCAGGACTGCGAGGATTCCGTCGCGGCGGTGGATGCCGAGGACAAGGTCGCGGTCTATCGGAACTGGCTCGGCCTGATGAAGGGCGACCTCACGGCCGATCTCGAGAAGGGCGGCAAGGTGGTGACGCGCCGGCTCAATGCGGACCGCGTCTGGAAGACCCCTGCCGGCGGCGCGGTGACGCTGCATGGCCGTTCGGTGATGCTGGTCCGCAATGTCGGCCACCACATGATGACGGATGCCGTGACGCTCGATGGTGCGGAGGTGCCGGAGACGGTGCTGGACGCGATGTGCACCGCGACGATCGCGCTGCACGACATCCGCGGCAAGCGCCTGAATTCCCGCGCGGGCAGCGTCTACATCGTGAAGCCCAAGATGCACGGGCCGGAAGAAGTGGCCGCCGCCGACGCGCTGTTCGCCAAGGTGGAAGACGCGCTCGGCCTGACGCGCGCCACGCTCAAGATGGGCATCATGGACGAGGAACGGCGTACGACCGTGAACCTCAAGGCCTGCATCAAGGCCGCGAAGGACCGCGTGGTGTTCATCAACACCGGCTTCCTCGACCGCACCGGCGACGAGATCCATACCTCGATGGAAGCCGGCGCGGTGGTTCGCAAGAACGACATGAAGGGCCTCGCCTGGATCAAGGCCTATGAGGATTGGAACGTCGATGTCGGCCTGGCCTGCGGCCTGCGCGGCCGCGCGCAGATCGGCAAGGGCATGTGGGCGATGCCCGACATGATGGCGGCGATGATCCAGCAGAAGGTCGCGCATCCGAAGGCGGGCGCGAACACGGCCTGGGTCCCCTCCCCCACCGCCGCGACGCTGCATGCGCTGCATTATCACGAGGTCGATGTGGCCGCGCGGCAGGCGGAACTGGCCGCTGGCGGCCGCCGCGCCGCGCTCGATGACATCCTGACGGTGCCGCTGGCCGAGAACACCAACTGGGCGCCGGCCGATGTGCAGGCCGAACTCGACAACAACGCCCAGGGCATCCTGGGTTATGTCGTGCGCTGGGTGGACCAGGGCGTCGGCTGTTCCAAGGTGCCGGACATCAACAATGTCGGGCTGATGGAAGACCGCGCGACGCTGCGCATCTCCGCCCAGCACATCGCCAACTGGCTGCGCCACGGCATCTGCTCGACAGAGCAGGTGATGGAGACGATGAAGCGCATGGCGGCGGTGGTGGACCGGCAGAATGCGGGCGATGCGGCCTATGTGCCGATGGCGCCCGGCTTCGACGGCGTGGCCTTCAAGGCGGCCTGCGACCTGGTGTTCGAAGGCATGAGCCAGCCGAACGGCTACACCGAATTCGTCCTGCACCGCCGCCGGCGAGAGGCGAAGCGGGGCGGCTGAGACGGCCCCCCCTTAACCCCGTCTTCCAATCCGATGCACGCATCGTCCGACCCGCTGCCTCCAACGACGGCTGACCAGACCTTCGCGGATCTGAGCAGCCGAATATCCGCAGCCTGCTAGAGCAATATCCGATCTGCCTGAATTAGTCAGATCGGATTTTTTTCTCTAGAAAAAATGTATCTAGAGCAGCTTATACTCGATCAGCCGACCCGCGGAGCGGGTCAACTCGATCGGGCGCTGCTGATGAGGCGATAGTGTCTGGATCAGGACATGCGGCCAGATGCGCCCATCTGGTCGCATCTGGCTCAGACCGTGAATTGCTCCGCGATGATCCGCTCGCTCAGGCCGTGGTCGGGGTCGAACAGCATGGTCAGGCTGACCGTCCGGTCCTCCCGCACCTCCACCCTTCGAACGTCGCGGACCTCTGTGTAGTCGGCGGTGGCGGAGACGGGGCGCTTTTCGGCCTCCAGCACCTCGAACACCACCTCTGCCTCGGCCGGCAGCAGGGCGCCGCGCCAGCGGCGGGGACGGAAGGCGCTGATCGGGGTCAAGGGCAGCAGATTGGCGCCGAGCGGGATGATCGGGCCATGCGCCGACAGGTTATAGGCCGTGCTGCCGGCCGGGGTGGACACCAGGATGCCGTCGCAGATCAACTCCGCCAGCCGCGTCTTGCCATCCACCATCACGCGGATCTTGGCCGCCTGGCGCGTCTCCCGCAGCAGGGAGACCTCGTTGATCGCCAGTGCCTCCATCACCGTCGCGCCGCCGGTGAAGGCGCGCATCCGCAGCGGATGCAGCATCGCGGCCTGCGCGGCGGCCAGGCGTTCGGCCAGCCCCTCCTCCCGATAGTCGTTCATGAGGAAGCCGACGGAGCCGCAATTCATCCCATAGACCGGCAGGTTGCGGCCGAGCATGCGGTGCTGGGTTTCCAGCATCATCCCGTCGCCGCCGAGCGCGACGACGACATCCGCCCGGTCGAGCGGCGCGGCGCCGTGGATGGCGGCCAGCCGGTCCTGCGCCGCGCGCGCGACTTCGGTGGGCGCGGCAAGGAAAGCGATGCGGGGGGCGGTGGTCACGACGCGTCCGGACGCGCCGCGCCCAGCGCGTCCACGCGCCGCGCCGCGCGATGCTCGAGCACCGGCATGTCCCGCCGCACACGCGCCGTCAGGGCTGGGTCGATGCGGGCGGTGGCGAAGCCCACCCCGTCGCTGCACTTCGCCACCACATGCCCCCAGGGGTCGCAGATCAGCGAATGGCCATAGACCTGCCGCGTCGCGCCGCGTTCCTCATAGGCGCCGTGCGACGCGGCGGCGGCGATCCAGCATTGCGTCTCGATCGCGCGGGCGCGCAGCAGCACTTCCCAATGGTCCTTGCCGGTCTGCAGCGTGAAGTTGGAGGGCACCAGGATCGCCTCCGCCCCCATCTGGCGCAGGGCGACGAATTGCTCAGCGAAGCGCATGTCGTAGCAGATGGTCAGGCCCCATTTCACGCCACCCGCCTCCACGCAGACCAGCGCATCGCCCGCGCCATACAGCGCGCTTTCGCGATAGCCGGTGCCGTCCGGCCCCGTGATGTCGAACAGGTGGATCTTGCGGTAGCGCGCGACTTCCCGCCCCTCCGGGTCGAAGACCAGGGAGGTGTTGAACAGCTTGTCGGCGCCCTTCTCGATCAGGGAGCCGCCATGGACATGGATGCGGTTGGCGCGCGCGACGGAACGGAGGAATTCATAGGCCTCCCCACCCTCCCCGCCCGGCTCGGGCAGGGTCTCGGCCGCGCTCATGCGCGCATCGCGCCCGCCGCCGAGGTTGGTCCAGGTCTCGGGCAGGGTGACCATGTCCGGCCGGTCCGCTGCGAGCGCGGCTTCGATCAGGCGCCGCGCCTGGCCGATATTGGCGGCCTTGTCGGAGCCCTGGTTCATCTGGATGACGGCAACCCGCATATGGCGCTCTCCGGCAGTGGCGCATCAAGCATCGCGGGCCAGGGCGCGGCAAGTCCCGAGGGCCATTCCGGCTTGTGACCACCGCGCGCGGCAGGCCTGTCCTATCCTGGCAGGCGCACAACCCCGGATGATGCCATGCCACGCCGCCTCGTGATCCCGCTGTTCCTGTTCGCCATCCTGGCTTCGCCCGGCGCGACGGCCCAGGGCGTGCAGCGCTGCGAAAGCGCCTTCCGCCAATGCGCGGCAGAGTGCGGCGCGGGGCCGGCCGGCGCTTGCGTCGCGGCCTGCTACCAGGACAGGGCCAGTTGCATCCAGAACCCGTCCCGCCCGCCGCAGCGGCCGGCGGGCTGAGGGCTATCGGCGGTCGCTGGGCCACTCCACGCGCGGCTCGGCGCGGGTGCCGCCGCGATCGGGCCAGGCGGCCGGGGGCGGCACCGGGGGGGTCGCACGCAGGACCGGCGCGGGGTCCGCACGGCGCGGCGCGGCGACCGGCTCGGCCCAATCATCCTCCACCGCCGCGCGGCGGCCGCGCTGGGGTTCGGGGAGGCGCAGCGCGAGGGTACGGATCTCGGCCTGGATCTCATCCAGCCGCGCCTCGATCGCATCCAGCCTTCCCTTCACGCCGAAGACGCTGAAGGGCATCAGCAGATAGGCCAGCGCCGCGAGCGCCAGGGCGGCCAGCACGACAAGCCCCATCCACTCCGGCAGCCCGGGGATGGCCAGCTGGCTGGCGAGTTCCTGCAGCATCCGGCGTCCTCTCCCCGTCCCCGGCTCAGCCGCCGGTGACGCTCATGTGGCGCGCCACGGCCGGGGCCTTGCGGCGGCGGTCGATGACGAAGTCATGGCCCTTCGGCTTGCGCCCGATCGCTTCCAGGATCGCGTCGCGCAGCCCCGCCTGGTCCACAGACGGGTCGCGCAGCACGCGGCGCAGATCGGCGCTGTCGTCCTGGCCGAGGCACATATACAGCATCCCCGTGCAGGTCAGGCGCACGCGGTTGCAAGATTCACAAAAGTTATGCGTCATCGGCGTGATGAAGCCGATCCGCCGTCCGGTCTCCTTCACGGTGAAGTACCGCGCAGGGCCGCCGGTCTTGTAGTCCGTCTCCTCCAGCGTCCAGCTCTCCCGCAGCCGGGCGCGGACCAGGGATAGCGGCAGGTACTGGTCGCTGCGGTCGTCGCCGATCTCGCCCATCGGCATCGTCTCGATCAGGCAGAGGTCGAAGCCGTGTTCGCCGCACCAGGCGATCATCCGGTCGAACTCGCCTTCATTCACGCCCTTCATGGCCACCGCGTTGATCTTGACGTCGAGCCCCGCGGCCTTGGCGGCGAAGATGCCGTCCAGCGTCGGATCGATCTTCCCCCAGCGGGTGAGCGCGGTGAAGGTCGCGGGGTCCAGGCTGTCGAGGGAGACATTGATCCGCCGCACGCCGGCCGCGCGGATGTCGTCGGCCATCTTCACCAGCTGGGTGCCGTTGGTGGTGACCGTCAGCTCCTTCAGCCCGCCTTCGCCGAGCCTTGCGCCGAGGCTGCGGAACAGGCCGAGCACGCCCTTCCGCACCAGCGGCTCGCCACCCGTCAGGCGGATCTTCTCGACGCCGAGGTCGATGAAGGCGCCGCAGAGCCGGTCGAGTTCCTCGAGCGTCAGGACTTCCGCCTTCGGCAGGAAGGTCATGTCTTCCGCCATGCAATAGACGCAGCGCAGGTCGCAGCGGTCGGTGACCGAGACCCGGAGATAGCTGACAGTACGCCCGAACGGATCGATCATGGCTGGCGGTATCCCCCCGGCATGGGCGGTCGGCCTTCCGGGGCTGCCACCCCGCGCCGGTCCTTCCTCAAGCCCAGCATTTGGTCCACCCGACCCCGGTAGCGCAAGTGCCTGGGGTTATGGTGCGGAGGCGAAGTTGACGACGGTTGGTCGCGCCCCCTCCCCAACCAGCCTTCGGCGCAGCGGCAGTGCCGCTGCCCCCCGCTCCGCGGGAGAGGGAGCGGGCTGCGCTGACGTTCCCTCTCCCGCAAAGCGGGGGAGGGTGGCCGAGCGCAGCGAAGCCGGGAGGGGGCACGACCAGCTCCGCAAGACAGCGCAAGCCCCCTCACGCCAGCAGCACGACAGTCCCGGTCGTCACCAGCAGCCCGAAGGCGAAGCGGCGATACCAGCGTTCCGGCACCACATGGAACATCCGCGCGCCCACCGGCACGCACAGCATCAGCACCGGCAGCAGCAGCAGCATCTTGGCCAGCACCGCCCAGCCCATCAGCCCCCCCAGCGCCGGCGGGATGATGGAGATGACGGAGACGATGGCGAAGAACAGGATCAGATTTGCCCGGTGCCGCCGCGCTTCCTCGGGCCCCGCTAGCAGATAGAGGATCACCGGAGGCCCGCTGACCCCCGTTGCCCCCTTCAGCAGCCCCGCCGTCGCCCCCACCGCCACATTCAGCGCGAAGGGGCGCGATCCGTGGTAGCGCCAGCCCGACATCAGCAGCAGCCCGAAGACCAGCACGAAGCCGCCGATGGCCCGGCGCAGCATGTCCTGGTCGGCGGTCAGCAGGATGAAGGCGCCGAGCGGCGTCGCCAGCACCGCCGCCCCGCCGATCGGCAGCATCACCCGCCGATCCGCCTGGCCCAGCGCCTTCGGCAGCAGCTGCATGGATACGAACAGCTCCATCAGCAGCATCACCGGCACGCCGATGCGCGGCCCCCACAGAAGCGAATAGGTCGGCGCCAGCAGGATCGCCGTCCCGAAGCCCGAATAGCCGCGCATCAGCCCGGCCACCGCCGTTACCGCCAGCGCCGCCAGCATCCGCCAATCGGACAGCAGCGCGGTGATCTCGATCAGGAACTGGTTCAACCGGGCCCATCCTCCAGCACATCCAGCGCGACGCCGGACAGGCGCAGCGTGACCTTGCCCGCATTCTCGAAATTGACCGTCACCCGGTCGCCCGCGACCGACTGGACCTGGCCGGTGCCCCAATCGGGGCGGCTGGGCAGGCGCACGCGCTGGCCCGGAAACAAGTCGCTGCTCACGACATCCAGCGTATCCCGCATTAACGCATTGCCGACCAGCCTTGGGTATGAACGGAAACGCCGGATCGTAACCGGACGACGCAGCAGGGATATCCGCATGGCCGATGGATTAGCCGATCCTCCCATCTCGGCAGCCCAGGCCCAGCTTGCCCTGGCGCAGGCGGTCTGCACGCGGCTGTGCCACGACCTCGGCGGCCCGGCAGGCGCGCTGACCGGCGCGCTGGAGATGCTGGGGGAAGCCGGCGACGACGCGGCGGAGGTGGCGGTGGACGCCGCCCGCATCATCGACCGACGGCTGCGCTTCTGGCGCGCCGCCGTGGGCGGGCCGGGTGGGAATCTGGACAGCGCCGCGCTCGGCCAATTGGCGGAAGGCCTGACGCTGGGCCGCCGCGCGGTGGTGGACCTTTCGGCGCTGCCGCCGGGGATGCTGATCGAAGCTGTGCTCGCCCAGCCCTTGCTGCTGGCGATGCTGGTGGGGGTGGAGGCGATGCCGCGCGGCGGCACGCTGCGTGTCGCGCTGACGCCCGGCAACGGCTTCGCGGTGTGGCCGGATGGGCCGGGCGCGTCCTGGCCGCCGGGCCTGACCGACCTTCTCGCCGGCCAGCAGCCGGTGCCGGTGCCGCGCGCGGTTGCCCTGCCGCTTCTCGCCGCCACCGCCGCCGCGGCACGGATGCGGCTGTCCCTGCAGCCGACGGACCAGGGCGGGGCGGCGACGCTGACGCTGACGGCGATCCGGTAGCGGAGAGGCGCGGTTCCCCGAGGGCCGATAGCCCTCTCCCCCCACGCCGATAGCCCTCTCCCCCATTTATGGGGGAGAGGGTTCGGACGGCCCCCCTTAGAGCGCCTATCCAAACCCCGATGATGGCCCGGGCGGCGCCGCGGCTTGGCCGCGGCAACGCGGCGCGGCCGTCGAGGACGGGGTCAAATCCTGGGGCCCCCGCAAAGCCGCGAAGCGGTTTTGTGGGGAGTACTTAATCCGGCCAGCCGGCCCGCGCCCGCGCCTCTGCCGGGCTGACGCCGGAGGCGCGCAGGTCGCGCAGCGTCGCGGCGCGGTCGCGCTTTGCCAAGCGGCGGCCAGCCTCATCCGTCAGCAGGCGGTGATGGGCATAGGCCGGCGCCGGCCAGCCCATCAGCGCTTGCAACAGGCGGTGCAGGTCGGTCGCGGGCTTCAGGTCCTCTCCGCGCGTCACCAGCGTGACACCCTGCAGCGCGTCGTCATGGGTAACACACAGATGATAGCTGGCCGGGATGTCCTTCCGCGCCAGTACCACATCCCCGAACCGCGCCGGATCGCAGGCGAGGCACCCCTGCCCTTCCTCCGCGAAGCGCAGCCCCGCCGGCACGTAGGCCAGGGCGCGGACCATATCGAGTCGCAGCGCATGCGCCTCTCCCCCCGTCAGCCGGGCCTGGCGTTCATCCGCCGAGAGACGGCGGCAGGTGCCGGGATAAAGCGGCCCGTCCGGTCCCATCGGCCCCAGATGCGGCGCGCCGGCGCTGGCCGCGATCTCGCGCGCAATGTCGGCGCGGGTGCAGAAGCAGGGATAGAGCAGCCCGCGCGCGGCAAGCCCGTCCAGCACGGCGCGATATTCCGCCAGATGCGCCGATTGCACCCGCACGGGCCCATCCCAGTCCAGGCCCAGCCAGGCCAGATCCTCCAGGATCGCCTCGGTGAACTCCGGCCGGCAGCGTGTGGGGTCGATATCCTCGATCCGCAGCAGGAACCGCCCCCCCGCCGCGCGGGCCCGCCGCCACCCCGCCAGCGCCGAATGGGCGTGGCCGAGATGGAGGAACCCGGTGGGAGAGGGCGCGAAGCGCGTGACGATCGGCCGATCCGCTGGCATCTAGCCAAGGAACCGGGAATGGCGACGAGGAACAAGGGGCATGACGACGCGTCTGGACGGGCCGCGCTGGGGGCCGGCCTCGGGCGGCAAGGCGCGCAAGCTGGTGGTGCTGCTGCACGGGCTGGGCGCGGATGGCTATGACCTGATCGACCTCGCCCCCGGCTGGGGCCAGGCGGTGCCGGACGCCGCCTTCGTCGCCCCGCATGCGCCGGAGCCCTGCGACATCGCCCCTTACGGAAGGCAATGGTTCAGCGTCGGTGACCGCACGCCCGCCCGGATGCTGGCCGGCGCCCGCGTGGCGGCCGGCCATCTCGACGCCTTCCTGGATGCGGAATCGGCGCGACTTGGGATCGGGGCGGGCGATGTCGCCGTGATGGGCTTCAGCCAGGGCGCCATGATGGCGCTGTTCGCCGGGCTGCGCCGCGCCCCGCCGCCCGCCGTGCTGCTGGCCTATGCCGGCCGGCTGCTGGGCGCAGAGGCGCTGCCCGCCGAGATCCACCCCCGCCCGCCCGTGCTGCTGGTGCATGGCGAGGCCGATGAGATCGTCCCCGCCGCCGCGAGCCGGGAGGCCGAATCAGCCCTGGCCGCTGCCGGCGTGAAGGTGGAAGCAGTGTTCCGGCCGGACCTCGGCCATGGGCTGGATGAGGCGGGGATGGCGCTCGGCGCGCTGGCGCTCCAGCGCTATCTGGGCTCGCCCGCGTGACGTCCCGATGAAAAGGCCCGCCCCGCCGGGCCCAGGCCAGCCGGGCATGTTGCGCCGCGGCGCGGCGACTGGCATGAAGCGCATGCTAACGCGGCGATGCCACAGTATCTGGGGCTTGGCGGACTGTTAGGACCCCAGGACTTGGGATCGCCACTCGGCAAAGGAGTGGCGCTTGCCTGATGGCGGAACCTTCGTCGGCGATCGGTCCTACCCGGCGCTCGTGCTGAACGCGGATTTCCGGCCGCTCTCCTATTTCCCGCTCTCGATCTGGTCCTGGCAGGATGCGGTGAAGGCCGTCTTCCTCGACCGCGTCTCGGTGCTGTCGGAATACGAGGCGTCGGTGCATTCGCCGAGCCTCACGATGAAGCTGCCGAGCGTGATCGCGCTGAAGGACTTCATCCCCGCGACCCGCCGCCCGGCCTTCACGCGGTTCAACGTGTTCCTGCGCGACAGCTTCGCCTGCCAGTATTGCGGGGAGGCCCAGCAGACCCACGACCTGACCTTCGACCATGTCATCCCGCGCAGCCGCGGCGGGCGCACGACCTGGGAGAACGTCGTCGCCGCATGCGGGCCGTGCAATCTTCGGAAGGGCAACCGGCTGCCGAAGGACTGCCAGATGATTCCCCGCCTGCCGCCCCGGCAGCCGACGGCTTGGGAATTGCAAGAGAATGGCCGATCCTTCCCGCCCAACTACCTGCATGAAAGCTGGCGGGACTATCTGTACTGGGATTCCGAGCTGGAAAGCTGATCACACGGCGTTCGATCGCCCTGTTCCCCGCTCCTGGCGAAGATTATGGGCGTCGTACGCAGCCGGGGTGCGGGGAAGACGAGGCTGTCCTGGGCGCTCCAACTTCTGCGCGGACCAAGCGCCAGGGCGACATCAGGCGAGATGGAGAGATCCGGCCGGATTTTTGTCCTGGACACGACCGAAGCCAGAGCAACCTTTGCCCGATTGCCAGAACCTCGAGGCGATTCCACCCGATCGGGCGCTGGCTCTAGACCCGTTTCGCCTCGATCGTCGCGGCGAAACGGGTCTAGCCGATTGTTTTAACGCATGTTTCGAATCGCCAAGCGTGCCCGCTTGGCTTGAAAATGCTCTAGGGTCCAAACCCTAGAGCAGCGCCCGATCGAGTTGACCCGCTCCGCGGGTCAACTCGATCGGGCATAAGCTGCTCTAGATTAAATGTTTTCTAGAGCAAGAAATCCGATCTGACTGATTCAGTCAGATCGGATATTGCTCTAGAACGCCAGCGGCACCGCGCGGGTCACGAGCGGCAGGGCACGGATCTCGGCCAGCACTGCCTCGGGCAGCGGCGCATCCAGCCCGACCAGGCAAATCGCATCGCCCCCCGGCGCATCGCGGCCGAGATGGAAGGTCGCGATGTTGATCCCTGCTGTCGACAAGGCGGTCCCGAAGCGGCCGATGAAGCCCGGCTTGTCGAGGTTGGTGACGTAGAGCATGTGCGGGGCGAATTCCGCCTCCACCGCGATACCCTTCGCTTCCACCAGCCGCGGCTTGCCGGTGCCCACCAGCGTGCCGGCCACGCTGCGCGTCCAGGACGCGGTCGCGATCGTCACGCGCAGCAGGGTGGCGTAGTCGCCGCTGCGCTCCAGCACCGTCTCCGCCACCTCGATCCCGCGTTCCTTCGCCAGCGCGGGGGCGTTGACCATGTTCACCGCGCCCATCATCGGCGCCAGCACGCCGGCGAGTGCGGCGGCCGTCAGCGGCTTGCGGTTCAGCTCCGCCACCGCGCCTTCATACTCCACGCGGATCGCGCGGATCTCGTCGCCAGCCGAGGCGGTGAGCTGCCCGGCGAGTGCGCCAAGCAGCCGCGCGAGTTCCATATAGGGCTTGAGGCGCGGGGCTTCCTCCGCCGTCACCGACGGCATGTTGATGGCGTTGGAGACCGCGCCGGACAGCAGGAAATCCGCCATCTGCTCCGCGACCTGCAGCGCCACATTCTCCTGCGCCTCGGTCGTCGCGGCGCCGAGATGCGGGGTGCAGACCACATTCTCGAGGCCGAAGAGCGGGCTGTCGGTCGCCGGCTCCACCTCGAACACATCGAGCGCCGCGCCGGCCAGGTGGCCGCAGGTCAGCGCGTCATGCAGCGCCGCCTCATCCACCAGCCCGCCGCGGGCGCAGTTGATCAGCCGCGCGCCCTTCTTCATGGCGAACAGGCGTTCGCGGTTCAGGATGTTCTTCGTCTGCTCGGTATAGGGCGCGTGGATGGTGATGAAGTCGGCGCGCGCGACCAGCGCATCCAGCTCCAGCTTCTCCACGCCCAGCTCGACCGCGCGCTTCTCGGACAGGAAGGGGTCATAGGCGGCCACCTTCATGCGAAGCCCATTGGCACGGTCCGCGACGATGGAGCCGATATTGCCGCAGCCGACGAGGCCAAGCGTCTTGCCCGTCAACTCCACGCCCATGAAGCGGTTCTTTTCCCACTTGCCCGCCTTGGTGGAGGCGCTGGCCTCAGGGATCTGGCGGGCGAGGGCGAACATCATCGCGATGGCGTGTTCGGCCGTGGTGATGGCGTTGCCGAAGGGCGTGTTCATCACCACGACGCCGCGCGCGGTCGCGGTGGTGACATCCACATTGTCCACGCCGATGCCGGCGCGGCCCACGACCTTCAGGCGCGGCGCGGCGTCCAGCAATTCGCGCGTGACCTTCGTCGCGCTGCGGACGGCGAGGCCGTCATACTCGCCGATGATCTCGCGGATCTCGGCGGGCTTCAGGCCCGGCTTGAAATCCACATCGACCCCGCGGTCCCGGAAAATCTGGACGGCGGCCGGCGAGAGCTTGTCGGAGATGAGGACGCGGGGCATCAGGCGGCCGCCTTCTTCTGCTCGGCTTCGACCTGGGCGAAGGCCCAGTCGATCCAGGGCAGCAGCGCCTGGATATCGGCGGTCTCCACCGTGGCGCCGCCCCAGATGCGAAGGCCCGGCGGCGCATCGCGATAGGCGGCGGCATCGAGTGCGACGCCTTCCTTCTCCAGCAGCGAGGACAGCTTCTTCGCCGCCGCTGCCTGCCCGTCCGCATCCAGCGCGACGAACCAGGGCGCGACGAACTTCAGGCAGATGGAGGTGCAGGACCGCGTAGCCTGATCCTCGGCCAGGAAGGCCACCCAGGGCGTGCGCTCGACCCAGGCCGCGACGGCGGCGAGGTTGGCCTCCGACCGCGCGACCAGGCCCTTCAGCCCACCCACGCTTTCGGCCCAGCGCAAGCCGTCCAGCGCGTCTTCCACGCAGAGCATCGAGGGCGTGTTGATCGTCTCGCCCTTGAAAATCCCCTCGTTGAGCTTGCCGTCCTTGGTCATGCGGAAAATCTTCGGCATCGGCCAGGCGGGCTTGTGGGATTCAAGGCGCGCGACGGCGCGCGGCGACAGCGCGAGCATGCCGTGCGCGGCCTCGCCACCCAGCACCTTCTGCCAGGACCAGGTGACGACATCGAGCTTGTCGTAGGGCAGATCCATCGCGAAGGCCGCGCTGGTCGCGTCGCAGATCGCGAGGCCCTCACGCGCATCGCTGATGAAATCGGCATTCGCCAGCCGCACGCCGGAGGTCGTGCCGTTCCAGACGAAGACCACGTCGCGGGCGGAGTCCACCTGCGCCAGGTCGGGCAGCTTGCCGTAGCCCGCCTGGATCACCCGCGCATCGGCCAGCTTCAGCTGCTTGGTGACATCCGTCGCCCAATCCTTGGAGAAGCTCTCCCAGGCCAGGATATCGACGCCGCGGGCACCGAGCATGGACCACAGCGCCATCTCCACCGCGCCGGTGTCGGAGGCGGGGACGATGCCGAGCCGCCAATCGGCGGGCAGGCCGAGAATGGCCTTCGAACGCTCGATCACCTCGGCAATCTTCGCCTTCGGGTCCTTGGCGCGATGGCTGCGGCCGAGCATGGCGCCCGACAGCGCTTCCAGCGTCCAGCCTGGACGCTTGGCGCAGGGGCCGGAGGAGAAACGGGGGTTGTGCGGACGCAGGTCCGGCTTGGCGGTCATGGAAAGCTCCCTTCCAGAAGCAGATGCGCCCCGGTGGGGGGGCGTGGCCCAGGGCGGCACTTACGCCTCCGGACCCCGCCCCGCAAGGGCGCGCAACGGCTCTGATGGGAGTGGCTAGTGCTCCGGCCGGAAGAACGCGCCAGCGCGCGCCGCGCCCAGGGTGCGCCACGCCACCCAGCCGGTCAGCGCGGTGGTGGCCAGCAGGGCCGCCCAGCCCAGCGGAGCCGGGAAGCCCATGACCATAACCAGCACAGCAAAGGCGGCGGAGGGAAAGGTCACCCCCCACCAGGGCAGGCCGAAGGGCACGCGGGCGAAGTCCCCGGCCAGCGAGACCAGAACCGCCGCGATCAGCAGCGCAATCCCCACCAGCGCCAGCACCACGCCCCCCGTTTGCCCCGTCAGCGCCACCAGCCCAAGCGCGCCGATCGCGGGCGGGGCCAGCAGGATCGCCAGACTCGGCCGCAGGGGCGGCGGCAGCGGCGGGCCCGCGACCAGCCGGTGCAGCAGCAGCGGCAAGGTCACCAGCCACAGGATGAGGCCGATGCCGAGCATCATCGACGACGCCTCGACAAAGCCCATGCGCACGCCGAAGACCGGCGCGAGCACAAGCCCGGCGAAGGGGATCAACAGCGGCGGCGAGATCATCGCGATCTCGCCCCGCCCGGCGACGATGCGCCGCAACAGCATCATCGCGACCAGCAGATGCAGCGCAACCGCGACAGCCCACAGCGAAGCGCCCAGCCCTGGCACGTGGGTGTGCAGGAAGGCCGAGACGATCATGAGCCCGATGGTGGGCGCGGCAGCGAAGGCCACCCGCACCGGGTGCCGCAACTCCGCCAGCACGGCTTCCGGATAGCGCAACGCCCGCAGCGCCTGCAGCGCGACGACGACGACCCAGAGCAGCGCGGTGAAGGCCAGCAGCGCTTCCCCCACCACCGCCGGCACGCCGAGCGCATGATGCGCCTGCCGCCAGGCGAGGCCGACGCCACCCGTGCCCATCGGCATCGCCAATAGCGGGATGGGCAGGTGTTCGAGGGTAGGTCGCAGCGCCGGCGCGGTCACAGGAAGGCCGTGCCTTCCATCACCTTCACGCAGCCGCCGCCGACGGTCGCGCGGATGCCATCCGGCCCGCGCGTCGCGGTGGTCCGCAGCAGGCTCGGGCGGCCCATCTCGACGCCCTGCACGATGTCATGGGCCGCACGATCCGCGCCCGAGAGATGCAGCAGCAGCGCCGCCAACGGCGCGGCCGCGCTACCGGTCGCCGCATCCTCCTTCACGCCCAGCCCGCCGCCGAACATGCGTGCGCGCAGCGTCCCGCCGTCGCGGGCATAGAGATAGACGCGGAAGCGGCCTTCGAGCTCCGGCGCGATGCCATTCGCCCGCGCCATCCCCGCACTGTCCGGCGCGGCACGGGTCAGCGCAGCCGGCGCGACTTCCATCACCGCGAAGGGATTGCCGACGGAGGCGACAATGGGGCGATGGTTCTCCGTCACGATGTCCCAGGGCTCGAGCCCCGCCGCGCCCGCGATCTGCACCGGCGTGAATTCGGTGCCCAGCGTCAGCGGCTGCGGCGCGGCGATGGTCACATCGCCCACTGTTCCATCCGCGCCGCGCGCGACGCGCACCTCGACCAGCCCCGCAATCTCCTCGAAGCGCAGCAGATCGCCGCCCTGTTCAGACGCGACGACATAACCCGTGCCGACATTGGGATGGCCGGCGAAGGGCATCTCGGTCGCGGGGGTAAAGATCCGCACGCGGGCGGTGTTCGCGGGATCATCAGGCGGCAGGACGAAGGTGGTCTCGCTGAGGTTCATCTCCCGCGCCAGCGCCTGCATCTCCGCATCCGTGAGGCCGCGCGCATCGGTGAAGACCGCGAGCGGATTGCCGCCGAAGCGCTGGTTGGTGAAGACATCCAGCGTGACGAAGCGATAGGCCCTCAAGACAATCTCTCCACCCGCGCGGGATCGACGGTGACGCCGTGGCCGAGCGGCCCATGGCCGCTGCCGAAGCCGGGCGCGGCCAGCATCGCGGCGCGCACATAGGCCCGTGCGCGGATCACCGCATCGCGCAGCGCCATGCCCTGCGCCAGGCCGCAGGCCAGGGCGGATGCCAGCGTGCAGCCCGTGCCATGGGTGTGCCGCGTGGCCAGGCGCGGGCTTTCGAAAGCCTCGGTGCCCGAAGCGGTCGCCAGCAAGTCGGTCAGCACCTCACCCGTGCCGTGGCCGCCCTTCAGCAGCACGGCGCGCACGCCCATGCCGAGCAGCTTGTCCGCCGCGCGATGCATGGACGGGACATCGGAGATGGTGAGGCCCGACAGCGCCTCGGCTTCCGGGATGTTGGGGGTTATCGCGGCGGCCATCGGCAGCAGCCGGTCGCGCAGCGTCGCCACGGCTTCCGGCGCCAGCAGGGGATGCCCGCCCTTCGCGACCATCACCGGATCGGCCACCAGCGGGATGCCGGGGCCATGCGCGGCCAGCGCATCGCAGACCGCGGCGATCGTCGCGCTGTCGGCCAGCATGCCGGTCTTGATCGCATCCGCGCCGAGATCCTGCAGCACCACGCGGATCTGCAGCGCGATGAAATCGGCGGGCACGCCGATCAGGCCATGCACGCCGCGCGTATCCTGCGCGGTCAGCGCGGTGATCGCCGTCATCGCGAAGCCGCCAAGTGCGGTCACCGCCTTGATATCGGCCTGGATCCCCGCCCCGCCGCCGGAATCCGACCCGGCGCAGACCAGCACGCGTCCCTGCATCGTCCCTATCCTCAGGCCGCGCGGGCCTTGGCGCGGATCAGATCCGCCAGCCTTGCGACGGTGTCCTCGACCATCGCCTCGTCTTCCGCTTCCGCCATGACGCGGATGACGGGCTCGGTGCCGCTGGCGCGGATCAGCACGCGGCCGCGCGCGCCAAGGGCTGCCTGCTCCGCCGCGATCGCGGCCGTCACGCCGGCATCCGCCAGCGGAGAGGCGCCAGCGTAGCGGATATTCACCAGGCGCTGCGGCAAGGGCGCGAAGCAGCGCAGCAGTTCGCTCGACGGGCGCTGCTCCTCCACCAGCACGGCGAGCACCTGCAGCGCGGCCACAAGGCCGTCGCCGGTCGTGGCGAAGTCGGACATGATCACATGGCCCGATTGCTCACCGCCAAGGTTGCAGCCGATCTCGCGCATCTTCTCCCCGACATAGCGGTCGCCGACGGGCGTGCGCAGCAGTTGCAGGCCGCGCGCCGCCAGGAACCGCTCGAGCCCCATATTGGACATCACCGTCGCCACCACCGCATCGCCACGCAGCCGGCCCTGCTGGTGCCAGGACCGCGCGATCAGCGCGAGGATCTGGTCGCCATCCACCACCTCGCCCTCATTGTCGATCAGCACCAGCCGGTCCGCATCGCCATCCAGCGCGATGCCGAGATCGGCGCGGCGTTCGCGGACCAACTCCGCCAGTTGCGCCGGTGCGGTGGAGCCGACGCGGCGGTTGATGTTGAAGCCATCCGGCTCGACGCCGATGCGCACGACCTCCGCGCCCAGTTCCCACAGCACGGTCGGCGCCACCTTGTAGCCCGCGCCATGCGCGCAATCGACCACGATGCGCATCCCATCCAGCCGGAGGCCGCGCGGGAAGGATTGCTTCGCGGCCTCGATATAGCGCCCTGGCGCGTCATCCATCCGGCTGGCGCGGCCGAGCTTGGCGGGGGGCACCATCGCCCCGCTGAGATCGCTCGCCATCAGCGCCTCGATCTCCGCTTCCTGCTCATCGGTCAGCTTCAGCCCATCGGGGCCGAACAGCTTGATGCCATTATCCTCATACGGATTGTGGCTGGCGCTGATCATCACGCCGAGATCGGCGCGGAGCGAGCGCGTCAGCAGCGCGATGGCCGGCGTCGGCAGCGGCCCGACCAGCACCACATCCATCCCCGCACCGACGAAGCCCGCCGTCAGCGCCGGTTCCAGCATGTAGCCCGAAAGCCGGGTATCCTTGCCGATGACAACGCGGTGGCGATGTGCCCCGCGGTTGAAGAACTGCCCCGCTGCCTGGCCGAGGCGGAGCGCGGTTCCGGCATCCATCGGTGGCTTGTTCGCCGTGCCGCGGATTCCGTCTGTGCCGAATAGCTTGCGGGCGGGCTTGGTCATGGAATGTGATTATTCCTCTGCCGGCCCGGCGTCCACAGATGGCGGTTCACCAGCCTGGCAGGCGGCGAGAACGGCCAGCGCCTGCACCGTCTCGGCCACGTCATGCACGCGCAGGATCGCCGCCCCCCGCTGCGCCGCCGCGATGGCCGCCGCGACGCTGCCGGCCACGCGATCCTCCGCCCGCTCCACCCCGGACAATTCCCCGATGAAGCGCTTGCGGGACGCGCCGAACAGCACTGTGCAGCCGAGGCTCAGCAGCAGCGGCAGACGTTCGGTCAGGTCCAGGTTCTCCGGCATCCGCTTGCCGAAGCCGATGCCGGGATCGAGCGCGATGCGCGCCCGCGCGATGCCCGCCGCCTCTGCGAAGGCGACCCGCTCGGCCAGGAAGTCAGCGACCTCCAGGGCCACGTCGTCGTAGCTGATGTCCTGCTGCATGCGGCGCGGGTCGGTGCCCTTCATATGCATCAGCACCACGCCGCATTCGGCCTCCGCCACCACGCGCGCGGCGCCCGGGTCGTGGCGAAGGGCGGTGACATCGTTGACGATCTCGGCCCCCGCTTCCAGCGCGGCGCGCATCGTGGCGGCGTTGCGCGTGTCCACGCTGACCGTCGCGGCCTTCGCCAATTCGCGCACGACGGGCAGGATGCGCCCGATTTCATCCTCGACGCTCACGGGTTCGGCGCCGGGGCGGGTGCTTTCGCCGCCGATGTCGAGGATGTCGGCGCCGGCTTCCAGCATCGCATGCCCGGCCGCGATCGCGGCGCGCGGGTCGAAATGCCGGCCGCCATCGGAAAAGCTGTCGGGCGTGACGTTCACGATGCCCATCACCAGCGGCCGCCCGAGTTCGGCCGGCGTCGGCAGGCCCGCGAAGCCGGGGACGGGCCGGGTCAGCGCCAGCACCTGCGCCTGCCAGGAAGCCGGCACATCGGCCAGCGCCATCGGCGCCGCCGGTGCGTCGGGTGCGATGATCCGCACCATGGTGAAGGCCGCCGCACCGCCGCTCAGCGGAAGTGCGACATCGGCGGCGATGGCGAGGGCGGCCGCGCGTCCCTGCAGCAGCCCGAGCGGCTCCACCCAGATTCCGGCCCAAATTCCGGCCATGACAGGACCCCAGAGCAGGAGGGCGATACGATCAGGGCGGGGACGATGCCTCGTCCCCGCCCCGCGGAAAAGATAGGCCTGGACCCGTTGGGGTCAGCCCTATGCGTTCAGGTTCCCGGCGCGGGCTGGCCGCCCCAGGGGCCGGTGCTCGGGCGCGGGCTGCTGCCGCGGCCGGAACTCGGCACGGAGCCGCGCGCGGGCACGGGCTCGTCGGGGCGGTTGCGGATCACGGGCTCGCCCTTGATCACCTGCTTGATCTCGTCGCCCGACAGCGTCTCATGCTCCAGCAGGCCCTTCGCCAGCAGGTGCAGCTCATCGATATTCTCGCTGAGCACCTGGGTGGCGCGGGCATAGGCGCCATCGATGATGGCGCGGATCTCGCCATCGATTTTCTGCGCCGTGCTCTCGGAGATGTTCTTCGACTGCGTGACGCTGTGGCCGAGGAACACTTCCTGGTCGTTCGAGCCATAGGCGATCATGCCGAGATTCTCGGACATGCCCCATTCGGTCACCATCCGGCGGGCCTGGTCGGTCGCCATCTTGATGTCGCCGCTGGCGCCGTTCGAAACCTTGTCGGAGCCGAAGATCAGTTCTTCCGCGACGCGGCCGCCCATCGCCATGGCGAGTTCGGCCTTCATCTTGGACTTGTGCTTCGAATAACGGTCGCCCGCCGGCAGCGACATCACCAGGCCGAGCGCGCGGCCACGCGGGATGATCGTCGCCTTGTGGACGGGGTCGCATTCCGGCTCATGCATCGCGACCAGCGCGTGGCCGGCCTCGTGATAGGCGGTCATGCGCTTTTCATCCTCGGACATGACGAGGCTGCGGCGTTCCGCGCCCATCATCACCTTGTCCTTGGCCGATTCCAGCTCCGCCATGCCGACGGTGCGGCGCCCGGTGCGCGCGGCGAGCAGCGCGGCCTCGTTCACCAAATTCGCGAGATCGGCGCCGGAGAAGCCCGGCGTGCCGCGCGCGATCGTCTTCGGATCGACGTCGGAAGCCAGGGGCACCTTCCGCATGTGAACTCGGAGAATCTTCTCCCGCCCGTTCACATCCGGGTTCGGCACCACGACCTGGCGGTCGAAGCGGCCCGGGCGCAGCAGCGCGGGGTCGAGCACGTCGGGGCGGTTGGTCGCCGCGATGATGATCACGCCTTCGTTGCTCTCGAAGCCGTCCATCTCGACCAGCATCTGGTTCAGCGTCTGCTCGCGCTCGTCATTGCCACCGCCGAGGCCGGCGCCGCGATGGCGGCCGACCGCGTCGATTTCGTCGATGAAGATGATGCAGGGCGCGTTCTTCTTGCCCTGCTCGAACATGTCGCGCACGCGGGATGCGCCGACGCCCACGAACATCTCGACGAAGTCGGAGCCGGAGATGGTGAAGAAGGGCACATTCGCCTCACCGGCGATGGAACGCGCCAGCAGCGTCTTGCCGGTGCCGGGGGGCCCCACCAGCAGCACGCCCTTCGGGATCTTGCCGCCGAGGCGCTGGAACTTCTGGGGGTCGCGGAGGAATTCCACGATCTCCTCCAGCTCGCCCTTGGCTTCCTCGATGCCGGCCACGTCCTCGAAGGTCACGCGGCCCTGCTTCTCGGTCAGCAGCTTGGCCTTGGACTTGCCGAAGCCCATGGCGCGCCCGCCGCCGCCCTGCATCTGGCGCATGAAGAACACCCAGACGCCGATCAGCAGCAGCATCGGGAACCAGGAGAGCAGGTAGTGGAACAACGGGTTGACGTCGCTTTCCTCCGCCCGCGCCACCACACGCACGCCGCGATCGGTCAGGCGGGAGACGAGGGTCGGATCCTCGGGCGTGAAGGTCTGGAAGCTGCGTCCATCCGTCAGCTGGCCGCTCACGGTCCGCCCCTGGATGGTGACGTCGCGGACATTGCCCGCGTTCACCTCGTTCAGGAAGTCGGAATAGGCGACCTGCTGCGTCGTGCGCCCCGGCCCGGATGAGGGCTGGAACAGGTTGAACAACGCCACCAGAAGCAGCGCCACGATCACCCAGAGCGCCAGATTGCGGCCGAAATTGTTCACTTCGGGATTCCCATGCCTCGCGCCCCGACGGGGCCGCGCCTTCACATAGATAGTGCGCCGCGCCCGGACGTCCATGTGGACCGGTCACGCAACTTGCGGCCCGGCGACGAAGCCGGACCACCGCATCCCCATGCGGCCATCATCACGCCTCCGCGACCGGTCCGGCAATGGGGGCGAAGACGAACCCATGACGGCCAGCCGCGTCCGAGGAAGGATAGGCCAGGGCGGGAAGCACCGCCAGCACCCCGTTGCGATACAGGGCCGGAAGGGTCGGCACCACCGCGGCCGGGATCGCGGCAGGCCGCGGCAGGCGGCGCGCGGCCGGGCCCGCCGCCCCGATCACGAAGCCGTCACCGCCCGCCCCCACCAGCCTGAATCGCCCATCCCAGGTCGCGC
Source organism: Roseomonas mucosa (assembly GCA_945878375.1). Lineage (GTDB taxonomy): Bacteria > Pseudomonadota > Alphaproteobacteria > Acetobacterales > Acetobacteraceae > Falsiroseomonas > Falsiroseomonas mucosa_A. The sequence continues at coordinate 4,634 of CAMDWG010000002.1, read as the reverse complement.
CGGGCTCGGCCCCCACCGGGGGCGCGAGGCCAGCCGCTTCCCGCAGCAGCAGCCCGTCCCGCCGCAGCACCGCCCCGCCCAGCGTGCCGTGGCCCGCCGCCAGCAAGCGGGCGATGCCCGCTTCGGCCGGGGCGAAGGCCGCACCGCCCAGCGCGCGGACCAGCGCGGCCAGCGCCGCCCGCGCCACGCCATCCCGCCCGAGCGCGGCCAGGTCGATCCGCGCGAAGCCGGCCTCATGCAGCCGTGCCGAAGCGGCGAGCCGTTCGGCCACCGCCGCCGCCATCGCGTCCCGGCGCCGGGCGAATCGCTGCGCGGCCTCGGCCAGCGCGGATGTCGCCGCCCCCTCCCCCCCCGGGTCGGCCAGGGCGGCGCGCAGCCGGGCGCGGGTGAAGCGCGAATCGGCGTTGGACGGGTCGCGCACCGGGGCGAGCCCGGCCGCCGCCACCACGGCCTCCAGCCCCGCCGGCGCGACGCCGAGCAGCGGGCGCAGCAGCAGCGCCGCCCGGGTGGGCCGCGCCATGCCCATGCCGGCGAGCCCGATCGGCCCGCTGCCGGCCAAGGCGCGGAGCAGCACCGTCTCCGCCTGGTCGGCGCGATGATGACCCAGCAGCAGCCAGGGCGCGCCGAGTTCCGCGCAAAGCGCCAGGAGCGCGTGCAGCCGGGCCTGCCGGGCGCGATCCTGGATCGCGGGGCCCGGGGCGATGCCGAGCGCCAGGATCCGCGCCGCGATCCGCTGCCCCGCCAGCATCGCGGCGACCGATGCGGCTTCCGCGCCGCTCTCCGGGCGTAGGCCGTGATCGCAGATCGCAGCCTCCAGCCCCCCGCCCCGCGCCCGGGCCCAATCCCGCGCCAGCAGCACGAGGGCCAGGCTGTGCGGCCCGCCCGAAACGCCGACGACAAGGGAAGGTGCCGGCCCGAACGGCCCGAGCGGGGCCATCAGCGCGGCGAAGTCCTCCGCCGGGATCGGCCTCGGCCGATCCCCGGCGGGGTCGAAGCCCGTCAGGTCAGCGGCACTGGGCGCGGCGGCGCGCATCGGCCGCGCGCTCAGCCTGCGGGCCGGCCAGGTCGGGGCGGGCGCTGCGCAGCGCGTTCAGCACGTCGCAGGCCTCCCGGCTATTGCCAAGGCCGATGAAGGCATTGGCGAGGCCGACATTGGCATCCGGCGAACGGGAGCCGGTCGGGCTGCGCTTGCGCGCTGCGTCATAGGCCAGGGCGGCACCGGAGAAGTCGCGCCGGCCCATCAGCGCATCGCCCAACAGGATCTGGGCATTGACCTGCTGCGACGCCTCGCGGGAGGCGATGACCTCCCGCGCCGCGGCTTCGGCCGCGGTGAAGTCACGGCGGCCAAGGGCGGCCTGACCTTCGGCGATGGCGCGCTGCGGCGGGCGGGCGGCGGCGGGCTGGGCGGGGGAGTTGGCGGCGGCCGGGCGCGCCGGCTGCGCGGGCGCCGCGCCCTGGCGCTGCGCCTCCAACTGCTGCAGCCGGAAATCAAGGTCGCCTTCGAGCTTCTCCAGCCGTTCCCGCAGTTGGCGCTCGCGGAATTCGGATTGCTCCGCGGCGCCCCTGACGGCGCGCACCTCCTCCTCCATGCGCTGCACGCGGTCGAGGAGGCCCTGGACGAGGTCGCCCGAGGCGCCGGCAGGGCGGGGCGAAGCAGCCTGCTGGGGCGGCGGCAGGGCGCTGGTCGTGGCGCCCGCACCGGCGCGACGCAGGACCTCCAGCTCCTGGCGCAGTTGCAGGAGCTGGTTCTGGAGCGCGATCCCTTCGCGGCTCTCGATCTGTGCCAGGACGGGGCCCGGCGCGGCGATCAGCAGCGCGACGAGGAGGACGCCGATCCGACGCATGAAGAACCTCCCTGAAATGGACAACGCCCGGCCCGGCGGATGCCGGATCGGGCGCTGCCACATAGCGCGATTCGGGCTTCCGCGATCCCCCCTTTCCAGGAGAGATCGCGGCGCCGGATCAGCGGACGACCGTCACCGCGCGGCGGTTCTGCGACCAGGCCTGCTCGTTCGAGCCGAGCGCGGCCGGGCGGTCCTTGCCGTAGGAGATGGTGGAGATGCGCGCCGGGGCGACGCCACCGGCCACCAGCACGTCGCGGGCCGCGTTGGCGCGGCGCTGGCCGAGGGCCAGGTTGTACTCGCGGGTGCCGCGCTCGTCGGCATGGCCTTCGACCGTCACCTGCACGGTCGGGAAGCGGCCCATCCAGGCGGACTGGCGGTCGAGCGTCGCACGCTGGTCGGCGCGGATGTTGCTGCGGTCGGTGTCGAAGAACACGCGGTCGCCGACATTGGCCACCAGGTCTTCCTGGCTGCCCGGGCGGGGGCCGGTGGCGCCGGCGCCGGTGGCGGCGGCGGTCTGGTCGCCGCTGGAGCAGGCGGCGAGAAGGGAGACAGCGGCGAGGGCGCCGAGGAGCTTGATCTTCATGATGCCAGTTTTCCTTCCGGGGTCTTCCGGTGCGATCCGGTCCTGGGGTCGCGGGGGCCGTTACAAGCCCGACTCGCAAAGGTCAAGCTTGTGTGCACTACAGATCGCGGGATGCGGGATCCGATGCAAGCGGATGCGGCGCTGATTTCCAACAATGATCGCGAATTGGTCGCCATCGCGACCGAAAGGCAACGCCGGCCGACCCATGAGCAGGGCTGGCCTGGCGGGCCAAGGGCGGGGATCAGGCCAACAGCGGCGACCAAGCCGGATCGGTGGCGTCGGTGGGCGTCAGCATCTGGCGTTCGTTGAAGCCGGCGATGTCGATCTGGGCCAGCCGCGCCGTGGCGCCGGAACCCCGCGCATCCCGGGCCTGGGTCTCGCGGTAGAAGGTCAGCACCCGGCCATTGGGCGCGAAGCTCGGGCTTTCCATGTGCCAGCCCTCGGACAGGATGCGTTCCCCGCTGCCGTCGGGCCGCATCACGCCGATCGCGAATTGCCCACGGCTGAGCCGCGTGAAGGCGATCAGGTCGCCGCGCGGCGACCAGACGGGCGTCGCGTAGCGCCCGTTGCCGAAGGAGATGCGGCGGACATTCGAACCGTCCGCCCCCATGACATAGAGCTGCTGGTCGCCGCCGCGATCCGAATTGAACACGATCTGCTGCCCATCCGGCGAGTAGCAGGGCGAGACATCCAGCGAACCGCCCGAGGTCAGTTGCCGCTCACGCCTTGTCGCGAGGTCCACGACATAGATGTTGGAATCGCCACCGCGGGCGGCGGCCAGGATCACGCTGCGGCCATCGGGGGCGAAGCGCGGGCTGAAGGTCATGCCGCCGAAATTGCCCAGCACCGACTGCTGGCGGGTGTCGAGGTTGAACAGATAGACCCGCGGCTGGTTGCGGAAATAGCTCATGAAGGCGATCTGGCGCGCATCGGGGTGGAAGCGCGGCGTCAGGGCCTGGAAGGCGCCATCGGTCAGGAAGGCGTGGTTCTCCCCATCCTGGTCCATGATGGACAGGCGGCGGGTGCGCCGGTCGCGCGGGCCGCTTTCGGCGATGTAGACGATCCGGGTGTCGAAATAGCCTGTCTCACCCAGCATGCGGGTATAGACCACATCCGAGATCAGGTGGCCGATCCGGCGCCATTGCGCGGTGGGCGCGGTGAAGGCGGTGCCCTGGATCTGCTGTTCCGCCAGCACGTCGAACAGGCGGAATTCCACGCGCATCCGGTCGCCCTGGATGTCCACCCGGCCCGTGGTGAGCGCCTGGCTGCCGATCACGCGCCAATCCTGCCAGCGGGGCGTGGCCGCCGCGGCTTCCGGCGACTGGATGAAGGCCTGCCGCTCCACCGGCCGGAACAGGCCGGAATTGCGGAGGTTGTTCTGGATGACGCCGGCGATATCGCGGCCGAAGCGCTGCGCGTCCGGCGTGCCGCCGGCCATGGCGGGGATGGCGATCGGGATCGGGTCCGTGCGCGCGCGGGTGATGTCGATCACCGCGCCCTGGGCCATCGCCGCCTTCGGCATCAGCGACCAGGACATGATGCCGGGCGCCACCATCGCGGCGCCTGCACCGAACAGCGCGGCGCGCCGCGTCAGGACGGCTGGGAAGGTCAGGTGGTTCATCGCGGGACAAGCCCTCTCGGGTTGAAGCGGAAGGTGGAGGACATCACGGTCTGCATCTTGTCGCTCGGCACCCTGAGAGGGTTGCACTGCGGCGACAAGAGAGCGCGACGCGCCGATTCATAGACCGCACGACCGCGTGGGTCGGTCGGCACACCCCGGTCGCCGGGGACGACGTTCCGGACATTGCCCCGCCCGTCGAGCTGCACGCGCAGCTCCACCACGATGTCCTGAAGCCCGAGCGTCCCGGCATCGACCGACCAGCACTCCCCGATCTGCTCCGCGAGGCCACGGATCTCGCCCTGGGTCAGGGGTGCGGTGCCGGTCGGGCTGCCGCCGCCGGCAGCGGGGCGGCCGGCCTGCGGATTGGGGCGCGCAGTCGGGGGCTGCTGCTGGGCCTGCTGGGCGCGCAGGCGTTCCAGCGTGTTCTCGACGCTGCGGCTGCTCTCCTCCGGGCGCTGCACGGGGGGCGTGCGGCCGGTGCCGGCGGTCTGGGCAGGCTGGGGCGGCGGCGGCGCAGGGGGCGGCGGCAGCGGGATGGGCGGCGCCGGCGTGGCCGGCGCCGGGCGCGCCGGGGGCGGGGGCGGCG
>CAMDWG010000001.1 GCA_945878375.1 Roseomonas mucosa | reverse complement strand
CCAGCGGCAGCTCCAGCAGCGGCAGCAGCACGCCGCCCCGTCGCGCCCCGAGCGTCAGCGCCGCCCCCGCCGTGCCGAACAGCGACAACACGGCGGTGGCCAGTGCCAGCGCGATCACCGCCGTCCCCCAGGCCTCGGGCGGCAGGTTCAGCATCGCCGCCGCGACCGGGGTCGCGACCAGCAGCGGCAGGCCCGTGGTGACCCAATGGCCGAGCGCCTTGGCCAGCGCCAGCGCCGAAGGCGGCAGTCCGGACAGGAGCAGCTGTTCCAGGGATCCATCCTCCGCCTCAGCCCCGAACAGGCGGTCGAGCGGCAGCAGCGCGGCCAGCAGCGCGGCGGCCAGCAGCGCGCCGGGGGCGATCCGCGCCAGCAGCTCCGGCGCCGGGCCGACGCCGAAGGGGAACAGCGCGCAGACCAGGACGAAGAACAGCACCGCCGCCAGCGTATCGGCCGGGTGACGCAGGGCGAGGCGAAGCTCGCGCAGGAAGACGGCGTTGAAGGCCCTCACAGTCGCAATTCCCCGGCACCCGGCAGCGGCAGCGGCAGGTGGGTGGCCGCCAGCACCATTCCCCCCGCATCCCGGTGCCGCGCAAGCAAAGCGCCCAGCCGCTCGACGCTCGCGGCATCCAGCCCGACGGTCGGCTCATCCAGCAGCCAGATGGCGGCAGGGGCCAGGGCGAGCCGGGCCAGGGCCAGCCGCCGCTTCTGCCCCGAGGACAGCACCCGCGCCGGCAACTCCGCCAATTCGCCGAGGCCGAGCGCGTCCAGCGCCGGCCCGGCCGCCCCGCCCCAGAGCCTTGCGTAGAAATCCAGGTTCTCCCGCGCCGTCAGGGACGGCTTCAGGGCATCGGCATGGCTCAGGTAGCGGAGGCGCCCGGCATGGGCGACGCGGTCGACCAGCGCGTCCTGTCCGTCCCACAGCAGACGCCCCTCGGCGACGGGGATCAGACCGGCCAACAGCCGCAGCAGGGAGGATTTGCCCGCCCCGTTCGCGCCGGTCAGCAGCAGCGCCCCGCCAGGGGCGAGGGTGAAGGAGAGGCCGGCGAAGACCGCGCGTTCCCCCCGCCAGCAGGCCAGTTCCTGCGCTTCCAGCATGCCGCCCCTGCCTGCCCCTCATTCATGACGCGTGCCGAAACCCCGGCGGCTGGTCGCGCCCCCTCCCGCCCTTCGGGCAACCTCCCCCGCAAGGCGGGGGAGGGATGGGGAGGGGGCGCGACCGACAGCCGAAAACCGGACATCAGGTCACCAAACCCTGCGGGGCCACCCTCTGGCCTGCCCCACGGCCTTGTGGTTTAAGCCGCTAGCTGCGGCGGCGAAAGCCGCCCGCCGCCGGCCCGGGAGGGCCGTGAGCAGGCTGAAACGCGCTTCGGTCGGCGGAAGGCACCCCGCAGTTCCGGGGGAGCATCCGATCGTTGCGCCAAACGATTCGGGGATCCCGGACCATGCGCATGATCGGGCAGGACAGCCTGAAGACGCGCCGCACCTTGAATGTGGGCGGCAAGGATTATCATTACTTCAGCCTGCCTGAGGCGGCGCGAAGCCTTGGCGCTTCCGGCTCCGCCGGCGGGGTCGACCTCGCGCGCCTGCCCTTCAGCCTGAAGGTGCTGCTGGAGAACGTGCTGCGCTTCGAAGACGGGCGCAGCTACACGGTCGCCGACGCCAAGGCGATCGCTGGCTGGCTGGCCGAGGGCCGCTCCTCCAAGGAAGTTCCCTTCCGCCCCGCGCGCATCCTGTTGCAGGATTTCACCGGCGTCCCCGCCGTGGTGGACCTGGCCGCAATGCGCGATGCGCTGTCGAAGCTCGATGGTGACCCGCGCAAGGTGAACCCGCTGGTGCCGGTCGATCTCGTCATCGACCATTCGGTGATGGTGGATGTCTCCGGCACCGCCGACGCGCTGAAGAAGAACGTGGACATCGAGTTCGAGCGCAATGGCGAGCGGTATGAGTTCCTCCGCTGGGGCCAGTCGGCGTTCGCGAATTTCCGCGTCGTGCCGCCGGGCACCGGCATCTGCCACCAGGTGAACCTGGAGTATCTCGCGCAGGTCGTCTGGACCTCGCAGGACGGGCCGGACAGCTACGCCTTCCCGGATAGCTGCTACGGCACGGACAGCCACACGACGATGGTCAACGGCCTCGGCGTGCTGGGCTGGGGCGTCGGCGGGATCGAGGCGGAAGCCGCGATGCTCGGCCAGCCCATCGCCATGCTCATCCCCGATGTCATCGGCTTCAAGCTGATCGGCAAGGTGCGTGAGGGGGTGACGGCCACCGACCTGGTGCTGACCGTGACCCAGATGCTCCGCAAGAAGGGCGTGGTGGGCAAGTTCGTCGAGTTCTTCGGCCCCGGCCTGTCGGAACTGCCGCTGGCGGACCGCGCGACGATCGGCAACATGGCCCCGGAATACGGCGCGACCTGCGGCTTCTTCCCGGTGGACCAGACCACCATCGACTATCTGCGCCTGTCGGGCCGCGAGGAGCACCGCATCGCGCTGGTCGAAGCCTACTGCAAGGCGCAGGGCATGTGGCACGACGCCTCGACGCCCGACCCGGTCTTCACGGATATGCTGGAGCTCGACCTCTCGACCGTCGTGCCGTCCATGGCGGGTCCGAAGCGGCCGCAGGACCGCGTGGCGCTGACCGACATCGCGACCTCCTTCGCCAAGGACCTGGCGGCGGGGACCATGGGCGTGCCGGGCGACAAGGCCGATCTGCGCGTGCCGGTGGACGGCGCGAATTACGACCTCGGCCATGGCGACGTGGTGATCGCGGCGATCACGAGCTGCACCAACACCTCCAACCCCTATGTGCTGGTCGCGGCGGGGCTGGTGGCGAAGAAGGCGCGCGCCAAGGGCCTCAAGCCGAAGCCCTGGGTGAAGACCTCGCTCGCGCCCGGCTCCCAGGTGGTCACGGACTACCTGACCAAGTCCGGCCTGCAGGCCGAGCTGGACGCGATGGGCTTCCAGACGGTCGGCTATGGCTGCACGACCTGCATCGGCAATTCCGGCCCGCTCGCGGATCCGATCGTCGATGCGATCGAGAACAACAAGCTGGTCGCGGCCAGCGTGCTGTCGGGCAACCGCAACTTCGAAGGCCGCGTGCACCAGAATGTGCGCGCGAACTACCTCGCCTCCCCGCCGCTGGTCGTCGCCTATTCGCTGGCCGGCACGGTGAAGCTGAACCTCACGACCGATCCGATCGGCACCGGCTCCGACGGCCAGCCCGTGTACCTGAAGGACATCTGGCCGACGCAGCAGGAGGTGAACGACACCGTCCACGCCGTGCTGACGCGCAAGATGTTCCAGGAACGCTACGGCGACGTCTTCAAGGGCCCGACGCAGTGGCAGGCGATCCGCGTCGATGCCGACAGCGACACCTATCGTTGGAACTCGGGCTCCACCTACGTCCAGAACCCTCCCTACTTCGAGGGCATGACGATGGATGTGGGCCCGATCTCCTCGATCCAGGGTGCGCGCGTGCTGGCGCTGCTGGCCGACAGCATCACCACCGACCACATCTCGCCCGCCGGCAGCATCAAGAAGGCGTCCCCGGCCGGCGACTACCTGCTGGAACACCAGGTGCGCCAGCATGACTTCAACAGCTACGGCGCGCGCCGCGGCAACCACCAGGTCATGATGCGCGGCACCTTCGCCAACATCCGCATCAAGAACGAGATGGTGCCGGGCATCGAGGGGGGCGTCAGCAAGCACCACCCCTCGGGCGAGGTCGCGCCGATCTACGACGTGGCGATGAAGTATCGCGACGAAGGCGTGCCGCTGGTGGTGTTCGGTGGCAAGGAATACGGCACCGGTTCCTCCCGCGACTGGGCGGCGAAGGGCACGATGCTGCTCGGCGTGAAGGCCGTGGTCGCCGAGAGCTTCGAGCGTATCCACCGCTCCAACCTGGTGGGCATGGGCGTGCTGCCGCTGGTGTTCAAGGATGGCGAGGACCGCAAGAGCCTCGGCCTGACCGGCGAGGAGACGATCGACCTGCTCGGCGTCGAGGAGCTGAAGCCGCGGATGGACGTGAAGATGGTCATCACGCGCGCGGATGGCAGCCAGCACACCACCACGCTGACCTGCCGCGTCGATACCGCCGATGAGGTCGAGTACTACCGCAACGGCGGCATCCTGCAGTACGTGCTGCGCGGGATGGCGAAGGCGGCCTGACGGCCTTCCCCACGACAACGCTTCGCGTCGTGCCGAAGGCACGCCTTCGGCGTGACGCCGTGGGGGCCCCGCAGCGGCGCTGATTCTATTCGCTCCGGTCCGCCTCCCACGGCAAAGCCGCGGGAGGCACCGGGGGGCGGAAGATGGCACGGGCGCCTGGAGCGTCCGATGTTGTCCAGGTTCTCAGGGGCGCGATCCTTGCTGGGATCGCGCCCCTTTTGCGTTGCGGACGGATCGCGCCATGATCCCCGGCGGAGGTGCCATGGCCGCGCTGTTCGAACAGGGATGGATCGCGGCGCTGCTGCTGGCCGTGCTGGCTGGCGAGGCCGCGTTCCTGATCGCGCGCCGCGCCATGCCGCCGCGCGCCGCACTGCTGCTGGTGCTGCCCGGCATCGGCTTCGTGGTCGCGATCCAGGCGGCGCTCATGGGCGCGCATTGGTCGCTGGTTGGGCTCGGGCTGATGCTGGCTGGGCTGTTCCACCTGGCCGACCTGCGGGAACGCCTGCGCCGCTGAATCGCGCCGCGCGGTCAGCGCCTGAGCGAACGGCCCAGCAGGAAGCTGGCCGGCAGCGCCAGCGTGCAGAGCGCCGCCATCGCCCAGTACCCGCCTCCGCCGAAGGCGCCATAGAGCGGCCCCGAGGCCAGGGTCAGCACGCCGATGGACAGCCCCGCGCCCAGCGAGGCGTGCAGCGCCTGTGCCGTGCCGGCCTCAGCCGGCGGCACCACCCGCGCCAGGATCTGGATGGTCGCCAGGTGCTGCGCGCCGAAGGTCGCGGCATGCAGCAATTGCACCGGGACCAGCAGCGCGGGATCGGCGGTCAGCGCCATGGCACCCCAGCGCAGCATACCGGCCGCCGCGGCGACCAGCGACAGGCCGAGCGCCCCCAGCCGCGCCACCACGCTGCGCCCCCACAGGAACAGCGCGATCTCGGCCACGACGCCGATGGCCCAGAGCGCGCCGATCAGCCCCTCGCCAAGGCCCTGCGCCTGCCAGTGCAGCGTGCCGAAGGCGTAGTAGAAGGCGTGGCTGCCCTGGATCAGGGCCGAGACCAGCAGCAGGTGCCGGAAGGCCGGGATCCGCAGCGGCGCCAGGAAGCCGGCACCACCCCGCCGCGCGCCGGCGACACGCGGGGCCGCGCGCGGCAGCAGCAGCGCCGCGCCCGCTGTCGCCGCACAGCCGGCCACGATCAGCCCGATCGCCGCATCCGGGCCGAAGGCCGCCACCGCCTGGCCGGCCAGCAGCGCGGCCAGGATGAAGGCGATCGATCCCGCCGCCCGCACGCGGCCATAGTCGAAGCGCTCGCGCCGTTCGCCGTCCGGGCCCGTCCCGCGCGCCGCGGCGATGGTGACGGCATCGCTCAGCGGCACGATGGGCGCCATGCCGATGGACAAGGCGGCATGGACCACCAGCATCGCGCCGAAGCCCGCCGCCACCAGATAGCCCGTGGCGGCAAGGGCCGACACCGCCGCCGCCATCGCCAGCACCGCCCGCGGCGCCGCCAGGACATCGGCCATCCGGCCGCCCAGCGGGCCCGCGACCAGCCGCACCGCGGAGCCCACGGCCAGCACCAGGGCGATCTCCGCCGGATCGAGCCCACGCGCCGCCAGCACCGCCGGCAGGAAGGGCAGGATCACGCCGAAGGCGAAGAATTGCGTGGCGAAGAGCAGCGCATGGCGGGCGGCGGGGGACACCCCCGCAAGCTGCCCCGGCCCGCGCCGCGCGCCAAGCGCATGATGTGACGCCCGCCCAGGTGCCGCCGGTGGTTGCCAAGCCTGCCGCGCCGTGCCACGGGTCATGCCACCCCTGACGGACCGCAACGCAAATTCCGATGTCCGACCGCCAGATGTTCCCCGCCCGGGTTCGCGCCGTCCTCGGCCCGACGAATACCGGCAAGACGCACCTCGCCATCACGCGGATGCTCGCGCATGCCTCGGGCATCATCGGATTCCCGCTGCGCCTGCTCGCGCGCGAGAATTACGACCGCATGGTCGCGGTGAAGGGGGAGCGCCATGTCGCCCTCATCACCGGAGAGGAGAAGATCGTCCCGCCCGAGGCGAAGTGGTTCGCCTGCACGGTGGAGGCGATGCCGCTCGACCGGCGGACGGAATTCGTCGCGGTGGACGAGATCCAGCTCTGCGCCGATGCGGATCGCGGGCACATCTTCACCGACCGCCTGCTGCATGCGCGTGGGCTGGTGGAGACGATGTTCCTCGGCGCGGAGACGATCCGCCCGCTGCTCCAGCGCCTGGTTCCCCAGGCGGAGATCGAGACGCGGCCTCGCCTGTCGCAGCTGACCCATGCGGGCCAGGCCAAGCTCACGCGCCTGCCGCCGCGTTCCGCCGTCGTCGCCTTCAGCGCGACGGAGGTCTATGCGATCGCGGAAGCCGTGCGTCGCCGCCGGGGCGGCTGCGCGGTGGTGATGGGGCGGCTCAGCCCCCGCACGCGCAACGCGCAAGTCGCGCTGTACCAGAACCGGGAGGTGGATTTCCTGGTCGCGACGGATGCGATCGGGATGGGCCTCAACATGGATGTGGATCATGTGGCCTTCGCGTCTCTGCGGAAATTCGACGGCCACGCGCTGCGCGACCTGACCGCGCAGGAAGCCGCCCAGATCGCCGGCCGCGCGGGGCGCGGCATGCGCGACGGCACCTTTGGGACCACCGCCGACTGTCCGGCCCTGCCGGATGAGATGGCGCACCAGATCGAGAACCATCACTTCGAGCCCCTGACGCAACTCGCCTGGCGCAATTCCGACCTCGACTTCGGCTCTGTCGATGGGCTGCTCGGCTCGCTCGGCGCGCCGCCGCCGATGCCGGGCCTGTCGAAGGGCAACGACGCCGTCGACCACATCACGCTGAACGCCCTGGCGCGGGAGGAAGAGATCCGCGGCCTCGCCCAAGGGCGCGCGCGGGTGCGGCTGCTGTGGGAAGCCTGCCAGGTCCCCGATTTCCGCAAGATCGCGGATGACAGCCACACCAGGCTGGTCGGCAAGATCTTCGGCCATCTGGCGAAGGAAGGCCGGCTGCCGGATGAATGGGTGGCGGGCTCGATCGCCGGGCTCGACAATACCGAGGGCGACCTCGACACGCTGATGGCGCGGCTCGCGAATATCCGCATCTGGTCCTACATCGCCGCCCGCATCGACTGGCTGGCCGATGCGGCGTCCCACCAGGCGGAAGCGCGGAAGGCGGAGGACAATGTCTCCGACGCGCTGCATGAACGCCTGATCGCCCGCTTCGTCGACCGCCGCGCCGCGCATCTGATCCGCAGCCTCGATGACGGGGAGAAGGAGCTGCTCTCCGTCGTGACCCGCCAGGGCGAGGTCATGGTGGAAGGGCATGCGGTGGGCCGCGTGAAGGGCTTCCAGTTCGAGCCCGACCCGGCGGCGACCGAAGCGGAGGAAAAGCGCCTCGTGCTCCGCGCCGCCCGCCGCGCCCTGCGGGAGGAGATGCCGCGCCGCCTCGCTTCGCTGGAGACAGCGAAGGACGAGGCTTTCACGCTGACGCCGCAGCACCGGATCCTGTGGGACGGCGCCGAGGTGGCCCGGCTGCGGCCGGGGCCGGAGCCGCTGAAGCCGCATGTGGACCCGATCGCCACCGAATTCCTGGACAACGCTCAGCGCGAACGGGTGCGGGCGCGCCTGTCCACTTGGCTCGAAGCGATGGTGGCCCGTGAGCTCGGGCCGCTGGCGGCCGTCGAAGCCAAGGCGGCCGAGGACAACACGCTGCGCGGCCCGGCCTTCCGCCTGCGGGAAGGCATGGGCCTGGTGCCCGGCGCGACGGAGCGGGAGATCCCGTCCGACCTGCGGACCCGCCTGAAGTCCATCGGCATCCGCGCGGGGCGCTACGCGCTGTACCTTCCGGATGTGCTGAAGCCGCGCGCGATGGGGCTCAGGGCGCAGCTCTGGGCGCTGCGCCACCACCTCTCGACCCCGCTCCTGCCCAATCCGGGGCTGGTGTCGGTGACCCTGCCCGAGATCCCGCAGCCGCCGCCCGAGGATCCCCAGGCCCCGCGCCCGCCGGAAAGCTGGCCCCCGGGCTTCGCGGCCTTCGCCGGCTGGCTGCAGGCGGGGCATGTACTGCTACGCCTCGATGTGGTGGAGCGGATCGCCGGCGAACTGGGCCATCTGACGCGCCGCGCCCCGGCACCGGTGCCGGAGGGTCTGGCATCCCGGCTCGGCATCAAGGGCGATGTCCTGCCGATGGTGCTGGAGGCGATGGGCTTCCGTCTGACGCCGGCCACGCCGTTGGAGGAAGGTCAGTTCGGCCCGCCCGCCCCGGCGCGGATCAGCGTGCTGCGGAACGAGCGCCCACAGCGCCCGCCGCAACGCCCCGGCCGCCAGGACAGGCCCCAAGGGGAACGTCCTCAGGGCGAACGTCCTCAGGGCGAACGCCCCCAGGGTGAGCGACCCCAAGGCGAGCGTCGCCGTGGCGAACGCCGCGAGGGCCAGCCCGGCGATGCGCCGCGCTGGGATCCGACGGTCATGTTCGGCCCGCCCATCCCGCGGGAGCTGCGCGGCCCGCGGCCCGACCGTGGGCAGGGCCAGCGCCCCGACCAGCGGCAGGGCCCCCGTTCGGATCAGCGCCCGGATCAGCGCCCGGATCAGCGCCCGGATCGGGGGCCGCGCCGCGATGGCCCGCCCCGCCCCCGGGAAGACCGCGCCGCAGCCGGTGCCGCACCGCCCCAGGGTGCCCCGCGGCGTGACGATCGCGGGCCGCGCCCCGATCGTCCCCAGCCGGACCGCCCGCGCTTCGACCGTCCCCGCCAGGATGGTCCGCGCCCGGATGGTCCACGCCCGGATAGTGGCGCGCCGCGCCCGGATCGCCCGCGCTTCGACAGTCCGCGGCGGGACCGCGAGGCGGATCGGGGGCCACGCGAATACCAATCCGGCCCGAAGGCGGATTCGCCCTTCGCGATCCTCGCCCAGTTGAAGGTCAAGAAGGACTGAGATGGCGGAGGCGGCCGGGCCACGGGGGGAGGACTCCTGGCAACGGCTCGACCTCTGGCTCTGGTGTGCGCGGCTGGCGAAGACACGGGCGGAATGCGCCCGGCTGGTGGCCGCCGGCGCGCTGCGGCTCAATCGCCAGCCGACCGACAAGGCGCATGCGCGGCTGCGCGTGGGCGATGTGCTGACGATCGCCCTGCATGGCAGGGTGCGGGTATGGAAGGTGGCCTCGCTGGCCGCGCGGCGTGGCCCGCCGGCGGAAGCACGTAGCCTCTACGAAGACCTGTCGGAGGACGGCGCGTAGATGCCAGCCCCCCGCTTGTGTTCCGCCCCGCGACAGGCCAATCCTGTCCCGCCCAAGGGACGCGCGGCCGCGCGGGCCCTGGCGCTCGCCCGGAGGCTGAAGTGACCTACGTCGTCACCGAGAACTGCATCAACTGCAAGTACATGGACTGCGTCGAAGTCTGTCCCGTGGACTGTTTTTACGTCGGCGAGAACATGCTGGTGATCCACCCCGACGAGTGCATCGATTGCGGCGTCTGCGAACCGGAATGCCCGGCCGAGGCGATTCTGCCGGATTCGGACGACAAGGCCTCGTCCTGGGTCGAATTGAACCGGACTTATGCCACCCAATGGCCGAATATCACCCGCAAGGGCGATGCGCCCGATGATGCGGATGCTTGGAAGGACAAGCCCGGCAAGCGGGCGCTGTTCAGCGCAGAGCCGGGCAAGCCCTGAACCCGGCCCGCACGCTGCCCAGGCGGAGTTGAGGCGAAGCGGCGGTCAGCCGCCATCTTCCGGCTGAACGTCTCGACGCCGAAATCGGGCCGGGGGATGGCATTTTGCTTTAATTCGCATTATATTTTCAACGGGATCAGGAAACGGGCTGCCATTCTGGGCGCTCCACTCTCGGCGCTGCTCCAGGGTTGGCCTTCCTTCCATGGGAAGCGGCATGTCGCAGGCGCGGCGCGCCCAGCCTTTCCAGCCGAAGGGCGGATCCGTGCGACGGAGGGCCGGGGTCGCGGAAACCCGGTACGACGAACGAGCGGGTAGCGTGATGAAGGCAACCGCCCAGTCGAAGAGCGGCCGGACCTCGAAGGACACGGCGAAGAAGCCGGCCTCGAAATCCGCCGCGAAGCCAGCCGCGAAGGCCGTGCGACCCACCTCCAAGGCAAGTCCGAAGGCGGCGGCCAAGCCGGCGACGAAGGCGAAACCGGCCAGCGCCGCGCGACGCCCTGCCCCGGCGCCCGCGGCCAAGCCGCGCGACAAGGCCGCCACTGCACCCCGCAGCACCGCCACGCGGACCACCGTCAAGGCGGCCCCCCAGGCCCCGGCCAAGGCGAAGCCGGCGGCCAAGCCCGCTGCGAAGATGGCGGCCAAGGCCGCCGCGAAGCCCGCGGCAAAGGCCGCACCCAAGGCGGCAGCGCCGAAGGTGGCCGCGAAGCCCGCGACGAAGCCGGCAACCGCGCCCGCTGCGAAATCCGTTGCGAAGGGCACCGCGAAACCCGCCGCGAAGCCGCAGACAAAGCCGGGCGCCAAGGCTGCACCCGTCCCGCCCGCCAAGGCCTCGCCCGCGAAGCCCCCGGCTACCAAGGCCACCCCGGCACCGAAGCCGGGCCCCACCGCGACGCCAGCCCCCCTCGGATCCCTGGCCCCCGCCCCCGCCCCCGCCCCCGCCATGGCGGAGATCGTGCGGATCGAGACACCGAGGACAGCCGCGCCGGCGCCGCTTCTGTCCCCACTGCCCTTGGCCCCACCGCCCTTGGCCCCGCCGCCCTTGGCCCCATTGCGCGCCGAAGCCGGAACCGCCCCGCCCGTCGCGCCGAAGCCGATGCCGGTGGCCGCGCCGCCGAACCTTCCCCACCGCCCCGGCCTGCACCAGCGCCCCGGTGGCCATTCGGGCGGGGGCGGCCTGCCGCCGCTGCCGCCGCGCCCCAAGGGGCCGCCGGTGGATTTCAAGGCGGGCGACCATGTCGTCTATCCAACCCATGGCGTCGGACAGGTCCAGGGGATTGAGGACATGCCGGTGGCCGGCATGTCGCTGAAGGTGATCATCGTCACCTTCGAGGAGAACCGGATGACGCTCCGTGTCCCGGTCAACAAGGCCGCGTCCTCGGGCCTTCGGAAGCTGGCCAGCCAGGACCTGATCAAGGAAGCGCTGGACGTGCTGCGCGGCCGCGCACGGATCAAGCGGACCATGTGGTCCCGGCGGGCGCAGGAATACGAACAGAAGATCAATTCGGGCGACCCGCTGGCCATCGCGGAGGTCGTGCGGGATCTGCATCGCAACGCCGGCCAGCCCGACCAGTCCTTCTCGGAGCGCCAGATCTACGAACAGGCGCTCGATCGCCTGGCTGCCGAACTCGCCGCCATCGACCGGACGGACAAGGCGACGGCGGCGGAGAAGCTGCTGGGCGTGATGAAGTCTGGCTGAACCGGCCAGCCGGAAGGCCGGCGCGATGGCGTCGGCCTGCGTCTCCCCTGCGTCACGCCACAATCGCTGCCTGGGACAGGTCGAAGACAGGCCAGCCGGTCGGTGGAAGCCGCCGCTGGTATCGGGTGCCAAGGGCCGCCCCCTCAAGCCCCGTGGTCAGGGACCCAGGACACCAATGGGCCCTTGAAGCTGGCCGCCGGCAGGAGGCTGCGATAGAGCGCCACCAGCCGCGCGGCTTCCCCCCGCCAGGCGAAGCGCGTCAGCGCGGCCTCGCGCCCCGCCGCGCCCATCCCCGCGCGCAACACCGGATCCGACAAACTCGTCGCGGCGCGTGCGACGGCTTCGGCATCTGCGGTGTCTGTCGGAATGCCGCAGCCCGCCTCGGCCACGATGCGCGATACCTCTTCGGCGAAGGCGGGCACGATCACGGGCAGGCCGCACAGCATCGCGTCGAACAGCTTGTGCGGCAGCGCCAGCCGGTGGTTCTCGACGCCCGGCTGGAACAGCACCAGCGCGATGTCGCAGCGCGCGGCGTAATCGAGTGCGGCGGCGCGCGGCAGCCAGCCATGCTTCTCGATCCGCGATACGACGCCGAGCGCTGCCGCGCGGGCGTCGAAGGCGGCCTCGCTGCCATCGGTGAAGCGGCCGACCAGCACCAGCGTGGCATCCGGTAGCCGCGCCAGCAGGTCGATCATGGTGAAGGCGCCGCGCGCCGCGCCGAGCGCGCCGAGATGCAGCAGGCGCAGCGATCCGGCGGCATGCCGGCGCGGCGCTACGTCGGCGGGCTCGGCATAGTTCCTCACCGCGATGCAGCGGCCGAAGGCGCCGTCGAGCCCATCCTTCGCCACCACCACCGCATCGGCGCGCCAGGCGATCAGCCGGCACAGCGCGGCGATCAGCGCGCGCGCCACGGGCCGCAGCGCTCGCGCCGGCCCCGTGCCGAGCCGCGCATCGAGGCGGGAGGGATAATGTTCATGCACATCCAGCACCACGCGCGCGCCGCAGCGCGCGGCGGCCAGATGCGCGGCGATCCAGGAATCGGGTTCATGCGCATGGATCACCGCCGGGCGCTGCGCCGCCGCCGCGCGCGCCAAGGCAGGGATGTGGCGCAGCCTGGCGCGCCAGCCGCGCCCGGGGCCGCCATGGCCGCGCAGCTCCACGCCGTGCAGCGTGCCCGCCGCCGAACCATGCGACAGGTGGATCACGCGCCAGCCCGCAGCGGCGAGCGCGGCGCCTTCCTTCACCACGATCCGCACATCCTCGGCGGGATGCGCGGCCGACAGCATCAGCACGGTGTCGCCGGCTAGCGCACTCATCCCGCCGTCGCCAGTTCCGCCATCTCGACGAAGCCGCGCGCGATGCGCCGCGCATCCAGTCGCTGCGCGGCGAGGTTCCGCGCGGCGCGGCCCAGCGCGGCGCGCCGGGCGGGATCGGCGGCCAGGGCGCACAGCGCAGCCGCCAGCGCCGCCGCATCGCCGGGCGGCACGGTCACGCCCGCCTCCCCCTGCGCCAGCAGCCGCGCCGCACGGCCTGGGACGTTGCTGACGATCGGCAGCCCCGCTGCCAGCCCCTCCGCCAGCTTGTTCGGCGCGGAGAGCTCGGCGAAGGCGGGCAGCGGCGCAAGACAGAGCAGCCCGATCTCCGCCCCCGCCAGCAGCGCCGCCAAGCGCGGCTTCGGCATCGGATCGAGGAAACGGACAGGCAGCCCTTCCGCCGCCGCTCGCGCGACCAGCGCCGGCTTGCACGCGCCTTCCCCGACCAGCAGCAGGCGCAGCGAGGTGCCGCGCAGCAGCACCGCCGCATCCAGCAACTGATCCAGCCCATTCGCCGGCCCATGCGCCCCGGCATAGACCGCGAGCACCTCCCCCGGTGCCACACCATCCGGCCGCCAGGGCGGGACATGCGGCCCGAACAGGTCGAGATCGGCGCCCTGCGGCAGCACGCGGATGCGGCGCGGATCGGCGCCGCGGGCCAGGGCGGTCTCGGCCATGCCCTCGGTCAGCGCCACCACGGCCGCGGCGCGGCGGCAGGCGGCATCGGCCAGCGGCTCCATCGCCGCCAGCACCGCCCCTGGCACGCCACCGCCTTGCGCCGACAGCGCGCGGGGCAGTTCCGGCCAGGGGTCGCGGATCTCGAACAGGAAGGGCGTGCCGCGCCGCCGTCGCGCCAGCAGCGCCGGCAGCGCGACGGTCAGCGGTGTCGAGGATGCGACCACAAGATCCCATGGCGCGCCGAGCGCGAGCCGCGACGCCACCGCCGCATAGCGCAGGAAGCCGAGGCTTCGCGCCGGCAGGGATTGGGCGTTGGCACAGGGGATGTCGAACTCGACCACCGTGAACCCATCTGGCGCCCCGCTGCGGCGTCCGCGCCGGAAAGGACCATCGAGCCCCGTCTCCGCCCCCCGATAGCGCCCGCAGGCGAGGGTCACGTCGTGTCCCGCCTCGGCCAGGGCGCGGGCCTGCAGGAAGGATCGCGTCGCGGTGCTGCCGGTCGGGCGCGAATAATGCTGATGCAGGTAGAGGATCCGCAGGCTGCGGTGAGAGTGCGTGCGGTTCGACGCCGGCGCGACGGGGCGTTCAGCGCCGGGCACAGCCCCGCACCGTCTCGATCACCCGCGCCTGTTCGGCCTCCGTCATCCCGCAGCCGGATGGCAGGCAGAGCCCACGCTCGAACAGCCCCGCCGCCACCGCCCCGCCCGATTGCGGCGCGTTGCGGAAGGCGGGCTGCAGGTGCAGCGGCTTCCAGGCCGGGCGGCTTTCGATCCCGGCGGCCTCCAGCGCACGGCGCACCGCCTCCCGGTCGGCACCGAAGGTCTCAGGCTCGAAAAGCGCCACAGTGAGCCAGCGATTGGCGCGGCCCCAATGCGGCTCGGCGATGAAGGACAGGCCCGGCAGGTCGGCGAGGCCGGCGACATAGGCCGCGAAGATGTCGCGCTTGCGGAGGACGCGGGCGTCCAGGTCCGGCAGTTGCGCCAGCCCGATGGCGGCGAGAATGGAAGACAGGCCATAGGCGTAGCCCGTCGTCTCATGCTCGTAATGCGCCGCGGGCTCCCGCGCCTGTCCAGCCAGCCGGCGCGCCGCAGCCAGCAGCGCGGGATCGTCGCCGGCCAGCGCCCCGCCGCCGCCCGTGGTGACGATCTTGTTGCCGTTGAAGGAGAACACCGCGAGCCGCGCCCCGCGCCCGGCATGGCGCCCGTCCCGGCCCTCGGCGCCGAGCGCGGCGGCGCTGTCGCTCATCACCGCAACGCCCCAGCGGTCGCAGGCCGCCGTGATGGCGGGCAGGTCGCAGCTTTGGCCGTAGAGGTCCACCGGCACCACCACGCGGGGCAGCCGGCCGCGCCGCGCGGCGCGGGACAACTCCTCGGCCAATTGGCCGGGATCGATCGTCAAGCCAGGCCCGGTCGCATCCAGGAAGCGCGGCACCGCCCCCATCTGCACGGCGGGCGCGACGGTGGCGACGAAAGTCATGGTCGGCACCCAGACCTCGTCGCCCGGCTCGACCCCCAGGACCCGGTAGCCCAGATGCAGCGCGGCCGTGCCAGAAGAGGTGGCGAGCGCACCGCCGAAGCCGGTCGTCTCGGCCACCGCCGCCTCGAAGGCGAGGGGGGCCGGCCCGGCGGGGGCAAGCCAGCCGCCTTCCAGAGTCGCGCGGATGCCATCCATCTCGCCACCCGCCAGAAGGGGCGGGGACAGGTACAGCCGCGGATGCGGCCGCGATGGGAAGGGCAGAATCGTCCCTGACAGGGACGCATTCTGGAGGGATCCTGGCTGAGCTGACACTGCTGCGCGCCTCGCTGCCTGCCTGCCTAGATGGACCCGGACGATGCCGAGAATCAATCTATGATTGTATTGAAGTCAAATATTGCAACCTGACTAATCATTCTGCCCCGGTCAGGGGTGGCATCGTCGCATGGCCCGGTGCCTGGGCACCCCGGCCGGACAGCCAGACGGGCAGCGTCGCGCCGAGGATCCGCAGGTCGCCACGCAGGGTCGGCGGCGCCTCGGCATAGGCGGCGTCGAGTTCGAGTCGCGCGGGCCAGGGAACCGCGTTGCGCCCGGCGATGACCACCGGCCCGGTCAGCCCCGGCCGCACCCGCAGGCGCAGCGCATGCCGGGGCGTGTAATGGCGCAGATAGTCCAGCGGCAGCGGCCGCGGTCCCACCAGGCTCATCTCCCCCCGCAGGACATTCACCAGTTGCGGCAACTCATCCAGGGCGCTGCGGCGCAAGGCGCGGCCGAACCCGTCCAGCCTTTCGGCATCGGGGCCGGGGCCTTCGCGCATCGAGCGGAACTTCAGGATGCGGAAGCCCCGCCCGTGGCGCCCCGCGCGGGTCTGCCTGAACAGGACCGGCGGGCCGAGCCGTAGGCGGATCAGCAGCGCCACCGCCAGCAGCACGGGCGCCAGCACCGCCAGCAGCAGCCCCGCCGCGCCAAGGTCCAGCGCCCGCTTGCCCCAGGCCTCATACATGGCGCGCCGCCCCCCGCCCGGAGCGGTCCGTGGCCGTCACGCCCAGGCTCAGCGCCAGCCCCAGCGCGAACCAGGCCATGCGGTTGCCGAGATCGGTCGAGACCATCACCGTCAGCGCCACCGGCAGCACCATCGCCGCCACCTCCGCCACGCGGCGCGGCGCCATATCGGCCAGGCGCAGGGCGCGAAGCACGACCGGCACGGCACCGCCGAAGGCACCGAGCCACAGGATCAGGCCGGGCAATCCGCCCTCGGCCAGCGCTTCCAGCGCGTGGTTGTGGGGATAGAGGCCGCGGCGCTCGCCATGCCCCGCGGCGATGGTGAAGCCGCCGGGGCCGAGCCCGAAGGGCGCCGCCTGCCCGGCCCAGTCCAGCGCCGCCGCCCAAAGACCGAGCCGCGCCTCGAGCCCGGCGGAATCGCCGGTCAGCCGCTCGATCGTCCGCAGCCGCTCGGCATCGGCGGGGTTCAGCGCGAGCGCCAGGGCGAGCAGCGCGGCGGCTGCACCGCAGCCCAGGACCCAGCCGGCGGCGGCCCGTACGCGCCCGGCCCGCCACAGCCCCAGCGCCGGCGCCAGCGCGACACCCAGCCCGAGCGCGACCAGCGCCGTGCGTCCCCCCGGCAGCAGCGCCGCCGCGCCGAGCAGGCCGACCAGCCCGATCCAGCCCAGCGCCGCCAGCCATCCCGGCGCCGCCACCGCCCGGACCGCCGCCAGCCCCGCCGCGACCGCGAGCGCGAGGCCGGCCAATTGGTGATGCACCCCCGCGCGCTCCGCCCCCCGCGCCGCCACGGCCAGCCAGCCACTCGCCCCCTGCGCCACGCTCCAGCCAATCACCGCCGCCAGCACCAGCCCGATGAGCAGCGAGGTGCCCGCCAGCGCCCGGCGCGCCGCCGGATCGGCGCCCGCGATCAGCCCAGCGGCCAGCATCACGGGCCCGGCCAGCACCACCTCCGGCAGCTTTGCCGTCGCCACGGTGCGGGAGGCTGTCCAGGCGCCGGCGACGACAAGCCAGAGCATCAGCAGCGCCGCCGCCGCGATCGGCAGCGCGACCGTGGCATCGATCCGCCAGCGCCGCGTCGCGGCCAGCAGCGCCAGGCAGGGCAGCAGCGCCAGAGCCGCGGCCAGCGTCAGGTCGAAGGGGAGGAGATCGAGCGCCGGCGCGGATTTCAGGCCGCCCGCCAGTTGCAGCAGCGCCGCCAGCCCCCCCGCCGCCAGCGCGACCGTAAGGCTCATCTGGGCCGCCCCGCGCCGCGGCGGGGACCGCGCAGCACGCCCGCCGCCACCACCGCCAGCGCCGCCATCGGGGCCGCGACCAGCAGCAGCAGCAGCAGCGGGCGATTGGGCAGGGTGGGGCGGAGCGGCACGCTCGGCGCGGAGACCAGCCGCGCCGCCACCGCCTCATCCGCCATGGCCACCACCCCGGCCCGCTGGCTCGCCGCCAGCAATTCATACAGCGACTGGCGGATATAGAGGTCCGGCTCCCGCGCCAGCCGGCCTTCCAAGGCGGTGACGCGGCGCCGCGCCATCTGCTCCAGATCGGCGCGGACCTTCGCCTCGGCGAAGGCGTGCAGGCGGCGCAGCGCGTCCAGCGCGGCGTCCCGGTCCGGATGGGCAAGCGCGATGGTCCAGGTGACGGCGCCGAGTGTCTGCGTCACCGCCAGATGGCGTTCGAGCCAGCCGCGCATGTCATCGAGGTCGGCCTGCCGCGCCGGGCCGAGCACCGGGTCCAGCAGGCGCCGGATCGCGCCGCGCGGCCAAGCCCCGCGGCGTTCCTCCAGGTGGCGCAGCAGCGCGGTCTCGGCGGCCAGCATCGACGCGGCCTCCGCCGAGCGAAGGGCGCCGAGATAGACGGCGAAATTGCCCGTCGGCCGCTGGTCGAGCAGGCCGCCCATCTGCAGCGCCGGGGCCAGCAGCGCGGAGGTGGCCATGCCCGTGGTCTCGGCCGGGGCGACCACCACTTCCGCGACATAGGCGCGTGGCCAGGTCAGGATCAGGGCGCCGCCGCCCAGCAGGAACAGCAGCGCGAGCCCCGCCGCGCGCAGCCGCCGCGCCCAGATCCCCGCGAGCAGATCCTCCATCGCCATGCCGGCCGGCTCCGCGTTCATGGCAAGCGGATCGTCGTGGTGACGCGGCCGATGGGCGCGCTGGCGGTCACGCGCAGGAGGGGCGCGGGGACGATCGCGCCATAGGACGGGCTCTCCCACCCGTCGGTCAGGTCGAGCCGAAGCGGGGCGTCGGCGATGACCGAGATCGTCGCGGCCTCTCCCACCAGGCCGTCAGGCGTCACGCGCCAGGCGCCGGGGCAGAGCCGCCAATGCCATGCGACGGCACGGAAAGGGCCAGACAGCTTGTCCTCCACCACAAAGCGGCGGCCCTCCGGCCGGACCGACCGGGTGACGCGGTTGCCGCGCGCATCGCGCAGCGTGGCGCCATCCGGGATCGGGCGCATCGCCGGCCAGTTGGCCAGCAGGAAGCGCCCCACGCGCGGCATCGGCTCCGCCTGGTCGAAGACCGGCGCGTTATGCGCGGCGGCGCCGGCCAAGGCGGCCCACCACCAGGGCTCGGGCGGGTCGTAGCGGCCGGTGCCGCCATCGCGCAGAACCCAGTTGTCGCCATCCCGTAGCGACAGATGCAGCAGGTCCGCCTGACCCGGGCGGAAGCGCAGCGGGCCAGTGCGGAGCAACGCCATCGCCGGGCCTTCGGCCCAGCCCATCGTCCCGGCGGCCCGCCAGCGCGCGGGCCGGTGGAGCGTCCCTTCGGGTCGGGGCAGGCTGAGCCAGGCGCAGCCGGGGTCCTCGGGCGAATCCGCGCCGCGCCCGGCAAAGAGCCGCGCCGCACGCTCCACGCTGCCGCGCGCATCGGCCGGCCCGGCCAGGGAGAGATCGGCGAAGGCCGAGCCATCCTCCAGCCCGAGCCGCGGCGTGCCGCCGGTTGTGGGCGCGGTGATGCGATGCAGCCAGCCGGCCAGGGCGGCGGCCCGCTCGGCCAGCGGGGCGGGGAAGGCGGGGGCGGCGTGGCGGCGGCGCAGCCATTCGGCGATGGCCAGCACATCCAGCAGCAGCCTCGCATAGCCCGCCGAGACCTGCGCGAAGCCGCCATCGGGCGCGACCAGCCGCGCGACACGCGCCGCGAGCGCCGAGGCCGGCCGGCTGGTATCCTCGCGCAGCAGCAGCGCGATGGCGAAAGCGCCGGCAGCCTCGGAGACGGGATGGTTGTTGTCCTGCGCCAGGGCATAGAGGGAGGTTGCCACGATCCGCCGCCCGCACAGCGCCAGCAGCGCCCGCGCGGCCGGGGGCGGGTCGCGATCCGCGTCGAGCAGGGCCAGCGCCAGGGCGAGGTGCAGCGCCCGCAGCGCCGCTTCCTGCCCACAGGCCCAGGCCACGCCACGGAAGGGCGGGTTCGCCGCGCACCAGGCGCCGAGTAGCGCCTCGGCCCGCGCCAGATGCCCGCCCGCCGGATCGCAGCGCGCGGCCTGCGCCAGCAGGGGCAGGGCGCCAAGGCGGCTTGCTTCCCAGACCGGACGCGCGGCGGCGAGCGGCAGGTCGAGCGCATGCGCCGCCGGGTCGTGCCCGCCATGCCAGTCCGGCTGCGCCGGCAGGGCGACGGCGGCGGCCAGCACCGCACGCGGATGGGAATCGGGCAGGGCGGGGGCCAGGGGGGCGCTGGCGGGCAGGAAGCGGCCGCGCGGTGCGGGCCAATCCGAGAGGCCACGATGCGCGAACCCCAGGCGAACATTCAACTTATGAGCGAGCCACAATCCAACCGGGCGTGGGCCAAGCCGCCAGCCGGCATCGGCGACCAACCATGCCGCAGGCGGGCGCGGAGGGGTCTCAGACGGCAAAACGTTAATAAGGCCTTGGTCGTGCATGGATGCCTGACTACTCTACATAAAGTAGAGCGAATGGCAGACATAATTCGTGTTTTGGTTGCATCGCACGTCACGTTGCGCGCTGAAGGCGATCTACGCAGCCGTGGCGCTTGCCTGTATGCCATCCGTCGCCGAGGCCCAGGCGCCGTCGGGCCCGATTCTGGCGCCTCCCGCCCTGCCCCCCACCCTTCCCGGCGGCATGCCGGTGCCGAGCCTGCCCGCCGGCACCCAGCAGGAGATCCTCCAGCGCATCCTGGACGCGGCCGGCGGGCGCGCCATCCCCCAGATCCCGTCCGCCCCGCCGCAGCCCCTGGGTACAGCGGGCCCCGCCCAGGGCGCGCCCTGGGCGGGGTCCGCTGCCACCCCCTTGCCCACGGCGCCCGCCGCCCCGGCCGATGATCCGCCTTCCCACACCGAGGCCTTCTTCGCCGAAAGGCTTGGCCTGCCGCTGCGGCAATTCGGCTATGACAGCTTCCGCGCCGGCCCTTCCGCGGCCCCGGTCCTCGGCGCGCTGCCCGACGACTACCTGATCGGCCGCGATGACGAGTTGATCCTGGCCATGCGCGGCCGCACCCGCGCAACGCTGACGCTCCGCGTGCTGCGCGACGGCACCATCCTGGCCCCCGACCTGCCGCCCGTGCCCGCCGCCGGGCGGACGCTGCGCGAGTTGCGCGCCGACCTCGAAAGCCGGATGGCGCGCGACATGCCGGGGACGGAGCTGTTCGTTTCCATCGGGCAGGTCCGCCAGATCGCGATCTTCGTGGGCGGGGAGGTGCAGCGGCCGGGCATGCAGGCGCTGACCGCGCTGTCCACCGTGCTCGATGCCTTGCAGCAGGCCGGTGGCGTCAGGAAGACCGGTTCGCTCCGCGCCATCCGCATCGACGGGCCGCACGGGTCGCGGGTGCTGGATCTCTACACCGTCATCGCGGGGGAAGGCGGCCCCGCCGAGATCCGGCTGCGCGAAGGCGAACGCATCCTGGTCCCCGCGCTGGGCGGCGTGGTCGCGGTGGCCGGGGAGGTGACGCGCCCGGCGATCTACGAGCTTCCGCCCGGCACCGCCGCCGTGCCGCTGTCCACCGTGCTGCGGCTGGCAGGGGAACCGCTGCGGCCGAGCGGCAACCGCTTCCTGGTCCAGGGCACCGACGCCTCCGGCCGCCGGTCCTTCACCGAACTCCGGCCGACGGACCACATCCGGCGCGGCGATTCGGTGCTGGTGCAGCCGGGCGCGGATGTGGTGGCGAACCAGCTGCGGCTGTCCGGCCATGTGGCCGCGCCCCTGACGCGGGCGGTGACGCGCGGGGCCACGCTGCGCGGGCTGCTGTCCGATCCCCGCCTGCTGCGCCCCGATCCCTATGTGCGGCTCGGCGTCGTGCTGCGGCTCGACCCGGCGACGCGGGTCCGCAGCTTCGTGCCCTTCGATCTCGCGCGCGTCATGGGCGGTTCGGCGAATCTCGCCCTTACGGAGGGCGACGAGGTGCTGGTGCTCGGCAATGCCGACATCGCCTTCCTGGCCAGCCCGCCGGTGCAACGCGCCCTGCGCGGCGAGGCACCGGCCGACAATGCCTGCCCGGCGCTGACCATGCTCGCCATCGCCGCGCGATCCGCGCCGGCGCGCTTCGCCCATGCGCGCGGCGCCGGCTTTCCCGATATCGGCGCGCCCGGCTGCCCGGCGATCTTCCAGGATCATCCGCCGCTGCTGGCCTTCCTGCTGGACACGGCGGTGCTGCTGACGGGGGAGGTGAAGCAGCCGGGCCTCTACCCGGTGCAGGACGACACCGGGCTCGACCTGCTGTTGGCCGCCGCCGGCGGGGTGACCGACGGCGCCGACCTGTCCGCGGTGGAACTGGCGCGGGAACCGACGGAACAGGGGGAGGCGATCCCCCTCACGCGGCTGCTGATCGACCTCCGCAGCCGCAACTTCCGCGCTGTGCGCCTTTCGCCGCGCGACGTGGTGCGGATCCCGCGCGGCTTCACGGATCGCGAGACCGGGCCGGTCACGCTGGTCGGGGAAGTGCTGCGGCCCGGCGCCTACGACATCAGGCGCGGGGAACGCCTGTCGGAATTGCTGCAGCGCGCGGGCGGGCTGACGCCGCAGGCCTATGCCTATGGCACCGTCTTCACGCGTGAGGCGGTGCGGCTGCGCCAGCAGGACGGCTTCGCCCGCGCCGCGCGGGATATCGAGACCTCCCTGCTGTCGGTCGCGGCGGGGCAGGCCAATGCGGGTGGGCTCGGCCAGCGGCCGGATCTCGGCGGGCTGGTCGCGGCGGGGCGCGAATTGGCGAACACCTTGCGCCAGGCCCAGGCGGCCGGACGGATGGTGGTGGAGGCGAACCCGGTCATCCTCGCCGCGCGGCCCGACCTCGACGTGCTGCTGGAGCCGGGGGATCTCATCGTCATCCCCAAGCGCCCGACCGAGGTGACGGTGGTGGGATCGGTGCTGAACCCCGGCAGCCTGCAATTCCAGTCTGGCTGGCGCGCCACCGACTATGTGCGGGCGGCGGGCGGCACGCAGCGCTTCGCCGATACGTCCCGCGCCTTCGTGGTGCTGCCGAACGGCCAATCGGCGCCGGCGGGGCTTTCCGGCTGGCAGGCGGGGGGGCCGCCGGTGCCGCCGGGCAGCCTGGTGGTGGTGCCGCAGGACCCCTCCCCCTTCGAGACGCGCGGCCTGATCCGGGACCTGACCGCGATCCTCGGCCAGGTGACGATCTCCGCCGCCGCGCTGGCGGTGATCTCGCGGGAGCTGCGGTAGGACGATGCGCCGGTGCCGGGGCCGCGCGCCCGCCGCGCTGGCCCTTCTCCTCGCCGCCCTGCCCCTGCCCGCCCCCGCCGAGGAGGTGCCGGGCACCGGGTCCAATTATGGCGGCGTCGGGCTGCTGGAGATGCGGAATGCCCGCTTCCGCCCGGACGGCACGCTGGAAGCAGGCGCTTCGCTGCGCCACCAGCGGCGCTTCTGGTTCCTGAGCTTTCAGGCCCTGCCCTGGCTGGAGGCGAGTTTCCGCCTGGGGGAACGGCTGGATGGCACCACCGGATCGGGCATCACCACCGACCGCGCCTTCGACGTGAAGATACGCCTGGTGGAGGAAGGCGATCTTTGGCCCGCCATCGCCATCGGGCTGCAGGACTTCATCGGCACCGGCATCTATTCGGGCGAGTATGTGGTCGCCAGCAAGCGCTTCGGGTCGCTGGACGCGACGCTCGGCCTGGGCTGGGGGCGGCTGTCCACGCAGCAGGACCTGCAGAACCCCCTCGCGATGCTGTCCGACAGCTTCGCGCGCCGCCCGCGGGAGGTGGACCAGGGCGGGTCGATCAACAGCTTCAACTTCTTCCGCGGCGAATACGCCGCGATCTTCGGAGGTCTCGAATACGCGCTGCCCCCGCTGGCGACACCGCTCGGCCCGCTGGAAGGGCTGCGCGCCAAGGTGGAGGCGTCCGCCGACGCGCTGCGCGACGAACGGGGCGGCTATCCGGCCCGGACCACCAGCCTGCGGGGATACGCCGCGAGCGGGGTGAATCTCGGGCTGCAATGGTCGAATGGCTGGCTCGATGCCGGCGTGCAATGGGTGCATGGCACCGATCTGCTGTTCCGCGTCTCGGCCCGCCTGGACCCCGAGCGGCCGCCGGAGGCCGAGCGGCCGCCGCCGCCCGCGATGGCCGCGCGCCCCGCTGCCGCGCCGCCCGATCCCGTGGCTGCCGCCATGGCGGCCCTGCGGGCGGCCGGCTTCCGCCCGGTGGCGATCCGCATCGACGGGACGGAGGCCCGCATCGCCATCGCGGGCGGGCGGCAGAGGACGCTGGCGCAGGCGGCGGGGCGCGCGATGCGCGCGGTGCAGCCGCATCTGCCGGCGGAGGTGGAGATGGTGCGGCTATCCTGGCGCCAGGCGGGGGTCGAGATCGCGCGGCTCAGCATCCCCCGCGGCACGCTGGAAGCCGCCGCGCGCGGCCAGGGCAGCGCGGAGGAGCTGGTCTGGACCAGCCAGCTGGACGCCGCGGGCGCCGATGCCTTCGGCCGGATGGATGGCGGATCCGGCATCACCTGGGGCATCGAGCCGCGGGCGCAGGCGCTGCTCGGCGATCCGAAGCGCGCGTTGCGCTGGCAGGTCAGCGCCGTCGCGGGCGCGCGCTGGGAGATCGGGCAGGGCGTATCGCTGGCGGGCAGCCTGGGCCAGGCGCTGGCGGGGAACCTCGACGGCGCGCCGCCCTCCGACAGCCTGCTGCCGCATGTGCGGAGCGATGCCGGGCGCTATGCGCGCGAAGGGGCCACATCCATCCCCGCGCTTTATGCGGAAGGGCTTTGGGCGCTGGCGCCCGATGTCTTCGGGCGTGTCAGCGGCGGTTGGCTGGAGCCGATGTTCGCCGGCGTCTCCGCCGAGATTCTGTGGCGGCCGCATGACCGGCGCCATGCGATCGGGCTCGACATCGCGCATGTGGCGCAGCGGGACTACGATGGAGGGCTCGGCGTGCTGGGCTACGACGTCACGACGGGCCATGTCTCGGTCTATGCCGACCTGCCCTGGCACGGGATGTATGCGGTGGCGCGGGCGGGGCGTTATCTCGCGGGGGATTGGGGCGGCACGCTGGAACTCGGCCGGCGTTTCTCGAGCGGGATCGAGGTCGGCGGCTTCGCCACCTTCACCGACGTGCCCTTCAGGACCTTCGGCGAAGGCAGCTTCGACCGCGGCATCTATGTCCGGATCCCGCTCGACCTGTTCGGCATCGCGACGCGGGAGGTGGGCAGCGCGGTGATCCGCGGCGTGCAGCGCGATGGCGGGCAGCGGCTGCAGGTGGACAGCCCGCTCTGGCAGGTGACGCGGGAGGGGCGCGCCCAGGCGCTGGAACAGGGGTTCAGGGGCTTCCTGCAATAAGGCTCATGCTGGACGTGTGATGTGGTCGGACTGGCGGGGTTCGGACGGGGCCGCGCAAGCGGCCCCGCTGCGTTTCGGGCACCCTTCAGGCCGCCCCCTTTTCCCGCAGCGGCAGCATCACCGCCGTCAGCCATTCGGCGGGCGGCAGGCTGCGCGGGTCGTTCAGGTACTCCTCGCGCGGGGGCTGGTCGGCCGGTTCCTCGCCGCTCATCGGCAGCCAGTCGCGGTAGAGCCAGGTGTAGACCTGCTCCAGCTCGGCATAGGGGCCGCGGAACACCAGCACCGCGCAGCGGGTCGGCGGCAGGTCGAGCATCCGCACGCCTTCGCTCGGCTCCACGCCCGGCGGCACGGTCAGCCCGGCTTCGGAGCGCAGCTCCGCCTCCGGGACGGTCAAGGGGTCGTCTCGATACAGGGCGATGAAGCGCGTCTCTGCCCCGACCAGGCCGCGCGCTGCGGCCCAGGCGTTCAGCCGGTCGAAGGTGGCGCCGATGGCGCCATAGGCGCCGCGATGCGCCAGGACGGCCAGGCGCAGCCCGGGCTCCGTGCGGATGGTCACGTCGAACATGGCGGTTTCCTCGGTGCTGGGGGGTGGGGCTGGCAACCGCGTGCCGATGCCGCCCCGATCCCGATAGGCAGCCGGCGGGATGCCATAGGCGGCGCGGAACGCGCGGGTGAAGGCGGCGGCGCTGCCATAGCCGCAGCGCGCGGCCACCTGCGCCACCGGCAGCGAAGCGCGCACCAGCAGCAGCGCGCCGCGCGACAGGCGTTCGCGGGCCAGGGTCTCGGCCGGGGTTTCGCCGGCCAGCTCGCGGTAGATGCGGTGGAAGTGGAAGGGGCTGAAGGCGGCGGCGCCCGCCAGTTCCTCCAGCGTCGGGCTACGCGCCGGGTCGGCGGCGATCAGCGCCATGGCGCGGGCGATGCGGCGCCCGTAATCCAGGCGCGTGGCCAGCCTCGGGGCGGAGGGGGGATCGGTCGGCATCCCCGAACTCTGCCCCAATCCCCCTTGATCGCGCTTGCGGAACTTGGACGGTTTGACGCCTTCGCCGCGCCGCGTATGGTCCGGCGCAAGAAGGAAGGCAGGACCCCTTATCATGGCTGACAGCTTCGACGTGATCGTCATCGGCGCCGGTCCCGGCGGCTATGTCTGCGCGATCCGCGCGGCGCAGCTCGGCATGAAGGTCGCCTGCGTCGAGAAGCGGGCGACGCTCGGCGGCACCTGCCTGAATGTGGGCTGCATCCCGTCGAAGGCGCTGCTGCAATCCTCGGAACATTTCCACGAGGCGACGCACAAGCTGGCCGAGCATGGCGTGAATGTCGGCGCCGTCTCCCTCGACCTCGCGCGCATGCAGGCCCGGAAGGGCGAGGTCGTGGGCGCCAACGTCAAGGGCATCGAATTCCTGTTCAAGAAGAACAAGGTGACCTGGCTGAAGGGCGCCGGCCGGGTGGTCGCGCCCGGCAAGGTCACCGTTGGCGATGCCACCTACGACGCGAAGCACATCGTCATCGCCACTGGCTCCGAAAGCATCCCCCTGCCGGGTGTCGAGGTGGATGAGACGCAGATCGTCACCTCCACCGGCGGGCTCGAATTGCAGAAGGTGCCGGGGCATCTGGTGGTGATCGGCGGCGGCTATATCGGGCTTGAGCTCGGCAGCGTCTGGCGGCGCCTGGGCGCGGGGGTGACGGTGGTGGAATTCCTCGACCGCCTCGTGCCCAGCATGGACAACGAGGTGGGCGCGGCCTTCCAGAAAATCCTCGGCAAGCAGGGGATGACGTTCAAGCTCAAGACCAAGGTCACGGGCGCGACCAAGGGCAAGGACGGCGTCACGCTGACGCTGGAACCCGCTGCCGGCGGCGCGGCGGAACAGTTGAAGGCCGATGTCGTGCTGCTCGCCATCGGGCGCCGCGCCTACACCGAAAGCCTGGGCCTCGCGGAGGTCGGCGTCGCGCTGGATGAGCGCGGGCGGGTGAAGACCGACGGCCATTTCGCGACGAATGTGCCCGGCATCTGGGCGATCGGCGATGTGATCGCCGGCCCGATGCTGGCCCACAAGGCCGAGGAGGAAGGCGTCGCCCTGGCCGAACAGCTGGCCGGCCAGCATGGCCATGTGAATTACGGCGCGATCCCGGGCGTCGTCTATACGTGGCCCGAGGTGGCGAGCATCGGCGAGACCGAGGAACAGCTCAAGGCCCGCGGGCAGGCCTACAAGGTCGGCAAATTCCCCTTCATGGCGAATGGCCGCGCCCGCGCGATGGGCGAGATGGACGGCTTCGTGAAGATCCTGGCCGACAAGGACACGGACCGCGTGCTCGGCGCCCACATGATCGGCCCGGATGCCGGCACGCTGATCGCCGAGATCGCCATCGCCATGGAATTCGGCGCGAGCGCCGAGGATGTCGCGCGCACCTGCCACGCGCATCCCTCGCTGAACGAGGCGGTGAAGGAAGCGGCGCTGGCGGTGGATGGCCGACCCATCCACATCTGAACGGTTCGCCCCTGTCCCGCTGCGGCGGGGCAGGGGCGCTGCCTATACGCCTTCCGGCTTCACCCGGTAGGCGTCCGGCGGATCCGCATTGGCTGCCAGCCAATCAGGCCCGCCCTGCGCGATCCAGACCGCCGCGGCGATGCGGGACGCAACGACGAGCGCCGCCAGATCCGCCTCGGCATAGGTCCAGCGCGCCTGCGCCGCCATCACGATCTGCCCGATGAACCGCCCCCGCCAGATCATCGGCGCATAGGCCGAGGACCCCATGCGGGAGGTCTTCAGGTATTGCCGGAACCCCGTATCGTCATCGGTATTCGCCAGCAGCAGCGGCTGGCCCGACCGCATGACGCGGCCGGGATGCCCGCCCTCGATCGGGATCATCAGGCGGCGCTGGTCGGGCGGAAAGCCGACATTGCCCACCAGCATGTGCCAGCGCGCATCGGGGGTGACCATGAAGCAGCCGGAGATGCGGTAGTCCCGCTCCCCTTCCTTCAGCGCCCCCGGGCGAAGATGCGCGTCATGGTCGCCGAGCGCCGCCTGGCAGCCGCGCGCCAGGGCGTGCAGCGCCTCCTCCGGCCCGGCGGGGTCGAGCGCCGCCGCGCCGGCCTCGGCCAGCATGGTGAGGGCGGCGGTCATCAGCCGACCGACAGCAGCTCCACATCGAAGACCAGCGTTGCGTTGGGCGGGATCACGCCGCCGGCGCCGCGCGCGCCATAGCCCATCTCGGGCGGGATGGTCAGGCGGCGCTGACCGCCGACCTTCATCCCCGCCACGCCGCGATCCCAGCCCTGGATCACATGGCCGGCGCCGAGCGGGAAGCCGAAGGGCTCGCCACGGTCGCGGGAGCTGTCGAACTTCCGCCCCTTGGTCTCCGGCGCGGAGGCGTCGAACAGCCAGCCGGTGTAGTGCACCGTCACCGGCTTGCCGGCCAGCGCCATCAGGCCTTCGCCCACGACGATATCGTTCATCTGCAGCGGCATCCGGTGCGTCTCCTCTTGAGGTCGATCACGTGCATCGCATGCCGCACCCGATCCCGCCAGATGCGCTTCCCCCCGCCCGTGCTTCCGGGTAGCGGGGCGCGGTGCAGACCGACCGTCCTATCGTCGTGATCATGGGCGCCGCCGTCCGGCCAGATGGCACGCCGAGCCACGCGCTGGCCGAGCGTGTCGCCGCCGCGCTGGCCTGGGGCGAGGCGCAGCCCGTCCCGCCGCTCTATGTCCCGACTGGCGCGGTGGGTCGGCACGGGCCGGCGGAAAGCGCGGTGATGGCGCGGCTGCTGCACGAGGCCGGCGTGCCGGAGGCGCGAATCCTTCAGGAGCCGACCGGGACCGACACCTTTTCCTCCGTCCTGGCTTGCCTGGCTTTGCTGCGGGGGGATTCGGGGCCGCTCCGGGTGGCGACGCAGGCCTATCACCTGCCGCGCACGCGGCTGCTGTTCCGGATCGCGGGGCGTCCCGCCCGCGCTGTGCCGCCGCCGCCCGGCCCCGCGGCGCGCGCCAGCCTCACGCGCTGGCGCTGGCGCCTGCGGGAGGTTCCGGCGCTGCCCTATGATGCCGTGCTGATGCTGTGGGCGCGGCTGCGCGCGTGGTCAACCAACTGCCAAATAGGTTGATCCATGCGACCGGCGAAGCCAGGCGAGCGGCCGAATGGCCGCCGCCGCAAGTGCGGCGTAGCCAAGCGGTCTGGCTGGCGGCGCTGCTGCCAGGGGCCCGGCGACTGAGGGCATCATCCATTGAAGCGCGCGTCGCGGCTGGCCTGGATCGCCTCATAGGCGGCGCGGACCGGGTCCTTGCCGTGCTCGCGTTCCAGGCGGCGGACGGTGAAATGGCCTTCCGCGATGCCCCGGAAATGCTCAAGGAAGGCGATGTTCACCGCCGCGCCGGCCGCCGCGCCGATCAGCGGCGCCGCCTGCGCCGAGAGCTTCAGCGCGACGGGCCCGCCGAACCGCGCCGCGATGGCGCCCAGGAAGCCGGGCAGCATGGTGCCCACCAGCCCCTTGCCGACCGCGCCCTTCAGCGCCTCAGCCAAGGCGACGCGGACGGCGAAATAGCCGCTCTCGGCCGCGTCGTCGCGCGAATCGCGGCCGCCGAGGGCGAAGACCTTCAGGCATTCCGCCGCTGTCTCCGGCTGGGCCAGGTCCTCGCCCTGCTCGGCGGCGATGGCGGCGACCTGGCGCAGCAGCAGCGTGGTCGAGACCGGCAGTTCCACCAACGTCCCCGGCAGCCCGAAGGCCCCGCCCGCCGCGCCAGAGGCCGCCGCCATGCCGCGATGGAACCAGGAGGAGGAGATCGCCGCCGGCTTGCGCGCCGGTTCCGATTTCAGCGCGGCCTCCATCGCCGTCGACAGCGCGCGGCGCACCGCGCCGTCCAGCATGCCCTGCACGGCCCCCGGCAGCCGCGCCTTCAGCGCCTCCACCGGCGTGCCGATGGCACCTGCAAGCCGCGCGGCGAGCGATACATCCTCAAGCCGCGCGACCGCGCGCGCGAGCTCGGCACGGGCGGCATCGGGCAGGGCACCGGGGGCGAGGTGGGTCGAGAGGGACATGGCTCTGCCGGATATGGTGCGGGGTGCGGCGGGCTTCAGCGTTGCGCCGTATGGGCGCGCAGCCAATCCGCGAATTCGTCTTCCGTCATCTCCCCGGCGGCGAGGTCGAGCATCGCGACGACGCTTTCGGCATCGGATGCGCCAAGCTCTGCCCCGTTCAGGATCAGGAAGGTTTCCACCACGACGAAGGCGGTGCGCTTGTTGCCATCCACGAAGGGATGGTTGCGCGCGATCCCGTGCCCGAGCGCCGCCGCCAGCACGCAGAGATCCGTGACGCCATAGCCCCAGGCGTTGCGTGGCCGGGCCATCGCGCTTTCGAGCAGGCCGCGATCCCGCACCCCCTCGCCGCCGCCATGCTCGCCGATCTGTTCCTCATGGATGGCGAGCGCGGTCTCGACGCCGACCCATTCCGGCTCTGGCATCGGTGCGGCTACTTCGCCAATTCGCGCAGCACGGCGCGACGGCGGCGCATGACCTCTCGCGCCACCTCCATCTGCCGCTGGAGGTCGGGATCCGAGCGCGTCAGGCGAAGCCCGTCCGGGCTTTCCACCACGTGCACCGTATCCCCCTCCGCGAGGTCGAGCTTCGCGAGCAATTCCTTCGGCAGGACCACGCCCACCGAATTGCCGATCGCGCGCAGCTTCAGCGTGGCCATGGCGGCACCTCCGTTTCCACGGAGGTTATAACGCCCGCCGCCCCGCCGTGTCCACATCCGTGATCACAGAATGAACCGGCTCAGATCCGCGCTGGCCGCCAGTGGCGCGACACGGCCGCGGACCATGGCGCCGTCCACCGTGATCGTCTCCCCGCCCCGATCGCTCGCGGTGAAGCTGATCTCGTCCAGCAGCCGTTCCATCACGGTGGCCAGGCGGCGGGCGCCGATATTCTCGACCGTCGCGTTGATCTCGGCGGCGAGTTCCGCCAGCGCGTCCACCGCGTCGTCGGTGACGGTCAGCGCGACGTTTTCCGTCCCCAGCAGCGCGATGTATTGCTTGACCAGCGAATGCTCCGGCTCCGTCAGGATGCGGCGGAAATCCTCCCGCGTCAGCGCCTTCAGCTCCACCCGGATCGGCAGGCGGCCCTGCAATTCGGGGAGCAGGTCGGACGGCTTGGCCATGTGGAAGGCGCCGGAGGCGATGAACAGGATGTGGTCCGTCTTCACCGGCCCGTGCTTGGTGGCGACGGTCGTGCCCTCGATCAGCGGCAGCAGGTCGCGCTGCACGCCTTCGCGCGACACGTCGCCGCCCCGCGCGCCGCCTTCTCCGGTGCGGGCGCAGACCTTGTCGATCTCGTCGATGAAGACGATGCCGTTGTTCTCGGCATTCGCGATGGCGTCCCGCGTCAGCTGGTCCTGGTCCAGCAGCTTGTCCGCTTCTTCCTTCACCAGCGCGATGCGGGCTTCCGCCACCGACATCTTCCGCGGCTTCGTCCTGCCGCCGAACATCTTGCCGAGCATGTCCTGCATCTGCTGCATCTGAAGGCCCTGGGCGCCCGGCAGGTCCATCATGCCGATCGGCATGCCGCCGCCAGCATCAGACACCTGCACCTCGATCTCCCGCGATTCCAGGCTGCCTTCGCGCAGCATGCGGCGGAACTTCATCCGGGTCTCGCCGGATGCGCCTTCGCCCACCAGCGCGGAGACCAGCCGTTCCTCGGCGGCCAGTTCCGCCTTGGCCTGGACGTTCTTCCGCGCATGGTCGCGGGCCTGGGTGATGGAGGCCTCGACCAGGTCGCGCACGATGCTGTCCACGTCGCGGCCGACATAGCCGACCTCGGTGAATTTGGTCGCCTCGATCTTCAGGAAGGGCGCGTTGGCGAGCTTGGCGAGCCGCCGCGCGATCTCGGTCTTGCCGCAGCCGGTCGGGCCGATCATCAGGATGTTCTTCGGCACCACTTCTTCCCGCAGGCCGGGGGGGAGTTGTTGCCGGCGCCAGCGGTTCCGCAGCGCGATCGCCACCGCGCGCTTGGCGTCCTGCTGGCCGACGATGTGGCGGTCGAGCTCCGAGACGATTTCCCTAGGCGACAGGTTCACCGCTTCGCTCACGATTCCAGGCTTTCGAGGATGAAGTTGCCGTTGGTGTAGACGCAGATATCCGCCGCGATCTTCATCGAGCGCCGGCAGATATCCTCCGCTTCCAGGCCCGGCACCGACAGCAGCGCGCGCGCCGCGGCCAGCGCGTAGTTGCCGCCCGATCCGATGCCGATCACGGCATCCTCCGGTTCCAGCACATCGCCCTGGCCGGTCAGCAGCAGGGACCGCTTGCCATCCGCCACCGCCAGCAGCGCTTCCAGCCGCCGCAGGTAGCGGTCGGTGCGCCAATCCTTGGCCAGTTCTACGCAAGCGCGTTCCAGCTGGTCGGGGAAGCGTTCCAGCTTCGCCTCCAGCCGCTCCAGCAGGGTGAAGGCGTCGGCGGTGGCACCGGCGAAGCCGGCCAGGACCTTGCCCTGGGCGATCCGGCGGATCTTGCGGGCATTGCCCTTCACCACCGTCTGCCCGAGCGAGACCTGCCCATCGCCCGCCATGGCGACGCGCCCGTCCTTCCGGACACAGAGGATCGTGGTGCCGTGCCAGCCGGCGAAATCGGGGGGGGCCGTGTTCATCTCCCATAGATGGCCGCCGCCGCCCCGCTCGGCAATGCGTCCCCCCACAGCCCCGCGAGCACCCGGCCCCGCCCCCTCGCCAAGCCGGTCCCTGGGGCGTAAAGGGGCCGCTCAGGCAGCCGCTACCGGGACGCGCAGAACCATGACCGCCCGACGCGCCGACATCGCGCGCACCACCTCCGAGACCGATATCCGCGTGACGCTCGACCTCGACGGGTCCGGGCGGGCCGAGGTCGCGACCGGCGTCGGCTTCTTCGACCACATGCTGACCGCGCTGGCCCGCCACGCCCTGATCGACCTGACGGTCCAGGCGAAGGGCGACCTGCATATCGACGACCACCACACGGTGGAGGATGTCGGCATCGTCATCGGCCAGGCGATCCGGGCCGCGCTGGGCGACAAGCGCGGCATCCGGCGCTACGGCGCCGCCCTGCTGCCGATGGACGAAGCGCTGGCGGAAGCCGCGATCGACATCTCCGGCCGCCCCTTCCTGGCCTGGTCGGTGCCCTTCGCCCGCCCGAAGATCGGCAGCTTCGACACCGAGCTGGTCGAGGAATTCTTCCGCGCGCTCGCCTTCAACGCCGGCATCACCCTGCATGTCACGCTGAAGGCCGGCACCAACGCCCACCACGTGGCGGAGGCCTGCTTCAAGGCCGTCGCGCGGGCGCTGCGGATGGCCGCCGAGGCCGATCCCCGCGCCGCGGGGGCCGTGCCGTCCACCAAGGGCAGCCTCTGACATGCGCTTCTACACCGTGCATGGCGACCCGCCGCAGCCGGTGAAGCCGGGGCCGGAGGGCTGGCCGGAGCCCAAGGGCCGCGCGCCCATCCTGCTGCGCGACGGATTCAGCCTTTGGGCGGTGCTGTTCGGCCCCTTCTGGTTCCTGGCCCACCGCCTCTGGGCCGAGGGGCTGGCGATGCTCGCCCTGGTCGTCGCCCTTGGCCTGCTGGCGCCGGAACCCGCAGCCTCCGTCATCGTCTTCGCGCTGCACCTCCTCGCGGGCTTCGAGGGCCGTGACCGGCTGCGCGCCCGGATGGAACGCAAGGGGCTGGCGGAACTCGGCGTGGTCGCCGCGCCGGACCAGGACCTCGCCTGGTTCCGCCTGGCGCAGCAGCGCCCCGACCTGGTCAAGGCGCTGCCGTGAGCCGCCTGCCTTGAAGATCGCCGTCATCGATCCCGGCTCGGGCAACCTTGCCTCCGTCCGTCGCGCGCTGGAACGCGTGGCGGGGGAGGAAGGGGTGGCCGCGACCATCGCCGTCACCACCCAGGCCGAGGACCTCCGCGACGCGGATCGGATCATCCTGCCCGGCCAGGGTGCCTTCGCCGCCTGCCGGCGGGGGCTGGATGCGCTGCCCGGCATGGTGGAGGCGCTGACCCAGGAAGTCATCGCGAAGGGCCGGCCCTTCCTTGGCATCTGCGTCGGCATGCAGCTGATGGCGGAGCGCGGCCTGGAACACGGCACGACCCAGGGCCTCGGCTGGATCGCCGGCGATATCGCCCCGATGGACCCGCGCGATGAGGCTGGCCAGGCGCTGCCGCTGCCCCAGATGGGCTGGAACGCGCTGCGCCTGACCGCGCCCGCGCATCCGCTGCTCGCAGGCGTGGCGGAGGGCGGGCACGCCTATTTCGTCCATTCCTACGCGCTTTCGGGCGGGCGTGCGGACCAGCTTCTGGCGGCGACCGACTATGGCGGGCCGGTCGCGGCCATCGTCGGGCGCGACAACCTGGCCGGCACCCAGTTCCACGCCGAGAAGTCGGACCGCCTCGGCCTTCGCATCCTCGCCAATTTCCTGGCGTGGCGGCCATGAGCAAGCCAGGACGCGCCATCACCCACAGCCTCGCGGTCGAGATCGCCCAGTCGCTGTCCGATCATGACCTCGAGGATCTGTGCGAGGCCACCAACGCCGCGATCATCGAAGGCGGCGGCTTCGGCTGGGTGGGCAGCCAGGATCGCGCAGTGCTGGCGCGGCATTTCCGCGGCGTGCTGCTGGTGCCGGACCGCGTGCTCCTGCTCGCGCGCCTGGATGGCGTGGTGGTGGGCAGCGCGCAGCTGGTCCGCCCGCCCCGCAACAACGAAGCGCAGGCCTTCGCCGCGCAACTGACCCACGCCTATATCGCCCCCTATGCGCGCGGCTTCGGCCTGGCGCGGCGGCTGGTGGCCCGGGTCGAGGAACAGGCGGCGTCGATGGGTTTCCGGGTCCTGAACCTCGACGTGCGGGAAACCCAGTCCATCGCCATCAAGCTGTTCGAGGATCTGGGCTATGTCCGCTGGGGTACGCACCCGGCCTATGCCCGTGTCGATGGGCGGACGGTGGCGGGGCATTTCTACTACAAGCTGCTCGAGCCCGGCCGTGGCCGCGCCACGGGCGCGTTGATCAACGGGGCCTGAGCCGCGCCATGGCATTCACCCTCTATCCCGCCATCGATCTCAAGGCCGGGCAGGTCGTGCGCCTGAAGCGCGGGGAGATGGACCAGGCGACGGTCTATTCCTCCGACCCCGCCGCGCAGGCCGCTGGCTTCAAGGCCGCCGGCTTCGGCTGGGTGCATGTGGTCGATCTCGACGGCGCCTTCGCCGGCCGCCCCGCCAATGCCGATGCGGTGCGCGGCATTCTCGCCGCCGTGCCGGGCCTGCCGGTGCAGCTTGGCGGCGGCATCCGCGACATGGCCACCGCCGAGGCCTGGCTGGACGCGGGCGTCGCGCGGATCATCCTGGGTTCCGCCGCGGTGAAGGACCCGGCCTTCGCCCGCGCCGCCTGCAAGGCCTTTCCCGGCCGGGTCGCCCTCGGCCTCGATGCGCGGGACGGCTATGTTGCGACGGAGGGCTGGGCCAAGACCAGCGATGTCACCGCGCTCGACCTCGCGCGGCGCTTCGCCGATGCCGGAGCGGCGGCGATCGTCTTCACCGACATCGCCCGCGACGGGATGCTCACCGGTTCGAATGTCGAGCTGACGGCGGAACTGGCCCGCGCCGTGCCGATCCCCGTCATCGCCTCGGGCGGGCTGGCCGCGGTCGGGGATATCGTCGCGCTGCGCGCCGCGGGCGCCGGCATTGCGGGGGCGATCCTGGGCCGCGCGCTGTATGACGGCCGCGTCGATCCGGCAGCGGCGCTGGAGGCCGCGCGGGACTGAGCCTTGGCCGCAGCGCGATCGCCCGATTGGGCCCCTGCTGCCGTTGACTCGTCCTTGCCCCCCCCGCTATACGCCCCAGCCTCCGGTGGACCGAAAGCCCGCCGGCGGCAGCGTTTGACCACTGCTTGATCCAGGGCATCTGCCCGGAAGCCAAGCCGGACCGGGCAGACGTCGCCATTGACCGCCCGGGCGCTCGCCCGGACAGACCATCAGCACCGGACCCCGAAAGCCCGAGCGCGACCATGACCTATGCAGTGATCCGCACCGGCGGCAAGCAGTACCGCGTCACCCCTGACGCCGTGCTCACCGTCGAGAGGCTCGAGGCCGAGCCCGGCGCCACCATCACCTTCCACGACGTCCTCGCCATCGGCAGCGACGCGGGCCTGACGCTCGGCGCGCCGACCGTGCCCGGCGCGCGCGTGACCGCGACGGTCGTCGAGCAGTCGCGCGGCGACAAGGTGATCATCTTCAAGAAGCGCCGCCGGCAGAACAGCCGCCGGAAGAACGGCCATCGTCAGCACCAGACCGTGCTGAAGATCTCCGACATCGCAGCGGCCTGACGCCCCAGAGAAAGGGAGCACCCCACCATGGCACACAAGAAGGCAGGCGGCTCCTCGCGCAACGGTCGCGATTCCGCCGGCAAGCGGCTCGGCGTCAAGCGCTCGGGCGGGCAGGCCGTGAAGGCCGGCAACATCATCGTCACCCAGCGCGGCACCAAGATGCTTCCGGGCACGAATGTGCTGGTCGGCCGCACGCATTCGATCCATGCCGCCATCGACGGCCGCGTGGTGTTCGAGCGCAAGGCCGAGGGCCGCGTGCACATCTCCGTCGCGCCCCTGCCGGTCGCGGCCGAATAAGCGACCCTCTCCGCAGGATCGTGCAACGGGGGCCCAACCGGCCCCCGTTTTGCGTTCCAAGAGGGATTAGATCATGAAATTCCTCGACGAAGCCAAGGTCCACCTGAAGGCCGGAGACGGCGGCGATGGCGTCATCGCCTTCCGCCGCGAGAAGTACATCGAGTTCGGCGGCCCCGATGGCGGCAATGGCGGCAAGGGCGGCGATGTGCTGGTCGAGGCGGTCGATGGCCTCAACACGCTGATCGACTATCGCTACGCGCAGCACTTCAAGGCACGCAAGGGCGGCAACGGCGCCGGCAGCGACCGCACCGGCGCGGCATCCGAGGATGTGATCCTCAAGGTGCCCGTCGGCACCCAGGTCTTCGCCGAGGACCGGGAGACGATGCTGGCGGACCTGACCGAGATCGGCCAGCGCGTGATGCTGTGCCAGGGCGGCGATGGCGGCCGTGGCAACGCGCACTACAAGACCTCCACCAACCGCGCCCCGCGCCGCGCCGACAAGGGCTGGCCGGGTGAGGAACGCTCGGTCTGGCTGCGCTTGAAGCTGATCGCGGATGCGGGGCTGGTGGGGCTGCCCAATGCGGGCAAGTCCACCTTCCTCTCCGTCGTCTCGGCCGCGCGGCCGAAGATCGCGGATTATCCCTTCACCACGCTGCATCCGCAGCTGGGCGTGGTGCGGCCCGATGCCACCACGGAATTCGTGCTGGCCGACATCCCCGGCCTGATCGAGGGCGCGTCGGAAGGCGCCGGCCTCGGCGACCGCTTCCTCGGCCATATCGAGCGCTGCGCGGTGCTGCTGCACCTGGTGGATGGCACGCAGGCCGACCCGGCCGGCGCCTATCGCACCGTGCGCGCGGAGCTTGAGGGCTATGGCGGCGGGCTGGTCGACAAGCCGGAGATCGTCGCGCTGAACAAGACCGATGCGATGACGCCGCAGGCCCGCGCATCGCGGGTGAAGGCGCTGACGCGCGCCGTGGGCAAGACAGTGCTGGTGATCTCGGGTGCCACCGGCGAAGGCGTGCCGGAGGCGGTGCGCGCGCTATCCGCCACCATCGCGGAAGCTCGGGGCCGGCGTTAAGGCCGGCCGGTTGCAACAAGGGCCTGCCGCCACCCAGCGCGATCATGCCTTGAAGACGCCGGCCTTCCGCGTCCCGTCCCGGCGCGGCGGCGCCATCACGACACGCGGATATCGCGGGGTGGTGCGTTCGGTTTGACCCGCAGCCGATGCGATAAGCGCTCGCAACTTATGAGCGAACTTCGCCTCGGGGACACGATGTACAAGACGTTGCAGAGCGCCTACGGCCGCCTTCTGCTGATCCCGCGGATCGGGCCTCTGTTCCGGATCCCGGTGCTGACCTGGCGTGCGATCTTCGGGGGGCACAACGGACGGGGCATGACCCCGTCCGTCCCGCAGGATTCCCTGTCGCTGACCATCGCGGCGGTGGATGGGTTGCGCCACGACATCGCGGCGCTGCAGGCGCGCGTCGCCGAGCAGGCCGAGCTGCAGGCGCGCAGCGCGGCCGAGACGCGGTCCGAGATCGTCCGCCACGCGGAGCGCACGGACCATCTGTCGCAGGCCGTCGGGGCGCTGGATGGGCTGCGCGGCGACACCAGGGCGCTGCGCGAGCAGGCTGCGGAACAGGGCCGCCTGCATGCGGACCTGTCCGCCGCGATCAGGCAGGAGATCGCGGCGACCGAGGCGCAGCTGCGCGACCGGATCGAGTTCGCCCGCGCCGAGGCGATGTTCGAGCTGCGCGCGAAGCTGCCCGGCGGCACCATGCCGACCGTGCCAGGTAGCACGGCGGCCGCGCCGGTCGTCGCCCGCATCCTCGCGCCCGAGAAGCTTCAGGCGATGCAGGCGGCGCGTGCGCTGCGGGTCAATGTCGGCTGCGGCCACATCCCGCTCGAAGCCTATCTCAACACCGATAGGCGCGAGCTGCCGGGGGTGGATGTGGTGGCCGATGCTGCCGGCCTGCCCTTCGATCCGGGCACGGTGGCGGAGATCCACGCGGCCCATCTGCTGGAGCATTTCCCCCTCGAGCATCTGCGCCGCGTGGTGCTGCCGCATTGGCGCAGCCTGCTGCGCCAGGGCGGGGCGCTGCGCGCGATCGTGCCGGATGCCGAGGCGATGCTGGCCGATTTCGCCGCAAGCGAGATCTCCTTCGACGACCTGCGGGAGGTCACCTACGGCCTGCAGGACTATGATGGCGACTACCACTTCACCATGTTCGCGCGCGCCCAGCTGGCAGGGCTTCTCCGCGAGGCCGGCTTCGCCGAGGTCGCCTTTGCCGCGCAGGGGCGACGCAACGGCAAGTGCCGCGAGATGGAGATCGCGGGGATCAGGAGCTAGCGCATGATCCCCCCCGTCTCCGTCGTGATCAACACCTACAACCGGGCACGAACGCTGCCGGCGACACTCGCGGCGATGGCGTGGCAACGCCATCCGCGCTTCGAGGTGATCGTGGTCAACGGTCCTTCCACCGACGCGACGGAGGAGGTGCTGGCGCGCCACGCCGGGCGCATCCGCACCGCGCGCTGCCCGGCCGCCAATCTGTCCATGTCGCGCAACATCGGCCTGGCGATGGCCGCGGGCGATATCGTCGCCTTCACCGATGATGATGCGGTGCCGGAGGCCGATTGGCTCGACGCGCTCTGCGGCCCCTATGCCGATCCAAGCGTGGGCGCGGTGGGTGGCTTCATCCGCGACCATACGGGCTTCGCCTGGCAATGCCGCGTCACCGCCTGCGATCGTTATGGCGACAATGCGGGCTTCGTCGATCTCGTCCAGGCGC
This sequence comes from Roseomonas mucosa, assembly GCA_945878375.1. Classification (GTDB taxonomy): domain Bacteria; phylum Pseudomonadota; class Alphaproteobacteria; order Acetobacterales; family Acetobacteraceae; genus Falsiroseomonas; species Falsiroseomonas mucosa_A. The sequence continues at coordinate 405,367 of CAMDWG010000001.1, read as the reverse complement.
AGCAGGCCGGGGTTGCCTCCGACGGGCCGGGTGCCAAGCGCTATCTCAGCCCAACCGGCGCCAATTCCTCCTTCCGGCGGGAAGCGTTGCTCGGGATCGGCGGGTTCGACGAGACATACGCCTATTTCCTCGACGAGACGGATGTCGCGGTGCGGCTGATCGATGCCGGCTGGGCGGTGACCTACGCCCCGCGCGCCGAGGTGCATCACAAATACGCCGACAGCCACCTGCGCGACGCATCGCGCATCCCGCGCAGCATTCTCCAACCGGCGCGGAGCAAGGCGTATTTCTGCATCCGCCACGCGGCGCCGCAGGACGGGCTGCCGAAGGTGATCGACTACCTCGCCGCCTATCGCCGCGATCGCCGCCGCGACAAGGACTGGCTGCTGGAGAACCAGCTGATCGACGCGCCGCACCACGCCCGCCTGGTCGCGGAGATCGATCGCGGCACGGAGCTTGGCGTGACCGACGGCCTGCGCTTCGCCAATGGTCGCCAATTCGCCGGTCTGCCCGCCACCGACCCGCTGCTGCCCTTTCCCGTGCTGCGCCCGGCGCATGATCGGCTGCGGATCTGTTTCCTCTCACAGGATTATCCCCCGGGTCCGGTCGGCGGGATCGCGATCTGGACCCATACGATGGCGACCGCGCTGGCCGCGCGCGGCCACGAGGTCAGCGTGGTGACGCGCAGCGAAGGGCATCATCGCGTCGATTTCGAACAGGGCGTCTGGATGCACCGCATCCCGCTGCGCCACCATGCGGGCCGCGAGGCGCCGCTGATGCCCGATCTGCCGGGCCTCGTGGCCGATTGGGCGCTGACCGCGCATGACGAGGTGCTGCGGATCCGCGCGCGGCGCGGGCTCGACCTGGTGTCGGCGCCGATCTGGGACGTGGAAGGCGCGGCCTGCCTCGCGGATGGCACGCTGCCCGTCGTGACCAGCCTGCATTCGACCTACCGGCTGGTGCTGCCGTCCAAGAAGAAATGGCAGGAGGACGCGGCCTATCGCCGCCTGCATGTGGACAAGCTGATCGCGACGGAAGCGTGGATGCTCGCCCGGTCGCGGATGATCCTGGCCAACAGCGGCGCGATCCTGCGCGACATCGAAGCGGCCTATGGCCTCACGCTCGACAGCGCGCGGGTCCGGCTGGTGCCGCATGGCCTGCCGGATGAGGCCCCCGCCACGCCGCCGGAGCGCGCTACTGGCTGCCGCATCCTGTTCGTCGGACGATTCGAGACGCGCAAGGGCATCGACATCCTCGCCGCCGCGATCCCCCGCGTGCTGGACATGCGGCCCGAGGCGCATGTCGTGCTGGTCGGTGACCCCGATGTGGATGAGGACGGGCGCGGCCCGACGCATCGCGCCCGGATCGAGGCGCTGGTCGCGCGCTACCCTGGACGGGTGGAGATGACCGGCGTGCTGCCACGCGAAAAGCTGGTGGAGCACTACGCGGCTGCCGACATCTTCGTGGCGCCGAGCCGCTATGAATCCTTCGGCCTGATCTTCCTGGAAGCGATGATGCACGGCGCGGCCTGTGTCGGCACGCGCGCGGGCGGCATCCCGGAAGTGGTGGAGGACGGCACCACCGGCCTGCTGGTCCCGCCCGAGGATCCGGCGGCGCTGGCCGATGCGCTGGCGCGGCTGGCAGGCGATCCGGCCCTGCGACGGCGCATGGGGGAGGCGGGCCTCGCGGCCTATCGGCGGCACTTCACGGCGGAACGCATGGCGGAGATGGCAGAAGCGCCCTATCGCGAGGCGGCGCGAGACGCCGTACCCCCGCATCGGAAGTCCGTCATGCCCGACGGCATGGCGGCGGCGCTGCGGCCCAGCGCTGCAGCGGACCGCGCCGCATGATCCGCGCCCCGCTCCGCAGCGCCTATCATCGCGTGGCCGATCTGCCGATCCTCGGGCCCGTGGCGCGCCGGGTCGCCACCATGCTCCGCGCCATGCCAGAAGCGCCCTGCGCGGCCCGTTCCCCCGCCGCGCTCGCCCTGCGCGATGTGCCGGCGCCGCATGGTGTCTTTCTGGGCGAGCATCGCGTGCTGACGCAGACCAAGCGCGGCGTGCGGCTGATCCTCGACACGCGCGACATCATCATGACGCCGATCGTGCTGCTGAACGGCGAGTGGGAGCCCGAGACGTCCCGCGTTCTGCTCGACATCCTGCGCCCTGGGATGAACTTCGTCGATGTCGGCGCGAATATGGGCTATTTCACCAGCCTCGCCGGGCTCGCGGTGCGCGGCGGCGGGCAGGTCTGGGCGTTCGAGCCGGATCCGGTCAGCTACGAATTCCTCGCCGACAATGTCGCGCTGAACTGGCTGTTCGAGAATATGCGGCTGGAGCGCAAGGGCGTCTATTCGCGCAGCACGACGCTGACGCTGTTCAGGCGCGAGAAATATGTCGGCAACACCAGCCTTGGCGAGGTCGAGGCGGACGATCTTGAGCGCACCATGGACCGCCAGACGCCGCATCAGGTGGAGGTCGTCTCCCTCGACGACTACTTCCTGCCCGGCGGGCAGCGGATCGACCTGATGAAGATCGATGTCGAGGGCGCGGAGCCGCATGTGATCCAGGGCATGGCCGGCCTGCTGCGCGCCCAGCCCGGCATGCGCCTGATGATCGAATGGTCCCCCGGCCAGATCCGCCACACGATGAAGCTCGATCCCGCACCGATGATGCGGGTTCTGCAGGAACACGGCTTCCGCGCCCACTTCATCGGCACGCGGCTGGAGCCGGTGGATCTCGGCGCCTTCGATCGTATCCCGCATGGGATGCTGCTGCTCGACCGCGACGCGTGACACGACCATGTGTGCGCGTGGCACCAGATGGTGCCACACGGCGTTCTGAATTGCGGGCGATCTCCATCCGCGGGCATGGCGGTTCTGCGCTTCGGCGCCAGGACCGGGGGCCACCACCACATGAGTTTGGCATGGGCTGAGAAGGCGCGCCGCGCGTTGCGCCTTGATCCTCCGAACGACGGATCAAGGCTGCCCGCGATCACCCGCGTCACCACGGCGCTGCGGAAGGAAGCCCACCGCTTCGTTCCATCGGACGATCCTCGCTTCCACTTCGAGGGCAAGTGGCAGCCTGGCGCCGAGGGCGTGATGATCTCGAAGGATCGCGCGTCGCGCGTGACCTGGACGGGGCCTGTGGCCGGCGCGGTGCCGGTGCTCGTCTGCCACCCGTTCTCTGGCGTCCTGCGCTTCGATGCGCCGGGGCATGCGGGGATCGTCGACAACCATTCCTGGTTCACTTTCCTCCGCGCCTTCCCCCTCGCGCCGACGCTGACCAAAGGGCCGCTCTGCATCACGGCGATCGGGCGCAATCCCCTCGCGCAAGGGCAGGAGATCGTGCTGGCCGGCATCTGGCTGCCGGCGGAAGCGGCATCGATCACCGCTCCGGACCCCGCGGCCTTCGAGGAACTGCAGGCCCAGATGGTGGACAACTGGATGGACAACATCCGGCGCAGCGGCGGCAGCGTGGAGGCGGTGACGCGCCAGCGCCAGGCGGCCTATCTGCACCGCTGGCGCGAAACGCTGCCCTATGTCCAGCCTGGCTCACGCGTGCTGGATCTGGGTGCTGGTTTCCTCTACGAGGCGCTGCTAGGGTTCTTGCGTGAACACGGCGTCGACTACACCGCAATCGACATCGACCGCCGCGCGGTGGACAGCAACCGCATCGCTGGCGCGCGGTTCGGATTCGGACCGGAACGCTTCCTGCACGGGCGGAACACGCAGCTCGACGTGCCCGACGACAGCGCCGATCTGGTCTTCGCCTCCCATTGCATCGAGCACAGCGACGATCTGCCGAAGACCTTCACGGAGCTGCGCCGCGTGCTGCGGCCGGGCGGGCACATCTTCTTCGCGGTGCCCACCACCGTGGATACCTCGGCGGAACACACCTATTTCTTCTCGCATGCCGACTGGGTCGCCTTCACCGAGGAGCAGGGCTTCGAGGTGGTGAACCAGCATATCGGCCGCACCTATCCGGAATCCGGCTTCGATCTGTTGCTCGTCGCGCGGCTGAGAGGCTGAGCGGTGGATCGCCGCCATCCGGCCCGCGGCTGATGCGCGTCTGCCTCGACACCTCGACGCTGCGTGTCCGTCATGCGGGCATCGCGATCTACACGCTGGGACTCGTCCAGGCCCTGCTCAGCCAGATCGACGCCGATGACAGCGTCATCTCCTTCGACGGGATCGGCGGTTTCGCGCCCATCGATGCGACCTGGCCCACCCGCATGCGCGCCGAGAACGAGGCGCGGATCGAGGGGACGACGCAGGCTGCGCCGGCGGCGGGGCGCATGCTCGAAGGCGTGATGCGCGGCGGAAGGCTGCGCCGGCGCCTGGCGCGGCTGGCGAAGGAAGCCCGCTTCGCCACCGGCGGGCGGCACTACGATCTCTGCCACGCCGTCGTCACCCTGCCGCCGGGGCGCACCGCGAAGCCGCTGATCCCGCTGATCCATGATGTCTCGATGCAGCGCTTCCCCGACACCCACCCGCCAGAGCGCGTGCGCGCCTTCGAACGCTGGTGGCCCGCGATCCTGCGTTGCCCGGTGATCAACACCGTCTCCGCCTTTTCGCGCGAGGAGATCGTGACCGTGCTCGGCTATCCGCGCGAGCGGATCGTGGTGACGCATCCCGGCGTCGAGCCCTTCTTCTTCGAGATGGATTCGGCGGCGGAAGCGGCGGCGCTCGCGCCCCTCGACCTCGGCGCGCGGCGCGTCATCCTGCTGGTCGGCACGCAGGAGCCGCGCAAGAACATCGCCGTCGCCCTGGCCGCCTTCGCCGCCCTGCCGCGCGGGCTGCGGGCCGGGGCGGTGCTGGTGGTGGCGGGCGGCAGCGGCTGGGGAAACCTCGCCCTGCCGCCGGAAGCCGAGACCCTGATCCGCGCTGGCGACATCCGCTTCATCGGCTATGTGCCGCGCCTGCAGCTGCGGGCGCTGTATCGGCGCGCGGCCCTGCTGGCCTTCCCCTCGGTCTATGAGGGCTTCGGCATCCCGGCGGTGGAGGCGCTGGCCACCGGCACGCGCGTGGCCGTCAGCGCCGGCACCTCGATCGAGGAAGCGGCCGGGCCGCATGGAGAGCCGATTGCCAGCCGCGATGTGGATGGGTGGCGCGACGCGATGGACCGCGCGCTTGCTGCCCCCGCCCCGACGGAGGCAGAGCGCGAGGCCCGCCGCGTCTGGGCGCGCCGCTTCGACTGGCGCCGCACCGCGCAGCGCAGCCTTGCGATGTATCGCGCCGTGCTGGATGCCGCGCCGCTGCCCGCGGAATTGTTGGACGCCTGATCCGCCCGAGGCCGCCGGGCCTTCCCGCTTGCCTCCCGCCGCCGCGCGGCGCATCTCCATCCCTGCATGGCCGCGCCGCGAATCCGCCTGCTGCCGGAGACCACCGCCAACCGCATCGCCGCCGGCGAGGTGGTGGAACGGCCTGCCGCGGCCGTGAAGGAGCTGGTCGAGAACGCGCTCGATGCCGGCGCCCGCCGCATCGCGGTGGCGCTGGAGGAAGGCGGCTCCGGCCGGATCGTCGTCGAGGATGACGGCGCCGGCATGTCGGCGGAGGAGCTGGGGCTGGCGGTCCAGCGCCACGCCACCTCCAAGCTGGCCGAGGAGGGGATGCTGTTCCGCATCGCCACCCTGGGCTTCCGGGGGGAAGCGCTGCCCTCCATCGGCGCCGTCGCGCGGCTGACGCTGACGTCGCGCATCGGGCAGGGCATGGCCCATGCGATCACGGTGGAAGGCGGGCAGGTCGGCCCCGTCGCACCGGCGGCCGGACCGCCGGGCACGCGGGTCGAGGTGCGCGACCTGTTCTTCGCCACCCCCGCCCGCCGCGCCTTCCTGAAATCCCCCCGCACCGAAGCCGAGGCGGCGGTGGAGGCGGTGCGCCGCCTCGCCTTGGCCTGGCCGGAGGTCGCCTTCCGCGTGGAGGTGGATGGCCGGCCGGTGCTCGCCTTGTCGCCGCAGGACACCGGGGCGCGGGTGGCGGCGCTGCTCGGTCCGGATTTCGCGGCCGCCGCCCTGCCGGTGGAAGCCGTGCGGGACGGCATGGCGCTGTCGGGCCTGGCTGCCGCGCCGACCCACACCCGCGCGACGGGCGAATTCCAGCATCTGGTGGTGAATCGCCGCCCGGTGCGCGACCCGCAGCTGCGAACCGCCTTGCGCGTGGCCTATCGGGAGCTGATCCCGCGAGGCCGCCACCCCGTGGCGGCGCTGTTCCTCGACATCCCGGCCGAGGCGGTGGATGTGAATGTCCACCCCATGAAGACCGAGCTGCGCTTCCGCGATGCGGAGTCCGTGCGCGGGCTGCTGATCTCGGCGCTGCGCCGGGCGCTGGCGGTCGGTGTCGCTTCCGTCCCGGGTGTCACGCCCGAACTGGGCGAGGACGGCGTGGCGGAGCCGGCGCCCCGGCCCGCCCCCGCCAACACCCCCTCCCTGGTCGGCTTCGCGGAAGCCCCGCCCTCGCCCGGCTTCGCAACCCCGCGCCCGGCCGTGCAGGGCTGGCGGCCCCAGCCGGGGCTGCCCCGCCCCGCGCCACGCCTGCCGCTCGGCTTCGCCCCGCCGCCCGCGCTGGCCGATCCCCCCCCGCCCGCCTCGCCCCTGGTCGATGAAGGCCCCCTCGGCCGGCCGATCGTGCAGCTCCTGTCCACCTACATCCTGGCCGAGGCCCCCGATGGCGCGATGGTGCTGGTGGACCAGCACGCCGCCCATGAACGCCTGACGCATGAGGCGCTGCTGACCCAGCTGGCCGCCGGCGGGGTGCGCGCCCAGCCGCTGCTGCTGCCGGAAGTTGTGGAACTGCCCGGCGCCGATGTGGCGCGGCTGCTGGACGCCGCGGCCGCCCTGGCGCGGCTCGGGCTGGAGATCGAGGGCTTCGGCCCCGGCGCGGTGCTGGTCCGCGCCACCCCCGCCTTGCTCGGCACGCCGGAGGTCCGCCCGCTGCTGGCCGACCTGGCGGCAGAACTGGCCGAGAGCGGGGAGGCGCTGGCGCTGGCGGACCGGCTGGATGCGGCGGTGGCGCGGCTGGCCTGCCACGGCTCCATCCGCGCCGGGCGGCGGCTCGCCAGCGCGGAGATGGCGGCGCTGCTGCGGCAGATGGAAGCGACGCCCCGCGCGGCCACCTGCAGCCATGGCCGGCCGACCTTCATCCGGCTGGGCCGGGCGGAGCTGGAAAAACTGTTCGGCCGGCGCTGACTTCGCCTATGCTCCCGCCCGAATCACGGGTGATGGCCGCGCGATGCGCCTGATGCAGCTGATCTACGCTTCCCGGCCCTTCGGCTTCGATGCCGGGTCGCTCGATGATATCCTGCTGTCGGCGCGCCGGCACAATGCGGCGAATGGCGTCACCGGCGCGCTGATCTGCCGGCACGACATCTTCCTGCAACTGCTGGAAGGGCCGCGCCAGAAGGTCACGGAGACCTTTGCGCGCATCCTGCGCGACGACCGCCATATCGAGGTCTCGCTGCTGTGGTGCGGGGACACACCCTTCCGCACCTTCCCGGCCTGGACGATGCGCGACGACCCCGTCCAGAGCTGGATGTGGAACCGGGAGGAGGTGCGGGAGATGGTCGGGGCCGCATCCTGCGCGGAAGCGCGGCAGATCTTCACCCGCCTGGCGCGGGAGCCGCATGGCGGCGCGGCGCAGCACGGGATGCATTGAGCGTCGGCCTGGGCGGGCTTCGCCGTCTCGTCTGCGGGCGCGGCTAGGGTTGGGTGGATGATTGGGTTTGGACCCTCGCAGGAGGCCAAGCACCGCTGGACCTCGGGCGGCGCCGCGGCTTTGCCGCGGCAACGCGGTGCCACAGGACAAGAACAGTGCCCGGTCCGGGGTCCCCGCAAAGCCGCGAAGCGGTTTTGTGGGGTTTGCTAGGCCGCCGGCAGCCTGACAATAAACCGCGCGCCGATGATCCGGCCTTCGGCATCGCGGCGGTTCTCCGCCTCGATCCGGCCGCGCAGCCCTTCCACGATCTGACGCGAGATCGACAGGCCGAGCCCCGAATGCTGGCCGAAGCGCTCGCCGCGCGGCCTTTCGCTGTAGAAGCGGTCGAAGATGCTCTCCAGCTTCGCATCCGGGATGCCGGGCCCGTCATCCTCCACCGTGAATTCGACCTGGCCGCCCAGCGCGCGGGCGCGGATGCCCACCTTGCCGTCCCGCGGGCTGAAGGAGATCGCGTTGCCGATCAGGTTGCGGAAGACCTGCACGATGCGACCTTCGACGCCGCGCACGATCAGCCCCTCCGCCGGTGCTTCGACCTCCATCACCGGGTCGCCATCCTCCCGCGTCGCGGCGTGCAGCTCGGCCAGCGCGGACAGGATGGGCGCGACATCCACCGGCTGCGCCACGGTGCGCGACAGTTCCGCATCCACCTTCGAACTGTCGGAGATGTCGGCGATCAGCCGGTCCATCCGCACCGCGTCCTCGGAGATGATCTGCAACAGGCGCTTCTGCTTCGCCGCATCCTCGATCCGGCGCAGCGTCTCGATCGCGGAGCGGACGGAGCTGAGCGGGTTGCGCAGCTCATGCGCCACATCGGCGGCGAAGCGTTCATTCGCATCGATCCGCGCCCAGAGCGCGCGCGCCGCCGCCTGCAGGTCGCGGGCCAGCACGCCGATCTCGTCCTTCCGCGCCAGCAGCGCGGTCGGCACGCTGCCGGCGCGCCCTTCGCCTTCGCGCATCGCGGCGGCGGATTCGGCCAGTTGCAGGATCGGCGTGGCCAGCGTGCGCGCCAGGTAGAGCGATGCGAGCACCGTCAGCAGCAGCGCCAGCCCGAACAGCGCGAGGACCGAGACGCGGATCTCCAGCAGCCGCGAATCCACTTCCCGCGCCTCGCGCGTCAGCAGCACCAGGCCGACGGTCGCCGCACCCCGGCGCGCGGGTTCGGTGACGGAGACCAGCAGCCGCCCTTCCGCCGTGCGGCGGATATAGGGGCGGACGCCGGCTTCCAGCGCCTGGCGCAACTCCTCCCGCCGGTCGCCGGTGCCGGAGACGCTGAATTCCGGCTGCCAGTCGAAGGATGGCGCGTCGGGGTTCACATCCACCAGGACCTCCGGCCCCGTGCGACGCGGCAGGATGGCCAGGATGCGGTCATAGAGCCCCGCGACCGTGCCGGCGAAGGCGCCGCGCGGTTCGGGCGGGGCGAGGGGTTCGGTGGTGATGGCGCCGCCCGGCCCTTCGCGCACGCGGCTGTCCGCGACCAGCAGGCCGGTGGTGTCGAACAGCCGCGCCTGGGTGTTGGGGGAAGGCTCCGCCAGCCGGCGCAGCAGCGGGCGGGCGGCTTCGGGCACCAGGATGGTGCGGTCGTCGCGCGTGCTGGTCGCGGCTTCGCCGATGGCGCCGGCATAGATGCGTGCCTGGGTGCGGAGCGATTCGACCTCCGCCGCCAGCAACCCGTTCTGGTACTGGTCGAGATACAGCAGCGAGGCCGCCAGCAGCGCCGGCGCCAGGGCGTTGAGCAGCAGGATGCGGCGCAGCAGCGGCGACAGCCAGCGCCGCCGCCGTGTCTCGGCCCGTGTCTGCATCAGCGGCGCACCGCCCGCGTCCGGCATCCCGACCCCGCCCTCGATCCTGGCATCCTAGCCTGCCGCCTCGGCCGGGGCCACGGGCTTGCCCGCCGGGCCATCCGTGACGGAGGATGCCGTCCAAGAACCATGCGATGCGGGAGGATGCGATGCTCGGGCTGATGCAGGACTGGCCGCTGCTGGCGCATCGCGTCATCGACCATGCCGCGTGCCATCACGGCGGGCGTGAGGTGCTGAGCCGCAGCGTCGAAGGCCCGTTGCACCGGACCACCTATGCCGCGCTGCGCGATCGCGCGCTGCGGCTTTCGCAACGGCTGGCGCGGGACGGGATCGGGCTGGGCGACCGCGTGGCGACCATGGCCTGGAACACCTGGCGGCATGTGGAAGCCTGGTACGGCATCACCGGCATCGGGGCGATCTACCACACGCTCAATCCGCGGCTGTTCCCGGATCAGATCGCCTGGATCCTGAACCACGCCGAAAGCCGGATGATGCTGGCCGATCTGACCTTCGTGCCGCTGCTGGAGAAGTTGGCGCCCCAACTGCCGCATATCCGCCGCTATGTGATCCTGACCGATGCGGCGCATATGCCGGCCACCACCCTGCCAGGCGCGGTGGATTACGAATCCTGGCTGGCGGAGACGGATGGCGATTTCGCCTGGGCCAGCTTCGAGGAGAATACGGCCGCCGGGCTCTGCTACACCTCCGGCACCACGGGCGATCCGAAGGGTGTGCTCTATTCGCACCGGTCGAATGTGCTGCACGCCATGGCCTGCGCGCTGCCGGACATGTTCGCGCTGTCGGCGATGGAGCGCGTAATGCCGGTGGTGCCGATGTTCCACGCCAATGGCTGGTCGCTGCCCTTTTCCGCGCCGCTGTCGGGGGCGGCGCTGGTGATGCCGGGGCCGAAGCTGGATGGCGCGTCCCTGCACGCGCTGCTGGAGGAAGGGCAGGTCACCTTCACCGCCGCCGTGCCGACCGTCTGGCTCGGCCTGTTGCAGCATCTGGAGGCGACGGGCGCTGCGCTGACCACGCTGAAGCGCGTGGTCATCGGCGGCAGCGCCTGCCCGCCCGCGCTGATCGAGGGCTTCGCGCAGCGCGGCGTGCGCGTGGTGCATGCCTGGGGCATGACGGAGATGTCGCCCGTGGGCTCCGCCTGCATCACGAAGCCGGAGACGGCGGGGCTGGATGCGCGCGCCCAGCTCGATCTGCAGCGCAAGCAGGGCTGCGCGCCGTTTGGCGTGGAGATGCGGATCGTCGGCGATGATGGCCAGGACCTGCCCTGGGATGGCGAGACCTTCGGCAACCTGCAGGTGCGCGGGCCCACCGTGACGCGCGGCTATTTCCGCGCCGAGCACGGCGCGCTGACGGCGGATGGCTGGTTCGAGACGGGCGATGTCGCGACCATCGACGCCGCCGGCTACATGCACATCACCGACCGCACCAAGGACGTGATCAAGTCCGGCGGCGAGTGGATCTCCTCCATCGAGCTGGAAAATCTCGCGGTCGGCCACCCGGATGTGGCTGAGGCCGCCGTGGTCGCCGCGCGCCATCCGAAATGGGACGAACGGCCGCTGCTGATCGTGGTGGCGACGCCCGGGCGCACGATCGACAAGCACTCGGTGCTGGACCACATCGCGCCGCATGTCGCGAAATGGTGGATGCCCGACGATGTCGTGGTGGTGGAGGAGATCCCGCACACCGCGACCGGCAAGATCCAGAAGACCAGGCTGCGCGAGCAGTATGCGGGGTATTTTGGGGCGTAGCCGGAAAGCGCACTTGATCGTGATTGCAGTTTGGTACACCTTCGGAAAGGAAATTTAGGCTGAGGGGCCGCAAGATGTCTGACGATGCGCAGTCAACTCTGGGTGAGCGGTTACTGGAAGGTGTCCGCAACCTGTGGCGTACCGTCAATAATCAGGGTCGCGTCCTGGATCATCACGGCCAAGAAATTGAGGAACTTCGGAGTCGCATGAACAGTCTTGAGCGCGATCTCCATAGCCTAAAGACTTCACGAGGGATCCATCGCGCGCGCAATCAACGTCTGGAAGCGGCATTGCAAGAGGCCGAAGGTAAGCTTGACGAAGTAAGGCAGCGCCTGGACGGCTGATTCGACGCCGCCCGCCTCACGCTTCCTTGTAGCGGTAGCCCAGCCCGTACAGCGTCTCGATCTGCGCGAAGTCGTTGTCCACCTGGCGGAACTTCTTCCGCACGCGCTTCACATGGCTGTCGATGGTGCGGTCATCGACATAGATGTTCTCGCCATACGCCGCGTCGATCAGCTGGTCGCGGTTCTTGACCATGCCCGGCCGCACCGCCAGTGCCTTCACCAGCAGGAATTCCGTGACGGTCAGCTGCACCTGCCCGCCCTTCCACATGCAGGTGTGCTTCGTCTCGTCCAGCACCAGGTCGCCGCGGGCGATGATGCCGCCCACCGGCGTGCCGCTGCCCTCCGCACGGCTTGCCTCGTTCCGGCGCAGCAGGGCGCGGATGCGTTCCAGCAGCAGGCGCTGGCTGAAGGGCTTGGTGATGTAGTCGTCGGCACCAAGCCGCAGCCCCATCAGCTCGTCCAGCTCGTCATCCTTGCTGGTCAGGAACACCACCGGCATGGCGGTGCGCTGGCGCAGCCGCTGCAGCAGCTCCATCCCGTCCATCCGGGGCATCTTGATATCCAGCACCGCGAGGTCCGCGGGCTTGGCCAGCAGGCCCTGCAGCGCGCTTTCGCCGTCGGTGTAGGTGCGGACCAGGAACCCCTCCTGCTCGAGCGTCATGGACACCGAGGTGAGGATGTTGCGGTCATCGTCCACGAGGGCGATGGTGGCTGGCACGGCGGTTACTCCTTCGACCGGGGCGGCGATCCGCCTTGGTCATGACGCAGCTTGGCCCCAGATTGTGGCAAAGGCGGGTCGGACAATCGAACACGAAATGGCGGAGAGGATATGGCGACGGCGGATCTGGGCTTCGAGGCGCGGCGGCTGATCCGGGGCAGCGCCGCCGCGACGCTGGCGACCGGGGCAGGGGGCGCGCCCTTCGCCGCCCTGGTGACCCCGGCGACGGCGCCTGACCTCTCGGCCCTGATGCTGCTGTCGTCGCTCTCCGAGCATACCCGCCAATTGAAGGCCGAGCCCCGCTGCGCCCTGCTGTTCACGGGGCAGCCCGAAGGCCCGAACCCCCAGACCGCCCCCCGCGTGACCCTGACCGGCCTGGCCGAGACCGTGCCGGAGGCGGAGGTCCCTGCGCTCAAGGCGCGCTGGCTGGCGCGGCACCCCTATGCGGCGCTCTACGCCGATTTCGGCGATTTCGCCCTGTGGCGGGTGCGCCCCGGCGGGGCCTTGCTGGTCGGCGGCTTCGCCCGCGCAAGCCGCCTGCGCCTGGCCGATCTGCTGCCCGATCCCGCCGCCACCGCCGCCATCGCCGCCGCCGAGGCCGAGATCATCGCCCATGTGAATGACGACCACACCGATGCCGTGGCCGCCATCGCCGAGGGGTTGCACCGCGCCGCGACGGGGCCCTGGCGCCTTGTGGCCGTGGACACCGATGGCTGCGACCTGGCGTTGGGAGAGGCCGTGTTGCGCCACCCCTGGCCGGCGCCGGTCGCGGAGGCCGATGGGGTCCGCGCCGCCCTGATCCGCGCGGCGCGAGACGGCCGGGCCGCCCGAGACAAGCGCTTGTCAGGCAAGTAACCGCCCGGTTCGCATTGCGCCCCTCCACTTAGCCGCCGTAATTCTGCCGCGCTCACCCGGGAAGGGTGCCGCGGTGCGGCGCCTTGGCTGTCCCGGCACCTGATTCCAGGTGCAGGGGCCCGGCGCCGCCGAGTGGAGGAAATTGATGACGTCCCCTGTTTCCGCCCTGTCCGGCACCGGCGTGGCCGGTTCGGCCACCATCCATGCGAATCTCACGGCGTCGGGGCTCTATGCCCATGCGCTGCGCCGGGGCGAAGGCCGGCTTTCCGCGGATGGTGCCTTCATGGCGGTGACCGGCCAGCACACCGGCCGTTCCGTCCAGGACAAGTTCGTCGTCGACGACCCCGCGGTGCATGACGCCATCTGGTGGGGCAAGATCAACCAGCCCATGGCGCCGGCCAATTTCGGCAAGTTCACCACCCAGCTCCGCGACTGGCTCGGCCAGAGGACGGAGCTGTTCACGCAGGATCTCTATGCCGGCGCCGATCCCGCGCACCGCATCCGCGTGCGGCTGGTGACGACCAATGCCTGGCACGCGCTGTTCGCGCGCAACATGTTCATCCGCCCCGCGCGGGAGGAACTGGCCGACTTCACGCCGGACTACGTCATCCTCCACGCGCCGGAGCTGGAGGCGAACCCGGCCGAGATCGGCTGCCGCACCTCCACCTGCATCGCGCTGAGCTTCGCCGCGCGCACCATCTGCATCGCCGGCACGAGCTATGCGGGTGAGATCAAGAAGTCGATCTTCACCGTGATGAACTGGATCCTGCCGGATCGCGGCGTGCTGCCCATGCATTGCAGCGCCAATGTCGGCAAGGCCGGCGACACCGCGCTGTTCTTCGGCCTGTCCGGCACCGGCAAGACCACGCTGAGCAGCGACCCCGAACGCGCGCTGGTCGGCGATGACGAGCATGGCTGGAGCGAGAGCGGCGTCTTCAACTTCGAAGGCGGCTGCTATGCCAAGGTCATCAAGCTGTCCAAGGACGCCGAGCCGCAGATCTGGGACGCCTCCCACCGCTTCGGCGCGGTGCTGGAGAATGTGATCGGCGACGACCACGGCCATCTCGACCTCGATGACAACCGCCTGACCGAGAACACCCGGTCCTGCTACCCGATCGAGTTCATCCCGAACACGGTCGGCGACGGTCTTGCGGGCAAGCCGAAGACGGTGGTGATGCTAACGGCGGATGCCTTCGGCGTGCTGCCGCCGATCGCGAAGCTGACGCCGGCGCAGGCGATGTACCACTTCCTGTCGGGCTACACCGCGCGCGTGGCGGGGACCGAGAAGGGGCTGGGCAAGGAACCGCAGGCGACCTTCTCCACCTGCTTCGGCGCGCCCTTCCTGCCGCGCCATCCGGAAGTCTATGGCCGCATGCTGGCGGAACGCATCGCCAAGGATGGCGCGCAGGTGTGGCTGGTGAACACCGGCTGGACCGGCGGCGCGTACGGCACCGGCAAGCGGATGAGCATCCAGCACACCCGCGCCCTGCTGCGCGCGGCGCTGGATGGGTCGCTGGCGAAGGTCGAATTCGTGCGTGACCCGTTCTTCGGCCTGATGATGCCGAAGGCCGTGCCGGGCATCCCCGACAGCGTGCTGAACCCGCGCGAGACCTGGGCGGACAAGGACGCCTATGACCGCCAGGCGAAGCACCTCGTCTCCCTGTTCGAGAAGAACTTCGAGACCTTCGCCGGCGCGGTCGGCGATGACGTGAAGCAGGCCGCGATCCGCGCGGCGGCCTGACCACGACTGGACCAGGGCAGGCGCGCTCCCACCTACGGGGCGCGCCTGTTTTCATCCTGGGGTTGCCGCCATGCCGCTCGACGACACCGCATCCCGCCGCCGGCGAGAGGAAGGGCCACCGCCCGCGCGCAATGTGCTGGGCGGCGTGCTGCTGCCTTGTTCCGTCGCGCCGCTGACCGGCTTCTTCCGCGATGGCTGCTGCAACACCGGGCCGCATGACCACGGGCTGCATGTGGTCTGCGCGCAGGTGACGGCGGACTTCCTCGCCTTTTCCCAGCGCCGTGGCAACGACCTGTCCACGCCCCGGCCGGACTACGGCTTCGCGGGGCTGAAGCCCGGCGACCGCTGGTGCCTCTGCGCCGCGCGGTGGGAAGAAGCGCGCCGCGCCGGCTTCGCGCCGCCCGTGCTGCTGGAAGCGACCCACATCGCCGCCCTGTCCGTGGTCGAACTGGCGCATCTGCAGGCCCACGCCCTCGACGCCCCCTGAACCATCCCCGCCGCCCGCCGGAACCGTCAGCGCGAAGAAGGAAAGGGCGGCGCGGCGGAAAGCCCGACTCGCCCCAAGCCCGGGGTCCCCGCAAAGCCGCGAAGCGGTTTTGTGGGGCGTACTAATCCAGCAGCTTCTGCCGCACCAATTCCTCCGCCACCTGCACGGCGTTCAGCGCTGCGCCCTTTCGCAGCGTGTCGGTGGTGCACCAGAAGACGAGCCCGTTCGGGACGCTGGGATCGCGGCGCAGGCGGCCGACATAGACCGTATCCTCCCCGCCCACCTCGGCCGGCGTGACGTAGCCGGCCTCCTCGCGGTGATCGAGCACCGTCATGCCCGGCATGGCGCGCAGCGCGGCCCAGGCGTCGCGTTCCTTGATCGGGCGTTCGAACTCCACCACCACCGTCGCGCTGTCGCCGATGAAGACCGGCACGCGCAGGCAGCTGGCCACCGCCGCGAGATCGGGGTCGATCAGCTTCCGCAATTCCCCGGCAATGCCGGATTCCTCGCGGCTGATGCCGTCCTCTGCGATGTCGCCGACCTGGGGGATCAGGTTGAAGGCGATCTGCTTCGGGAACTGCTCGGGCGGCGGCGTCTCGTTCACATACACGCCGCGCGTCTGGCTCCAGAGCTCGTCCATCGCCTCCTTCCCCGCGCCGGAGACGGCGTGGAGCCCCGTGACGACGGCGCGCCGCGCCTTGCCGATCGCGTGCAGCGGCTTCAGCACCATGGCGACCGCGATGGAAACACTGCCGGGGCAGGCGACGATCCGCCGCTTCGCCGCGCGCTTCAGCGTCGCCGCGTTCACCTCCGGCACCACCAGGGGCACGTCGGGCTCCATGCGGAAGCGGCCCGACAGGTCGATCACCATCGCCCCGGTCGCGGCGATGCGCGGCACCTCTGCGGCGCTGGCCGCTTCGCCGGCGGCCATGAAGACCAGGTCGGTCTCGGCGAAGTCGAAGCTTTCGGTGCCGCGGACGCGCAGCACCCGTTCCTCGCCATAGGAGACCTCCTGCCCGCTGCCGCGCCCGGTGGCGAGGGCGACGATCTCGGCGACGGGGAAGTCCCGTTCCGCCATCGTCTTCAGGATCTCGCGCCCGACCTGGCTGGTGGCGCCCACCACCGCAACCTTCAAACCCATCGCCCTGCCCGATCCTTCGCTCGACCCGGCAGTTAGGCGCGGCGGGGCCGCGGGGCAACCGGGCAGCCTTCGGCGCCCGGCCCTTTTGGCTGCCCCGCCGCCCCTACATCGCGCGCACCGCCTGGAGGAAGCCGCCCGCCTTCTCGCGCAGCGCCGCGGCCTGGGAGGCCAGCGTGCCGCTGTCGTCGCGCATGAGGCTGGCCGAGGCCCCGGTCGCCTGCGCCGCGCCGCGCACGCCCTGGATGCGGCTGGCGACCGTGCTCGTCGCCTCCGCCACCTGCGCGGCGCTCCGCGCGATCTCCCGCGTTGCGGATCCCTGTTCCTCCACCGCCGCCGCGATGGTGGTCGCGATCTCGCTGGTCCGCTCCACCGTCTTGCCGATGCCGCGGATCGCGGCGACCGCCTGGGATGTCGCGCCCTGCATCTCCGCGATCTGGCGGGCGATTTCGTCCGTCGCCTTCGCCGTCTGGCCGGCGAGCGACTTCACCTCGGACGCCACCACCGCGAAGCCCTTGCCCGCCACGCCGGCGCGCGCCGCCTCGATCGTCGCATTCAGGGCGAGGAGGTTGGTCTGGCCGGCGATGTCGCCGATCAGGCGCACCACGTCGCCGATGCGCGCGGCGGCGTCCGACAGGCCCTGCACCGTCGCATCCGTCTGGCGCGCTTCCGCGACCGCGCGGCTGGCCACCTCCGCCGCCTCGGTCACGCGGCGCGAGATCTCGTTGATGCTGGCCGCCATTTCCTCGGACGCCGCGGCGACCGATTGCACATCCGCCGTCGCCCGCCCGCCGGCCTCCGCCACCGCCGCCGCTTCCTCGCCGGATGTCGCGGCCGCGCCGGACAGGTCCCGCGCCGAGGCCTGCAGCCGTTCGGCGGAACTCGCCACCGCATCCACCACCGCGCCCACCTCACGCTCGAAGGTGTCGGCGAGCCGCACCTTCTCCGTGGCGACGTCCCAGGCCAACATCGCGCCGGCATAGGCCCCGCTCGCGTCGCGGATGGCGGAGATCGTCAGCTGCAGCACCTCGCCGCCCAGCCTGATCCGCGCGGTATGCGGCAGCCGCGATGGGTCGGAGAGGATTTGGGCCTGGTGGTCCGGCATGGCGTGGAACACGTCGATGCTCTGGCCCAGGAGCTGGTCGGGGGGCATCGGCAGGTGGTCCTTGATGCGGTCCAGCAGCCGGTGCGTTTCCGCGTTCATGTAGGTGATGCGGAAGCCGTCATGGGGGTCCGCGTTCATCACCGCCGTGGGCAGCTGTTCCAGCATCTGGCCTTGCGCGAAGGCGCGCCCCACCGTGCCGCGCAGCGCTTCCAGCGCCTCGGCGATCGCGCCGATCTCGTCGCGGCGGCCGCGGTCGGGCACGGTGACACCGGCATCCCCCGCCGCGATGCCGCCCATCGCGGCGGCCAGGCGGCGCAGCGGCGCGCCGATCATGCGCGCCATCGCCAGGCCCGACAGCACCGCCACCAGCGCGATGGCGATGCCGGTCCAGAGCGTGATGTCCTTCACCCGGTGCGCGGTGGCCACCAGCATCTCGCGCCGCTCGGCGGCGACCGCGTGCGAAATCTCGCCCAGCCGGCCCAGTTCGTCGTGCAGCGCCTTGCGCATGGGCTCGAGCCGGTCCTGCCGCAGCCGCGCCACGACCTCGCCGGCCGCGAGCACCTCCTCGGCGGCGAGCGCCAGCCCCGCGGCGCTGGCGCCGAGCCGGGTGAGATCCTCCCGCAGCCGTGGCGGCGCCTCGATCCCGGCCAGGCCGCGACCGTGGACGCGCGCCTGGGTGATGCCGCGGCGGACGCGGCGGATCTGCGTCGCCTCACCCGTCGCCAGCAAGCGCTGGGCGCCGAGCCGGACGTCGCCCACGGCGGCATGGACCGTCATCAGCCGTTGCCGGGCTTCCTCCTCCGCCGGGCCGCTGAGGTCGAAGCTCAGCCCGGCGCTGACGGATTCGAAGATCGAATCATACTCGACGCCCTGGCCGAATAGTCGCGCATCGCGCAACTCGATCAGCTTCGCGCGTTCGGTCGCGAGATCGGCCAGCGCCGCGCCATAGGCTTCCGCCGCGGCGCGCAGGGCGGGCAGTTGCGCGCGCATCGCGGGGTGGCCATGCGCCTCGATGCCGGCGTCGAGGCCTGAGATCCCGTCCTCGATCCGCGCGGCGAGCCGCGTGCGGGCGGGGTCCTGGCCGGCGGCGTCTTGCGTCAGGAGAAGGTCGCGTTCCAGCACCGGCACCTCGCGCAGCGCATCGGCGCCTTGCTCGATCAGCGTCAGCGCGGCATCGGTGCGGGCCTGGACATGCTGCGCCGCGACCACGGCGGTGCCCTGTTCGCGCACCAGCAGCACCAGGGCGGCCAGCATCAGCACCGACAGCGTGGCGGTGGCGGCCAGCTTGCGGCCCACGGACAGGTCGAGAAGGAAGCGCATGAGATGATCCGCCGGATGAGGAGCTCCGGCGGATCATGGCCCACCGCGTCTTGACGCGGGGTGAACGGGGCGGTGCGTACCGCCCCGTTCGAAGGGCACCTCGTGCAAGGCGCCGGAAGGACTGACCTGCGGCCTGCGGAGCAGGCCGAGGCCGCGAATGCGGCCCGCCGCGCGTGCGGCGAGCCAAGCCGGCGAATGGCGGCGCCAGCGATTGAGGGGCCGAAGGTGAAACCTTCGGCCACACGGCATTACCGCTCGATCAGGTTGTCCGGCACCTGCTGGCCCACTTCGCGCAGGTAGCGCGCCGCGCCGGGGTGGAAGGGCAGGAAGCTGTTCTTCGTCCAGTTCGCGGCCAGCGTCTCCGACGCCGCGGCGATCGCCTGGCGCAGGCGGGCATTCTGGCCGAGCACCGACTTGGTGATCTCGTAGACCAGGTCCTCTGGCATGCTGCGGTGGACGATGGCGAAGTTGTACATGCCGACGATGTTCAGCGGCCGGTCCTGCTTGCGGTAGGTGCCCATCGGCAGCGTGCCCGCCGCGAGTTCCGGGTATTGCCGCGTCAGCTTCTGGATCTCATCGGCCGTGAAGTCGAGGTAGTTCACATCGGCCTGCACCTCGATCTCGGAGAAGGCCGGCACCGGCACGCCGGAGGCGAAGACGAAGGCATCCAGCAGGCGATCCTGCAGCTGGCCCGCCATATCCGCCGCCGAGCCGAAGCGCAGCGCGGCGGGACGATAGCCCAGGTGGTTGAGCATCAGCGGGTAGTAGGTGCCCGGCGTGCCGCCGCGCGGCCCGATGCCGACATTCTTGCCCGCCAGCCCGGCATGGTTGGTGATGCCCGAGGACTTCAGCGCGATGCCGTGGAACGGCGTGTCGTACATCGGGAACATCGCGCGGATGTCGCGGAAGCGGTTGCCCTGGGTCCACTCGCCCTGGCCGTTCCAGGCCTGCAGCGCGACGCCCATCGTCACCATGCCCATCTCGACTTCGCGGCGCTGGACCAGGACGATGTTCTGGTTCGGGCCCTGCGTGGTGCGGTAGGAGATGTTCACCCCCGTCGCTTCCTGCGCCATCTGGCCCCAGGCCGGCCCATAGAGCGCATAGGTGCCGCCCGGCGCGGCCGTGCCCATGGTCAGCGACCGCGGCCAGGACGCGTTGCGCGGCTGGGCGGCGGCGGGCCGCAGCCCGAACAGCACGGGGGCGGCGAGGCCGGCTCCGGCCAGGATGACGCGACGACGCATTGTTCTTCTCCCTTGAGATCTGAAACCGTCCCCCTGCTAACGCAGGGGCGGGCGAGGGGCAAGCGATAGGGGCTTGTGGGGACTCGGGCCCGTGCCACATGGCCGGCGCATGCTCCACATCATCAAGCTCTCCGTCGGGGTGAAGGAGGTCGCGGACCTGGCCGCCTGGCAGGCCAGCCGCCGGCGCCTCGACCCGCCGCTGCGCCACCAGACCCGCATGATGCCGAAGCGCGTGCCCGAATTGCTGGATGGCGGCTCGATCTACTGGGTGATCGGCGGCTTCGTGCGCGTGCGCCAGCGCCTGCTGGATGTGCGGGAGGAGCAATGGGACGACGGCAGCGATTGCTGCGGCCTGGTGCTGGACCCCGATCTGATCCCGGTCGAGCTGCGCCCCCAGAAGCCCTTCCAGGGGTGGCGCTACCTCGACCCCGCCGCCGCACCGCCCGACGTGGCGAAGGGCGCCGCGCAGGCCACGGGACTTGAGAAGCTGCCGCCCGCCTTGCGCGCGGAACTCAGGGCCCTCTGCCTGATCTGATCCGGCCGGGTTAGGCTCCCCGCACCAGAACCCGAGGAACCGCCCATGCCATCGCCGCATCATGCCGCCATGTTCGACCTGACGGGGCGTGTCGCGCTCGTCACCGGCGCCTCCCGCGGGCTGGGGGCGGCGATGTCCGCCGGCCTCGCCCGCGCCGGGGCCGAGGTGATCCTGAACGGCCGCGACCAAGCCACACTCGACGCCCAGGCGGCGTCGATGCGCGCGGAGGGGCTCGCCGTCCGCACCGCCGCCTTCGATGTGCGCGACGCGGCGCAGATGGAGCAGGTGGTGCGCGGCCTCGGCCCCATCGACATCCTGCTGCACAATGCCGGCAACCAGTATCGCGGCCCGGTCGAGACGCTGACCGATGAGGGCTGGTACGGCGTGCTCGACACGCATCTGACCGCGCTGTTCCGCCTGTCGCGGCTGGTGGTGCCGGGGATGAAGGAAAGGCGGCGCGGCAAGATTATCGCCACCGGCAGCCTCGCCTCCGATCTCGGGCGCGGGACGATCACGCCCTATTCGGCGGCAAAGGGCGGGCTCAAGATGTTCATCCGCGCGCTGGCGGTCGAACTCGGCCCGCACAACGTCCAGTGCAACGCCATCGGGCCGGGCTGGTTCGACACGGACATGAACAAGCCCCTGGTCGACAACGCGGAATGGATGGCGCAGGTCAAGCGCCGCTGCCCCGCCGGCCGCTACGCCGCGCCCGAGGAGATCGCGGGCACGGCGGTGTTCCTGGCCTCCCAGGCCAGCGACTTCGTCTCCGGCCAGTTGATCTTCGTCGATGGCGGCGTGACGGCGAACATGATGTAGGTGCGGAGGCGCCCCCCGCCATTGGCTGGGGGCGCTTGCGCCAGGGCGGGCGCGGCGACCATATGGCCGGGATGGACGCTGCCTCGCCCGACCTCGATTTCACCGACGCCGAACTCCGCCGCTATTCGCGCCACATCCTGCTGGCGGAAGTCGGCGCGATCGGGCAGGCGAAGCTGCGCGCGGCGCGCGTGCTGGTGGTGGGCGCGGGCGGGCTCGGCTCTCCGCTCGCGCTCTACCTGGCGGCGGCGGGGGTCGGCACGATCGGGCTGGTCGATCACGACACGCTCGAACTCTCGAACCTGCAGCGCCAGGTGGCGCATGTCACCGCCCGCATCGGCCGCAACAAGGCCGAAAGCGCCGCCGAGACCATCGCCGCGCTGAACCCCGAGGTGAAGGTCGAGATCCATCCCCGCCGCATGGATGCCGATGCGGCGCGGGAGTTGATCCCGCGCTACGACATCGTCTGCGACGGCACCGACAATTTCGCCACGCGCTTCCTGCTGGGCGATGCCTGCCACCTGCTGGGCCGGCCGCTGGTCTCGGCGGCGGTGCTGCGCTTCGAGGGACAGCTTTCGGTCTTCCGCGGGCATGAAGGTGAAGCGCATCCCTGCCACCGCTGCCTGCACCCCGAACCGCCACCCGAAGGGCTGGTGCCGACCTGTTCGGAAGCCGGTGTGCTCGGCGCGGTGACGGGCGTGATGGGCACGCTGCAAGCCACCGAGGTGCTGAAGCTCATCCTCGGGATCGGGGAGGGTCTGTCGGGCCGGCTGCTGCTGTGGGATGCGCTGGATGCCCGGTTCCGCACCGTGCGGCTGAAGCGCGACCCGGCCTGCGCGCTCTGCGGCGAGCACGCCACCATCCACGACCTGTCGGCGCATGCCGATGCGCCAGCCCCGGCCTGCGCCGCGCCATGAGCCAGCCATGATGACCCAGCCCTTGGGCATCCTGCTGGTCTCGGGGGGGCATGAGCGGGCGCATTACGCGCTGGTGCTCGCCACCGGCGCGGCGGCGATCGGGCGGGATGTGGTGCTGTTCGCGACCAATGCCGGCTGCCGCCTGTTCGACGCCGCCCGCCCGCTGGAAGGCGATGAGCGGGAGGCGATGCTGGCCGCGCGCGGCGTCGCGGGGATCGGCACGCTGCTTGCGGCGGCGGGCGATCTCGTGATGCGCCGCATCGCCTGCGAGGCCGGGCTGCGGGCCGAAGGCATGGCGCCGGAGGCGCTGGCGGAGGGGATGGAGGTCGCCGGCGTGGTCACCTTCCTCGCCGCCATCGGCCCCGGCCAGATCGTGACCTTGTGATGGCCGCTTGACCGGCTACGGGGGAATGTCCCAGGGATCGCGTATGCCCTGTTCCCGTGCCGCCTCGCGGCCCGCCGGAGTCGCATTGCTGCTGCTGGCCCTCAGCGCGGGGCCGGCCCTGCCGCAGTCGTCCTCCGCCCCGGCCGTCGCCACGACTGCCCTCCCATCGGGCGCTGGCAGCCTGCCGCCGCCGCGCCCCTTGCAGCCGGGCACGCCGCCGGCCGCGAGCCCCCCGCCCGCCAGCCCGGCGCCGCGCCCGCCCGTCGTGCCGCCGCCGCAGGCCACCCCGCGCCCGGCGCCCCAGGCCGCCCCATCCTCTAGCCCGGCCCGCCCCCCGCAACGAGAGGCACGACCCGCGCCGGGCCAGACTGGCGCCCAGCCCAGGCCGCCTCAGTCTCGGTCCCAAGGCCAGGTCCAGCCGCGCCCGCCGGCCACCGCGCCGACCGTCGGGGCCCAATCCCCGCCCGCCAACCGTCGCCCGCCGCCAGGCACCCCCGCCGCAGGCGCCGCCGCAGCGGGTGCTGCCGCGGCGGGGGCCGCCGGGGCGGCCGCGGCCGCCAGCCGCGCGCCCGAACCCGCCCAGCCCGCGCCGCCCCCCGGCCCGCCGCCGCTGCCCGCGCCATCCACCGGCCAGATCAGCGGGCTGCCGATCCCGCGCTTCGCGTCCTTGCGCTCCGACCAGGTGAATATGCGCGTCGGGCCGAACACCACCTTCCCGATCGAATGGACCTTCCAGCGCCGCGACCTGCCGGTGATGATCGTCGGCGAATTCCAGGTCTGGCGCCGTGTGCGCGACGCCGATGGCGCGGAAGGCTGGGTGCATCAATCCACCCTCGCGGGCCGTCGCACCGCGCTGGTCCGCCCAGCCGGGGGCGCGCCGGAGATCACGCTGCGTCGGCGCGGCGAGGAATCGGCCCCCGCCGTCGCCCGGCTGCGCGGCGGCGTGATCGCCCGTATTCGCGAATGCGCGCCCGGCTCCGCCTGGTGCGAGGTGCAGGTCGCCACCCATCGCGGCTATCTTCGCCGCGCCGATGTCTGGGGCTTGCTGCCCGATGAGGAGGTCAAGTGAGCGACACGCCAGCCCCCGCGACCCATGACCTGGGCGGGGCCGCCCGCTTCCGCTGCACGCCGGTCGATCCGGATGATGACGGGCCGCCCGATGCCTTCGGCAAGCGCGTCGATGCGCTGCGCCAGCTGCTGGCGGCCAAGCGCCTGATGACGGTGGACGAGTTGCGGCGCGGCATCGAATCCCTGCCCGAGGCCGAGTACCACGCGCTGGGCTATTATGAACGCTGGCTGCGCTCCATCGCCACGACCATGGTGGCGAAGGGCGTGATCGCGGCGGAGGATCTGGCGTGATGCGCTTCCAGCCCGGCGACGCGATCCGCGTCAAGCACGACTTCCCCGAATTGCGCGGCCCCTGCCACATCCGCACGCCGCATTACCTGCGCGGCCGCATGGGCGTGGTGGAACGCCCCCTCGGCGCCTTCCCGAACCCCGAGGATCTGGCCTTCGGCCGCCCCGCCGCGCGCGTGCCGCTCTATCATGTCCGCTTCGACCAGCCCGCGCTGTTCGACGAAGGCAAGCAAGGCGACACGCTGCTGGTCGAGGTCTTCGAACATTGGCTGGAGGCGCGCTGACCATGGCCGCCCCACCCAACGCCGACAGCATCGCGCTGCTGGATCGCTTCGTTACCGCGCTGCTCGCGCGCGGCGTGGTCACGGAAGCCGAGATCCAGGAACGGATCGCCCGCACCGACCGCGCGAGCCCGGAGATCGGCGCCCGCATGGTCGCCCGCGCCTGGACCGACCCCGAATATCGCGCCCTGATGCTGCGCGACGGTACGGCGGCGGCGGAAGCCGCCGGCGTCTCCATGGCCGGGATGCCGCCGCTCGGCGTGCTGGAGGACACGGACAGCGTCCATCACCTGGTCGTCTGCACGCTGTGCTCCTGCTACCCGCGCGCGGTGCTGGGCTATCCGCCGCATTGGTACAAATCCGCTGCCTACCGCGCGCGCGCGGTGCGCGATCCGCGCGGCGTGCTGGCCGAATGGGGCACGGTGCTGGCGGACAGCACCGAGATTCGCGTGGTGGACAGCACGGCGGATTACCGCTGGATGGTGCTCCCCCAGCGCCCCAAGGGCACCGAGGGCTGGGATGCCACGCGCCTGGCCGCCCTCGTGACCGGCGACGCGCTGGTCGGCGTCGCGCTGCCGCGCGCGGGGTGACGGGCGCTGCCGCGGGTGTAGCGTTGCAGGGGGACGCCGTCCCCCTGCACCCCCTGCCAGGGGCATGATGCCCCTGGACCCCCGTCCGTTAACCGCCGAAGCGGGCGGGGGCGCTACGGCCCCCTCCCGCTTCGGCGTTAAAAAACAGATGGTGGGGTCCGGGGACGATCATCGTCCCCGGCGGGGGCGCGGGGGCGGCGCCCCCGCATGCTTCACGCCACAGCCGCGCGTCGCCGGCCGCCGCGCAGCAGCAGCGTCGTCACGATCACCACATTCGCGGCGTTCCAGGCGACGCCGTTCAGGAAGGCGGCGGCGTAGCTGCCGGTCATGTCGAAGATCAGCCCCGACACCCAGCCGCCGCCCGCCATGCCGATCAGCGTGGCGAACAGCACGATGCCGACCCGCGTGCCGACCTCCTTCGCCGGGAAATGCTCGCGCACGATCACGGCATAGGACGGCACGATGCCGCCCTGCATCAGCCCGAACAGCGCCGACAGCACATAGAGCGACGCCATCCCGTCGAAGAACAGGAACAGCGACAGCGCCGCGCCCTGCGCGACCGCGCCCAGCAGCAGCGTCCGCAAGCCGCCGATCCGGTCGGCGATGAAGCCCGATGCGATGCGAGAGACGATGCCGCAGGCGAGCATGACGGACAGCATCTCCGCCCCCCGCGCCACGCCGTAGCCGAGGTCGCCGCAATAGGCGACGATATGCACCTGCGGCATCGCCATCGCGACGCAGCAGGCCACCCCTGCGACGCAGAGCACCGCCGTCAGCCCGTTGCGCGACAGGCCGAGCGGCCTCTCCTGCCCCGCATCGCCCGCCGCCACCGCCCCGCCCCGGCTGCCGGGCGCGCGCGCGCGCAGCAGCAGCGCCAGCGGCAGCATCGTCACCAGGCAGACGATGCCGATCACCACATGCGCGGTGCGCCAGCCATGGGCTGCGATCAGCGCGGTCAGCACCGGCGGCCAGATCGCGCCGGCCAGATAGTTGCCCGAGGCCGCGAGCGCGACCGCGATGCCGCGCCGCCGGCGGAACCAGAGCGACGCATCCGCCATCAGCGGCCCGAAAGCCGCCGCCGCGCCCAGCATCCCGATCAGCACGCCCTGCGCCAGCGCATAGACCGTGAGGCTCGGCGCCATCCCCGCCACGACATAGCCCGCCGACAGCGCCAGCGTCGCGCCGAGCAGCGGTTTCATCACGCCGAAGCGGTCCGCGAGCCTGCCCATCAGGATCCCGCCCGCGCCGAAGCCGAGCATGGTCAGCGTGTAGGGCAGGGACGCGCCGGCGCGCGTCGCGCCGAATTCCGCCTGCACATGCGGCAGGGCGACGACGACCGACCACATGCCGACGCCCCCCAGCGTCGCCAGCGCCACGATCGCCGCCAGCCGGATCCAGGCGGTGCGGCTGTCGATCAGGTCGTCGTGGTTCACGCCGTGGGTCCAAAGGTCACGAAGGCCGAAAGCGGCTCCCGTTCCGACTCCAGGCGGTTGGTCGGCTCCGCCGGATCGGCGAAGCCGAGCGATAGGCCGCAGACCAGCGCCTCGGTCTCCGGGATGCCGAGATGGGCGCGGACGATGTCGTGGTGGTCGCAGAAGGCGGCCTGCGCGCAGCTGTGGAGGCCGTGCCCGCGCGCGGCCAGCATCACGTTCTGCAGGAACATGCCCATGTCGAGCCAGGACCCCTGTTCCAGGTCGCGGTCCAGCGTGAAGAACAGCCCGACGGGCGCGCCGAAGAAGTCGAAGTTCCGCCCCCGCTGGGCATGGCCCGCCGCCTGGTCGCCGCGCGCGACACCGGCCAGCGCATAGAGCGCCCAGCCCACCTTGCGCCTCCGGCCGAGATAGGGCTCCCGCCAGTTGCGGGGATAGTATTCGTATTCGCGCGGCACCGTGGCACCGGCATCATGCGCCGCGCGCAAGGCCGCGGAGAGCCGTGTCTTTTCCGCCCCCATGGTCACCCGCACCTTCCAGGGCTGGATGTTGGACCCGGATGGCGCGCGTGC
The DNA here is from genome assembly GCA_945878375.1 of Roseomonas mucosa. GTDB lineage: Bacteria > Pseudomonadota > Alphaproteobacteria > Acetobacterales > Acetobacteraceae > Falsiroseomonas > Falsiroseomonas mucosa_A. Next base: position 378,263 of record CAMDWG010000001.1, on the reverse strand, counting down.
GGCGGCGGTCAGAATCGCGTCCAGGGTGGAGCGGGGAATCGGGGTGGGCAGGAAGCCGCGCATCGAACGGCGCGTGGCCATCGCCTCCAGCACATCCATGCTTTGTCCCCTCCATGCGTCAGGGTCGAGTGTGGCCCGCCCCCGGCATCGGCGCCAGGGCGGGCGGCAAGGCTTGGTTCACGAATTTCCCTTGTGGGTTGCAATGACTGGGGCACATTACACGCGATGCGTTTCCCGCTCCGCCCCCTGCTGCTGGCCGGCACCGCCCTGGCCCTGCCTGCCCTGGCCCCAGCCCTGGCCCAGGCGCCGGATGCGCGGCCGCAGGGCGGGTCCGTCGTCGCCGGCCAGGCCCGCATCACCCAGACGCCGCAGCGCACCCAGGTCGAGCAATCCAGCCAGCGCGCGGTGATCGAATGGCGCGGCTTCGAGATCGGCGCGAACCATCATGTGGATATCCGCCAGCCCGATGCCGCCGGCTGGTCGTTGCAGCGCGTCACCGGCCCCGACCCTTCCGCCATCGCCGGGCGGCTGACCTCCAATGGCGGGGTCGCCATCGTCAATCCGGCCGGGATCGTCTTCCACCAGGGCGCGCAGGTGGATGTGGCGGGGCTGATCGCCACCGCCTCCGACACCACGAACCAGGCCTTCATGGCCGGCCGCATGGCCTTCGACGGCGCCCCGCGCCAAGGCGCGCGGGTGGAGAACCACGGCACCATCACGCTGCGCGACCAGGGCCTCGCCGCGCTGGTTGGGCCGGTCGCCGCGAATAGCGGCACGATCCGCGCGCGGATGGGCCGCGTCGCCATCGCGGGGGCGGAGGCGGTGACGATCGACCTCGCCGGCGATGGGCTGCTGAGCTTCGATGTCACGCGCCAGGTCGCGGGCGGCGCGATCGCCACCAACAGCGGCACCATCGCGGCGGAGGGCGGGCATGTGCTGCTGACGGCGCAGGCCGCCTCCGGCCTTGTCGAAGCGGTGGTCGAGGCGGGCGGGCGCATCGCCGCGCGCGACATCGCGGCCCATGCGCCGGGCGGGGAGGTGCGCGTGCCCGCGGGCGCGGTGCTGGATGCCTCCGCGCCCCTGGGCGGCGGGCGCGTGACGGTCGGCGCGGCACCCGGCAGCGCCATCCGCGCGCCGCTTGCGCTCGCCGCGCGCACAACCGTCGAGCCCGGCGCGACGCTCCGCGCCGATGCGACGGAGGCCGGCGCGGGCGGTACCGTCATCGTCCATTCCGCGCAGCGCACGCGCGTCTCGGGCGGCATCTCCGCGCGCGGCGCGGGCGGCGGGAAGGGGGGACAGGTGGAGGTCTCCTCGCGCGGCACCGTGCGGCTCGATGGCCGCATCGCGGTCGGGCAAGGCGGGCGCGTGCTGATCGACCCGGAGGAGATCCGGATCGTCGAGGCACCCGATGGCGATAGCGACATCGCCGCCGCCGTCGTGAACGAGACCGAGGGCGATGTCGTCGTCGAGGCCGCGCGCCGCATCCGCGTGCTGGCGGAAGTGGACCGTAGCGCCGGCCCGCTCACGCTGCGGACCACCGATGACAGCGCGGCGACGGGCGACGGCATCGCGGTCGAGGCGCCGCTGCGCGTGCTCGGCGATCTGCGCCTGATGACGGCAGGCGACATCACCCAGGCGGATGGCGCCCGCGTCGCGGCCGGGACCTTGTTTGCCGAAAGCCGTGCCGGCGCCGTGCGGCTCGACGCCAGCGACAACGCCATCGGCGCGCTGGATGGCGGTGGCGCGGCGGGGCATTTCGCGGTCGCCTCCTCTCTGCCGCTCGCGGTGGATGCGCCGGTGGAGGCCGCCAGCATCGCGTTGACCAGCGCGGAAGGCCTCGCGATCTTCGCGCCGCTCACGGCAACGGGCGGCGTCACGCTGGTCGCAACGGGCGGGGAGGGGGTCACGCAGGCCGCCTCCGGCGCTGGCATCGCCGCCGCGCAGTTGCGCGCGGAGGCACCGATCGGCCCGGTGAACCTGGATGGCGCGGGCAACCGCGTCGCGACGCTCGGCGACAGCCAGGCCGGCGGCGGCTTCGCGCTGCGCAATGCCGAGGCGCTCGACATCGCCGGCAATCTGAACGCCGCTGGCACCGAGCTGCGCCTCACGGTCGAAGGCGGAGACCTGACGCAGCAGGCGGGCACGCGGCTGGTCGCCGCGCGGCTCGCCGTCGCCGCGCCGTCGGGCGGCGTGCGGCTGGATGCGGCCGACAACGCGATCGACCGCGTCTCCGGCACCGGGCGCGACGGCATCGCCATCCGCACCGCAGCGGCGCTGACGCTGGAGGGCACGGGGCTCCACGCCGCCAGCGTTGTGCTCGGTGCCCAGGGCGATATCGGGCAGGAGACGGATGCGCTGGTTGTCGCCGGAGAGTTGCGCGCGCGTTCGCAGGCCGGCGCGGTGCTGTTGCAGGATCCGCTGAACCGCATCGGCGCGCTGGGCGACAGCGCCGCCGCGACGGAGCTGCTGCTCGGCACCGAAGGCACGCTGCGCGTCACCGGCGGGGTCGACGCGCCGCTGGTCGCACTGACCGCCGCCGGGGGCGTCTCGCAGGATGGCGGCACGATCCGCGCGGATCTGCTGCGCGCCGTCGCGCTGACCGGCACGGTCGCGCTGGAGGGGCCTGGCAACGCCATCGGCGCGCTCGGCGATTCGGGCGGCGCGACGGGCTTCGCGCTCGCCACCACCGGTGCGCTGCGAGCGGAGGGCGACGTCACGAGCGGCGGCGCCCTGTCGCTCACCGCCGGGTCGCTGGCGCTGGAGGGCACGCTGCGCGGAGGTGCCGTGCAGCTTACCGCCACACACGGCGACATCGCGCAATCCGGCGGCGCCATCACGGCGACCACGCTGCGCGCCGAGGCGGTGGGGGAGGTCCGGCTCGACGCCACGGGCAACGCCATCGCCGCGATCTCCGGCCGCGCCGGGCCGCTGTTCCATGTGCGGAGTTCCTCGGCGCTGACGGCCGACGATATCGGCGCGGAGACGGTGGCGCTGGCCGCCGGCGGCCCGATCACCCAGCCTGCCACGGGCCAGGGCATCACGGCCGGGCTGCTGACGGCGGAGGCGGGGGGCACTGTCGAACTGCTCGCCCCGGCCAATGCCATCGCTGCCCTCGGCACCGTGGCGGCAGAGGGGCTCGTGCTGCGCAGCGGCACCGCGCTGGAACTGACGGCGCCGCTCGAGCTCACGCTGCTCGATCTCGGCCTTGGCGGGGGGCTGACACAGGGCAGCGGAGCCACGGTCGCGGCGGGCCTCTTGCGGCTCGATGTGCGGGTCGATGCGCAGCTCGACCACCCCGGCAACCGCCTGCCGCGCGTGGCGCTGGCCGTGGCGACGGGCGACCTGAGCCTCGGCACCGAGGGCAGCCTCGGCCTGGAGGGGCTGGTGCGGGCCGGCGGGGAGCTCCGCCTCACGGCGTCGGATTCGATCCGGCAGACGGGGGGACGAATCGAGGCCCCGGTGCTGGTCGCCGCCGCCGCCGGGGGGAATGTGCTGCTAGAGCAGCCGGGGAACCTGGTCGACGCCGCGGGCGGCGATGCGGCGGGAACCTGGCGGCTGCGGAATGCGGCCACCGGCACGCTGGTCATCGCGTCATCGATCTCGGCGCCGGATGTCGTCCTGGGCCTGGCTGGCGGGCTGGCGCAGGGGGATGGGGTCTTGCGCGCGGATGCGCTGGCGCTGGATGTCGCCGGCAGCGTCGTGCTGGATGGGGAGGGGCATCGTGTCGCCGCCCTGTCCGGGCAGGCCGGGGCGCTGCGGCTGGATGCGGGCGGCCCGCTCGATGTCACGGGCCAGCTTGCCAGCGCCGGCGAATTGGCCCTGGCGGCGGACCGCATTGGCTTGCTTGCCCCCGCTTCGGCGCCGCAGGCCCTGTTGGTCGCGCGTGGCGGCGATGTGACCCAGGCCGCGACGGGTGCGGGGCTCAGCGTCACGGGTGGCCTCGAGGTCTATGCGTCCGGTGCGGTTGCGCTGGCGGGGGCGGGCAACCAGGTGGCGCGGCTGTCGGGCGGCTCGGCGGCAGGCGGCTTCGTGCTAGCCACGGCCGGCGCGCTGAGGGTGCGTGGCGACGTGGCGGGGGAGACGGTGGTGCTGCGCGCGGGCGGCCCGCTGACGCTGGATGGCGCGACCTTCGCCGCCGGCCGCGCGGTGCTGATCGCCGCCCCGGACGGGATCGCGGCGGGGGCGGGATCGCGGCTGGAGGCGCGGGATCCAGCGCGGCTGCCGGTGCTGATCCTGGATAGCCGCGCGGCAGGGCTGGCCGCGATCCCGGATTTCGTCGAGCCCGATGAGCCCGGCCGGATCGCGGCGGCGCAGCCGACGCAGCTTGTGCAATTTGGCCCACCCCGGAATGCCGCGGGCGGCGGTGTCGTCTTCGACATCGCGGCGGCGGCGGCGCCGGTCTTCCTGCTGGTGGATGCCAGCCCCGTGCTGGGCGCGCTGGAGGCCGGGCGGCTTGGCCTGCTGGGGGAAGGTGGCAGCGCCGCGCTGGTCGGCGCGCTGGGTGGCGTGGGGGGCGAACCGGCCGCGACCCTGGCCAGCGTCGCCGGCACGCCGGCGAGCTATCGCTTCAACAATTGCCCGATGGGCCTCGCCAATTGCGGTGCCCCGCCCCCCAACGATAGGGGCCCCGGGGGGGGCGCAGGGGGCGGCGCAGGGGGCGGCGCAGGGGGCGGCACAGGGGGCGGCACAGGGGGCGGCACAGGGGGCGGAACCGGGGGCGGCACCGGGGCTGGCCCCGGCGGCGGTGCTGGCGGAGGTGGTGGCACTGGCGGCGATACCGGTGGCGGTGGTGCGGGCGGCGGGGCTGGCGTTGGGGATCAAGGCGGCGGCGGCTTGCCACCTGGCGGTCCTTCCCCGGAACCGCCTTCTGGTCTTGTCCTGCCCTTGCTGCTGCCCGCCCCGCTGCTACTCCTGGACCTCGCCCGGCCGCCCGGCGATGGCCCCGCCTCGCTTCCCGCGATCACCGAGGAACGGGAGGCCGAAGCGCCGCGTTGATCGCCCCTGTACCGCCGCCCGAGCGCAGCCGAAGGGGGAACTCGTCATGTCCGGATCAAAGCAGGACGCCGACCGCAAGCAGGACGCCCAGCAGGACGCCCAGCAGGACGCCCAGAAGGACGCCCAGAAGGACGCCAAGCAGGACGTCGCCGACGCCGACAGCTTCCCCGCCAGTGACCCGCCCGCCTCCATGGGTGGCGAGGCCGGCACCCGCGCCGTCCCGCCGCAGCGCATGATGGACCGCCGCCGCCCCGTCGCCGCCGATGCCGTGACGCTGCGCCGCCGCTTCCCCTCCACCGAGGCCGCCAAGCTGGCGCTGGAATCGCTGGTGCGCGACGGGCCGCTCGATCGCGGCGCGGCAGAGTTGGTGCGGATCGGCCGCGAGATCGAGTTGTGCATCGCCGCTGATCCGGATGACGTCCACCGGCTGCGTGGCCTGCTGGCGCACGCCTGACGGACGCGCCCTTCCGTCGGTCATAGGGAACATAATAGGAACATTTTGCTTGCGTCGCATGTGATCGTTTTCCTATTGTCGCGCCGAACGCGAGAGGGGTGCGGCGCATGCGACCTGGCCACCGGATCTTCCACCTTCTGGCCGCCGGGCTGATCCTGGCGGGGCTGCACGCCCCACCGGCCCTGGCCGAGACGATGGAGGCGGCCCCGCCGCCGCTGCCCGTCATCCTCGGCGTCGTGGTCTTCGTGCTGCTGATCGCCTTCGGGCTCGGCCGCCACGCCTTCGCGCTGCGGCGAGACTTTCTCCGCCTGCTAGCGGCCACGCCGGAACAGGGCGCCGCGCTGTTCCGGGATGCGCCGGCCGGGCTGCCGGAAGGCTCGGTCCGCGCCGCCATCGCGGTCGCCATCGTGCTGGTCACGCTGCCGGCGCTGGTGCTGTCGCGCGCGCTCGGCCTGGGCAGCACGGGGGAACTCGGCACCATCCTCGGCGGGGTGCTGGGCTATTACTTCGGCGCGCGCGGCGGCGCCGATCCTGGCGCGGCCATGGGGGCGGCGATGGGCGCGGCGCGCGCCGCCGAGCAGGTTGCCGAACACGCCGCCGCCACCCGCAGCGCCGAGGCGCGCGCCGCCCAGGCGCAGGAGGTGGCGGAGGCCGCGAACCGCCTGCCCGTCCTGGCCGACCGCGCGGCGGAGGCCGCCGTCGCCGCGCGCGCCATCGCGGCGCTGCTGCCGGCCGGCCCCGCCGGCGTGCTGCACCGGGCCGGCGACACGGCGGATGCGGTCGGCCTCGCGCTGCGCGATCCATCCCCCGCCCATATCGCCGCCGCGGTCGAGGCCGCCGGCCTCGCGCTGCGCGAAGCGGGGGAGGGAACGGAACTCGCCGCGCGGCTCGACGATGCGTTGCGGGCGCTGGGCGCCGCCGCCGGCACGCTCGGCGCGGTGCAGGCGGCGGTGCGGAACCCCACCCCGGACCGCCTGGCCGAGGCCGCGACCCAGGCCGCGCGGCTGGCCGGCGCGCCGGAAGGCCTGGCCGCCGCCATCGCGCCCGCCCTCGGCCTGCTGGGCGGGACGATGCGCCTGCCGGGTGTCGCGGGGGCGCTGGGCCTTGCCGGGCCGGCGGGGGTCGCGACCGCCCTGCTGGTGGGCGCGGCGGAGGCCGCGCGGATCGGCCGCGCGCATTACCAGCGCTGGGTGGCGCGGGTGCTGGACCGGCCGGTCTCCCGCGACCTGTTCCCGGCCGGGGAATGGGATGGGGAAGCAGCCCGCGCGCTGATCGGGGCGGAACCGGCGCTGGCCGCCGCCCTGGCGCCCCGGATCGGCCCCGACGCGCCGCAGGCGGAAGCCGCCGCCGCGCTGGCCGAGCTGCTGGAACAAGGCGCCGGCGCGCGGATCTTCGCCGCCGCCCCGGATGCCTTCGCCAGCGCGCTGGAGGCCGAGGCCGCCATCGCCCGGCTGCGCCGCCTGCTGCTGGAGCGGGAGATCGATGCCGCCGATCCGCGTCCGATCAGGCTGGGCGAGCTGGCCGTGCCGCAGCCCCGTCTGCGCCAGGACCTGGATCTGCTGCGGGAAGCCGGGGCGGGGGAGGCGCTGGATACGCTGCTGCTGCTGGCCGATGGCGTGATCGCCGCGCGGCCCGATGCGGCGGCGCCGGTGCTGGCGGAGGCCGTCGCGGCCGCCGCCGCGCCGCGCCTGGAGGACGCGGCATGAGGTGGGCGGCACTTCTCCTGCTGCTGGGCGGCTGCGCGGCGCGGGATCTCGACCGGATGAAGGACCTCGATGCGCGCGGCGACTGGGCGGCGCTGGCGGCGGTTGATTTGTCCGAATGCGACAAACCGCGCGATGCGCTCTGCGCGGAGGCGCAGTTCCTCCGCGCCCGGGGCTGCGCGCGGCTGGCGTCGGGGCATTTGTCCGAATCCGACCGGCGACGCGCCCTGGATTGCGCGGTGGAGGGGGGGCGCGCGGCGCTCGCGGCCTCTGCCGCCACCCCGCCGCAGAAGCGCGTGGCGTGGCGAGAGGCCTATGCGGCGGCGCTCTTCGCGCGCCGACAGGCGCTGCCGGGGCGGCAGGCCTGCGCCGACAACGAAGCGCTGCTGGCGGAGGCCGACCGGCTGCGCGCCGAGGCGCCCGCCGCGCCGCGCCCGCGCTTCCTGTCCGCCAGCGCGCGGCTCACCGCCGCCCGGCTCTGCGGCGCGCCGGCCTGCCCGGCGCTGGCCGAAGCCGCGCCGCTGCTGCGCGACCCGCCCGCCGAGGCCGCCGCCCAATGGCGTGCCCAATGGCGTGCGCTGTCCGCTGCCATCGAGACCACCGCCCGGAGCCTGTCATGCTGACCGAGACCTTGCCGCGTCCCGAATCCCGTCCCTTGGCCCGCACCCTGCGCGCCACCCTGCCGATGCAGCGCGGGGAGGATGTCATGGCGCTGCAACGCCTGCTGCTGCGCGCCGACCCGGCCGGGGCGGGGCGCGAGATCCGTGTCGTGGATGGCTGCTTCGGGCCGGCCACGCGCCGCGCCGTCGTTGCCTTCCAGGCCAAGGCCGGGCTGGCGGAGGTGGATGGCGTGGTCGGTCCCAAGACCTGGGCCATGCTGCATCTTTGGCGCGACGGCATCGGCCCCCGCGCGGCGGAAGCCGGCGCCGCCATGGCCGAGACCACGCGCCGCAACGCCCCCGCTTCCGTGCTGCAAGCGGCGCTGCCCGCGCTGCTTCGCCCGCATGCGGTGTTCAGCGGCGGGCTGCGCTGGTGGCTGACGCCGGAGGGGATCGAGGTCGGGGGACGGCCTATTGCCCCACCGGGCCCGATGCTCGCGGTGCGGCGCGCCTTCGACTGGTTCGGCCCGCAGTTCCGCGCGGCGGCCATCGAGACCGGCGTGCCCATCGAACTGCTGGTCGCCACCGCCTGCACCGAATCCCTGGGCGACACCCGCCGCGTCGCTACCCCAGCCGCCGCCGCCGCCGCGCGGCGTGAGGAGCCGGGCTTCGTGAGCGATGAGGCGACGCCGCATCGCGTCTCCATCGGGTTGATGCAGACGCTGATCTCCACCGCGCGCCAAGTGCTGCCGCTGCCCCCCGACGATCCCGCCATGGCGCGGATCACCGCCGCGACGCTGCTGGACCCGGCGCAATCCATCCTGGCGGGGGCAAGCTACATCGCGGCCCAGGCGGGGGTCACGCGGCTCGATCCGCCTGTCGTGGCCTGCGCCTATAATGCGGGCGGGGTCTATGAGCAGCGCGGGGCCGCAAATCATTGGCGGATGCGCCAATACCCGATCGGCACGGCGAACCATGCCGATCGCTTCGTGATCTTCTTCAACCAGGCGCTGCGCCTGGTGGCGGATGGCGCGAAGCTGGGCGACGCGCCCAGTTTCCACCGCCTGCTGGTCGAATCTCCCCGCTCATGAGGGGCGGGATGTCATCCCCCAACCGGCACGCCCTTGCTGGTGCTGTATTCGAAGTGCAGCGCCTCGCCGGGGAAGACGCGCGGGTGGATGGCGTGGGCGGCCATCGCGGCCTCGCTGAAGCCCTGCAGGATCAGCTTGAGCTTGCCGGGATAGGTCGCGATGTCGCCGATGGCGAAGACGCCGGGGATGTTCGTCTCGCAGGTCGCTGGCGTCACGGCGATGTGGCTGCGTTCCAGCCCCAGCCCCCATTCCGCGATGGGGCCGAGTTCCATCGACAGGCCGAAGAAGGCCAGCAGGTGATCGGCCGGCACCGACTTCGCCTCCCCCTTCAGCGTCGCCAGCGTCACGGCGGAAAGCTGGCCGCCTTCGCCTTCGAGACCCGCCAGCTGATAGGGGATGGCCAGCTCGATCTCGCCGCGCTCGGCCGCGTCCTTCAGCTGCGCGGCGCTTTCGGGCGCGCAGCGGAACTTGTCGCGGCGGTGCACCACGGTGACCTTGGCGGCGACGGATTTCAGGCTCAGCGCCCAATCCACCGCGCTGTCGCCGCCGCCGGCGATCACCACGCGCTTGCCCCGGAACTCCTCCCGCCGTGTCACCATGTAGCGCACGGCGCCGGTGGCCTCGTAGGCCGCGAGGCCATCCAGCGGCGGGCGGTTCGGGCCGAAGGCGCCGGCGCCAGCGGCGATCACCACCGCCTTGGCCGCGACCGTGTCGCCCGCGCTGGTCGTCAGCTCGAAGCCGCCTTCGGCCTGCTTCAGCGTCTCCACCCGGCGGCCGAGCAGCATGCTGGGGGCGAAGGGCGCGGCCTGCTTCTCCAGCGCCGCGATCAGGTCGGCGCCGGCGATCTCGGGGTGGGCGGGGATGTCGAAGATCGGCTTTTCCGGATAGAGCGCGGCGCATTGGCCGCCAATCGCCTCCAGCGTGTCGATGACCACGGATGTCATGCGCAGCATGCCGCATTCGAACACCGCGAAGAGCCCGACCGGCCCCGCGCCGATGATCGCCACATCCGTCTCGATCCTGGCGGACATCGTCTCATTATCCCCGAACAAAGGCGGCTGACTTAGCCGCAAGCGGCCCCGCGATCAAACCGCGAACCCGCCGCTTGTGCGCCGCACCCCCGCGGGGGCAGATTGACCCCGCCCCCGCATGCACAAGCCCGTGACCCTGACATTGCCCGATTCGACCGCCACCGAGGCCCTCGCCGCCCGTCTCGCCGCGCGCGCGCGGCGGGGGGATGCGATCCTGCTGGAAGGCCCGCTCGGCGCCGGGAAATCCACTTTCGCCCGCGCCTTCCTGCGCGCCTCCAGCGCCGACCCGGCGCTGGAGGTGCCATCCCCCACCTTCACCCTGGTGCAGGGCTACGACCTGCCCATCGGGCCTGCCTTTCATTTCGACCTGTGGCGCCTGGACGGCGCGGCGGACCTGACGGAATTGGGGTGGGAGGAAGCGCGGGACGGGATCGTGCTGGTGGAATGGCCCGACCGGCTCGGCGCGCTGCGCCCGGCCGATGCGCTGACCATCGCACTCGCGCCCGGCGCCGAGGATGACCAGCGCGTCGCGACCCTCACCGGCTGGCCCGGGCGGCTGGAGGGGCTGGCGTGAGGGACGGCGCCGACGATTTCCTGGCCCGGCACGGCTTCGCGGCGGCGCGGCAGGACGCGCTGCCCTCCGACGCGTCGTTCCGGCGCTATGTGCGGCTGCATGGCGGCCCGCGCCCGGCGCTGCTGATGGACGCGCCGCCGCCGCAGGAGGATCTGCGGCCCTTCCTGCATGTCGGCGCGCATCTGGCCCGCAGCGGCCTCTCGGCGCCCGAGGTCATCGCGGCGGACATCCCGCGCGGCTTCCTGCTGCTGGAGGATCTGGGGCGCGACAACATGGCCGCACTGCTGAATGCCGGCGCCGATCCGCGCCCGCTGTATCTCGCGGCCGCCGAGACGCTGGCCGCGCTGCATGACGCGCCGCCGCCCGAGGGCCTGCCCGCCTGGGGCGCCGCACGGATGGCGGAGACGGCGGCGGCCACCTTCCTCGACTGGTGGTGGACAGAGGTGTTCGGCGCGAAGCCCGCGCCTGCCATCGTCGCCGCGTTCCACGATGCGATGGCGCGGATGCTCGTGCCCTTCGCGGCGCGGGGCTTCGTGCATCGCGACTACTTCCCCGCCAACCTGATGCCGCTGCCCGACCGCGCGGCGCCGCGCCATGTCGGCATCATCGACTTCCAGGACGCCGCGATCGGCCACCCGGCCTATGATCTGGTCTCGCTGGTCGAGGATGCGCGGCGGGACGTGGCGCCGGATCTGCGTGAGGCCACCATCGCGCGCTACCTGGCGCTGCGCCCGGCGGTCGATGCGGCGGCCTTCCGCGCGGCGATGGCGGCGCAGGCGGCGCAGCGGCATCTGCGCGTCGCCGCGCTCTGGACCCGGCTCGCACGGCGCGATGGCAAGTGGCGGTATCTTTGCCACGGGCCGCGCTGCTGGGCGCTGCTGGACCACGCGCTGCGCCACGATGCGACGGCGCCGCTGCGCGACTTCCTCGACGCGCATGTGCCGCCCGCGCTGCGCGCCAACCCCGCATCACTCAGGGAACAGGCGGCATGACGATGCCCGACCATGCCGAAGGCGCGACCCCTGGGGCCGCTATGGTACTCGCCGCCGGCCTCGGCACGCGGATGCGGCCGCTGACGGATGAGACGCCGAAGCCGCTGCTGCGGCTGTGCGACCGGTCGCTGCTGCATCACGCGATGGATCGGCTGCGCGATGCGGGGATCGGGAAGATCGTCGTCAACGCCTATTGGTTCGCCGACCAGGTCGTCGATGCGGTTGCCGCGCATGGCGGCGAGCCCGCACCCGTTGTGCTGCGGGAATCGACGTTGCTCGAGACCGGCGGCGGCGTGAAGGCCGCGCTGCCGCATCTCGCCACCCCGGATGCGGGCGGCGCGGAGCAGCCTTTCGTTGTCGTGAATGGCGATGCCTTCTGGCTTGATGGGCCGCGCCCCGCGCTTGCGCGCCTCGCCGCCGCCTTCGATCCGGCGCAGATGGATGCGCTGCTGCTGCTGGTGCGGACCGCGCAGGTGGATGGGGAGACGGGGCGGGGCGATTTCCTGCTCGATCCGCTCGGCCGTGCGCGCCGCCCGAAGGAACGGGAGATCGCGCCCTATCTGTTCGGCGGCGTGCAGATCCTGAATCCGCGCCTGTTCGAGGGGATGCCAGACGGCCCCTTCTCCCTCATCCGCGTCTATGACCGCGCGATCGAGGCCGGGCGGCTGTTCGGCCTGGTGCATGACGGCGCCTGGTTCCACCTGTCCACGCCGCGCGACCTGGAGCGTGCGGAGACGATGCTGCGCGCCGGCATCTTGCCGGCGCTGTTCTGAGCGGGATGTCATGAGGTTGCAGCGCCGAGGGTCGGTCGCGCCCCCTCCCGCCCGCTGCGCGGGCACCCTCCCCCGCGACGCGGGGGAGGGGGTCAGGGCGCGCCTTTCCTCCCTCTCCCGCGTAGCGGGGGAGGGCTGGGGAGGGGGCGCGACCGACCGTCGGCGACAGGCACTTACGCCGTGAACATCCTCGACATCCCGGCGCATCTGCCCTTCCTCGATTGCCTCGCCGCCGGCGTGTTGCGCGACCTGGACTGCGCCTCGCCGGATGCGCTGGCGCGCGCCACCATCCTGCTGCCCACGCGCCGTTCCGCCCGCGCCTTGCGCGACGCCTTCCTCCGCGTCGCGGCGCGGGACCGCGCGCTGCTGCTGCCGCGCATGCGGGCGCTGGCCGGGCTTTCGACGGAAGACGCCGATGAACTCGCGCTGCCCGCGCTGCTGGACCTGCCGCCCGCCGTCGCGCCGCTGACGCGCCAGGCGGTGCTGAGCGGCTATGTCATGCGCCTGCCTGCGCGGCATGGCGGCCCGACCACGCCCGAACAGGCGTGGCAGCTCGCCGGCGAACTCGGCCGCCTGTTCGATGAGGTGGCGCTGGAGGAAAAAGACCCGGCCCTGCTGCATGCGGCCGATCCGCAGCTCTTCACCGAGGCCTGGCTCACGCGGCTTGAGAATCTCGTGCCGCAGGAACAGGCGACGCATTGGCAGATCACCACCACCTTCCTGCGCGGCATCGCCAGCCAATGGGCGGGGTGGCTGGCCGAACAGGGCTTGCTCGACATCGGGCTGCGCCGCGTGCTGGCGCTGCACGCGCAGACCGCCGAATGGCGGGCGCGGCCGCCGGAGGATCCGGTGATTGCCGCCGGCATCGGCGTCGGCGGCACCATCCCGGCTGCGGCGGAATTGCTGCGTGTCGTGGCCGGCCTGCCGCGCGGCGCGGTGGTGCTGCATGGGCTGGACCGCAAGGCGCTCGGCCGTGTCTGGACGGCGGTGGAGAATACGCCGACGCATCCCTTCTCCTCCCAGGCGCGTCTGCTGAAGGCGATGGGCGCGGATAGCGAACGCATCCGCCGCTGGCCCGGCTGCGACATCCCGATCCCCCGCCCGGTGCCCGAAGCCCGCACCGCGCTGTTCGAGATGGCGCTGCGCCCGCCCGATGGCCTGGAGGCCTGGACCCTGCACCGGCCCGCGATCTGGAGCCCCGGCCTTGAAGGCCTGTCGCTGCTGCAGGCGCCCGACGTGCAGTCTGAAGCCGCCGCGATCGCGCTGACCTTGCGTGAGGCGCTGGAAGTGCCGGGCGCGCGCGCCGCGCTGGTCACGCCGGATCGCGACCTCGCGCGCCGCGTGGCGGCGGAGCTGATCCGCCACGGCATCGTCGCCGATGACAGCGCCGGCGAGCCGCTTGGCACCACGCCCGCAGGCGCCTTCCTGCGCCTGCTGGCGCGGATGGTGGCGGAGGAGATGGCGCCCGTGCCGCTGCTGGCGACGCTGAAGCATCCGCTCTGCGCCGCCGGGATGGATCGTGCGGCGTGGCTGGCGGCGGTGCGGCTGCTGGAACGGCGCGTGCTGCGCGGGCCGCGGCCGCAGGGCGGGCTGGATGGGCTGCGCGCCGCCACGCGCGCGGCGCTGGCGGAAGATCCCGACCGCCTCGCGCGCCTCGGCGCCGCGCTCGACGCGCTGGAGATGGCGCTCGGCGCATTCGGGGCCGGCGATGGTGCCGCGATGCCGCCGGCGAAGCTGCTCGCGGCCCATCTCGCCGCCGCCGAGGCTCTGGCGACGCTGCCCGATGCGCCCGGCGGCCTCCGCCTCTATGCCGGTGAGGAAGGGGAGGTGCTGGCGAGCCACCTGGCCGACCTCGCCCCGGCGATGGAGGCGCTGCCGCCGGTCGATCCGCGCGCCTGGCCCGCCCTGTTCGACGCGGTGCTGGACGGGCCTGCCGCGCGCACGCGGCGCACGGGGCGCGGGCGTGACATCGCGGCGCATCCGCGTGTCGAGATCCTCGGCCTGCTGGAAGCGCGGCTGCTGTCCTTCGACCGCATCGTGCTCGGCGCGCTGGATGAGACGGTGTGGCCGCTCGCGACCGATCCGGGGCCCTGGATGAGCCGCCCGATGCGCGCGGCCTTCGGCCTGCCGGAACCCGAGGCCCGCATCGGCCGCGTCTGCACGGATTTTCTTCTGTCGGCCTGCGCGGCGCCGGAAGCGGTGCTGTCGCGCGCCGCGCGGCGCGGCGGCGCGCCGACGGTGCAGGCGCGCTGGCTGACGCGGCTTGAGACCTTCCTGGGCGGGCAGCAGTTGGAATTGGCGCGCAGCGCCGCGCCGCGCTGGGCGGCGGCACTCGACCGCCCGGATGAACCGCGCCCCATCGGCCGCCCCGCGCCCGCGCCGGCCGCGGCGCTGCGCCCGCGTGAGATCAGCGTGACCGAGGTCTCGGAACTTCTCGCCGACCCTTACGGCTTCTACGCGAAGCGCGTGCTGCGGCTACGTCCGCTCGATGCGCTCGATGCGGATGTCGGCGCCATCGACTACGGACAGATCGTGCATGTCGCGCTGGCGCGCTTCGTCAGCCGCATTTCTGCCGCGCCGGGCGGCTGGCCGGAGACGGCGGAGGCGCGGGAGATTTGGGACGAGGCGGCGGCGGCCGCACTCGCCGCGCAGGGCCCTCGCCCTGGCCTCGCGGCCTTCTGGCGGCCGCGCCTTGCGCGCATCGGCGGCTTCGTGGTGGAGCTGGAGGAGAGCCTCCGCAAGGATGGCGGCATCGCCGCGAGCCACACGGAATGCGACGCGCGCTTCACGCTGCGGCGTCCGGGCGGCGATGTGGTGCTGAAGGCGCGCGCGGACCGGCTGGACCGGCTGGGCGACGGGTCCATCGCCATCCTCGACTACAAGACCGGCGATCCGCCGAAGCGGGATGACCTGGAGAATGGCAGCGCGCCGCAATTGCCGCTGGAAGCCGCGCTGGCGCTGCAAGGCGCCTTCGACAAGCTGGCGGATGTCATGCAGGTGCGCGCGCTGACCTATTGGAAGCTGACCGGCGGCCAGGACCCTGGCGAGGTGCGCCACATGCTGGACGAGGCGGCGGAGATCGGCGAACTCGCTTCCGTGTCGCTCGACCGGCTCTGCCTGCTGGTGGATCGCTTCCTGCTGGGCGATGCGCCCTTCATCGCGCGGCCGCATCCAGCGCGCGCGCCCAAGGGCCGCGATTACGACCATCTCTCGCGCATCGCGGAATGGGCGGATGCGGAGGATGACGCGGAATGAACCTCCCGCTCTCTCCGCGCGACGAGGCGCAGTTCGAACAGGGGCGCGGTTCCGATCCCGCGGCCTCGGCCTGGGTCACGGCGTCTGCCGGTTCGGGCAAGACCAAGGTGCTGACGGATCGCGTGCTGCGGCTGTTGCTGGCGCCAGGGACGCGGCCGAATGCGATCCTCTGCCTGACCTTCACCAAGGCGGCGGCGGCGGAGATGGCGACGCGGCTGGCGGGCGAGCTGGGGCGCTGGGCGGTGGCGCCGGAAGCCGATCTCGCCGATCGCCTGTCGAAGCTGCTTGGCCGCGCGCCGACGCGGGACGACCTCGATGCCGCGCGACGGTTGTTCTGCCGCGTGCTGGAACTGCCGGGCGGCATGCGGATCAGCACCATCCACGCCTTCTGCCAGTCGTTGCTGCGCGCCTTCCCGCTGGAAGCGGGCCTGTCGCCGCAATTCGGCGTGGTGGAGGATGCCGAGGCCGCTGCCCTTCTGGCCGACGCACAGGAAGCCGTGCTGGCCGGCCCGCGCACCCCGCGTGAGGCGCTGGAGGCGCTGGCCAGCCTCGTGCCGCCCTCCGCCTTCGGGGAGCTGGTCTCGACGCTGACGCGCGACCGCGAAATTCTGGCGGCGGCGCTGCGCGGGGCGGGGTCGCTTGAGCAACTCTACGGCGCGGTGGCGCGGCATCTCGGGCTCGGCAATGCGGTGCAGGATGCGGCGCTGCTCGAAGGCGCGGTCGGCGCGGTGGAGGAAGGGCTCGTCGCGGCCGCGCGGCTGTTGCAGGCCAGCCGCAACGCCAACGACCAGGCGCGTGGGACACGTTTGCTGGACTGGCTCGCGCTGGATGCCACGCAGCGCGCCGCGGAGTGGAAGGGCTGGGCCGAGGTCTTCCTGACCGAGAAGGGCACGGTGCGCGCCCGCCTGGCGACGAAGGATGTCGGCGCGCGGCAGGCCGAATGCATTGCCACGCTGCAGGCGGAAGGCGAGCGCGTCGCTGCGGTGGAAGCCAGCCGCCGCGCCGCGCGGCTGCTGGCGGCGACGCGCGCGCTGCTGGCACTCGGCAAGCCGGTGCTGGATGGCTTTGCGGAACGCAAGCGCGCGCGCGGGCTGATGGATTACGACGACCTGATCCTGGCGGCGCAGCGCGTGCTGCAGGATCCGGGCAGCGCCTGGGTGCTGTATAAGCTCGATGGCGGGCTGGACCACCTGCTGCTGGATGAGGCGCAGGACAGCAACCCCGCCCAATGGGGCATCGCCGCCGCGCTGACCGAGGAATTCTTCGCCGGTCAGGGCGTGGAGCGCGCCGCGCGCGGGGCGGCGGTGGAGCGGCCAGGGGACGCGCCAGGGGAGGCACCGCGCACCATCTTCGCGGTCGGCGACGTCAAGCAATCCATCTACGGCTTCCAGGGCGCGGATGCGTCGGGCTTCGGGCGCTGGAAGCGGCATTTCGCGGAACGCTGCGACGCCATCGACGCGCAGCTGCGGGACGTGCAGCTCAAGGTCTCCTTCCGCTCCACCGCGCCGGTCCTGCAACTGGTGGATGCCGTATTCGCGGAAGGCGCGGCGCGCGCGGGGGTGGTGGAGCTAGGCGCGGTGCTGGAACATCGCCCCGATCGCGTCGGCCAGGCCGGCATTGTCGAGCTCTGGCCGATGGTGGAGGCCGAGGACACCGCGCCCCCCCCGCCCTGGGACGTGCCCGAACAGCCCGGCCGCGCCGCCGGCGCCGAGGCGATGCTGGCCGAGGCGCTGGCCGCGCGCATCCGCCATTGGATCGACAGCGGCGAGAGGCTGGAATCCCGCGGTCGCGCGATCCGCCCCGGCGATATCCTGATCCTGGTGCGCCGCCGCACCGGCGGCTTCGTGCAGCGGCTGCTGCGTGCGCTGAAGGAACATGGCGTGCCGGTGGGCGGCGCGGACCGGCTGCGGCTGGCCGACCAGATCGCGGTGCAGGATGTGCTGGCGCTGTGCGATGTGCTGCTGCTGCCGGAGGACGACCTGCAACTGGCCGCCGTCCTGAAATCCCCCCTGATCGGGCTGGATGAGGCGCAGTTGTTCGCCCTGGCCCATGGCCGCCCCGGCAGCCTCTGGTCGCGGCTTACGGAGATGCGCGGGGCGGAGACGCCGGAAGGCCGCGCGGCGGACCTGCTCGCGCGGCTGATGAACCGCGCCGACCTCGTCACGCCCCATGCACTGCTGGCCGAAATCCTGGGCGAGCATCGGGGGCGAGAGAGGCTGCTGGCGCGGCTCGGCCCCGACGCCGCCGATCCGCTGGATGAGATGCTGAACGCCGCGCTGGATCACGAACGGCGCCACCCGCCCAGCCTGCAGGGCTTCGTGCAATGGATCCGGCGCGGGGGTGCGGAGATCAAGCGCGAACAGGAAAGCGGCAGCGACGCGGTGCGCGTGATGACGGTGCACAACGCCAAGGGCCTGCAATCCCCCATCGTCATCCTGCCCGACACGGTCGGCGCGGGGCGCGGCAAGCAGGGCGTGCGCTGGGCGGCGGAGCCCGACGGCCAGCACCCCATCCCCCTCTGGGCTCCGCGCCAGGATGCTCACGCCCCCGCCTTCACCGAGGTGCTGGAGGCCGAGAAACGCGCGCGGGCGGAGGAGGAGCACCGGCTTCTCTACGTCGCCCTGACCCGGGCGGAGGACCGGCTGCTGGTCTGCGGCTGGCAGAAGAAGCGCCCGAAGACGCGCGATTGGCCGGAAGGCTGCTGGTACGACCTGGTCGCGCAGGGCTTCGCCCGCGCCAAGGCGGCGCCGCTGCCGCTGGCGCCCGAAAGCTTCGGTGCGCCCCCCGAATGCCGCTTCGCCGCGCCGACGCTGCTGCGACTGGACTGCCCGCAGGCCGCCGAGATTCGCGATGACGGCCGCGACGCGCCCGCGCCCACGGCCGCTGACCTGCCCGAATGGGCGCGCCGGCCGGCGGTGGCGGAGGCTGCGCCGGAGGTCCTCGCCCCCTCCGCCATCCCGGCGGAGAACGAGACACCGGCGGCGGCCCCCCATGGCAAGGCAGACCCCGGCGGCCGGCGCTTCCGGCGCGGGCGGATCCTGCACGCCCTGTTGCAGCATCTGCCCGACCGCCCGGCGGCGGAGCGGGAGGCGGCGGCGCGGGCCTTCCTGGCGCGCCCCGGCCATGGCCTGTCGGCGCCAGAGCAGGCGGAGACGCTGGCGGAGGTGCTGGCGCTGTTCGCCGATCCGACCCTGGTCGCCGCCTTCGGCCCCGGCAGCCTGGCGGAAGCGCCGATTGCCGGGCGCCTGGGGGACAGGCTCGTGAGCGGCCAGGTGGACCGGCTGCTGGTGACGGCGGAGCGGGTGTTGGTGCTGGACTACAAGACCAACCGCCCCCCGCCGGCGGGGGTGGAGGAGGTCTCGGCGCTGTATCTGCGGCAGATGGCGGCCTATCGGGCGGTGCTGCGTCTGGCCTTCCCCGGGCGGGCGGTGGGCTGCGCGCTGGTCTGGACCTATGAAGCGCGGGTGATGCACCTGCCGGATTCGCTGCTGGACCAGCACGCGCCCCCGGGCTGAGGGGGGCAGAACGGGCGACCGGCGCCTGAGGGCACACAAAGCCCCGCTTGCTTGACCGGGCGGCGCCCCGACACGATGTTGCGGGCCAAGGCCAGGGCCTTCCCCCGGCGAAGGAGAGGCAAGGATGAGCGAACTGACCAAGGCGGTGACGGATGACAGCTTCCGGCAGGATGTGCTGGACGCGCCCGGGCCGGTGCTGGTGGATTTCTGGGCCGAATGGTGCGGCCCCTGCCGGATGGTCGGCCCGATCCTGGATGAGATCGCGAAGGATTATGCCGGCAAGCTGACGGTCGCGAAGGTGAACATCGACGACAACCCGATGACGCCGAACGATTACGCGGTGCGTGGCATCCCGACGATGATCCTGTTCAAGGACGGCAAGCCGGTGGACACCAAGGTCGGCGCGCTGCCGCGCCAGGCGATGAAGGACTGGATCGCCTCCAAGCTCGGCTGAGCCGCTGGGCTACCCCCTCTCCCCCTCTTATGGGGGAGAGGGTCGGGATCAGAGGGACGCGCAACCCGTTGAACAGGCCTGCCCAGGGCGTCGCCCCGCCCCCCTATCGCCCCGCCAGATGCCCGAAGGCGTGGACCAGCTCCGCGTAGATTTCCCGCTTGAAGCTCACCGCCAGCGCCGGCAGCTCCTCGATCCGGGCCCAGCGCCAGGCGTCGAATTCGGGGTGGTCGTCGGCGTCCAGGCGGATATCGGCATCCGTCCCGCGAAACCGCAGCGCGAACCATTTCTGCTGCTGGCCCCGGTACTTCGCCGCGATCCGAAAACCCCGCGCGGCCAAGTCGGGGGGGAAGTCATAGGTCAGCCAGCCGGGGTGTTCCTCGATGATCTCGGCCTGGTCGGTGCCGATCTCCTCGGCCAGTTCGCGCAGGACCGCGGCGCGCAGATCCTCGCCGGGATCGACACCGCCCTGGGGCAATTGCCAGCCGCCCGCCGCGCCTTCGGCGTTCGGCATATCCGCGCGCCGCGCGACCAGCACCAGACCGGCCGCGTTGAACAGCACCGCGCCGACATTGGCGCGATAGGGTTTTTCGGTCATCGCCAGCGCGCCTTGATCTCGGCGGCCATCGCGGCGGTGGCCGGGCAGCGCAGCGGGGCGGCGCCGTCCAGGGCGGGCAGGATGCCGCCGGCCAGTTGCTTGCCCAGCTCCACCCCCCATTGGTCGAAGGGGTTGATCCCCCACAACGCGCCGAGGCACGCCACCTTGTGCTCATACAGCGCGACCAGTGCGCCCAGCGCCTCCGGCGTCAGCTGCGGCAGCAGGATCGAGACGCTGGGGCGGTCGCCGGGGAAGACGCGATGGGGGGCCAGGCGGTCGCGCTCGGAAGGCGGCAGGCCGGCGGCCTCCATCTCGGCGCGGGCCTCGGCGTCCGTCTTGCCGCGCGCCAGCGCTTCCGCCTGGGCCAGGGCATGGGCCAGCAGGATGCGGTGGCTGGCGGCATGGGGGTGGTCGGGGCGGGCGACGATGACGAAATCCACCGGCACGGGCGTCGGGCCCTGGTGGATCAGCTGCATGAAGGAATGCTGCGCATTCGTCCCCGGCTCCCCGAACACCACCGGGCCAGTCGGCATCGGCACCGGCGCGCCTTCGGCGGTCACGCGCTTGCCGAGCGATTCCATCTCCAGCTGCTGCAGATGCGCGGGCAGCCGGGCGAGCCGCTCGTCATAAGGCAGCACGGCGCGGGCGGGGTAGCCGAGCGCGTCCACATGCCAAAGCTCGGCCAGCGCCAGCAGCAAGGGCAGGTTCTCGGCATCGGGCGCCGCGAGGAAATGCTCATCCATCGCGCGGGCGCCTTCCAGCAGCCGGGCGAAGACATCGAAGCCGCAGGCGAGCGCGACCGACAGCCCGATGGCGGACCACAGGCTGAACCGCCCGCCCACCCAGTCCCGGAAGCCGAAGACCCGATCGGGCGCGATGCCGAAGGCCGCCGTGGCGGTCAGGTTGGTGGACAGCGCCGCCAGATGCGCCCCCGCCTGCCCATCCCCCAGCGCCGCCGCCAGCCAGGACCGGGCGAGGGCGGCATTCGCCATCGTCTCCTGCGTCGTGAAAGTCTTGGAGGCAATCAGGACCAGCGTGGTCCGGGGATCGAGCGTGGCGCTCAGCGCGGCCCAGGCATGGGCGTCCACATTCGCCAGGTAATGCGCGCGCATCGGGCTGCCCTGGTGCCACAACGCCCGCGTCGCCATGGCGGGGCCGAGGTCGGAGCCGCCAATGCCGATATTCACCACGTCCCGGAACCGCTCCCCGGTCGCGCTCCGCACCTCGCCGTCGTGAACGGCCCGGGTGAAGCGCTCCATGGCGGCGAGCGTGGCGTGGACGGCGGCGGAGGCGTCCTCCGTGCCCGTACGGAACGTGCCAGGCGGGGCGCGAAGGGCGAGGTGCAGCGCCGCGCGGCGTTCGGTGGCGTTCACCGCCTCCCCACGCGCCATCGCGTCGCGGAAGGCGGCGACGCCGCGGGCGCGGGCAAACGCCAGCAGCGCATCCAGCGCCGGCTGGTCGAGCGCGGTGCGCGAGAGGTCGAGCAGCAGCCCCCCGCCCTGGCGGGACAGGCGGGCGAAGCGATCCGGCTCCGCGTCCAGCCGCGCGCGGATGGCGGTCGCGCCGGGGGCGGCGGCCAGGCGCCGCACCGCATCCCAGGCGGCCTGGGCGTCGGTGCGGGTGGCGGCTTGGTCTGCCATGCGGCCTGTCTCCTCTCGCCCGTGACACTGCCCTTCGCCGCCAGATTGATCGGGCGGCGCGCCGGGCGCCAGGGGGCGGGCGCTACACGCCTTCGGGTTGGCCGGCGATGGCGACCGCCAGGGCGTCCGGCTTCAGCACCCGGCGCGCGACCTCGGTCACGCGGGCGGGGGTCAGGGCGCGCAGGCGGCCCGCGCGTTCGTTCAGCCAGCCGATCGGGCGGTCGTTGCGGCGCAGTGCCAGCAGCGTGCCGGCGATGCGGCGGCTGTCGGTGAATTGCAGTGGCAGGTTGCCGGTCAGGAAGGCGACCGCGTCCTCCAACTCCGCCGGCGTCGGCCCGTCTGCCGCCATGCGCGCCCATTCCGCCCGCGTCACCGCCAGCGTCTCCGCCACCCGCGCATTGTCGGTGGAGGTGGAGCCGATGATCACGCCCTGGCCGAACAGCGAATCCAGCCCGACGCCGATGCCATAGGTCAGCCCGCGCTGAACCCGCACCGCTTCCATGAGGCGCGAGGAAAACCCGCCCCCGCCCAGCACCCGCAGCACCACCTGCGCCGCTTCCCAATCGGGGTCCGTGACCGCGATCCCCGGCTGGCCGAACAGCACCGCGGATTGCGGTGACGGCACCTGCACCACGCGCTGCCCGAAACCCGCGAAGGGGGGCAGGGGCGGGGCCTCGGGCGGGGCGCCATCGGGCAGGCCCTCGAACAGGGTGGGCAGAAGGCGCGACACTTCGTCCGCGGTGATGGCGCCGGCGGCGGCGACGATCAGCCCATCGGCGCGAAGCTGGCGCGCCAGCGCGGCGCGGATCGCATCCTCCGGCAGGGCCGACAGCGTCTCGGCCGTGCCGCCGGTGGGACGCCCGGCGGGGTGGCCGGGGAAGGCGGCGGCCCAGAAGGCGCGGCCCACCTGGCCGCGCGGCGTCTCGAGGCTGGCGCGCGCGCCGGCCACCGCCCGCGCCCGCACCCGCGCGACGGCGGCGGGGTCGAGACGGGGGCTCCGCATGGCGAGGTTCGCCAGGCGCACCGCCTCTGCCAGCGAGGGGCGGAGCGCGCGGAAGGATCCCTCGAAGCCGTCGCGCTGGGCGTCGAAGCCGAGCCCGATGGCCTCATCCCGCAGCGCATCGGCGAAGGCGAGGTTGTCGAGCGGCCCCGCCCCTTCCATCAGCAGCGCCGCGCCCATGGACAGCGCGCCGGCATGGGCGTCCGCATCCAGCGCCGCGCCGCCGCGCCAGGCCCAGGCGATGGAGACGACGGGGACCGATTGATCCTCGATCAGCCAGGCGGAGCGGCTGCCGGCGGTGACAGGCTGGATATCCAGGCGGAAGGTGCTCATGCGTGGCGCCCCCGATTCAGATCTCCGGTGCTCGGGGCCTGCGGCCC
Organism: Roseomonas mucosa; assembly: GCA_945878375.1. Lineage (GTDB taxonomy): Bacteria > Pseudomonadota > Alphaproteobacteria > Acetobacterales > Acetobacteraceae > Falsiroseomonas > Falsiroseomonas mucosa_A. Next base: position 355,212 of record CAMDWG010000001.1, on the reverse strand, counting down.
CTGCGCCCTGCGATCATCGGGGGCGCTCACAGCGTCACCTCGCGCGGCGCGGTGGCGCCTTCGGGCAGCAGCCATCCGCTGCCGGAGGGCGCGCGGCCCAGCACGGCGGCGGCGGCTTCCGCCACCTGGTCGCGCGTGACGGCGCGCATCCGGGCGGGCCAGAACTCCACCACCTCGATCGGCAGGCCGACCGCGAGCGCATTGCCGATCATGCGCGGCGCGGCGCCCAGCCCATCCAGGGCGAGCAGCGCGCCGGCCGTCATCTGGCGGATCGACCGCGCCACCTCCGCCTCCGTCGGCCCACCTCCGTCGAGCAGGCGCTTCACCACGGCGATGGTCGCTTCCTCCACGCGCTCCGGCGCGACATCGCGGCGCGGGACGGCGGAGATGTCGAAATCGGTCCAGGAGGCGACATCGGCGTCATAGGACGCGCCGGCCGAGACGGCGAGGCCGGTCTCCACCAGCGCGCGATGCAGGCGGGAGCCGGGCCCGCCGCCCAGCACATGGCGCAGCACCTCCAGCGGCTCGCCGTGGCGGGCTTCCCCGGCTGTCAGCGTGGGGGCCTGCCAGGACCGGAGGAACACCGCTTCCCCGCGCAGCCGCGCATCGGTGCGGGTGTAGCGCGGCGTGGGCGGGGCGGGGGGCGGGGCGCCACGGTCGCGCGGCACGGCAGGGCCGGGGGGCAGGGCGGCCCAATGCTCCTCCACGCTGCGCCAGAAGGCGCCGGGCTCGACGGCGCCGGTCACCACCAGCACGGCGTTGCCGGGGGCGTAGCGGGCGCGGAAGAAGCCGACCAGGTCGGCATGGGTGATGGCGCGGATCTCATCTTCCCAGCCGATGATCGGGCGGCCGCGCCAATGCTGCTTGCCCCACATGGCGGCGTCGAAGGCTTCGAAGAACAGGGCGCGGGGGGAGCTGTCGGTGCGCTGCTGGCGTTCTTCCAGGATCACGCGGCGCTCGGGTTCCAGCTCGGCCTCGGGGACAACGGCGGCGGCGAAGCGGTCGGCTTCCATCATCGCCACGAGATCGAGGCGGCTGGCTTCCACATGCTGGAAGTAGCCGGTGACGTCGCGGGAGGTGAAGGCGTTGTCCGTCCCGCCTTCCCGCGCCACGCGGCGCGAAAATTCGCCGGAGGCGACCCGCGGGCTGCCCTTGAACAGCATGTGTTCGAGGAAGTGGGCAACGCCCGACCGCCCCTGCGGATCCTCCGCGCCGCCTGCGCTGACATAGGCGTATTGCGCGACGACGGGCGCGCGGCGGCTTTCGACGAAAGCGACCCGCAGCCCGTTGGGCAGGGTGCGGAGCGTGGCGCCGAAGAGCGGGCGTTCGGTGGCCGCCCCTTGGGCAAGGGCGGTTGCGGGCAGCGCGCTGGCGGCGGCCGCGCAGGCAGCGGCCTGGAGCGCCGCGCGTCGGGTGATTGGGGTCATGGAGAGAAGGTGGCCCCGCCCCTCGGGCGGGCCAAGCCCCCGCCTGGAACTCCGGTCCCCTATAACCCGCGCGTCACGCTGGAGGCGTGCGCGAGACAGGGGCTCTGGGCGGGCGTCAGCCCGTCCCAAGCGCCCAGAGCAGCACGCCCTTCTGGGCGTGCAGGCGGTTCTCGGCCTCGTCGAACACCACGCTTTGCGGGCCGTCCATCACCTCATCCGTGATCTCCTCCCCGCGATGGGCGGGCAGGCAATGCATGACGATGGCGTCCGGCGCGGCGTGGCGCAGCAGCGCGGCGTTCAGCTGGAAGGGGGCGAGCAGGTTGTGGCGGCTGATCGTCGCGGCGTCGGGCTTCTCATCCGACATCGAGACCCAGGTGTCCGTGACGACGCAGCGCGCACCGCGCACCGCGGCTGCGGGGTCGGCGGTCAGCTCGATCTCCGCACCTTCCCCCCGCGCCCAGTCCACCAGCGCGGCGGGGGGCGCGAGTTCGGGCGGGGTCGCGAGCCGAAGCTTAAATCCGAAGCGCGCGGCGGCCTGCAGGAAACTCTGCGCCACGTTGTTGCCGTCGCCGGTCCAGGCGATGGTCTGCCCGGCGATCGGACCGCGATGTTCCTCGAAGGTCATCACATCGGCCATGATCTGGCAGGGGTGGGATACGTCGGTCAGGCCGTTGATCACGGGCACCGTCGCATGCTGCGCCAATTCGCGGATCTTCGCGACATTGTCCGTCCGCAGCATGATCGCGTCCACGTAGCGGCTCAGCACGCGCGCGGTATCCGCGGGCGTCTCCCCGCGCCCGAGCTGCATGTCGCGGGAGGACAGCACGATAGGCTGCCCGCCGAGCTGCCGGATCCCGACCTCGAAGGACACGCGAGTGCGGGTGGAGGGTTTCTCGAAGATCAGCGCCACGGTCTTGCCGGCCAGCGGCTGGCCTGCGATGGCGCCGCGCTTGGCCGCGGCGCCGAGGTCGAGCATCCGGCGCAGCGTGGCCGCGTCGTGGTCCATGATCTCAAGGAAGTGGCGGGGGGCTGCCGCCTCGGCGCCCCCCTTCACCTTGAGCGCAGCACTCATTGCGCGGCGACCGGTACCGCGCCGGGCGCGAGGCGCAGGCAAGCGCGGTCGAGCAGCGCGATCGCCTCATCCGCATCGGCTTCCGTGATGATCAGCGGCGGGGCGAGGCGGAGCACATTCATCCCCGCCGCAACCGTCAGCAGCCCTTCGCGCACCGCCGCTTCCTGCATCGCGCCATTGTTCACGGCGTCGTGCAGCTTCAGGCCGAGCAGCAGGCCGGCGCCGCGCACGCCCTCGATCACCGTCGGGTGGCGGCTGGCAAGGTCGAGCAGGCCGCGCCACAGGTGGCGCGCCACGCGGTCCACGCCATCGAGGAAACCGGGCGCGAGGATCACGTCCAGCACCGCATTGCCGGCCGCGCAGGCCAGCGGGCCGCCGCCATAGGTCGTGCCATGCGTGCCGGGCTTCAGGTGCTTCGCCACATGTTCCTTGGCGAAGACCGCGCCCAGCGGGAAGCCGCCGCCGATGCCCTTGGCGGAGGACATCACATCCGGCTCGATCCCCGCCCATTGATGCGCCCAGAGCTTGCCGGAGCGCCCCATGCCGGTCTGGACCTCATCCATCGCGAGCAGCAGGCCGTATTCGTCACAGGTGGCGCGCAGGTCGCGCAGGAATTGCAGATCGGCCGGGCGCACGCCGCCCTCGCCCTGCACCGGCTCGATCAGGATGCCCGCCGTCTCGGCCGTGATGGCGTCGCGCACGGCGTTCATGTTGCCGAAGGGCACATGGTCGAAGCCGTCCACCGGCGGGCCGAAGCCGGCCAGGTACTTCGCATTGCCGGTCGCGGCGATCATGCCGAGGGTGCGGCCATGGAAGGCGCCCTCGAAGCAGATCATGCGGTAGCGCTCGGGGTGGCCGTTCTCGGCATGGTACTTCCGCACCGCCTTGACCACGCCTTCATTCGCTTCCGCGCCCGAATTGCAGAAGAAGACGCTGTCGGCGAAGGACTGCGCCACATGGCGCGCGGCCAGTTCCTCGGCCTGCGGCACGCGATACAGGTTGGAGACGTGGATCACCCGCGCCGCCTGCTCCGCGATGGCCTGGACCAGATGGGGGTGCCCATGGCCGAGGCTGGACGTCGCGATACCGGCGCCGAAATCGAGGTATCGTCGCCCGTCCGAGGCCCAGAGACGCGCGCCCTCGCCCTTCTCGAAGGCAAGGTCGGCACGGGCGTAGTTCGGCATCAGGGCGGGGATCACGATAGGCCTCGCTTCCTCCTGGCCCGCGCGGCCCTGCGGCGAGATGCCCCGGACGACGCGGAAGCACGCGAAAATGCATGAAACATCGCCTTGGGTCAAAGCGGGCGCCCCATGCCGCGCGGCGGGACGCCGCCTTGCGCCGCAAGCGGGTCGTCAGCGGGCCTCCTGGCATGGCACAACAGCGCCATGTCACCCGAACGGGGCCGCCCCGGCGGCAAGGCGCCGCGACCGGCCGGCCACCCCCCCGACGCCGCCCGGCTTGCGGAGGCGGCCGCCGCTCATCTCGCCCGCTTCGCCGCGACCGAGGCGGGGCTGAAGCGCGCGCTCGCCCGCCGCATCGACCGCTGGGCCCGCGCCGCGGAGGCCGAGGGCCAGCCCGATGTCGCGCCCCGCGCCGCCGCCGCCAAGTCGGCCATTGCGGAGGTTGCGCAAAGGCTGGTCGCGGGGGGCGCGGTGGATGACGCCGCCTTCGCCGAAAGCCGCGCGCGGCGGCTGCTCCGCACCGGACGTTCGCGCCGCGCCACAATCGCGCATCTGCGGGAGAAGGGGGTGGATGCGAACACCGCCGCCGCCGCCCTGCCGGAAGGGGAGGCGGTGGAGATCGCCGCCGCGCTCGCCTTCTGCCGCCGCCGCCGCATCGGCCCCTTCGGCCCGCCGGAGCCCCCGCCGGAGGCGCGGCTGAAGGCGCTCGGCGCCCTGGCGCGGGCGGGGTTCGGGCGGGATGTCGCCAGCCGCGCACTGCGGATGGCGCCGGAGGAGGCCGAGGCGCGGCTGATCGCTGCGCGGCAATCATGACGGGGCCGGTGGTCTTCACCCTCGACGGCATCCGTCGTGGCGCGGTGGCCAGCCTGCCGCTCTGGCTCGGCATGGCGCCCTTCGGGCTGGTGATCGGCGTGCTGGCCGATGCGAAGGGGCTGACCTTCGCCGAAGCCGTGCTGATGAGCATGATCGTCTATGCCGGCGCCGCGCAGCTGCTGGTGCTGGAACTCTGGACCGATCCGGTGCCGATCACGGCGGCCATCGTCGCGGCCTTCGTGGTGAATATCCGCATGGCCCCGCAGGGGGCGGCGCTGGCCGGATGGCTCGACCGGCTGCGCGGCTGGAAGCTGTGGGGGACGCTGGCGACCCTGGTGGACCATTCCTTCGCCATGGCGGCGCAGGAACAGCGGCGCGGCGGGCGCGATGCCGGCTATCTTCTGGGGGTGGGGGCCGCGCTCTGGGTGGCCTGGGTGCTGACCACCGCCATCGGGCATCTGGCGGGCAGCCTGGTGCGGGTGCCGCCCGGGCATCCGCTGTTCTTCGCCTCGGTCGCGGCCTTCATCTCGATCCTGGTGGGGCTGTGGCGGGGGCCGAAGGTGGACCTCGCGCCCTGGATCGTGGCGGGGCTGGTGGCGCTGGCGGCGCATCGGGCGGGGCTGCCGGTGCCGCTGCCGCTGCTGCTCGGCAGCTTCGCCGGCGCGGCGCTCGGGGCCTGGATCGAATTGCGCGGCAAGCGGGGCGCGCCGCCGCCCGCCGGCCCGGATGCGGGGGCGCGGCCATGATGGAACTGCGCGCGGATGTGCTGCTGGCGATCCTCGGCATGGCGCTGGCGAGTTATGCCTGCCGGGCCGGGGGCTATGCGCTGCTCCGCAGCGTCCGCCCGCCCGTCTTCGTGGAGGCGATGCTGCGCCACCTGCCTGGGGCGCTGTTCATGGCCTATGCGACGCCGCCGCTGGTCGCGGGCTCGGTGCCCGCCTGGATCGGGGCGGTGGCGGTGGTGGTGGTGCAGCTGGCGACCCGGAACCTGGGGCTTGCGATCTGCGCCGGGGTGGCGGCGGTGTGGGGGGCACAGGCGGTGCTGTGGTGACGGGGGGCGTGCGCGCGCGACCGCGCGCTTGACCCTGGGCGCCCCCCGTCCGCATATGCGCGCCATGCGCCCGATGCGTGGTCCCGCCCGAATTAGCCGCCCGGCCTTCCGCTGAAGGCCGGGACATCGCCCGTATCCCGCTGACCCCGCGGCTTCCGGCCCAGCCGGACCGCCCGAGACCCGCACATGACCGATACGCCCGAGACCCCAGCCGCCCGCGACTATCGCGGCACGGTGATCCTGCCCAGGACCGACTTCCCGATGCGCGGCGACCTGCCGAAGCGCGAGCCCGATTGGCTGGCGCGCTGGGAGAGGATGGGTCTGTGGGACCGGCTGCGGGCGCAATCGGCGGGGCGGCCGCCATTCGTCCTGCATGACGGCCCGCCCTATGCCAATGGCAACATCCATATCGGCCATGCGCTGAACAAGGTGCTGAAGGACGTCATCAACCGCGCGGCGCAGATGGCGGGGTACGACGCCAACTACGTCCCCGGCTGGGACTGCCACGGCCTTCCGATCGAATGGAAGGTCGAGGAAGAATACCGCGCGCGGAAACAGAACAAGGACGATGTCCCGATCCTGGATTTCCGCGCCGAATGCCGCGCCTATGCCACGCGTTGGCTGGGCGTGCAGGCGGAGGAGTTCAAGCGCCTCGGCATCGCCGGCGACTGGGTGGGGCGCTACGCGACGATGGACTTCCCCTCCGAAGCCGTGATCGCGGGCGAAATCGGGCGCTTCCTGATGAATGGCTCGCTGTATCGCGGCCTGCGGCCGGTGATGTGGAGCCCGGTGGAGAAGACCGCGCTCGCGGAAGCCGAGATCGAGTATCACGACCATGTCTCGCCCACGCTCTGGGCGCGGTTCCGGCTGCACAAGGCGGGGGCTGCGGACCTGGTCGGCGCGTCGGTGGTGATCTGGACCACGACACCCTGGACCATCCCCGGCAACCGCGCCGTCGCCTATGGCGAGGAGATCGACTACGCGCTGGTGCATGTCGAAGGCGTTGCCGAGGGCAGCGCGCTGAAGGTCGGCGAATTCCTGCTGGTCGCGCTGCCGCTGCTGCCGGGCTTCGAGAAGGATGCCGGGCTCGGCGCGCACACGATCCGGCGCGTGCTGAAGGGGTCGGCGCTGGCCGGCGCGCTGGCCGCGCACCCGCTGCGTGGGATGGAAGGCGCGGATGGCGGCTATGATTTCGACGTGCCGCTGCTGGCGGGCGATTTCGTGACGACGGAAGCCGGTACCGGCTTCGTGCATATCGCGCCGGGCCATGGCGAGGATGACTTCAACCTGGGCCGCGCGCATGGCCTGCCGGTGCCGGAGACGGTGGGCGATGACGGCACCTATACGGTGCAGGCGCCGGGCTTCACGGGGCTGCATGTGTGGAAGGCGCATGAGGCAGTCTATGCGGCCTGCGGCGCGCTCGGCACGCTGGCGGCGAAGGGCAAGATGAACCACAGCTACCCGCATAGCTGGCGGTCCAAGAAGCCGGTGATTTTTCGGGCCACGCCGCAATGGTTCATCGCGATGGACGATGCGCGCGAGATCCGTAACACCGCGCTCGACCAGATCGCGAAGACGCACTTCGTGCCGGATATCGGGCGCAACCGCATCGGGGCCATGGTCGCCGGCCGCCCCGACTGGTGCATCAGCCGCCAGCGCGCCTGGGGCGTGCCGATCCCGGTCTTCGTGGAGAAGGCCAGCGGCCAGCCGCTGCGCGACCAGACGGTGGTGGACCGCGTCGTCGCCGCTTTCACCACCGAAGGCGCGGATGCCTGGTACAAGCCCGGCGCGGCGCAGCGCTTCCTCGGCCCCGATCGCGACGCGGCGGATTACGAGCAGGTGATGGACATCGTCGATGTCTGGTTCGAGTCGGGCTCCACCCATGCCTTCGTCCTGGGCGAGACCGGCGGGCGCGGGCTGCCGGCGAAGGCGGACCTCTATCTGGAAGGCTCGGACCAGCATCGCGGCTGGTTCCAGTCCTCGCTTCTGGAATCGGTGGGAACACGAGGCGTCGCGCCGTTCAAGGCGATCCTGACGCATGGCTTCGTGCTCGACGAGCAGGGGCGGAAGATGTCGAAGTCGCTCGGCAACGTCGTCGCGCCGCAGGAAGTGGTGAGCAAGACCGGCGCGGATATCCTGCGGCTCTGGGTGATGAACACCGACGTCACCGAGGATCAGCGGATCGGCAAGAACATCCTGGACCAGCAGGCGGAGCTGTACCGGCGCATCCGCAACACGCTGCGCTGGCTGCTGGGCAACCTCGACGGCTTCGCGGACACCGAGATCCTGCCCCATGCGGAGTTGCCGGAGCTGGAACGCTGGGTGCTGCACCGGCTGACGGAGCTGGATGCGAAGCTGCGCCAGGCGCAGCGCGACCATGACTGGAGCGGCGTCTACCCCGAGATTCACGCCTTCTGCGCCACCGACCTGTCGGCCTTCTACTTCGATATCCGCAAGGATTCGCTCTACTGCGATGCGAAGGATTCGGTGCGGCGGCGCGCGGCGCGGACGGTGATCGACCAGCTGCATCGCTGCCTGACGGCCTGGCTCGCGCCGGTGCTGGTCTTCACGGCGGAAGAAGCCTGGCTGGCGCGCTTCCCGGATGGGGATAGCGTGCATCTGCAGGACTGGCCGGTGCTGCCGGCGGCATGGCGGGATGAGGCGCTGGCGGCGAAGTTTTCCCGAGTTCGCGACATGCGCTCTGCCGTAACGGCCTGCCTTGAAGAGGCACGCACAAAAGGCCGGATTGGGAGCTCGCTCCAGGCCGCGCCGGAACTCTATTTCCACGACCATGTAGACGCTGCGATCAGGGACCTTCCCTGGGCAGAGTTGGCGATCACCTCCGATGCTCGGATCCGAACCGATCCACCTGCGATCTTTGCTGGCAATGGCCAGATCGCTTCCGTGGGTGCCGACCTGACCGTCGTTTTCGAGCCCGCCCTCGGCCAGAAATGCGACCGCTGCTGGCGCGTGCTGCCGGAAGTGGGGCAGTCCCATGCCCACCCGACGCTCTGCCTGCGCTGTGAGGCGGTGGTGGAAGGGCAGGCGCTGTGATGGGGCGGTCGGTCGTGCCCCCTCCCCGACCAACCTTCGGCGCCGGCGCAGTGCGCCGGCCCCCCGCTCCCGCGGGAGAGGGAGTATCCTCCGCTGTCGCGGGGGAGCGAGCAGTGGGGTGCCTACGCTGATGCTGCGCCTCGGGCTGATCCTGGCGGCGGCGATCCTGGCGGCTGACCAGGCGTCCAAGCACTACATGCTGTTCGTGCTCCACCTGCCGATCGTGGGGCATATCCCGCTGGTGGAGGTCGGGCCCTTCGGCTTCGACCTGACAATGGTGTGGAACCGCGGCGTCACCTTCGGCCTGCTGTCCGGCGACGCGGCCTGGACGCAGTTCGCGCTGGGGGCGGTCGCGCTGGTCATCGCCGGTGTGCTGCTGCGCTGGATGGCGCGGGCGGAGAACCGCATGACCGCGCTGGCCCTGGGCGCCGTGGTCGGCGGGGCGGTCGGCAATGTCATCGACCGGCTGCGCTTCGGGGCGGTGGCGGATTTCTTCGACGCCCACGCCTTCGGCTGGCACTGGTACGTCTTCAACGTGGCGGATGCCGCGATCGTGGTCGGAGTGCTGGTCCTGGTCGCGGATGCCTTGTTCCGGCCGTCCGGCAGCGTTAAGGCTTCATCCCCATGAGCATGCCTCGCCCCAACCCGCGCGCCGCGCTGACCCTGGCTGCGCCGCTTCTGCTGGCGTTGGCCGGCTGCGGCGCCGACACCTCCCGCAGCCTGGGCTTCACCCGCGATCCGCCGGATGAGTTCCAGGTGACCACCCGCGCGCCGCTCTCGGTGCCGCCGCGGCTTGGTGACTTGCCGGTGCCCACCCCCGGCAGCCCCCGCCCGCAGGACAGCCGCACGGCATCCGCGATCCTCGCCCCCGGCACGGCAGCGACCCAGCCGAGCGCGGCGGAACGCGCCCTGGTCGCCCAGGCCGGCGCGCCGGCCGAGGCCGGCATCCGCCGTCGTGTGGATGAGGAAAGCCTGCGGCTGGATGCCCCGCCGCGCGGCGTGGTGGACACGCTGATGTTCTGGCGTCCGGCGGGCCCCGCGGGCATCGCCGTCGATCCCGCCCGCGAAGCCCAGCGCCTGCGGGAGAATGCGGCGCTCGGCCGTGATCAGACCGATGGCCAGACCCCGATCGTCCAGCCGCGTCAGCGGAGCTTGTGGGAAATGCTGACGGGCAGTTGACCTGCCCAGCCCGCCATCGGGCTTGACGCCGCGCCCTACCGCCGCAGCGCCTGGCCGGCCGTGACCTGCGCGGCGGAGAGGAAGGCCGTCCCCGCCACGCCCAGGCCAAGCACGGCCACCTGTCCCTGCGCCAGCCAGGCGGCCAGGGCCAGCCCGCCGCAGAGCCCGCCCAGCACCGCGAAGGCCAAGACGCAGATCGCCGAGACCTTCCGGTCCAACGCCTCCGCCCAGCTTTCGGGTGGTTCAGGCTGCGGCGCGAGCGCCCTTGCGGCGGCCAGCAGCGGGAAGCCCGCCAGCGCGGCCATCATCGCCAAGCCCAGTACCGGGGCGGCCCAAGGCCCGGCCCCCTGGCCGACCCAGGCCCAGCCTGGCAGCAATTCCGGCCCGAGCGCCTGGGGCAGGGCCGTGATCATGGCGGAGAGCGGCACCGGGGTCAGCATGGCGCCAGGCGACAGTCCAGGGCTGCGGCTGCGAGCCGTGGCATCGGGGTGCGCGCCAGCGCCGCGCGATGCGGGGGCCTGGGGGGGGTCACAGCGTCCTCCATCCTGGGGGTTGGTTCGGCCCCGATCCTCGGGGCGGCTTGAGGGACACCACGCGTGAGCCCGAGCGACATAGTGAACCGAAACGATTCGCAGGCCAAGCGAATTCTGCGCGTTTCGTCGAAAAAATATGTATTTACCATTTGTTGGGTCTTTTTTTGTACCGATTCCGCATCGGACCCGCGGAGGCCACCCCCCAACCGCCCGCAGAGCGGATTCACGCTCCACCGCGATCTGCTCTATCTAGCGCCCTCGCTTCTTCCCCAACGCGCCGGGTATTCCGCCTTGACCGATCCGACCCTGCCCTCGGCCACGCCCGCCTTCCTCAATCATGATCGGCCGCCGGTGCCGGATCTGGTGGTGCCCCGTGGCGTGCAGCCTTTCCACCTGAACCTGAAGCCTGTGCGCGGCCGTCTGGTGCGCCTCGGCCCGCTGGCGGAAGCCCTGCTGTCCCGCCACGACGCCCAGGACCCGGCCGTGCTGGCGCTGATGGGCCAGGCCATGGCGCTGACCGCGGCGCTGGCCACCGCGCTGAAGTTCCGCGGCTCCTTCAGCCTGCAGGCGAAGGGCGATGGCGCGGTCCCGATGCTGCTGGCCGATTGCACCGAGGCCGGCGCGCTGCGCGGCTATGCCCGCGCCGAGCCCGAGAAGCTCGCTGCCCTGCTGACCGATGCCGCCCCGCCCACCGCGAAGGCGCTGCTCGGCTCCGGCTACCTGGCCTTCACCTGCGACCAGGGCCCGGAGATGGACCGCTACCAGGGCATCGTGCCCATCGAGGGCGAGACGCTGGCGGAGATGACCGGCACCTATTTCCGCACCTCGGAACAGCTGCAGAGCCAGGTCCACCTGGCCTGCGCCCGCACCGAGGCCGGCTGGCGCGCCGCCGCGCTGGTGATCGAACGTGTGGCAGGCGAAGGCGGCGTCGATCCCCAGGCGGATGCCGAGGCGCTGGACGATGCCTGGCGCACCGCCACCGCGCTCGCCGGCACCATCACCGCCGAGGAATTGCTGGACGACACCCTGACCGGCGAACGGCTGCTGCACCGCCTGTTCCATGCCGAGGGCCTCGCCCTCGATCGGCCGCGCGCGCTGTCCTATGGCTGCCGCTGTTCCCGCGCGCGGCTGGCCCAGGTGCTGGAAGGCTTCCCCCAGGACGACCTGGACCACATGGCCGAGGACGGTGCGATCACCATGACCTGCGAGTTCTGCAACCTCGGCTTCCGTTTCGAGCGGGCGGAGGTCAGCGGGAAGGCGTGACGCAAGCGGCGCGTCAGAAGCGCCGCAGCAGGCGGTCGATGTAGTCCAGTTCCTCCTGCGGCCGCTCGCGCTCCGCGCCGCGGCGGCGCAGCTCGTCCTGCAGGCGGCGGGTCCGCAGCTGCTCGGCCTCATCCGGCACGCTTGTGTCGCTGCCGGCATCCTGGGCGCCTTGCGTCTCCCGCGTGCGGCGGCCCAGCGGGTCGCGGCCGCCGCCCTGTTCCTGGGCCTGGTCCTGGCCGTCGCCCTGGCCCTCGCCTTCGCCCATCATCTCGCCGGGCTCTTCGCCCTCCTGCTCGCCCTCGCCGTCCTGCTGGCCGAATTGGCGCTGCATCTGCTGCGCCATCTGGCGCGCGCCTTCCACCAATTCCCGGATCGCACGCTGCTGGGCGTCCCGCGCGTCGTGGCCTTCGCCCAGCTGGTCCTGTGCGTCCCGCATCGCCTGGTCGGCGCGGCCCAGCTGGGCGGGTACCTGCCCGGTCAGGTCCCCGAATTGCTGCATCACCTCACCCAGCGCGCGACGCAGCGCGCGCTGGGTGCGCGCCTCGCGGTCCGCCTCGGCGCGGGCTTCACGCTCCTGCGCGGCGCGAAGCTGCTGCTGCTGCTGTTGCTGCTGCGGGTCGGGCTGGTTCCAGGGGGTGCGGCGCTGTTGCAATTCCGCGCGGCGCTCGGCGTCCCGCCGCGCCGCCTCGGCATCCGCGCGGCGGTGGCCGCTGTCGAGCATGCGGGTCTGGCGCTGCACCATGTCCTGCACCACGCCCATCTGCTGCTGGCCACGTTCGCGCTGCTGGCGCTGGCGTTCCTGCTGCTCATTGCGGGCGGTGCGGCCTTCCTCCAGGCCGCGCAGCATCTCCTCCAGCTCCGCCAGCTCCCGCTCGGCGTCCTGGGGGCGGTCCTGGCGATTGGCCTCCCGCATCCGGTCGGTGCGGCGATCCAGGTCGCGGCGGTCCATCAGGCGGTTCTGCGGATCGAAGGGGATCGCTTCCGCATTCTCACGCTGCAGGCGTTCGGCGAGGGATTCCAGGTGGCGGCGGATGGCGTCGCGCAGTTCCTGGATCCGGCGTTCGGTCTCGGCGCGCTGGGCGGGGTCGCGTTGAGCCTGTTCGCCGTTCTGCGGCTGGTCCTGCTGCTGGCGCTGGGCTTCCTGCAAGGCCTCGCGCAGCTCCTGCCGGGCGGCGGCCAAGGCGCGGGCGGTGCGCTCGGCGCGGCCTTCCTCCAGCGTGATCGCGATCTCCCACAGGATCTCCTGCGCTTCCCCCACCGCCTCCGGCCGCCGGTCACGGGTCAGGCGGTGGCGGGCGATGCGAAGTGCCAGGAAGGTGGTGGTGTCGTGTTCGAAGGCCTCGGGCGCGTTGCCTATGCGGTCCAACTCCCGCCGTGCCAGCGCCCGCGCGGTCGGGTCGAGCGACAGCGCTTTCCGCAGCGCGATCACCTGCTGGGCGACCGGGTGGGTGAAGCCGCGTTCCGGTAAAGCGAGGGCTGCGCTGTCCGACGCTCCCTCCTGCCCCGCGCCGTCGCGGGCGCGCAGCCGGATCTCCACCTCCAGCCCCGCCCAGGGATGGGCGGAGAGATCGGGCGCGGAAAGGCCCCGCACCTGGCGTGCCTGGCCGGCGGGCAGCGGCAGGTCGATGACGTGTGGCGGCGCGGCGGGCCTGGCCTTCAGGCGGATCTCCGCGACCAGGGCGACGACGCCCCAATCATCCTCGGCCCGCCAGGGCAGCCGGATGCCGAGGCCGCGCTGGGCGCGGCCGGGCGTCTCCGCGAACCAGGCGCGAGGCGGGGCATCGGCCTGCACCGTCAGCGACCAGGACGCGACATCCCGCTGGTCGCGGCGGATGAGAAGTTGCGCGCCTTCCTCCAGCATCGCCTCGGTGCCGAAGGAGCGGCTGTCCAGCGCGCGGAAGGGCTGGGCGTCGGTGCCGAGCCGCAATTCCGGCACCCCGCCGTCGCCCCCCGACAGCGCCACCTGCAGCCGGCTGCCGGCGGGGACGGACAGCGCGCCGCCCGCGGGGTCGAGGAAGATGGGGGCGGCGCCGGTATAGGCGGGTGGGGTGATCCAGCCCTCGATCCGCAGCGGCGCGGGCTGTGCGGCGATGGTGGCAGGCGGCAGCAGGGCGCGGCGCAGGCGCTCCGGCGCCTCCGGCCCGGCGATGACCAGGGCGGCCAGCAGCGACAGGCCCAGCGCGGCGCGCAGCGCGATCGGGTCGCGCCGCGCCAGCCCCGGCCGCGGCAGGCCCACGCGTAGCCGGGTGACCGAGGCGAGCGCGCGATCCCGATGCACCTGCCAGACCGCCAGCGCCAGCGGGTCCGAGGCGGCGGGCCTGTCGGTCAGCGCCGCGAGCGGCCGGTGGGGCAGATCTGAGTCGCGTTCCAGCCGCCGGTCGGCCGGGGCCTCCCCCGGCCAGCGCAGGCCGCGCAGCCCGCGATGCAGCGCGATGCCGAGCGCCGCGGCGAAGCCGGCGGCCAGCACCAGCCGCGCCCAGCCGGGCAGCAGCAGCGGCAGCCCGAGCAGGGCGATGGTCAGATAAAGGCCAAGCACCCCGAGGCCCGGCCAGATGGCGGGCCACACCGCTTCCCAGGCCAGGGCGAGCCGGGCGAGCGCCCGGCGGCGCCCCAGCGCCGCAAGCGGGCCTGTCCGCGCCCCTGGCGGGAGGGGTGCGGGACCCTTCACCCGGCGAGCCAGCCCGGCAGGCGCTGCCCGGCCAGCAGCGCATCCTGCGTCTGGCGTTCGCGCACCACGGCGAAGCGGTCGCCATCCACCAGCACCTCGGCAGCCAGCGGGCGGGCGTTGTAGGTGCTGCTCATGGACGCTCCGTAGGCCCCCGCATCGAGGAACGCGACAAGGCTAGCCGGTTCGAGGGAAGGAAGGCCACGATTTCGCGCGAAGGTGTCGCCGGTCTCGCAGACCGGCCCCACCACGTCGCAGGGCGAGACGGGGGCGACGGCATCGACCGGCGAGACCGGGACGATGCCGTGCCAGGCCTCATACATCGCCGGGCGGACCAGATCGTTCATCGCGGCATCCAGGATCACGAAGCGCCGCCCGGCGGTGGTCTTGGACAGGATGACGGAGGAGATCAGCACCCCGGCCGGGCCGCAGATCCAGCGCCCCGGCTCCACCATCAGCTTCACGCCGAGATTGCCGAGCGCGCCCTTGATCGCGCCCGCCAGCGCCGCCGGCGGCGGGGCCGGTTCGTGGCGATAGGGAATGCCGAGCCCGCCGCCGCAATCGACCCGCTCCACCTCCAGCCCCTGCCCGCGCAGGTCGCGCACCAGATCGGCCAGCGCGCGGTAGGCCGTGGCATAGGCGTCCATGCCGGAGGTGATCTGGCTGCCGATATGCACGGCGACGCCCACGGGACGGATGCCCGGCGTCGCGGCCATCCGCGCATAGAGCGCGGGGGCATCGGCGATGGCGACGCCGAACTTGTTCTCGCTCTTGCCGGTGGTGATCTTGGCGTGGGTCTTCGCATCCACATCCGGGTTCACGCGCAGCGCGACCTGGGCGGTGACGCCGAGCGCGGTGGCGATGGCGGAGATCATCTCGACCTCCTCCGCGCTTTCGGCATTGATCTGGCCGACACCCTGCGACAGGGCGAAGCGCAATTCCGGCAGCGACTTGCCGACGCCCGAATAGACGATGTGGCCCGGCGCGATCCCGGCGGCCAATGCCAGCCGCAATTCGCCTTCGGAGACGATGTCGGCGCCCGCGCCTTCGGCTGCCAGAGTCCGCAGCACGGCGAGGTTGGGGTTCGCCTTCACTGCGAAATGGATCTCCGCGCCGGTCCGTGCGTCATCCAGCGCGCCGCGCAGCGCGTGGAAGCGGCGGCGGAGCGTGGCGGCGGAATAGACCCAGCTCGGCGTGCCGACCTCCGCCGCGATGCGGGCAAGCGGCACATCCTCCATCGTCAGCCCGTCCTGGGCGTTCATGGTCAGGTGGAGACGGCCGGCGAGAAGCTCGGCGAAGGTGGGGTCTGCGTCGTCGAACGCGGGTGCGGGGGAGGCCATTGCCTCTCAATAGGGGTAGCCGCCGCCTTTCGTGAAGGGTGCGGCGCTTGGGGGGGGCGCGATGCCGATGGCCGGTCGTGCCCCCTCCCGCCCTCGCTCCGCTCGGCCACCCTCCCCCGCATAGCGGGAGAGGGAACAACGGCGCGCCATGCTCCCTCTCCCGCTTTGCGGGGGAGGGCTGGGGAGGGGGCCCGACCAACCGCCGAAATTCTGGCGCCGTGACGCCGCCTTCACCGCGCCGGGTAGCTGCGCGGGAAGGTCACCTGGTCCGCCGGGCCGGGCGGGCGGATATCCCCCACCCGGCCGCAGGCGGCCAGCAGCAGCAGCGCCGCGCCGAGCGCAACCAGCCTCATGCCAGCCGCGCCTGCCACTCTGCCGCCATGGCGGCGACATTGGCCGGCGCGGTGCCGCCGAAGCTGGTGCGGGACGCGACGGAGGCCGCGACCGTCAGCACGCCGAAGACGCCGTCATGGATGCGCGGCTCCACCGCCTGCATCTCCGCCAGCGTCAGGCCCGACAGGTCCACGCCCTTACCTTCCGCCATCGCGACCAGCCGGCCGGTGACGTGGTGCGCGTCGCGGAAGGGGAAGCGCAATTCGCGCACCAGCCAATCCGCCAGATCCGTGGCGGTGGAGAAGCCGGCGCCGGCCGCCTGCGCCAGCCGCTCCGTCTGCGGGCGCATGTCGCGCACCATCCCCGCGGTCGCGGCGAGGCACAGCGCCAGGTTCTCCGCCGCGTCGAAGATCGGTTCCTTGTCTTCCTGCATGTCCTTAAAATAGGTCATGGCGAGGCCCTTCAGCACCGTCAGCATCGTGACGAGGTTGCCGATCATGCGCCCGGTCTTGCCGCGCACCAGCTCCGCCGCATCCGGGTTGCGCTTCTGCGGCATGATCGAGCTGCCGGTGGTGAAGGCGTCCGACAGCTTCACGAAGCCGAAATAGGGGTTGGTCCAGATCACCACCTCCTCCGCGAAGCGCGACAGATGGGTGGCGCACATGGCGCAGGCAAACAGGAACTCGGCCGCGAAATCGCGCGAGGCCACGCTGTCCAGGCTGTTGCGCGTGGGGCCATCGAAGCCCAGCGCCTTCGCCGTCATGTGGCGGTCGATTGGGAAGCCGGTGCCACACAGCGCGGCCGCGCCCAGCGGGCTTTCGTTCAGCCGCTTGCGGCAATCCGCCAGCCGCCCGCGATCGCGCGACAGCATCTCGACATAGGCCAGCAGGTGGTGGCCGAGCGTGGTGGGCTGGGCCGGCTGCAGATGGGTGAAGCCCGGCATGACGGTGGCGGCGTGTTCCGCCGCGCGGTCCGCCAGGGCGCGCATCACATCGGCGATCTGCGCGTCCAGCCCGTCGATGGCATCGCGCACCCAGAGCCGGACATCCAGCGCCACCTGGTCGTTGCGGCTGCGGCCGGTGTGCAGCCGCTTGCCGGCATCGCCGATGCGTTCCGTCAGCCGCGCCTCGATATTCATGTGGATGTCTTCGAGGGCTTCGGAGAAGGCGAAGTTGCCGGCCTCGATCTCGGCGGCGATGTCCTGCAGGCCCTTGCGGATGGCGGCCTCGTCATCCGCCGAGATGATCCCCACATGCGCCAGCATCCGGGCATGGGCGAGACTTCCGGAAATGTCCTGGCGCCACATCTTGCGGTCGAAGCCGATGGAGGCATTGATCTCTCGCATGATGGCGCCGGGGCCCTCGGCATAGCGGCCGCCCCAGAGGGAGTGTTGGGTCTTGTTCGTCTCGTCGCCCACGGAGATGGTCCTGTGCTGAAGCCCTGGCCGCGCCGCAACCTGCTGGGCCTGATGGTCGGCGGGACCCTGGCCACCGCCGCGCGGCCGCGTCAAGCCGCCGCCCTGCCGGCCGATGGCGGCCTGTCCCGGCTGCGGGAAAGCCCCGAGGGCCGCCCCCTGCCCGAAGGCCTGACCTTCCAGGATTCCGAGGGGCGCGAGACGCGCTTCGAGGCCTTCCGGGGCAAGGGGCTGGTGGTGAATTTCTGGGCCACCTGGTGCCCACCCTGCGTGGCCGAAATGCCGGCGCTGGACCGCGCCCACGCCCTCCTGTCGCGTGAGGGGATCGAGGTGCTGGCCCTGTCCTCCGACCGTGGCGGGCGGGCGCAGGTGGAGCCCTTCTACCAGCGCACGGGCCTGCGCCACTTGGCGATGTGGTTCGACCCGCGCGGGGCGACGGGCCGGGCGCTCGGCGTGCGCGGGCTGCCGACCACGGTCATCCTCGACCGGCGCGGGTTGGAAGTGGGACGGCTGGAGGGGGAGGCGGATTGGGACCGCGCCGAGATCCTGGCGGCCGCGCGCCGGCTGGTGCGCGGCGCGGCGCCCGGCCCCGCCCAGACGAATACCTGAGAACGGGACAGGCGATGACGGATTTCGAGACGAAGCTCGACAAGCTCGCGGCGCTGGCCGTGCGGGTCGGGCTGAACCTGCGCGCGGGGCAGGAAGTGGTGATGACCGCCCCGATCGAGGCGATGCCCCTGGTGCGGCGCATCGCCGACCATGCCTATCGCGCGGGCGCGACGCTGGTGACGCCGCTGATCGGCGATGACGAGGTGACGCTGGCGCGCTACCGCCACGCCCATCCCGACACCGCCTTCGATGTCGCGCCCGGCTGGCTGTTCGAAGCGATGGCGAATGCGTTTCGCGGCGGCGCCGCGCGGCTGGCGGTGGTGGGAGAAGACCCGACGCTGCTCGGCGGCCAGGACCCGGCGAAGGTGGCGCGCGCGAACAAGGCGCGCAGCATCGCCTATCGCCCGGCGCTGGAACTGATCACCGGCTTCGCGATCAACTGGAATCTGGTGCCGGCGGCGACGCCGGGCTGGGCGCGGCAGGTTTTTCCGAACCTGCCGCAGGACGAAGCCGTCGCGGCGCTGTGGGAGGCGATCTTCGCCGCCTGCCGTGTTGATGTCGCCGACCCGGTGGCCGATTGGGCCGCGCATAACCGCACGCTGCACGCCCGCACCGCCTTCCTCAACGGCAAGGATTTTTCCGAGCTGCATTTCCGTGGCCCGGGGACCGATCTGCGCGTTGGCCTCGCGGATGGGCATTTGTGGTCGGGCGGCGCGGAGCCGGCGAAGAACGGCATCACCTGCAACCCGAACATCCCGACCGAGGAAGTCTTCACCACCCCGCACAAGCTGCGCGTGGAAGGCGTGGTCCGCAGCACCAAGCCGCTGGCCTACCAGGGCACGCTGATCGAGGACATCGCCGTGCGCTTCGAGGCCGGGCGGATCGTGGAGGCGCATGCGACCAGGGGCGCGGAAGTGCTGCACAAGGTGCTGGGCACGGATGAAGGCGCGGCGCGGCTGGGGGAGGTTGCGCTTGTGCCGCATTCCTCGCCCATCTCGCGCTCCGGCCTGCTGTTCCGCAACACGCTGTTCGACGAGAACGCGGCCAGCCACATCGCGCTGGGCCAGGCCTACACCACCTGCCTGCGCGACAGTGCCGGCGTGCCGATGGAGAGGCTTGCCGAACGCGGCGCGAATGCGTCGCTGATCCATATCGACTGGATGATCGGGTCCGGCGCGGTGGACCTGAACGGGATCACGCAATCGGGCGCGGTGGAGCCGCTGATGCGGCAGGGCGAGTTCGTAGCGGGGCCGCGCTAGCTCTCGTTGCCACGGGCGTATCCCCGCCCCTGGGGCTGAAGGGGGGGGAGGCTGCGGTTACAGCAGCCTTAGCCGGCAAGCCGCAGCCCTTCTGCGCTTGCCATGATTTCGTCCACGCGTTCCAGAGGCAGCAGGACGGCATCCACCACCTTGCCGCCGCGGCCCGGCGGATCTGGGCGGAGGGTCCCGACCGTACCGTCGAACTCATGGTCGAATCCGCCGTAATTCTCGCGTTGCATCCACTCCAGCACCTCCGGCCAGTTGTTGCGCTCCACCGTCAACACGGGGCGATGGCGGCGGATGGCCGGGGTGATGCCGTCGAGCACACGGCGCTCGAAGCCTTCGACATCGATTTTTACGATACGCAACGCCTCGGGCTCGCCAATGCTGGAGAGGCGTCGCACCTGGGCCGGTACTTCCACGAAGGATAGTGCCGTACGGTCTGTTTCCGTGCCGAGCAGCCGCTGCACGACATAGCCCTTCTCCAACTCGGTCCTCCGCAGGGATGCATTGGAACTCGGACCAAAGCTGTTGCTGCCGCGTAGGACGGGAACGTGAAGCGTAAGACCCGCATCCTCGTCTGAGATGCCGCACATGAACACGTTCACTTCGTTCGGCACGAGACCCGCTGCGAAGGCAATGCTCTCCGCACATAGCGGATTTGGCTCAAAGCTCCAGATTCGCATGCGCGGATTGAACAGGCCGAAGCTCGTGATGCTCTGGCCCATATTCGCGCCGATATCGAGGAACGTGCCCTCCCACTTCGCGAAGTGGCGCCAGACCGTAAGCCACGCATGATAGGTCTTGCCGCCTTCATACAGGCGCTGCAGGTAATCCTGTACGGCGGCATCCTGGATGTTCAGCGCCGCCTTGGTCGGCAGCGCCGCGCCGACCTCGAACCGAACGATGTCTCGTAACATTGCGACACCACAAAGAAAACTGATGTCGCGCTATCATGGGGTAGGTCGGGGCGCAAGCGCGGCGCCCGCGCCCGCCCGCGATCTGCTTCAGCCGTGCTCAGGTCTCCGCGCCGCCATTCACCTGCAGCATTTGCCCGGTGACATAGGCGCCGCCTTCGCTCGTCAGCATTCGCACCACGGTCGCGATCTCGGCCGGTGTGCCCATGCGGCCCATCGGGACCTTCGCGACATAGCCGGTGCGGCTGTTCGTCTCACCCGGTACGTCGTCATCCGCCGCGATGGGGCCGGGCGAGACGGCGTTCACCGTGATGCCCTGCTTCGCGAATTCCTTCGCGAGCGACTTGGTGAGCCCCCACAGCCCGTGCTTCGCCACCGAAACCGGCGCGCGGCCCGCATAGCCGTGGATCGCGTTCATGCCGGTGAAGTTCACGATGCGGCCCCAGCCCTCGGCCACCATCCCTGGCAGCAGCGCCTGGGACAGCCAGATCGAGGCTTCCACATCCACGCCCATCACGCGGCGCCAATCTTCCTCCGTCAGATCCAGGAAGGGCTTGGCGGGGCGCAGCGCGGCGTTGTTCACCAGCACATCCACCGTGCCGAAAGCGGCCAGCGCCGCTGCCGCGATGCGCGCGCATTCGGCGCGCGTGCCGACATCGCCCATGATCACCACGGCCTGGCGCCCGCGCGCGCGCACCTCCGCCGCCACGCTCTCCGCCGCCTTCACATCGGACGCGCCGTTGATCGCGACATCGAAGCCGTCCTCGGCCAGGCCGAGTGCTACGGCGCGGCCGATATTCTTGCCGGCGCCGGTCACCAGCGCGGCCTTGCGGATGGGCATGCGATAACTCTCCTGATCGTGTCGTGATGGGGTGTGCGGGATGTCCCTCACCCCGCCCCTCTCCCGCAAGCGGGAGAGGGAGAAAATTCAGGCGGCGCGGCGCAGAAAATCCGCGCAGCGTTCGCCGACCATTAAGGCGGCGGGCTGGATATTGGGCGACGGAATCAAGGGGAAGACGCTGGCATCGGCAACCCGCAGCCCTTCCACCCCGCGCACGCGCAATTCGGGGTCGAGCACCGCCCGGTCGTCGCTGCCCATCCGCGCCGTGCCGCAGGGATGGAACACGGTGCCGGAGGTGGCGCGGATATTCGCCTCCGTCGCGGCGTCGGAGGTCGAATCGGGCCCGGGGCGCAATTCTTCCTCGATCAGGTCGCGGAAGGGCGCCTGGGCCGCGATCCGCCGGCAGATCGCGGCGGCGCCGAGCATCACCCGCAGGTCGTTCGGGTGGTCGAGGTAGTTGGGCCGGATCACCGGCGGGTCGCGCGGGTCGGGGCTGCGCAGCGTCAGCGTGCCGCGGCTGTCCGGGCGGCAGGCGCCGTAGTTCAGCATCACGCCGGGAAAATCCGTCAGGCCGTTGCGGTAGTCGAAGGTCGCGAAATTCACGAACAGAAGCTGCGCTTCCGGTTCCTCCGCCCCCGGCGTCACGCGGATGAAGCCCGTCGCCTCCCCCGCGCCGATGGCCAGCGGGCCGGATTTCCGCAGCAGCCAGTCCAGCCCGATGGCGGCCTGTTTCACGCGGCTCTGCAGGATCTCGTTCAGCGTGCCGCAGGGGCGCGTGCGGAAGATGAATTTCGCGATCAGGTGGTCCTGCAGGTTGCGCCCGACATCGGGGCTGTGCGCGACCACGGGGATGCCCATGGACGACAGCGCCGCGCCGTCGCCGATGCCCGACAGCATCAGCAGCTTCGGCGTCTCCAGCGCGCCGGAGGACACCACCACGCTGCGCCGCGCGCGGAATTCGCCCTGCGCCGTCGCGACGCCGACGCAGCGCTGGCCTTCGAAGATCAGGCGCTGCACCTGCACGCCGGTCTTCACTTCGAGATTCCCGCGCGACATCGCGGGCCGCAGATACATGCGTGCGGAGGACGACCGGAACCGGCCATCCACATTCAGCTGCACCGGCCCGACGCCTTCGATCGAGCCGCCATCATTCACATCGCCGAAGCGCGGCAGGCCGGCGGCGACGGCCGCATCGATGAAGGCCTGCGGCGCGCGTGCCAGGCGCTTCGGTTCGCTGACACGGATCGGGCCATCCTTGCCGCGCGCCTCGGATGGGTCGCCGAGCCAGGCTTCCATCCGGCGGAAGACCGGCGCCACATCCTCGTACGACCAGCCGCGCGCCCCGGCCTGCGCCCAGCGGTCGTAGTCATGCGGGCTGCCGCGGAGATAGACGAGGCCGTTGACGCTGCCCGACCCGCCCAGCACGCGCCCGCGCGGCCAATGCAGGGCGCGGCCGTCCAGCGCGGCTTCGGGCTCGGTCATGAACTTCGGGTCGTAGATCCCGCTGCCATAGAGCTTCGCATAGCCGGCCGGCAGCGCGACCCAGGGGCTGGAATCGGGCGGGCCGGCTTCCAGCAGCAGCACGCGGGTCGCGGCATCCTCCGACAGCCGCGCGGCGACCACGCAGCCGGCGCTGCCGCCGCCGACGACGATGATATCCGCCTCACCCTGCATCATCGCCCCACGGTTCCAGCCGCATGCCGGTTTGGACGGTCAAAGCAGCGAAGGCAGGTGACGGCGGCTGGTCGGCCAGCCCCGGGCCCGGCACGGCGTACACGCATCTTGTCCCTCCCCCGGCTACGCTGGCCTCGCAGCCTCGCGCCGCATCGCGTGCGAGGCAAGGGGCGCCTGCTATCGGCGCAGGACCGGCACCGGATCGCTGCGCAGCCAGTCGGGCCAGCCGATCCCGCGCTCGACCAGGACGAGCGCGACCGACGCGCCGAGGGCGATGAGGATCACGATGACATGCGTCCGCGATGGCGGATTGCGGAACCAGCGGGCGAGCTGGATGAAGATACGGGTGAGCGGGTCCATGCGGTGGATATGGGCCCGCGCCACCCGGATGTCAGTTCGTCTCCGCCACGCCGAGCTCGCGCCCGACCTGCTGGATGCCCGCCCAGGTGTCCGGCTGGAGCGGCACGCCGTTGGCCAGTCGGTCGGCGCGCGTCACTGCTTCCTTGTCGCCGGGCGCCAGCACGGGCTCGCTCGGCGTCGCGGGCGTGCAGCCGATGACCCAATCGACATAGGCGCGGCCCGTCGCCTCGAACTCGGCCTGGGTGCCGAAATGACGGGGCGAGACGTAGAAGCTCAGCATGCCATTGGCGATGCGCCCGCGCGCGCCCACCGGCCCGCTGGTGCCGCCGCCGGTCAGCGCGCCGGCCAGCATCTCGCACATGAAGGCAAGGCCCGATCCCTTGTGTTCCCCGAAGGCGCGGATGGCGCCCTGGCCATTGGCGGGGTTGCGCGGCCCGATCGCGTCGTAATGGCCATAGAGCGTGTGCGGATCGCCAGACAGCCGGCCATCGGGCTCGATCAGCGCGTCATGCGGCAGCGCCTTGCCGCCATTGGAGGCGACGAGCACCTTGCCTTCCGCCACCAGCGAGGTCGCGAAATCCAGCACGAGCGGCCTGCCCGGCAGCGGCACGCCGACGGCGAAGGGCGCGGTGGAAAAGCGGCGATCCGTGCCGCCGAAGGGCGCCACCAGCACGCTGCCCGCGACATTGACGAAATGGACGGAGATCAGCCCGGCGCGGATCGCGGCTTCGGCATAGTCGCCGACCCGGCCGATATGGCCGGCATTGCGAAGCCCGACCACGGCGATGCCATGTTGCAGCGCGCGCGCGATGCCGAGTTCCACCGCCTGCGGCGCCACCGTCTGGCCGAAGCCGAACTTGCCGTCCAGCAGCGCGAAGCAGCCGCCATCGGTGACGATTTCCGCATCCTGGCCCTTCAGCACATAGCCGGCCTGGAGCCATTCGACATAGCGCGGCACGCGCGCGACACCGTGGCTGTCATGGCCGGCCAGGTTGGCGCCGAGCAGATGGGTGGAGATCCGCCCCGCTTCCGCCGCGTCGCAGCCGGCGGCGCGGAAGATGGCGGCGACATAGGCGTCGAGTTTCTTCGCTTCGATCAGGACGTAGTTGGGCGCCATGGCATGTATCTCCTCGGCGCCGAACCTGCCCGCCGTGGCGCGGGGCGTCCAGCCCCCAGCGCCGCTACAAAACCTTCCCGCTGACCGGGTCGATGATGTGCATGTGGTTCAGGTCGGCCGCGACCCGCAACGGACGGCCGGGCTCGGCGGGGGTGGTGGGGTCGATGCGGCTGCAGATCTCGGCGCCCTGCATCCGCAGATGCACCAGCGTCTCCATGCCCATCGGCTCCAGCACCTCGGGCGTCAGCTCGAATTGCGCGATGTTGTCGCGGTCGAGGTTCTTCGGCTCGGTCAGGTGTTCGGGGCGGATGCCGAACAGCACCTCCTTCCCCGCCATGGCAGCGTAGCGCTGCGTGCGATCGGCCGGCACGTTCAGGACGATGCCGTCCGGCAGGTTCACGCGCAGCGCGCCCGACCCGTTCTCGACGCGCGCGAGGATGAAGTTCATCGCCGGGCTGCCGATGAAGCCGGCCACGAAGCGCGTGGCGGGGCGGTGATACAGTTCCTGCGGCGGGCCGACCTGCTCGATCACGCCGTGGTTCATCACCACCACGCGGTCGGCCAGCGTCATCGCTTCCACCTGGTCATGGGTGACGTAGACGGTGGTGGTCTTGACGGTCTGGTGGACCTTCTTGATCTCGGTCCGCATCTGCACGCGCAGCTTGGCGTCGAGGTTCGACAGCGGTTCGTCGAACAGGAAGACCTTGGGGTCGCGGACGATGGCGCGGCCCATCGCCACGCGCTGGCGCTGCCCGCCCGACAGTGCCTTCGGCTTGCGTTCCAGCAGGCTGGTGATGTCGAGGATGTGCGCGGCGTTGTCCACGCGGCGCTTGATCTCTTCCTTCGGGAATTTCCGCAGCGTCAGGCCGAAGGCCATGTTCTCGAAGACCGACATGTGGGGATAGAGCGCGTAGTTCTGGAACACCATCGCGATGTCGCGGTCGCGCGGGGGGATGTCGTTCACCACCGTTCCGCCGATGGCGATTTCGCCATCGGTAATCTCCTCAAGCCCGGCGATCATCCGCAATGTCGTGGACTTGCCGCAGCCCGAGGGGCCGACCAGGACGACGAATTCGTGGTCGTCGATCTCGAGGTCGATGCCCTTGACTGCCTGCACGCCGCCTTCATAGGCCTTGACGATCTTGCGGAGCGAAACCTGAGCCATTGGTCGTTCAGCCTTTCGTCGCGCCGGCGGTCAGGCCGGCGATGTAGTAGTCCATGAGGAACGCGTAGATGATCACCGGCGGCAGCGCTGCCATCAGCGCGCCAGCCATGATCTGCCCCCACGCGAAGGTGTCGGCACGGACCAGCTGGCTGACGACGCCGATGGTCAGCGGCATCTGGTCCGGCGTGGTCACGAACGCTGTCGGATAGACGAAGGCGGCCCAGGACACGGTGAAGGCGAAGATCGTCGCCGCGATGATTCCAGGCAGCGCCACTGGAATGAAGATCTTGAGCAGCATCTGCGGCCATGTCGCGCCGTCGATCAGCGCCGCCTCGTCCAGTTCCTTCGGGATGGAGGCGAAGTAGCCGATCATGATCCAGGTGCAGAAGGGCACCGTCAGCGTCGGATAGACCAGGATCAGCCCCCAGATCGAGTTCAGCAGGCCGACCCCGCCCACGATCTGGTACAATGGGATGAACAGCAGCGTGTCGGGCACCAGGTAGGTCAGGAACACGCCGGTCGCGAGCACCTGACTGCCCCAGAAGCGCATGCGCGCCAGCGCGAAGGCCGCCAGGATCGAGATCACCATCGTCAGCGCCACGACACAGGCCGTGATGACGATGCTGTTCAGCATGAAGCGTTGGAACATCGGGTTGAAGATGATCGCCGAGTAGTTCTCGAGCGTCGGGTCGCGGACCATCCACGGGTTACCGGTCATGTTCGCGATCTCGCCGCTCGTCTTCAGGCTGGTGATCAGCATGTAGAAGGGCGGGGCGAGGAAGATGATGGCAGCCACGATCAACGAGGCATAGGCGGTCCAGAGCGCCCAGCGGCGTTCCGCGCGCAGGCTGCCCGCCTTGTGGTAGATGCCCAGGACGTCGCGGTTCGCTGCGGTCGCCGACATCACATCTGCTCCTTGTTGCGCCGAGTGACGCTGCGCAGCACGAAAAAGGCGCAGATCGCGAGGATGGGGAACATGAACAGCGATACCGCCGCACCGCGCGGGATGTTCCCCGACAGGATGCCCACCTGGAAGGCGTAGGACGCGAAGACATGCGTCAGGTCCCGTGGCCCGCCATTGGTCAGCACGCGTACGATGTCGTAATTCGCGAAGGTCACGATCAGGCTGAACAGCACGGTGATCGAGATGATGTTTGCCATCATCGGCAGCGTCACGTAGCGCAGCCGCTGCCAGGCTGTGGCGCCGTCGATCGCCGCCGCCTCGTACAACTGCTCCGGCACCGATTTCAGCGCCGCCAGATACATGATCATGAAGAACGGCGCGCCGATCCACACATTCACCATGACGATCGCGATGCGCGCCCACCAGTGATGGCCAAGCCAGGGCACCTCCGGCACCGAGATGACCGCGAGCAGCCAGTTGATCGAGGAATAGGAGGGATCGAACATCCACCACCAGCCAAGGGTGGAGAGCGCGGGCGGAATCACCCAGGGCACCAGCAGCATGCCGCGCCACTTGCGCTGCTTGTTGTTCGGGATGTGGTGCAGCATGTGCGCCAGCCAGAAGCCAATCAGCGCCTTCAGCAGCACGGCCGTGATCGCGAAGAAGCAGGACTGGAAGGCCACCGCCCAGAAAGTGTCGCTTTCGAACAGCAGCTCGAAGTTCAGCGTTCCGGCAAAGGCGGTCATGCGCCGGTTCAGCGTAGACAGATAGATGGCGTAGGCCGCCGGATAGGCGACCAGTCCTATAATGATGGCCAGCAGCGGCAGCGTCATCACGACGGCGATGGTTGAACGGCGGCGCGCGAATCGCTGCATGCTGTTCGCGCGGCCTGGCCCCACGCTCGTATCGCCTCTTATCGCGAGGCTGCCATTGGCTGCCATCGATCTCTCCACTTTCGTTCAGGCCTGGGCGGACGGCACATGGCCGCCCGCCCGCACCTGCTGGCTGGCGTCAGCCGCCGCGGCGGATATTGGTCAGCTCGCGCTCGAGCCAGGTCAGCGCCTGGTCGACCGTCTCGCCACCCTGCACGACGCGCGCCACCACCTTGGTGTTGAGCGCCTGCTGGTAGGCCTGCACCGCGAACTCGGCCGGGGCCGGCGCCATGGCCACGCTCGTGCGCGCATTGTGGTGCGGCTTGAGCGGATAGTTGAACACCGTCCCGGTCGGCGGGCCCTCATTCGCCCAGATCGGGAAGTCGTTCATGCTCAGGAACGGCGGGATGTCGTAGCCGTTCGAGGTGGTGGTCTGCCGCTCGGCCTGGGTGCGCTCGGAGAGGAATTCGAGCAGGCTCTTCGCCGCAGGCTTCATCCGGCTGAAGGACCAGATGCCCCAGAAATACGGCAGGTAGGGCGCGAAGCGTCCTTCGGGGCCGGCGGGCATCGGCACCGTCCAGCAATTCGCCGAGACCTGCGGCGCATCGCGCTTCGCCACTGCCCAGGCCGAGGGCGGGTTGAAGATCAGCGCCGAGCGGCCCGAGATCAGCGCGCGGTTGTTCGACGCATCGTCCCAGGCCCAGACGTCGTTGGGCAGGAAGCGGGACAGGCGGACCATGTATTCCACCGCCGTGCGCAGCTTCGCATTGCCGCGCACCGTAACATTGCCGCGCTCATCCATCATGAAGGCGCCGAAGGAGGCGAAGATGGCGCCGACCGCGTCGACCGCGTCGGTGAAGGATCCCATCGGCATGCCGAAGGGCACGCCGGCGCGATGGCAAGCTTCCGCCGCGCGCAGGAAGGTGTCCCAGTTCCAGGTGTCGGCACCCGGTCCCTGGCGGTTCTCGGCCGGCCACATCGCGCGGATGTCGATGCCGGCATGCTGCTGCAGCAGGTCGAAGCGCACGCAGGCGGGCTTCATCTGCGTGCCGGAGACGGCCGGGATGGCCACCCACTTGCCGCGGATCTTGCCGAGGTATTCGGCCGCCGGCGTCACCGCGCCGTATTTCTGGATGAGCCGGCCCATCACGTCGTCGACCGGCTCGAGCAGGTCGGCCTTCGCCGCCGGCTCCCAGGTCGGGAAGGACAGGAGGTCATGGCCCGACCGGCTCTGTGCCTGGGCGGCAATGGTCAGAAGGTTCTGGTTGCCGACCGAGGTGATGAAGTCGATGTTCACCTCGACCCGGTTGGCCCGGCCCCATTCCGCGCAAAGCTCGCGCAGGATACCGTTGCCGGCCGGAACCCAGTGGTCCCAGAAGCCGCAGCGCAGTGTGCCGCCCGTGCCCTGAGCATGCACCATGGGTGCACCAAGCGCCCCTGCCGCCAAAACACCGGCGCCGGCGCGCATGGCACCGCGGCGGGAAATTCCCTTGGACATCGCGTTTTTCCTCCGTGCGACCGGTCTTGGGCGGCCGTGCCTGTTGTCAGCGGCGCAAGGTTAGACATCGCTTGGTCCCGACCGCAAGCCTCCGCGTGACGCGTCCGGTTGACCGCCCAGCCCGGCGGCAGGACCATGCGAGCATGGAGACAGCCAATTTCGATGCGATCGTGATCGGCGCCGGCATGGCTGGCGCGACGGCGGCCGCGCATCTCGCCACGACCCACCGCGTCGCGCTGGTGGAAGCGGAAGAAAGCGCCGGCTACCACACCACCGGCCGCTCCGCCGCCATCTGGATCCGCAACTACGGCCCGGCCGATGTGCGCGCGCTGACCGTCGCCTCCCGCCCCTTCTTCGAGGCGCCGCCCGCGGGATTCGCACCCGGGCCGATCTTCGCGCAGCGCGCCGTGGTCACGCTCGCGCCCGCCAGCCAGCGCGATGCGTTGCAGGCGATGCTCGATGCCGGGGAGGGGCTGGAGCCCATCGCGGTGGAGGAGGTCGCGGCGATGGTGCCCGCGCTGCGGCGCGACTATCCCGTGGCCGCCGCCATTGAACGCGATGCCTTCGACATGGATGTCGCCGGGCTGCACCAGGGTTTTCTCCAGCTGCTCCGCCGCGCGGGGGGCGTGATCGCGCTGCGCCACAAGGCCGGCCGGATCACGCGCCAGGGCGGCGGCTGGCACGCTGAAACCTCCACGGGCGCGACCTTCACCGCGCCCGTCCTCGTCAACGCCGCCGGCGCTTGGGGCGATGAGGTCGCGCGCATCGCGGATGTCGCGCCGATCGGCCTGCAGCCCAAGCGCCGCACCGCGCTGATCGTCGATCCGGGCGAGCATGATTGCGCGGATTGGCCGTTGGTCGGGGATGCCGGGCATTCCTGGTATGTGCGGCCCGAGGCGCGACGCAAGCTGATGGTCTCCCCGGCCGATGAGACCGACATGCCGCCGCATGATGTGCAGCCCGATGAACTCGATGTCGCCATCGCGGTGGATCGCATGCAGGCCGCGCTCGATATCCCCGTCCACCGCGTCGAGCATCGCTGGGCGGGGTTGCGGAGCTTCACGCCGGACCGTTCGCTGGCGATCGGGCCGGATGCGGCTTCGCCCGGCTTCTTCTGGTTCATCGGCCAGGGCGGCTACGGCATCCAGACCGCGCCGGCCGCCGGCGCGCTGATCGCCGCGCTGGTGCGGGGCACGGATCCCGGCGCGCTGGCCGCCATCCTGCCCCTTGTCGATCCGAACCGCTTCCGAGGACCCCGCGCATGAGCGCTTCGACGCCCACCCACGCCGATGTCCGCGCCGCCGCCCTGCGGATCGCGCCGCATATCGTCCGCACGCCGATGCTGCGCCATGCGCTGCTGGATCAGCTGACGGGGGGCACGATCCTGGTGAAGCCAGAGCCCTTGCAGCGCACCGGCAGCTTCAAGCTGCGGGGCGCGACCAACGCCGCGCTGAAGCTGGACGCGGCGCAACGCAAGGCGGGCGTGGTGACGCATTCCTCCGGCAATCACGGCCAGGCCACGGCTTGTGCTGCGGCGATGCTCGGCATGCCGGCGCTGATCGCGATGCCGGCCGATGCGCCCGGCATCAAGGTGGAGAGCACGCGGCGCTGGGGGGCGGAGATCGCCTTCTTCGACCGCAAGACGACGGATCGGGAGGCGCTGGCCGAGAAGCTTGCCGCCGAGCGCGGCTCCATCGTGCTGCCGCCCTTCGACCATCCGGATGTCATCGCGGGCCAGGGCACGCTCGCGCTCGAATTGTTCGAGGATGCGGCGGCGGCCGGGCTCGCGCTCGATTCGCTCGCGGTCTGCACCGGCGGCGGCGGGCTGATCGCGGGCTGCGCCCTGGCCGCGGAAGGCGCATCCCCCGCCACAAGCGTCTTCGCGGTGGAACCGGAAGGCTGGGACGACACGAAGCGCAGCCTGGAGGCTGGGGCGCGCATCGCCAATGACGGGCAGGGCGAGACGCTCTGCGACGCGCTGCTGTCGATGCGCCCCGGCGCAATCACCTTCGCGGTGAACCAACCGCGCCTCGCGGGCGGTGTGGTGGTGACGCGGGAGGAGGTGTTCCGGGCCATGCGCTTCGCCTTCGAACATCTGAAGGTCGTTTCGTAACCCGGCGGCGCGGTGGCGCTGGCGGCGGTGCTGGCCGGCAAGGTGGATGCGAAGGGGAAGACGGTCGGCGTGGTGATCAGCGGCGGGAATGTGGACCCGGCGGTTTTCGCGCAGGCGCTGGCGATGTGAGGTGGCCGCGAGCCGGCGGCGGGGTGCCGCCGGCTCGGGCCTTGTCGTTCAGCTCGTGAAGCCCATCGTGCCGCGCTGGCCGCAGGCCCAGCCGTGATGGTGCACCAGCCCGTCATCATGGTCGGGCTCCGCCGCCTTCGTCGTCGCGATGCGCGCGGCGGCGGGGCGGAGCAACTCGCCCACCGAAGGTGGTGGTTCCGTGGCCCAGCCATGCGCATGCACCAGGCCGTCATCGTGCTGGTCGTGGTTCATGGTCGGAGTCCTTCCTGGATCGAGGCTGCGGGGATCAGTGCGCGGGTGCGTGTTCGTCGTGGAACTGCGCGGCTTCCGTGCTGGTCGCGAGCGCGGTCGTGCTGGCCGTGCCGCCGCTGGCCGCAGTCGCGACCGCGTCGAAATAGCCAACGCCCACTTCGCGCTGGTGGCGCACGGCGGTGAAGCCGTTCGCTTCCTCGGCGAATTCGGCCTGCTGCAATTCGGAATAGGCGCCCATGCCGCGCTCGGCATAGCCGCGCGCCAGCTTGAACATGGACAGGTTCAGGCTGTGGAAGCCCGCGAGCGTCACGAACTGGAATTTGTAGCCCATCGCGCCGATCTCGCGCTGGAAGCGCACCGCCGCTTCGACACCCATCTTCCGCTGCCAGTTGAAGCTGGGCGAGCAGTTATAGGCCAGCATCTTGCCGGGGAATTCGCGGTGGATCGCCTCCGCGAAGTCGCGCGCATCCTGCAGATCGGGGTCGGACGTCTCCCACCACAGCAGGTCGGCGTAAGGCGCATAGGCCAGGCTGCGGGCGATGGCATAGGCCTTGCCCGCGCGGGGCTTGATGCGGAAGAAGCCCTCTGGCGTGCGGTCCCCGGTCAGGAAGGGGCGGTCGCGTTCATCGACATCGGCGGTCAACAGCTGCGCGGATTCGGCATCCGTCCGGCAGAGCAGCACCGTCGGCACGCCTTCCACATCGGCGGCAAGCCGCGCGGCGTTCAGCGTGCGGATATGCTGCTGGATCGGCACCAGCACCTTGCCGCCCAGATGGCCGCACTTCTTCTCGGAGCTCAGCTGGTCCTCGAAATGCACGCCGGCCGCGCCGGCCTCGATCATATGGCGCATCAGCTCATAGGCGTTCAGCGCGCCGCCGAAGCCGGCTTCCGCATCGGCGATGATCGGTGCCATGTAGTGCGTCGTGTCCCCTTTCCCTTCCTGCACCGCGATCTGGTCGCAGCGGCGCAGCGCGTTGTTGATGCGGCGGACGACATTCGGAACGCTGTCCACGGGATAGAGCGACTGGTCCGGATACATCTCCCCGCCCGTATTGGCATCCGCCGCCACCTGCCAGCCGGAGAGGTAGATGGCCTTCAGCCCGGCCTTCACCTGCTGCACCGCCTGCATCCCGGTCAGCGCGCCGAGCGTGTTCACGAAGGGCTCGGTCTTCAGCAGCTGCCAAAGCCGCCGCGCGCCCATATCGGCCATTGTGTGTTGGATCCGGAAGGACCCCGCGAGCCTCGCGACATCGGCTGGTGTGTAGTCGCGGCGGATGCCGTCGAAGCGGCCGGGCTGCGGGGCGCCCCCGCCGAAGCCGGTGCTGCCATCGGGCGCGAAGCTGGGGGATGCGGTGGGGCGGGTCATCATGGGCTCCTGCGCCGCGCATCCTGCCGCGCGGCTCCCGTCAATAATTCACATTGCACCGCCGAAGTTCAGCTGGAATCCTGGGCTTCGCCCCGCAAGCCTGTGCGGTCTTCACAGGGGCGGGCCGTGAATTTGTAAAGGACACCACATGGCGCGCCCCCTGATCGGCCGCACCATCCGCAGGCTCCGCATGGAACGCGGCCTGACGCAGCAGGCGCTCGCGGCGCGGCTCGGCATCTCCGCGAGCTATCTGAACCTGATCGAGCATGACCAGCGCAGCGTCACGGCCAGCCTGCTGATCAAGCTCGGCGAGCATCTGTCGGTCGATCTCGCCACCCTGTCGGGCAACCGGGAACGACAGGCCGAGGCTGGGCTGCGGGAAGTGCTGTCGGACCCGCTGCTCGGGCTGGAGGAGGTGCCGGAGCAGGAGGTCGCGGTGCTCGCGGCCTCCGCGCCGAATGCGGCGCGCGCGATGCTGGCGCTGTATCGCGCCTGGCGCGTGGCGAAGGAGGATGCGTCGGGCCTCGCTTTGCCCACGGGCCGGCGCATCCTGCTGCCGACGGAGGAAGCGCGAGACTTCTTCCACGACCACGCGAACCACTTCCCCACGCTGGAGGCGGCGGCGGAGGCGCTCGGCGCCGCATTGCGCGCGACGCCGGCCGAGATGAACCACGCCATCGCCGAACGCTTGCGGCGCACCCATGGCGTGACCGTCGCCGTCGGGCGCCTGGATGGCGCGCTGCGCCGCTATGACCCGCAGCTGCGCCGGCTGGATCTCTCGGAATCCCTGCCGCGCGAAAGCCGCGGCTTCCAGATGGCCTTCCAGCTGATGCTGCTGGAATCGCGGGAGGCTGTGGAGGCAGTGGTCGCCCCGGCCGAACCGACCAGCGCGGATGCGGCTTCGCTGATCCGGCTGGGGCTGTTGAACTACGCGGCGGCGGCGCTGCTGATGCCCTATGCGCCCTTCCTCGGCGCCGCGCGCGAATTGCGGCATGAGGTGGAAGCTCTGGCCGCGCGCTTCGGCGTCAGCTTCGAACAGGCGGCACACCGGCTGTCCACCCTGCAGCGCCCGGGCGAAGGCGGTGCGGCGCGGGGCGTGCCCTTCTTCTTCCTGCGCGTCGATCCGGCGGGGAATGTGGACAAGCGCTTTTCGGCGGCGGGGTTTCCCTTCGCGCGCTTCGGCGGGTCCTGCCCGAAATGGATCGTCCACCGCGCCTTCGCCCATCCAGGCGAGACGCAGGTGCAGGTGGCGCAGCTGCCCGATGGCGCGGCCTTCCTCACCTTCGCGCGCGCCATCGCATCGCCCACCACACGCTGGGGCGAACCGGCGCCGATGCATGTCGTTGCCATGGGCTGCGACATCGCCCGGGCCGGGGAGATCGCCTATGCGGATGGGATCGAGATCGCCCGCGCGGCGGTGGGGATCGGCCTGTCCTGCCGGCTATGCGACCGCGTCGATTGCCGGTCCCGCGCCTTTCCGCCGCTGGAGCACCGGCTGACGCTGGACCCGAATGAGGACAGCGCCGCGCCCTTCCGCTTCGAGACCACCCAGCCGAGGGCGAGGCCGCGGCTGTAAGGAAGGCCTTAACCCTGCCCCTGCCATGACGCCCCGCGGAAGGGGCATGAATGGCACGGGGCGGCAAGGACGGGACGACGATCGTCCTGAGGAAGGTCGAGGAAGGCGGGCACGGTCACCATGGTGGCGCGTGGAAGGTCGCCTATGCCGATTTCGTCACCGCGATGATGGCCTTCTTCCTGCTGATGTGGCTGCTGAACGCCACCACCGAGGAACAGCGCCAGGGCATCGCGGATTACTTCGCCCCCGCCAATGTCTTCGGCCGCAGCCAGAGCGGCTCCGGCGATCCCTTCGGCGGCAGCACGCCGCACCAGACGGCGCAGATGTCGCAGGATGCGGGCGCCATCACGGTGCAGCGCGGCCCGCTGCCCGTGCTGCCCGATGTCGAGATCGAGGACGACAGCACCACCCCCGCGCGCCCCATCTTCTTCCGGGAAGCGGCGGAGGGCGAGGATGAGGACAATGCGCCCCGTACGGTCCGCACGGCCCGCGCCGATGCCCCGCCCGGCGACCAGGACCCCCGCGCGCGGCTGGCGGAACACGCCCCCACGGCGGAAGCCGATGGGCCGGGGCAGGGCAGCGATGCCCGGACCCTGTCGGACGAGGAGCTGCGCGCCGAACATGCGCGGCGCGAGCGTGAGGCCGCGGAACGCGCGGCGGCGGAGGCTGCGGCCGGCCAGGCCACCGATCCGCGCAACATCTCCGATTCCGATCTGCGCGGCGAATACCGGCGGCGAGAGCGCGCGGCCTTCGAGCGCGCCGCCGAGGATATCCGCCGCGCCGTCGCGGCCGATCCCGCCCTGGCCGAGCTTGGCCAGCAATTGCGGATCGAGCAGACCCCGGAAGGGCTTCGCATCCAGCTGCTGGATGCCGAACGCCAGCCGATGTTCGCGCTGGGTGGTGCCGCGCCGAATGACCGCGCGCGGCAGTTGATCGCGCGCGTGGCGCAGGTGGCACAGCGACTGCCCAACCCGATCGCCATCACCGGTCACACCGACGCCACGCCGTTTCGCGGCGGCGGCGAGAGGTCGAATTGGGATCTCTCGGCGGATCGCGCCAATACGACGCGGCGGCTGCTGACCGATGCGGGACTGCCGGAGGCGCGCATCCGCAGCGTCGCCGGCTATGCCGAACGCCAGCCGCTGCTGCCTGATGCGCCGACCGCCGCGGCCAATCGGCGCGTGGCCATCACCCTGCTGCACGAGGCACCGGCCACGCCATGACCGCCATCATCGGTTTCGTCTTCCTGCTGGCGATGGTGTTCGGCGGCTATCTGATCGCCGGCGGCAAGTTCGGCATCATCCTGACCGCGCTGCCCTTCGAGATGATGATGATCGGTGGCGCCGCCATCGGATCCTTCATCATGGCCAACAGCATGCACGACGTGAAACACACGCTCGGCGGCTTCAAGAAGATCCTGAAGGGCCCACGCTACAGCAAGTCCGACTATGTCGATATCCTGTCGCTGCTCTACTGGTTCGTGCGCCTGGCGCAGCAGAAGGGCGCGATGGCGCTGGAAGCGCATATCGAACGGCCGCAGGAAAGCGCGGCCTTCCAGAAATTCCCGAAGATCGCTGCCGACACGCACACCGTGACGCTGGTCTGCGACTATCTCCGCATGATCGGCATGAATGCCGACGACCCGCACCAGATCGAGGATGTGATGGCGCGGGAGCTGAAGAAGCTGAAGGAGGAGGAGATGCACCCCTCTCATGCCTTGCAGACCATCGCCGACGCGCTGCCCGCGCTCGGCATCGTCGCGGCGGTGCTGGGCGTGATCAAGACCATGGCCTCCATCGACCAGCCGCCGGCGGTGCTGGGCAAGATGATCGGCGGCGCGCTGGTCGGCACCTTCCTCGGCGTGCTGCTCGCCTATGGGCTGATGGGCCCGCTGGCGACGCGGCTGAAAAGCGTGGTGGAGGAGGAGTGCAAGTATTTCGAGGTGATCCGCGCCGTGCTGGTGGCGCATCTCCACGGCAATGCGCCGCAGGTGGCGGTGGAGACGGGCCGCAAGATGGCGCCCAGCCACTCCATGCCGAGCTTTCAGGCGCTGGAGGAGAACCTCCAGAACCTCACCATCGGCTGAACGGCGGCGTGTCTCAGGACGCCTCGATCACGCGGCCGGTCGCGGCGTCCACCACCAGAACCCGCGTCGTCGCGCGGCGGCGGAGCGTCAGGCGAAGCCGGCCCGCATCCTCGCCCTCTCCGCGCTCCACCACCGAATAGACGACGCCCGCGCGCAGATCGGCCAGGAAGGCATCCAGCGGCGCATCCAGCATCCGCGCCGCCACCTCTGCCGCCAGCGTTGGGTCGCCCTTGGCGTCGATCTCCACATGCTCGGGGAAGGTGCTGGCCATGGCGGGTCTCCGTGTCCTGGCAGGTGCGGGGGCGGCGGCTGCGCGTCAACGGCTTGACCGCGGCGCGGCGGGGCGGCAGGGGCGAGGCATGACCGACACGCCGCTCGACCCCCATCCCGCCGCCTTCCACGACCTGCTCGGTATCCAGCTTGTAGAATGGCAGGATGGCTTCGCCCGCGTGGCCTGCATGACCGGCCCCCAGCACAAGAACCGCTCCGGCATCGTCCATGGCGGGGTGATGCTGTCGCTGATCGACCAGGCGGCGGCCTATGCCGGGCTGTGGTGCAGCGTGCCGGGGAATATCCGCCGCGCCGTGACGCTCGACCTCGATTGCCGCTTCACCGGCCAGGTCGCCAAGGGGCGGCTGGTGGCCGAAGGGCGCCTGGTGACGCGCGGGCGCAACATCTTCTTCTGCCGGACGGAGGTGTTCGACGAGGCCGGCCAGATGGTGGCCTTCGGCGCCTCGACCCATCGCTGGCGCGCGGGCAGCGAGACGGCGGAAGGCCAGCCGCCGAAGGCCAGCGGCGGGGAGTAACCCCTTAGGCCCGTTTCACCGCGGTCGTCGTGACGAAACGGGCCTAGCCATTTGTTGGTGCGCATTTTCCGAGTCGCCAAGCGATTTCGCTTGGCTTGAAAATGCTCTAGCGACCGCGCCAGACCGGCTTCCGCTTCTCGATGAAGGCGCGCGTCGCCTCCCGGAAATCCTCGGTGTAGGCGAAGGCGCCGAGGCGCGCGTGGTCGTCTTCCGTCAGCGGCAGCTCGCCGCGCAGCTTCTGCAGCATGGCCTTGTGGAAGCGGTTGGACAGCGGCGCGCCCTGCGCGATGCGCTGCGCCATCGCCATCGCTTCCTCCTTCACCGCTTCGTCGGGGACGAGGCGGGAGAGCAGGCCCTTCTGGAACGCTTCCTCGCCGGTGAAGACGCGGCCTTCGATCAGCAATTCACAGGTCACGGCATAGCCCACCGACTGCATCAGCGGGTCGAGTTCGCCCGGATGGTAGAACAGGCTCAGATTGCGCGCCGGGATGCCCATGCGGGTCCCGGGCCCGCCGATGCGGAAATCGGACATGGTGGCGATGCCGCAGCCCCCGCCCATGGTCCAGCCGCGGCAGGCCGCGACCACCGGATGGCGGCAGCGCCGGATGGATTGGAAGGAGCGCGACAATTCCCGCCCATAGACCTCCTCGCGCTCCGGCGTGCCGCGTTCGCGCTCGAAGGCGGTGATGTCGGCGCCGGCGCTGAAGGCGTCCTCTCCCGCGCCGCGGATCACGACGCAGCGCAGCGTGTCGTCGGCGGAGGCGGCTTCCATCGCCTCGGCCAGCGCGATCCACATGGGCAGGTCCATGGCGTTGCGCTTCGCGGGGCGATCGATGGTGACAAGGGCGATCTCGCCCTCGCGGCTGGTGCGGATCATGTCGTGCGGCATGGGTGTGCTCTAGCTTCACCGCGCCCGCACCGCCAGGGGCACGCCCGAATCGTCGCGCGTGACGGAGCGCCAAAAGAAAGGCCCGGCCGCATTGCTGCGACCGGGCCGAGGGGCCGGATCCCTGGTGGGATCGCGGCCTCGTCGATGTCGGCCTGCCGGGAATGGCCGCCACCGAATGCGGAAGGCCCGGCCCGGGCGGTCCTGTATCCTCGGCG
Organism: Roseomonas mucosa; assembly: GCA_945878375.1. Lineage (GTDB taxonomy): Bacteria > Pseudomonadota > Alphaproteobacteria > Acetobacterales > Acetobacteraceae > Falsiroseomonas > Falsiroseomonas mucosa_A. The sequence goes on along the minus strand of CAMDWG010000001.1, from coordinate 317,239 downwards.
GAGGAGAGGGAGGGCGGCGGGTGGGCAAGGAAGCGGGCCGCCCATGGCCGGCGACCCGAAGCGACAGAGTGCGGGAGCAACCTTCTCGCCCGGATGGGGGCGGGCTGAAATCGCGGTAATCCAGCGCGCGTGTGCAGCGCCGCGAAGCGGTGGTGTGGGCAACTCAGTCCGCGCGCGGGTGAGCCTGCCGCCAGGTCTCCAGCAGCCGCGCCGCATCCACCTTGGTGTAGCGCTGGGTGGTGGACAGGCTGGCATGGCCGAGCAGGTCCTGGATGGCCCGCAGATCGGCCCCGCCGCCGAGCAGATGGGTTGCGAAGGAATGCCGCAGCGCATGCGGCGTCGCGTGCTCCGGCAGGCCGGCCAGCCGGCGCCAATTCCGCAGGTTCCGCTGCGCCACCGCCGCATCCAGCCGCGCGCCCCGCGCGCCCACGAACAGCGGCGCATCCGGCCTGGGGTCCGGATGCTGCGCGATCCAGGCCGCCATCGCCTGCCGCACGGCGGGCAGGACGGGTACCAGCCTTTCCTTGTCGCCCTTGCCGCGCACGCGCAGTGCGGCGTCTGCCCCCGGCAGCGGCGCGTCCCGCAGGTCGAGGCCGAGCGCCTCCCCGATCCGAAGCCCGCAGCCATAGAGCAGCGTGAACAGCGCGACATCGCGCGCGGCCTGCATCGCGGGGTGCAGTGCGCGGTCGGGATCGTGGACGGCGCCGATGCCCTGGGCGGCTTCCTTCGCGGCCTCCGGCGTCAGGGCGCGCGGCACGGGGGCCTTGGCGCGCGGCCCGCGCAGCCCCGCGATGGCGGCCGTGCTGCCCTGGTGCCGCCGCGCCAGATGGCGCAGGAAGCCGCGCACCGCCGCCAGCCGCCGCGCGCGCGTGGCGTTCGCATCGCCCTCCCGCGCGCGTTCCGCGAGGAAACCTCGCAGATCGGCTGGGCGTAGCGAGCCGAGCGCCGCGAGGTCCGGCGGCTCGCCCAGATGGCGTGTCAGGAAGCCGAGGAACAGGCCAAGATCGGCGCCATAGGCCTCCACCGTATTGGCGCTGGCGCGGCGTTCGCGCGCCAGCGCCTCCAGCCAGGTGGCGACCAGGGCCGTGCCGTCCATTCAGCGCCCCAGCGCCGCCGCGACGGTGCGTCCGAGGAAGGCAAGGGTCTGCACGGATTGCCGCGCCGGCAGCGCCACCGGCTCCCGCGCCCCGATCGCCAGGATGCAGGGCGTGCCGCACCAGAGCGGCACCCGCACCAACGCATCGCGCGCGACAAGGGGCGCGGCCTCTGCGTGCAGCAACGCGGCCTCGGTCACCTCGGCGCGCACGCGGGCGTCGCGCCCATCGCCGAGCAGCCGCGCCACGCTGCCCGCCGGCAGGGCGCGGACGCCGTGGTAGGGGACGCCGCCGCCGCCCTGTCGGCGGGGTTCTGCCAGCAGCGAACACGCCTCGACCCGCAGCAGCGGCGGCCATTCCTGCGCGATGGTGTCGATCACGTCGCGCGCGCGCATCAGCGCCAGCACCGCCAGCCGGACGCGCAGCACCAGCCCCGTCCCGGCGCGGCCGGTTGCGATGGCGTCCTGCATCTCGGCTTCGATGGTCCGCAGCCGGGCGCGTTCGGCAGCGACCATCGCGACCATGTGATCCGCCAGGTTCTCGCCATGCAGGCGCCGCGGCGGGGTCAGCGCGCGATAGAGATCCGGGCGATGCGCCAGGAAATCCGGGTTCGCAACGAGAAAGGCCGCAACCTCCTCGGCCAGCGGGTCTGGGTCGAGGAGCGGTGCGGCCGCCTTGGTCACAGGATGGATTGCCCTGTCTTCGTCCAGTCGGCCAGGAAGGCCGCCAGGCCGCTATCGGTCAGCGGATGCTTCAGCAGCTGGCGGATCACCGCCGGCGGCAGGGTGGCGACATGCGCGCCGAGCTTCGCCGATTGCACCAGGTGGATCGGGTGGCGGACCGAGGCGACCAGCACTTCCGTCTTCAGGTTCGGATAGTTGCGGTACATCTGCACGATGTCGGCGATCAGCCCCATCCCGTCCTGCGCGATATCGTCGAGCCGCCCGACGAAGGGAGAGATGAAGGCCGCGCCCGCCTTCGCCGCCAGCAGCGCCTGCGCCGCCGAGAAGCAGAGCGTCACATTCACCGGCGTGCCTTCGTTGGACAGCGCGCGGCAGGTCCTGAGCCCCGCTTCCGTCAGCGGCACCTTCACGCAGACATTCTTGGCGATACCGCGCAGATACCGGCCCTCGGCCAGCATCGTCTCGAAATCGGTGGCCGTGACCTCGGCGGAGACGGGGCCGGGGGTGATGGCGCAGATCTCGGCGATGACCTCGGCCATGTTGCGGCCGGACTTGGCGATCAGGCTCGGGTTGGTGGTCACGCCATCCACGAGGCCGGTTTCGGCCAGCGCGCGGATTTCGGACACCTCGGCGGTGTCCACAAAGAATTTCATCCTATATATTCCCCGGACTGGCAGGCCGCCCTCGGCCCCGTGGTCTATCAACCGAACGAGGCCTCAGCATACAGGATGCGTGCGTTGAACCGGAAGGCGCCAGCACCGAACCAACCGCCGGGCGTTGCTTCCGGGCCACGGCTTCGCGTCATGCTGCCCTTGCCGCTCGAGGCCGGCACCTATGACTACCGCCTGCCTGCGGGGCTCGATGCCGCGCCCGGGCATTTCGTCGTCGTCCCGTTGGGCGGGCGAGAGGCGATCGGCGTGGCCTGGGATGGGGAGCCCGACGCGACGCTGCCGGCGCATAAGGTGAAGAACATCCAGGCCGTGCTGGATGCGCCGCCGATGGGCGAAAGCCTGCGCCGCTTCGTGGAATGGGTCGCGGCCTACACGCTCAGCCCGCCCGGCGCGGTGCTGCGGATGGCGATGAGCGCCCCCGCCGCGCTGGAACCGCTGCCCGCCAAGGCCGGGTGGCAGGCGGCCTCCGGCGCGTTGCGGGAAGATCTGAAGCTGACCCCGGCGCGCCGGCGCGTGCTGGACCTGCTCGGCCCGGGGGATGTGCGATCGGGCGGCGACCTGGCGGTGGCGGCGGGGGTCTCGCCCGGCGTGGTGCGGGGGCTGGCGGATGCCGGGCTGCTGGTGCCCGCGCTGATGCCGCGCGGCGCGGCCTTCCCGCGCCCGGACCCGGATCATCCCGGCCCCATCCTCGGCCCCGGCCAGCGCGCCGCCGCCGATGCGCTGTGCGCCAAGGCGGCGGCGCGAGAGTTCGGCGTGACGCTGCTGACCGGCGTGACGGGTTCCGGCAAGACTGAGGTCTATCTGGAAGCCATCGCCGAATGCATCCGGCAGGGGCGGCAATCGCTGGTGCTGCTGCCGGAGATTGCGCTGTCGGCCCAATGGCTGGACCGCTTCCGGCGCCGCTTCGGCGTCGCATCCCTGGCGCGGGGGGAGATGTGTCCGGCGCTGTGGCATTCCGAACTCTCGTCCCGCACCCGCCGCGACACCTGGCGCGCCATCGCGGAAGGGGAGGCGCCGGTGGTCGTCGGTGCCCGCAGCGCGCTGTTCCTGCCCTTCCCCGACCTTGGCCTGATCATCGTGGATGAGGAGCATGAGACCGCCTTCAAGCAGGAAGACGGCGTGATCTACCACGCGCGCGACATGGCGGTGGTGCGGGCGCGGCTGGCCAAGGCGTCCTGCGTGCTCGTCTCCGCCACCCCGTCGCTCGAGACGCTGACCAATGCCGAGACCGGGCGCTACGCCCATCTGCACCTGTCGGAACGCCATGGCAGCGCTGGGCTGCCGGTGGTGGAGCCGATCGACCTGCGGAGCCACCCGTCGGAACGCGGCCGCTTCCTGTCGCCCCTGCTGATCGAGGCGGTGAAGGACACGCTGGCGCGCGGCGAACAGGCCATGCTGTTCCTCAATCGGCGGGGCTACGCGCCACTCACGCTCTGCCGCAGCTGCGGGCACCGGATGCGCTGCCCGAACTGCACAGCCTGGCTGGTAGAACATCGCGCCCAGCGGCGCCTGCAATGCCACCATTGCGGCCATGCCGAGCCCTTGCCCGGGCAATGCCCGGAATGCGCCGCGCAGGGATCGCTGACGCCGGTGGGCCCCGGCGTCGAACGCGTGCTGGAGGAGGTGGAGGCCCTGTTCCCCGATGCGCGCCGCATCGTCATGGCATCCGACACCATCCCCGGCCCCGCCGCCGCGACGGCGGCGGCGGAAGCGATCGCGGCGCGGCAGGTGGACCTGATCATCGGCACGCAGATCGTCGCCAAGGGCTGGCATTTCCCGCATCTGACGCTGGTGGGCGTGGTGGATGCCGATCTCGGCCTGGCGGGGGGCGATCTGCGCGCGGCCGAACGCACGCTGCAATTGCTGCACCAGGTGAGCGGCCGCGCGGGCCGTGCGGAGGCGCCGGGGCGTGTGATGCTGCAAACCTTCTCGCCGGACCATCCGGTGATGCGGGCGCTGGTCTCTGGCGATGTCGCGGCCTTCATGGCGGAAGAAGCGGCGGGCCGCCGCCCCGGCCATTGGCCGCCCTTCGGGCGGCTGGCCGCGCTGATCGTGAGCAGCGAGGATGAGCGGGAAGCCGACCGCGCCGCGCGCGACCTGGGCCTGGCGGCGCCGCGCATGCCGGGGATCGAGGTGCTGGGCCCCGCGCCTGCGCCGCTGGCGTTGCTGCGCGGGCGCCACCGCCGGCGCCTGCTGCTGAAGGCGCGGCGCGACGTTCAGGTGCAGCCGGTGCTGCGCGACTGGGTGTCCCGCGTCGAGTTGCCGAACAGCGTCCGCGTTCAGATCGACGTGGACCCGGTGGGGTTCATGTAGCGCGCGTACATGGTTCTGTTGAAACTTGCCAACGAATGGGGCCGCCCTTAACAATTGCGGCATGGATACGATTCCATCCCATGCCGCGCCCCCGGACCCCGAGGCGGAACACCGCCTTCCCTTGGTCTTCACGGGCAGTGCCCGGGCGTATTTCCAGATCTGGGTGGTGAACATCCTGCTGACCGTGGTGACGCTTGGCATCTATTCGGCCTGGGCGAAGGTGCGGCGGATGCAGTTTTTCTACGGCAACACGAAGCTGGACGGCGACGGCTTCAGCTACACCGCTTCTCCCATCGCGATCCTGACGGGGCGCCTGATCGCGGTGGCGCTCATCCTGGCCTACAGCGTCGTCGGACATTTCACGGGACCGTGGGTGCAGGGGGCGCTGTTCTTCCTGCTTCTGTTCGCCCTCCCCTGGCTGGTGATGGCCTCGCTTCGCTTCCATGCCAGGGTCACGCTGTGGCGTAACCTGCGCTTCGCCTGGACCGGCCGCTATGCGGACGTCTTCAAGGCCTATGGGTTGTGGCCGGTCGCGGCGACCCTCACGCTCGGCGCCCTGTTTCCCTTCGCCGCGCGGGCGATGCGGCGGGTGCAGGTGAACCACCTGCGGTTCGGCAGCAGCCGGTTCGAGGCGGATCCGCCACTGGGGCCCTTCTATAGCGGCTTGTTCATTGCGATCGTGCTTTGGCTAGGCGCAGTCCTGGGCGGCTGGCTGGTCTGGCTTGCATTCGGGGACGTCTTGCAAGCCCTGCTGCCGCGCATTGTCTTCCCGATCGTCGCCGCGGCTTGGACCCCGCTATGCACCATACTGGGCTTCCTGCTGGCCTCCGCCTGGTTCGCCGCGGCGGCGCGCAATGCGACGCTCAACGCGCTGCGGCTGGAGCGCGGCCACCGCTTCGCTTGCAACCTGTCGGAGCAGCGCTTCGCTTGGATCCGCATCAGCAATTTCCTGGCGATCATCGCGTCCTTCGGCTTGCTGATCCCGTGGGCCGCCGTGCGGTCCTGGCGCTACGATGTCGAATCGGTGGCCATGCTGCCGGCCGGCAGCCTCGACCAGTTCATGGGCGAGCAGGTCGGGCCGGGCGGTGCCTTCGGCGCCGAGTTCGGCGGCCTCCAGGGTATCGAAATCGGCGTGTGAACCCCCATCGCGCACCGGCTGGCCGGCTGTTCGACCCCGGCTCCACCCGCCCACACCCGGCTTGGCTGGACCGCGATCCCGATGGCCGGTTCCTGGCCTGGCTGGACGGTGAGCCGGCGCCACGCTTGCTCGGCCCATTGCGCGGCCTGACGCAGCGCGTCTCCGGCAGCGCGAGGCGTGCGGAGTTCGGCGACGGCGTTGCCTTCGTCACCGAGGATGACGAGGCGCTCGACCGGCTGGTCGGCGGCCTCGCCGCCGCGGGACGACACAGGCTCGCCTGGTTAGAGCGTCCGAACTGGCGGAACATTGCGCTGCTGCTGGGCTGCGTGCTGCTGCTGGCGCTGGGCGTTCGGTTCGGCCTGCCGGTGGTGGCGGATCGGGCGGCGATGGCGGTGCCGCCCGCGCTGGAAGCCCGGATCGGCGCCATGGTGTTCGCGCGGATGGATGGCGGCGCCTTCACACCCTCGACCCTGCCGCCGGACCGGCAGGCGGCGCTGCAGGCGCTGTTCGCGCGCGTGGCGGCGGCATCGGACCTCGCCGATGCTCCGCCCACGCTGCTGTTGCGGGCCTCTCGCCAGATGGGCGCGAATGCGGTGGCCTTTCCCGGCGGGCCGGTGGTGATGACGGATGCCCTCGTGGCGCTCGCGCCGTCTGATGCGGCGCTGGCCGGGGTGATGGCGCATGAACTGGCGCATGTGCGGGAACGCCATGGGTTGCGCCAGGCGGTGCGCGCGGGATCGTTCCTGCTGATGGTTGCGCTGGTCTTCGGCGATGCGGGGACGATGATCGACGAACTGGCGGCCTCCTTCGGACTCGTTGTCGTCAACGCCTATTCCCGGGACTTCGAACGGGAGGCCGATCTGATCGCCGCGGGCATTCTGCGTGGCCTTGGCACTCCCACCGAGGATCTGGCACGGCTTCTGGAGCGGCTCGGCCCGGGCGGCGAGGGAGGCCTCGGCTGGCTCGGCACGCATCCGGATGCAGCGGAGCGCGCGCGGATCTTGCGGCAGGCGCCCTGACGGGCGCTGCCTATCCGCGCTGGCGGCGCAGCGCGGCGTCGATCAGGCGGCGGTCGCGTTCCTCGCTGCGGCGGTTGTGGACCACCACCACGGCCCAGATCACCGCCACCAGCCAGCCCAGCTGGCCCGCGACGAAGGGCAGCAGGATGAACACCAGGCTGCCCAGCCAGAGCATCCCGTTGAACACCGCCTGGAACGGCCGCCCCTGCAGCAGCAGCGACAGGGGCGGGACAAGGATGGCGAGAAGGTAGGACATGGCGGGGATCAGATGGTCCCGGCCACGCCGCGCTTCAATCATCCCGTGCTGCGGGACGAGGGATCATTCGGCAACCTTGGCGCGGGCGGGCGGGGCGGGGAAGTCTTCCTCCACCGGATGCTTCGCCCCGCTGTCGATGACCAGCTTCTGGTGCGGGTAGGGGATCTCGATGCCGAGCTTGTCGAAGCGCTGCTTGATGCGCCGGTTGAATTCCCGCCCCACCATCCAGCGCGCCCCCGGATCGGTCTTGATCCGCGCGCGGATCAGCACGCCGGAATCGGCCAGCCGCTCTACGCCCAGGATCTCAAGCTCGTCGCGGATCACGGCGCCGAACTTGGCGTCGGCCCGCACTTCGGTCGCGATCTGGCGCAGCACGTCGGAGACGCGGTCCGTCTCCTCCCCATAGCCGACCGAGACATCGAGCACGGCGAAGCTGAAGTCGCGGGTCATGTTCGTGACCGTGGTCACGGCGCTGAAGGGCACGATGTGCACGCTGCCATCCTGCGCGCGCAGCTTGATGGAGCGGATCGAGAGCTGTTCCACCACGCCCGAATGGCCGCCCACCTGCACCACGTCGCCGACCGCCATCGCATCCTCGAACAGCAGGAAGGCACCGGTGATGACATCGCGCACCAGGGTCTGCGACCCGAAGCCGACCGCGAGGCCGATCACGCCCGCGCCCGCGATCAGGGGCGCGACGTTCACGCCGATCTCGGTCAGCACGTTCAGCGCGACGAAGACCAGGATCGTGACCAGCAGCACGGTGCGGAGCATCGGCAGCAGGGTGCGCACCCGCGCGCTGCGGGCGGCCTGCGCGTCCTTCGACAGCTTGTTGAGGTAGCGCTGGATGGCGGCGTTCGCCAACTCCCAGACGGTGATGCCCACCATCACCGTCAGCCCGATCGTGACCAGGGACGACAGCAGCATTGCCCCCAGCCGCCCGCGCCCGAACCAGGCGAAGGCATCGAGCCCCCAGGCCTCCAGCAGGAACAGCAGCGTCAGCGCCGCGATGATCCCGCTGCCCAGCGCCTTCAGCACCGGCAGATAGCGGTTCGCCCGCGCCTCCAGCCCCGGATAGCGCAGGGCGAGTTCGGGGGTGATGCGGAAGCCGCGAAGGATCGCACGCCGCAGCAGCACATCCGCCAGCTTGGCCGCCGCCAGGATCGCGATGGTCGTCGCCGTCACGCCGAGCAGCCGCGCGAAGCCGTCCCGCACCTCCAGCGCCCAGACGCCCCAGAGCGCGAAGAGCCACAGGATCGCCAGCAGGTGCCACACATCGGCCAGCCGGTCGCGCAGGCCGCGGAACAGCCGCCGGGCGCGGTCCGGCACCTCGTCCTCCGCCAGCGGCGCCGCGCGCAGCGCATCGGCCACCTGGGTGCGGTTCTGCAGGATCACGATGACCATCAGCAGCGTCACGACCAGCAGCGACAGGCGCAGGACCGCGTCATAGGCCGACCAGGGCAGGCCGAAGAGCAGCCCGGCCTCCGCCACCGCATAGCCGGCGATCGCCACCACCACGATGCGCCGGACCCAGACCGTGACATAGGCCGCCGTCTCATCCGCCACCTGCACCAGCCGCAGATGCGTCGACGCCGGGGAGAACAGCATGCGCGACCCCGCCATCACCGCGCGCAGCGCCATGTAGGAATTATTGGCGACGAGCAGGACGAGTTCCGTCGTCGGCAGCGGCCGCACGAAGCCGATCATGCCGTAGGAGATCACGGCGAAGGCGGCGATCGGCACCAAATCCAGCCCGAAGCGCGCCAGGACCAGCGGTACCCGACGCATCCAGGTCCGGGCATCCCCGGGCGCCGGCGCCATCGCGTCCAGCCGGTCCGAGAAGCGGCGCAGCGCGCGCGCCGTGCCCCATTCCGCCAGCATCCCCAGGCCGAATAGCAAGGCGAGCTTCCAGGCCGCGTCCCCGATCCGCGTCTTGGTCACCGGGTCCCGCAGCGCGCCGGAGATCCAGGCGGCGACGCCCCGCACATCGGTCAGCGCCTCCACCGTCGCGACCAGGCTCTCGGACAGGGCCTGCAGCCGCTGGGATGCGCCCAACAGCAATTGCCCCCCGAGCGTGTTCGGCGGCAGCAGGACGGTCTCGGCCGGCGCTGGCTCGGCGGCCGGCGCCTCGGGGGCCGCGCCGCCGGCCGGCCGGCTCGCTGCCTCCAGCGCGCGGAGGAACTCCGCCCGCCGCGCATCGTCGCGCAGCACCTCGATCAGCCGTTGCAACTCACCGCCCGCCGCCTGGGGGGCGGGCTGGGGCGCCGTCCCCTGGGCCAGCGCCGGGGTGGCCAGCAAAAGAAGCAGGGTCAGGATGCGGAGCAGCATGCGGGGGGTGAAGCGCGCCCGGCCCCTTCCGGTCAACCCTGACGTTCCGAGGGCCGGTTGCGGCGCAACCGGGGCGGCCACAGGATGCGCGCGTGACCGCCGCTGGCCCTCCCCTGACCATCCTGATGCTCGCCCTGCTCGCCACCCATGTGGCGGGGATGGGGGCGTTCCTGACGGTGCCGGTGCTGGCCCCCGCCATCGCGGCCGAGACGGGCCTGCCGGCGAGCCTCGTCGGGCTGCATACGGCGCTGGTCTATGCCGGCGCGCTGGTCAGCGGGCCGCTGACGGGGCCGCTGATCCGCCGCCATGGCGCGGTGCGGGTGCTGCAGGTGGGCATGGTGCTGGTGGCGCTGGGCATCGCGCTGGCGGCGCTCGGGCATCCGCTAGCGCTGGTGGTCTCGGCCTTCGTGGCGGGGATGGGGCATGGACCGGTGACCCCCTGCGGCAGCCATCTTCTGGCCGGGCGCACCCCGCCGCGCCGCCGGTCGCTGGTGTTCAGCATGAAGCAGGCCGGCGTGCCGGCCGGGGCGATGCTGGTGGCCGCCGTGGCACCAGCCATCGCCATGGTCTTCGGCTGGCGGGCCGGGGTCTTCGCCATGGCGGCCACCGGGCTGCTGGTGGCGCTGGCGCTGCAACCGTTGCGCGCGGCGTTGGATGCGGGGCGGGATCCGACCGCGGGCGGTGCGGGCGGCGCGGCGCTGTGGCGCGAGGCGGCGGGGTCGCTCGGCCTGCTCCGGACCGATGCGGCGTTGCGGCGGCTGACCGTGATGTCCTGCTGCTATGGCGTCGCGCAATTCTGCTTCCTGACCTTCTTCGTCGCCTTCCAGGTGACCATGCTCGGCACCCCGCTGGCCGAGGCGGGGCTGCGGATGGCGCTGGCCCAGGCGGCGGGGGTGCTGGGACGAATCGCCTGGGCGCTGATCGCCGACCGGCATGGCGCGCGCGGGCCGCTGCTGGCCTGCGGGGTGGGCGCGGCGGCGGCGGCGGCAGCGCTCGCGGCGGCGGGGCCGGGGTGGCCGGCGCTGCTGGTGGTGGTGGCCGGCATCCTGATGGGGGCGACGGCGGTGGGTTGGAACGGCGTGCTGCTGGCCGAGACGGCGCGGATCGCGCCTGCGGGGCAGGTGGGGGGCGCGACGGCCGCGCTGTCCTTCGCCTTTGCGGTGACCATGCTGGTGGCGCCGCCCGCCTTCTCGGCCCTGGTGGGGCTGACGGGGGGGTATGGGGCGGGGTTCCTGCTTTGCGCCCTGGTCGCCCTGGCCGGTGCGGCGACCATGCTGCGCCGCTGAACCGGGGAAGAGCGGGAGGAACGCTTGCCGTCCCGGCGGGCGCTGCCATCTAGGCGCCATGGCAACCTTCCTCATGATCCTTGTCGGGCTGTCCCTGCTCGGCACGCTTGGCGTGATGTTCGCCGGCATGATCGGCCTGGCGCGCAACGAACAGGCGGGCGGCGCGCGGTCTAACACGCTGATGCGATGGCGCGTCGGGCTGCAATTCACGACCGTGGTGCTGTTCGTGCTGCTGCTTCTGCTGCGCGCCTGATCGCGCCCTGTCCGTGCCCACCCCCCGCCTTGCCCACCCTCCGCGTGGCCACTATGGTCCGCGCCACCTCGCGGACGCGTGCGATGCGCGCCGCGCCTTGGCCCCCAAGGGTCTGATCCAGGGATCCGCCGACCGATGAAGATCCTCGTCCCCGTCAAGCGGGTGGTCGACTACAATGTGAAGGTCCGCGTGAAGGCGGATGGCACGGGCGTCGAGACCGCAAACGTCAAGATGTCCATGAACCCCTTCGACGAGATCGCCGTCGAGGAAGCCGTGCGGCTGAAGGAGAAGGGGATCGCGACCGAGATCGTCGCCATCTCCGTCGGCCCCGCCGCCGCCGCCGAGCAGATCCGCACCGCGCTCGCCATGGGCGCCGACCGCGGCATCCTGGTGGAGACGGATGCGACGGTCGAACCACTCGCGGTCGCCAAGATCCTGAAGGCCATTGCGGCGAAGGAAGCACCGCAGGTCGTGCTGATGGGCAAGCAGGCGATCGACGACGACATGAACGCCACCGGCCAGATGCTCGCCGCCCTGATGGGCTGGCCGCAGGGCACCTTCGCCTCCAAGGTCGAACTGACCGAAGGCAGCCTGAAGGTGACGCGGGAGGTCGATGGCGGTCTTGAGACGGTGGCGCTGACTCTGCCCGCGATCGTGACCGCCGATCTGCGGCTGAACGAGCCGCGCTACGCGTCGCTGCCGAACATCATGAAGGCGCGCAAGAAGCCGATCGAGACGGTGAAGCCGGCCGATCTCGGCGTGGATGTCACGCCCCGCCTGACGGTGCTGAAGGTGGAGGAACCGCCGAAGCGCCAGGCCGGGGTGAAGGTGGGCTCGGTCCAGGAACTGGTCGCGAAGCTCCGCAACGAGGCGAAGGTGATCTGAAGATGGCCGTCCTGGTTCTCGCCGACCGCAGCGGGTCGGCCGTCTCCCAGCCCACGCGGAGCGCCGTCGCGGCGGCCGCGAAGATCGGTGGCGAAATTCACCTGCTGGTGCTCGGCGCCGAAGGCGCGGCGGCGGCGGCGCAGCTGCCGGGCGTTGCGAAGGTGCTGGTCGCAAGCGGCGCCGGGGTAGAGGCCGCGCTGGCCGAGCCTGTCGCGGCGCTGCTGGTGGCGCTCGCGCCCGGCTATGGGCACCTGCTCGCGCCCGGCTCCGCCATGGGTAAGAACATCATGCCGCGCGTCGCCGCCCTGCTGGATGTGCAGGTCATCAGCGATGTCGCGGGCGTGGAGGGTGCGGACACCTTCCGCCGCTTCATCTATGCCGGCAACGCGCTGGCCACCGTGCGGAGCGCGGACGCGACCAAGGTGCTGACCGTGCGCGCGGCGTCCTTCGACCCGGTCCCGGCCTCGGGCGGTGCGGCGGCCATCGCGGACGCGCCGGCGGCGGCCGATCCGGGCCTGTCCAGCTTCGTCGGGTCCGAGATCGCGAAGCTGGAGCGGCCGGAGCTGACGGCGGCGCGCATCGTCGTCTCCGGCGGGCGCGCGATGGGCTCGGCGGACAACTTCAAGATCCTCGAAGGCGTCGCCGACAAGCTGGGCGCCGCCATCGGCGCCAGCCGCGCGGCGGTGGATGCGGGCTATGCGCCGAACGACATGCAGGTCGGCCAGACCGGCAAGATCGTGGCGCCGGAGCTCTACATCGCCTTCGGCATCTCGGGCGCCATCCAGCACCTCGCCGGCATGAAGGACAGCAAGTTCATCGTCGCCGTGAACAAGGATGAGGAAGCGCCGATCTTCCAGGTGGCCGATTACGGCCTGGTCGGCGATGTTTTTCGGGTGATCCCGGAACTCGAGGCGGAACTCAGCAAGAGCTGAAGGCCGCCGCGAGGGTGGAGGCGTTGCGCGCCGGCTGCCGACCCGACAGGGTTGGCAGCCGGCGTTTCTCGTTGAGGAGGTCAGGGTGATGGCGGAGATCAAGACACTCGGCGCGATCGGCGCCGGCCAGATGGGCAGCGGCATCGCGCATGTCGCGGCGCAGTCGGGGATCAGAGTCGTGCTGCTGGATGTCGCGCAGGCGCAGCTCGACAAGGCGATGGCGACCATCGCGAAGAACATGGACCGCCAGGTGCAGAAGGGCACCCTGGCCGCGCCGGACCGCGACGCCGCGCTGGCCCGCATCGCCACCGCCACCGACTACGCCGCCTTCGCCGAGGCCGATCTGGTGATCGAGGCCGCGACGGAGAATGAGGAGCTGAAGAAGAAGATCTTCGCCGCCCTCTGCCCCGCGCTGCGCGCCGATGCGCTGGTCGCCACCAACACGTCATCGATCCCCATCACGCGGCTGGCGGCTTCCACCGACCGGCCGGGGCGCTTCGTGGGGATGCACTTCTTCAACCCTGTCCCGATGATGAAGCTGGTCGAGGTGATCCGGGGGCTTGCGACCGAGGATGCGACGGTCGCGGCCGTGACCGCGCTCGCGGGGCGGATGGGCAAGACCGTCGCCCAGGCGGCGGATTATCCGGCCTTCATCGTCAACCGCATCCTGCTGCCGATGATCAACGAGGCCTGCTTCGCGCTGCATGAGGGCGTGGGCGATGTCGCGTCCATCGATGCCGGCATGAAGCTGGGCTGTAACCATCCGATGGGCCCGCTGGAACTGGCGGATTTCATCGGCCTCGACACCTGCCTGTCGGTGATGGAGGTGCTGCACCGGGGCATGGGCGAATCGAAGTACCGGCCGAGCCCGCTGCTGCGGAAATATGTCGAGGCCGGCTGGCTCGGCCGGAAATCCGGCAAGGGCTTCTACGATTACAGCGTGACGCCGCCGAAGCCCACGCGCTGATGCGGATCACCGGCCTTTCCGCCGCCGTCGAGCATCTGAAGCCGGCCCGCGCGGCGGATGCCTATGCCGGCCGGGAAAGCCTGACCTTCCTGCGGCTGCGCGTGACGACCGAGGCCGGGCTGATCGGCGAAGGCGTGACCGGCCGCTTCCTGGCCGATTCCGTCGCCGGCCTGCTGAACCGCGAGGTGGCGGAGGCCGTGGTGGGCCAGGATGCGCTGGCGCATGAGGCGATCCGCGCGCTGATCGCCAAGCGGCTCAATCCGCGCGGCGCGACGGGCGTGGCGGTCTCGGCGCTGTCGGCGCTGGACCTCGCGCTGTGGGACATCAAGGGCAAGGCGTTGGGCCAGCCGGTGGCGCGGCTTCTGGGCGGCGCCCGCGGGGCGGTGCCGGCCTATGCCACCGCCGGCCTGCCCGCTTTTCGCGAGGCCGAGCTGGTCGCGGCCTGCGAGGCCGCGCTGGATGAAGGCTTCGCGGGGGTGAAGATCATCGTGGCCGCGGGGCGCGGCATCACGGAAGACGCCGCGCGGATCCGCGCCGTGCGCCGCGCCATCGGTGACGCGCCCCTTATGCTCGACGCCAATTGCGGTTTCACGGTCGCGGAGGCGAAGCGGCTGGCGCATCTCGTCGCCGATTGCGACATCGCCTTCTTCGAAGAACCGGTGCGCGACAACGACATCGCGGCGCTGGCGGCATTGCGCCGCGCCATCCCGATTCCGCTGGCCTCGGGGCAGATGATCCAATCCGTCACCTGGTTCCGCGATGCGCTGGTGGCAGGCGCGCTGGATATCATCCAGCCCAATGCCGCCTTCTGCGGCGGGCTGACGGCGATGCTCCGCATCCTGGCGCTGGCGGAGGCGCATGGCGTGCCCGTGACCGGCGCCGGCGGCTTCGAGGCCGCGAACCTGCCCGCCATGGCCGGCCATCCGCATGGCGGGATGCTGGAGGTGCATGGCGCGCATGCCGCGCTGCGCGACCGCTTCGCCACGCATCCTGCCTTCGCGCGCGGGCTGCTGCAGGTGCCCGAGGCGCCCGGGCTCGGCTTCACCATGGCCGATTGACCCGGCGCATGGCGGAAGGCTTCGCCAGGCTCCAGGGGGTTGGCGGTCGCCTCGGGGCGCGCGCGGCCTATGGGCTGCTGGCGCTGGACCTGGTCGCCGTGGCCTGGGTGGTGTTCGAATCCTTCCTGCCACGCGGCGGCTTCGTGCTGGCGGTGGATATCGCGCTCGGTCTCGTGCTCGCGGCGGAATTCGTGCTGCGGCTGCGGGCCGCGCCCTCCGTGCGGCGGGAATTGCTGCACCCGGGCGGCATCGCGGATCTGCTGGCGGTGATGGCCTTCCTCGCCGCGCCCTTCCTGCCGGGCTGGGGGTTCCTGCGCAGCCTTCGCATCGTGCGGCTGCTGCGTTCGGCGCGGCTGGTCGCGCATCTGCGCCATGACCTGCCGGTGTTCCGCCGCAACCAGGACGCCTTCGTCGCGGCGGCGGACCTCACCGTCTTCATCACCGTGATGACCGGCATCGTCCATGCGACGCAGCAGGCGACCAACCCGAACATCGCGAACTGGGCCGATGCGCTGTATTTCACCGTCACCGCGCTGACGACGACGGGCTTCGGCGACATCACCCTGCCCGGCACGACCGGGCGGCTGATTTCCGTGGTGATCATGCTGGCCGGTGTGACGCTGTTCCTGCGCCTGGCCCAGGCCTTGTTCCGCCCCACCAAGGTGCGCTTCCGCTGCCAGGCCTGCGGCCTCGGGCGGCACGAGCCCGATGCGGTGCATTGCAAGGCCTGCGGCGCGCTGCTGAACATCCCCGACGAGGGCGCGTAAGACCTTATGCCGATGCGGCGCCCGCCGGCTGACGGCGCGGCGGGTCCTGCGCGTCCAGCAGCGCGAGCAATCCTTGCAGCATCGCCGCCGGCGTGGGCGGACATCCAGGGATGACCAGATCGACCGGCAGCACCGTCGCCACCCCGCCTTCCACGCCATAGCTGCCCTTGAACACGCCGCCATCCGCCGCGCAGTCGCCGGCGGCGACCACCCAGCAGGGCTCGGGCGTGCAGGCGCGGGCGCGGTCCAGCGCTTCGCGCATGTTGCGCGTGACGGGGCCGGTCACCAGCAGCACATCGGCGTGGCGGGGGCTGGCCACGATCCGCAGCCCGTAGCGCTCCATGTCATAGAGCACGCCGGCCATCGCGTTCACTTCCAGCTCGCAGCCATTGCAGCCGCCGGCCGCGACCTGCCGGATCGCCAGGCTGCGGCCCAGCCGAGCGCGCGACGATGCCTCCAACTGCCGCGCCATCGCCTGCATCATCTCCTCATCCGGCGGCGGCACCGGCTGCGTCAGCGGCCGCGACACCAGGCCCTTCGCGAGCTTCGGCCAGAGCATCCGCGCTTCTCCTAAGCCAGTCTTGCGACGCGCAGCAGGTCGATCCCTTCGGGATCGCGCAGCACCAATTCCGTCCCCGGCGCCACGCGGTCGAGGATCATGCCAAGCTCCGCCATGGCGGCTCCGCGATCGTCATAGGCCCAATGCTCCGCGACCGGGCGCGGCCCGCCGGCCCGCACGCGGCCAGGGCGCAGGATCGTGATGGTATAGGCGCCGGTCGCCCCGCGGCGCTCGGCGGATTCGCCCGGCTGCGTCACAGATCCACCCCGCTGTAGGAGCAGTTGAAGGATTTGTTGCAGAGCGGAAAATCCGCGACGATGTTCCCTTCCATCGCCGCTTCCAGCAGCGGCCATTGCAGCCAGGACGGATCGCGCGGAAACACCGCGCGGATCAGCCCGCCATCGTCGAGCGCCATCCAGGTCACGATCTCGCCCCGGAAGCCTTCGACCACCGCGATGCCTTCCCCCCCGCGCTGCGGCAGGGGGGCGTGGATCGCACCGGGGTCGAGGCCGGCGAAAATCGCCCGCACCAGCCCGATGCTCTCCTTCAGCTCCGCGACGCGGATGCGCAGGCGGGCATCGACATCGCCTTCCGTGAAGACGGGCAGCGCGATGGGGAGTGCGTCATAGGGCGCATGCGGCAGGCAGCGCCGCGCATCGAAGGGCCGGCCCGATGCGCGCCCGACCACGCCGCCGGCCGCGAAGCGCGCGGCAAGATCGGCGCGCAGCGTGCCGGTGCCGACCAGCCGGTCCTGCAAGCTCGCATGGTCGTCGCAGATGCCGAGAAGTTCCGGCACCTCGGCGGCGATGGAGGACAGCGCGGCCAGCACGCGTGCCTCAGCCCCCGGCGCGATATCCTCCACCAGCCCGCCGGGGATGATGTTGTCCATCATCAGCCGATGGCCGAAGGTCGCGGCGTTGGCGCGCAGCAGCGCTTCCCGCAGCGCGCCGCAGCGGGTGTGGGGATAGGCGAAGGCGGCGTCGTTGCAGATGAAGCCCCAGTCGTTCAGGTGGTTCGCGATCCGCTCCAGCTCCAGCATCGCGGCGCGCAGCAGCGCGGCGCGCGGCGGCGCGGCGATGCCGGCGGCGGCCTCCGCGGCGAGCGCGAAGGCCAGCGCATGCGCCACCGTGCTGTCGCCGGAGATGCGCGCCGCGAAACGCGCCGCCGCGCGCGGCGACTTGCCGGCCATCAGCGCCAGCGTGCCCTTGTGCGCATAGCCGAGCAGCTGTTCCAGCCGCACCACCGTCTCGCCCTGCACGGTGAAGCGGAAATGGCCGGGCTCGATCACGCCGGCATGCACGGGGCCGACGGGGATCTGGTGCCAGCCCTCGCCTTCCACCGGCAGGAAGCTGGGCTGCAAGGGCGGTCCTCCTTGCTGCGCGGGCCGCGCGGCCAGCGGCGCGGCGACCGGCCAGCGTCCGTGGTCCAGCCAGGGGCGGAGGTCCAGCGCGCCCTCGGCCGTAAGGCCCCAGAGGTCGCGGATCATCCGCTCGAACCGCACCGCGCCGGGGCGGGCGGGCGACAGCGCGGGATAGGTGCCGTCGCGCGCGGCGCAGCTGGCCAGCAGCAGGCCGCCCTCGGCCTCGTCAAGGAAGGCGGCATGGACCATCGCGGGTTCCGCCCAGAGCGACAGCAAGGCGAGCGTCGGCTCCAGCGGCAGCGCATCGCGCAGCGCGGCGAAATTGGCCGGTGTCAGCAGGAAGCGTTCGAAGGGCACGCAGCCCTGCGGCGCGCCGCGACGGATCAGGTCAGACGCCACGCCGCCCATCACAGCATCTCCGCGCCGGCGCGCAGCAGCGCGGTGAAGGCCGGCGGCGCCGCGAAGCCGAGTGCGGCGGCGAGTGCCAGATGCAGCCAGACCGGCGCCGTGGCCCACAGCGTCCCGCCCGGTAGCGTGAAGGCGCCGCGCACCGGCTGGTCCGGCGTCGGCGCGCCGAGGCAGAGGGCATGCAGCGCGCGGATCAGCGCCGCCGCCGCGACCAGCAGCCCGAGCGCCATCGGCAGCACCAGCCAGGGGAAGCGCGCGGCGCCTTCCGCGACGAGGCTCAACTCCGACACGAACAGCGCCAAGGGCGGCATGCCCGCCAGCCCCGCGATGCCGAGTGCGAGGCCCCAGCCCAGCGCCGGGTGGCTCGCCGCCAGCCCGCCGATATCCGCGATCTGCCGGCTGCCCTTGATCTGCGTCGCCGCGCCGACGGCGAAGAACACCGCCGATTTCACCAGCGCATGGCCCAGAAGATGGACGATGCCCGCCAGGCTCGCCACCGCGCCGCCGATGCCGAAGGCGATGGTGGCCAGGCCGATATGCTCGATCGAACTCCAGGCGAACAGCCGCCTTGCATCGCGCCGCCGCCACAGCGCGAAGGCCGCCAGCAGCAGCGATGCCAGCCCGAAGCCGATCAGGAACGGCCCGGGCGCGAGTGCTGCCGGATTGGCGCCGATGATCGACTGCGCCCGCAGGATCGCGAGCAGCGCCGCGTTCAGCAGCAGCCCCGACAGCACGGCGCAGATGGGCAGGGGCCCTTCGGCTTCGGCATCCGGCAGCCAGCTATGCAGCGGCACCAGCCCCGCCTTGGTGCCGTAGCCGACCAGCAGGAAGACGAAGGCGAGCGACAGCACGCCCGGGTCGCATTGCTCGGCGACCGCCCGCAGCGCCGCCCAGGACAGGCCCGGATCGCCGCCGCCCACCACGGGCTGCGCGGCCAGGTACAGCAGGATCGTCCCGAACAGCGCGAGCGCGATGCCGACGCCGCAGAGGATGAAGAACTTCCACGCGGCCTCGACCGCCGCCGGCGTGCCATGCACGCCCACCATCAGCACGGAGGCGAGGGTCGCGATCTCGATCGCCACCCACATCACGCCCATATTGTCGCTGACCAGCGCCAGGGCCTGCGCGCCCATGAAGACCTGGAAGGCGGCGTGATAGGCCCGCGCGCGCAGCGGGTCGAAACTCTCGGCCTCCACCGTCGCGGCGGAGAAGATCGCGGTGGTCAGCCCGATCAGCGCCGCGACGGCGACGAAGGGCAGGTTCAGCGCGTCGGTGCGCGTCCAGCCCTGCACGCCATGCTCGTGCCCGAGCAGGACCAGCGCGACCAGCAGCGAGGCCGCGGAGATGCCGATATTGACGAAGGCCGGCAGGCGGCCGCGCGGCGGCAGCGCGGCCAGCAGCAGCGCGCCGGCCCAGGGCAGGAAGACCAGGATCCAGGGCAGCGGCATCATGCGTCGCCCCGCTGGCGATCGAGGATCGAGGTGTCCAGCGTGTCCAGCCGGTCGCGGATCTGGAACACGACGACGGCGGCGACGACCGCCAGCATCAGCACCAGCGCGGCGGTCGACAACTCCACCACCAGCGGCATGCCAACCACGCCGATGGCGGCCAGGATCAGCCCATTCTCCAGGCTCAGCAATCCGATCACCTGGCTGATGGCGCTGCGCCGCGCGATCATCGCCAGCATCCCCAGCAGCACGACCGACAGCGCGATGGTGAGATCGACGCGCGCCAGCGGCGTCGCGCCTCCCGCCGTCACCGGCAGCACCACCAGCACCGCCAGCCCCACCAGCCCGATCGCGGCGCCCAGCGTGACGCCGAGGCCCGGCGAGGTCTCCACCGCCTTGTGCTGGCCAAGCCGGCCGAGCAGCAGCCGGAACGCCAGCGGGATCGCGACCGCCTTCGCGCCGAAGGCGATGGCGGCGGTGATGTAGAGCCCCGGCGCGTCCTGCACCCAGCCCTGCCACGCCGCCGCCGCCGCCAGCAAGGCGCCCTGCACCGCGAAGGCGTTGATCACCGCGCCGATACGGCGCTGGTAGAGCATGACGAAGGACAGCAGCAGCACGAAGCCGCCCAGCAAGTGAGAGATGTCGTAGCCGGGCGTGCCGAAGCTCATCACGCCAGCCTCGTCGAGACGAAGAGCAGGATCGCGCCCAGCAGGCCGAGCAGCAGCGCGATGCCAAGGAATTCCGGCACGCGGAAGACCCGCATCTTGGCGATCGCGCTCTCGAACGCCGCCAGCACCAGGGCCAGCAGGGCGAGCTTCCCGACCCAGGCCAGCAGGCCCAGCGCCCAGCCCGGCGGCGCGAAGCCGGGGGGTGCCGTGCCGAAGGGGATGAACACCGCCGCGATCAGCGAAAGCCAGAAGGTCAGCCGGAAGGCGGCGGCAGCCTCCCACAGCGCCAGGTGCCGGCCCGAGGCTTCCAGGATCATCGCCTCATGCACCATGGTCAGTTCCAGATGCGTCGCGGGATTGTCCACCGGGATGCGCGCGGTGTCCGCCAGCGCCACCGCACACAGCGCGATCAGCGCCAGCACCAGCGATACGCGCAGGCCCGGCGCGCCATCCTGGAAGCCCGCCGCAATCGCCTCGATCCCCGTCGTGCCGGCGAGGATCGCGAGGATCAGCGCGGCGACCAGCAGGGCGGGCTCGGCGAGCGCGGCGAAGGACATCTCCCGCGCTGCGCCGAGGCCGCCGAAGGCGGTGCCGGCATCGAGCGCCGCGAGCGCCAGCGCCACGCGCCCCAGCGCCAGCAGCCCCGCCAGCAGCAACAGGTCCGATAGCGGCGCGAAGGCCATGCCGCGTGCGAAGCCCGGCACCAGCGCCAGCGCCGCCAGCGCCGTGGCGGCGGCGGCATAGGGCGCGGCGCGGGTGATCCAGGACGCGTTCTCCGCCATCACCGGGCGCTTCTGCAGCAGCTTCCGCATGTCGCGCAGCGGCTGCAGCGGATGGGGGGCGGCGCGGCCCAGCATGCGCGCCTTCAGCCAGCGTATCGCGCCCAGCAGCAGCGGCGCGATGGCGACGACCAGCGCGATGTGCAGCCCCTGCGTCAGGATCCCGGCGAGTGCGGTCATCCGGCGCGCTCCAGCCAGGCGACCAGCGCCAGCAGCGCCACCAGCGTGCCGAAGGGCAGCATCAGCGCCTGCCGGATCGAAAGCCCGCGCAGCCCTTCCGCCCGCGCCGCGACCGCATCGCGCAGCGCGGCCAGCGGCTTCAGCAGCAGCGGGAAGGCGGGGTCGCGGAAGCCCGCCTCGATCCGCGCGGCGGCGGGATCGCCGGGCGGCGGCGTGGTGACCGCCTCGGTCGCGCCGAGGACCGTGGTGCCGAGCATCCTGCGCAGCGGCTGGCCGAGCCCGGCGGCGGAAGGCTGGGTCAGCGGATCGCCGAAGGGCAGGTGCGGCGGCGGCGCGGCGAAGCCGCAATCCCAGGCCGGTCCCCGCGCCGGTTCCCCCCGCACGGCCTGCGGCGCACGCTGCTTCACCGCATACCAGACGACCGCGCCGCAGCCCGCGAGCAGCAGCGCGAGGCCGAGCGGCCAGTAGCGCGCCGCCCCATCGCCCACCGACACGGAAAGCGGCCCGGCCCGCTCGCCCATCGCCGCGCCGGCCAGAAGCTGTTGCGCCTCCGCGCCCAGCGCCAGCATGGGGCCGGGCAGCAGGCCGAGCAGCACCGTCAGCCCGGCCGGGACCAGCAGCGCGGCGCGCGGCAGCCAGCCGCTCTCCGTCGCGCCGAGCACCCGCGGCGTGCGCGGCCGGCCGAGGAAGACCAGGCCGAATAGCCGCACCATTGCCGCCGCCGCCAGCGCGGCCGCCAGCGCGGCCATTGCCGCCGCGCCCAGCAGCAGAAGCTGGAAGGCGAGGTCGCCGACGCGCCACGCATGCAGCAGCGCCTGCAGCAGCAGCCATTCGCTGGCGAAGCCCGATAGCGGCGGCAGGCTGGCCGCAGCACCCGCGCCCACCAGCACGCAGGCCGCCGTCCAGGGCATCGCATGGATCAGCCCGCCAAGGCGGTCGAGGTGGCGGGACCCGCCCCCATGCGCGGCTTCCCCGAGGCCGAGGAACAGCAGGGTCTTGAACACCGCGTGGTTCAGCGCGTGCAGCAGCGCCGCCCCCGCCGCCAGCGCCGCCAGCGCGCCGAGATCCGCCGCGCGGAAACAGGCCGCGAGGCCGAGACCGATGGCGATCAGCCCGATATTCTCGATGGTGGAGCAGGCGAGCAGGGTCTTCCCGTCCTCCTCCAGATTGGCGCGCAGCGCCCCGAGAAGGGCCGAGGCCGCGCCGAGCATCACCAGCGGCACGCCCCACCACAGCGGCTGCGCCGGCCCGCCGAGATCCAGCAGCAGCCGCGCCACGACATAGAGCGCGACCTTCGTCATCGCCGCCGACATCAGCGCGGAGACATGGCTCGGTGCCGCCGGATGGGCCAGCGGCAGCCAGGCATGCAGCGGCACGAGCCCGGCCTTGGAGCCCGCGCCGGCGATGACCAGCGCCAGGATCAGCCCGGCCCGCCAGCCATCGGGCGGCGCCTGCCGGATCGCCTCGAAGCCGAGCGCGCCGCCCGGGCCGGCCAGCAGGCCGATGGCCGGGATGAGGCAGGCGGCGCCAAGCGCCGCGAAGGCCAGATAGAGCCGCGCGGCGCGGCGGTTATCTGCCTTCGCATGGTCGGAAGCGACCAGGGCCCAGCTGGCGAGCGACATCGCCTCGAACCCCAGCAGCAGGGTCAGCCCGTCGGCGGCGATCAGCGTCAGCGCCATGCCGGCCAGGAACAGCGGCAGGGCCGCGAGGCTGCGCGGCGGCGCGCCCCCTTCATGCGCCAGGGCATAGAGCGAGGCCGGCGCGCCCGCGAGGCCGAGCAGCAGCAGGAACCAGGCCGAGAGCCCATCCAGCGCCACCAGCATCGGCCCCATGGGCGTGGCGAGCGGCAGGGACGTGGCGGGCGCGCCGCCGCCTAGCAGCGCGACCAGCCCCGTCGCGGCGAAGACCAGGCTGGCTGCCAGCGTCCCCCCATGCACCAGCGGCGCGGCGAATCCCCGGCCCGCCAGCGCCACCAGGGGCAGCGCCAGCAGCCCGGCCAGGGTGAGGAGGAGCGCCGTCATCACGGCGCGGGGGAAGGGGTCGCCACGGTTGCGAAGGCTACGCGCGCAGCCCGCCTGGCAGAAGGGGGTTCGGACTGCGTGGCGCTTCCCAACCGTCCCCCTGCTCGCTATGGGACGAGTGCGGCGGCTGCGTTCGCGCCGCCTGGGAGACACGTCAAGGCCCATGGGCCCGCTTCTTGCCTTCAGCCGCGTGGTCGATTCGCTGAATACGCGCTTCGGCCGGATCGCCGATTGGATGGTGCTGCTGGCCTGCCTGCTGGCCGCGGCCAATGCGGGGCTGCGCTATGCCTTTTCGATGGGGTCCAACGCGTCGCTGGAGGCGCAATGGTATTTCTTCGCCGGCATGGTGATGCTGGGCGGCAGCTACACCCTGTTCCGCAACGAACATGTCCGCGTGGACCTGATCTATGGCTGGCTGCCGGACCGGGCGCGGATCTGGATCGATGTGATCGGGCTGACGCTGTTCGTGCTGCCGGCGATGGCGCTGCTGGCCTGGATGACCTGGCCCTTTTTCCTGGATTCCTGGATGCGGGGTGAGACGTCCTCTTCTCCCGGCGGGTTGCTGCGCTGGCCGGTGAAGCTGCTGATGCCGCTGGGCTTCGCGCTGATCACGGCGCAGGGCCTATCGGAGCTGATCAAGCGCATCGCCGTGCTGCGCGGCATCTGGGTGCCGGAAGATCGCCTGCACGCCGCCTATACGAGGCCCGAGCAGTGATGCGCCCCGCTTCCACGTCTTCCGGCCCCGCCCGCCGCTTGAGGGCCCCAGACTTCGGCCGCCAAAGGCGGCCCGCGCGCAGCGCAACCGCCGTCCCCGGCGCATCAGTGCGTAGGCGCGAAAGGCAAGCCTGCGGAGCAGGCGCCCGCCGTTTGAGGGCACACATACAATGACCGGCTGGGAAGACATCATGCCGCCGCTGATGTTCGGCGGCCTGATCCTGTTCCTGCTGTTCGGCTTCCCGGCCGCCTTCTCGCTGGCGGCGGTGGGGCTGTTCTTCGGCTTCGTGTCGATCGAGCTCGGCCTGTTCACCGAAGCCTATCTGTTCAACCTGCCGTTGCGCGTCTTCAACATTCTGTCGAACGACCTGCTGCTGGCGATGCCGTTCTTCACGCTGATGGGCGCGATCCTGGAACGCTGCGGCCTGGCGGAAGACCTGCTGGAAGGCACGGGGCAGCTATTCGGGAAGATCCCCGGCGGGCTCGCCTATGCCGTGATCATCGTCGGCGCGATCCTCGGCGCGATCACGGGCACGGTCGCGGCCAGCGTGATCGCGATGGGCATGATCAGCCTGCCGATCATGATGCGCTACGGCTACGACATGCGGATCGCCACCGGCGTCATCGCGGCATCCGGCACCATCACGCAGGTCATCCCGCCGTCGCTGGTGCTGATCGTGCTAGGCGACCAGCTCGGCCAGTCGGTGGGCGACATGTATGCCGGCGCGATCGGGCCGTCCTTCCTCCAGATCGCGCTGTTCATGGCCTTCATCGCGGTGGTCAGCATCGTCGCGCCCCACAAGGTTCCGCCCCTACCACCCGAAGCGCTGGCGCCGCGCGACTGGCGGCTGTGGTGGCGCGTGCTGCGGGGCATGGTGCCGTCCATCGTGCTGATCTTCATGGTGCTCGGCACGATCTTCATGGGCCTCGCCACGCCGACGGAAGCAGGCGCGATGGGGGTTGTGGGGGCCATCGTGCTGGCCGCGCTCAACCGCAGCCTGTCCTGGACGCTGGTGCGCCAGGCGATGGGCAACACCACGCGCATCACGGCCATGGTTATCTACATCCTGATCGGCGCGACCGTATTCAGCCTGGTGTTCCAGGGCGTCGATGGCGGGATCTGGATCGAGCACCTGCTGAGCTACCTGCCCGGCGGCGCCACCGGCTTCCTGGTCTTCGTCAACATCTTCATCTTCCTGCTGGCCTTCTTCCTCGACTTCTTCGAGATCGCCTTCATCGTCATCCCGCTGCTGGCGCCGGTGGCGAAGAACCTCGGCATCGACATGGTGTGGTTCGGGGTGCTGATCTGCATCAACCTCCAGACCAGCTTCATGCACCCGCCCTTCGGCTTCGCGCTGTTCTACCTCCGCGGCATCGCGCCGAAGCAGGTGCTGACGAAGGACATCTACCTGGGCGCCATTCCCTGGCTGTGCCTGCAGCTGCTGCTGGTCGCGATCGTGATCGCCTGGCCGGAGAGCGTGACCGGGTTCCTCGACCGCGGGCCGCAGGTGGACCCCGCCAGCGTGGTCATCGACATGCCCCCGCCCGTGATCCAGGACCCGTCCACGGTCCCCATCTTCCAATGAGGACTGTATTGCGCCCTCAAGCGCCGGACGCGCGGCCCGCTGCGCGTGCCGCCCTGTGCGCCAGGACATGCACAGCGTGATCGTGACGCCGATCGGCCATGTGCGCGGCGGTCGTGCCGAAGCGGTGGACGATGCCTGGGACGCGGTGGAGGCCGAGATCCTGCTGGACCCCGCCCAGCTGGGGCCGGACGCCGCGCTCGGCCTCGGCGCCTTCAGCCATGTGGTGGTGGTCTTCGTCTTCGACCGGCTTGACCCGGCGAAGGTCGAGCGCGGGGCGCGGCATCCGCGCGGGCGGCTGGACTGGCCGCGCGTGGGCATCCTGGCGCAGCGCGGCTCGCCCCGGCCGAACCGCATCGGCGTCACCACCTGCCGGCTGTTGGGCGTCGATGGGCTGCGGCTGCGGGTGCGCGGGCTGGATGCGGTGGATGGCTCGCCGGTGCTGGATGTGAAGCCGCACATGACCGGCTTCGACCCGCGCGGCGCGGTGCGAGAGCCCGATTGGGCGCGGGAGATCATGCAGGGCTACTGGTAGCGGCCCAGGCCCCACCGGGGTGGCTTACCGCGCCAGCCCCAGCCGGACCATGCCCCGCCAGATCGGCGCGACCGCGAAGTTGCACAGCAGCGTGCGCACGATGTGGAAGCCCAGCACCAGTGGCACGCCAAGCGACAGCGCTTTCGCCGTCACCGTCATCTCCGGCATCCCGCCCGGCGACATGCCCAGCGCAACCTCGGCCACCGGCAGGCCGGAGATACCGCTGAAGGCGATGGCCAGCACCGCCATCACCGCCATCAGCAGCAGCGACATCGCGACGGAAGCGAGCGCCAGCCGGTGGGAGGACAGCAGGAAGCGGCGGCTCATCCTTTGGCCGAGCGCCATCCCCATGCCCACCTGCGCCGCATCCACCATCCAGCTCGGCACGCCGGATGGCAGCACATCCAGCGCCGAGAGCAGGATCATCATCCCGCAGGGTGCGAGCATCCAGGGATTCGCCATCCCGAGCCGCCGCGCCGCCAGCGCGACGGCCAGCCCGCCCGCCAGCAGCCCCAGCAGGCCGGTGCCCCGCACCTGCGGCAGTTCGGCCAGGAAGGCGCCGGCGGTGCCGAGCGGCGCGAGCCAGCCGACCAGCGGCGGTACCAGCGCGACCACCAGCATGACCCGGATCGTGTGCGCCAGCGTCACGGTGGGCACGGACAGGCCGGCGCGCTGCGCCAGCACCGCCATCACCACCACGCCGCCCGGCACGGCGGCGTAGTAGCCGGTCTCGGCATCCGTCCCCGCCCAGCGCGCGAACAGCCGGGCGACCAGCACGCCAACCAGGATCGAGAGCAGCGCCGCACCCAGCAGCCAGGGCAGCGCCAGCATAACCGCCGCCATCACCGTCGGCGTGAAGGTCTGGCCGAGCCCGAGGCCGAGCAGGATCAGCGCCGCCGGCCGCACCGGCTTCAGCACCTCTGCCCGGTCATGCCAGGCCAGCAGGCCGGTGGCGGTCATGGCGCCGAGCATCCAGGGCAGCGGGATGCCGAGCCACTTGAACAGCGCCCCGCCCAGCGTCGCGGCCACCAGCGTGACCAGAACGGCGCGAAGGCGGGCGGGATCAGGCAGGGCGAAGGAGGGGCGGGTTGGCACGTGCGTGGGTCTCTACGCCCGCAACATCGACCCGGCGCGAGGGGCCGTCAAAGGGGCGCGGCGCGCGGGGGCCATGCGCCCCGCGCGCCGCAGCGTTCTATTCGGCTGCCTGCGCGTAGGCTTCCAGCGGCGCGCAGGTGCAGACCAGGTGGCGGTCGCCATGGACATTGTCCACGCGCTTGACCGGCGGCCAGTATTTGCGCGCGGCGACCCAGGGCAGCGGGAAGGCGGCCTGGGCGCGCGAATAGGGATGCGCCCAATCCTCCGCCATCACTTCCGCCGCCGTGTGCGGCGCGTTCTTCAGCGGGTTGTCGCGCGGGTCCGAACGCCCCTGCTCGATGGCGCGGATCTCGGCGCGGATCGCGACCATCGCATCGATGAAGCGGTCGAGTTCCGCCTTCGTCTCGCTCTCCGTCGGCTCGACCATCAGCGTGCCGGCGACGGGCCAGGACATGGTCGGCGCGTGGAAGCCGTAATCCTGCAGCCGCTTGGCGATATCCTCGACCGAGGCGCCGCCATTCTGTTGGAAGCCACGGCAATCCAGGATGCATTCATGCGCCACCATCCCGTTCATCCCGCGATAGAGGATGGGGTAGTGCGGCTCCAGCTTCCGGGCGACGTAGTTGGCGTTCAGGATCGCGACCGCGGTGGCGCGCGTCAGCCCCTCCGCGCCCATCATGCGGATATAGGCGTAGCTGATCGGCAGGATGGAGGCGCTGCCGAAGGGCGCGGCGCTGACGGGGCCGAAGCCCGCGGCGGGGCCGGCCTCGGCCAGCATCGGGTGGTTCGGCAGATGCGGCGCCAGATGCGCGGCCACGCCGATCGGGCCCACACCCGGACCGCCGCCGCCATGCGGGATGCAGAAGGTCTTGTGCAGGTTCAGGTGGCACACATCGGCGCCGATCGCGGCCGGGCTGGTGAGGCCCACCTGCGCGTTCATGTTGGCGCCATCCATGTAGACCTGCCCTCCTTCCGCGTGGATCAGGGCGCAGATCTCGCGGATCTCCGTCTCGAACACGCCATGGGTGGAGGGGTAGGTGACCATCAGCGCCGAGAGGTTCGCGGCGTGCTGCGCGGCCTTCGCCTTCAGGTCGTCAATATCGACATTGCCGTCGCGGTCGCAGCCGACGACCACCACCTTCATCCCCGCCATCACGGCGGAAGCCGGGTTGGTGCCATGCGCCGAGGACGGGATCAGGCAGACATCGCGATGCGCCTCGCCGCGCGCGCGGTGATAGGCGCGGATGGCGAGCAGCCCGGCATATTCGCCCTGGCTGCCGGCATTCGGCTGCAGCGACACGGCGGCGAAGCCGGTGACGGTGGCGAGCCAGGATTCCAGCCGCCGGATCATCTCGATATAGCCTTCCGCCTGGTTCACCGGCGCGAAGGGGTGGATGGCGCCGAAGCCGGGGAAGGTGACCGGGATCATCTCCGCCGTCGCGTTCAGCTTCATCGTGCAGGACCCCAGCGGGATCATGCTGCGATTCAGCGCGACATCCTTGTCCTCAAGCGACTTCAGGTAGCGGAGCATCGCGTGTTCGGCATGGTGGCTGTTGAACACGGCGGCGGTGCAGAATGGCGTCTGCCGCGCGAGGGCAGCGGGCAGGCCACCGGCAGGCTGGATGGCCTCCAGCGGCTGCGCGGGGCTGCGCGCGACCTCGGCGAGGATGGCGACGAGTTGCGCGAGGTCCTTGCGCGTCACCGTCTCATCCACCGCGATGCCGACCGTGCCGCTGCCATGGCGGGCCAGGTTGAAGCCCTGGCGCAGCGCGGCCGCGACCAGGGCATCGGCCTTGTCGCCGGCCTCGATCGCGATGGTGTCGAAGAAGGTGTCGTAGCGCAGCGCGAAGCCGGCGGCCTTCGCCGCCCCGGCCAGGATGCGCGCCTGCAGCGCGACGCGGCGGGCGATGCGCTTCAACCCCTCCGGCCCATGCCACACGGCATACATGCCGGCCATGACGGCGAGCAGCACCTGCGCGGTGCAGATGTTGGAGGTCGCTTTCTCGCGCCGGATGTGCTGTTCGCGCGTCTGCAGCGCCAGCCGCATCGCGGGCGCGCCGGCGGCGTCGAGCGAGACGCCCACCAGCCGCCCCGGCATCAGCCGCTTATGCGCTTCCTTCACGGCCATATAGGCCGCGTGCGGCCCGCCATAGCCCATCGGCACGCCGAAGCGCTGGGTGGAGCCGATGACGACATCGGCGCCCATCTCCCCCGGCGGCGTCAGCAGCGTGAGCGCGAGCGGATCGGCCGCCACGATGGCCAGCCCGCCGGCCGCATGGACGGACGCGATTTCCGCGCGCAGGTCGCGGACTTCCCCGGTCGCGCCGGGATATTGCAGCAGCAGCGCGAAGGGCTTTTCCGCCGCGACGGTCGCCGCGACCTCGGACGGATGGGCGACGACAACCCGAAAGCCCAGCGGCTCGGCGCGCGTGGTCACGACGGCGATGGTCTGCGGCAGCGCATCGGCCGCGATGACCAGGGTCTGGGACTTCCCCTTCGTCGCGGCATGGGCCAGCGCCATCGCTTCCGCCGCCGCCGTCGCCTCATCGAGGAGGGAGGCGTTGGCGACCGGCAGGCCGGCGAGGTCCGTCACCAGCGTCTGGAAGTTCAGCAGCGCTTCCAGGCGGCCCTGCGCGATCTCCGCCTGATAGGGCGTGTAGGCGGTGTACCAGCCGGGATTCTCCAGCACGTTCCGCAGGATCACCGGCGGCGTCAGCGTGCCGTGGTAGCCGAGCCCGATCAGCGACTTCACATCCGCGCGGTTCCGCGCGGCGAGCGCGCGGAGTTCCGCGATCGCCTCGGCTTCCGTCGCGGGCGCGGGCAGGCCGGCGGGGAAGCCGGCGCGGATCGTCGCCGGGACGGTGCGGGCGGCCAGGTCATCCAGGCTGGATGCGCCGACCACCTGCAGCATCGCCGCGATCTCGGCCTCGGACGGCGCGATGTGGCGGCGGATGAATTCGCCGTGGTCTTCCAGCGCGGCGAGGTCTTCGAGGCTGCTCATGCCACCGTCTCCAGGAAGGCGGCATAGGCGCCTTCGTCCATCAGCGCGGCGACCGCGGCGGGATCGACGCCGTCGATGCGGAAGAACCAGCCTTCCCCGGTCGGGTCGGTGTTCACCAGCGCCGGGTTCTCGGCCAGCGCGGCATTGGCTTCCGCGATGCGGCCGGCGACGGGGGCATAGACGTCGGACGCCGCCTTGACGCTTTCGACGACGGAGACGGCCTCACCTTCCGTCACGACGCGGCCGGTTTCGGGAAGGTCCACGAAGACGACGTCGCCGAGGGCGTTCTGCGCATGGTCGGTGATGCCGATCGTCGCGACATCGCCTTCCAGCCGGATCCATTCGTGGTCCTTGGTGAAGCGGAGTTCGGCCATGGATCGGGTCCTCAACGGGCGTAGCGGTGGGGGATGAAGGGAAGCGGCGCGATGCGGGCGGGCAGCGGCTTGCCGCGCACCATCAGCTCGACCGGCGTGTCGTCCGCGGCCAGGGCGCGGGCGACATAGCCCATCGCGACCGGGCCATTGGCGGAGGGTCCGAAGCCGCCGGAGGTGACCTCGCCCACAGTATCGCCACCGGGCGCGTGGATCGGCGTGTGGCCGCGCGCGGGCTGGCGGCCTTCGGGCCGGATGCCGACGCGCAGGCGTTTCGGGCCATTGTCCAGTTCGTCGCGGATGCGCGCGGCGCCCCGAAAATTCCATTCGGTGCGGCGGCGCTTGCCGATGGTCCAGGTGAGGTTCGCCTCGACCGGGCTGGTCGTCTCGTCGATGTCGTTGCCGTAGAGGCAGAGCCCCGCTTCCAGCCGCAGCGAATCCCGCGCGCCGAGGCCGGCTGGCGCGACGCCGGGCAGGGCGAGCAGCGCCTGCGCGAAGGCTTCGGCGGCGTCGGCGGGGACGGAAATCTCGACCCCATCTTCCCCCGTGTAGCCGGAGCGGCTGACGAGGGCCTCGGTGCCCGCGATGTCGAAGCTCCCCACCCCCATGAAGGGCAGGGCCGCGATGCCCGGCGCCAGCGTCGCGATGGCGGCGATGGCCTGCGGGCCTTGCAGCGCCAGCAGCGCGCGGTCCGGCAGCGGCCGCAGCGTGACGCCGGCGGGAAGTGCGGCGGCAATCCGGGAAAAATCCTCCGCCTTGCGGGACGCGTTGACCACCAGGAACAGGCGGTCCCCCATATTCGCGACCATGAAGTCGTCGAAGATGCCGCCCGCATCGGTCGTCAGCAGCGCGTAGCGCTGGCGGCCCGGCTTCAGGCCCTGGATATCGGCCGGGGTCAGCGCTTCCAGCGCGGCGGCTGCGCCGGCGCCGAGCAATTCCGCCTGACCCATATGGGAGACATCGAACAACCCGGCCGCGCTGCGGCAATGCAGGTGTTCGGCCATGATGCCGGGCGCGTATTGCACCGGCATGGCATAGCCCGCGAAGGGCACCATGCGCCCGCCCAGCGCGCGGTGGAGCGCGCCCAGCGGCGTTTCAAGCAAAGCGGTAGCGCCCGACGAATCGGCCACGGTGCCCCCAAAGGCGCCCCACCGCCTGGATTGGCGCTGGGTGGTCCGTGGCCCCCCTCTGTCCCGTGACCTGAGAGATTCAGCGGCGTTCCGGTGGCATCACCGTGGCAAGCGCCACGCGGGATCCGGAACGCGCCTTACTCCTTCGGTGCCACGCCCCGTTCGAAGCGTGTCTTTCCAGAGGTCCCTGCTCCGCGCGGCCCTTCTGCCTGAGCGTTTCCGGGGGCCGGTTGCGCCTTCGGCGGAGCATCGGGCCTTGCGGCCCGCATCTCTCTCTCCCGCGCGGGATCGTCGGGATCAGCCGCATATGGCGCAGCCCGGCCGCCTGCGCAACCGCCCGCCCCGCACGCCTTCGGGCGGCGCCGCGGCTTCGCCGCGGCAACGCAACGCAACCTGACAGGGCCAGCACCAATCCTGGGGCCCCCGCGAAGCTGCGAAGCGGCTTCGTGGGGAGCGCTAGCGCACCCCGCGCGCCCGGTTCAGCGCCAGTTCCTCCGGCGTCAGCTGGAAGGAGACGCGGACCGCGTAATCCGCAGCCCGCCGCCCGTCGGTGATCGGCATGGAGAGCAGCACCGGCTGCCCCGCGCCCTGGCCGCGCGCGACATTCGCGGCGAAGGCGATTCGCGTGGTGCCGGGGATGCGCGCCAGGACTTCGCGGTCATCGGCGGTGCTGAGCGCCACGAACCAGGGCAGCTCCACGCTGCGCGCGGTCGCGGCCGGGCCGCGCTCGGCCTCGAATCGGGGGACGATTCGGACATCCAGCACGGTCCGGTCGCTGCCGGCGAAGTCGCAGCGCGCTTCGAAGCCGGTCACGCGGGCATCGACGACCAGCGCTGTCAGGTCGCGCCCCGCGCCTTCGCGATACCGGGTGAGGTCCGCGCCTTCCGCCAGGATGGCGATGCGCGGGCAGGGTGCGCCGCCCACCGGCGCCGGCTGGCTGGACCCGCCGCAGGCCGCGAGCGCCATGGGCAGCGCCAGCGCGGGCAGGACCGCCTTCAACAGCTTACGATCGCGGCCCATCCGGCATCCCCCCATCCAACCGCCGCAGCTATCGCACCACAGCGGCCGCCAAGCCACCCCCGGGCGCCACGGTCCATTTGCGCCACGGGGACGGAACGGCGCGATTCGGCGGTGCTCACGCACTTGCGTCCCGGCCGCGCGCGGCGGATTGATGCGCCATGGCAGTCTACACGGAAGTCTCGGACGAGGCGCTGCGCGCCTTCCTGGCGGAATACGACATTGGCGGCCTGCTGGCCTTCCGCGGCATCGCGGAGGGGGTGGAGAACTCGAACTACGCCCTTCGCACCGATCGCGGCGACTTCATCCTGACGCTGTATGAGAAGCGGGTGGCCCCGGCGGAGCTGCCCTATTTCCTCGGGCTGATGGACTACCTGGCGGTGCGCGGCGTGCCCTGCCCGACCCCGGTCGAGGGAAGGGACGGGGAGGCGCTGCGGCACCTGGCCGGCCGGCCGGCCGCGATCTGCACCTTCCTGGAAGGCGTCTGGCCGCGCCGCGTGCGGCCCGAGCATCTGGCACCCCTCGGCGCCGCCTTGGCCCAGCTGCATGCGGCGGGGCAGGGCTTTCCCGTGCACCGCCCGAATGCGCTGGGGCCCAAGGGCTGGGCGCCGCTGCTGGAAGGCTGCCGGGCCCGGGGGGATGAGGCGGCACCGGGCCTCGTCGCGGAACTCGACTTGCACCTGGCCGCGATCCTCGCCGCCTGGCCGGATGAGGGCACGCTGCCGGATGGGCATATCCATGCGGATCTGTTCCCGGACAATGTCTTCTTCCTGCCGGATGCGGCGGGGCGGCCGGCGGTGTCGGGGCTGATCGACTTCTACTTCGCCTGCACCGACCTTCTGGCCTACGACATCGCGGTCTGCCTGAACGCCTGGTGCTTCGAGCCGGATGGGTCCTTCAACGTGACCAAGGCGCGCGCGCTGCTCGGCGCCTATGGGGGCGTGCGGCGGCTGACGCCAGGGGAACGCGCGGCGCTGCCGGTGCTGTGCCGCGGCGCGGCGATCCGCTTCCTGCTGACGCGCTTGTATGACTGGACCCATACGCCGCCCGGCGCGCTGGTGACGCGGAAGGACCCGCTGGAATACCTCCGCAAGCTGCGCTTCTTCGCCCGCGCCGAGACGGCGGAGGCCATCGGTGGTTGAGTCGGCGAGGCTGATCGGGCGTTCCGGGATTCGCGCGCCATGACCGATCCGGTGGTCGAGATCTGGACGGATGGCGGCTGCAAGCCCAATCCCGGCCCGGGCGGCTGGGCCGCGATCCTGCGCTTCGGCACGACGGAGAAGGAGCTGACCGGCGCCGACCCCGCGACCACGAACAACCGCATGGAGCTGACGGCGGCGGCGAGTGCGCTGGAAGCCCTGAAGCGCCCTTGCAAGGTCGTGCTGCACACCGACAGCGAATATGTCCGCAACGGCATGGAGCGCTGGGTGAAGGGCTGGGTCCGCAACAACTGGCGCAACAGCGCCCGCGACCCGGTGGCGAATTACGAGCTGTGGCAGCGCCTTCTGGCGGCCGCGAAGCCGCATGACATCGAATGGCGCTGGGTGCGCGGGCATTCCGGCGACGTGATGAACGAACGCGCCGATCAGCTGGCCACGGCGGCGCGGGCCGGGCTCGCAGGATAGCCCAGCGCGAGGGTTCGATCCGGGACCCAGAGGATCCCGGATCGATCCCGCGTATCAGAGCGCCGCGAGGACGGCTTCGGCCTTGCTGGCCTCGAAGGCGCCCGGCGCCTCGACGGCGACATGGGTCGCCTTGCCGTCCTTGGCGACCAGCGCGAAGCGCTGGCAGCGCAGGCCAAGGCCGCGCGCCGTCAGGTCGAATTCCAGGCCCATCGCCTTGGTCAGCGCCGCGCTGCCATCGGCCAGCATCACGACCTGGTCGGTGATGCCCTGGTCCTTGGCCCAGGCGCCCATCACGAAGGCGTCGTTCACCGCCATGCAGGCGATCAGGTCCACGCCCTTGGCGCGCAGGGCATCGGCCTGGGAGACGAAGCCCGGCAGGTGCTTGGCGGAGCAGGTCGGCGTGAAGGCGCCCGGCACGCCGAACAGCGCGACCGTCTTGCCCTTGAAGAGCTCGGCGATGTCGACTTCCTTCGGGCCTTCGGCGGTGGCCTGCATGACCTTGACGGAGGGGATCGCGTCGCCGGCGGTGATCGTCATCGGATTGTCTCCCATAAGGGGATGGCGGGGGTGGCCCCCTTTAGGCGGAACGAGGCGTCGCGTCCATGTGCGGCGCGGCGCAACCCCGCTGCGGCGGGCCCCGTTCTTGCGGCTTCAAGGTCCCGCCGCCATCTTCCGCCTATGGCCAGAACCCCAACCAAGCCCCCCGCTGGCAAGCCCCCCGCTGGCAGGACGCCCGCGCGCCGGACGCCCCGGGGCGCGAAAGCCCCTGGCGCGCCCCCCGCTGGCGCCGCCCCGAAGGGCGAAGGCTGGCTGACGGGGCAGTTGCTGGTCGCGATGCCCAACATGCAGGACCCCCGCTTCGCGCGCAGCGTGATCTGCCTCTGCGCCCATTCGGATGACGGGGCGATGGGCATCGTGCTGAACAAGCCGCTGGCAAGCCTGACCTTCGACGAGCTGCTGAAGCAGCTCGACCTCGACCCCATCCCGCCGCAGCGGCGCATCCGGCTGATGGCGGGCGGCCCGGTGGAGAATGGCCGCGGCTTCGTGCTGCATACGACTGATTGGGCGACCGATGGCAGCCTGACGGTGCAGCCCGGCCTCGCCTTGACCGCGAGCGTCGATATCCTGAAGGCGATCGCAGGCGGCGGCGGCCCGCGCGAGGGGGTCTTGGCGCTCGGCTATGCCGGCTGGGGGCCAGGGCAGCTGGAAAGCGAGATCCAGCAGAACGCCTGGCTGTCCGT
Organism: Roseomonas mucosa; assembly: GCA_945878375.1. Lineage (GTDB taxonomy): Bacteria > Pseudomonadota > Alphaproteobacteria > Acetobacterales > Acetobacteraceae > Falsiroseomonas > Falsiroseomonas mucosa_A. The sequence continues at coordinate 281,854 of CAMDWG010000001.1, read as the reverse complement.
GCCCGCCGATGAAAGGCTGCTATTCGCCGCCGCGCCCGACACGCTGTGGCGGGAAGCGCTGGCCAAGCTGCACATCGACCCCGCGCTGCTCTCGGGGGTCGCGGGGCGCGCCTAGCCCCCCTCAGACGACCGATCCGGGCCTGGACGCGCGCGGCGCGCCTGTCACACTGGGGGTTCCTGTCGCATTGGGCCCCGATGTCCCGCACCCTCCAGGGCGTGCTGCTGCAACTCCTGGCGCTCGCCCTGTTCGTCGCCATGGATTCGCTGCTGAAGGTGATGGTGGCATCCTATCCGGTGCCGCAGCTGATGTTCCTGCGCTTCGCGGTGCATGTGGTCTTCGTCGTCCTGGCGGTGCGGATCTTCACCGGATCGCTGCCCTGGCGATCCCGCGCGCCGCTGCTGCAGACGCTGCGCAGCGCGATGCTGGCGGGGGCGAGCGCGTCCTTCATCGTGGCGCTGATGCATGTGCCGCTGGCGGATGCCACCGCCGTGATGTTCGCAGCCCCCGTGCTGACCGTCGCGCTCGCCGCCCTCTGGTTGGGCGAGAAGGTCTCGGCCCGGCGCTGGCTCGGGGTCTTGATTGGGCTGGTCGGGGTGATGGTGGCCATCCGCCCGCCCTTCCTGACCGGGGAGCCGCTGCATTGGGCGATGCTGCTGCCGCTGGTCACGGCGGTGATGAACACCTTCTACCAACTGCTGACCCGCAAGCTTGCGGCCGAGGACGATCCGCGCACCACCTTCCTCCATACCTCGCTGGCGGCGCTGGCGCTGACCGCGCTGGCGCAGCCCTTCGTCTGGGTGGCTCCCGCGCCCTCCGATCTACCATGGATGCTGGTGCTCGGCCTCATTGGGGCGGCGGGGCATTGCCTGCTGGTGCTGGCCTTCGCCCGCGCGCCGGCCTCGGTCCTCGCGCCGATGTCCTATTCGCAGCTGGTCTGGGCGGGGCTGGCCGGGGTGCTGGTGTTCGGGGATTGGCCGGATGCCTGGACCCTGCTCGGTGCGGCGGTGATCGCGGCGGGCGGGGTGCTGGTCGCGCTTCCAGCCCGAAGACCGTCACGCGGATGACCCAGGGATGACTTGCTACTGACCCCAATTGGACCGACTTTTGTCACCCAGCGCTTGCGCCCGCCCCCCGTTGGCACTAGCCAACACCCCATTCCGGCGGACCCTTGGCCCCATATGAGCATTCGCACCGATACCCCCGACCGTGACCACCCCCGCGCCGCGCTCGATGCGGCCGGTGTTCGCGATGCCTATCGGCGGTGGGCCGGGGTCTATGATGTCGTCTTCGGCGGCGTCTCCGCCCATGGTCGCCGCCGCGCGGTCGAGGACGTGAACCGCCTGCCCGGCACCCGCGTGCTGGAAGTGGGGGTGGGCACCGGCCTCGCCCTGCCGCGCTACCGGGCGGAGAAGCGGGTGGTTGGCATCGACCTGTCGCGGGAGATGCTGGACAAGGCCGCCCAGCGCGTGCGCGAGGAGAAGCTGGGCCATGTCACCGGCCTGGTCGAGATGAACGCCGAGCAGATGGCCTTCGCCGATGACAGCTTCGACATCGCGGTGGCGATGTTCACGGCCTCCGTCGTCCCCAACGCCAAGTCGCTGTTCGCGGAGATGTCGCGGGTGGTCCGCCCGGGCGGCGACCTGTTGTTCGTGAACCACTTCGCCGCCGAGCGCGGGCTGCGCTGGTGGGCCGAACGGTCGATGGCGCCGCTGTCCCGCCTGCTGGGCTGGCATCCGGATTTCGCCCTGTCGGACCTGTTCGACCCGCAGGCGGTCCAGGTCGAATCGATCGAGCCCTGCCAGCCGGCCGGGCTGTTCACCCTGGTGCGGGTGCGGAACCCGGGCGCGCCACTCCTCGCCGCCGCGGCCTGAAGCCACCAGCCAGCGCCGCCACCGCCACCAGAAGCCCGCCGAGCGTGCCGATCACGCCGGCGGCATTGAGCGAGACGCTCAGCCCCAGTGCGGCCGGTACCGGCCCCGCCAGCGCATAGCCCACCGCGCCGAGCCCCGCCCCCAGCGCCGCACCGCCCAGCACCTGCACCGCGTAGCGGTCGGTCATCAGCCGCAGCGCCGCGGCCGGGCACACCAGCATCGCCACCACCAGGATCGAGCCCACCGCCTCGAACGCCGCGACGGCGGCGGCGGCGACCAGCAGGGCGAGGCCCAATTCGATGGTCCGGGCGGGCAGGCCCAGCGCCTGGGCATAGGCCGGGTCGAAGCAGACCAGCTTGATCGGCCGCCAGAACAGCGCCACCGCCAGCCCGACCGCCGCCGCGACGCCCGCCATCAGCCCCAGCTGGCGCGGCAGGGCGGCGAGCGCCGCCGGATCGACAAGGGCTGAAAGCGAGGTGCCCTGGGTCCAGACCAGCGTCTCCAACTGGCCGAACAGCACGCAATCCAGGTCGAGATCGACGCTCCGCGCGCCGGTCACCTCCAGCAGCACGAGGCCCACGGCGAAGAAGGTGGTGAAGACGGCGCCGATCGCGGCGCCGGGGTCGAGTCGCGCCGCCTTCTGCACCAGCCCGATCAGCGCGACGGCTGCCAGCCCCGCGAGCATCGCCCCCACCAGCATCGGCAGCCCGGCCCGCGCGCCGGTGATGGCGAAGCCGAGCACGATGCCCGGCAGCACGGCATGGGACAGCGCATCCCCGATCAGCGATTCGCGCCGCAGCACCAGGAACGACCCCAGCAACCCGCAGGTGCCCCCCGCCAGCAGCGCCGCGACCAGCGGCGGCAGGTCGAGGGTGAGGAAGTCAGCGAGCGTCATGGGGGTGGCCTCCGCCAAGGCGCGTGTACGGCGGGGTTGGTCGTGCCCCCTCCCCAACCTTTCCCCGCTGCGCGGGAGAGGGGCAGGTCGGGCCGTTGATCCCTCTCCCGCGCAGCGGGGGGCAGCGGCATTGCCGCTGCGCCGCAGGCTGGTGGCCTCGCGCAGCGAGGTCGGGAGGGGGCACGACCACCCGTGCCGACGCAGCCCCCCTCATCGCCGCCCTCCCAGCGCATGCGGGCTGGCCGGCAGGGCGGAGGGCTCGGGCAGCAGCTTCGCGGCCATCTCCGGCGGCAGGCCGTGCTCCACCAGGTCCGCCAGCCGGTCGGCGGAGGCGATGTCGGCGGCGCCGGCGGCCAGCAGATGGTGCTCCACCGCGCGATGCGCGCGCACGGCGCGGCGGGCGGCGGTCGCCCCGCGCGGGGTCAGGTGGACATGGTCTTCCGCCCGCGCGACCAGCCCGCGCAGCGACAGCCACAGCGCGAGCCGCCGCGCCTTGCCCAGGCGCCAGCCGCGTGCGGCCGCGACCGCGGCGATGGGCGCCCAGCGATCCCCCGCCGTGCCCGGCCCGGCCCCGGCCGCTTCCTGCGCTTCCCAGGCGGCGCGGAGGAAATGCTCCGAATCGGTCGCGGCCCGCCGGCGCAGCAGCATCGCCCCCCGCGCCAGCAACCCGCGTTCCGGCGCCAGCAGCAAGGCCAGGGTGAAGAAGGTCGCGGCGACCAGCACCACGGCGGCGCCCGTCGGCACCTCCGGCCGCAGGGCCGAGAGATAGGCGCCGACCGCCCCCGAGATCGCGCCCGTGACGGCGGCGATGGTCAGCATCCGGGGCAGGCGATGGGTCAGCAGCCGGGCGGTCGCGGCCGGCAGGACCAGCAGCGCGACCACCAGGATCAGCCCGACCGCCTGCAACCCGCTGACGCAGACCAGCACGATCAGGCCAAGCAGCAGCAGATCCGTCCGGTCCGTCCGCAGCCCCTGCACGCGGGCGAAGTCGATATCGAAGGCGACCGCGCGCAGCCGCTGGAAGGCGACCAGCACCAGCACCAGGCTGATGGCGGCGACGGCGGCGCCGATCAGCGCGTCCTCCGCCCGCATCGCGGCGGCCTGGCCGAGGATGAATTTGGACAGCCCCGCCTGCGCCGCGCCGGGAAGGGTCTGCAGCCAGGACATCAGCGCGACGCCCGCGGCGTAGAAGGAGGACAGGACGATGGCGATGGCCGCGTCTTCCCGGATGCGCCGCGTGCGCGCCAGCGCCTGCACCGCGAGCACGCCGAGCAGCCCGGCGATGGCCGCACCGGCCAGCAGCGGCGGCAGGGCGCGGGGATCGCCACCCATCACCGCCACGACCAGCGCCGCCACTGCGACGCCTGGCAGCGCCGCATGGCCGACCGCATCGGCGACCAGCGCGCGTCCGCGCAGCAGCGCGAAGGTGCCGACCGTGCCGGCCGCGACGCCGAGCAACGCGCAGCCCGACAGCACGACCAGGGTGTTGTAGGAGATCATGTCATGGTGCCCTCAGGCGGCGGGCGGCCGCATCCGCGGCCTTGCCTGCGCGGCACTTGCCGCGGCGGCCGTTCGGCCGCTCGGCCCGCGCGGCGGGCCGCCAGCCTGGCGCATGCGCGGTGCTCACGCCCCGCCCGCCTCCGCGCCCACGCTTGCCTCATCCAGCAGCGCCAGCCGCGCGCCATAGGTCGCGCCGATCGTCCCCGAATTGAAGGCGTCCTTCACCGGCCCGGCCGCGAAGACCCGCGCATTCAGCAGGAGGACCGAGGAAAAATACTCGGGAACGGTGCCGAGGTCGTGGTGCACCGCCACCACATGCCGCCCGCGCGCGGCCAGCGCCCGCAGCACGGCGACGATGGCCGTCTCGGTCGCGGCATCCACGGCGGCGAAGGGCTCGTCCATCAGCACGAGGTCGGCGTCCTGCGCCAGCGCGCGGGCCAGGAAGACGCGCTGCTGCTGGCCGCCGGACAGCTTGCCGATCTGGCGATCGGCGAAGGCCTCCATGCCCACCTGGGCCAGGGCTTCCCGCGCCGCATCGCGGTGCTTGCGGGGCACGCGCCCCCACCAGCGCATCCGCGGGTAGCGCGCCATGCACACGACATCGAGCGCGGTGGCGGGGAAGTCCCAATCGACGGAGGCGCGCTGCGGCAGGTAGCCGACGCGGTCGCGCACCTCATCCAGCGGGCGGCCGAAGAACCGCACCTCTCCCGACAGCGCCGGCACCAGGCCGAGCGTCGCCTTGAGCAGGGTGGACTTGCCCGCCCCGTTCGGTCCGACGATCGCCGTCAGCCCCGGCGGGGCGGACCAGGTCACGTCCCACACCGCCGGGCGTTCGCCATAGGCGACCGTCAGGTGGGAGACCGAGAGCGGGGCGGGGGGCGTCACGCTGCCAGCCTTCCATACAGGCCGCGCGGGGGCACCCGGCCGCCCAGCGCGCGCATGATCGTCGTGATGTTGTGGTCCATCATGCCCTCATAGGTGCCCAGATAGGTACCCGGCCGCCCCATTGCATCGGAGAACAGGTTGCCGCCCAGCGCAACGCGATGGCCGCGCGCGGCGGCGCCTTCCATCAGGGCGCGGACGGCGCGGTCCGGCACGGAGGTCTCGGCGAAGACCGCCGGCACGCGGCGGGCGACCAGCTTGGCGACCAGCGCCTCGATCCCCGCCAGATTCGCCTCCGCCTCGGTCGAGAGGCCCTGGATGCTCTCGATCTCGAGGCCATAGCGGCGGCCGAAATAGCTGAAAGCGTCATGCGCGGTGACCAGCACGCGGGCGCCTTCCGGCACCGTGGCGACGGCGTCGCGGGCATAGGCGTCGAGCCGGGCGCAGCGGGCGCGGAATTGCGTGAGGCCATCGGCCATGCCCTCCCGCAGCTCGGGGGCGATGGTGGCGAGCGGCGGCAGCAGGCTGCCGGCGGCGTTCCCCCAGAGCGTCGGGTCCATCCAGACATGCGGGTCGGCGGCGTCGGGGTAGTCCTCATTGGCCAGCAACTGTTCGCGCGGGAGGGTTTCGGCCATCAGCACCACCGGCTTGCCGGCGGCGCGGACACGCTCCAGCACATCGCCCATGCGCCCTTCCAGGCGATGGCCGACGCCGAAGACGGCATCGGCGCCGAGCAGGCGGGCAATATCGGCGCGGGTCGGGCGGAACAGATGCGGGTCCACGCCTTCGCCCACCAGCGTCGTGGCGGCGATGCGCCCGGCGCTGACCTCCCGCACCGCGTCGCCGACCATGGCGACGGTGGCGACGACGTTGCGCGGGATTCGCGCCCCGGTCGCCGGGGCCTGGGCCAGGGCGGGCAAGGGCAGCAGGGCTGCGGCTGCTGCCGCCAGCAAGCTGCGCCGATGGGGCGCGACTGCGTTGTCATCTGCATGGCTGTTCAGATGTAGGCCTGTAGACATGTGATCCTCTTCATCTGTTCACATATTTCTTGTATTTTCAAGGATTTGCGGTGCTGCTCCGCAAGTTGCGCCGCGATGGTGGCGCGTCAAGGGGCCATCGCATGCGGCGCTGGACGCGCCGACGGCGGCGGTCGATGCTGGCAGGCAGCATTGGGGGGCGTGGCCATGGGCGTGCGGGATCGGATGGCCGAGGACCAGGTGGTGGAGTTGGCGGAGATGTTCCGCCTGATGAGCGACCCGACGCGGCTGCGGATCATCCTGGCCTGCCTCGATGCGCCAGTCTCGGTGGGCGACATGGCGGAGGGGCTCGGCCTCTCGGCCTCGCTGGTGTCGCACCATTTGCGATTGTTGCGCGCGGCGCGGCTGCTGCAGGCGGATCGTCGCGGCCGACAGGTGTTTTATGTCGTGGGCGACAGCCATATCCGCTCGATGCTGACCGACATGGTCGATCATGTCGCCGAGGGCGAGGTGGAGGCGGAAACCGCGCCCGGCGGTTGATGGGCGCGGTGGAATGCTTTTGCTGCCCCTGGCCTTGCCAGGGGCCTATCGATGCTCACTTGTGCGCTGCGGGAGCCGCTTCTATAGCAGAGACCGCGGTCGGCCCGTGACAGGGTCGGCGGCGCCGCCGGGCGGCAACCCGGGCTGGTGGCAGGTTCGAGGATAAGGCGCGGCGCAAAGCCGCCCCGGCAGGACGGCAGAATGAGGCAGGCAATCGGCGTTCTCTTGGGATGCGTGGGCCGCGCGAGCGCTGTCTGCGCCATGGTCGTCGCCCTGGTCGCGGCCGGATCCGGCGCGGCGCTGGCGCAAGGCGCGGAAGCGGTAGTGGGCGCGCCCCAGCCTTGGGGCATGGGCCTCCAGGCCTCAGGCGGCCCGATCAAGGACGCGATCTCCTCCTTCAACACCCTGGTGTTCTGGATGATGGTGGCGATCACCATCTTCGTGGCGGTGCTGCTGGCCTATGCGATGTGGCGCTTCCGCGCCGCGGCCAACCCGAACCCGAGCCAGACCAGCCACAACACCGCGCTCGAGATCGCCTGGACGGTCGTGCCGGTGCTGATCCTGGTGGTGATCGCGATCCCGTCCTTCCGCCTGATCTACTACCAGGATCGCGCGGTGGACGCGGAGATGACGATCAATGTGCAGGGGCGGCAGTGGTACTGGCACTATGCCTATCCCGACCACGGCAACTTCACCTTCGACAGCTACCCGGTGGCCAATGAGGATATCCGCGACCAGCAGATCCGCGGCCTTTCGGTGGACAACCCGCTGGTCATCCCGGTGGGCGCCAATATCCGCATCCTGACCACGGGCCAGGACGTGATCCACAGCTTCTTCGTCCCCTCCCTCGGCGTGCAGAAATACACGATCCCCGGCCGGACGCTGGAGACCTGGATCCGCGCCGACCGTCCGGGCGTCTATTATGGGCAGTGCAACCAGATCTGCGGGGTGAACCACTGGTTCATGCCGATCGAGGTGCGCGCCGTCCCGCGTGAGCAGTTCAACGCCTGGGCCGACCAGGCGAAGACCCGATTCGCGGAAGGCCTGGCGCCGACGCACCCGTCCCAGATCGCGGCCGCCGAGCCGACCGCCCCCGCCCCCCTCTCCCTCGCCGAGGCGCGCCGCTAAGGCGCCGCCAAGAACCGCAAGGATCGGATACCGACCGATGGCGAACGCCACCCACGCCGACCACGATCATCACGATCACAAGCCGTCCTTCGTGAATCGCTGGCTGTTCAGCACGAATCACAAGGATATCGGCACGCTCTATATCGCCTTCTCGCTGGTTGCCGCGATCATCGGCATCGGCCTGTCGCTGCTGATGCGGATCGAGCTGCAGTCGCCGGGGATGCAGATCTTCGCCGACGGGCAGATGTGGAACGCCTATGTCTCGGCCCATGGCCTGATCATGGTGTTCTTCGTGGTCATGCCCGCGCTGATCGGCGGCTTCGGCAACTGGTTCGTACCGATCCAGATCGGCGCGCCGGACATGGCCTTCCCGCGCATGAACAACATCAGCTTCTGGCTGCTGGTGCCGGCCTTCCTGATGCTGGGCGCGTCGCTCTTCGTGGGCGAAGGCGCGGGCGGCGGCTGGACGATCTATCCGCCGCTGACGGACAACACCTATCACCCGTCGATGGCGATGGACCTGGCGCTGTTCGCGCTGCACCTGGCCGGCGCGTCCTCGATCCTCGGCGCGGCGAATTTCATCACCACCATCCTGAACATGCGCGCGCCCGGCATGACGCTGCACAAGATGCCGCTGTTCGTGTGGTCGATGCTGGTCACCGCCTTCCTGCTGCTGCTGGCCGTTCCCGTCCTGGCGGGCGCGATCACCATGCTGATCACCGACCGCAACTTCGGCACGGCCTTCTTCGACCCGGCCGGCGGCGGCGACCCGGTGCTGTTCCAGCACCTGTTCTGGTTCTTCGGCCACCCCGAAGTGTACATCATGATCCTGCCCGCCTTCGGGATCATCAGCCACATCGTCTCGACCTTCAGCCGCAAGCCGGTCTTCGGCTATCTCGGCATGGCCTATGCGATGGTGGCGATCGGCTTCGTCGGCTTCATCGTGTGGGCGCACCACATGTTCACCTCGGGCATGGACGTCGATACGCGCGCCTACTTCATGGCCGCGACGATGGTCATCGCCGTGCCGACGGGCGTGAAGATCTTCTCCTGGATCGCGACGATGTGGGGCGGTTCGATGAAGTACGACACGCCGATGCTGTTCGCGATCGGCTTCATCTTCCTGTTCACCGTCGGCGGCGTCACGGGCGTGGTGCTGGCGAATGCGGGCATCACCCAGATCCTGCACAACACCTATTACGTGGTGGCGCACTTCCACTACGTGCTGAGCCTGGGCGCGATCTTCGGTATCTACGCCGGCATCTACTACTGGCTCGGCAAGATGAGCGGCCGCCAGTATCCGGAGATGCTGGGCAAGATCCACTTCTGGCTGACCTTCATCGGCGTGAACCTGACCTTCTTCCCCATGCACTTCCTGGGCAACCAGGGCATGCCGCGCCGCTATCCGGACTACCCGGATGCCTTCACGGGCTGGAACGCGATCGCCTCGATCGGGTCCTATATCTCGGTGGCGAGCTTCCTGTTCTTCTTCTACGTCCTTTGGGTCACCTTCACGAAGGGTGCCAAGGCCGCGGACAACCCCTGGGGCGAGGGCGCGACCACGCTCGAATGGCAGGTGTCTTCCCCGCCGCCCTTCCACACCTTCGACGAGCTGCCGCGGGTCCGCTGAGGATCCGCGCCTGAGGGACACGCCACGATGAGCGGCGCCACGGTCGAGAACGGGGGGGCGCAAGCCCCCCTGAACGCATCCACCGACCTCTCCGAGGTCAGTGACTGGTTCGCGCTGCTCAAGCCGCGCGTGATGACGCTGGTCGTGTTCACCGCGATCATCGGCCTGCTGGTCGCGCCAATGCCGATTCACCCCGTGCTCGGGGTGGCCGCGATCCTCTGCATCGCGGTCGCCGCCGGCGCCTGCGGGGCGATCAACATGTGGTATGACCGCGATATCGACGCGCTGATGCGGCGGACCGCCCGGCGGCCGATCCCGGCGGGGCGGATCGAGCCCGGCGCCGCGCTGGGCTTCGGGCTGACGCTGGCAGTGGCGTCCGTCGCCGTCATGGGGCTGGCGACGAATTGGGTCGCGGCTGGCTGGCTCGCCTTCTCGGTCTTCTTCTACGTCGTCATCTACACGATGTGGCTGAAGCGCCGGACGCCGCAGAACATCGTCATCGGCGGCGCCGCGGGCGCCTTCCCGCCGGTGATCGGCTGGGCGGCGGCCACCGGCGATGTCGGGCTGATGCCGCTGATCATGTTCGCCATCATCTTCATGTGGACGCCGCCGCATTTCTGGGCGCTGAGCCTCTGGGCGCATGGCGACTATGCGCGCGCCAAGGTGCCGATGCTGCCGGTGACGCATGGCGCGCGGGAAACCCGCCGGCAGGTGATGATCTACACCGTGGCCCTGTTGCCGGTGACGCTCGCGCCCTGGTTCGTGGGCTTCAGCGGCCTCGCCTATGCCGGCGTCGCCCTGCTGCTGGGTGCTGTGTTCCTGGTGCAGTCCTGGCGCGTGCTGCGCGAGCCGCAGGACGAGGCGGGCCGCAGCCTGGTGAACGATGCCGCGGCGCGGGCGACCTTCCGCTTCTCCCTGTATTACCTTTTCGCGCTGTTCGGCGCGCTTGCGATCGACAGGCTGGTGTTCGGATGACGCCCGAGGAAAAGACCGCCTTCGAACGCCGCCGCCGGGCGCGGAACTGGGCCATCCTGCTGACGCTCGTCGGGCTGGTGGCGCTGTTCTACTTCATCTCCATGGCGCGTGTGCTGAGGGGTTGAACATGGACGCCGAACGGCAGGCCCTGATCGCGAAGCGGAACCGCCGGGTGGCCGGCGGGGCCTTCGCCGTGGTGTTCGGCATGGTCGGCCTCTCCTTCGCCGCCGTGCCGCTCTATGATCTGTTCTGCCGCGTGACCGGCTTCGGTGGCACGCCGATGATCGGCCAGCAGGCGCCGGCGACGCCGGGCGAGTTCGTGGTGACGGTGCGCTTCAACGCCAACACCCAGCCCAACCTGCCCTGGCGCTTCGAGCCCGCGCAGCCTGCCGTGCAGCTGCGGGTGGGGGAGGAAGCGGTGGGCTTCTATACCGCGCGCAACCTGTCGGACCGGCCGGCCACGGGCATCTCGACCTACAATGTGACGCCCGAGGTCATCGGAAAATACTTCCACAAGACCGCCTGCTTCTGCTTCGAGGAACAGACGCTGACCCCCGGCCAGCAGGTGGACATGCCGCTGGCCTTCTGGGTCGATCCGCGTATCGCGCAGGACCCGAACACACGCGGGATCCACACCATCACGGTGAACTACACCTTCCACCGCAGCCTGCAGGATGCGGAGCGTAGCGGCCACATGGCCAATGCCGGCCCGCATGTGGGGCGGCGGGAGCCACCGACCGTCACGCGCTGAGGCGTGGAATGGCGTTCCCGGGCTTGATCTGGGGCGTCTTTTCCGGAATTGATGCGACCACAAAGGGCAGGGGCGCCAAGCCCCGCCAAGCCCACCAGGAAGAGCGATGGCAAGCCAGAGCGAAGCGGGCGGCAGCCCCTACAAGCACCCCTACCACCTGGTGGACCCGTCACCATGGCCGTTGCTGTCCGCCTTCGCGGGCGGCGCCTTGGTCCTCGGCATCATCTTCATCGGCCACAACAACAGCTATTGGCTGGCTGGACTCGGCCTGGCCGCGACGCTGGCCTGCATGTTCGGCTGGTGGCGCGATGTGCTGAAGGAAAGCCGCACGCCGGGCCTGCACACCCCGGTGGTGCGCCTTGGCCTGCGCTACGGCATGGTGCTGTTCATCGCGTCTGAGGTGATGTTCTTCGTCGCCTTCTTCTGGTCCTACTTCCACTTCGCGCTGTTCCCGGAACATGTGTCCGGCGCTGAGAATGCGATGTGGCCGCCTGAGGGCATCCTCAGCTTCGACCCCTTCCACCTGCCCCTGCTGAACACCATGATCCTGCTGCTGTCGGGCTGCACGGTGACCTGGGCGCATCACGCGCTGCTGCAGAACGACCGCAAGGGCCTGATCCGGGGCCTGGCCCTGACGGTGGCGCTCGGCGTCATGTTCACCGGCTTCCAGATCAAGGAATACATGATCGCGCCCTTCGGCTTCACCGATGGGATCTACGCCTCGGTCTTCTACCTCGCGACCGGCTTCCACGGCTTCCACGTCTTCGTCGGCACCGTGTTCCTGGCGGTCTGCCTGGTGCGCGCCATGCGCGGCCAATTCACGCCGGAACGCCATTTCGGGTTCGAGGCCGCTGCCTGGTACTGGCACTTCGTGGACGTGGTGTGGCTGTTCCTGTTCATCTTCATCTACTGGTGGGGCGCCGGCGTCATCGCGCCGCACTGAGCCGCCCCGCCGCACCGGCCTTCCGACCCCATCCGCGCAAGCGGGTGGGGTTTTTCCATTCCCGGGGCATGGTCCGGGCGTCTTCGGGTATGGCGGCGGCGGGCGCGGCGGCCCACATAGCTGCCCGATGCGCCGTCCCGTCCTGATCGCCACAATCGCCGCGTTGCCGGTCCTTGGCTTGCTGCTGTTCCTCGGCACCTGGCAGGTGCAGCGGCTGCAGTGGAAGAACGACCTGATCGCGCGCATCGCCGCCAGCGAATCGGCCGCCACCGTTCCGCTGGCCGACCAACCGGCGCCGTTCCTGCCCGAGCCCTTCCTGAAAATCCGCATCGCCGGGCGCTTCGACCATGGGCGGGAAGGGCTGCTGGGCCTTGAGGTGCGCGGGCCAGTGCTCGGCGCGCATCTGGTGACGCCGCTGCTGCGCGATGGCGCGCCGCCCGTGCTGGTCAATCGCGGCTGGGTGCCGCTGGAGGGCAACCGCCCCATCGCGCGGCCCGACGGGCCTGTGGTGCTGGAGGGCTGGGTGCATCCGGGCGACCGGCCCGGCAGTTTCTCCGCCACCGACGACGCGGCCGGGCGCCGCTTCTACACCTTCGATCCGCCGGCGATCGGCCGGGCGCTCGGCCTGCCGCAGGTGGCACCCTATGGGCTGGTGGTGCTCGGGCCGGGTCCGGGCCTGCCCGACCCGGCGCGCACCCTGCCGCGCCCGACGAACAACCATCTCGGCTATGCGATCACTTGGTACGGGCTGGCGGTGGCGCTGGTGGGCGTGCTGGCTGCCTTCGCCTTCCGACTGGGACGACCGCGCTGATGACCGACGCCGCCTATGACCGCCTGAAGGCCCGCTTCGCCCGCATCGGCGCGATCAACGAGGCTGCGGGGATCCTGCATTGGGATGCCTCCGCCATGATGCCGCCGGGCGGGTCGCATGCGCGCGGCGAACAACTCGCCGCCCTGGCCGGGGTGGCGCATGAGATGCTGACCGATCCGCGCGTCGCCGACGACCTCGCCACCGCCACGGCGGCGGGGGAGTGGGAGGGCGCCAACCTCGCCCTGATGCGCCGGGCCCATCTGCGCGCCACGGCGCTGCCCGTCGATCTCGTGGAAGCCTCGGCCCGCGCCAATTCCGCCTGCGAGAAACTGTGGCGAGAGGCCAAGGCGGCATCCGATTTCGGCCTGGTCGCCAAGGCGCTGGCCGAGGTCGTGGCCCTGCAGCGAGAGATGGCGCAGGCCTTCGGCGCCGCGCTCGGCATGGACCCCTATGACGCGCTGATGGATGGCTACCAGCCCGGCGTCACCGCCGGCGATGTGGAACCCGTCTTCGCCGCCTATGAGGCCTGGCTGCGGGACGCTTTGCCGCGTGCGGAGGATATCCAGGCGCGCCGCCCCGCGCCGCTGCCCTTCTCGGGCGCCTTCCCCGTCGTCGCGCAACGCGCGCTGTGCCAGGAGATGGCGGAGCGTGTGGGGCTGCAATTCTCCCATGCCCGGCTGGACGAATCGCTGCATCCCTTCTGCGGCGGCAACCCGTCCGATGTCCGCATCACGACCTTCTATGACGAGGCGAACCCGGCCAAGGCGCTGCTCGGCGTGCTGCATGAGACGGGGCATGCGATGTATGAACGCCACCTGCCCGCCGGCTTCGCCCGCCAGCCGGTGGGAGAGGCGGCGGGGATGGCCGCGCATGAATCGCAATCCCTGATCGTCGAGATGCAGGCCTGCCGGTCGGATGCCTTCCTGGCCTTCCTCGGTCCCCGCCTGCGCGCGGCCTTCGGGGTGGCACCGGAGGTCGCGGCGCCGGAGAACCTCGCGCGGCTCTGGCGGCGGATCGAGCGTGGCTTCATCCGGGTGGATGCGGATGAGCTGACCTATCCCGCGCATGTCATCCTGCGCTTCCGCCTGGAACGCGCGCTGATCGGCGGCAGCTTGCGCGTGCCCGACCTGCCCGGCGCCTGGGCGGAGGCGATGCAGGCGAGCCTCGGCATCACGCCACCGGACGATGCGCGGGGATGCCTGCAGGACATCCATTGGCATGACGGCGCCTTCGGCTATTTCCCGTCCTACACGCTAGGGGCGATGGCGGCGGCGCAGCTGATGGCGGCGATCCGCCGCGCGATCCCCGACCTCGACGCGCAGCTGCGGCGGGGCGAGATGGCCGGCATGATGCGCTGGCTGGGCCTGCATGTGCATGGGCAGGGCGCGCGGCTTGGCTTCCAGGACCTGTTGCGCCATGCGACGGGCAAGCCGCTCGACACAGGGGATTTCACGGCCCACCTGACCGCGCGCTACCTGGCGGCGTGATGGCGTGGGGCCGCTTTCGCGGCCCCCTCAGTACGCCGGCCAGCCCAGCGGCGGAAAGCGCAGCACGGGGATGCGCGCCAGGGTCAGCGTCCGGTCCTCCAGCGTCACCGGCACCTCGATCTCCGGCGCCCCATTGCCGGCGGAGGGGCGGGAGATGAGCGGCAGCAGCCCGCGGGCGGTCAGCGCCGCGCGGCGTCCGACCAACCCGGCCTCCGCCAGCGCGTCCAGCGCATCCGCCGCCCCGGTGAGGCGCAGCATGCCCGCCCCCATCGGCTGTAGCGTCTCGTCCAAGGCGAGCGTCGCCCTGGCGGTGCCGCCCAGCGATCCCCACCGCATGGCGAGGCTCCGTAACTCCAGCGTGCCGCCGCCATCGCGCCAAGCCTCGGCGCGGGGTGTGGGCGCGCGGCCGCCCGGCAGCGGGCCCGACAGCGCCATATCGGCCGAGATCGTCGCCATGCGGCGCCCGAAGCGCGCCAGCGGGTCGCCGGGCGCGGGGGGGGGCAGGTCCACGCCTTCCGCCGCCAAGGTCAGCTCGAGCGCCGATTCGGTATCGGTCGCGCTGGAACTGCCGCTGATCGCCAGCGTCGCCAGCGCGGCCTCCATCCCCCCGGCCGGGGTACCGATGCGAAGCCGCTCCGCCACGAATTCGGCCGAGGCTGGGGGCGTGTCGCGTTCCAGCGGCAGGGTCGCGGTCAGGCGATCGGCGATGAAGGGATAATCCAGCGCCCCGAGCCGCAGGCGCTGATGCCCCGGCAGATCCACATGCAGCTGGTCCAGCCAGGGCAGCTCCACCCGCAACACGGCCCGTTGGGCGGTGAAGCCGAGCCCGCCGGGCAGCGTGGCGGTCGCGCCCTCCAGCCGCAGGCGGTCGAGGGTGAGCGTCGCGGCGATGGGCCAGCCGCCCCGGACCGGGGGTGCGTGCTCCACCTGCCAGCCCTGGGCGCGGCGAAGCTGGACCCAGCTTTGCCAGCCTTGCTCCAGCTGGCTCGCCATGGCCCGCCACAGCAGCGCGTGGCCGGCGCCAAGGGCCGCCAGGGCGACAAGGGTCAGCAGCAGCAGGTGGCGCCCGCGGCGCGGAGGGGTCTTTCGGTCCATCGGAACTGTACCTATAGCCCGTAACCGAAACGCCGTGCAGATCCTTCCTATCCTGCGGCCCCGCCATGCCGGCTGAACCCGCGCTTGGCCCGCCGCTCGCCCCCCCGCTTGCCCCTCCGCTCGCCCCTTGTGGGCAGATGTGGGTCTTCGCCTATGGGTCGCTGATCTGGCGGCCGGGCTTCGAGCATGCGGGGCAGCACCGCGCCCTGCTGCGCGGCTGGCACCGCAGCTTCTGCCTCTGGTCCACGCGCTATCGCGGCACGCCGGAACGGCCGGGTCTGGTGCTCGGGCTGGATCGCGGCGGGGCGTGCCAGGGGCTCGCCTTCCGCGTGCCCGGCCCGATGGCGGCGGAGGTGCTGCGCTACCTGGATGACCGGGAACTGCCGGATGGGGCGGAGGTGGTCTATCACCGCCGCGTCGTGCCGGTGCGGGTGGCGGATCTGGGCGGCGCGACCGTGCCGGCGGTGGCCTATGTGGTGAACCGCGCCAGCCGGAACTATGTGCCGCGCCTGCCGGCGGATCGCGCCGCGGCGGTGATCGCGGCCGGCATCGGCCAGATGGGCCCCAACCGCGACTACCTGCTCAACACGCTGGGCCATCTGGCGGGGCTCGGCGTGCGGGATCAGGGGCTGGAGCGGATCGCTGCGCTGCTGCCGCCCCACCCCTGATCGGATGCAACCTCGGGCGGCGCCGCGGCTTCGCAGGCGTTTCCTACAGGGCTCGCAGCACGGTGCAGATGCGGTCCAACTGCTGGTCGGTCAGTTCGGGGAACATCGGAAGGCTCATCACCTGCTCCGCCGCCCGCGCTGTCTCCGCGCAGTTGGCGGGGCCGAGCGCGATGCGGCCGCGATAGGCCGGCTGGAGATGGACGGGGCAGGGGTAGTGGATCGCAGTCGCGACCCCTTCCGCCCGCAGCCGCGCCATCAGCGCGGCCCGGTCCTCGACCCGCAGGACGTATTGGTGGAACACATGCCCACAATCGGCCCGCCGCGCCGGCGGCGTGAAGCGGCCACCGGCCAGCGCTTCGTCATAGGCCGCCGCGATCGCCTGCCGGCGCGCATTATTCGCGTCCAGCACCTGCAGCTTCACGCGCAGGATCGCCGCCTGCAGCTCATCGAGGCGCGAATTCACCCCGACTTCGGCGCTGATGTAGCGCTCCTTCCAGCCATATTGCCGGATCGCGCCGATGCGGTCGGCCAGCGCCGCGTCATCGGTGGTCAGCACGCCGCCATCGCCCAGCGCGCCGAGGTTCTTGGTGGGGTAGAGCGAATAGCAGGCGACCTGCCCGAGATTGCCGACCTTCCGCCCCGCATAGGTCGCGCCATGCGCCTGGGAGCAATCCTCGATCACCGCGACGCCGTGCCGCTGCGCGGCCGCCAGCATCGGCGCCAGGTCGCAGGACTGGCCGTAGATATGCACCGGGATCACCGCGCGGATCGGCGGCAGGCCGGGTGGCGGATCGGCCAGCACCGCCTCCAGCTCCTCAGCATCCATCGTGTAGGTGTCGGGGTCGATGTCGAGCAGCAGCGGCACAGCGCCCACCATCTCGATCGCGGCGACCGTCGCGACGGCGGTGTGGGAGACGGTGACGACCGTCGCCCCCGGCCCGATGCCGAGGCCGCGCAGCGCGAGCGTCAGCGCATCCGTGCCATTGGCGCAGCCCACCGCGCGCGCCGCCCCCTGCCAGGCGGCGTATTCGGCTTCGAAGGCTTCCCCTTCCTTGCCGAGGATGTACCAGCCGGAGCCGAGCGCGCGGGAAGCGGCGGCGTCGATCGCGGCCTTCTGCGCGCGGTAGCCCGCGCCGGGATCGGCCTGTGGGATGATGGGGGTGGTGGCGTTCATCGGCGTGGCCTCTCCTCAGGCCGTGTAGTCTGCAAGGCGGGGGCGGTACCAGTCGAGCGAGCGGCGCAACCCGTCCTCCAGCTCGACGCGCGGCCACCAGCCGGTGGCGGCGCGGAAGGCGCGGTCATCGGCGGCGAAGCTGCCGATATCGATGGGCGCGCGGTCGGCGGGGAATTCCTTCACCTCGTAGCGCCCCTTTCCGTCATTGGCCGCGATCAGCCGCTCGGCCAGGTCGCGCAGGGAAAGTGGGGGGCTGCCGCCGATGTTGAAGACACGGCCGCCGACCTCCGGCCGGTGGGCCTGCTGCGCGGCGCGCAGGAAGGCGTCCACCACATCGTCCAGATAGGCCATGTCGCGCAGCTGCTCGCCGCCCCAGACCTCGAAGGCTTCGCCTTCCAGCACCCGGCGGATCCAGATGCCGAGGAAGGTCTGCCGCGCATCCCGGATACGGAGGCGCGGGCCGTAGCAATTGGTCAGGCGGAGCGACACGACGGGGCGGTGATGCACCCGGTTCTCCAGCAGCCAGTATTGCTCGCCGGCCCATTTGCTGACGCCGTTGGCGTCGGGCGGGTTGACCATGTGCTTCTCATCGACCGGCAGGTATTGCGGCCGGCCGTAGAATTGCCGGGTGGAGGCATGGACCACCGCCGCCTTCGGCGCGGCTTCCCGCATCGCCGCGATCAGCCGCACCTGGGCGACCGCGTTGATCGCGATGTCGCCGACCGGGTCGCGCTGGCCGCCCATATGGCTGGTCTGGGCCGCCATGTTGAACAGCGCGTCGATGCCCTGGCAGAGGCTGTGCAACTCCGCATCCCGGATGTCGCCGCGCACCAGCATCACATTGCTGCCTTCGAGATTGAGCGGGCTCGCCCCCCCATCCGGCACCATGGCGTCGAGCGCCACCACCCGCGCGCCCTGGGCCGCCAGCGCGTGGCAGATCCCGCTGCCGAGGAAGCCGGCGCCCCCCGTGACCAAGACGCGCTTGCCGCGCCACCCTTCCGTCAGCATCGCAGCCCCACTTTGCTTCCGCCGGTGTCCGATAACCCAGCCCGGATCAACAGGCCATCATCGCCCCGGCAGCCTGCCGAAGTTGCGCTGCGATTGCGGCGGAAGCGCGACCCTCACCCGGCGACGGGATGGATCCGCCGTGAATGACCCTGTGAATGACCCTCTCCACCCGCAGGGGAGAGAGGGCAGGGTGAGGGGGGCACGTAGGATAGGGGGCGCTCTCACCAACTTCGATATCCCTTGACCCAACCCGTTCACATCCACGAGGGGGCCAGAAGGCCAGCGCGGCGAATCCGCGCGGCACCTATGGCGCCAGCGCCACCCCGGTGATCTCTACCTTCCAGGACGGATCGACCAGCGGCGCCTGGATCGTCATGCGCGCCGGCTTGTGACCGGGGTCGAGCCAGGCATCCCAGGCGCGGTTCATCGCCGGCGCGTCGGCGATATCGGCCAGCACCACGGTGACCGACAGCAGCGCCCGCTTGTCGGTCCCGGCTTCGGCCAGCAGCGCGTCGATCTGGCGCAGGATGTCGGCGGTCTGCCCTTCCGTGTCCGCCGTCGCGTCATCGGCGATCTGGCCGGCGAGCCAGACCAGCCCGCCCCCCACCACGGCGCCCGACAGGCGCTGTTCCTCGGCCATGCGGCGAATGGTCATGCTTCCCTCCGGGAGCGTATCGCTTGTATCTGACGGGGGACGGAGACTGACATGCTCTCGATTCTCGACAAGGCCATGCTGGCCAGCCGGTGGCTGCTGGTGGCGTTCTTCCTGGGGCTGGTGGTGGCGCTGGGCGTCTATGCGCTGCATTTCCTCGCCAAGCTCTGGAAATTCGCGACCAATGCGCTGACCACCAGCGATGTCTCTGTGCTGATCCAGCTGCTGCACCTGCTGGATGCGGCGCTGGTCGCGTCCCTGGTCATCATGGTCGCCATCGCATCCTATGACAGCCTGGTCTCCCGCCTGACGACGGATGAGGAGGAACGCAAGCGGTCCTGGGTCGCGCTGGTGGATCCGGGCAACCTGAAGCTGAAGCTCGGCACCGCGCTGGTCGCCATCTCCTCGATCCACCTGCTGCAGATCTTCATGGAGATCAGGGAGTACACCGACCGCGACGTGACCTGGGCGCTGGTGATCCACGCCTCCTTCCTCGCGGGTGTGCTGGTGCTGGCGGTGCTCGACCGGCTGTCGGGGAAGGGCGGGAAGTAGGACGTCGTCAGCCCGCGAGGTGCGGCCGGCGGATCAGCCGCGCCACGAGC
Source organism: Roseomonas mucosa (assembly GCA_945878375.1). Taxonomy (GTDB): domain Bacteria; phylum Pseudomonadota; class Alphaproteobacteria; order Acetobacterales; family Acetobacteraceae; genus Falsiroseomonas; species Falsiroseomonas mucosa_A. The sequence continues at coordinate 262,264 of CAMDWG010000001.1, read as the reverse complement.
CCATCCACCGGCCCCACAAGCACCGACACCGCCCAGAGTAGCCCCGCCGTCAGCACGATGGCCGGGCCGGAGGGCAGGTCGAGGTGATAGGACGCCAGCAGCCCCAGCACGGCGGCGGCGGCCGCGATCCCGACCGCGGCATAGACCATGCCCCCCAATTGCCGCGCCCAATGCCGCGATGCGACGGCCGGCAGCATCATCAGCCCGACGGCCATCAGCGTGCCCATCGCCTGGAAGGCGGCCAGCACGTTCAGCACCACCAGCGTCAGGAACAGCATGTGCCATAGCCCGCCCCGCGCGCCTTCCGCGCGGGCGAAGGCCGGGTCGAAGGTCTCGAGCGCCAGCGGCCGCCAGGCCAGGGCGAGCGCCGGCAGGGTGATGGTCGCGACGCCGGCCATCATCAGCAGCGCCGCATCATCCACGCCCAGCACCTGGCCGAACAGCAGATGCGTCAGGTCGCCGGTATCTCCGCGCAGGGACACCATCGTGACGCCGAGCGCGAGCGCGATCAGGTAGAGCGCGGTCAGCGCCGCATCCTCCCGCCCGCCCGTGGCGCGGGACAGCGCCCCGGCGCCGACCGCGACCGCAAGCCCCGCGGCCAGCCCGCCCAGCGACATCGCCGGCACCGACAGCCCCGCCACCAGGAAGCCCGCCGCGATGCCGGGGGTCACGCCATGCGCCAGGACCTCCGCCGTCAGGCTGGTGCGGCGGAGCATCAGGAAGACGCCGAGCGGCGGCGCGGCGATGGCCAGCGCCAGGCAGCCGACCAAGGCGCGGCGCATGAAGCTGAATTCGACGAAGGGGCCGAACAGGGGTTCAAGCATGGCCGTCACCGATGCTGGCGGCGCGCGGCAGCGCGCCGCGGCCGCATCCGGCGTCTGAGGACAGCATCAAGCCGCGCAGGCCGGCGCGGCGTCGTCCCAGGCTTCCGACATCATGCGGGCCTTGAGCCGGTTGGCGGCGCTCAGCACCTCCGCGGTCGGGCCGAAGGCCACCTTCTCGCGCGCCAGAAGCAGGCAGTCCGGGAAGGCCGAGCGCACCAGATCCAGGTCGTGCAGCACCGCGACCACGGTACGGCCTTCGCCATGCCAGCGCTGCAGCATCGCCAGCAGGTCGGCGGCGGTGCGGGCATCGACGGCGTTGAAGGGCTCATCCAGCAGGATCAGGTCGGCATCCTGCACCAGCAGCCGCGCGAACAGCAGGCGCTGGAACTGCCCGGCCGACATCTCCCCCACCGCCCGCTTGGCGAAGCCGCCCAGGCCGACGGCATCGAGCGCATCCTCCGCGCGGGCGCGATCCTGCCGGCTGGCGCCCCGGAAGGCGCCGAGCCGCGACCACATCCCCTGCATCACGACATCGTGGCAGAGGATCGGGAAGGCGCGGTCCATGCCGGCCTGCTGCGGCAGCAGCGCCATCCGGGCGGTCTGCCCATCGGCCCGGCTGACCGCGACATGGCCTTCATCCACCGGATGCAGCCCCGCCACGGCGCGCAGCAGCGTGGTCTTGCCCGCGCCATTCGGCCCGACGATGGCCGTCAGGCTGCCGGGCGCGAAACGCGCCGAGAGGTGATGCACCGCCGGGTGGCGCCGATGCGTCGCCGTCAGGTGCTCGATGCGGAGTTCGGGGCCGCGCATGCTCTCAGCCCATCGCCCAGGCGACCGCCGCCCACAGCAGCCCAAGCAGCGCCGCCGCCAGCAGCAGCCGCGCGCCGGCGCCGGCCGACAGGTCGAGGGGGTTTGGCAGGGGAACAGGCATCAGGCGGGGCGTGGTACCGTATAACGTAGCATCCCTATAGCTGTGCGAAGGCGCTGGGCAAAGCTTCTTCCGCACCCTAACTCCGCAAGGCATGCAGGGCAGACCCGACACTCCCCCTTCCCTTCCCCCCCAACCGGACCCCGAGGAGGCGATGCGCGCCGCGCTGCGCCGTCAGCGGGGCTGGGCCACCGGGCTGCTGGCCGGCATGGGCGGGCTGGTGATCGGCACCTATTGGCTGCCGCCGGGCTATGGGACCGATCTGCTCCAGGCCTCGGCCAAGGCGGGGCTGGTGGGGGGGCTGGCGGATTGGTTCGCGGTGACCGCGCTGTTCCGCCACCCGCTCGGCCTGCCGATCCCCCATACCGCGATCATCCCGGCGCAGAAGGAACGCCTCGGGCGGGGCTTGGGCAATTTCGTCGCCAACCATGTCTTCACCGAGGACGAGGTGCGGCGCGTCCTGGCGAAGCTCGACCTCGCGCGCATCCTGAAGGATTTCCTGGCCGATCCCGAGGCCGTACGCCCGGCCGCCATCGCCTTGGCCCAGGCCATGCCGCGGGTGCTCGCGAGCCTGGAGGACGGGCGCGCGGCCCGGCTGCTGACGCGTCTGGTCCCGCGCCTGGCCGGCGGCCCCGGCGCCGCGCAGGTGATCGCCCGCGCGCTGACCGCCCTGATCGAGGGCGGGCGGCACCAGGAGGTGTTCGGGCTGGCGCTCGGCCAGCTCAAGGTCGTGCTGACGGCGAAGGAAGACCAGCTGCGCACCGTCATCGAGGCCCGGGTCCGCGCCGAGGGCGGATCGCTGGTCGGCTGGATCGCGGGGGCGGCCATCGCGCGGCGCGTGCTGGGCGCGCTGAACGCTGAACTCGACCGCGTCGAGCCCGGCGACAGCGATCTGCGCCAGGCCTTCGAGGATTGGGTGCGGGCCGAGATCGCGCGGATGGAACAGGACCCCGAACGCGCCGCCGCCATTGGCCGCGCGGTGCGGGACGCGCTGCGCCACCCCGCCGTTGCGACTTGGCTGGGCGATGTCTGGACCCGGCTGCGGGATGCGCTGGCCCAGGATGCGGCGAAGCCGGATGGGCGGACGGTGCAGGTGCTGGCGGGGATGCTCGGCAATCTCGGCCACGTGCTGGCGGAGGACGAGACGGCGCGCGCCCGGCTGAACCGCGCGGCGGAAGGCGTGCTGGTGACGCTGCTGCCGAATGCCCGCGCGCAGCTGGCGCAATTCATCGCGGGCGTGGTGCGCGGCTGGGACACCGCGACGGTGACGGAGAAGATCGAGCTGCGCGTCGGCAAGGATCTTCAATATGTCCGCATCAACGGCACGCTGGTGGGCTTCCTGGCGGGCGGCGCGCTGTTCATGCTGCTGACGGCGATTTTTGGGCGGGTCGCCGTCTAGCGGTGCGGGCGGCGAACCGGTCGCCGCCACACTATTCAATACGCGATCTTGTCCGGCTTCTTCGCCCAGGCCGCGAAGACCTCCAGCGCCTCGGCGCCCAGCAGGCGGCGCATCGGCAGGGATCGCGCCTCGATGGCTTTCGGCACCTCGTCGTAGAGCCATTGGTCGTCGAAGCCGATCGCCGCGGCCTCGTCGCGCGCATTGGCATAGACCACCGCATCGACCCGCGCCCAATAGGCCGCCGCGAGGCACATCGGGCAGGGCTCGCAGCTGGTGTAGAGCACGGCGCCCCGCAGGTCGAAGCGGCCGAGCGCCGTGCAGGCGCGGCGGATCGCCACCACCTCCGCATGGGCCGTCGGGTCGTTGGTGGAGGTGACCTGGTTCCACCCTTCCGCCACCACCTCTCCGTCCTTCACCACCACGGCGCCGAAGGGGCCGCCCGCGCCGCCTTCCATGCCGCGCCGCGACAGGGCGATGGCGTGGCGCATGAACGCCTCGTCGTTCGATGACATGCGGCCCCCCGGGCTCGACGGCGGCGCTTGATCGCCCCACCTTGGGGTGGGAGGTATCGGCATGACGCTCGCCCTGTCCATCCTCGATCAATCCACCGTCGCATCCGGCCGCGGCCCGGCCGAGGCGATCCGGGAGACCTTGGCCCTCGCGCGCCTGGCCGATGGCTGGGGCTACCGGCGCTACTGGCTGGCGGAGCATCACAACAGCGCCTCCCACGCCGGCACGGCGCCGGAGATCCTGATCGCCGCCATCGCGGCCACCACGCGGCGCATCCGCGTCGGCAGCGCGGGCGTCATGCTGCCGCATTATTCGGCCCTGAAGGTCGCCGAGCAGTTCCGGGTGCTGGAGGCGATCGCGCCCGGCCGCATCGACCTCGGCGTCGGCCGCGCGCCGGGCTCCGATGGGCGGACCGCCTATGCGCTGAACCCGAACGCCGCCGAGGCAGGGGACCGCTTTCCGCAGCAGGTGCAGGAATTGCTCGGCTGGCTGGGGGAAGGGCTGCCGGTGAACCACCCCTTCGCCCAGGTGCGGGCCCAGCCCGAGATCCCGACGCGGCCGGAGCCCTGGATCCTCGGCAGTTCGGATTTCGGCGCGCAGCTCGCGGCCTATTTCGGCCTGCCCTATTGCTTCGCCCACTTCATCACCGACGGTCGCGGCAGCGAGGAGGCGATGGCGCTCTACCGCGACGGGTTCCGGCCCCAGCCCGGCCGTCTGCAGGCGCCGCAGGCTGCGCTCGCCGTCTTCGCCATCACCGCCGAGACCGAGGCGGAGGCCTGGCGGCTGTTCCGGTCCCGCGAGCTCTGGCGGCTGTCGCGCGACCGGGGGATCTACCCGCCGCTACCCTCGGCGGAGGAGGCGGAAGCCTATCCCTATTCCGAGGCGGAGCAGGCGAAGGTGGAACGGATGCGCGCCCGCGCCCTGGTTGGGGCGCCGGAGCAGGTGCTGGCCAAGCTGGCGGCGGTTGCGGCCGCGCATGGCGCGGAGGAGGTGGCGGTGCTCACCCCCTGCCACGACCCCGCCGCCCGCCAGGCGAGTTTCCGGCTGCTGGCCGACGCGAACCAGGCCATGGCCGCGGCGGCCTGACGCTGCCGGCGCTGCCCGCAGGCGGCATGGGCCTTGAACCCGGGCCCGATGCGGGCAACATCCGGTTCATCATGGACCCGCAGCGCCGTCCGATCCTCCTCGACATGACCCCGGAAGGGGAATTCCGGGAACCGCCGCCCCCGCCGGCGCCGGGGAAGCTCGACCGCGTGCTGGGCCGGGTCGGCGGCGTCGCCCTGCTGGTCGCGCTGGCCACCGGCGGGATCGTGCTGGCGGCGGTTGCGATCCTGTTCGCGGCCCTCGCGCTGCCGGTGCTGATCGTGGCGGGCGCCATCGGCGCGGGCTCGATCTGGTGGCGAATCCGGCGCGCGCGGAAGCAGGGCCGACCGCTGCCCTTCGTGGTGATCCGCCGCTGAGCGGCGAGCCACCCTTTCGGGTGGATGAACGGCGGCTCTACGAGGTTGGGGCCGCCGGCCGTGCCTTTACCGCCCGCGAAGACCCGGAAGCCCGCGCGCGTCGCCTGAAGCGGCTGCGCTGGCTGTTCGCCATCGGCTTCGGCGCCAATGCCGCGACCTGGACGCTGGCGGGTTTTGCTTTCGTCCTGGGTGGCCGCGCCTGGGGCGCGGGCTTCGGCATCCTGGCGCTGCTCACCGCGCCGCTGCTGCTGGCGCCGGCGGTGGCGGAGGCGGCGGCGCGGCTGAAAGCCCGGCGCCGCCATGCCACCCGCCCGGCGGATTTCCCGCCCGGTGGGTGATCGCACTCAGCCGAAGACGTCGGCCGGGGCTTCCTTCCGCAGTTGCATCGCCAATTCGCGCCCCAGCCGGGCGGCATCGGCGGCGGCGCCGGACAGGCGCCGCTTCAGCAGGAAGGTCCCATCGGCGCGCGCGACCAGCCCGGTCAGATTCACGCCGCCATCGGCCGTCAGGCGCGCATGCCCGCCGATCGGCGTGCGGCAGGAGCCGTCGAGTTCGCCGAGCAGCGCGCGTTCCGCGGCGCTGGCGATGGCCGATTCGCGATCCTCGATCACCGAGAGCAACTCGCGCAGCTCGACATCATCCGCACGGACGGTGACGCCGACGATGCCCTGGCAGGCTGCCGGCACCATCGTTTCGGGATCGAGGATGACACCCGCTTCCTGTTCGAGCTCAAGCCGCCGAAGGCCCGCCAGGGCGAGCAGCGAGGCCTGCGGGCCGCCTTCGGCGCGGACCTTCGACAGGCGCATGCCGACATTGCCGCGGATCACCTCCACACGCAGGTCGGGGCGCGCATGCAGCATCTGGCTCTGCCGGCGGACGGAGGCGGTGCCGACCAGCGCGCCCTGCGGCAGGCAGGCGTAAGGATCGGCGCTGTCAGGCGCCCGGCAGGTCGGGCCGAGGATGATGGCGTCGCGCGGATCCTCGCGCCGCAGCGTGCAGGCCAGCACGATGCCGGGCGGCAGCTCCGTCTCCAGGTCCTTCAGGCTGTGGACGGCGAAATCGATCCGGCCATCCGTCAGCGCTTCATGGATTTCCTTCGCGAAGAGACCCTTGCCGCCGATATCCGCCAGCCGCCGGTCCAGCAGCTTGTCGCCGCTGGTCGCGATCACATGCTCCTCGAAGGCGTCCACTTCCCGCAGCAGCGGGCAGACGCGCGTGATGAGGGACAGGAAATGCCGCGTCTGCCAGATCGCGAGCGGCGATCCGCGCGTGCCGACCCGGAGGGGAAGCAGACGCGAGGTGCCGTGGCGATGGCGCTGGCCGGCGGAGGCCGGCAGCACGCCGATCGGCTGATCGAGCGAGGAAAGCTTCATTGCGTGGAGGCTCCGCAATCATCATCGGCACGGGCGAGGCGCATCATGCCCGCGCGAATCCGAACAGGTGGGCTAGGTCCTTGAAGAAGATCCGCACATGCGCCATCGGGTCGCGGCGCACGAGTTCCTTGTTCATGTAGCTCTGCCAGGTCAGGCGCTGGACGTCCTTGTCCTCGCAGATCTTGACGAATTTCTCGCGGCGCTTGTCCGACGAGTACCAGAAGTACTGCATGATCCCGAGGATCCAGAAGACGCGCCCGTGCTGCTTCATGAAGCGCTTGCGCGCGAGGCCGAGTGCTGCGGCCTGCCCGGTGCGGCAGAATTCCTCTGCCGCATCGGCCGCCAGACGCCCGCCGAGCATGGCGTAGTAGATCCCTTCGCCGGAGGCCGGCGCGACCACGCCCGCGGCATCGCCGGCCAGCAGCACGTCGCGCCCATTGTCCCACTTCTTCAGCGGCTTCAGCGGGATCGGCGCGCCTTCGTGGCGCAGCGTGCGGACCTTGTCGAAGCCGGTCGCCTTGCGAAGTTCCGCCACCGAACCGCGCAGCGAGAAGCCCTTGTGCATCGAGCCCGTGCCGATGCTGACCGTCTTTCCGTGCGGGAAGATCCAGGCGTAGAAATCCGGCGAGAGCTTGCCCTGGTAATAGACGTCGCAGCGATTGGCGTCGTAGCTGCGGACCTCGTCCTGCGGCGCCTCGACGATCTCGTGATAGGCGAAGACGCATTTCACCTTGTCGGCGCCGGGCACGGCCTGCTTGCCCACCTGGCTGCGCGCGCCATCGGCACCGACCACCAGCCGCGCGCGCACTCGTTCCAGCGGCGCGCCATCCGCCGCCCCCTTCGGGCGATACTCGACGACAGCGGTGCCGTCCGCATCGCGCGACAGCGTCTCGAAGCTGCCGGTGGCGCGCACAGCCCCGGCATCGGCCGCGCGTTCGCGCAGGTATTCGTCGAAGACCTCCCGGTCCACCATGCCGACATAGCCGTCGGTGTCGATCGGCATGTCCACTTCCTTCGCGGTCGGCGAGACCATGCGCGCGGAGGTGATGCGCGCGACCAGAAGGTCCTGCGGGATGGCGAAGTCGCGGATCAGGCGCGGCGGGATCGCGCCACCGCAAGGCTTGATGCGCCCCGCCTTGTCGAGCAGCAGCACGCTGCGGCCCTTGCTGGCGAGGTCATAGGCCGCGGTCGCGCCCGATGGGCCGCCGCCCACCACCACCACATCGAATGTCTCGGTGGTCATGCCGTCTCCTCCCTCAAGACGCCGCCGGTGCGGCATGGCCGAAATCATCACGCTGGATGCGCGCGGGCTGCCCGATCCGCAGCGCGAGCAGCGCCGCGACGAGGAACAGCCCCGCATCCAGCAGGAACACCACGCTGTAGCCGCCCGTCGCGCTGCCGGTGGCCAGGCGCCCGAGATCGAGGATGACGGTGCCCAGGAAGCCGCCGAGCCCGAAGGCGATGGCCTGCGCCGCGCCGAACATGCCCATCCGCACGCCGTCGCGGCCCTGACGGCCGATGGCGACCAGCTGCATCATCGCCGCGATGGCCGCCGCCGCGAAGGCGCCATTCCCGACGCCGAGCAGGAAGAAGGCGGTCTGGAGCGGGAAGGACGCGCCGCCCGTATGCGCGAAGGCCAGCGCCACCAGCATGCCGGCGACGCCGATGCAGCCGCCGATGATCCAGCCGCGCAGCACGCGGATGCCGCCCTTGGCCAGCGTGCCGATCACCGCCACCGCGATCATCCCCGCCAGCACGCCGCCATGCTGCACCGAGGACAGCCGCGTCGATTCGCCAAGCGTCATGCCGAAGACCGCGCCCGCGAAGGGTTCCAGGATCAGGTCCTGCGCGCTGTAGGCCAGCATCGAGACGAAGACGAAGATCGTGAAATGCCGCGCGACCGGCTCCGCCCAGACCTCGCGTAGCGCCACGCCGAAGCGGGTCGGCGCCGGCGCATCCGCCCTGCGGGCCGGCATACGTCCTTCGATGCCGGCGACGGCCAGCACGCTCAGCAGGAAGGCGATCAGCGCCACGCCGGCGGTGACGGCGACCAGCCTTTCGCCCGAATAGGGATCGAGCAGCCGCCCCGTGGTCGCGGTGGTGACGACGAAGCCCGCGATCATCATGATCCAAACGATCGAAGCCGCCGCCGGCTTGCGGCTGGGGGCGACCCGCGCGGCCAGCAGCACCAGCAGCGATGTCCCCGCCGCGCCGACGCCGATCCCGATCAGCAGGAAGGACACCACCGCCAGCAACAGCCCTGGGATCAGCGCCGTGCCCATCCAGGCCGTGGCGACCGCCGCCAGCACCCCGCCCATGGCCAGCACCGCCATGCCGCCAATGATCCAGGGCGTGCGCCGCCCACCCTGGTCCGATCCGTGCCCCATGCGTGGCCGCATCATCTGCACCGCGTAATGCAGCCCCACCAGCGCGCCCGGAATCATGGCCGGCAGGGCGTGCTCGATCACCATCACCCGATTCAGCGCAGCGGTGGTCAGCACGACGATCGCACCCAGCGAGGTCTGCACCAGCCCGAGCCGAAGGATGCCGAGCCAGCCAAGCGAAGGGGCAGTCCGGCTCATCGGGCGCCCCCTGGGGCGAGTGCCACGGCGCAGGCCATCATCCCCGCCACATACAGCGTCACGCCCGCGCCATTGTACCAGGGCGCCAGCGCGCGCGGATCGCGCAGCCAGCGGCGCATGGCCAAGCCCTGCAGCCCGAGCAGCGCGGCAATCATCGCCGCCGCCATGCCGTGGCCCCAATAGGCCAGCAGCATCGCGGCCAGGGCCTGCGGCACCGCCATCACCCAGCAGGCCACGCGCGCCGCGCGGTCCGCGCCGAGCAGCACCGGCAGCGAATCGACGCCGAAGCGTCGGTCGCCCTCGATCGACTTGAAGTCGTTCAGCGTCATGATGCCATGCGCGCCGAGCCCATAGAGCAGCGTGATGGCCACCAGCCGCGGATCCGGCGCGGCGGCCGACAGCACCGCGGCGCCGGTGATCCAGGGCAGCGTCTCGTAGCTGAGCCCGCAGGCCAGGTTGCCCCACCACCCGTTCTGCTTGAGCCGGAGCGGCGGCGCGCTGTAGGCCCAGGCGAGGATCACCGCGAGAACCGTGGCCGCGAAACCCCAGGGGCCGAGGAAGGCGCCGACCGCCAGCGAGACCAGCGTCCAGCCGATGGCGACATAAAGCCCCCAGCGCCCCGGCATGCGCCCGGACGGGATCGGCCGCTGCGGTTCGTTCACCGCATCGACATGGCGGTCGAACCAGTCATTCACCGCCTGGCTCATCCCGCAGACCAGCGGGCCGGCCAGCAGGATGCCGGCCAGCGCCAGCGGCCAGGCCTCCGCCAGCGCCGCGCCGGATGCGACGACGCCGCAGCCGAAGGCCCACATCGGCGGGAACCAGGTGATCGGCTTGAGCAATTCCAGGATCACCGCCGCCGAGGGGCGTGCAGCGCCGAGTGCCGGTCGCGAGAGGGGGGCGGCCATCGCGTGCCTAGCCTTCCGCGCCGTCTTCGGCGCCGAGATCGCCGAGGCCGTAGCGACGCAGCTTCACATAAAGGCTCTGGCGGCTCAGCCCGAGCATCTCGGCGGCGGAGGCGCGGTTGTCGCCCGTCAACTCCAGCGCGGCTTCGATGCAGAGACGCTCGATGGCGTCCGTGGCTTCCCGTACCAGGTCGCGCAGCGGCACGCGGCCGATCAGCTCCGCCAGTTGCTCGACCGTGCGCGCGCTGCCTTCGGGGGCGCGCGTGGCGGGCCGGATGCGCGGGCCCACATCGCGGATGGCGAAGCCGTAGAAGGTCTGCCCGCCCGAGATCACGATGGTGCCGGACACCTCGGCTTCCGTCACCGCGCCGAGATCACCGCGGATGGCGCTGTTGTAGAGCCGGATGGAGCCGCGATTCCGCAGCGTGGCCAGCAGCACCTCGAACTCGACGCCCTGGCGACCGAGCCAGCGGTCGAGCGGCGTGCCGCGCAGCTGTTCGTCCGACGCGACCTGGACCATGTCCAGGAAGGCCGGGTTGGCGCTGACGACGCGCGCTTCGCCATCGGCGACGACGAAGGCGTCGGGCACGCCCTCCACCACCTTGAGCAGCCGCGCCCGCGCTTCCCCGGCTTCGCCGGAGTCGGCATCCCCTTGCGGGGTTTCCAGGCGAATGAGGATCAGCAGCGCGCCTTCCTGCCGGAAGGTGGAGGCCGAGAGCAGGATCTCGGGCCCGTCTTCCGCCAGCCGGGCCCGCACCTCATTCGTGCGGCCGGTGCTGCGGAGAGTGGCGAGCAGGGCGGGCCGGTCTTCGGCCAGCACGAGCTCGGGCAGGGGGCGGCCCTGCAGGCGTCGCGCGCTGCCGGCGAAGAGGCGTTGCGCCGCCGGATTCGCCTCCAGCACGCGGACCGATTCCGCATCGAGGACCAGCAGCGGATCCCCCGACATCTGGAACAGCAGCCGGTAGCGCGTCTCCGCCTGACGAAGGCGCGAATAATCGCGCTCCATCGATTGCTGGACCTCGACCAGGCGCTGCTGGAGCTGCGATAGCGGCCGCAGATCCCGCCCGAACACAACGCGCCGGCCCGATTGGCCGAGCGAGGACACCGAGCAGAGGATGGGAAAGACGCTGCCTTCGCGCGACAGATGGTTCACATGCCGCCAGCGCGGCTCGCCATTCTGTTCGGTGCCAGCGAGCAGCGCCTGCACCTTGGTGCGGCTTTCGTTGGCGACGGTGTCGATCCAGGCGCGGCCCACCCAGCTCTGCGCGACGTCGAGGTCGCGCGCGAGGTCATCATTGCCGAAGCCGACGTCGCGGATGGCGCCGTCCTCATCCAGCACGAGGGTGATGTCCGCGGATGCGATGACCAACCCGGCTGCGGTTTCCGCATCGAGGTGTCCAAGCGATATCCGTGGGGCTCTGAACGCTTTCACGCCGCATCCCGTCCTTCATCCCCGGGGACCGCATTGTAGAACCTTCCTCCAGGTCTCCAGTCGCAACCCGATACGCACAGACAACCAGCCGGATGGCTGGATTCAGGTCTCCTGCACCAGCAGGCTCAGAAGGGTCTCGGCCTTCAGGACCGCCTGCAGGCCGTCGTTCGCCGTGGCGTCCGCGCCGACCAGCGCGGCCAGTTCGGGCTGTTCCGTGAAGGCACGCCCGCCCACCATGATCCCGATCTGCTTATTGCGCGACGCGCGCCGGATCTCGCGGATCAGGCTCGCCAGCGCTTCCAGGCGGCATTCGCCGGCCAGCGACAGGCCGACCATGCTGAACCATTGCTGGCGAACCGTCGCGGCGAGTTCGCCCGCGCTTGCGCCGGTCGCGCTGCACACATCCCAGCCCTGGCGGCGGAAGAATTCCCCCACCATCACCAGGCCGAAGCTGTGCTGTTCGCCCGGCACCGGCGCCAGCAGCACGCGCCGCTCCTCATGGTGCCTTCCGTGCGAGCGGCCGAAGGAGCGGCTGTTGTCCAGCAACAGCTGCTGCAGGCAGCACAGCCCGATGGTCACGCTGGCGAAGTCGCAGCGATCTGCTTCCCACAGGGCGCCGAGATGGCGCGCCGCGGGCGCGAACAATTCCAGATAGATGCGCTCAAGCGGGACGTCGCGCGCCCGCAAGGCGCCGACCAATTCGCTGGCCGCCGCCTGGTCGCCACGGGCGGCATGGGCCGCGAGCGTCTCCACATCCCCGGCGGTCGGCCCGGGCAGCGTCGGGTCGCTGCGCTGCGGCTGAGATGCACCGGCATGACGCGACAACACCAGCCGGGGGATCACCTCCGATTCCAGCGCCCGTGCCAGCACGGCCACGCGCCGATGGTCGGAGGCGGGATGCCGCCCCGCCCGGTCAGCCGGCACGTCCAGGAGGAACGCCGACAGGCCGCGCCCGGCCCGGAGGCCTTCGCCGATCGCAGCTGCTGGGAACGGTCCTCTGTCGGACATGTCGGGCCGGGTGTCTCCAGGTGTTGGGGTCTTCGAGGTCATAGGCCTCTCCCGTAAAGCGACTGTCAGATGTGGCGCCTCGAATGTCAATCCTGATTTACGTCAATCACGCTTGACACTCGCCCGTTGCCCTTACTAGCCTCCCCACTCGAAGCGCGGCGTGGGGGACAAGATGACGATGGATCCCCGCCTCGCTGCAGAGCCAGACCGCGGACACCTGCTGGTGCATCGCAATCGTTCCCTTCGCTCGGAGGGACATTCCGGGCAGACGCCAGCGGACTGCCATTGACCAGGGGTTGTCAAGCAATGCTTACGACGCGCCGCTTTGCTGGTCTGCTCGACGCCCTGGACGGGGCCCCCTGGGGGGCTGCCTCCGGGCGCCGGCACCCACGCGGGGAGCATGGGGGGCCTGTGCTCTACACGCCGGAGGAACGGCAGCGCCGGGATGCCTCCCCCTGGACGCTGGTGCAGGGCGTCCTCGCCCCCGTCCAGTTCGCCGTGTTCCTGGTGAGCCTGGCGCTGGTGGCGCGCTATCTCGCCACCGGCGAGGGCTTCGCGGCCGCGACCGCATCCGTCGTGGTCAAGACGCTGATCCTCTACGCCATCATGGTGACCGGCTGCATCTGGGAGAAGCGGGTCTTTGGCCGCTACCTCTTCGCGCCGGCCTTCTACTGGGAAGACGTGTTCAGCATGCTGGTCCTGGCGCTGCACACGCTCTACCTCGCGGCGGTGCTGTTCGGGATCGGTGAGGCGCAGGGGCAGATGCTGCTCGCGCTGGCCGCCTATGCCGCCTACCTGATCAACGCGACGCAATTCGTCCTGAAGCTGCGCGCGGCGCGGCTGCAGGAAGCGCGGTCCACGGCGCTCGGCGGAATGCGCGCCACATGAGCCTCGCCGCCGACCCCTCCGCCGCCACCGGTTGCACCACGGCGCCGGTCCTGCGCGAGAGGGGGCAGCACGAGGTCTTCTGCGGCCTGACCGGAATCGTCTGGCTGCACCGCAAGATCCAGGATGCCTTCTTCCTGGTGGTGGGCAGCCGCACCTGCGCGCATCTGCTGCAATCCGCGGCTGGCGTGATGATCTTTGCGGAACCGCGCTTCGCCACGGCCATCATCGACGAACGCGACCTGGCGGGACTGGCGGATTGCAATGACGAGCTGGACCGCGTGGTCACGCGGCTGCTGGAACGGCGCCCCGACATCCGGATGCTGTTCCTCGTCGGCTCCTGCCCGTCGGAGGTCATCAAGCTCGATCTCTCCCGCGCGGCGCAGCGCCTCTCGGGGCGCTTCTCCCCGAAGGTGCGGGTGCTGAACTATTCGGGCAGCGGCATCGAGACCACCTTCACCCAGGGCGAGGATGCCTGCCTCGCGGCGCTGGTCCCCGAAATGCCCGCCGAGCCCGGCACCGCGCGGTCGCTGCTGGTCGTCGGCGCGCTGGCCGAGGTGGTCGAGGACCAGATGCTGCGGCATTTCGCGGCCCTCGGCGTCGGCCCCGTGCGCTTCCTGCCCGGTCGCCGGGCGGCAGAGCTTCCGGCGGTAGGGCCGGGCACGCGCTTCCTGCTCGCGCAGCCCTTCCTGGGCGACACGGCGCGCTGCCTGGAAGCGCGCGGTGCCACCCGCATCGCTGCCCCCTTCCCGTTGGGCGCGGAGGGCACGACGGCCTGGCTGCGCGCGGCGGCGGAAGTGTGGAACACGCCGGAGGCCCGGATCCGCGAGGTGACCGAGCCCGGCGAGGCGCGTGCCCGCGCGGCGCTGAAGCGCCATCGCGCCCGTCTGGAAGGGCAGAGCATCTTCTTCTTCCCTGACAGCCAGTTGGAGATTCCCCTCGCGCGCTTCCTGGCGCGCGAATTGGGCATGCGGCCGATCGAGGTGGGCACGCCCTATCTCCACCGGCAGCACATGGCGGAAGAGCTCGCGCTGCTGCCGGCGGGTATCCAGCTGTCCGAAGGCCAGCATGTGGACCGGCAGCTCGACCGCTGCCGCGCCGCGCGGCCGGACCTGACGGTTTGTGGTCTGGGCTTGGCCAATCCGCTGGAGGCGGAGGGCTTCACGACCAAGTGGTCGATCGAGCTCGTCTTCACCCCGATCCATGGCTACGATCAGGCTGGCGACCTTGCCGGCCTGTTCGCCCGCCCGCTGGACCGGCGCACCAGGTTGGAACTGTAGCATGCAGCTCGCGGTGTGGACCTATGAAGGCCCGCCCCATGTGGGCGCCATGCGAATCGCCACCGCGATGCGCGGCGTCCACTACGTGCTGCATGCACCGCAGGGCGATACCTATGCGGACCTGCTCTTCACGATGATCGAGCGCCGCGCGGCACGGCCGCCGGTGACCTACACGACCTTCCAGGCCCGCGACCTGGGCGGCGACACGGCGGAGCTGTTCAAGGCCGCGGTGCTCGATGCCCATGCGCGCTTCGCGCCGCAGGCGATGCTGGTCGGCGCGTCCTGCACGGCGGAACTGATCCAGGACGATCCGGGTGGCCTCGCCCGCACCCTCGGCCTGCCCATTCCCGTCGTGCCGCTCGAACTGCCTTCCTACCAGCGCAAGGAAAACTGGGGCGCGTCGGAGACCTTCTACCAGCTGGTCCGCGCCTGCGCCGGCCCGCATGCGCCGCCGCCGGGCACGAAGCGCGCGCCGCGCGACCCTAGCCGCGCGCCGCGCTGCAATCTGCTGGGCGCCACCGCGCTCGGCTTCCGTCACCGCGACGACGTGGCGGAGATCACCCGACTCCTCGGGGATATGGGGATCGAGGTGTCGGTCGCGGCGCCGATGGGCGCCACGCCGGCCGATCTCGCGCGGCTGGGCGATGCCGATTTCAACGTCGTGCTGTATCCCGAAATCGCGGGCCAGGCGGCGTCCTGGCTGAAGCGGAGCTTCGGGCAGCCTTCCACCACCGTCATCCCGATCGGAGTCGGCGCCACGCGCCGCTTCATCGCGGAAGTCGCCGCGCTCGCCGGCCTGCCGGAGGCTGCAGCCGGCGCGGAGTCGCGGATGCCGTGGTACTCCAAATCCGTCGACAGCACCTACCTGACCGGCAAGCGGGTCTTCGTGTTCGGCGATGCGACGCATGCGATCGCGGCCGCGCATGTCGCGCAGCATGAGCTGGGCTTCGAGGTGGTGGGGCTTGGCACCTACAGCCGCGAATTCGGGCGCGAACTGCGCGAGGCGGCGAAGATCTATGGCGTCGAGCCGTTGATCACCGACGACTATCTGGATGTCGAACAGGCGATTACCGCGCTGCAGCCGGAACTGGTGCTCGGCACGCAGATGGAGCGGCATATCGCCAAGAAGCTCGGCATTCCCTGCGCCGTCATCTCAGCGCCCGTGCATGTGCAGGATTTTCCCGCCCGCCATTCCCCGCAGATGGGGCCCGAGGGTGCGAATGTGCTGTTCGACACCTGGGTCCATCCGCTGATGATGGGCCTGGAGGAACATCTGCTCACGATGTTCCGCGAGGATTTCGAGTTCAACGACGATGCGACGCCTTCGCACCTCGGCGCTTCCGCGCCGCAGCGCCCGGATTCGGGCGGCAAGGCGGATGACGAGATGGGCAGCGGGGAGGCGCCCGCCGCGCCACCCTTGCCCGCGCCCGCAGTGGTGACTCCCCACGCCGCTGCGGGCGACCCTTCCCTGTCCTGGGGCGCCGAGGCTGAGCGCGAGCTGAAGAAGATTCCCTTCTTCGTGCGCGGCAAGGCGCGTCGCAACACCGAACGCTTCGCGGCGGAGCGCGGGATCGCGACCATCACCCTCGAAACCCTCTACGACGCGAAGGCGCATTATGCCCGCTGACGGCAGCATCCCCGTTGCCCGGAGCGGTCCCGTCCAGGGCTCTGGCGGTGGCATGCGCGTTGTCGTCGTCACGATGGACAGCCACCTGGCAAGCGCGATGGTGCATGCGCGCGGCGATCTGCGGCGCGAGATCCCGGGCCTCGATCTGAACGTCCACGCCGCCGATGAATGGGCCAGCGATGAGCAGGCGCTGGCCGAATGCCTCGCCGATATCGCACGGGCCGACATCGTCGTGGCGTCCATGCTGTTCCTGGAGGACCACATCAAGGCCGTGTTGCCCGCGCTCGCGGCGCGGCGCGACCATTGCGCCGCCATGGTCTGCATGCTCTCGGCCGGGGAGGTGATGAAGCTCACCCGGATCGGCCGCTTCGACATGGGCGCCGAGGCCACCGGCATCATGGGGCTGCTGAAGAAGCTGCGCGGCGCCAAGAAGGGGGGCGGTTCGTCGGGCCAGAAGCAGATGAAGATGCTGCGGGAGCTGCCGAAGCTGCTGCGCTTCATCCCCGGCACGGCGCAGGATGTGCGGGCCTATTTCCTCGCGCTGCAATACTGGCTGGCCGGCAGCCGCGCGAACCTAGCCAACATGGTCCGCCTGCTGGTCAACCGCTACGCGGCCGGGCCGCACAAGGCGCTGGCCGGCACGCTGAAGGTGGCACCCCCCGAGCATTACCCGGATGTCGGCCTCTACCATCCAAGGCTTGCTGGCCGCGTGACGGAAAGGCTGGACCAGCTGCCGCAGGCGGGACGGGGCGGCACGGTCGGGCTGCTGATCATGCGAAGCTATGTGCTGGCCGGCAACGCCGCGCATTACGACGGCGTGATCGCCGCGCTGGAAGCGCGCGGGCTGCGGGTCGTGCCCGCTTTCGCCTCCGGCCTCGACAACCGTCCGGCGGTCGAACGCTTCTTCATGAAGGATGGTGTGCCGGCGGTGGATGCGGTGGTCTCGCTCACCGGCTTCTCGCTGGTTGGTGGCCCTGCCTACAACGACGCCCATGCGGCTGAGGAGCTGCTGGCGAAGCTCGACGTGCCCTATGTCAGCGCGCATCCGCTGGAATTCCAGACGATGCGGCAATGGCAGGCCGATCCGCGCGGGCTGCTGCCGGTCGAGGCGACGATGATGGTCGCGATCCCGGAGCTCGATGGCGGCATCTGGCCGATGACCTATGGCGGCCGCTGCGGTTGCGAGGTTCCCTGCGGGAACTGCGACGGGGCCGGTAGCGCGCGGGACATGCGCGCGCATCCCGAACGCGCGGGCCGCCTGGCGGAACGCGTGGCGCGGCTGGTCGCGCTGCGGCGGTCGCAGCGGCGCGACCGCAAGGTTGCGATGGTGCTGTTCAGCTTCCCGCCCAATGCCGGCAATATCGGCACGGCCGCCTATCTCGGCGTCTTCCAATCCCTGCACAACACGCTGCGCGCGATGGAAGCCGCTGGCTATGGCGTAGAAGTGCCCGACAGCGTGGACGCACTGCGCGACCGCGTGCTGCAGGGCAATGCCGCAGAGTTCGGCAGCATCGCGAATATCGCCGCGCGCATCGGCGCCGACGACCATGTTCGCCGCGAGCCCTATCTGGCGGAGATCGAGCGGCAATGGGGCCCGGCGCCCGGCCGCGCGCAATCGGATGGCGCGACGATCCATGTCCTCGGCGCGCAGTTCGGCAATGTGTTCATCGGCATCCAGCCCGGCTTCGGCTGGGAAGGCGACCCGATGCGCCTGCTGTTCGAACGTGGCTTCGCGCCCACCCATGCCTTCAGCGCCTTCTACCGCTGGATCCGCGAGGATTTCGGCGCCCATGCCGTGCTGCATTTCGGCACCCATGGCGCGCTGGAATTCATGCCGGGCAAGCAGGCCGGGCTGTCGGCCGAATGCTGGCCCGACCGGCTGATCGGCGACCTGCCAAACTTCTATCTCTATGCCTCCAACAACCCGTCGGAAGGCATGCTGGCCAAGCGCCGCGCCGGTGCCGCGCTGATTTCCTACCTGACGCCGCCGGTCGCCAATGCCGGGCTCTATCGCGGCCTGCTTGACCTGAAGGCGTCGCTCGATCGCTGGCGCGGGCTGGATCCGGAATGCGATCCCGCCGTCCGGCAGTCGCTGGCGGAACTCGTGCAGGCGCAGGCCTCGGCCGTGGATCTCGCGGCGGCGGAGCCGGCCTGGCCGGCGGAGGAATGGCAGGGCCGCGTGATCCGGATGACGGAAGCCCTGCTCGAACTGGAATACACGCTGATCCCGCACGGCCTGCATGTGATCGGGGAGGTGCTGAACCGCCAGCAGCGTGCCGAGACGTTGGACGCCGCGGGCGTCACCGATCCGGCCGAGCGCACGCGGCTTGAGGCGCTGCTTGCGACAGACCCCGAATTGCCCGCGATCCTGCATGCCCTCGATGGCGGCTATATCCGCCCCGCCCCGGGCGGCGATCTGCTGCGGACCACCGCGGTGCTGCCGACGGGGCGCAACCTGCACGGCTTCGACCCCTTCAAGATCCCATCGGCCTTCGCCGTCCGGGATGGCGCACGGCAGGCCGAACGCCTGCTGGCCCGGCATGCGGAGGACGGCAACGGCCTTCCGGAAACCGTGGCGATCGTCCTGTGGGGCACCGACAATCTGAAGACCGAGGGCGGGCCGATCGCCCAGGCGCTGTGGCTGATGGGCGCGGAGCCGCGCCATGACAGCTATGGCCGCGTCAGCGGCGCGAAGCTCGTCCCGCTCGCGACGCTGGGGCGGCCGCGGGTGGATGTGATGGTGACGCTCTCCGGCATCTTCCGCGACCTGCTGCCGCTGCAGACCAAGCTGCTGGCGGAAGCCGCGCTGCTCTGTGCCGAGGCCGACGAACCGTCGGAGATGAACTTCGTTCGCAAGCACGCGCTGGCCTACCAGGCGCAGCATGGCGGCGACATCGCCCAGGCCGCGTTGCGGGTCTTCGGCAATGCCGAGGGCACCTACGGCGCCAATGTGAACGCGATGCTCGATGCCGGCGTCTGGACGGATGAGGACGAGCTGGCCGAGACCTATGTCCGCCGCAAGGGCTATGCCTATGGCGTGGACGGCAAGCCGGCGCGGCAGGACAAGGTGCTGACGCATCTGCTCGGCAGCGTCGATGTCACCTACCAGAACCTGGATAGCGTGGAGGTCGGGCTGACCTCCATCGACCAGTATTTCGACACGCTCGGCGGGATCAGCCGCGCCGTGCGCCGCGCGCGCGGCGGGGCGGAAGCGGCGGTCTATGTCGGCGACCAGACGCGCGGCGAGGGTACGGTCCGCACGGTGGCCGAACAGGTCGCGCTCGAGACCCGCACCCGCGCGCTGAATCCGAAGTGGTTCGAGGCGCTGCTCAGCTACGGCTATGAAGGCGTGCGGCAGATCGAGGCGCAGGTGACGAACACCGTCGGCTGGTCCGCCACCACCGGCCAGGTTGCGCCCTGGATCTACCAGCAGCTGGCGCAGACCTACATGCTCGACCCCGAGATGCGCGCGCGGCTGGCGAAGCTGAATCCGACCGCTTCCGTGCGGATCGCGAACCGCCTGATCGAGGCGCATGAGCGCAACTACTGGCAGCCGACCGAGGACACCATCGAGGCGCTGCGTCGCGCCGGCGAGGAACTCGAAGACCGGCTTGAAGGACTGAACGTGGAGATGGCCGCATGACCGTGATCATGAGACCGCCGCCGAATTCCAGCCTGTCCCGGCTCGGCGATGGCGATGGCAGCGTGCAGGTGCACGCGGATGCCGCCGCGAAGATCGAGGGTGCGACCGTCTTCGCCATCTACGGCAAGGGCGGCATCGGCAAGAGCACGACCAGCTCGAACCTCTCGGTGGCCTTCAGCAAGCTCGGCAAGCGCGTGCTGCAGATCGGCTGCGATCCGAAGCACGACAGCACCTTCACGCTGACGGGCCGCATGATCCCGACGGTGATCGATGTGCTGGACGGCGTCGGCTTCCACGCCGAGGAGCTGCGGCCCGAGGATTTCGTCGTGGAAGGCTACAACGGCGTGCTCTGCATCGAGGCCGGCGGCCCGCCCGCCGGCACCGGCTGCGGCGGCTACGTCGTCGGCCAGACGGTGAAGCTGCTGAAGGAGCACCACCTGCTCGAGGAGACGGACATCGTCATCTTCGACGTGCTCGGCGACGTGGTCTGTGGTGGCTTTGCGGCCCCGCTGCTGCATGCCGATCGCGGGCTGATCGTGGCAGCGAATGATTTCGACAGCATTTTCGCGATGAACCGGATCGTGGCCGCCATCAAGGCGAAGTCGGTCAATTATGGCGTCCGCCTGGGCGGCGTGATCGCCAACCGGTCGCGCGATGTGGACCAGATCGAGAAGTTCAACGCCGTCTCCGGCATGAAGACGCTGGCGCATTTCCCGGATCTGGATGTGATCCGCCGGTCGCGGCTGGCCAAAAAAAGCCTGTTCCAGATGGACGACAGCAACCCCGACGTGAAGGCCGCGCAGGACGAGTATCTGCGCCTCGCGGCCTCGCTGCTCGGCGGGATCCAGCCGCTGGAGGCCCGGCCGCTGAAGGATCGGGAGATCTTCGACCTGCTGGGGTTCGACTGATGCCCACGGCCACCTACCAGACCCGCCGCGGTGAATTGCTGGACTATTTCGACCGCACGGCGTTGCGCGCCTGGGAAAGGCTGACCTCGGACGCGCCGGTTTCCGGCATTCGCGCGACCGTGCGGGCGGGGCGGGATGCTATGCGCGCCACGCTGCTGTCCTGGCTGCCGGCGGACATGACTGGGCTGCGGCTGCTGGATGCGGGCTGCGGCACCGGCGCGCTGGCGATGGAGGCGGCGAAGCGCGGCGCGCAGGTCACCGCCATCGACATCGCGCCCGGGCTGATCGAGCTTGCGCGGCAGCGCGCGGGTGAGGTCGAGGGGCCGGGCAGCGTCACCTTCCTGGTTGGCGACATGTTCGACCCCGCGCTGGGCCGCTTCGACCATGTCGTCGCGATGGACAGCCTGATCCACTACCGGCCCGAGGATACGGTGCGGGTGCTGGCGGGGCTGGCCGCGCGGACCGATGCCTCGCTGGCCTTCACCTTCGCGCCCCGCACGGCGCTGCTGTCTGCGATGCATGCCGCCGGGCGTTTCTTCCCGCGCGGCGATCGCGCGCCGTCCATCGTGCCGGTGGCGGAAGCGGCGCTGCGCGGGCTGATCGGGCGCGATCCCGGCCTGCAGGACTTCGCGGTGGGCGAGCATCGCCGGATCGCATCGGGCTTCTACACCTCTCACGCGATGGAGCTGCGCCGGCGATGAACCGGGTCGAGGCGAAGATGGCGCGCGTCTGGACGCGGGTGGGAAGCCACCTGCTGCCCTTCGCTGACGCCACCTCCGCCGACCTGCCCTGGTCGCGGCTGCTGCGGCTGTCGCTGTTCCAGATTTCCTGCGGGATGAGCGCCGTGCTGCTGATCGGCACGCTGAACCGCGTGATGATCGTGGAACTGGGCGTCGCGGCCGGGCTGGTCGCGACGATGCTGGCCCTGCCGCTGGTCTTCGCGCCGCTGCGCGCGCTGATCGGGTTCAAATCCGACACCTATCGTTCGCTGCTGGGCTGGCGGCGGGTGCCCTATATCTGGCTCGGGACCATCGTGCAGTTCGGCGGGCTGGCGATGATGCCCTTCGCGCTGATCGTGCTGTCGGGCGACACCTGGGCGCCGCCCTGGGTCGCGCAGGCCTCCGCCGCGATCGCGTTCCTGATGGTGGGCGCGGGGATGCATGCGGTGCAGACCGTGGGTCTCGCGCTGGCGACGGATCTGGCGCCGCGGGAGTCGCAGCCGAATGTGGTCGCCGTGCTCTCGCTCATGCTGCTGTTCGGCATGGTGCTCGCGGCGGTGGTCTTCGGCCTGGCGCTGGCGGATTTCAGCCAACTGCGCCTGATCCAGGTGATCCAGGGCTGCGCGGCGATGACGCTGGTCCTGAACTTCATCGCCATGTGGAAGCAGGAAGCACGCGATCCCACGCGCACCGACGGCCTGCAGGCCGGCGGCCGCAGCTTCCTGGAGAGCCTTCGGATCCTGCGCGCGGTCGCCTCCTGGGACCGCAGGCTACTGGCGGCGGGGCTCGGCACGGCCGGCTTCGCGATGCAGGACGTGCTGCTGGAGCCCTATGGCGGGCAGATCCTCGGCCTTGGCGTCGGTGCGACGACGGGGCTCAGCGCCCTGCTCGCGGGTGGCGGCGCGGTGGGCTTCATCGCCGGCGCAAGGCGGCTTTCGGCGGGGGCGGACGCGCATCGCCTGGCGGCCTATGGGGCGCTGACGGGGCTGATGGCCTTCGCGCTGGTGATCATGTCTGGGCTCGTCGACTCCGCGCTTATGTTCGCGCTGGGTACGCTCTGCATCGGGCTGGGCGGCGGCCTGTTCACCCATGCCACGCTCACGGCCTGCATGCGCCTCGCGCCAGCGCAGCAGGTCGGGCTCGCGCTTGGCGTCTGGGGCGCGGTGCAGGCCACGGCGGCGGGGCTTGCCATCGCCACCGGCGGCATCGTCCGCGACATCGTCAGCGCGCTGGCCGCGCAGGGCACGCTGGGGGAAGCGATGTCCGGCCCCGCGACGGGCTACGTCGTGGTCTATGCCGCCGAGATCGCATTGCTGTTCGTCACCTTGGCCGTGGTCGGTCCGCTCGTGCGTGGCACGGGCAGCACCCAGATGCGGCCGCAACCCAGATCCGGTGTCGCCGGGTCCGCCCAAGTCTGAGGGATCAACGGAGGTCCGCATGCAAGCCATCCCCCCCACCAACGTCTTCACGGACGTCGCCGCCTTGTCGCTGTATCTGTTCTTCGCCTTCTTCCTGGTGCTGGTCCTGTGGCTGCAGCGCGAGGGCAAGCGCGAGGGCTACCCGCTCGTCTCGGACCCCGATGGCCGGCCGCTCCGCGCGCCGATCGAGGGGTTCCCCGCCACGCCGGATGCGAAGACCTTCATCCTGCCGCACGGCCATGGCGTGGCCCGGGCGCCGGGCGCGATGGAAGAACGCGACATGACCGGCATCCTGCAGGCCTATGATCCCTTCCCCGGCGCGTCGCAGATCGCGCTCGGCGATCCGATGCAGGATGGCGTGGGCGCGGCATCCTATTCGCTGCGCGCCGACACGCCCGACCTGGATTGGGACCATGGCGAGCCGAAGATGGTCCCGCTGCGGGCCGCGCCCGGCTGGACGATCCCCGAGGAAGATCCCGAGATCCGTGGCCGGCCGGTGATGGGCCTCGACGGCAAGGTGGCCGGCACGGTCGTCGATCTCTGGGTCGACAAGTCCGATGTCCTGCTGCGCTACATCGAGGTCGAGGTGGTGGATGGCGCCAAGCGCGTGCTGATCCCGCTCGGCGTCGTGCGCTGGAGCGGCGATGGGCCGGTGAAGTGCGACACCGCGACCTGCGCGCAGATCGCGGCCGCCCCCGTCACCGCCCATCCGGAACGTGTGACGCTGCGCGAGGAAGACCGCATCAGCGGCTATTTCGGCGGCGGCGAACTCTACGCCCAGCCCGGTGACAGCGAGCCCTTCGCATGACCGCCGCCCCGCGCGCCGAATTCTTCGAGCATGACAGCGAGCCGGTGCCGGGGCTTCCCGCCCCGCTGCCGGCCGGGGAGACCATCATCTGGCAGGGCGCGCCGCGTTTCGGCGGGCTCGCCCGCCGTGCGCTGCATCTGCGCTGGCTGAGCGTCTACTTCCTGCTCCTCGCGCTGTGGCGGGGTACGGCGCTCTATGCCGAAGGCCTCGGCGCGGCGGCGATCGCGCAGGGGGCGGCGTTGATCCTGGTGATCGGCGCGGTGCCGCTCGCGCTGCTCGCGCTCTATGGCTGGGCGTCGGCGCGCAGCACGCTCTACACCATCACCTCGCGGCGGGTGGTGATCCGCACGGGCGTTGCCCTGCCGATGACGGTGAACATTCCCTTCGCGCTGATCAGCAGCGCCGGGCTCGCGCCCCATGCCGATGGCACGGGCGACATCGCGCTGCAGATCATGGCGCCGCATCGCGTGTCCTGGGTGGCGCTGTGGCCCTACACGCGGTCCTGGCAGATCTCCCGGCCGCAGCCCACGCTGCGGGCGGTTGCGGACCCGCAGGCGGTCGCGCAGATGCTGGGCCGCGCGCTGTCCGCCGCCGCGGCGATGCCGGTGCGCGCCATGACGACGGAGCCCGCCGGGCGCCCCGCCCGGCAGTCCGGCACCGAGGCAATGGCCTGAGGGAGATGGCGATGTCCGGCGCCTTCATGCGGAACGGCTCGCTGCCCCGGGGGATGGTGTTCGGCACCGCGCTGGTGCTGGCCGGCACCTTCTTCCTGACGACGCTCGGGCACCAGGCGCCGGTGAATCCAGCGGCGGTCGGCACAATACCCGCCGCGACCCGCGATATTCGCTTCACCGATCGCGCGGATGGTGCTGTGGTGGTGACCGATGCGCGCGACGGTCGCCAGATCGAGGTCGTGGAGCCGGGGACGGAGGGCTTCGTGCGCGGCGCGATGCGCGGTCTCGTGCGGCAGCGTCGGCTGGCGGAGATCGGGCCGGACCAGCCATTCCGGCTCAGCGCCTGGCCGGATGGGAGGATCACGCTGCAGGATATGGCGAATGGCAACACGATGGAGTTGCATGCCTTCGGGCGAAGCAATGTCGAAGCATTCCTGCGTTTGCTGACAACAGAGGAGTAAGAGCGCCATGACGGACCACTGGGGAGTGGGCCGGGCGATCTTCGGCGGACGAACCGTCGAAGTGCCCTGTACAGTGGAAATCGAGCGGACGGCGGAGTTCTTCCACGCCAACGCCATCCCGGAAGGGATCGAGCTGCGCCCGGGCGACCGGGTGCTGGTGCACGGCGCGCCCGACCATATCGACTTCGGCGAGAAGATCACCTTCGAGACGCGCGCGACCGTCTATCGCGCCGGCCCGATCGAGCGCGTCTGGACCCAATGGGCCGCGCTGTTCGAACTGACGGAACTCTATCATTGCGGCTTCGAGCCCAAGGAGGCCGCATGAACGCCATGACGCCCGCCGGGCGCCCTTCCTCCTCCAGCGAAAGCACGAAGCTCGCGCTGACCGAGACCGTGCTCTCGCCGCGCTTCTACACCACGGATTTCGCCGCGATGGACGCGATCAGCGTCGAGTCGGTGCGCGAGCAGTGGGACGCGCTGATGGCGGAGTTCCACGCCGATCCGAACCGCGGCCATTTCATCCGCACGGCGGAATTCGACGCCTTCGACCTGAAGACCCTGCCAGAGCCGCTGCAGAAGGAATTCCTGGAATTCCTGGTCAGCAGCGTGACGGCCGAGTTCTCGGGCTGCGTGCTCTACGCCGAGATCAAGAAGCGCGTCACCAACCCGGACATGAAGGATCTGTTCGGCGTGATGGCGCGCGATGAATCGCGGCATGCGGGGTTCATCAACGACACGCTGAAGGACATGAATGTCGGCGTGGACCTCGGCTTCCTCACCAAGGCGAAGAAGTATCACTACTTCCAGCCGAAGTTCATCTTCTACGCAACCTACCTGTCCGAGAAGATCGGCTATGCGCGCTACATCACCATCTTCCGGCAGTTCGAGCGGCATCCGGAACTGCGGATCCACCCGATCTTCAAGTGGTTCGAGAAGTGGTGCAACGACGAGTTCCGCCATGGGGAAGCTTTCGCGCTGCTGATGCGCGCCAACCCGGATCTGCTGAAGGGCGTGAACCGCCTCTGGGCGCGCTTCTTCCAGCTGGCGGTCTTCGCGACGATGTTCGTGCGCGACCATGACCGCCCGGAATTCCACAAGGCGCTGGGCATGGATGCCACCGACTACGACATGCGGGTCTTCCGCATCACGGAGGAGATCTGCCGCCAGGTCTTCCCCGACACGCTCGATGTCGACCACCCCGCCTTCCTGCGCGGCCTGCAGCGGCTGAACCGGATCGCGGGGGCGATGGGGCGGGCCAAGACCCAGGGCGGCGTGATGGGCAAGCTGAAGCAGGCCGGCCTGTCCGCGGCCGCCGCCGCCATCTTCGGCCGGCTGTACCTGCTGCGCCCGCGCCGGCATGCGCTGCCGGCCGATGTCCGCATGTCCCCGGCCTGGTAGGGGGACGCCGCCGCATGGCCGAGTACGGGCTTCCCGCCCTGTTCACGCTTCTGCTGTGGTGGTTCAGCACGGGGCTGATCATCTATCTGGACGGATTGCGGCGGGAAACCTTCCGTTGGACCATGCTGGGCGCCACCACGCTGCTGCTGGCGGGGCTGTTCGGCCTGCATGCGCTGGCCTGGAATACCAATGCGGCCGGGGCCTGGTTCGGCTTCGTCTGCGGTCTGTTGTGCTGGGCCTGGATCGAGATCGCTTTCCTGACTGGACTGGTCACCGGCCCGCGCCGGACGGCGATCCCGCCCGGGCTGGCCGGCTGGCCGCGCCTGAGGGCCGCGCTGGCGGCGCTGCTCTGGCATGAATTGGCCATAATCGTCATGGCCGCGGCCATCATCGGCTTGACATGGGGCGCACCGAACCAGATTGGAACTTGGACTTTCCTGGCGTTCTGGGTGATGCGGCAAAGCGCGAAGATCAACGTTTTCCTTGGTGTGCGGAACCTTTCGGAAGCTTTCCTGCCGGACCACCTTCGCTATCTCGAAAGCTTCTTCGCGCGGCGTCCCATGAACATCCTGTTCCCGGTCTCCGTGGCCGCCGGGGCGACGGCCTGCGTGCTGCTGGCTTTGGCCGCGCTGGCGCCCGACGCCACGCGGCATGAGGCGGTGGGCTTCACGCTTCTCGCCACCCTGGTGGCGCTCGGGTTGCTCGAGCATCTGTTCATGGTGCTGCCGGTCTCGGCCGATGCGCTCTGGCGCTGGGGCCTTGCCTCCCGGCCCACCCCGAAGACGGGGGGGCGGCCCGAGCCGTCCACCCTGGCATGAGGCGGGGTGGGATGCGGCAGGTGATATTGATCGTGATCAAGGATGCCGCCTCGCGGCTCTGCGAGGATGCTGGTCGCGCCGCGCCGTCGCGACATGGCTTGTGGCTGGTGGCGCCAATGGTTCTGTGGGGGCTGGCATGAACTACGAAAGCTTCTTCCGCGCGCAGCTCGACGGGCTTCGGCGCGAAGGGCGCTACCGCGTCTTCGCCGATATCGAACGCCAGGCCGGCAGCTTTCCGCGCGCCATCCGCCACGATGCCGGGAAGGCGCGGGAGGTCACCGTGTGGTGCTCCAACGACTATCTCGGCATGGGCCAGCACCCGAAGGTGCTCGCCGCGATGCATGAGGCGCTGGACCGCTACGGCGCCGGCGCCGGCGGCACGCGCAACATCTCCGGCACCAACCACATGCATGTCCTGCTGGAACAGGAACTGGCCGATCTGCACGGCACGGAAGCGGCGCTGCTGTTCAATTCGGGCTACATGTCCAATTGGGCGACGCTGTCCACGCTCGCGGCGCGGATGCCCGGCTGCGTGATCGTGTCGGATGAGATGAACCATGCCTCGATGATCGAAGGCATGCGCCACAGCCGCGCGGAACGCCGCCTGTTCCGCCACAACGACGTGGCCGACCTCCGCCGCATCCTGTCCGAATTGCCGCGGGACGCGCCGAAGCTGGTCGCCTTCGAAAGCGTCTATTCGATGGATGGCGATATCGCGCCCATCGCCGCCATCTGCGACGCCGCCGATGAGTTCGGTGCCATGACCTATTGCGACGAGGTGCATGCGACCGGCCTGTATGGCGCGCGCGGCGGCGGCATCACCGAACGCGACGGCGTCGCGCATCGCGTGACGGTCATCGAGGGCACGCTGGCCAAGGCCTTCGGCGTGATCGGCGGCTACATCGCCGGCTCCGCCGCCATGGTCGATTTCGTCCGCAGCTTCGCCTCCGGCTTCATTTTCTCGACCGCCCTGCCGCCGGCGGTGGCGGCTGGCACGCGCGCCGCGATCCAGCACCTGAAGCAGAGCAACACGGAACGCGAGCAGCTGCAGGAACGCGCGCGGACGCTGCGCCGCCGCCTGGATGAGATCCATGTGCCGCATCTCGACAACGTCAGCCACATCGTGCCGGTGATGGTCTACGACCCCGTGCAGTGCAAGCAGATCAGCGACCTGCTGCTGGACCGCTACGGGATCTACGTGCAGCCGATCAATTACCCCACCGTGCCGCGGGGCACGGAGCGCCTGCGGATCACCCCGAGCCCGGTGCACACTGACGCTGACATGGATCATCTGGTCCAGAGCCTCGAAGCCGTATGGTCCCAGTTCCGCCTGCGCCGGGCGGCCTGATGGACGCGTCCGGCCCGGACCCCCGCGCCGTGTCGGCCGAGGACGTCTCCGTCGCGGCGAAGCCCGCTGCCGCGCGCAAGCGGGGCGGCGCGGCCTCGCGGCCGGTGCGGCTGGTCTTCCCCTTCTCCGCCATCGTCGGGCAGGACGAGATGAAGCTCGCCTTGCTGATCGCAGCGGTGGACCCGGCGATCGGCGGCGTGCTGGTGTTCGGCGATCGCGGCACCGGCAAATCCACCACCGTGCGGGCCCTGGCCGCGCTGCTGCCGCCGATGCGCGCGGTCGCGGGCTGTGCCTTCGCCTGCGATCCCGGCCGCCCGGCGGGGCTGTGCGAGGCCTGCCGCGCCTCGTCGCGCCGCGTGGCGGTGCAGGTGCCGGTGCCGGTCGTGGACCTGCCGCTCGGCGCCACCGAGGATCGCGTGACCGGCGCGCTGGATATCGAACGCGCGCTGGCGGAAGGCGTGAAGGCCTTCGAGCCCGGCCTGCTCGCCCGCGCCCATCGCGGCTTCCTCTACATCGACGAAGTGAACCTGCTGGAGGATCACCTGGTCGATCTCCTGCTCGATGTCGCCGCCTCCGGCGAGAATGTGGTGGAGCGCGAGGGCATCAGCATCCGCCACCCCGCCCGCTTCGTGCTGATCGGCAGCGGCAACCCGGAGGAAGGGGAGCTGCGCCCGCAGCTGACCGATCGCTTCGGCCTCGCGGTCGAAGTTCGTACGCCCAAGGACCTGCCGACGCGGATCGAGGTGGTGCGCCGCCGCGACGCCTTCGAACGCGATCCGCGCCGCTTCGTCGCCGCCTGGGCGCGGGAGGAAGCGGCGACGCGCCGGCGCATCCTGGCCGCGCGCCGGCTGCTGCCGAAAGTGCGGGTGACGGATGCGACGCTGGCCGATACGGCGAAGCTCTGCCTCGCGCTCGGCACGGATGGGCTGCGCGGCGAACTGACACTCATGCGGACCGCGCGCGCCCTGGCCGCGCTGGAGGGTGATGCGGAGGTGACGGTGGCGCATCTGCGCCGCATCGCCGCCCCCGCCCTGCGGCATCGCCTGCGGCGCGATCCGCTGGATGAGGCGGTGGCCGGCACCCGCGTGGAGCGGGCCTTGGCCGAAGTCCTGCCCCCGTGATGCAGAACGCGGGCAGCCCGCCCGCGGTGGATGCCGCGGCCGATGCCGCCCTCGCGGCCTGTCTGCTTGCCATCGATCCGGTGGGGCTTGGCGGCGCCGTGCTGCGTGCGGCGCCCGGGCCGGCGCGGGATGCGTGGCTCGGCCTGGTGCGCGCAGGCCTCGCGCCGGGCGAGCCCTGGCGTCGTCTGCCGCTTGGCATCCCGGATAGTCGCCTGCTGGGCGGTCTCGACCTGTCGGCGACGCTGGCCGCCGGCCGTCCCGTGGCGGAACGCGGCGTGCTGGCGGAAGCCCATGGCGGCATCGTGGTCGCCGCGATGGCGGAGCGGATGGAAACGCCGACGGCCGCGCGCATCTGCGCCGTGATGGATGCGCGAGAGGTCGCGGTGCAGCGCGATGGCCTCGCCGCGCGCCAGCCGGCCGCCTTCGGGCTTGTTGCTCTGGATGAGGGCATCGCGCCGGAGGAGATTGTGCCGGCGGCGCTGCGGGCGCGGCTGGCCTTTCACCTGGACCTCACCACCCTGCCGCCAGCCGCGCTGCGCGGCGACGCCGCCGCGATCCGCGCGGCGCGCCAGCGCCTGCCCGGCGTCACGGCCGAGGACGGGCTTGTCGAGGCCCTGTGCGGCGTCGCGGCTTCGCTCGGCGTCGAGGATCTCCGCGCGCCGCTCTTCGCCTTGCGCGCCGCGCGGGCCGCCGCCGCGCTGGCCGGGCATCCGGTGGTGACGAAGGAGGATGCGGGGCTGGCCGCGCGGCTCGTGCTCGCGCCCCGCGCCATGACGGTCCCGATGGACGACGACGCCCAGCCGGAACCGCCGCCGGAGCCCGAGCAGCCCAAGGACGAGACGCCCAAGGACGACCAGCCCGAACGCGGCCCGGATCAGCAGGAATTGCAGGAGATGCTGGTCGCCGCCGCGAAGGCCGCGCTGCCCGCGGGGTTGCTGGAGACGCTGCAACTGCGCGACGCCGCGCGGAAGCGCCAGGGCGCCGAGGGTCGCGCGGGCCAGCGGCGCAACGCCGCGCTGCGCGGCCGCCCTGTCGGCACCTTCGCCGGGCCGCTCCGCGCCGGCGCGCGGCTCGCGCTGGTGGAGACGCTGCGGAACGCCGCGCCCTGGCAGGCGGTGCGCCGGCGGGAGAATGCGGCGGGCCCGCCGATCCGGGTCCGCGTGGAAGACATCCGCCTGCGCCGCTTCCGCCACCAGACCGGCACCACCGCGATCTTCGTCGTGGACGCCTCCGGCTCCGCCGCGTTGCATCGCCTGGCGGAGGCGAAGGGCGCGGTGGAGATGCTGCTGGCCGATTGCTATGTGCGGCGCGACCAGGTGGCCGTGGTCGCCTTCCGCGGCAGGGCGGCCGAGATCCTGCTGCCCCCGACGCCCTCTCTCGTTCGCGCCAAGCGCAGCCTCGCCGGGCTGCCCGGCGGCGGGCCGACGCCGCTGGCCTCCGGCATCGACGCCGCCGCCGCCCTGGCTGCGGAGACGTCGCGGCGCGGCCGCACGCCGCTGCTGGTGCTGCTGACCGATGGGCGCGCGAATATCGCCCGCGACGGCACGGCGGGTCGTCCCATGGCGGAGGAAGACGCCTTGTCCGCCGCCGCGCCGATCCGCGCTGCCGGCATCGCCGCGCTGCTGCTGGACACCGCCCCGCGCCCGCACCCCTATGCGAAGCGCCTGGCCGATGCCATGGGCGCGCGCTACTTGCCGCTGCCCGCGGCGGATGCCGCGCGGCTCTCGGGCGCGGTCGCCGCCGCCCGTCCGTCCGGCTGATCCCGCATGGCCGATCACCCCTCTTGGGAGCGTGACGGCCGGGACTGGCCGCATCGGGAGACCAGCCGCTTCGTCACCGCCGGCGGGCTGCGCTGGCATGTGCAGGTGGCGGGGCAGGGGCCCGATCTGCTGCTGCTGCACGGCACCGCCGCCGCGACGCATTCCTGGCGCGGGCTGCTGCCGATCCTTGCCACGCGCTTCCGGGTGATCGCGCCGGATCTGCCGGGCCATGGCTTCACCGACCTGCCGCCCGCGCAGCGCCTGTCGCTGCCCGGGATGGCCGGCGCGCTGGCCGCCTTGCTGCAGGCGCTGGACGCGCGGCCCGTGCTGGCGATCGGCCATTCGGCAGGCGCCGCCGTGGCGCTGCGGCTCGCGCTGGATGGGCGGATCGACCCGCGGGCGGTGGTCAGCCTCAATGGCGCGCTGCTGCCGCTGGGCGAACGTCATGCGGCCTTCTTCACCAAGGCGGCGCGGATGCTGGTGGGCCTGCCCTTCGTGCCCAACCTGCTCGCCTGGCGGGCCTCCAACCGCGAGGTGGCTGAGAGGCTGCTGCGCGACACCGGCAGCCGTATCGATGCCCACGGCGTGGATCTCTATGCGCGTCTGTTCCGGCATTCGAGCCATGTGGCCGCCGCGCTCGGCATGATGGCGAATTGGGATCTGCTGCCGCTGCTGCGCGACCTGCCGCGCCTCCGCCCCGCGCTTGTCCTGGTCGTCGGCGGCGCGGATCGCACCATTCCCCCCGCGCAGGCCGAGCGCATCCGCGCCCGCCTGCCATCGGCGCGGATCGTCACCCTGCCCGGGCTCGGCCATCTGGCGCATGAGGAACGGCCGGCGGAGGTGGCACAGTTGCTGCTGGACATCGCGGTAGATTCAAAAGGCGAAGAAAGCGGCTCGCGCTCCGTGTCAATCTTGCCTTACAGTCGAACCGGCTGATCCGGATACCGCCCATGCCAACCCACGAGCCCGAGACGGTCCGCGCCGATATGGCAGCCTGCCGTGTGATGTTGTCGGGCGGGTCGAAATCCTTCGCCGCCGCCGCCAAGCTGCTGCCGCAGCGCGTGGCGGAGCCCGCGACCGCGCTCTACGCCTTCTGCCGCGTCGCCGATGACCTGATCGACGAAGGCGGGGGCTTCGGCGAATTGGCCGCGCTGCGGGAACGGCTGGAGGCCATTCACGCCGGCCAGCCCTTCGCCCATCCGGCCGATCGCGCCTTCGCCCGCGTGGTCGCGCGCTTCGCCATCCCCCGCGCATTGCCGGAGGCGCTGCTGGAAGGCCTCGCCTGGGATGCGGAAGGCCGCCAATGCCCCGACTTGCCGGCGCTCGAGGCCTATGCGGCGCGCGTGGCCGCGGCGGTTGGCGCGATCATGACGCTGCTGATGGGGGTGCGGAGCCCGGGCGCGATCGCGCGGGCCTGCGACCTCGGCGTGGCCATGCAGTACACCAACATCGCGCGCGATGTGGGCGAGGATGCGCGGAACGGCCGGCTCTACCTGCCGCATGACTGGCTGCGGGAAGAGGGGATCGAGCCTGCCGCCTTCCTCGCGGCCCCCGCCTTCACCCCTGCGCTGGGCCGCGTGGTCGCGCGGCTGCTGCGCGCGGCCGATGAACTTTACCAGCGCGCCGAAGCCGGCATCGCGCAGCTGCCGCGCGACTGCCGATCCGGCATCGCGGCCGCGCGCTTCGTCTATGCGGAAATCGGGCGGGAGGTGGAGCGGCGCGGGCTGGACTCCGTCACGCGGCGGGCGGTCGTGCCCGGCCATCGCAAGCTGCGGCTGATGGCGCAGAGCGTCCGGATGCTGTCCGAGCGGCCCACCGATCTTGCCGCGCCGCCGCTGCCCGGCACGCGCTTCCTGGTCGAGGCGGTGGAGGCGATGCCAGCGCAAGGCGATGCGGCGCTGCCTGTGCCGGGCTTCCGCAACCGCCTGCTCTGGGCCGTCGAGCTGTTCGACCGGCTCGACCACATGTCTGCGGGCGCCCCAGGGGCTGTCAGGTCCGCCTGACGCGCGGCGAGCGGCTGGATTGCCGAAAGCCATTGACGCGACTGTCAAGAATAGCTGACACTCAGGCCTGACATGTCAGACTGACGGTCTGTGGCGCCCCACTTTGGCGCCGCCGGCGGCCAGCCCGCCTGGGAGAATGCGCATGGATGTCGCCGCGCGGATCGAGGCCAGCCTGGCCGATGCCGTCCTGCTGGCGGAGGCCGCAGGCGCTCCGCCCCGCCTCGCGGCCGCGATGCGGCACGCGGTCTTCCCCAAGGGCGCACGCATCCGCCCGCGGCTGACGCTGGCCGTCGCTGCGGCCTGCGGCGATGACCGCCCGGCGCTGGCTTCCGCCGCCGCCGCCGCGATCGAGCTGCTGCACTGCGCCAGCCTCGTCCATGACGACATGCCCTGCTTCGACGATGCCGAAACCCGGCGCGGCAAGCCGAGCGTGCATCGCAGCTTCGGCGTCCCGCTGGCCGTGCTGGCCGGCGATGCGCTGATCATCCTGGCCTTCCAGACCCTGGCGCGCGTCGCCCCCTGCGCGCCGGAGCGGCTCGGCACGATCCTCGGCGCGGTGGGCGACGGGGTCGGCGTGCCCTTCGGCATCGTCGCGGGCCAGGCCTGGGAATGCGAGACCCAGGTCGATTTGTCCGAATACCAGCGCCAGAAAACCGGCGCCCTCTTCGCCGCCGCCTGCGTGGCCGGCGCCGCCGCGGCCGGGCATGCGGAGCCGGAGGCGTGGCGCCTGCTCGGCGACCGGCTGGGCGAGGCCTATCAGGTCGCCGACGACCTTCGCGACGCGGTGGAGGATGAGGCGAGCCTCGGCAAACCGGTGGGCCGCGATGCGGCGCTGGGCCGGCCGAGCGCCGTTGCGGTCTTCGGCCTGGATGGCGCGGTGGCGCGGCTGCGGCAGTTGAGCGAGGCGGCTGTGGCCGCCATCCCGCCCTGCCCCGGCCAAGCCATGCTGCGCGCCCTGATGCTGCAGGAGGCGCAGCGCCTGGTGCCGCGCAAGCTCGCCAGCGTCGCATGATCTCCAGCGCCCGATGTTCCGACCTGCGCCCCGGAGGGGCGAGCGGCCGACTGGCCGCCGCCGCCACTGCGGCGAATCCAAGCCGCGCGGATGCGCGGCGCCCGGCGACTGAGGGGCACGAAGGTGAAACCTTCGTGCGGTGGACGTGAGCGCTTCCGCCGGTCTTGAGGCGCCGGTGAGGCTGGCCTTGCGTGATCGCTTCCGGAGCTGGCGGGAAGGGCTGACGGCCTCTGCCGGGTTTCGGCGCTGGGCGGCCCACTTCCCGCTTACGCGGCCCTTCGCGCGACGCCGCGCGCGGGCGCTGTTCGATCTCTGCGCGGGCTTCGTCTATTCGCAGGTCCTGCTCGCGGCCGTGCGACTCGACCTGTTCGAGCGGCTTCGGCACGGGCCGGTGGAGCAGCGCGTCCTGGCGGCGCAGATGGATCTGTCGCCGGAGGCGGCGGAACGCCTGCTGCGGGCTGCCGCGTCCCTCGATCTCGTGGCGCTTCGCGGGGACGGGCGCTGGGCGCTGGGGAAGCTCGGCGCGGCGATGATCGACAATCCCGGGATCCCAGCGATGGTCGAGCATCACGCGATGCTCTACGCCGACCTCGCCGACCCCGTGGCCATGCTGCGGCGGCCCCGGGGCGGCAATGCGCTGTCCGGCTACTGGGCCTATACCGGCGCCGAGGCGCCAGGCGCGCTCGGACGCGACCGCACGGCCGAGTATTCCGCGCTGATGGCCGCGTCCCAGCCGATGGTCGCGGATGAGGTCATTGCGGCCCATGATTTCGGCGCCTATCGCTGCCTGCTGGATATCGGCGGCGGCAGCGGCGCCTTCCTGGCCGCCGTCGCGGCCGCCTCGCCGCAGCTGCGACTGATGCTGTTCGACCTGCCGCCGGTCGCCGAACTGGGCGCCGAGCGCTTCCAGCGCCTGGGGCTGTCCGGGCGCGCCAGCACGCATGGCGGCGATTTCACGCGGGATCCCCTGCCCAAGGGCGCCGACCTGATCAGCCTGGTGCGCGTGCTGCACGACCATGACGACGATGTGGTGATGGCCCTGCTGCGCCGCGTGCGCCAGGCGCTTCCCCCCGGTGGGCGCGTGCTGATCGCGGAGCCGATGTCGGGCACCACGGGCGCCGAGCCGGCGGGCGATGCCTATTTCGGCTTCTACCTGCTCGCGATGGGACGCGGGCGGCCGCGGCATCCGGATGAACTCGCCGCCATGCTCACCGCCGCCGGTTTCGCGCGCCCCCGGCTGTTGCCCACCCACACGCCCCTTCTGGCGCGCGTCCTCGTGGCGGATGTCACCCAGGCCTGACGATTGAGTGTCAGTTTGACTTGACATGTATCAATGTCAGGCTAGGGTGACGGCCTGGAGAAAAGCTCACAACCGTGCACACGCTCGCAGTCGTCCTGGAAGCACCTGAGAAGCTGGCCCTCAGCCGGCTCGAACTCGCGGCGCCTGCCGAAGGCGACGTCGTGGTCGATGTCGAGTGGAGCGGGATCAGCACCGGGACCGAGCGCCTGCTCTACACCGGGCGGATGCCGGCCTTCCCCGGCATGGGCTACCCGCTGGTGCCCGGCTACGAATCGGTCGGGCGCATCGCGCAGGCTGGCGCGCACTCCGACCGGCGGGTTGGCGAACGCGTCTTCGTCGCCGGCGCGCGCTGCTTCGGCGCGGTGCGTGGGCTGTTCGGCGGCGCGGCGCGCCGCCTGGTCGTCTCCTCCGCCAAGGCCGTTCCGATCGATGACGGGCTGGGCGCGGATGGCGTGCTGCTCGCCCTGGCCGCCACCGCGCATCATGCGATCGTGCCCGGCGTCGCGCCGCCCGACCTCATCGTCGGCCATGGCGTGCTCGGCCGGCTAGTCGCGCGCCTTGTCGTCGCGATGGGTGGGCCGCCGCCTGTGGTGTGGGAACTGGATCCGCGCCGTGCCGATGGCGCGCGTGGCTACCAGGTGCTGGCGCCCGAGGCCGATCCGCGCCGCGACTATCGCTGCATCTGCGATGTCAGCGGGGATTCGGGGCTGCTCGATACCTTGATCCAGCGCCTCGCGCCCGGTGGGGAAGTGGTGCTGGCCGGCTTCTACAGCGCGCCGCTGTCCTTCGCCTTTCCGCCCGCCTTCATGCGGGAGGCGCGTATCCGCATCGCCGCCGAATGGCGCGACCCGGATCTCGTCGCGGTGCGCGGGCTGATCGCCGATGGGCGGCTGCCGCTCGACGGGCTCGTCACGCACAGCCGCGATTTCGCGTCCGCCCCGGACGCCTACCGGACCGCCTTCGAAGATCCGGGCTGCCTGAAGATGGTTCTGGACTGGAGGAATTGCCAATGAACGCCCCCGCCGGTTTCCAGCCTGCCCGCGACGCGCAGGCCAGCATGGCAGAGCAGCTGCGCCAGGAGGCCGAGCAGGGCCCCGATCCGGTGCACACGGAACCCGCGCGCAAGCAGACGCAGATCATCGCGATCTACGGCAAGGGCGGCATCGGCAAGTCCTTCACCCTGGCCAATCTCAGCTACATGATGGCGCAGCAGGGCAAGCGCGTGCTGCTCATCGGCTGCGATCCGAAGAGCGACACCACCTCGCTGCTGTTCGGCGGCAAGGCTTGCCCGACCATCATCGAGACCAGCTCGAAGAAGAAGGCAGCCGGCGAGCAGGTCACGATCGGCGATGTCTGCTTCAAGCGCGACGGCGTCTTCGCGATGGAACTCGGCGGGCCGGAAGTCGGCCGCGGCTGCGGCGGGCGCGGCATCATCCACGGCTTCGAATTGCTGGAGAAGCTCGGCTTCCACGAATGGGATTTCGACTTCGTCCTGCTCGACTTCCTGGGCGACGTGGTCTGCGGCGGCTTCGGCCTGCCGATCGCGCGCGACATGTGCCAGAAGGTCATCGTCGTCGGCTCGAACGATCTGCAGAGCCTCTATGTCGCGAACAATGTCTGCTCGGCGGTGGAGTATTTCCGCAAGCTCGGCGGCAATGTCGGCGTGGCCGGGCTGGTGGTGAACAAGGATGACGGCACGGGGGAGGCGCAGGCCTTCGCGCAGGCCGTTGGCATCCCGGTTCTCGCCGCGATCCCCGCCCATGAGGACATCCGCCGCAAGAGCGCGAATTACGAGATCGTCGGCCGGCCCGACGGCGAATGGGGCCCGCTGTTCGAGGCGCTCGGCCTGCAGGTGTCCGATGCGCCGCCGCTGCGCCCGACGCCGCTGACGCAGGAAGGCCTGCTTGGCCTGTTCAAGGGCGATGTGGTCGGCCGCGACGTGGTGCTGCAGCCCGCGTCCCAGGACGACATGCGCGGCGCCGCCGTGACCGCAAAGCCTTCCCTCGAAGTGGTCTACGAGGGCGCCTGAGCGATGGACACGCTCCCTCCCCCCAGCGCGCAGACCCCGGGTGCTATCCCCGAAGGCTCCGGCTGCCATGGTGGCCGGGAGACGATGGAGGCGGCCGCCCGCGCCGCAGGCAAGAGCGAGACGATGGATCGCCTCGCGAAGGACTATCCGCGCGGCCCGCACGACCAGCCGCAGAGCATGTGCCCGGCCTTCGGTTCGCTGCGCGTCGGGCTTCGCATGCGGCGCGTCGCCACGATTCTCTCGGGCAGCGCCTGCTGCGTCTATGGCCTGACCTTCACCAGCCATTTCTACGGCGCGCGCCGGACGGTGGGCTATGTGCCCTTCAATTCCGAGACGCTGGTCACGGGCAAGCTGTTCGAGGATATCCGCGACGCGGTGCATGAGACCGCGAAGCCCGAGGAGTACGACGCGGTCATCGTCACCAATCTCTGCGTGCCGACCGCTTCTGGCGTGCCGCTGGAATTGCTGCCGAAGTCGATCAACGGCGTGCGGATCATCGGCATCGACGTGCCCGGCTTCGGCGTGCCGACCCATGCCGAGGCGAAGGATGTGCTCTCGGGCGCGATGCTGCGCTATGCGCGGCTTGAGGCCGAGGCCGGCCCCGTCGCCCGCCCGCGCAACCTGGTCGAGGGCGAGCGCACCATCGCGCTGATCGGCGAGCTGTTCCCCGCCGATCCGATGGGCATCGGCGCGCTGCTCGCGCCCATGGGTCTCGGCCTCGCGCCGCAGACGCCGGCGCGGGAATGGCGCGATCTGTATGCGGCGCTGGATGCCGTGGCCGTTGCCGCCGTGCATCCCTTCTACACCGCGAGCATCCGCGAGTTCCGCGCCGCCGGCCGCCCTGTTGTCGGCTCCGGCCCCGTGGGCCTTGAGGGCACGGCGGCCTGGATGGAGGCTATCGCGAAGGCGGCGGATGTGCCGGCCGCGATGCTCGATGCCGCCAAGGCGCGCATGCTGCCGGCGATCAAGGGCGCGCTGGCGGCCAGCCCGATCAAGGCGCGCATCACCGTCTCCGGCTACGAGGGTTCGGAACTGCTGGTGGCGCGGCTGCTGAGCGAGGCGGGGGCCGAGGTGCCCTATGTCGGCACGGCCTGCCCGCGCACCGAATGGTCGGACCCCGACCGCGAATGGCTCGAGGCGCGGGGCACGCATGTGCAGTACCGCGCGAGCCTCGAACAGGACGTCCATGCGATGCTGGACGCGAAGCCCGATCTCGCGCTCGGCACCACGCCGCTGGTGCAGAAGGCGAAGGAGCTCGGCATTCCCGCGCTCTACTTCACCAACATGGTTTCTGCCCGGCCGCTGTTTGGTCCTGCGGGCGCGGGGTCGATGGCGGGGATCGTTGCGGCGCAGGTGAGCGGGCGCGAGCGCTTCGCCCGCATGGTGTCGTTCTTCGACGGCGTCGGCACGCCGGATCGCGCAGGCTACGGCTTCAAGGGCAAGCCCGAGGAGCCGCCGGGCTTCCGCGACCGGCAGAAGAAGCTGCGCCTGGCGAAGGCCAAGGCCGAAGAAGCGGTGGGAACCTAGGCCCATGCTCGTCCTCGACCACGATCGGGCTGGTGGCTACTGGGGGGCGATCTACGCCTTCTCGGCGGTGCGTGGCCTGCGCGTCGTCATCGACGGGCCGGTGGGTTGCGAGAACCTGCCCGTGACGGCCGTGCTGCACTACACGGATGCGCTGCCGCCGCATGAATTGCCTGTCGTCGTCACCGGCCTTGACGAGGACAGCCTGAGCCAGAACGGCACCGAGCCCAATTTGCGGCGTGCGGCCGCGACCCAGGACCCGGACCTGCCCGCCGTCGTCGTCACGGGCTCCATCGCGGAGATGATCGGCGGCGGCGTGACGCCGCAGGGCAGCAACCTGCAGCGCTTCATCTGCCGCACCATCGATGAGGACCAGTGGCAGGCCGCGGATCGCGCGATCATGTGGCTCTGGACCGAATTCGGCGCGCGCGGCCGCAAGATGCGCGCGCGCAACCCGAAGCTGGGCGAGAAGCCGCGGGTCAACATCATCGGCCCCATCTACGGCACCTTCAACATGCCGTCCGACCTCGCGGAGATCCGCCGGCTGGTCGAGGGCATCGGCTGCGAGATCAACCTGGTCTTCCCGCTGGGCAGCCATGTGGACGATATCGCAAAGCTGCCGGATGCGGATGTGAACATCTGCATGTATCGCGAATTCGGCCGCAAGCTGTGCGAGGAGCTGGAACGGCCCTGGCTGCGGGCGCCGATGGGGCTGTTCGCGACCACGAACTTCCTCCGCAAGCTCGGCGAGCTGACGGGCCTGGACCCCGAGCCCTTCATCGAGCGCGAGAAGCACACCACGATCAAGCCGATCTGGGATCTCTGGCGCAGCGTGACGCAGGATTTCTTCGCCAGCGCGTCCTTCGCGGTCGTCGCGACGGAGACCTATGCGCGCGGGATGCAGCGCTTCCTGGGCGAGGAGATGGGCGTGCCCTGCGCCTTCGCCTTCGCGCGTAAGGCTGGCGAGAAGCCGGACAACGCGGCGGTGCGGGCTGCGATGAAGGCGTCGCCGCCGCTGGTGCTGTTCGGTAGTTACAACGAACGCATGTACGCCGCCGAGCTGAAGAGCCGCGCGATGTACATCCCGGCGAGCTTCCCGGGCGCGATCATCCGCCGTGCCACCGGCACGCCCTTCATGGGCTATGCGGGCGCGACCTACATCGTGCAGGAATACTGCAACGCGTTGTTCGACGCGCTGTTCCACATCCTGCCGCTGGGCACCGACCTCGACCGTGTCGAGGCGACGCCGGCGCGCACGCCCGAGCCCTGGGATGACGAGGCCGTGGCGATCCTGGACGAAAGAGTTGAGGCGGAGCCCTTCCTGCTCCGCATCTCCGCCGCGAAACGCCTGCGCGAGCAGGTGGAGAAGGCAGCACGCACTGCTGGGGAGCAGCGCGTTACAGCGGACCGTGTCGCACGAACGCTTCTTGAGAGCGTCGCATGACGATCACGGTTCCCCAGCAATCCCGCGCTTCGGCCAGGTTGGGCACATCGTGCCGCGCCTGGTCGGGGCGTGGGAGCGCCATGGCGGCTCGCCGCCTGGCAACCCGGCCGCGCGGGCTCTGCGCGGTAACGGCCGCAAGGCCAATAGGAGGCTCGATGTATGGCCGAAGGTTCGAGGACCGGCCTCACTGAGGGCGAAGCGCGGGAAATCCACCGCCTGCTGATCCAGGGGTGGGCTTTCTCCGTCTTCGCATCGATGGGTGCGCATATCCTGGTGTGGCTGTGGCGTCCGCTGGTCTACGGGAATTCCGTGGTCCCGCCGGATTGGCGCTTCTTCTGAGAAGCTGAGGAAGGAGAGCAAATCCATGCACAAGATCTGGATGGTAGTTGACCCTCGCCGTTCGCTGTTCCTGGCGATGGTGGGCGTGATCGCCGTTGCGGCGCTGATCCACTTCGTGGTGCTCAGCAGCCCGCGCTACTGCGACCACCTCGGGTTCTGCGCGACCTCGCCGACCTTCACGCCGGGCCAGCCCGTCGGAAGGTAGCGTTCGTCGCTGATGTCGCTCCGCGGCAGTGGGCGAGGCAAGCACAGCGGGCCTCGCCCGCTGCTGGGGACGACAAAGGGCTTAGGCAGGTCGTTGCCTGGCCAGGATGGGAGTCTCAATCCATGGCAATGCTGACCTTTGAACAGAAATACCGGGTCCGAGGCGGGACGCTGGTGGGCGGCGACCTGTTCGACTTCTGGATCGGACCCTTCTGGATCGGGTTCTTCGGTGTCACGACAGCGTTCTTCACCTTCCTCGGCACCGGCCTGATTCTCTACGGCGCGGCGATCCAGGGCACCTGGAACCCGTGGCTGATCAACATCGCGCCGCCCGACCTGTCCTACGGCCTGCGCCTTGCACCGATCCGCGAAGGCGGGTTGTGGCAATGGATCACGGTCTGCGCGATCGGCGCCTTCGTATCCTGGATCTTCCGCCAGGCCGAAATCGCCCGGAAGCTCGGCATGGGGTACCACATCCCCGTCGCCTACAGCGTCGCCGTCTTCGCCTACATCACGCTCGTGGTCATCCGGCCGGTGCTGATGGGCGCTTGGGGGCATGCCTTCCCGTACGGGATCTTCAGTCACCTCGATTGGGTGTCGAATGTCGGCTACCAGCACCTGCATTTTCACTACAACCCGGCGCACATGATCGCGGTGACGTTCTTCTTCACCACTGTCCTCGCGCTTGGTCTCCACGGCGCACTCGTGTTGTCGGCCGCCAACCCGCCCAAGGGCGAGGTGATGAAGACCGCGGAGCATGAGAACACCTACTTCCGCGACCTCATCGGCTACTCGATCGGCACGCTGGGGATCCACCGCCTCGGCCTGTTCACCGCGTTGTCGGCGGGTTTCTGGAGCGCCGTGTGCATCGTGATCAGCGGACCCTTCTGGACCCGCGGCTGGCCCGAGTGGTGGGGCTGGTGGCTCAACCTGCCGATCTGGCGCAACTAGGCCGAGGGGCGAGAGACATGATCGCGTTCGTCCAATACCAGAACATCTTCACGCGGATCCAGGTCCGCCCGCCCGCCGCCTATCCGGGCGTCGTGCAGGAACCCGGCGACGGGGCGCGTGAAGGCACGCCGACCTTCGTCCACCTGTTCGGTCGCCTCGGCGACGCGCAGGTCGGGCCGATCTATCTCGGCATCATGGGCCTCGTCTCGATCATCTTCGGGACGCTGGCCTTCCTGATCATCGGCCTGAACATGTGGGCCTCGGTGAATTGGGACATCATCCAGTTCGGCCGGCAGCTCTTCTGGCTGGCCCTGGAACCGCCGCCGGCGAAGTACGGCCTGCAATTCCCGCCGATGCGGGACGGCGGCTGGTGGCTGGTCGCCGGCTTCTTCCTGACCATCTCCGTCCTGCTGTGGTGGGCCCGCACCTACCGGCGTGCCCGCATGCTCGGCATGGGCACGCATGTCGCCTGGTGCTTTGCCGCGGCGATCTGGCTGTACCTCGTGCTCGGCTTCATCCGGCCGCTCGCGATGGGCAGCTGGAGCGAGGCGGTGCCCTTCGGCATCTTCCCGCACCTCGATTGGACGGCAGCGTTCTCCATCCGCTACGGGAACCTGTTCTACAATCCGTTCCACGCGCTCTCGATCGTCTTCCTTTACGGCTCCGTGCTGCTGTTCGCGATGCATGGCGCCACGATCCTGGCGCTGGGCCGCTACGGCGGCGAGCGTGAGCTGGAGCTGATCTCGGATCGCGGCACGGCGGCCGAGCGCGGCGCGCTGTACTGGCGCTGGTGCATCGGCTTCAACGCCAGCTTCGAGAGCATCCATCGCTGGGCCTGGTGGTTCGCGGTGCTGTGCCCGCTGACCGGCGGCATCGGCATCCTGCTGACCGGCACCGTGGTGGACAATTGGTACCTCTGGGCTGTCGAACGCAGCTTCGCGCCGACTTACCCGACCCTCTGGGCGCCGATCTCCGATCCCGCCCTGGTGCAAGGAGCGCCCCGATGAGGTCCATCAAGCTCAGTTGGACAGCGCAGGCCCTGATCGTTCTGGCGGGCCTGCTGGTTCTGCTCATCGTCGTCATGACCTTCGAGCGGCCGCCGGTGCGGAGCAGCCAGAACGGTTTCCGCGGCACCGCGATGGAGCATGTGGCGAACCCGCGCACCGCCGCGCGGCTAGTCGCCGCGAACCAGCTGCCGGAGGCCCAGCCCCCGGCGGATGGTCCGGCGGATGACGCGGACAAGGCGTCGGCATCCTATGAGAACGTGCAGGTGCTGGGTGAGCTGAGCAACGCCCAGTTCGTGCGCCTCATGGTCGCGATGACGGAATGGGTGGTGCCGCAGCATGTCCGGGAAGCCGGGAATGGCTGCAACTACTGCCACAACCCGGAAAACATGGCGTCCGACGAGGTCTACACGAAGGTCGTCGCGCGCCGGATGTTGCAGATGACGCGGACGATCAACGCGGATTGGTCGAGCCACGTCGCCCAGACCGGCGTCACCTGCTACACCTGCCATCGCGGCCAGGCGGTGCCGGCGGCGGTGTGGGCGACGAACCAGCCGAACCGTGCGGGCCTCGTCGGGCCGCATGCGCTCGGCCAGAACCTCGCCACGCCGCAGATCAATCAGTCGTCGCTGCCCTTCGATCCGTTCACCCCCTTCCTGCTGGGTGACCAG
Organism: Roseomonas mucosa; assembly: GCA_945878375.1. Taxonomy (GTDB): domain Bacteria; phylum Pseudomonadota; class Alphaproteobacteria; order Acetobacterales; family Acetobacteraceae; genus Falsiroseomonas; species Falsiroseomonas mucosa_A. Next base: position 218,494 of record CAMDWG010000001.1, on the reverse strand, counting down.
GACATCCGGAACATCAGCACCACCTGGCATCCGGGCCAGAACGCCGACGACACGCGCATCGCCGAGTGGACCTACTCCCTCATGGTGCACATGTCGCAAGGTCTCGGCGTCAACTGCACCTTCTGTCACAACAGCCGCGCCTTCGCGAGCTGGGAGCAAAGCCCGCCCCAGCGCCTGACCGCGTGGCACGGCATCCGCATGGCTCGCGCCACGAACCGCGATTACATGGAGCCCTTGGCGCCGGTCTTCCAGGCGAACCGCCTTGGGCACCCGGATGCGCCCCATCCGCTGCGGGTCGGGCCGGCGGGTGATGTGCTGAAGGTCAACTGCGCCACCTGCCACCAGGGGGTGAACCGTCCGCTGCTCGGCGCGCCGATGCTGCGGGACTACCCGGAACTCAACATGGTGAGCCGCAGCCCGCTGCGGACCTCCGATGCGGGTTCCCCGGGCGGCGCGCCGCGCAACTAGGCGGCGCCGTTCCGATGATGCGCGCGCGGCCGGCATGCCCTTGCACGGGCCTGCCGGCCGCGGCACATCCGGCGGTGGCACATGACATCCTTCGCCACCTATGCCGGCCTCTTCGCCGTCGCCCTCGGCGCGGCTTCGATCCTGCCGATGCAATCCGAGCCTGTCCTGGTGGCGCTGCTGCTGCTGGGCGACCAGCCTGTCTGGGCGCTGGTTCTCGTGGCCAGTCTCGGCAACACGCTCGGCTCCTGCATCAATTGGGTGCTGGGGCGCGGCGTGGAGCGCTTCCGCGACCGGCGCTGGTTCCCGGTCCCGCCCGACAAGCTGGCGCGTGCGGAAGGGTGGTATCGTCGATGGGGCAAGTGGTCGCTGCTGCTCAGCTGGGCGCCCATCGTCGGCGACCCGCTGACCGTCATCGCCGGCGTGCTGCGCGAGCCCTTCTGGACCTTCGTGCTGCTCGTCGCCATCGCCAAGACCGCCCGCTACGTCGTGCTGGCGCTGGCCACGCTGGGCTTCGCCTAACCTTCGCCACCCATCAACAGGGAGACCCGACATGCTCGATTCGATGAGCGATCCGCGTCCCCATGCCGTGGTGATCGGGGCGGGCTTCGGCGGGCTTGCCGCCGCGGTGCGGCTCGGCGCGCGCGGCTGGCGCGTGACGATCGTCGAGAAGCTCGACGCCCCCGGGGGTCGCGCCTATGTCTTCCGGCAGGACGGCTTCACCTTCGATGCCGGCCCCACCATCATCACCGCGCCCTATCTGCTCGAGGAGCTGTGGACGCTGTGCGGCCGCCGCATGTCGGATGACGTGCAGCTGCGGTCGATGGATCCCTTCTACCGGATACGGTTCGACGACGGCACGGTGATGTCCTGCAGCGCCGATCTCGCCGCCACCCGCGCGGAGGTCGCGCGCATCGCGCCAGAGGACCTGCCCGGCTTCGAGCGCTTCATGCGGGACAGCGAGGCGATCTACCGCGTCGCCTTCGGCGAACTGGCGGACAAGCCCTTCCATCGCATCGGCGCCCTGCTGCGCGCGGCGCCCGCCATGATCCGCCTGCAGGGCTACCGCACGGTGTTCGGCAAGGTCGGCGACTATTTCAGCAATCCGAAGCTGCGCGTCGCCTTCAGCTTCCATCCGCTGCTGATCGGCGGCAACCCGATGACGACGACGGCCTATTACTGCCTGATCGCGCATCTGGAGCGGATGCATGGCGTCCACTACGCCATGGGCGGCATGGGCGCGCTGGTCGACGGGATCGTGGGCCTGATCGACGGCCAGGGCGGCCATCTGCGCTGCAATGCGGAGGTCGAGGAGATCCTGGTCGAGAACGGTCGCGCCGCCGGCGTCCGGCTTGCCAGCGGTGAGCGCATCCGCGCCGATATCGTGGTCTCCAACGCCGATGTCGGTTGGACCTATTCCAAGCTGCTCGCCCGCCATCCGCGCCGCCGCTGGACCGACCGCAAGGTTGCTCGCGCGCGGTATTCGATGAGCCTCTTCGTCTGGTATTTCGGCACCAATCGCCGCTTCGAGGATGTCTATCACCACACCATGGTGCTCGGCCCGCGTTATGAGGGGCTGCTGAAGGACATCTTCACCCGCAAGCACCTGTCCGACGATTTCTCCCTGTATCTGCATCGCCCGACGATGACGGACCCGTCCCTTGCCCCGCCCGGCTGCGATGCCTTCTACGTGCTCTCTCCCGTGCCGCATCTGGGCAGCGGGACGGATTGGGCGGAGCGCGCCGAACCCTATCGCGCCGCCATCGAGCGACGGCTGGAGGAGACGGTGATGCCGGGCCTCGGCGCGTCCATCGTAACGTCGCGCATGATCACGCCGCAGGATTTCCGCGACCGGCTTCTGTCGGTGAACGGCGCGGCCTTCTCGCTCGAACCGCAGCTGTTCCAGAGCGCCTGGTTCCGCCCGCACAACCGCAGCGAGGAAGTGGAGGGGCTCTACATGGTCGGCGCCGGCACCCATCCCGGCGCGGGCGTGCCGGGCGTGGTGTCCTCGGCGAAGATCCTGGATCAGCTGGTGCCGGAGGGCGTGGCCTACCGGCGCTGAGGCCGCGCGAGCCGGGCGTTCAACCCGGCGCGGGCAGGGCGATGGCGCGGTGGCGCGTCCCCGCCAGATCCTCCAGCACCCGCGCGGCGGCCAGGCGGCCTGACATCGCGGCCATCGGAATGCCTGGGCCGGGATGCACGGAGCCTCCGGCGCAATAGAGGCCGGGCAGGCGCGTTGCCCCGCCCGGGCGCGCGAAAGTGCCGGTCGCGCCATGGCTCGCGCGGCCATAAAGGGCACCGCCGCTGGCGGGGAACAGCGCGTTGAAACCGGTGGGGGTGGTGGGGCTGGCGGCCTGATCCGGCAGATCCAGCCGCAGCCCACATTCCCGCAGCAGCCCCAGCGTGCGGGATGCGAGATCGGGCAGGGCCGGGCGCAGGTCGTGGCGGTCGCCATCGGGGGGCGCGTTGATCAGCAGCAGCAGCCGTTCGGCGGCGCCCTCCGCGACCTCGCCCGTGCCGCGATCCTGCGCGCAGATATAGACGGTCGGGGCGGCGGCGATCTCGCGGCGGCGGAAGATTGCGTCGAATTCCTCGGCGTAATCCTCGGCGAAGAAGACGTTGTGGTGGGTCAACGGGAAGCCTTCCGTCGGCACGGTCGCGCACCAGGTGACGGCCGAGAGCGAGCGTGCGGCACCTGGCGTGTCCGGTGCGGCGCTTCGCGGCGCATCGCCCAGCAGGCCGCGCGCGAGGGCCGCGACATCGCCATTGAACACCACCGCATCGGCCTCGATCCGCTCGCCGCCCGCCAGACGCACGCCGGTTGCGCGCCCGTCCCGCACCAGGATCTCCTCCACCTGCGCACCGCAGCGGAATACCGCGCCTTGCCGTTCGGCGAGCGCTTGCAGCGCCTGCGCCACGCGCACCATGCCGCCGCGCACCAGCCACACCCCGTCCTGTTCCACATGCGCGACCAGCATCAGCGTGGCCGGGGCGAGGAAGGGCGAGCAGCCGCAATAGGTCGCGTAGCGTCCGAACAGCTGGCGCAGCCTCGGGTCGCGGAAATACTGGCCCAGCGCGCCCCACATTGTCCGCCACGGCGTCGTCCGCCACAGCGCATCCAGCCGCCCCCAACCCACGCGCTGCACCAGGTCGAGCGGGGAGGGGCGTTCGCTGGCGATGAAGGGGCCGACCAGTGTGCGATGGATGTCTGCGCTGCGGGCGCAGAAATCCAGGTAGCCGCGCGCTTCCGTCGCGCCCGCGAAGTCGCCGATCGCCTCGGCCGAGCGCGCGATATCGGCAAACAGGTCGAGCCGCCCGCCGCGGCGCCAGGCGTGGCGCGCCAGGATATCGGCGGGATGCAGGTCGAGCCGATCCTCGATCTGCTCGCCGGCATCGGCGAACAGCCCCTCGAAGATCCAGCGCATGGTAAAGACGGTGGGGCCGGCATCCACGCCGAGGCCGGCGGCCTGTACCTGCCGCATCTTGCCGCCGACGGTCGCCGCGCGTTCCAGCACGATCACCTCCGCCCCCCGGCGCGCGAGGTCCACGGCGGCGGCCAGCCCGCCCATGCCGGCACCGACCACCACGATCCGCCTGGGGCCTGTGCTGCGTCCCTTCGCGCCGTCCATCCGCGCGGTCAGGCCGCCTGCGCCACGGCGCCGCGCCGCTGCCGCGCGGCGCGGTCGATCGCCAGCCGGTGCCAGATGATGATGACGAGCCCGACCGCGAGCGGCACGGCCCACATCAGCGGATGCAGCGCCAGTTCGGGCAGGATCCGCACCGACCCGAAGGCCATGAAGGCGGTGTAGACCGAGATCCCCGCCCCCACGAGCGCCTTCACATGTTCCTTCAGCCAATCCTCCCGCGTCGGGTGGGGCTTGGCGAGGAAGTGCAGGTTGGTCCAGCCCGTCGCGACGCCGACGATGGCGATTCCCAGCATCAGCGGCTGGTCGATCAGCCAGCCCTGCACCGCGCAGTTGATCGCGGCTGCGATCACCAGCCATTGCAGCGCCAGGTTGAAGGGCGTGCGGTTCAGCGCCTGGTTGCCGCGATGGCGCACCACCAGCCAGCCGTACCAGGCCAAGTTCACGGTCAGGATCGCGGTGTGCAGCATCAGGTGGCCGAACAGGCCGCGCACGAAGCTTTCGTCGAAGCGGCCGACCAACTGGGGATGCGTGCCCATCGGGTCGATCAGCGACAGCACGCTCATCCCCACCGCGAACCAGCCGGTGCAGAGCAGGGCCAGGGTGAAGACCTGGCCCCATTTCCGGTGGTTCACGCTGCCCTTGCGACCGATCACGGGCACCCAGAAGGCCACCGCGCCCACCGTGCCCGTCAGGATGTGGGCGATGACCAGGGTGTGAAAGACCAGCAACTCCATTGCGGCTCCATCCAAGCTGCCCGGCACAGCTGCTTCGGCCGCCCGGCGGGCCTGCCGATGGCGGCGGAAGTGACAATGCCACTTGACACTTCCGGGTGTAAAGCAGCGTCATGTGGCTGGTTTCTCAGCCCATAGGCCCGCGCGGCCCGGACAGGACGGCATGACCGACGCGCCGATGATCGAAGACGCCCCGGCCCGCCGCGCCGGGGAAGCGGGCTGGGCGCCCTTCATCCCGCCCTACACCCCACCCTGGCCCGCCTTGCCGTCCCTGGTGCGCGCCATGCTGCGCGGCGATGGCGACCTGCTGTCGCTGCTGCCGGCCGAGGCCTATCGGATGAAGATCGGCCCGCTCGGCTATTCGCGCCGGTCCATCGTGGTGGTGAACGAACCCGCGATGGTGCGGGAGGTTCTGTCGGACCCCGCCGGCATCTTCCCCAAATCCGACCTGATGGTGCATGCGCTGGAACCGCTGATCGGCGACAGCATCTTCGTCTCCTCCGGCGCCACCTGGAAGCGGCAACGGGAAATGATCGACCCCGCTTTGTCGATGATGCGGGTGAACCGCGCCTTCCCCGCGATGCAAGCTGGCAGCGAACAGGCCGAGGCCGAATACGACGCCCGCGCGCGGGATGGCCAGGCGTTTTCCCTCGACCTCGCGATGAGCCACCTGACGGCGGACATCATCTGCCGCACCGTCTTCACCACCCCTCTGCAGACCCGCACGGCGCATGACGTCTTCGACGCCTTCACGGATTTCGAGCGCAGCGTCGCCCAGGTGGAGATCCGCCGGCTGATCTGGGACAAGGCCTGGACCCGCGCGCCGCAGAAGCCGCATGTGCTCGACGCCTGCCGCATCATCCGCCGGCACCTGGGGGAATTGCTGGACACGCATCTGGCCGCGGGCGCCAGCTTCGACGACATCGCCCAGCAGGTGATCGAGGCGCGCGACGATCTGGGCGGCAAGGCCTTCACGCGAGAGGAACTGATCGACCAGCTCGGCGTGCTGTTCCTGGCGGGGCATGAGACATCGGCCAGCGCGCTCACCTGGGCCTTCGCCATCCTGGCGACGCAGCCCGCTTTGGTCGCGCGCCTGCGCGCGGAGGTCGAGGAAGTGACCGGCGGCGGCCCGATCGAGTTCCAGCACATCAAGCGCCTGACGCTGACGCGCAACATCTTCCGGGAGACGCTGCGCCTCTACCCGCCCATCACCTTCCTGCCGCGCATCGCGAATGAGGCGACATCGCTCGGCGGCTACCGGCTGAAGAAGGGCGCGTTGGTGATGGTCGCGCCCTGGGTGCTGCACCGGCACCTTCTGTACTGGAAGGACCCCAACCGCTTCGACCCCGACCGCTTCCTGCCGGAGCGGGAGGCGGAGATCACTTCCGGCGCCTATATCCCCTTCGGCATCGGCCCGCGCATCTGCGCCGGCGCCGCCTTCGCGACCATCGAGGCGACCTTGCTCATCGCCCGCCTGTTCCGTCGCTACGATTGGCGGCTTGATGCGCCTGACAGCATCCGCCCAGCCGCGCGGCTCACCACGCGCCCGGTGGAGCAGGTGATGTGCAGGGTGAGTTTGGCTTGATGCCCCCAGACGACGGGCGGCGCGCAACATGACCGGTACCGTCCTCATCACCCTCGGGCGGCTGCCGAAGGGGCTCGATATCTGCCGCAGTTTCGCCGCCGCCGGCTGGCGCGTGGTGGTGGCGGAGCCGCATGCGCGGCATCTCTGCGGTGCGTCGAACAGCGTCACCCGCAGCGTGCGGATGCCGGCGCCGGCGGATGGCAAGCGCGCCTATCTGCAATCGCTGGCCGAGGCGGTCCGCAAGCACGGCGCCGATCTGGTCGTGCCGGTGTCGGAGGAGGCGATGCATGTCGCCTTCCTGCCGCGCCTGCTGCCCGACGTGCCGGTCTTCGCCATGCCTCCCGGCGCCATGCTGGCCCTGCATCACAAGGGCCGCTTCGTGGATGTGGCGCGCGAGGCCGGTGTCGCAGTGCCGGACACACACGCGCTCGGCAGCGATGCGGCAGCGGCGATGGCGGCCGCCGGGCGTGTCGTCGTCAAGCCCGTCCATTCGGCCGCTGGCCGCGGCGTGCGCGTGCTGGCGGAGGGTGCCGCGCTGCCCGAGCCCGATCCCGATGCGCCGGCTGTGGTGCAGCGCTTCCTGCCGGGCGCGGAGTTCAGCTCCTGCTCCGTCGCGCGGGGCGGGCGTGTGCTGGGCACGGCGATCTATCGCGGCGTGCAATTCGCCGGCTCCGTCGCCTGCGCCTTCGAACGTGTCGAGCATCCGGACGCGGAAGCCTGGATCGCGCGGCTGGTCGCGGCGCTCAACTGGACCGGCTTCATCTCCTTCGACCTGCGCGAGGATGAAGCGGGCCGCATCCACGGCATCGAGTGCAATCCGCGCACCACCAGCGGCCTGCATTTCTTCGAGACGGGGGACATCGCGGCCGCCATCCTCGGCGCGCGTGATGTGCTGCGCCATCGCAAGGCGCGGCGCCTGCAACAGGTCTGGTCCTGCCTGACGGAAACGCAGCTCGCGGCCTTCCGCCTCGACCGCGCCTTTCCGCGCCATCTGCGGAACCTGCTGACGACGCGCGACGTGACCTGGGCCGCGCGCGACCCCTGGCCGGTGCTGAGCATGCCCTACACCGCCTGGCCGATCATGCGCGACGCCGCGCGCAAGCGCGTCCCCTTCGGTGAGGTCGCGACCCTCGATGTCGGCTGGTTCGAGGGCGAGGTGAATGTCAGCGAAGCGGCCGCGGCACCCGCCAGGGCAGCATCGCGTACATCGCTGGCGAGTTGAAGCGGTCGAGCGACAGGCTCTCATGCACCGCCGGCGCATCCTGCCCCAGCAGGCGCGTGTGGATCTCGGACCGGGAATAGAAGGGTGCATCGGTCAGGGTACGAACCACGCGCGCGGGACCCTCGGCCCGTGTCGGGCGCGGCAGCCGCCATAGCGTGCGTGGCAGGTCGACCGGCGGCGGCGGCGTGAAATCGGTCAGCGCGCCGTCATCCGTCGCACGCACCGCGATCGAGATCTCCGACCCGTCGCGCCGCTGCGCGTTGTAGAGGATCGCCGTCGCATCCGGCAGCGCGGCGCGGCACCAGTCCCAGCCGCAGAAATCCTGTTCCAGCGGCGCGTCACCGGCATTGGTGTCGAAATAGGCCGCGCCCGACCAGCGCAGGGCGGGGCTTTCCAGCTCGACCTCCACGCGGGATCGCGGCGCGATCGGCTGCCATGTGTGGCGGCCGTCGGAATCCAGCGTGAAGCGGCGCGTGTGCAGCGCCTGGGGCCGCAGCCGCACCACGCCCTTGAGGCGCGACGGGATCGGCGCCGTCACTTCCTCGATTCGGACCGTCAGCGTCTCCCCATCCCAATCCAGGGCGCTTGGGCCGATGGTCAGGTTGTTGGTGTCGCGCCGCAGCGCGTGGCGGCGCCGATCCGTCATCGCCCAGCGGGATGGCGCGCCGTAGAGCACGACATTCAGGCAGCAATGGTCCTGCGGGTCGCCGCCCGTCCCGCCTTCCGCCCGCCGCGCCAGCTTGTACCAGGGGGAGAAGACGGTGCCGATGAAGGCGATGATGGTGATGCCGTGCTGCCCGTCATCCGACAGCGCGTCGAGATACCACCAGCAATAGCCGCGCTTCGTCACCGGCCGGTCGAACGCCCAAGCCCTCATCCCATATCCCCGATCACCTGTGCGGCCGCCGCCCGTCCGGACAGCGCCGCCATGGACAGACCCGCGCCGGGATGCGTGCTGCCCCCGGCCAAGTAGAGACCCGGCAGCTTCGTGCGCGCACCGGGCCGGTTGAAAGCCGCCTGCCAGCCATGCGCCGCGGGCCCGTAGAGCGCGCCGCCGGTGCCGGGATAGAGCGACTCGAAATCCTCAGGCGTGGTCACGCGCTCCGTCCCCGGCCGGCGCTCCACCGCAAGGCCGGCCCGCCGCAGCCGGTCGAAGGCGACCTCGCCGCAGCGGGCGATGGCGTCTGGCGGCAGGGGGCGCAGATCGGCGCGGGCCGGCGCGCTGACCATCACCAGCAGCCGCTCCGGCGCATCGGGCGGCGGCGCGGCGCCGGCCAGGCGGTCATGCCCCCAGACCGTCACCGTCGGCACCGCCGGCAGCCGGGCGCGATAGCCGAGCTCCGCATACTCCGCCGCCGGGTCATCCGCATGCACCACCGTCTGCGCCGCCGGTGGCAACCCTTCGGTGCGCGCGTGCAGCGCCCAGGTGATGGCGGAGAAGGATCGGCGTTCCGCCGGGACCTTTTCCACCGCGCGGCTGGCCTCTGGCCCGAAGCGCCCCGCCCCGATCGCGGCGGCGTCGGCATTCACCAACACGGCGCGGGCCGGCACCACCTCCCCATCCGCCAGGCGGATGCCGCTGGCGCGGCCGCCTGTCACCAGGATCTCCCGTACCTCCGCGCCGTAGCGGAAGGTGGCGCCGCGCGCCTGGGCCACGGCTTCCAGCGCCTCCGCCAGCCGCGCCATGCCGCCTTCGACCGCCCAAAGCCCCTGGGATTCGACATGCGCCACCAGCATCAGCGTGGCCGGCGCCTTGAGGGGGGAGGAACCGACATAGGTCGCGACCCGCGCGAAGACCTGCCGCAGCCGCGGATCGGGAAAATGCTCCCCCAGCGCGTCCCACAGCGTGCCGAAGGGCGAAGCGCCGAGCAGCCCCCGCAGCCCCGCCTGCCCGGCGAGGCTGAGCGCGCTCGGCCGCGCCGCGCGGAGGAAGGGGGCGTCCAGCGCGTCATGGATGCGCCGCGCCCGTTCGCGAAAGGCGCGATAGCCGCGCAGCGCCGCGCTGCCGGCGAAGGTGCCGATCGCGTCTGCCGCCTGGTCCGCATCGACCGGCAGGTCGAGTTGCGCCCCGTCGCTCCAGGCATGGCGGCCGAGCAGGGGCTCGGCCCGCAAGGTCACGCGCGCCCCCAGGCTGTCGCCCGCCGCCGCGAAGATCTCCTCGAACAGTGGGCGGAGCGTCAGCAGGGCCGGGCCCGCGCCCAGGCGCACGCCATCGACCGCGACATCGCGCATCTTGCCGCCCGGCGCCTCGGCCTTGTCGAACACGATCACCGGCCGTCCCCGCGCGGCGAGCAGCGCCGCCGCCACGAGGCCGCCCATCCCGGCCCCGATCACCGCCACGGGGTCGCCGCTTGCCGCCATGGCCGCACTCAATCCGGGCGCCCTGGATGTGTCAAGTCAGCATGACACATCCGGCTTGCCTGCGCGTCGGCGTCCCACGTCGCGACGGCGGGGCCTGCGTCATTCCATATTGACGTTGCCGGGCAGTGGCTTCAGATGACACGCGGGAAGGATAGAGATGCGTTACTCAAGCCGGGCCGGCTCCATAAGGCTTGGCGGGTGACGATCCGCACCGGGACAATCGGCATGACTCGTGTTGCGATTAGCCAGCCTGACGTCACCCTGGTCCTGGACTGGGACGGGATCATTCGCGATGCCTCCGTCTCCAGCTCCATCGCGAAGGAAGGCCTCCAGGGCTGGGTCGGGCGCCATTGGACCGACACGGTCGGCGATGTCGCCGGCGACCAGGTGCGCCGGATGGTCGAGGATGCGCGGGAGCGCGGCGTGTCCGCCTTCCTCCAGGTCACCCAGCGCTTTCCCTCCGGCATCGAGGTGCCGATCGAATACACCACCGTCCGCCTCGGCGGGCAGGCCGGGCTGATCGCGGTCGGCAAGAGCCTGCAGGCGGTGCAGGAATTGCAGACCCGCTTGGTCGCCGCCCAGCAGGCGCGGGAGCAGGATTACTGGAAGCTGCGGGAGATCGAGACCCGGTCCCGCCTGCTGTTCGACGCGTCCTCCGAGGCCGTCCTGATCATCTCCGCCAGCGACCTTCGAATCGTGGAGGCCAATCCGGTGGCCATCCGCGAACTCGGCCTTGCCCCCGGCTGGGATTTCGCGCGCGAGGTCGCGCCCCGCGACCGCAGCGGCTTCCGGGAGATGCTGGCGCGGGCGCGCGAACATGGCCGCACGCCCGGCGTGCTGATGCATATCGGCGCCGCCGACACCCCCTGGCTGCTGCGCGTGACGCTGATGGCGCGAGAGCCGGAGCCGGTGTTCCTGATCCAGCTGGCCCCCGGCACCCCGGAACCCGGCCGCGGCCTGCCGCGCGCCGTGCCGCCGCGCACCGACGAATTGCTGGAAGGGCTGCCGGACGCCTTCGTGGTGGTCGATTCGGACGGTCGTGTGCGCCGCGCCAACCGCGCCTTCCTCGATGCCGCGCAATGCGCGACGGAGGCCGCCGCGCTGGGCGAATCCCTCAGCCGCTGGTTCGCCGCGCCGGGGCGCGATGCGGCGGTGCTGCTGCGCACGCTGCGTGAGCATGGGGAAGTGCGGCTGTTCCAGACCACGCTGACCGGCAACCTCGGCACCGAGATGGAGGTCGAGATCTCCGCCACCGCGAGCAGTACGGGCGGACCGCTGGCGATGGGGCTGCTGGTGCGCGACATCCGCCGCCGCGCCGCCGCCGACGGCGCCTGCGAGATCCGTGGGGAGTTGTCCGAAGTGCTGCGGGAGATGGGCCGCCTGCCGCTGCCCCTGCTGGTGCGGAACACCTCCGCGGTGGTGGAACGCGCCCGCATCGAACAGGCGCTGCGCGCCGCCAACGGCAATCGCACCGCCGCCGCCGATGCGCTGGGCCTGAGCCGACAGAGCCTCTACGCCAAGCTCGAGCGCTACGGCCTGCACGAGATGCGCGACGCGGATGAGGATGTGGTGGGATGAGCGGGCAGGGGCCAGCCTCCCCTTCGGCGGAGCCTGACTTCGATACCCCGGACCTCGCGGATTGCGAACGCGAGCAGATCCACCTTGTCGGGTCGATCCAGCCACATGGCTGCCTGCTGGTGGTACGCGAGCCGGACCAGGTGATCGTGCAGGCCAGCGCCAATGCGGGCGCCATGCTCGGGATCGATTGCGGGATCGGGGGCGTGATCGGGCGCAAGCTGCGGGATCTCGGCGGCGACATGGCCGCGGCGATCCTGCCGCGGACGCTGGAATCGCTCGCCGGCGTCCCGGTGGCGCTGCGGCTGCGCGCCGGCGTGGCGGGTGACAGCTTCGATGCCTCCCTCCATCGCCCGCCGGGCGGGGGGCTGGTGGTGGAACTCGAACCCGCCTTGCCGCAGCCCGACATCGCCCGCCGGGTCGAAACCGCGTTGCAGGCCTTCCTGTCCTGCTACGCGCTGCGCCCGCTCTGCGACGAAGCGGCGCGGGTGTTCCAGGACATTGCCGGCCATGACCGCGTCATGGTCTATCGCTTCGCCGAGGACGGACATGGCGAGGTCTTCGCCGAGCAGCGGCGGCCCGACCTCGAACCCTATCTCGGCAATCGCTACCCGGCCTCCGACATCCCCGAGGTCGCGCGGCGGCTCTATGCGCGCAACCGGCTGCGCGTGGTCGCCGATGTCGGCTACGAACCGGTGGCGATCGAGCCGCGGCTGAGCCCGTTGACGGGCGCCGAGCTCGACATGTCGCATTGCATGCTCCGCAGCGTCTCGCCGATGCATGTGCAGTATCTGAAGAACATGGGCGTTGGCGCGACCATGGTCTGTTCCGTGATGGTCGGCGGCAGGCTCTGGGGTCTTCTCGCCTGCCATCACGAGACGCCGCGCCGCGTGCCGCTCGCGGTGCGGGCCGCCTGCGACCTGCTGGCGGAGGCGCTGGGAACGCGCATCGCCGCGCTCGAATCCTTCGTGCAGGCGCAGGCCGAGCTCTCGGTCCGCCGGCTCGAACAGCGGCTGGTGGAAGCGATCTCGCGTGAGGGCGACTGGCGCGCCGCGCTGTTCGACAGCCCGGCGACGCTGTTGCAGCCGCTGGGCGCCGACGGCGCCGCGCTGCTGTTCGAAGGCCAGGTGCAGACGTTGGGCGAGGTGCCGGGGACGCATTTGCTGCGCCAGCTGGGCGCCTGGCTCGACAGCTGCCCGCGCGGCGCGCCGATCTCGACCCATTCGCTGCGCAGCGTGGTGCCGGACCTTGCGGCGCTGACACCCACGGCGGCCGGTGTGCTGGCGATCCCGATCTCCGCCGCGCCTGGCGAGTATCTGATCTGGTTCCGCCCCGAACACCGGCGGACGCTTGTGTGGGGCGGCAATCCGAACAAGCCCGTCGAACTGCGCGAGGGAATTCGCGGGGTCTCGCCGCGCCGGTCCTTCGCCAAGTGGCACCAGGTGGTCGAGGGTTGCTCCGAGCCCTGGACGCCGAAGGACCTCGCGACGGCGCGGTTGATCGGCGATTCGGTCTCCGACGTCGTGACCCAGTTCCGCGCGGTGCGGCTGCTGATCGCGGAGGACCAGCTGGCCCAGGTGCGCCGCCAGGTGGCGGGGTCCGAGCAGCCGGTGGTGATCTGCGACGCGCGTGGGGGCATCGCCCTGACCAATGAGGCGTTCGACCGGCTGCTGCCCGCGCTGCGGGGCGCGCGGCCGCGCCGGATGGAGGAGCTGGCCCCCTTCTTCGACAACCCCGGCGAGATCCGCCGCCGCCTGCACGACCTGCTGGAGAACCGCCAATCCTGGAGCGGGGAGGTGCGGCTGACCGATGACGATATCGCCGGCAAGCCGATCCTGGTGCGCGGCGATCCGGTGCTGTCCGCGCCCGACCGGGTTCTGGGCTTCGTCTTCCTGTTCAACGACCTTGGCGAACGCAAGGCGGCCGATGCGGCCCGTAAGCGCTTCCAGGACGTGATCGCGGAAAGCCACCGGACGCGCGCCGGCTGGCTGGACCGCCACGCCGATATCGTCTTCCAGGCCATCCTGGCGTCGCTCGTGGAGAACGCGCAGCTCGCGGCGCTCGAGATCGCCGAGGGGCTCGAGGTCTCCCGCATGCCCGCGATGCTTGAAAGCGTCCGCGCCTCCGTCGCGCGTACGACGGAGGTGCTGGAGATGCTGGCCCGCCACCTGGGCACGACGCAGCCCGACCGCCGGGACGATGCCTGACCGCGTGCCCGTCGGGGCCCATGCGGCGCTGCGCGCGGCGACCGAGGCCGCGCATCTCCGCCTGCACGCCATCCCGGTCTTTCGGGCGCTGGCGGAAGGGCGCATCACGCACGCGGCCTATGGTGGCCTGCTGCGCCGCAAGCTCGGCTTCCATACGGCTCTGGAGGCGCGGCTGGCGGAGGTCCCAGGGCTGGCCGACTTCGGCATCGACCTGGTCGCCCGCCGCCGGACCCATCTGCTGCGCGCGGATATCGCCTGGCTCGACGCCGAGGCGGATGTGCCATGGTCGCCGCTGCCGGCCTTCGCGACTCCGGCGGCGGCCCTGGGCGGGCTTTACGTCGCGGAGGGCTCGACCCTTGGCGGGCGGCAGCTGGCGCTGGCGCTGGGCGGCCTCCTGCCGCCCGGCCTCGATGGCCGCCGCTTCCTGCTCGGCCATGGGGCGCGGCATGGCGAGATGTGGCGCAGCTGCTGCGCGGCGATCGAGCGCTGCGGCACCGTGCCGGAGGCGCGGGCCGAGATGGTCCAGGGCGCCCTGGCAACCTTCGCCGCCTTCGAAGCCTGGTTCACCACCGCCCCCGCCGAGGCCTGATGCCGAGGCAAGGCGCCATCCGGTCCGGACAGGGCAGGGAAAAGACCGCATGACCGACGACGCCGCGATCCGCGACCTGCTGCTGGCCACGCGCCGCATCGCCGAGGTCGGTGCCTCCGACCGGCCGGATCGCCCGAGCCATGGCGTGTTCCGCTTCCTGCTCGACCGCGGCTACGAGGCGGTGCCGGTGAACCCTGTCCTGGCGGGGCGGGAGATCCATGGCCGCAGCGTGGTCGCGGCGCTGGACGAGGCGGCCCCGCTCGACATGGTGGAAGTGTTCCGACGCAGCGCGGAGGCCGGGGCGGTGGTGGATGAGGCGATCCGGCTCGGCGCGCGATCCGTGTGGCTCCAACTCGGGGTGATCGACCCGGCGGCGGCGGCGCGGGCCCGGGCGGTGGGGCTTGCGGTGGTGATGGATCATTGCCCCGCGATCGAATGGCGCCGGCTTGGCTTGCCGGCGCGGATTGGGGCCTGAGCACCCCGATCGTCACGGTGGCGCCGCTTGAAATGCATGGCGCTTCAGGCCATGTCGCGGCCTGGATGAACTGCGGGTAAGGATTGGTGGGCGACCTCCCCGGCCCCCCGCAGCCTGTCGCAACGTCAGAGAAGGGATGTCGAGCACCATGACGGACGAGGAACGCCGGATCATCACCAGCTTCGTGGAGCGGGTGAGCGGCGCGGCCCAGGCGGCCCCTGCCCGCCCGGCCTCGCCCTGGGGCGCGCTCGGGGGCGGCACCCAGCCGGCGCAGCCGGCGCTGCCGCCGGTGGACCCGGAGGCCGACCGCCTTCTGGGCGACCTGATGACCCGCTACCCGGAAGCGCGCTACCGCCTGACGCAGATGGCCTTCGTGCAGGAAGCGGCGCTGGTCGAGATGACCAACCGCATCCAGCAGCTGGAATGGGAGGTCGAGAACGCGCAGCGCCAGGGCGCCGCGACGCAGAATCGCGGCATGCTCGGCGGGCTCTTCGGCGGTGGCGCTCGCCCCGCGCCGATGCCGCCCCGTCCGCAACCGCAATATCCGCCGGGCTACAACCCGGCGATGATGCAGCGCAGCGGCCCCGGCTTCCTGGGCACGGCGATGATGACGGCGGCCGGTGTGGCCGGCGGCCTGCTGCTGGGCAATGCGATCATGGGGGCGCTCGGCTCCGGCGGCGCGGCGGAAGCGGCGACGGCGGGCGGCTTCGGTCAGGATGCAGTGCCGACCTCCTCCGCCTGGGGCGCGCAGAACGATGCCCAGGCCTATGACCAGGGCGGCTACGGCAATGATGCCAGCGCCCATGACGCGGGCGGCTACGAAGACGAAGAGTACTGATCCTCCGCCCCGCGCGGCGAGCGAGCCCCGGCATCGCAAGATGCCGGGGTTTTTCTTGGCTTGATCGCGTGGGTACGGCTGGTTCATGTCCCCCCGATGCGCCTGCCCGATCTCGATCTCGACCTGCTCCGCTGCTTCGTCCTGGTGGCGGAGACGCGCGGCTTCACCGCCGCGGGCGAAGCGCTCGGCCTCACGCAATCCGCCGTCAGCCTGCGCGTGAAGCGGCTGGAGGAGGTCGTCCGCCGCCCCCTGTTCGACCGCACGACCCGCACCGTCGCCCTGACGCGGGAAGGGGAGATGCTGCTCGGCTATGCCCGGCGGCTGCTGGCGCTGAATGACGAGGCGGTGCGGCGGCTGGCCGCGCCGCCGATCGCGGGGCGGCTGCGGCTCGGCGTTGCCGACCACTTCGTGCCGCGCAGCCTGGCGCCGATCCTCGCGCGCTTCTCCCGCACCTACCCCGAGATCCGGCTGGAGGTGGAGGTCGGCCGCAGCCATGAATTGCGCGCCAAGCAGGCCGCCGGTGGGCTCGACCTGGTGCTCGGCAAGCGGCGGGAGGGTGAGGTGGCGGGCGTGCCGATCTGGACCGAGCAGGTGGTCTGGGCCGCCGCCCCCGACTGGACCCCGCCCGAAGGCCGCCCCCTGCCGCTCGCGCTGCTGCCGGAAGGCTGCCTGTTTCGCGAACGGGCGCTGGCCGCCCTGGCGCGCGCGGGGCTGGCGCATGAGGGCGTCTTCACCTGCGACAGCCTGCTCGGCCTGGCGGCGGCGGCGCAGGCGGGCTTCGCCCTGACCGTGCTGGGCCGCAGCGGCTTCCCGCCCGGACTGGTCGAGGTGCCGGGGCTGCCTGAACTCGGGGTGGTGGAGATGGCGGTCTTCGGCGATCCCGCTGGCCGCCACCAGGTGGTGGAACCGCTGGTCGGCTTCATCCGCGACAGCCTGGTCGGTTAGGGATTTCGGCTGCCCCCATTAAAAGTTGAATAACGCGCCCTAATTTTGCAACCTATGGGTGTGGTCAATCCATCGGGAGCGGAGCCTCTGCGGCGGCCCGGCGCGCTCGGCGTCATGCTCGCCTTCGGCACAAGGCCGGAGGCGATCAAGATGCTGCCCGTCCTGGCGGAGCTTCGCCGGCGGCCCGGCCTTGCGCCGCTGGCCGTGACCACGGGGCAGCATGGCGCCATGCTGGCCCAGGCCGTTACCGCCTTCGGGGAGCGGATCGACATCGCGCTACCAACCCTGCCGCGGGGCCTGTCGCTGTCGGCGATCTTCGCCCGCGTGCTGACCGGCGTGACGAAGGTGCTGGAACGGAAGGCCCCCGACCTGGTGCTGGTCCATGGCGACACCACCACCGCGCTCGCCGCCGCGCTGGCGGCGTTCCACCTGCGGATCCCGGTCGGCCATGTGGAAGCCGGGCAGCGCTCCTACGACCTCGACCGGCCCTGGCCGGAGGAGCTGAATCGCGTCGCCGTGGATACGATGGCCGATCTGCTCTTCGCCCCGACGGATCGGGCGGCGACGAACCTTCTGGCGGAGTATCGCGCGCGCGGCCGCATCCTGGTCACCGGCAATACCGGCATCGACGCGCTGATGGCGATGCAGGCGCGGCTCGGCCGCGATGCGGCGCTGGCGGCGCGCGTGGCGGCGGCGCTGCCGGCCTTCGATCCCGCGAAGCGCCTGGTGCTGGTGACCGCGCATCGGCGTGAGAGCCAGGGCGCAGGGCTCGCGCGGATCTGCGATGCGGTGGCGGCGCTGGCGGCGCGCGGCGATGTCGAGATCGCCTGGCCGCTGCACAACAATCCCGCTGTGCGCGGGCCCGTGCTGCGGGCCCTGGGGTGGCGGCCTTGCGTGCATCTGCTGGAGCCGCTCGATCCCGCCGCGATGGTATCCCTGCTGCGCCGCGTCGCGCTGGTGCTGACCGATAGCGGCGGGCTGCAGGAAGAAGCCCCGGCGCTCGGCAAGCCGGTGCTGGTGCTGCGCGAGGTGACGGAACGGCCGGAGGCGGTGGAAGCCGGGGCTGCGCGCCTTGTCGGCACCGATGCGGCGGCGATCGTGGCGCAGGCCGCGCGGCTGCTGGACGATCCCGTGGCCTATGCGGCGATGGCGCGGCCGGTCTTCCCCTTCGGCGATGGCTCCGCATCCCGCCGCATCGCGGATGCGATCGAGGATTGGGCCCGGACCCGCAACGCGCCGCCTGCCTTGATGGTGGCGGAGTGAGACGCAACGAGGCCGGGCTCCGCCGACCATGAGCATGGTTTGCGTCCATGGCCTCGGCCATATCGGACTGCCCACGGCCGCGATGCTGGCGGAAGCGGGCCATGAGGTCGTCGGTTGCGATGTGAACCCGTGCGTTGTCGCGCTGGCGGCGGCGGGCCGCGCGGGGTTCCGCGAGCCAGGTCTGGATGCGCTGCTGGCGCGTGCCGTGCGCGTTGGGCGGCTCAGCGTGCAAGCCATGCCGGCGCCGGCCGCCTTCCATCTCATCGCCGTGCCGACGCCCTGCACGGCCGGGCAACTGCCCGACCTGCGTTGTGTGGAGGCGGCGACCGATGCGTTCGCGCCGGTGCTGCGGGCCGGGGATACGGTGATCCTGGAAAGCACCGTGCCCGTCGGCACGACAGAGGCGCTGGCCGCGCGCCTCCGCGCCGCGCGGCCCGATCTGCGCGTACCGGGGGAGGTCGCCATCGCCTATTGCCCCGAACGCGTGCTGCCCGGCCGCATCCTGCAGGAATTGGTGGAGAATGACCGCGTGGTCGGCGGCCTGACGCCGGGCTGCGCCGCCGCCGCCGCCAGGCTCTATCGCAGCTTCGTCCGTGGCGAGGTGATCCTGGCGGACGCACGCATGGCGGAGCTGGTGAAGCTGGCGGAGAACGCCTTCCGCGACGTCAACATCGCCTTCGCGAATGAGCTGTCGCTGCTCTGCGACCGGCTGGGTGTGGATGCGCGGCAGGCGATCGCCCTGGCCAACCGGCATCCGCGCGTGCAGGTGCTGGAGCCGGGCGTGGGGGTGGGTGGGCATTGCATCCCCATCGATCCTTGGTTCCTGGCATCCGCCGCGCCGGAGGATGCGCGGCTGATCCGCGCCGCGCGCGCCGTGAACGACGCCGTGCCTCGCCGCATCGCCCAGCGCCTGCGGGACGCCGCCGCGCGCCTCGATGCGCCGCGCATCGCCTGCCTGGGCCTAGCCTATAAGCCGGATGTGGGTGATCTGCGGGAGAGCCCGGCGGTCGCGATCGTCGCGGAGCTGCTGCGGGACAGGCTCAACCTCATCGTGGCTGACCCCTTCGTCGCGGCGCTCCCCCCGGTGCTTGGCGGCGTCGCGTTGATGGGGGCGGCGGAGGCCGTGGCCGCCGCCGATATCGTCGCCATCCTGGTGGCTCACACGCCCTATCACGCGCTGGACCGCTCGCTGTTCGAGGGGAAGGTGGTGCTGGACGCGGTGGGGCTGCTCGCGCCCTGACGCACCCGCCCGGCAGGCGGGTGCGCGCCCTTCACTCCACAGTCACGCTTTTCGCCAGGTTGCGCGGCTGGTCCACATCCGTGCCCTTCAGCACCGCCACGTGATAGGCCAGCAGCTGCACCGGGATGGCGTAGAGGATGGGGGCGGAGAAGGCATCCGCGCTCGGCAATTCGATCACGCGATCGGCGAAGCGCCGCAGCGCCGGGGCGCCTTCCGCATCGGTGAAGGCCATGATCCGCCCGCCCCGTGCCGCGGCTTCCTGCAGGTTGCTCGCCGTCTTCTCGAACAGCGGGCCCGAGGGACACAGCGCGATCACGGGCACCTTGTCGTCGATCAGCGCAATCGGGCCGTGCTTCATCTCGCCGGCCGCATAGCCCTCGGCGTGGATGTAGCTGATCTCCTTCAGCTTCAGCGCGCCTTCCATGGCGATGGGATAGAGCGCGCCGCGGCCCAGGAACAGCACGTCCCGCGCCTTCGCCACCTCCTCCGCCAGGGCGCGGATCTGCGAATCCTGTTCCAGGATCGTCGCCGCGTGGCTCGGCACATGCAGCAGCGCCTGGGTCAGCCGGCCTTCGTCGAGCGTCGACAATTCGCGCCGCGCGCGGCCGAAGCCGATGGCAAGGCAGGCCAGCACCGCCAGCTGCGCCGTGAAGGCCTTGGTCGAGGCGACCCCGATCTCCGGCCCCGCCACCGTCAGCAGCGCGGCATCCGAGGACCGCGCCATCGTGCTTTCCGGCACATTCACGACCGATAGCACGGATTGCCCGCCATCCTTCAGCAGCCGGAGCGCCGCCATCGTGTCCGCCGTCTCCCCGGATTGGGAGACGAGGATGGCGGCGCCGCCTTCGGGCAGCGGCGGGTCGCGGTAGCGCAACTCGCTGGCCACATCGGCGTCGCAGGGGATGCGCGCCAGCTGCTCGATCCAGTAGCGCCCGACATGCGCCGCGAGGTACGCGCTGCCGCAGGCCGACAGTGTCAGGCGCGGGATGCGCGCGGGGTCGAAGGGCAGGCGCGGCAGCCGCACTTCCAGCGTCCGCGGGTCGAGATATTGCCGCAGCGTGTCGCCGAGCACGGCGGGGTGCTCGTGCAGCTCCTTCTCCATGAAGTGGCGGTAATTGCCCTTGCCGACGGCGGCGCCGGAGACGGCGGTCTGCACCACCTTGCGTTCGGCCGGCGCGTCCTTCGCGTCGAAGAAGCGCGCGCCCTCATCGGTCAGTACGACCCAGTCGCCTTCCTCGAGATAGGCGATCCGGCGCGTCAGCGGCGCCAGCGCCAGCGCGTCGGAGCCGAGGAACATCTCCCCTTCCCCGAAGCCGACCGCGAGCGGCGCGCCCTGCCGGGCGCCGATCAGCAGGCGGGGATGGCCGGCGAAGACGGCGGCGATGGCAAAGGCGCCGGTGACGCGCTTGAGCGCGGCGGCGAAGGCGGCGGTCGGTTCCAGCCCGGTGGCGAGCAGCGCGTCCAGCAGCCGCACGAAGGTCTCGGTGTCGGTTTCCGTCTCGAACAGCGCGCCCTCGGATTCGAGTTCGGTCCGCAGCTCGGCATGGTTCTCGATGATGCCGTTATGCACCACGGCGACGCGGGCGGTCGCGTGCGGATGCGCGTTGCGTTCGGTCGGCGCGCCATGGGTCGCCCAGCGCGTGTGGCCGACGCCGGTGGTGCCGGGCAGCGAATCCCGCTCCAGCACGGTGGCCAGGTTGTGGAGCTTGCCCTCCGCCCGGCGACGGTCGATGCCGGCTTCGACCAGGGTGGCGATGCCCGCGCTGTCATAGCCGCGATATTCCAAGCGCCGCAGCGCATCGAGCAGCAGCGGCGCGGCCTGGCCCCGGCCGATCACCCCGACGATCCCGCACATGCGCCTCTGCTCCCCTAGCCCGGTGGCTGCCCGCGGATCTCGGTCTAGCCGGTTCGCTGGCGGGACGGTATCCGCAACCGCGCGATGCCGGGATCACGGCATGTTGCGGCGCTTTGCCCGGCCGCGCCGGCCCCGCATTGACCGCCCGAGCGCCCCGGCGCAGCTTGCCCCCGTTGTACAGGAGCCCGCGCCGGCCATGGCCGCTGCCACGCCCGTCCCCCCCGCGCGCGATGCGGGCATCATCGCCCTGATCGGCACGGGCCATTTCCTCAGTCATTTCTACATGCTGTGCCTGCCGCCGCTGTTCATCGTCTGGCGCGCCGAATTCGATGTGAGCTTCGCCGAGCTCGGCCTTGCCATTGCGTTGATGAGCGCGGTGACGGCGGCGTTGCAGACGCCGGTTGGCTTCCTGGTGGACCGCCATGGCGCGCGGCCCTTCCTGGTGGGGGGCACGCTGCTGATGGCGCTGTCGATCTCCGCCATGGCCTTCGCGCCGGGCTATTGGGCGATCCTGCTGCTCGCGGTGACCTCCGGCATCGGCAATTCCGTGATCCACCCGGCGGATTACGCGATCCTCGGCGCGTCCATCGACAAGTCGCGCATCGGGCGCGCCTTCGCGCTGCACACCTTCACCGGCAATCTCGGCTTTGCCTTCGCGCCGCCGGTGGTGGCGGCGATGCTGCTGGTGATGGATTGGCGGCCGGCGCTGCTGATCCTTGGCCTGCTCGGCGTGCCGGTGGCCGCCTGCATCCTGTGGCAGAGCCGCATCCTGCAGGACCAGGCCAAGCCGAAGGACCGCCAGGGAGCCATGGGCGGGCGGGAATTGCTGACCTCGCGCCCCATCCTGCTGTTCTTCGGCTTCTTCCTGCTGTCGGCCATGGCGGGCACGGCGATCCAGGCTTTCTCGATCACGGTGCTCGGCAAGCTGTGGGGCACGCCGGTCGCGGTCGCGTCCCTGGCGCTGACCGGCTACATGGTGGGCGCGACGCTCGGCACGCTGGTCGGCGGCTGGTACGCCGACCGCTATGCCCGGCACATGGCCTTCATCACCACGCTGACGCTGGTCGCGGCGGGGCTGCTGCTGGTGCTCGGCCTCCTGCCGATGCCGCATTGGCTGCTGCCGCCGGTCGCGCTGCTGGCCGGCCTCGCGCTCGGGTCCTCCCGCACGCCGCGCGACGTGATGCTGAAGGATTCCGTGCCGCCGGGGCAGATGGGGAAGGTGTTCGGCTTCGTCTCCTCCGGCCTGCCTCTGGGCGGCGCGATCACGCCGGTGCCCTTCGGCTTCCTGATCGATGTGGGGCTGGCCTGGCTGGTGCTGCCGGCGGTGGCGGCGCTGCTGGTCGCCTCCCTGCTCTGCATGGGCAGCGCGGCGGGGGCGGCGCGCACGGCGCGGCTGCGCGCGGTGGCGGCGGAGTAGCCTGTGGGGGCGCTCGATCTCGTCCTGCGAGTGCTGGACTGGCTCGGCATCGCGGCCTTTGCCGCATCGGGCGCGCTGGTGGCCAGCCGCAAGCAGATGGATGTGGTGGGCTTCGTGCTGATCGGCGTGGTGACCGGCTTCGGCGGCGGCACGCTGCGCGACCTGCTGCTGGGGCGCACGCCGGTCTTCTGGCTGGACCGGCCCGAATTGCTGGCCATCGCGGCGGCCGCGGCGCTGGTCGTCTTCGTCACGGCGCATCTGGTGGAAAGCCGGTTCCAGGCGCTGCTCTGGGTCGATGCGGTCGGGCTCGCGCTCTATGCCGTGGTCGGCGCGGAGATCGCGCTGATCGCGGGCGTCGATCCCTGGGCGGCGGTGCTGCTCGGCGTGATGACGGCGACGGGCGGCGGCATCCTGCGGGATGTGATCTGCAACGAATTGCCGCTGATCCTGCGGCGGGAGATCTACATCACAGCCGCCGCCGTCGCGGCGGCGAGCTATGTCGCGCTGCGGCTTGCGCCGCTGCCGCGCGACATCGCCTTGCCGGCCGGCATTGCGCTCGGCTTCGCCTTGCGGGCGCTGGCGATCCTGCGCGGCTGGTCGCTGCCATCCTATCGCGCGCGGCCGGCGCGGGATTATCCCGACAGGCGGTGACGCCTGCTACCAGTGGTTCACCCGCGCCCATTCCGCGACCAGCCGACCTCCTTCCAGCACATGGTAGCGATCATGCGCCGCCGCGGTCAGGCAGGCATGGTTCGGCGCCACCCGCACCCGCGCGCCGACCGGCAGCCGGTCCAGCTTCAGCCCATCGGCGGCGCGGACCTCGCCGTGTTCCTGGTGCACGCGCGTGACCATCGCATCGCCGAGCGTCGGGCGGCCCTCGATGTCCAGCACGCGGCCGAATTTCCAGTCCCTCGGCGCGGCTTCCGTGCTGCGGTCCTTCGACAGCGCCAGCGCGCCGGCATCCAGCAGCACCGTGCCACGATCCGGATAGCGCCCGATGACGGAAGCGAGCACCGTCACCGCGATGTCGTCGAGCCCATGCGTCCCGATCTGTCCCTGGAACAGGTCGCCCAGCATGTAGACGCCGGCCCGCATCTCCGTGATGCCCTCCAGCGTCGCGGCGTGCAGCGCGGTGGGGGACGCGCCGGCGGAGACGATGCGGGGCGGCATGCCGGCCGCGCGCAGCTTTGCTGCGGCGCGCAATATGCCATCGCGCTCGACCTCTGCGATCGCGGCCATGCGCGCGATGTCGCGCCCGGCATAGGAATGCCCGGAATGGGACAGCACACCCGCGCATCGACCACCGAGCGTCGCGGCCAGCTGGATCAGCGCCGCATCCTCTGGCGCGACGCCGGCGCGGGCTTCGCCCACATCCACCTCGATCAGCGCCTCGATGGGGCCGGGATGGGCGGCGATGGCGGCGGCGGTGTCGGGGTCGTCGGTGATGACCTTCACCGCATTGCCGGCTACGTTCAGCGCCGCGACGGTATCCAGCTTCGCCGGCGTGATGCCCACGGCGTAGATCTGGTCGCGGAAGCCGTGATCGGCGAAGTGGCGCGCCTCGGCCAGCGTTGAGACGGTGATCGGCCCCTTGCCGGGCGCGGCGAGGTCCGCGACGGGCGCGGATTTCGCGGTCTTCATATGCGGCCGCAGCACGACGCCCGGATGGCGCGCAACGGCGGCCGCCATCCGCGCGATGTTGCGCTTGAGGATATCGAGGTCCAGCAGCAGGCAGGGCGTCGAGAGGCGGTCTAGTGTACGCATGCGATTCACGCCTCCGGTGCTCGGCCCTTGCAGGGCCTGTGCCCTGCGGCGACCGCATGCAAGTCCATCACAACGCGACCCCCAGCATCTCCGCATAGCGCGGCGTGGCCTTCAGGCCGGTGCCGGTCAGCACGACCACCGTGGTCTCGCCTTCCGCGATCCGGCCCGAAGCGCGCAACCTGTCGAAGGCCGCCGCCGCCTGGGCGCAGGTGGGCTCGACATAGATCCCGCCCCGCGCCAGGGCGAGCGAGGCCGCCGCGATCTCCTCCTCCGTCAGCAGCACCGCGCCGCCATCGGAGCTTCGCAGCGCGTTGAGGCATTCCTCCAGGCGGATTGGCTGGGCGATGGCGGTGCCTTCCGCGATGGTGGGCTTCGCCTCCACCGGGTCCAGACCCAGCGCGGCGCGCGCGATGGGCCCGCAATGCGCCGGTTGCGCCGCCCAGATGCGCGGCAGCCGCGCGATCTGCCCCGCGCGCAGCAATTCCGCAAAGCCGAGCCAGCAGCCCAGCACATTGGACCCCGCGCCGCAGGGGACGATGACATTGTCCGGCGCGCGGAAGCCGAGGTCCTCCCACAGCTCATAGGCCAGCGTCTTGGTGCCTTCGAGGAAGAAGGGATGCCAGTTGTGGCTGGCGTAGAAGATCTCCGCCGACTTCGCCAAGGCGGCATCGGCGCAATCCTGGCGGGAGCCGGGGATCAGCTCGATCGCGGCGCCCGCAGCGCGGGATTGCACGGTCTTGGCGGGGCTGGTGCTGGCGGGGACGAAGATCGTCGCCGCCATCCCGCCCGCGGCGGCATAGGCGCTGACTGCCGCGCCGCCATTGCCCGAGGAATCCTCCAGCACGCGGTCGATGCCCTGGTCGCGCAGCAGCGACAGCATCACGGATGCGCCGCGATCCTTGAAGCTGCCGGTCGGCATGAACCATTCGCATTTCAGCAGCGCCGTGCCCCCGGCCAGCCGGCGTTCCACCAGCGGCGTGCAGCCTTCGCCCATGCTGATCGGGGCCGCGGGCAGGAAGGGCAGGGCGGCGGCGTAGCGCCAGATGGAACGGGTGCCGGTGGCGATCTCCGCGCGCCCGATGCCGCGGCGTTCCGTCAGCATCAGCGCTTCGCGCGCATCGCCGCACCAGCGCGGCACATCCAGCGGCCAGGTCTGGCCGCTGCGGGGGGCGAGGTAGCTTTGCATGGCGCGATACTCTCTTGCGGCACGCCGCCGGGCAAGCGAGGGTGCCCGCATGGCAGACCTCTCCGATCCCACGCTCCGCCTCGCCGCCGATCTGGTCGCGATCGACAGCCGCAGCGCGCTGTCCAACCTTCCCCTGTCCGACCGGATCGAGCACGAATTGGCGGGCTTCGAGGTCGAGAAGCTGGACTACCTGGATGAGGCCGGGGTCCCGAAGCGCGTGCTGGTCGCCCATAAGGGCCCGAAGGGCGGCTATGCCCTGTCGGGCCACATGGACACCGTGCCGGCCACGGGCTGGGAAAGCGACCCCTGGGCCCCGCGCCTCGATCAGGCGGGGTTCCTGCACGGGCTGGGCAGCGTGGACATGAAGGGGCAGGTGGCGGCGGCGATCATCGCGGCGCGCCAGGCGCCCGCCCATGTGCCCGCGACGCTGCTGATCACGACGGATGAGGAGACAACGAAGGCCGGCGCCAAGCGCATCGTGCGCGAAAGCCGCCTGGCGCGAGAGCTGGGCCTGCGTGGAATCATCGTGGCGGAGCCCACCTCGCTCCGCCCCGTGCGCGGCCATCGCAGCCACATCGCCTTCACCGCGACGGCGCATGGGGTGCAGGCGCATTCCTCCACCGGCAAGGGGGTGAATGCGAATTGGGCGCTGCTGCCCTTCCTGGCCGCGATGCGCGACGTGGCGGATCGGCTGCGGAGCGAGCCGGCCTTGCTGGACGCCGACTACGATCCGCCCTTCAGCGACTTCAACCTGGTGATCGACAATCACGGCACGGCGGTGAATGTCACGGTGGCGCGCGCCACTGCGCGCATCAAGTTCCGCTACAGCGCGAAGATCGACCCTGCCCCGGTGCTGCGGGCCGTGCGCGACGCGGCGGCGGCGGCGGGGATCGAGCTGGCGGAACAGCATGAAGGCCGCCCCCCCGAACTGCCCGCCGACCATCCGCTGGTCGCACTCGGCGTCGCGCTGACGGGCCATGCGGCGCGCACCGTGCCCTTCGGCACCGATGCGGCGGAGCTGCAGCAGATCGCGCCCTGCCTCGTGCTGGGCCCGGGCGATGTCGGTTTGGCCCATACGCCCCGCGAATCCGCGCCGGCGGCGGAATTGATCCAGGCCGTCGGCCTATTCGGCCGGGTGCTGGAAGCGGGAGCCGCGTAGAGCCTCACCCCCCTCGGGGCGCCAGCAGGATCAGCGCGGCGCCGCCCAGGCAGAGCGCCGCGCCGACCAGGTCGAAGCGGTCCGGCCGCGCGCCTTCCACCGCCCACATCCAGGCCAGCGAGGCGGCGATATAGACCCCGCCATAGGCCGCGAAGGCGCGGCCGGCGAAATCCGCCTCCGCGCGCGTCAGCAGCCAGGCGAACAACATCAGGCAGCCCAGGCCCGGCAGCAGCCACCACCCCGATTTGCCAAGCCGCAGCACCGCCCAGACGGCGAAGCAGCCGGCGATCTCGGCCAGCGCCGCGAGGGCGAACAGGGGCAGCGACACCGCCGGCGTCAGCCCCGGCCGCTCACTCGATCTCCTCCAGCAGCGCGCAAAGCGTGGCGCAGCGGGGCGCGAGATCCTGCCACAGGATGTGCTCATGCGGCGCATGCGCGCCCGCGCCGGTGCAGCCCAGGCCATCCAGCGTGGGGATGCCTATCGCCGCCGTGAAATTCCCGTCCGAACCGCCGCCGCGATGCTGCACCGGCAGGTCGTAGCCATGCTTGGCGGCGAGCCCCTTCGCATGGGCATGCAGCGCGCGGATCGCGTCGGTCTCCGCGAAGGGTGGGCGGTTCATGCCGCCGGTCACCGTCACGCGGATGCCGTCGCGGTGATAGGCCAGCGCATGGATCGCGGCTTCCATCTTCTCGCCGAGCGCGATGGTCGGCACGCGGAGATCGACCTCGCAGGATGCCTCGGGCGGGATGACATTGGGGCGCGTGCCGCCGCGGATCGGCGCGACATTGGTCGTGATGCCGGCGGCCAGATCCGTCATGGCGTGCAGCTTCAGGATGATCTCGGCCAGCGCCACCACGGCGCTGCGACCTTCGGACCAGTTGCCGCCGGCATGTGCGGACACGCCCTCCACCGCGATGTCGAAGCGGCCGACGCCCTTGCGCGCGGTGACGCAGGCGCCGCTTGCGCCGGCGGGTTCGGGGATCAGCACGGCGCGCGCGCCGCGCGCGGCGCGTTCGATCGGGGCGCGGCTGGTGGGGCTGCCCACCTCCTCATCCGGGGTCAGCAGCAGGATGATCGGGCGCTTCGTCGGGATACGCTGGCGCAGGATCTCGCGCACGGAATGGAAGGCGAAGAAGCTGCCGGCCTTCATGTCGTAGATGCCGGGGCCATGCGCCTTCGCGCCATCCACCCGGAAGGGCATCGGGCCGGCCAGCGTGCCGTGGTCCCACACCGTGTCCAGATGCCCCGCGACCACCACCGGCGCGCCTTCCCCCGGCGTGCGGCAGATCAGCGTATCGCCGAAGCCATCCGGGCCCGGCAGGCGTTCCAGCACGCCGCCGGCCTGGGCCAGATCGGCGGCGCAGCGGTCCATCAGGCGGTTGACGGCGGCCGCATCCGTGGTCGGCGTCTCCGCCTCCACCCAGCTGCGGAGTTCCGCCAGCAGGCGGTCTGAGGTGCCGATCTCGGTCGAGGGCATGGTGCGGTCCCGTGGGAAGGATCGTCCGGTTCTGCGGGCTGCGTGCCAGCGTGTAAATCCCGGCTCTTGCCGGCGCGGCGAGCGGCGGGCTACGGGTTGTGCTGCGGCGCAGCGGAGCAGGGCGGACAGATGAGCGAAGGCTGCTTCTTCGAAGACCTCTCGATCGGCCAGACGGCCAGCTTCGGCAAGACGATCACGGAAGCCGATATCGTGCTGTTCGCCGCCGTGACCGGCGACACCAACCCGATGCACCTCAACGCCGAATATGCGAAGGACAGCATCTTCGGCGAACGCATCGCGCATGGGATGCTGGCGGCGGGGCTGATCACCAAGGTCATGGGCACCCAGCTGCCGGGGCCTGGCACGATCTACCTCTCCCAATCCCTGCGCTTCCGGAAGCCGGTCCGCATCGGAGAGACGGTGACGGCAACGGTCGAGATCACCGCCCTGAACGCCGAGAAGCACCGCGTGACGCTGCGAACCGTCTGCGCCGTGAAGGGCGAACCGGTGCTGGAGGGAGAGGCGCTGGTCGTCGTCCCGTCCCGCGACGCGCACCAGAAGGCGCGGGAGGCCGGGGAATGAGAACGCTCCGTCGCATCTGCGTCTTCTGCGGCTCCGCCACCGGCGCGAGCCCCGCCTTCGCGGACGCCGCCCGCGCCCTGGGCCGAGAGGTCGCCGCGCGGGGCATCGGGCTGGTCTATGGCGGCGGCGCGGTCGGGCTGATGGGCATCGCCGCCGATGCGGCCCTGCAGGCGGGTGCTGAGGTGATCGGCATCATCCCCTATGGCCTGCTGCAGCGCGAGGTCGGGCATGGCGGCGGTGTCGAGATGCAGATCGTGGACACGATGCATGAACGCAAGGCGCGCATGGCCGATCTCTCGGATGGCTTCATCGTGTTGCCCGGCGGCTTCGGCACGCTGGAGGAAGCGGTGGAGGCGCTGACCTGGGCGCAGCTCGGCATCCAGGACAAGGGCGTGGTGTTCCTCGATGTCGAGAACTTCTGGGGGCCGTTCCTCGGCGTGCTGGACCACATGACGGCGCAGGGCTTCATCCGCCCGCACCACCGCCCGCTGGCGATGCGCGCGGGCAGCGTCGGGGAAGCGCTGGACGCGCTCGCGGCCCATGCCGCGCCGCCGGGCACCCAGGCCTGGCTGCGGCCGGAGCAGAGGTGAAGGCGTCCACCGTGCCCACGATCCTGGGTGACTGGCGCGGCGTGCCCGCCGCGCTGCGCGGCGCGACCGTCGCGCTCGGTAACTTCGACGGCGTGCATCTGGGCCATGCCGCGGTGATCCGCGCGGCGCATGGCGCGCGGCCCGACCTGCCCTTGGCCGCGCTGACCTTCGAGCCGCATCCGCGCGAGCATTTCCGGCCCGATGACCCGCCCTTCCGCCTCACGCTACTGCCCGCGAAGGCGGAGGCGCTCGGCGGGCTTGGCGTGTCCATCCTCTACGCGCTGCCCTTCGACGCCGCGCTGGCTGCCATGCCGGCCGACACCTTCGTGGAGGAGGTGCTGCACCAGGGCTTCGGCGCGCGGCACCTGGCCTGCGGGCCGGACTTCGCCTTCGGCCACCGGCGCGGCGGCGACACCGCCTTCCTCGCGCGCGAAGCGGAACGGCGCGGCATCGGGCTGACCATCGTGCCGCCGGTGCTGGATGATGGCGCGCAGATTTCCTCCACCCACATCCGGCGGCTGCTGCAGGATGGCTACCCCGAACGCGCCGCGCGCGACCTGGGCCGCCCCTTCGAGCTGCGCGGGGAGGTGTTCCACGGCGACAAGCTGGGGCGGGAGCTGGGCTGGCCGACGGCGAACATTTTGCTCGGGCGCCAGCTGGAACCGGCGCGCGGCGTCTATGCGGTGACGGCGGTGCTGGCCGATGGCGCGGTGGTGCCGGGTGTGGCGAATGTCGGTCGCCGCCCGACGCTCGGCGGCGATCCGGTGACGCGGCTCGAGACGCATCTGTTCGATTGGTCGGGCGATCTCTACGGCCAGGAACTGCGCGTGCGCCTGCATGCCTTCCTGCGGCCCGACGCGACCTTCAGCGGGCTGGATGAGCTGAAGGCCGCGATCGCCGCCGATGCACGCGCGGCGCGGGACCTGCTGGCGCTGTAAGGGCCAGCCCCTAGAGCAATATCCGATCTGACTGAATCAGTCAGATCGGATATTGCTCTAGAAAACAATGAATCTAGGGCAGCTTATGCCCGATCGGTTGACCCGCAGAGCGGGTCAACCGATCGAGCGCTGCTCTAGCGCCCCGAATCCAGGGCGTGCACAGTCCGCACGCCTTCTGCCACCGCGGCCTGCAGCAGCCATACATCGCCGCCATAGCAGATCAGCGTGAAGCCATCCGCCACCGCCTGTTCCGCCTCCGCCCGCGAACCCACGAGCTTGCCCAGCGCCTTGCCGTGGCGCCGCGCCGCCGCGCAGATCGCGCCCTGCGCCTCGCGATATGCGCCAGATGCGAAATCGCCGGGCACGCCGAGCGAGGCCGAAAGGTCGAAATGCCCGACCCAGACGCAATCCAGCCCTGGCGTCGCGGCGATGGCGTCCGCGTTGCGCGCGCCTTCCGCCGTCTCGATCAGCGCGAAGGTGGTGGTGCGCGCATTGGCCGCCGCCATCTTCTCTGCCGCTGTCCCGCCGCTGTAGTCGTCATGCGCGATGCCGAAGGCGCAGCCCCGCGCGCCCTCGGGCCAATAGCGCGCATGGCGCACGAGCGCTGCCGCTTCATCGGCCGTTGCGACCATCGGCACCATCACGCCCTCCGCCCCGCAATCCAATGCGCGCGCGACATGGTGGTAGGCGCCGGAGGGCACGCGCACCAGCGGCGCGACGCCCGCCGCGCGCAGCACGCGCAGCGTGGTCTTCACCGTCTCGAAGGAGAAGCCGGAATGCTCCATGTCGAGGAAGCAGAACTCCGCCCCGGCGCCGGCCAGGATGTGGCCGATGCCAGGGGTGGCGAATTCGATCACGAAATGCCCTGCATGCAGCCTGCCTGATCCGCACATCGCCCGCAGCCCGGGCTTGTCCTTCGCCGTCATCGCCGTTCCTCCCGATGTCGTGCGAAGCCTGCGGCAGTCGCGCGCGCGGGGCAAGGCGATGTGTGCGCTGCTTGGCCCTCACGCGGTTCTGGCTTTCCAGCTCCTGCCGGCTGCGGCATCGCTGGCGGCGACGAGGGGAATGGCATGGGACCGCTGGCCTGTGTGATCGGCGACATGGACCTTCTCGCCCCGCTCGGCCGCGCGGGGATCGCCTGCGTCGCCGTGGCGCCGCCGGGTAGCCCGCCGACCCTCTCGCGTTTCGCGCAGGCGATGATCCCGCGCCCCGAGGGCTGCGCGCCGGATGCGCTGCTGGATGCGCTGCTGCGCTTCGGCGCGGCGCAGCCGGTAAAGCCAGTGCTTTATGTGCAGGATGACGACGCCTTGCTGCTGGCGTCGCGCCACCGCGCGAGGCTGGCGCCCTTCTATCGCCTGCCGCTGGCCGATGCCGCGCTGGTCGAGGCGCTGGTGGACAAGGCGCGCTTCGCGGCGCTCGCGGCACAGCACGGCCTGCCGGTGCCGGCGACGCGCAGCATCGCGGATGCGGATGACGCACTGCGCTTTCCCGTCATCGTGAAGCCGCTGATGCGCGATGCGGCCTGGACTGGCACCGCGAAGGCCCTGCGCGCCGATACGCCTGACGCCCTGCGGGCGCTGCGCCGCTGCCACGGCCAGGCGCTGCTGGTGCAGGACCTCATTCCCGGGCCAGAGACGCGGATCGAAAGCCATCATGTCTATGTCGATGCCACAGGCGCGATCGCGGCCGAGTTCACCGGGCGCAAGATCCGCACCTGGCCCGCTTCCTTCGGCCACAGCACGGCGGTGGAGATCACGGATGCGCCGGATATCGCCGCGCTCGGCCGCCGCGTGGTCCGCGCGCTCGGGCTGCGGGGCGTCGCGAAGCTCGATATCAAGCGGGCCCCGGATGGCGCGCTGCACCTGCTGGAGATCAACCCGCGCTTCACGCTGTGGCATCACCTGGGCGCGGCAGCGGGCGTGAATATCCCGGCGCTGGTGCATGCCGATCTCTGCAACTTGCCGCGCCAGCCCGTCGCGCCCGCGCGGCCTGGCGCCGCCTGGTTGCGACCGCGGGAGGATTGGCGCGCCGCGCGCGCAGCTGGCATGGCGCCCCTGCACTGGCTGCGATTCCTGCGCGAAGCGGCGGTCAATGCCAACTTCGATCCGCGCGATCCCATGCCCTTCCTGCGCGGCGAGGCCTGGAACGGCCTGAAGCGCAGCCTCGCGGGCCGGTTCTGACCGATGCGGATCGCGCTGATCTCCGACATCCACGCGAATCTCGAGGCGCTGCGCGCGACGCTGCTGGACGTCGCGCAGTTGCGCGTGGGGCGCATCCTCTGCCTTGGCGACATTGTCGGCTACCACGCCGATCCGGGCGCCTGCATCGCGTTGCTGCGGGAAGCGGGGGCCATCTGCATCGCGGGCAACCACGATCGCGCCGTGGCGGGGCTGCGCGGCACAGAGGGCTTCAGCGCAGATGCCGCCCATGCCGTGGCCTGGACCCGCGCGCGGCTGGATGAGCGCGCTTGCGCCTGGCTCGCTGCCTTGCCCCTGGAGCGCTGTATCGATGGCGCGCTGCTCGCGGTGCATGGCGCCCCGAACCTGACGGGGGGCTGCGACATGACGCGGCTCGACGATCCCGCGCGGCGGCGCGCTGCCTTCGCGGCGCTGGCGCGGCATCCCTGCGGCGCGAAGCTCTGCGCGGTGGGCCACACGCATATCCTTGGTATCCATGCCTGGGACGGCGTGACGGAGCGCACCCTTGCGGGCGACACGGTCGCGCTGGCGCCGGACGCGCTGCACATCGTCAATCCAGGGGCGGTCGGCCAGCCGCGCGGGGTGGAGCGGCGCGCCACCTGGATGATCCTCGACCTCGCCTGCCGTACGGTCACGATCCGGCGCGTCGCCTATGATGCCGGGAGCACGATCGCGAAGGCACGGGCTGCCGGGCTGATCCCGCCCCGGTCGCGGCTGCGGGCGCTGCTGCGCCGCGTGGGCCAGCGCATGGCGTTGCCTGCCAGCTAGCGATGCAGCCTGTGCCACTCCCGCCGGAACATCCATTCCGCCGCAGATGGCACGCGCCGCGCCAGCGCCCCCGCCGCATCGGTCGCGCGGCGCCGCCACGAGGCCGGGCCGACAGAGCCGGCCACCAGCGCGACCTCCGCATCCGCGAAGCGGCGCTTGTAGCCTTCCTCGCCGGCCCCGAGGTCGATGCCCGAAAGCCCCGCCTGCGCCGCGTGGCGGATCGATTCCAGCAGCAGGATGCGGCCCGGCGCGAGCTTCGCCTGGGCCGGGTCATGCGCGGGAAACCACCAATGGAGCAGGCTTCGTGACCGCAGGCCGAGATGCGCCGCCACCAGTGTCTCGCCCGCCCATAGCGTCGAGAGCAGGCCCGCGAAGCCCGCCCCCTGCGTGGCCTGCACCCGTTCCAGCAGCGCGACCGCCCAGGGCCGCGCGAGCGGATCGAGCGCGCCGCCCCAGCGCGGCAGCGCGTACTGCGCGCGCTTCCACGCGATCAGCCGGTGCAGCATGCGCGGGTCCGGATCATGCGGCACGAAGCGCAGCGGCCCGAGCGCGCGTTCCAGCCGTCGCGCATGCGACAGCGTCTGCACCACCGCCTGGCTTCCGGCCGCGCGGCGCGCGCGCGCATAGGCCTCGAACCCGTCGCCGAGGCGGATCAGCGGTGCTGCGACAAGCCGCCCGCGCGCCGGCACCACGCCGCCGCGCGCCACCACCAGCCGCGTGACATCGAGCCGCGCGAGGCCGAACGCCCGCACCAGGGCCACGCCGTCCCAGCGCCAGCCGGGGGTGGCGACGATGGCCTGGCAGTCCGACAAGCCACCGCCCAGCGGCAGGCCGATTCGGCCGCGCATCTGGTAGGCGAGGAAGGCTTGCGGCGCATCCTCGGGCCCGATGGCCGCGACGACGACATCGTCGCGCACCCTGGCCACGGCCTGCGCGAATTCCGGCCGCAGGAAGGGGCTCGCGAAGGCCGGATCGGCTTCCTGCAGTCGCGCCCAGGCGGCGAGATCGCGGACGGTCAGCCGGTCCGGGCGCAGCAGGCGCAGCTTGTTTCGCATCAAGCGGGATGTCGCGCCGTGCCGCGCAGCGGCAAGCCTGCACGCGGGAGTGTGACGCGCAATCCGTCGCGTCCCGGCGCGCGTGACTTGCTCGCGCGATGCTGATTCGGGCGCAGCATCGCTTGGCCTGCCGGCCGCGTTCGGGTTGCCGGATCGCTCTGCTACGCCGCCGAGATGCGGAACGGAGCGACGCCTGGAGCATGGGTTGGGGGCCGTTGGGGACGATGCGGGGTGCCGAACGGGGATCGCTCGGCCTGAATGGTCGCACTGGCTTCCTTTCCATGCTGCGGCGTGTCGCGACCGGTACACCCGCGGCGACGGTACTCGCCCGGATGCGCGCGCTGCCCTTCGCGGCACCGGATGCGCTGCTCGGCGCTGGCGCGCCGCTGATCCTTGCGCCGCATCCCGACGATGAGAGCCTGGGCTGCGGCGGGTTGATCGCGGCGTGCTGCGCGATGGGGCGGCCGCCGATCGTCGTCGTGCTGACCGATGGCGCGCGGTCCCATCCCGGTTCTGCGGCCTTTCCGCCCGCGCGGCTGGTGGCGTTGCGCACGGCGGAGACGCGCGCGGCCGTCGTTGCGCTCGGCCTGGCGCCGTCCCGCCTGCATTTCATGGGACTCCCGGATGGCCGGGTGCCGCGCGCGGGCGCGGCGATGGAGCATGCAGCCGCCATGCTCGCCGCCATTGCGCGGGATAGCGGCGTGGGCACGATCCTCGGCACCTGGGAACACGACCCGCATGCGGACCATGTCGCGGCTCATGCCATCGCGTCCCGCGCGGCGGCGCTGGCCGGGGCGCGGCTGCTATCCTACCCGGTCTGGGGTTGGGCGCTCCCGCCGCGACGGCGGCTGGAGACCGGCGTCATCGCCGGCGCGCGCCTCGACATCTCGGCACAACTGCCGGCGAAGCGCCGCGCCATCGCGGCGCATGCGTCCCAGCATGGCGCCATAGTGGCCGATGATCCGCGCGGCTTCCGCCTGCCGGCGACGCTGCTGGCCGCGCTCGACCAGCCCTTCGAGGTTTTCCTGTTTCCACGATGAACGCAACGCCCGTCGCCTCGGTGATCATCCCGGCCTTCCAGGCCCAAGCCTTCCTGGATTGCGCGATCCGATCCGTGCTGGAACAGACCCTGGCGGAGATCGAGCTGATCGTGGTGGATGATTGTTCCACTGACGCGACCTGGACTGTGCTGGCCGAATGGGCGCGGCGCGACCCACGCGTCGTCCCGCTGCGCCAGGCGGTGCGGGGCGGGCCCGCCGCCGCCCGAAATCTCGCCATCGCGCAGGCGCGCGGCCGCTGGCTCGCGCTGCTCGATGCCGATGACCTCTATGTGCCGTGGCGGCTGGCCCACATGGTGGATGTGGCGGAGGCGACGGGCGCCGATCTGCTGGCCGATAATCAGCATCGCGTCGATTTCCGCACCGGCCAGGATCTCGGCCCGCGCTTCGCCGATGCGACGATGCGCCTGCCTGGCCCCGTCACGCTGACCGATGCGGTGCGACGGGACATGCCGGAGCATTGGGCGCGTGGCGATATGTTCGGCCTTCTCCAGCCGATCATGCGCCGGCGCGCCTTGGCCGCGCGCCGCCTTCGCTACGCTGAGGACGTGATCGTGGGGGAGGATTTCCTGCTCTATTTCCAATGCATCGCCGCGGGGGCACGGTTCCATCTGACGCCGGCCGCCGGCTACGTTCAGCGGTTGCGTGGCGATTCCCTCTCGCGCAGCCGGGACGCGATGCTGCATCTCAGCGTGGCGAATCGCCGCATGATCGCCATGGCGGCACGTCACGCGGAACCGGGGCTCGTCGCCCTTCTCCGCCGTCGTCAGCGGCGGATCGATATCGATTGCTTCGCGCTGCTGCTGGAACGCGGCGCCATCGGCGATGCGCTGCGCCACGCGCATTGCAGTACGCCGGCGCGGCTGCTGCGGCATGCCCGCGCGGCGGTCGGCGCGTTTCGCCGCCGGCACATCGCGGCGGCGCCGCGGCCCTGCCCGCATGCGGCCGGCCGCGGCACCGGGCCCTCATCGGGGCCCCGGTGAGGGCCCCGGTGAGGGCCCGGTTCCATGTCAGTCCGCGCGTGCGCCCACCGCCTGGATCACGACGCGCCAGCGGTCGCTCTCCTCCTGCATGAAGCGCGCGAAATCGACGCGGCCCATCCGCCGGGGTACAGCGCCGCCGGTGATGATGCGGCCGCGCAGCTCCGGCTCCTCCATCACCGCGCCGAGCGTGGCTTCGAGCCGCGCGAGGATCGGCTCGGGCACGCCGGCCGGCGTGCAGAGGCCGAACCAGCCGGTGGAGACGATCTCGACACCCTGTTCGCGCATCGTCGGAAGGTTCGGGAAGGCGCTGACGCGTTCCGCGCCGCTCACGGCGATGGGGCGCATGCGACCAGCCTGGGCCAGCTGCGTGACGGCGGAGATCGACTGGAACAGCATGTCGATCCGGCCTTCCATCAGGTCCGTGTTCATCTGGCCGCTATTCGTATAGGGCAGGTGCTGCAACTGCAGGCCGGTGATGATCTGGAATTGCGACCCGGCCAGGTGCTGCGACGACCCGGCGCCGACCGAGCCGAAATTGATCGGCCGGTTCTGCGCCCGCGCCCAGGCGATGAATTGCTGCAGGTTCTGCGCCGGAACGTTGGGCGGGATCACGACGATGTTCGGCACCAGCGCGATCATGCCAACAGCCGCGAAATCCCGATCCGGGTCGAAGGGCAGCGACCGGTAGAGCCACTTATTCGCCGCATTCGCGGCGATGGAGGCGAGGCCGACCGTGTAGCCATCCGGCGCCGCGCGCGCGACCTGCGCCATGCCGATATTCGTGCCGGCCCCCGGCCGGTTGTCCACCACCACCGGCTGGCCGAGCCGCGCCGAGAGCCTGTCCCCCACCAGTCGCGACAGCACATCGCCCGCCCCGCCCGCCGGGCCAGGGTTCACCCAGCGGATCGGCCGGTTCGGCCAGTCGCCTGTGCCTTGCGCGGCCTGCCCTTGAGGCGCCTGGGCCAGGGTGGGCCGCGCGAGGCCTGCTGCGGTCAGGCCAAGCAGCAGCGTGCGACGGTTCGAGCGTTGCATGGATGGTCTCCTCTTTCTTGGCCGAGGTTGTGGCGATGTGGCGCGGGGCGCAAGGGATCAATTGCCGGTTTCGCCGCGCCGGGGCCTTCCCCCCGCCACGCGCTGTGGCACGCTGGCGTTGCCGATGGCGATTGTGAAGGAAAGCGTGCGATGGGCGACGTGCTCGGCTGGCGGTGCAAATTCGGGGTCATGGGACCTTCCACCAACACGGTGGTGCAGCCGGATTTCGACATGATGCGCCCGGCGGGCGTCACCAACCACTACAGTCGCATCTTCACGCCGAATGCCGATGCGGTGTCCAACGAGACCTTCCGCGCGGGCGCCGAGCTGATCGGGCGCAACACGCTCGATGCCGTGCGGTCGGTGATGACGTGCAAGCCGGACCACCTCGTGATGGGCATGTCGGCGGTGACCTTCTTCGACGGCGCGAAGGGCGCCGACCGCTTCGTGAAGGAGGTGGAGGACCTGTCCGGGCTGAAGATCAGCGTCGGCAGCCATGCCTGCACGGCGGCGCTGAACGCGCATGGCGGGGTGAAGCGCCTTGCCGTCCTCTCCCCCTATTGGCCGGCGATGAACACCGAGGTCGCGCGCTACTTCGGCGACATGGGCTTCTCCGTTGTCCGCGACATCGCGCTGAAGCGCACCAGCTGGACCGCGATCGCGGAAACGACGCCGGCCGAATGCGTCGCGGCGATCAAGGCCATCGACGGCGATGATGTGGACGCCATCGTGCAGGTCGGCACCAACCTGTCGATGGTGAAGCTGGCGGCGATGGCGGAGATGTGGCTGGGCAAGCCCGTCATCGCCATCAACACCGCCACCTATTGGCACGCGCTCCGCACCCGCGGGATCACCGACAAGGTCGCGGGCTGCGGGACGCTGCTGGAGCGGTTCTAGACGACGCTGCGGGAGGGTTCGTAGACCCCTCCCGCCCGCTCACTCATGCGTAGCCGAGCCGCGCATCGCGTGCGCGGTCGGCTGGATCGCGATCCGCCACTGGGCCGAAGCCGCCGCCGCCCGAGGTTTCCAGCCGCACCACATCACCCTGGCGCAGCGGCATGTTGTCCGTCTTGGGCGGGATCGGTGTCTCGGCGCCGTCCCGGCGCAGCACCAGCGCGCCGGTCGCCGCCGGGCCGCCGCCCTCCAGCCCGTAGGGGGCGTGGTCGAAGCGGTCCATATTGGCGGTGAAGAAGCAGCGCGCGCTGTCGATCCGCCATTCGCGCACCAGGCCGAGCCCGCCGCGCCGCCGGCCTGCACCCCCGCTGCCGTCGCGCAGCCCGTAGCGCAGAACTGTCAGCGGCAATTGCGCCTCGATCATCTCGATCGGGATGTTGGCGTTGTTGTGCATGCCGGAGGCGAAGGCGTTGACGCCGTCCTTCGCTGGATGCGCGCCCGATCCGCCGATCTCGATTTCCACCAGCACCTCGCGGTTGCCGGTGGCGGCGACGGTCTGGAAGGTGGTCACGTAGCTGTTGCCGTAATAGGCGGCGGGGATGAGATCCGGCACCGCCTGGTGCAGCGCGCCCATCATCGCGTTCAGCAGCCGGTGCCCGACCGCGATGCGGTGCGCGACGGGGGCGGGGTGGCGCGCGTTCACCACCAGCCCTTCCGGGGCGACGACGGTGATCGGGCGGTAGCAGCCGGCGGACATGTGCAGGGACGAATCGGCGCAGCACATCAGGCCGAACATCACCGACGCGTTGGTGCTGGCCAGCGTGGCGTTCACCGGCCCCGCCGCCTGGGGGGAGCAGCCCGACAGATCCACCAGCGCCGTCTCGCCGCTGATCGTCAGCTTCACATGCAGGCGGATGCGCTTGCCGATGTCGATCCCGTCATCGTCGAGGAAGTCCTCGAATTCATAGGTGCCGTCGGGCATGCGCCCGATCGCGGCGCGCATGCCCGCCTCGCTCATGTCGAGGATGCGCACACCTGCCTCGATCACCGCCTCCGCACCGAAGCGCCGCGCGAGCCGGAGCAGCGCGGCCGCACCGACCTCGAGGCTGGCCAGCTGCGAGGCAAGATCGCCGAGCAGCAGGTCGGGCTTGCGGATGTTCTGGCGGATGATGGCGAAGACCGCCTCGTTGCGGCGGCCGGCCTCGATGATCTTCACGGGCGGGATTCGGAGGCCTTCCTGGAAGATCTCCGTTGCCTTGGCGGCGTAGCTGCCGGCAACCAGCCCGCCGACATCGATGTGATGGCACAGCGTGCCGACGAAGGCGATGCGCTGGCCGTCGTAGAAGACGGGCTTGAAGGCGAGGATGTCGGGCAGGTGCTGGCCGCCGCAATAGGGGTCGTTGAAGATGACGACGTCGCCCTCGTTCCAGGCATCGGGCGGCACATGGTCGGCCAGCAGCGTCCGCAGCGCATGCGTCATGGAATTGAGGTGGCTTGGGATGCGCGCGGATTGCGCCAGGTTCGCGCCCTCGGCGTCGAAGACGGCGGTGGAATAGTCCAGCAATTCCCGCACGATGGTGCTGCGGCTGGTGCGCCAGATGGTCACATCCATCTCGGCCGCCGCGGCGTTCAGCGCGTTGCGGATGACCTCGATCTCAATCGGCCCCAGCATCAGGCGATCCTCCGCGCGACGATGGCGCCTTCAGGGTCCAGCGCCGCGATCCAGCCGGCCCCGATCACATGGGTGGCGAAGGCTTCCTCGATGATGGCGGGGCCTTCGACGCGGTCCGTCAGGCGCAGCTTCTCGCGCATCCAGACCGGCCAGTCGGTGGCGCCGCCGCCCTGCCAGGCGCGGCGCGTCTTCGGGGCCGTCGCGGCGGCGGGGGCTTCCGGCGCGGCTTCCTCGGGCTTGTCGAGTTGGCCCACCGCGGTGGCGCGGAAGGTCACGATCTCCACCGGCTCCCCTTCCGCGGCATAGGAGAAGCGCGCGCGATGCGTCGCGTGGAAGCGCGCCAGCAGGCCGGGCAGGGCGGGCG
Organism: Roseomonas mucosa; assembly: GCA_945878375.1. GTDB lineage: Bacteria > Pseudomonadota > Alphaproteobacteria > Acetobacterales > Acetobacteraceae > Falsiroseomonas > Falsiroseomonas mucosa_A. The sequence continues at coordinate 178,358 of CAMDWG010000001.1, read as the reverse complement.
CCTCGGGCCAGGGCACCAGCAATTCGAAGGCCTGCCCGCGATAGCGCAGATCGGCCGCGATCTCGACCCGGCGCTGCGCTTCCGGCACGTCGTCATCGGCCAGACGCTGCAGCGCTTCGGCGCGCAGGGCGGCGACCTCCGCCTCGATCAACGGCAAGTTCGCGGGATCGGCCAGCGTCAGCCGCGACCGCGCGATATCCTGCGCGAGATCGGAGAAAAGGATGCCATAGGCCGAAAGCGTGCCGGGCTCGCGCGGGAACACCACCTCGGTAATGCCCAGCTCATCGGCCACATCGGTTGCGTGCAACCCGCCGGCGCCGCCGAAGGACAGCAGCGCGAAATCCCGCGGGTCCAGCCCCTTCTCGAACAGGGAAAGCCGCACGGCGGCGGCCAGCTGCACATTGGTGACGCGCAGCACGCCTTCCGCCGCTTGTTCCGGCGACAGGCCGAGCTTCGCGCCGATCCGGCCCGCCATCGCGTCCCGCGCTGCGGCGAGTTCGAGCTTCATCGCGCCGCCGAGGAAGAAATCCGGATCGAAGCGGCCGAGCACCGCATTGGCGTCGGTGACCGTCGGCTCCGTGCCGCCACGGCCGTAGCAGACAGGTCCGGGCCGGGCCCCTGCGCTGCGTGGGCCGGCGGTGAGACGACCTGCGGCGTCCACCGCGGCGATGGACCCGCCACCGGCGCCGATGGTCCGCATCTCCACCATCGGCAGGCGCACGGGCAGGCGGTCGACCTCGCCCTGCGTCACCAGGCCGATGCGGTGGTCCTGCACAACCGAGACATCGAAGCTGGTGCCGCCCATATCGACCGCGACGAGGTTCGGCTTCCGCAAGCGGCGGGAAATCCGCTCCGCCGCCAGCGCGCCGCCGGAGGGGCCGGACAGCAGCAGCCGCGCCGGCTGTTCGGCCGCGCGCTTCAGGCTGCACATGCCGCCATTGGACTGCACCAGATAGAGGCGCGGCGCGAAGCCGCCTTCGCCGAGGCGGGCTTCCAGCTTCTCAAGGTACCGTCGCACCACCGGCATCAGCAGCGCGTTGAGCACCGTGGTGGAGAGCCGCTCGTATTCGCGGATCTCGGGGCTGATGTCCGAGGACAGGCTGATCGGCACGCCCGGCAGCGCGGCCGCCACCGCGTCGCGCAGCGCGCGTTCATGGGCGGGGTTGGCGTAGGCGTGCAGCAGGCCGATGGCCACCGCTTCCGGCGCTGCCGCGCGCAGCCGGTCCAGCACCGGGCCGAGATCGCCAAGTGGCGTCTCCACGCTGCCATCGGCCCGCATCCTCTCCGTCACGCCGAAGCGTGCGTCGCGGTCGATCAGGCAGGGGAAGGGATCAGGGGCGAGGCTGTAGATATCGCGCCGGACATGGCGCGTGATCTCCAGCACATCCTCGAAGCCGGCGGTGGTCAGCAGCACGCCGCGCGCCAGCTTGCGTTCCAGAACCGCGTTGGTGGCGATGGTCGTGCCATGCAGCAGCAGGCCGACATCCTCCAGCGCGAAGCCGAAGCGCGCGGCGGCTTCCCGCACGCCGGTCAGCAACCCTTCCGAGGGATCGGCCGGCGTCGTCGGCGTCTTCCACGCCACAACGCGCCCGTGCCGGGCGTCGAGAATCTGAAGGTCGGTGAAGGTGCCGCCGATATCGACGGCGATCCGAACGGGACGCGAAAGGCTCATGGCGTGTGCGACATCGACTGGGATCCGGCGCGCGGGGAAACGCCACTCTTCCCCACGCGCCGGCATCTGTCACGGGGTCAGCGTGCGCGTTGCAGCCCGATGGCGGTGGCGACGCGGCCGAGTTCGTCGAATTCGCGGCGCATCACCGTGCCCATCGCCGCACCTTCGACCCAACCGGGCGTCACGCCCTGGGCTTCGAGCAGCTGGCGGAAGCGGTCGGACGCGGCGGCCTGCCGGAAGGCGGCTTGCAGCGTGGCAATGCGATCCGCCGGCACGCCGCGCGGCGCGATCATGCCCCACCAGATCGTCGTCTCCTCCTCCGGAATTCCGAGCGCGGCGAGGCCGGAGGCCTGGGGGAAGGCCGGGTGGTTCGCGGCGCTGGTCAGCAGCAGGCAGCGCGCATTGCCGGCGCGCGCGGTGGCCATCACTACCGCGACCGAGCCGCCATAGAGATCGATATGGCCGCCGACAAAGGCATTCAGCGTCTGCGACGCGCCTTGGAACGGCACAGCCTGCAACTGCACGCCGAGGCGGCGGAACATCCGCTCTGCCGCCAAATGCATCGTGCCGCCAACGCCCTCATTGCCGTAGCTCACGCTTTCCGGCGGGCGGGACCGGATCAGCGTCAGCAGGTCCTGCGCGTTCTGCGCCGGATGGTTCGGACGGACGCAGATGGTGAAGGGCGCGGTGCCGACGATGAACATCGGCTCGAAATCATCCATCGTGTAGCGCGTTCCGAGCGTGTGCGGCACGGAGGTCAGCGGCGCATTCCAGATGAAGGAAATGGTGTGCCCGTCGCGCGGCGCATCCAGCATCGCCTGCAGCCCGATGGTGCCGGAGGCACCGGCGCGGTTCTCCACCACCACCGGTTGGCGCAGGATGGGGGACGCGATCTCGGCCAGCAGGCGCGAGAAGACATCCGTGCCGCCGCCCGGTGCGATCGGCACGATCACGCGGATGGGGCGGTCGGGGAAGGCGGACTGGGCCGCGGCGGGCGCGGCGCCGAGGCCAAGGCCCAGCGCCATCGCGCCCGCCATCAGCGCGCCGCGGCGCAACATCGTCTTCATCATCCTGCATCTCCCGGTCGTCCGACTTCGCCCGCTGCCGAAGGGCGGGGCCGATGGAAAGCCATGCAATCGCCGCGCCGTCCAGGGGGGCGGCTTGCGCCAGCGCATCCGCCGGGGCTCCATACCCCCATCCTGAGGAGAGCATGCGATGCCGCTGATCGATCTGAGCCGCGAGATCACCCACAAGATGGCGCGGCTGCCGAACCACCCCTCCATTGAGGTCTATCCCTTTTCGACGCATGAGGAGAAGCGGGTGGTGGATGGCTACACCTTCTCCTCCGCCACCATGGTGCTCCACATGGGCGACCATGGCGGCACGCATGTCGATGCGCCGGTGCATTTCGACGAACGGCCCGGCGCCAAGAGCATCGACGAGATGCCGCTCGAGACCTTCTTCACCGAGGCCGTCTGCCTCGATCTGTCGCACAAGCCGCTGAAAAGCGACATCAGCATCGCGGACCTGCAGGCCGCCATCGCCGCCGCCGGGGTCGAGATCAAGCCCAAGGACACGGTGCTGCTGCACATGGATTTCTACCGCCGCGCGCATGGCACAGAAGGCTATGTGACCGACTTCCCCGGCCTGACGAAGGAAAGCGCGACTTGGCTCGGGGGCTTGGGCATCGGGATGTTCGGCGTGGAGGGCGTGAGCCCGGGCCGGCCGGGCCGCAGCAATTTCGAGGTCCACCATGTCTGCCGCGACATGGGCTTCACGCATATGGAAGGGCTGGTGAACCTCGATAAGCTGGTCGGCAAGGGCCGCTTCCGCTTCATCGGCTTCCCGCTGCGGATCAAGGGCGGCACCGGCAGCCCGATCCGCGCCGTGGCGTGGCTGGAGGATTGAAGGACGCGTTGCCCTGGCCGGAAGGGTGGTGCCCTTCCGGCCAGGGCGCCGTTCAGGTCCCGCGCAGGCCGAGCGCGCGGACCAACTCGCCCCATTTCCGCACTTCGATATCGAGGTGGCGCGCCGCGGCCTCCGGCGAATTGTCGGGCATGACGTCCACACCCGCATCGGCCAGGCGGCGCATCACGGCCGGGTCGCGCATGGCGCGCGATGCGGCGTCCGACAGGGTCTTCAGGATCGGTGCGGGCGTCCCAGCCGGCGCGTAGATCGCCTGCCAGGCGGCGGCGTCGTAGCCGGCGACCCCGCCCTCGGCCAGCGTCGGCAGGTTCGGCAGCATCGAGGACCGGGTCGCGGTGGTCACCGCGATGCCGCGCACGCGGTTGTCCGCGATCAGCGGCCCGAGCAGCGTCTGGCTGTCCACCATGAAATCGACGCGCCCGGCCGTCAGGTCCGTCACCGCCTGCGGCGTGCCGCGATAGGGCACGACGGTGAAGGCAACGCCGGCCAGCTTGCGGATCAGCTCCGCCGACAGATGCGATGTCGCGCCGATCCCGGCCGTGCCGAGATTCGCTTCGCCGCCGCGCTGGCGCAGCCAGGCGAGGAAGGAGGGGACGTCGCGCGCGGGGTTGTTGGGCGAGACTGCCACGACGAACGGCTGCTGCGTCAGCAGCGCGACAGGCGCGAAGCTGCGGCTCGGGCTGAACTGGAAGTTCGGATAGAGCACATCCATCACCGTGTGCCCGACGCTGCCGACCAGGATGGTGTAGCCATCCGGTGCGGCGCGGCCGACGGTCGCGGCGCCGATGGTGCTGCCGGCCCCGCCCTGGTTCTCGATCACCAGCGGCCGGCCGAGCGTGACCGACATGTGTTCCATGACGATGCGCGCGACGACATCGGTCAGCCCGCCCGCGCCGAAGGGCACGACGACGCGGATCGGCCGTGCCGGGAAGGCTTGGGCCTGCGCTGCGGGTGCTGCGAGCGCGAAAGGCACGGCGCCCAGCAGGCTGCGGCGGCGAATGGTCATCGGTATCTCCCTTGATCTCCCGGAATGGGCGATATCCTGGCAAACAACATGCCGCAATCGGCGCCGAGGAAAGATTCGTATGCCCGCATCGACCGGACTGATCCTTCAGGAACCCTTCCGCGCCGTCTTCTACACGCCCTTCTATGCCGCGCTGGCCCGTGACGCCTTTGCCCGGCAGGGGGTGGATGTCACGCTGATCACGGTGGGTGAGCCTGATCGCGCCGTGGCCAATCTGCTCTCCGGCGCGGCAGATCTGGCCTGGAGCGGGCCGATGCGCGTCATCCGCGACCATGCGTCGGCGCAGGCCACGGGCGGCACCAGCCCGCTGGTCAGCTTCGGCGCGGTGGTGATGGGCGATCCCTTCGTGCTGATGGGGCGCGGCCCGAAGCCGGCGGGCTTCACGCTGGGCGATCTCACGCGGCTCCGCCTCGGCACGGTCAGCGAGGTGCCGACGCCCTGGTGGTGCCTGCAGGATGATCTGCGCCGGATCGGCGTCGATCCCGCGACGGTCCCCACCACGCATGGCCGCAGCATGCGCGAGAACGCCGAGGCGCTGGAGCGTGGCGAGATCGACCTGGCGCAGGTCTTCGAGCCCTTCGCCTCGGAACTCGAGGCGCGCGGCATCGCGACCGCCTGGCACGCGCAGGCTTCGCGGGGCCCGACCTCCTACACCGCCTTCTATGCCACCCGCGAACGTGTCGCGGCGCGGCGCGAAGCCTTCAAGGGCATGGTGCGCGCCATGGCGGAAACTCTGGCGTGGCTGCACGCCACGCCGCCGTCCGAGATCGCGGCAACCGTCGGGTCGCGCTTCTTCGAAGGGCTCGACCCGACGCTACTCGCGGCCGGCATCGCGCGCTACCGCGCGCTCGGCATCTGGATGACCACGCCGCGCTTCCCGCAGGCGGCCTTCGACCGCCTGCAGGCTGCGATGCTCGGCGCTGGCGCGATCGCGCGAGCGCCGGGCTTCGCTGCCTGCGTGGACACCGCGCTCGAGGCTGAAGCCATGAGCGCGGCGTAACCCCACATCAGGCCGCGGGTGCGACCGAGAGGCCCTGCACCTTGTGCCGCGCGATCAGCTCCGCGACGAGGCCGGAGGCCTTCGCCTCCTCCACGAAGCCGTGCAGCCAGGCCGCGGCGGCTTCGTTGGCGCGGGCCGTGCCGATGGCCTGCTGCACGGCCATGAAGCGCCCTTCCAGGATCCGGCTGCCCGGCAGCGTGGCCTGGTCCGCGATCAGCCGCGGGCGAAGGCCGGCCAGCGCGTCCAGCTTCTCGGCCTGGAACAGGTCGAAGGACCCCTGGATAGACGGCGCGCGCAGCAGCGTCGCGTGGCGGATGTTGCGCTCCAGCCAGAGGTCATAGGCCGCGCGCGCCGCCACCGCGATCCTGAGGCCGGGGCGGTCGGCATCCGCCAGCGTCGCGATGGGCGATCCGGCGGGGACCAGGTAGGTGGCCTCGATCTCGGCATAGGCGGGGCTGAAGGCGATCTTCTCGGCGCGCTGCGGCTCGGCGCCGATCAGGCCGATATCCCAGGTGCCGGTGCCGGCCGCATCCGCCAGCTCTCCCGGTCGCGGATAGGGGACATAGGCGATGGGCACGCCCAGCCGGTCGGCCACCGCGCGCGCCATGTCCGGTGCCACGCCCTGCGGCGTGCCATCCTCGGCGCGGGAGGTGACCAGCAGGAAGTTCGAGAGGTTGATGCCGGCGCGCAGCACGCCGGTGGGGGCGAGCTGGGCGATGATCTCGGGTGTCATGCGTTTCTTCCCTGGGCGGATGCAGCCGACGCAATGTTCACAGCGCCGCCGCCCAGGTCTAGACCTTCAGCCCGATCTTCTCGACGCTACAACCTTAAGACCGAGGACCATCATGCAGAGCAGATGCGAAGGAGCCGCGCCGCGATGAGCGCTGCCGAAGCCCCGATCCCCTGGCAGGACGCGCTGTTCGAAACCCTGCGCGCCGCCGATATCCGCCAATTCGCCTATGTGCCGGATGCGGGCCATGCCCATGTCATCCGCCGCGCCCATGCGACGGACGGCATCGCCGCCTATCCCCTGACGACCGAGGAGGAAGGGGTCGCCAGCGTATCCGGCGCCTGGCTCGGCGGGCAGCGCGCGGTGCTGCTGATGCAGTCGAGCGGCGTCGGCAATTGCATCAACATGCTCAGCCTGGTGCAGTCCTGCCGCTTCCCGCTGCTGGCGCTGATCACGATGCGCGGCGAATGGGCCGAGTTCAATCCGTGGCAGGTGCCGATGAGCCGCGCGACGCAGGGCACGCTGGAACTGATGGGCGTCGATGTCCGCCGGGTGGACCAGCCGGCGCTGGTGGTGCCGGAGGTCGAGGCGGCCATCGAGGATGTCTTCACCAGCGGCAACGCGGTGGCGGTGCTGCTCGGGCAGCGGCTGATCGGACGCAAGAGGTGGGTGAAGTGAGCGCGGTTCTGGAACGCCGGGATGTGGTGCGCCGCCTGCTCGCCGACCGGGGCGATGATCTGGCGGTGGTCGCGGGGCTCGGCTCCTCGGCCTATGACGTGGCGGCAGCGGGCGGGCATCCGCTCGATTTCTGTCTCTGGGGCGCGATGGGGGGGGCTGCGATGATCGGCCTCGGCCTGGCCATCGCGCGGCCCGAGCTGCATGTCGCGATCATCACTGGCGATGGCGAAGCGCTGATGGGCATGGGCGCGCTGGCGACGATCGGTGCGCGCAAGCCCGCGAACCTCACCATCGTGGTGCTGGACAATGCGCTGTACGGCGAGACCGGCGGGCAGGCGTCCCACACCGGGCTCGGCACGGATCTCGTGGCGGTCGCGGCGGCTTGCGGCTTCGCCTGGAGCCGGCGGGTGACGGATGAGACGGGCGTGGCCGCGCTGGCCGGGCAGTTGCGGGCGGGCGGCGGGGTGGGCTTTGCCTCCGTCAGCGTCTCCGCGCGTGAGGTGCAGCGTGTTCTGCCGGGGCGCGACGGTGTCGAGATGAAGAACCGCTTCCGCGCGGCGCTGGGGCTGCCGGGCTTCTGAGCCCGGCGATGACCCCTCTCCCCCATCGGGGGAGAGGGGCGGGCCACTTTACTTCAGGTGGGCGGCCAGGTGCTTGTTCATCTCGAACATGCTGACCTTGTCCTTGCCGAAGATCTTCTTGAGCTTCGCATCCGCCAGGATCTGCCGCTTGTCCTTCGGGTCCTGCAGGTTGTTCTTCTTGATGTGCTCCCACAGCTTGCTGACGGCGGCGGTGCGCGGCAGCGGCGCGGCGCCGACCAGGTCGGCGAGCTCCGCCGAGGGGGTCAGGGGCTTGAGCAGCGCATTGACCTTCGGCGCGGCGGCCTTTGCGGGTGCGGCCTTTGCGGGTGCGGCCTTCGCAGCCGGCTTGGCCGCGGTCTTGGTCTTGGGCTTGTCCTTCGTCGCCATGTGGCCTCCTGGAGGGTTCGTTACGCCTGAGCCGGACACCGACTCGGGCCGCGGCAGCAGATGTGACCGCATCGGACGATGGCTGGGCAAGCGGCATATGGCCGGAATGGTCATCTTCCGGCCCTTCTGCGCGCCCAGCGCAACAGAAAAGGGTCTCGGCGCGGGATTCCGGGTGCCTCAGACGTGCCGGACCCAGGCCAGGAAGACCAGGAATCCCGCCAGGCCGACCATCACATGGCCGAACAGCATGAATTCCGCCGCCCGCCGGCTTCCCCTGGCGAGCTTGCCGGCGACGTAGCCGCCCGCCAACGCCGCGACGATCAGGCCGAGGGGTAGCAGCCAATGCGGGCCGGCGGTGGCGGCCGGCGCGGTTATCACCATCGCCAGCACGAGCCCGGCGGCGAGAAGGGCCAGCGCCAGATGCGCCGTGACCAGCTTCGGCTTCCTCGCCCGTTGCAGGAACAGCAGCCCCACGACGATGCCGAGCGCGATGGTGCCGACCAGCGCGGCAATGGCGAAACCGGCCATGTCAGCTGTTCCCCGAGAGACCCGGCAGGAGGTGGCGCCCTTCGGTCCGGCGTCAACCGCGATCTGAAAAACGCTCTCAGGTTCCGCAGAAGGTCGCCAGCACCCGTTCCTCGGGCTGGGGCGGCTGCGCGTAATCCTCCGCGCCCGGCTGGTCGTCGAAGGGGCGGGAGAGGACGTTCAGCAGCGCCTCGAAGGGCCCGAAATCCGCGGCCTCCACCCCGGCGGCGATGGCGCGTTCCACCTGGTGGTTGCGCGGGATGAAGGCCGGGTTGACCGCGCGCATCGCGGCGCGGCGGGCAGCGGGCGCCACGCCGTCCGCCGCCAGCCGGGCGCGCCAGCCCGCGGCCCAGCCATCATAGGCGCCGCCGTCCTGGAACAGCGCGCGCACCGCCACGTCGCCCGGGCCGCCCGCTTCCTCTGCCGCCGTATCGGCAAGCGCCCGGAAGGTCAGGGTGAAGTCGGCCTCGTTCTCCGCCATCCGCTGCAGCAGGTCCTGCGCCAATGCGTCATCGCCCGCGCGTCGTGTGCCGAGGCCCAGCTTGTACGCCAGGCCCTGCTGCCAGCTGGCTTCGAAGCGGGCGGCGGCGCCGGCCAGAGCCTGCTGCGCCAGTTCGATCGCGGCGTCCTCCTGCTCCGCCAGCAGGGGCAGCAGCGTCTCGGCCAGCCGGGTCAGGTTCCACAGCGCGATGCGCGGCTGGTTGCCGAAGGCATACCGGCCGGCATGGTCGATGGAGCTGAACACCGTCCCCGGGTGATAGGCGTCGAGGAAGGCGCAGGGCCCGAAATCGATCGTCTCGCCGGAGATGGTCATGTTGTCGGTGTTCATCACGCCATGGATGAAGCCGACCAGCATCCACTGCGCCACCAGTTCCGCCTGCGCCGCGCCGACGGCTTCGAGCAGCGCGAGATAGGGTTGCGGCGCCAAGGCGGCCTGCGGGTGATGGCGGGTGATGACATGGTCGGCCAGCGTCCGGATCGCCTCCAGATCCTGGCGGGCGGCGAAGAACTGGAAGGTGCCGACGCGGATATGGCTGGCGGCGATGCGGGCCAGCACGCCGCCGGGCAGGGCGGTTTCGCGGAACACATGCTCCCCCGTCGTGACCGCCGCCAGCGCCCGCGTGGTCGGGATGCCCAGCGCGTGCATCGCCTCCGAGATGATGTATTCGCGCAGCACCGGGCCGAGCGCGGCGCGCCCATCGCCACGGCGGGAGAAGGGGGTGGGGCCCGAGCCCTTGAGCTGGATGTCCCGCCGCCCCCCGTCCCGTCCGATCACCTCGCCCAGCAGGATGGCGCGGCCATCGCCGAGCTGGGGGACGAAATTGCCGAATTGGTGCCCTGCATAGGCCTGGGCGAGGGGCTCCGCGCCCTCGGGCACCGCATTGCCCGCCAGCATCGCGACGCCGTCGGCTGACGCCAGCCAGGCGGGGTCGAGGCCGAGCTGCGCCGCCAGGGCATGGTTCACCCGGATCAGCTTCGGCGCCTCGACCGGGGTGGGCGGCAGGCGCGCGAAGAAGCGGTCCGGCAGGCGGGCATAGCTGTTGTCGAAGGGGATGCTCACGGCGTGCTCCGGGTCGCGCGACGATGAGATCGCTCCGCCGCGCCGCCGGGGCAAGCCTGTGCCGGGGATGGAGGGCCCGAAGGCCGCATGCTCACGCCAGCGCGTGGCAAGGTGATACCAACGGCTGCATCGGGTCCCTCATGCGACCGGCGTAGCCGGTCGAGCGGCCGAATGGCCGCCGCCGCCTATGCGGCGTAGCCAAGGCCGCGGATGCGGCAGCCCGGCGATTGAGGGCATCCAAAACAATGCCAACGAGTCGCTGAAAGCGGCCGTTGGTATGGTGGGCAGTCTTGGCGCCGGGTGGCCTGTAAGCCGGGTTCTGTCCACGCCCTTTCGGGCGCTGTGCGACCATTCCTCTGGACCCTGCGTCGCCGCAGGGTTCTCGCGGCCAACCCGGGCGACGGGGCGAGAATGCCCCTGCGTCCACGCACCTTGCGGCGCGCTTCGCCGGCCGCCCCTATTCGGCCTTGCTCCCGGTGGGGTTTACCGTGCCGCCCCCGTCGCCGGGGGCGCGGTGGGCTCTTGCCCCACCCTTTCACCCTTGCCGCGGGGTGTTTCCACGCCGTGGCGGTCTGCTCTCTGTGGCACTTTCCCTGGGGTTTGACCCCCGCCGGTCGTTGACCGGCACCGTATTCCCGTGGAGCCCGGACTTTCCTCCAGCCGCGTGTCGCCACGCCGCCAGCGGTCGCCCAGCCACCCGGCACCGAGACTCATGTGCGCCCCCCGGGTGCGCGGGTCAACGCCCGAGGGCCCCCATGAGGGGGTAGGTCGCTAGACCCGCTGCAGCGGCACCCGGGCGGACAGCAAGGCCGCGCCGGCCAGCATCAGCGCGGCGGCCAGGAAGGCGGCGCGGAAGGCGCCGGTCATCGCCTCCCGGAACTCGGCGCGGGCCGTCTCCGCCAGCCCCGCCAGCGCGTCCGGGCCCTGGTTCACCAGCGCGACGAACAGCGCCGCGGCATCGCCCCCGTCTTCCCCCGTCCCGCCATGCGCCACCAGCGCGCCGAACAGCACCGTCCCCATCAGCGCCGTGCCGCTCGCGGCGCCAAGCGAGCGGATGAACTGCACCGAGGCCGTCGCCGCCCCCAGCCGTTCTCGCCCGGCGGCGAATTGCACCACCACCTGTACCATCGGGAAGGAGGTGCCGAGCGCGACGGAGGCAAGCCCGAGCAGCAGCGCCACCACCGGCACCGCGAGCGCGCCTGTGCTCAGCGCGACACCCGCCATGATCACCGCGGAGAGGGCTAGCCCGATGGTGGGCCAGATCATCGTCCGCCCGGTCCGCGCCAGAAGCTGCCCCGACGCCATGGCGCCGAGCGCCGCCGCCGCCGCCAGCGGCAGCAGCGCGAGGCCGGAGGCCGCCGGCGACAAGCCGCGCACCGCGACGAAATAGATCGGCAGGAAGGCGATGGCGCCCACGAAGGCGCCCGAGACCAGCGCCGAGCAAGTATTGGCCCGCCAGATCGAAGGCTCGCCCAGCACCTGGAGCGGCAGCAGCGGGTCGGCCGCGCGCCGTTCCTGCCGCCACAGCAGCACCAGCGCGAGGGCCGCGACGGCGCCGAGCCCCGCCGCCACCGCCAGCGGCCCGGGTGAGAGGCGCCGCAACTGGTCGAGCGCGAGCAGCGTCGGCGCCACGAACAGCACGAACAGCGCCAGCCCCAGCCAGTCGAAGGCGAAGCCCTTGGCCGAACCGGGGGACGCGCCATCCAGCCGGCGCACGGCCAACCAGGCGGCGAACAGCGCCAGGGGCGGCTGCACCATGAACACCGCCCGCCAGCCGATCCATTCGGTCAGCAGCCCCCCCACCACCGGTCCGGCCGCCGAGGCGGCGGCGAAGATCGCGGCGATCCAGGCCTGGAACCGCCCGCGTTCCCGCGGCGGCACGAATTCCCCGATCAGCGCGATGGACAGCGAGATCAGCCCGCCCCCGCCCAGCCCCTGCACCAGCCGCGCCAGCGCCAGCGTGTCCAGGGTGGGCGCCACCGCACAGAGCATCGCGCCCAGGGCATAGAGTGCGAGCGAGACCAGCAGCATCCGCCTCCGCCCGAAGGCATCGCCGAGCCTCCCATGCACCGGCGCCGAGATGGTGGTGCCGACCAGATAGGCGACCACGACCCAGGAGATGCGCTCCACCTCCCCCACGGAACGGGCGATGGCGGGCAGGGCCGCGGCGACGATGGTCTGGTCCAGCGCCGCGCCGAACATGGCGATGCCCACGGCGGGGAAGATGCGGAAGAACAGCCGCCGCAGCGCGGCATGGCTCAGCGCCGCATCGGCCTGCGCGCCGGGAGGTGGGGAGTTGGGGGCCATCGGCTCCAGTCTAGAGCAATATCCGATCTGACTGAATCAGTCAGATCGGATTTCTTGCTCTAGAAAACGATGAATCTAGAGCAGCTTATGCCCGATCGGCTGACCCGCGGAGCGGGTCAACCCGAACGGGCGCTGCTCTAGGCGTAAGAGTCTGGGCGCAAAGCCGGCCTTGCCCAGGCCAGCGCGTCGCGCCGGCGGGCTACATCACCCCGCCACGGCCCATTTCGAGGAATTTCTCCCGCCGGCGGGCGCGCAGCGTGGCGCCGTCCAGCGCCAGCAGCGGTTCCAGCAGCGACCAGACCTTGTCGCCCACCGCCGCCATCAGCGCATCGGCGTTGCGATGCGCGCCGCCCAGCGGTTCGGGGACAATGGCATCCACCAGGTTCAGGCGGCGCAGATCCTCGGCGGTCAGCCGCAGCGCCTCGGCCGCGGTCGAGGCCTCGGCGGCATCCCGCCAGAGGATGGAGGCGCAGCCCTCCGGGCTGATCACAGAATAGACGGCGTGTTCCAGCATCACGATGCGGTCGGCGGCGGCCAGCGCGATGGCCCCGCCCGAGCCGCCTTCCCCGATGATGGTCGCAATGAAGGGCACCGGCGCGTCGAGCCCGGCCTCGATCGATCGCGCGATCGCCTCCGCCTGGCCGCGCGCCTCGGCCTCGATTCCGGGGAAGGCGCCGGCGGTGTCGACGAAGGAGATGATCGGCAGGCCGAAGCGGCCGGCGAGTTCCATGATGCGGCGCGCCTTGCGATAGCCCTCGGGCCGCGCCATGCCGAAATTGTGCTTCACCCGGCCTTCGGTGTCCCGGCCCTTCTCGGTGCCCAGCACCGCGACCGCGCGGCCCCGGAACCGCCCGAGGCCCGCCACCACCGCCGCGTCATCGGCATAGGCCCGGTCGCCGGCCAGCGGCGTCCAGTCCGTGATCAGGGCGCGGACATAGTCGAGCGCCTTCGGCCGTTCGGGATGCCGGGCGACCAGTGTCTTCTGCCAGGGCGAGAGCTTGGCATAGGTCTGGCGCAGCAGCGCCTCGGCCTTGTCGCGGAGCCGGCCGACTTCCTCGGCCACGTCGATGCCGCCCGCATCGGTGGTCCGGCGGAGCTCCTCGATCTTGCCTTCGAGCTCGGCGATCGGCTTTTCGAATTCAAGGAAGTGGCGCATGGGGCCGTGGTGTTAGCCTGGAACGCGTTCGGGCGGAAGCGTTGGCGCAGCTGCCCCCTCAGCAGGCGGCGGGGGGCGGGGTGGCGGTGGCGAAGCGCAGCAGGCAGGCGCCGAATCGGTCGTTGAAGGCGCTGCTCGCCCCCGCCCCATGGCCCGTGGGCTGTTCGGGGCGGTCGATGAACAGGAAGGCGCTGGCCCGCCCGCCCAGTTCGCGGAACAGCGCGCCGCGCCGCGCCGGCTCGGCGTCGAAATTGTCGTCCCGGAAATTGGCGATGGCCAGCCTGGCGCGCGGGGCGCCGGCGGCGGCCGAGACGATGCCGCGCAGGTCGTCCAACTGCCGCAGATGGCTGATGCTGCCGAGGCCGCCATGGGCCGCCGGCGCGATGGCGATATGCACATCCGCCAGCCCCGGCGTGTCCAGCACCATCAGCGTGTTCCACCCGCCGCGCGACTGGCCGGCCATGACGATGTGGCGGTAGCCGCGCCGCCGCAGCTCCGCGAGGTCCGCGCGCAGCCAGCCTGCGGCGGGCACGGCCTCGTCCACATTGGGGTGGCGGTCGAAGCGCCAGACATCGTAGCCGGCATTGTTGAAATGTCGCGTCCAACCCTGCGGCTGCCCGCCCCGGCTATCGCCCCGCCCGCGCCCATGGGCGAAGACCAGCACCCCGCGCGCCTGCTCCGGCCCCCACCAGAGGAAGCGCTGATCCGGCACCGTCTCATGGTTCCAGGAGGCGAGGCGCATTCCGGCCGGCGGGTCCGGCGGCGTCCAGGCGCGGCCGGGCAGCACCACCGCCAGGTCCCTCACCGCCACCTGGCAGGGCGCGCCGCCGCTGCGCCGCTGGCAGCTTTCCAGCGCGCCGCGCTCGATCTCCTCTGGCGTGCCGCCCAGCGCCTGCCAGCCGAACGCCCCGTTCGGGCCGAGCGCCAGGACCCGCGGTACCGGGTAGCGCAGGAAGCGCGCGACGCTGGCGCGATCCGCCTGGGACAGGCCGGGGCTCGCTGCCATCTCCAGCAGCGGATTGCGCGGCTGCGCCGCGGCCGGCCAGGCGGCGAGAAACAGCAGCAGGATGGCGGTCAGGTGCATGAGGCGGAGCCGGTTCGTTCCGGACTCAGACTGCAAACGTTGCGCCTTCCTGTCCAGCGCCAGGTCCCGTGGCGGCCTGCCCGGCCCCGGCCCGGCCCGCCCATCTCCGGGCAAGGCTTGCCCCCAAAGGACGGGGGCGGCATGTTCCGCCACCTTTTCCGGACCCCCAAAGGGACTTCCCACCATGCGCGTCAAGGACGTGAAGAAGGTCGTTCTCGCCTATTCCGGCGGGCTCGACACCAGCGTGATCCTCAAGTGGCTGCAGACCACCTACCAGTGCGAGGTGGTGACCTTCACCGCCGATCTCGGCCAGGGCGAGGAACTCGGCCCGGCGCGCGACAAGGCGCTGATGCTCGGAATCAAGCCCGAGAACATCTTCATCGATGACCTGCGCGAGACCTTCGTGAAGGACTTCGTCTTCCCGATGTTCCGGGCGAATGCGCTGTATGAGGGGATGTATCTCCTCGGCACCTCCATCGCGCGGCCGCTGATCGCGCAGCGCCAGATCGAGATCGCGGAGCAGGTGGGCGCGGATGCCGTGGCCCATGGCGCGACCGGCAAGGGCAACGACCAGGTCCGCTTCGAGATCGGCTATTACGCGCTGAAGCCGGATGTGAAGGTCATCGCGCCCTGGCGCGAATGGGACCTGACCAGCCGCACCGCGCTGATCGCCTTCGCGGAAGCCCACCAGATCCCCATCGCCAAGGACAAGCGCGGCGAAGCGCCCTTCAGCGTGGACGCCAACCTTCTCCACAGCAGCTCCGAGGGCAAGATCCTCGAGGAGCCGTGGGATGCGGCGGATGAGATGGTGTGGCAGCGCACCATCAGCCCGATGGACGCCCCCGACCGCGCGACCGAGATCACCATCGAGTTCGAGCGCGGTGACGCGGTCGGCATCAACGGCGAACGCCTGTCGCCCGCGACCCTGCTGACGCGCCTGAACGCGCTGGGCAAGGAAAACGGGATCGGCCGGCTCGACCTGGTGGAGAACCGCTTCGTCGGCATGAAGTCCCGCGGCTGCTACGAGACGCCGGGCGGCACCATCTTGTACGTCGCGCATCGCGCGATGGAGAGCATCACGCTGGATCGGGAAGCCGCGCACCTCAAGGACAGCCTGATGCCGCGCTATGCGGAGATCATCTATAACGGCTTCTGGTTCAGCCCGGAGCGCCGGATGCTGCAGGCGCTGATCGACGAAAGCCAGGCCAGCGTGACGGGCACGGTGCGGCTCAAGCTCTACAAGGGCAACACCATCGTCACCGGCCGCCAGTCGCCGCACAGCCTCTATTCGATGAAGCATGTGACCTTCGAGGACGACCAGGGCGCCTATGACCAGTTCGACGCCCAGGGCTTCATCAAGCTGAACGCGCTTCGCCTCCGCCTCGGCGCCATGGCCGGCCGCAAGGGCGGCGCGCTGTAGCCTTCGCCGCGACGCCCCCCCCGGCGCGGCATTCGACCGGGCCGGGGAGGTGATACGGCCCGGCCGCGCCGGGATTCGGCTCGGGGGTGGGGAAGGCGCGGGGATGCCCCCCTCGCGAAAGGGCGCGGGCGGGACTACCTTCCGGGCCCATGATGTACGTCTCCACCCGGGGCGAGGCCCCGCCGCGCGATTTCGAAGGTGTCCTGCTGGCGGGCCTCGCCGAGGATGGCGGGTTGTTCGTGCCCGAATCCTGGCCGGTTCTGACGGCCGCCGAATGGCGGAAGCTCCGCGGCCTGCCCTATCCGGACCTCGCCGCGCGCATCCTGGCGCTGTTCACCGGCGGCCAGCCGGATGAGGCGGCACTGCGCCCGCTGCTGGCGCAGGCCTATGCCGGCTTCGGCCACCGCGCCGTCTGCCCGCTGGTGCAACTCGACAGCCGCGTCTTCGCGCAGGAGCTGTTCCACGGCCCGACGCTCGCCTTCAAGGACATGGCCATGCAGGCGCTCGGCCTGCTGTTCGACCGCGCGCTGGCGCGGCGGGGGGAACGGGTGACGATCGTCGCCGCGACGTCGGGCGACACCGGTTCCGCCGCCATCGAGGCCTGCCAGGATCGTGCGGCGATCGATATCGTGGTGCTGCACCCCGAAGGCCGCACCAGCGCCGTGCAGCGGCGGCAGATGACGACAGTGCTCGCGCCCAATGTCGCCAATCTCGCCATCGACGGATCCTTCGACGATTGCCAGGACCTGGTGAAGGCGATGTTCGCCGATGCGCCCTTCCGCAACGAGGTGCGGCTGGCGGCGGTGAATTCCATCAACTGGGCCCGCGTCGCGTTGCAGATCCCCTATTACGTCGCCGCCGCCCTGTCGCTCGGCGCCCCGGACCGTGAGGTTGCCTTCGCGGTGCCGACCGGCAATTTCGGCAATGTGCTGGCCGCCTGGGCGGCGCGGCGCATGGGCCTGCCGATCGCGCAGCTGATTGTCGCATCCAACCGCAACGACATCCTGACCCGCTTCCTGAGCGCGAACGACATGACGGTCCGCGCGGTGGAGCCCTCCCTCTCGCCGTCCATGGACATCCAGGTCAGCTCCAACTTCGAACGCCTGCTGTTCGAGCTGCTGGGCCGCGACCCGAAGGCGACGGCGGAGACGATGCGCCGCTTCCGAGCCGAAGGCCGCATGCCCGTGCCCGACGCCGCCTGGGGTGCTGCGACGCAGATCTTCCGCGGCTTCGCGCTGGACGACGAGAACACGCTGGCCGAGATCGCCCGGCTGTGGCGGGAGAATGGCTACCTCGCCGACCCGCACACCGCCATCGGCACCGCCGCCGCGCTGGCCGTGCCGCCCGCCGATCCCGCGATCCCGGTGGTGGTCGCCGCCACCGCGCATCCGGCCAAGTTCCCCGATGCGGTGCAGCGCGCCACCGGCGTCTCGCCGCCGCTGCCCCCGAGGCTGGCCGACCTGTTCGACCGCCCCGAGCGCCTGACCCGCCTGCCCGCCGAACTCGATCCCGTCGAGGCCTTCGTGCGCGCCCATATCCGCCGCAACGCCGCGTGACGCTGCCAGCAAGGACAACGATGACCGACGCCATCCGCCTGACCCGCCTGCCCTCCGGCCTGACCGTGGTGTCGGAGAAGATGCCGAGGGTCGAGACCGTCTCGCTCGGGGCCTATGTCGATGCCGGTGCGCGGCATGAGACGGCGGCGGAGAATGGCGTCTCCCACTTCCTGGAACACATGGCCTTCAAGGGCACCGCGACGCGGGACGCGGCGGCCATCGCGCGTGAGATCGAGAATGTCGGCGGGCATATCAACGCCTATACCTCGCGCGAGAACACGGCCTTCTACTGCAAGGTGCTGAAGGAGGATGCGGGGCTGGCCGCCGACATCATCGGCGACATCCTCTGCCATTCCGCCTTCGCGCCGGAGGAGGTGGAGCGCGAGCGCGGCGTGATCCTGCAGGAGATCGGCCAGGCGAACGACACGCCGGACGACATCGTCTTCGACCATTTCCAGGCGACGGCCTATGCGACCCAGGCGATGGGCCGCCCGGTGCTGGGCACCGAGGACACGATCAAGGCGATGAGCCGGGATGCGCTGACCGGCTACATGAAGCGCCACTATGGCGGCTCTCGCATGGTCGTCGCGGCCGCCGGCGCCATCGAGCATGAGGATCTGCTGGCCATGGTCGGCCGGCACTTCGCCGACCTGCCGGTGGCGGAGCCGGCGCGGGCCGAGGCGTCGCGCTACACCGGCGGCGAGTTCCGCGAGGAGCGGGAGCTGGACCAGGTGCATCTGGTGCTCGGCTTCCCCTCCGTCGCCTCGACGGATGAGGCGCATATTCCCGTGCAGGTGCTCTCGACGCTGCTCGGCGGGGGCATGTCGTCCCGGCTGTTCCAGGAAATCCGGGAGAAGCGCGGGCTGGTTTACAGCGTCTATTCCTTCGTCTCGCCCTTCGCGGATGCCGGCCTGTTCAGCATCTATGCCGGCACCGGGGAAGATCAGGCGGAAGAACTGGTGCCCGTGGCGCTCGAGGAACTGCGCCGCGTGCAGAAGGATGTGACGGAGGATGAGCTGGCGCGCGCCAAGGCGCAGCTGCGGGCCAGCCTGCTGATGTCCCTGGAATCCACGGGCAGCCGCTGCGAACAGCTGGCGCGGCAGCTGCAGGTGTATGGCCGCATCATCCCGGTCGAGGAGACGAAGGCGAAGATCGCCGCCGTGACAGTGGACCAGGTGCAGGCGCTCGCCGCGCGCATGTTCCGCGCCACGCCGACGCTGGCCGCGCTCGGGCCGGCGGGGAAGGTGCCGCCGCTCTCGGCGATCGCGGAGAAGCTCGCGGCATGAACGACCTCGACCGCCTGGCCGATCTCGTCGCAGTCGCGAAGCGCGCGGGCGCGGATGCGGCGGATGCGCTGCTGGTGCAGAACGCCTCGCTCTCCGTCTCCCGCCGCCTCGGTCGGATCGAGCAGCTGGAGCGCGCGGAGGGCTTCGACCTTGGCCTGCGCGTCTTCATCGGCAAGCGGCAGGCCATCGTCTCCGCCACCGATCCCGACCCGAAGGGCTTCAAGGCGCTGGCGGAGCGCGCGGTGGCGATGGCGAAGGTGGTGCCGGAAGATCCCTTCGGCGGCCTGCCCGACAGCTTCGATCCGCCGCGCGATGCGGGGCCGCTCGACCTGTTCGACCCCACCGAGCCGAGCGCTGAACAGCTGATCGAGCGCGCAGCGGCGGCCGAGGATGCCGCGCTTGCGGTCAAGGGCATCACCAACAGCGAAGGCGCCGATGCCGGCTGGGGGCGGGTGCGGATCGCGCTGGCGATGTCGAACGGCTTCGCCGGCGGCTATGCGCGCAGCTCCCACAGCCTGTCCTGCACGGCGCTGGCCGGGACGGGCACGGCGATGGAGCGGGACTATGAATGGTCCTCCGTCGTGCATCTGTCCGATCTCGACGATCCCGCGACCATCGGCCGCCGCGCGGCGGAAAAGACGCTCGCGCGGCTCAACCCGGTGCGGGCGAAGACCGCGCGAATCCCCGTGGTCTACGCCCCGCGCGTCTCCGCGTCCCTGCTCGGGCACCTGACCTCCGCGATCAATGGCGCGGCGGTGGCGCGCGGCACGTCGTTCCTGCGCGATGCGTTGGGGACACAGGTGCTGCCCAAGGGGATGGTGGTGCGCGATGACCCGACGCGCCGGCGTGGCCTGCGATCCCGCCCCTTCGATGGCGAAGGCATGGCCGGCGGTCCGCGCGCGCTGGTCGATGACGGTGTGCTGACCAGCTGGGTGCTGGATTGGCGATCCGCCCGGCAGCTCGGCCTGGCCAGCACTGGCCATGCCAGCCGCGGCACCGGCGGCCCGCCGGGCCCGGGGACGACGAATCTCTGGCTGGAACCCGGTGCCGTGACGCCCGCCGCGCTGATGGCCGACATCGCCGAGGGGCTCTACGTGACCGACCTGATCGGCATGGGCGTGAACGGCGTGACGGGTGATTACAGCCGCGGTGCCGCCGGCTTCATGATCCGCAACGGCCAGCTTGCCGAGGCGGTCAGCGAGATCACCATCGCGGGGAACCTGAAGCAGATGTTCCTGGCGATGGTCGCGGCCGACGACCTGACCTTCCGCCGCGGCTCCGACGCCCCGACCATCCGGGTGGACGGGATGACGCTCGCCGGGGCGTGATGCCGGATCGCGCGGCGCGAAGGGGTGTCGCAAATGGGCCGGGGCGTGCCTATATTGCACACAGGTAAGATGACAACCGGGGATGTGACGCCGATGACCAAGCCAGTTTCCCGCCGCCGCCGCGGCGCCGCGCTGTTCGCGGCCTTCGCCGTCGTCGCGCTGGCCATCGCGCCGGCGATCGCCGAAGCCAAGCCGGGCGGTGGCGCGTCCTCGGGCAGCCGGGGCAGCCGCACTTTTTCCGCCCCCCCCTCGACGCAGACGGCGCCGGGCACCGCCCAGCGGTTCCAGCGCACCGAGACCGCGCCCGCGCGCCCGGCCGCGCCGGGTGCCGCGCAGCCCGCGGCCCGGCCGGCCGGGGCGACGGGTGGTTTCCTCAGCCGCAACCCGATGATGGCGGGGCTGATGGGCGGCCTGCTCGGCGCCGGCCTGTTTGGCCTGCTCTCCGGCAGCGGCCTCTTTGGCGGCATGGCCGGCTTCATGGGCTTCCTCGGCCTGATGCTGCAGATCGCGCTGATCGCCGGCCTGGTCTTCCTGGTGATGCGCCTGGTGCGCGGCCGTCGTCCTGCCATGGCCGGCATGCCGAACGCGCATGCGCGTGACATGCAGGGAATGGGCCCCCGGGACGGCATGATGGGCGGCGGCATGGGCGGTGGCCTGGGCGGCGCGGCGGCAGTCTCCAGCCAGCCGCTTGAGATCGCCGGCGCCGATTTCGAGGCCTTCGGCCAGCGCCTGGTCGAGATCAACGAAGCCTGGTCGCGCCAGGACCTCGCCACGCTGCGCCGCCTCTCGACGCCGGAGATGGAGCGCTACTTCGCGCAGGACCTGTCGGACCTGCAGGCCCGCGGCTGGACCAATGCGACGCGCGATGTCCAGTTGGAGGCCGGCGACCTGTCCGAGGCCTGGACGGAGAACGGCCAGGACTACGCCACCGTCGCCATGCGCTTCTCGCTGGTCGATGTGACCACGGACGCCACCGGCAAAGTGGTGGAGGGCCACCCGACGGAGCGGCAGACCTCGACGGAGATGTGGACCTTCACCCGCCGCCCCGGCGCGCAATGGGTGCTCTCGGCGATCCAGCAGACCGGCTGATTCGGCCGGTCGGAACCGCAAGACGGGGGGCTTCGGCCCCCCGTTTCTGTTTTGGGCCAACGGTCGCTTTCAGCGACCCGTTGGCCCATTGTTTGAGCGCCCTCAAACGCCGGGCGGCCGCATCCGCGGCCTTGGCTTCCGCCGCACTCGCGGCGGCGACCATTCGGCCGCTCGACCGGCTGCGCCGGTCGCATGAGTTATCTGATCGGGTCGACAGTATCAGCCGCCGAACATGGCGGCGATATCGGCCTGCGGGGCCCAGCGCGGCGCGTTGTCCTTGTCCACCAGCACGGCGCGCACGCCTTCGGCGAAGTCGGGGTGGCGCGTCACCCGACGCGTCAGCGCGAGTTCCATCGCCAGGCACCCCCGCAAATCCATCGTCGCGCCGCGCCGCAGCAGATCGAAGGTCACGGCGAGGCTGGTGGGCGACATGCGGTTGAGCGTCGCCAGCTGCGCCGCCGCCCAATCGGTGCCCTCGGCCTCCAGCGCGGCGCGGATGGCATCGAGAGACCCCTGGCCGAAGCAGCGATCGATCGCCGCGCGCTGCGCCGCGATGGCGCCCGGCGGCACGGGCTGGGCGTGGCGCGCAACCGCCGCCGCATCGCCGTCGAGCAGCGCGGCGCGCAGCGCGCCAAGGTCGGCGCGCGGGACGAAATGCGTGGCGAGCCCGGCCTCCACCGCCTCCGCCCCCTGTAACCGCGCGCCGGTCAGGGCGAGGTACAGGCCAAGCGCGCCGGGCAGGCGCGGCAGCACATAGGATGTGCCGACATCGGGGAACAGCGCGATCGCCGTCTCCGGCATCGCGAGCAGCGCGTGTTCGGTGACGACGCGGTGGCTGCCATGCACCGATACGCCGATGCCGCCGCCCATGCAGACTCCGTCGATCAGGCTGATCCAGGGCTTGGGGAAGTCGGCGATGGCTTGGTTCACGCCGTATTCGGCGGCGAAGAAGGTCTCGATGCCGGCGGCGTCGCCCGTCAGCGCCAATTCGCGCATGCGCCGCACATCGCCGCCCGCGCAGAAGGCGCGGCCGCCCGCGCCTTCCAGCAGCACCAGCCGCGCGGCGGGATCGGCGCGGAACGTCGCGATGGCGGCGGCGAGGCCCGCGATCATGCCCTGGTCGAGCGCGTTCAGCGCGCGGGGGCGGTTCATCAGGATGGTGCCGGCGGCGGCTTCGCGGCGGGCGATGATGGTGGGTTCGGCGGTCTCCGCCATGGCGCGCTCCCTCGGCTGCCGGCGGCGGTGGGGCATGGCGTGCCAGGGGCGCGCGCCCCCGCCCGGCGGCGGTGAGGGCAGTAGAGGCTTCGACCTGCCAGGGCAACGGTATCTGGCAATGGTGGTTCAGCGTCGCGCGATCAGGCCAAGCACCAGGGCGGTCAGCGCGGCGCTGAGCAGGCCTTTCTTCAGGCCGCCTCCGCGCAGCGCGGGCGCCAGCACCAGCGCCCGGGCCGCGCCGTCGCCGATCTGCCGCACCGCCTGCTGCCGTACCGCCCGCGCCTCCGTCGCCAGGCGGTCATGGCCGGCGCGGCGCGCTGCGAGTGCCAACACCAGCACCATGGCCAGATCCGCGCCCGCGAGGATCAGCGCCGCCCGCGCCTTCCCCCATTCCGGCGCCAGCGCCGCGAAGCCCGCGAGGTGTAGCATCCCGAGCAGCAGCAGCAGGAAGATCACGGCCGCGACGGCCAGCGCGGCCTGGATGCCGCGCGCGCGCGCCTGCCGGCGCAGATGGAGCCCCTCCGCCTCCAGCGCGGTCCGGGCCAGGTCGAGCAGCCGCATCGGCGCGTGCGGTCAGCGGTGGCGCGGGTCGCTGCCGACCACATAGGTCGTCCCACCACCCATCAGCCGCCCGATCAGCCATCCGCCGAGCGCTGCCGCCCCGATGGCCAGCAGCGGCCTTTCGCGCACGTTGGCCGAGAGCGCGCCGGCATTCTCCTCCACCGCGTGGCGGGCGCGGCGGGCGTAATCCTCTGCCGTCTGCGCCGCGGTGCCGAGTGCCGGCGTCACGCGGTCCTGCATCAGGCGCTCCACCTGGGCGCGCAGGCGGGCGAGTTCGGCGCGCGCATCCTCCTGCAGCCTGGTGCCGGAGGTGGCGATTTCCTCGCGCATCTCGTTCATGGGCTGCGACATCGCCGGGTCCTTTTCGTTCCGGGGAAAATCCTGTGTTGCGAACGTGTGGGGTCTGGCCGGGTTCCAGGGGACCGGATGCCGGCCGTGCGACCGGCGCGCTGCGTTTTCCGCCGCGCGGACCCGCGCATCCAGGCGTTCACGTCCCGCCGCGATCTGCTCTACCTTGTCTTCGTCGGGACTTCCGGAGGGCGGATCGATGCGGCGCAGGAGCTGGCTTGGGGCCGCGCTGGGCGCGGCCTGCGTTCCGGCCGGCCTGCGCGCGCAGACGCGCGACCTGACGGTCGTCTCCTGGGGCGGCGCGTATCAGGACGCGCAGCGCGCCACCTTCTTCCGCCCCTGGTCCACCGCGCGCGGCCAGCGCCTGCTGGAGGAGACCTGGGATGGCGGCATTGACGAGCTGCGCCAGCGCATCCGCTCCGGCACCAACACCTGGGATCTGGTGCAGGTGGAGGGCGAGGAATTGCTGCTCGGCTGTGCCGAGGGGTTGTTCGAGCCGATGGACGCGGAGGCGATCGGCGGGCGCGACGCCTATGTGCCCGGCGCGGTGACGACGTGTGGCGTCGGCGCGATCACCTATGCCTTCGTCCTGGCCTGGGATCGCGACAAGCGGCGGGAGCCGCCGCGCGGCTGGGCCGATCTGTTCGACACGGCGCGCATCCCCGGCCGCCGCGCGCTGCGGCGCGGGCCGAAGGCGACGCTCGAGATCGCGCTGCTGGCGGATGGCGTGGCGCCGGCCGATGTATATCGCGAACTCGGCACGCCGACCGGCGTGGATCGCGCCTTCGCGCGGCTTGATGCGCTGCGCGGCGCGATCGCCTGGTGGGAACGGGGTTCCCAGCCGGTGCAATGGCTCACCTCCGGAGAAGTGGCGCTGGCGGCGACCTATAACGGCCGCGTCGCGGTGGCGAATGCCCAGGATGGCCGCGATCTGGGCGTGGTGTGGCACCAGCACCTGGTGGCGATGGATCACTGGGCGATCATGCGCGGCAGTCCGAACGTCGCACGCGCGCTGGATTTCCTGCGCTTCGCCGGCCAGCCAGATGTGCAGGCCGGGCTGCCGCCCCGCATCCCCTATGGCGTCACCGCGCGCGGCGCCCAGGAACGGCTGCCGCGGGAGGTGCTGCCGCTTCTGCCCACCGCGCCCGCGAATGCGGCCGGCGCATTGCAGATCGACGACCGCTTCTGGGCGGAGCAGATCGACCGGCTCGGGCGGCGCTTCGAATCCTGGCTGGGGGGCTGACGCCTGTCGCCGCGGGCGTGTTTGATCCTGGCCCCAGATTGGACAAGCATGGCGGGGGCTTGGCCTGGCACGCCGCTTGGCAGCCCCGCATATGATTGGAGACGCTGGCATGAGCTTCGCCCCACCTGCCCGCCGCGCGGGCGTCATCGCGCGCCCGGATTGCCGCATCGCCTATGAGGTCACGGGCCAGGGCCCGGCCATCGTCTTCGCGCATGGGCTCGGCGGCAACCTGATGTCGTGGTGGCAGCAGGTGGCGTATTTCGCCACGCGCTACACCTGCGTCGCCTTTTCCCATCGCGGCTTCTTCCCTTCCACAGCGCCGGCGGGCGGTGTCGATCCGCACGAATATGCGGGCGATGTCGCGGCGCTGGTGGATGAACTCGGCCTGGGCGACATCCGCTTCGTCGGGCAGTCCATGGGGGGCTGGACGGGCGTGGAATATGCGCTGTCGCGGCCCGGCCGGGTGAAGGCGCTGGTGCTGGCCGGCACCACCGGCACGCTCGACCCCACGCAATTGCCGGGTGCCGCGCCCGCGCCCGACCACGCGGCGGCGCGCGAGAGCCTGGTTGCGCGCGGCATCAACCCGGCGGCGGGCGCGCGGATGGCGGAAGAACAGCCGGCGCTGCACCACCTCTATAACCACATCTTCAACCTCAATACCGGGCTGGACCGGGAAGCGGTGCGGAAGGGCATCCACGCCATGCGGAACCGCCCACCCGCCAGCTTCGCGGCGGCGCGCTGCCCGGTGCTGTTCGTGCCGGGGGCGGAGGATGTGGTGCTGCATGTCCCCGGCGCCGCGATGGCCGCCGCCATTCCCGGCGCGCGCTGCGCCACACTCGCCCGCGCCGGGCATAGCGGCCATTTCGAACGCGCGGCCGCCTTCAACGCGCTGGCCGAGGCGTTCTTCGAGGACGTCGGGGCGTAGGGTGTTCCCCCCACAAAGCCGTGGCTCGGCTTTGTGGGGGTACCGGTCCTGGGACGGCGCCGCTGCCCGTTTAGCTATCCAGGCGCAGGCCCAGATCGCGGATCAGCGGCCGCCACAGCGCATTCTCCCGCGCCACGAAGGCCTGGAACTCGGCGGGCGACTGGGGGCGGTATTCGATGTCGAGGTCGCGCAACCGCGGCGCGATGGCGTCCGACTGCATGGCCCGCTGCATCTCGGCACCCAGCCGCGCGATGACCGGGGCGGGGGTGGCAGCCGGCACGCTCATGCCCTGCCAGCCATAGGCGACGGCATCATGGCCGAGTTCCCGCGCCGTCGGCACGTTCGGCGCCAGCCGGGTGCGGGACTCGGTCATCGCGACCAGGGCGCGCACGCGGCCGTCGCGGATGAAGGGCGTGCCGGTGGCGGTGTCGATCATCACCGCATCCAGATTCCCCGCGAGCAGGTCCTGCATGGCGGCCGGGCCGCCGCGATAGGGCACATGATCCGCCGCCAAGCCGCTGCGGCGCTTCAGCAACTCCATCGCCAGGTGATGCGGCGATGCGACGGCCGGCGTGCCATAGGTCGGCGCCCGGTTGCGAGACGCCGCGAGCAGCGCGCCGAAATCCTGCCAGGGGCTGTCCGGCCGCACCACGACGTAAAGCGGAAACAGCCCGATGAAGCCCACACCCGTCAGGTCGCGGTCCGGGTCATAGGGCAGCCGCGCATAGAGCACCGGGTTGTAGGTCAGGATGCCGTTGTCGACATGCAGCCAGGTGTTGCCATCGGCCGGGCTGCGGGCGACGGCTTCGGAGGCCAGCACCGCGCCGCCGCCCGGCCGGTTCTCCACCACCACATTCTGGCCGAGGCGCGGCGCCATCTGCCCCGCGATCAGCCGCGCGAAGGTGTCGGACGGGCCGCCCGGCGGATAGCCGACCAGCCAGCGCATCGGCCGGTCCGGCCAGGCGGCCGCCCCTTGGGCCAAGGCCGCGCCCGGCAGGGCCCCGAGCCCCGCGCCAGCCACCGCGCCCTGCAAGATCCGCCGACGTGCGATCATTCCCGTTTTCCCCTGCCGAAGCCGCCGCATGGTGCGATGAGCCCCCACGGCTTGTCAGCCATGCCCCCGGCACCGCGCAAATCCCCCATGCAGTGTCTTGATCCTGCCACATGATCGCATGAGAGTGGTACCCATGCGCGCATTGGTCGGCATTTCCTGCTGCAACAAGGCCTTCGGGCTGTTCGCCACGCCGAACCACGCGGCGTCCGACAGCTATGTCCGCGTCACGCTTGGCCCGGTGGGCGGCGTGCCCGTGCTGCTGCCGGCGGCCGGTGCGGATCTGGCGGCGGATATCCTGCCCCGGCTGGATGGGCTGATCCTCACCGGTAGCCGATCCAATGTGCATCCCGACCATTATGACGGCCCCGCCCATGCCGAAGGCACGCCGGAGGACCCGCAGCGCGACGCGACCACCCTGCCGCTGATCCGCGCCGCCATCGCGGCGGGGCTGCCGGTTCTGGCGATCTGCCGGGGATTCCAGGAGTTGAACGTCGCCCTCGGTGGCTCGCTCGACCAGCGGATCCAGGACCTGCCGGGGCGGATGGACCACTCGACGCCGACCGATCAGAAACTGCCGAAGGTGCGGATCGGCAAGGCGCATGCGGTGCGCGTGGCGGCCGATGGCATGCTGGCCCGCATCTGGGGCGCCGCCGCGCTGCCCTGGCGGGCCGAGGCGGTGGCGGTGAATTCGCTCCACAACCAGGGGATCCAGAAGCTCGCCCCGCGACTGGTGGCGGAAGCCTGGGCGCCCGACGGCACGATCGAGGCGGTGCGCCTGCCGGACGCGCCGGGATTCGTGCTCGGCGTGCAATGGCACCCGGAATATGACTGGGAAACCGACGCGCTGAGCCGCGCCCTGTTCGAGGCCTTCGGGACCGCCGCGGCCGCATGGTCCGCGCGCCGCAACGGCGCATCATCGCCCCAACTTGTCGCGGCGTGAGACATTTCGCTCGCGGAGAGGCGATTTCTTTCAACTGACCGCGATCATTCCGGCGAATTCCGGAAATCCGAGCCCCATACGCATTCGCCTTTTGCATCCGCGATGGCGAAGGCGCTAAGCTTCACCCTGTCGGCCGACTATCGCCGATGAGCGATCCGGTTCCCCTGCCGGCTCGCCCGACCATTCCGATCGGAAAATCAAAAGTAGCGCCCGGTCATCCCCCCTGGCCGGGCGTTTTTTGTGCCTCTGCGCTTTTTCGCCCAGCGCAAGAGACTGCCGGGGCGGAAAGTCCAGGTCACGATCTTGCGCGGGCCTATCCACGGGGTATGACGACAGGGCTTCCAGCTTGGGGAACCCGCTCATGTCCGAATTCGTCATTGCGCCGCCCGAGGTGGCCTACCTGCCCGTCAAGGGCGGCGGCAAGTTTCCGGTGCGCCGCATCTTCTGCGTCGGCCGCAACTACGCCGAACACGCGATCGAGATGGGCTCCGACCCGACGCGCGAGCCGCCCTTCTACTTCGCGAAGCCGGCCGACAGCGTCGTGATCGACGGCGCCGACATGCCCTATCCCGTCGCCAGCAAGAACCTGCACCATGAGATGGAGCTGGTGGTTGCCATCGGCACCGGCGGCTCGGACATCGCCCAGGCGGATGCGCTGAAGCATGTGTGGGGCTGGTGCGCCGGCCTCGATATGACGCGCCGCGACCTGCAGAACGAAGCGAAGAAGACCGGCCGCCCCTGGGACATGGGCAAGGGCTTCGACCATTCCGCGCCGATGGGCCTGCTGGTCAAGCATGACGGGTCCTATGACGGCTCCAAGGGCAAGATTGAGCTGAAGGTGAACGGCGTCGTCCGCCAGACATCGGACCTGTCCAAGCTGATCTGGTCGGTGCCCGAGGTGATCGCGAACCTCTCCAGCCTCGTGCGGCTGGAGCCAGGCGACCTGATCATGACCGGCACGCCGGAGAATGTAGCGGCGGTGGTCAAGGGCGATGTCCTCGAAGGCTTCGTCGAGGGCGTGGGCGAGATCCGCACCAAGATCGTCTGATCCCACCCGTGGCGGCCAAGCCGAAGACGCAGCAGCCCGCACCGGCGATCATCGCCGGCGCGAAGCCGCTGCGGATCGTGACGTGGAACATCAACTCCGTCCGGCTGCGGCTGCCGCTGCTGGCCGATCTCGTCGCCGCGCTGGCGCCCGACGTGATCTGCCTGCAGGAGACGAAGTGCCCCGACGAGCACTTCCCGCACGAAGGCATCGCCGCCCTCGGCTTCGCCCATCGCGCGGTGCGCGGGATGAAGGGCTACAATGGCGTCGCCATCCTCTCGAAGCTGCCGTTCAGCCTTCGTGATGGCCAGGACCCCGATTGGTGCGGCAAAGGCGATTGCCGGCACATCGCGGCCGAGATCGACGCGCCGGGCGGTGCCGTCGAACTGCATGATTTCTACATCCCCGCGGGCGGCGACATCGCCGACCGCGAGGCCAATCCGAAATTCGCCCACAAGCTGGATTTCGTCGCCGAAGCCACCGCCTGGTCGGCGCGGCGCCATGCGGCTGGTGGGTTCCGGCGCGCGGTGCTGGTGGGCGACCTGAACATCGCGCCGCTGGAACATGATGTCTGGAGCCACAAGCAACTGCTCGACGTCGTCTCCCATACGCCCGTCGAGACGGCTGCGCTGGGCGGCATGATGCAGGCGGGCGGCTGGCACGACGCGCTGCGCCACTTCGTTCCCGCGGACCAGAAGCTCTATACGTGGTGGTCCTATCGCGCGGCAGATTGGCGCGCCTCCGATCGCGGGCGGCGGCTCGACCATGTCTGGGTCTCGCCGGACCTGGTGGGTGGGCTCAGGAGCCATGCCGTGCTGAAGGATGCACGCGGGTGGGAGAAGGCATCGGACCACGTGCCGGTGCTGATCGAGATCGCGACCTGAAGCGGCGGCCCTGCGGGGCTGGGAAGCGCGGCGCGGCAATGCCATGTGATCAACGGTCCAGGGGGACGGCCATTGGGCTTCGCGCACACCATTGGCGGCACCCGCCATGTTTTTGGAGACCTCCGCACGCTGCTGGCGCGGGCGTCGCCGGCGCGCTCGGGCGATGCGCTGGCCGGCGTCGCGGCCACAAGCGCGGCGGAGCGGGTCGCGGCGCAGCGCGCCCTGGCGGATCTGCCGCTCAAGCATTTCCTGAGCGAGGCGGTGATCCCCTATGAGGCCGATGAGGTCACGCGGCTGATCATCGACCGCCACGATTCGGCGGCCTTCGCGCCCGTGGCCCAGCTGACCGTCGGCGGCTTCCGTGACTGGCTGCTGGCGCAGGCCGATACGGCGGCGCTGGGCGCGCTGGCGCCCGGGCTGACGCCGGAAATGGTCGCGGCGGTCAGCAAGATCTGTCGGTTGCAGGACCTCGTCGCGATTGCGGCGAAGTGCCGCGTCGTCACGCGCTTCCGCAACACGCTCGGCCTGCCGGGGACGCTCGGCATCCGGCTGCAACCCAACGACCCGGTGGACGACCCGAAGAGCATCGCGGCGCAGATCCTGGATGGGCTGCTGCTCGGCGCCGGCGATGCGGTGATCGGCATCAATCCGGCCACCGACAATGTGGACAGCCTGCTGCGCCTGCTCGGCCTGCTCGACGCGCTGCGGGACCGCTTCGCCATCCCGACGCAGTCCTGCGTGCTGGCGCATGTGACGACGACGCTGATGACCATCGAGCGTGGCGCACCGGTGGATCTGGTGTTCCAGTCGATCGGCGGGACGGAGGGCGCCAATCGCGGCTTCGGCGTCTCGCTCTCCCTGTTGCGCGAAGCGCATGATGCGGCGCTGGCGCTGAAGCGCGGGACCATCGGCGACAACGTGATGTATTTCGAGACCGGCCAGGGCAGCGCGCTATCTGCCGACGCGCATCACGGCTGCGACCAGCAGACGCTGGAAGCCCGCGCCTATGCCGTGGCGCGGGATTTCGCGCCCCTGCTGGTGAATTCTGTCGTCGGCTTCATCGGCCCTGAATACCTGTTCGACGGCAAGCAGATCATGCGCGCGGGGCTTGAGGATCATTTCTGCGGTAAGCTGCTCGGCCTGCCGATGGGGGTGGATGTTTGCTACACGAACCATGCGGAAGCCGACCAGGACGACATGGACGCGCTGCTGACGCTGCTCGGCGTCGCGGGCGTGAACTATGTGATGGGCGTGCCGGGCGCGGATGACGTGATGCTAGCCTACCAATCCACATCCTTCCATGACGGGCTCTATGCGCGCGCGGCGCTGGGCAAGCGGCCAGCGCCGGAATTCGCGGCCTGGCTCGCGCGGATGGGCATCGCGACCGCGACGCCGGAGATGCTGCCCGTCGCCATGGCCCCGGTGCTCTCATGACGGAGCCACCGGCGCTCGCCTGGTCGGACCTGCGGCGCTTCACCGCCGCGCGGGTCGGACTCGGACGTGCAGGCAACGCGCAGCCGACGGCGGCGCATCTCGATTTCGTGGAAGCGCATGCGCGCGCGCGCGACGCCGTCTGGTCCGCGCTGGATGCCGCGGCGCTGGAGTCCGCGCTGGCCCCCCTCGGCGTCGCGACGGCGCGCGCCACGAGCGCGGCGGCGGATCGGCGCGACTATCTGCTGCGCCCCGATCTCGGCCGGCGGCTGCGTGCGGAAGATCGCGACAGGCTGGCGGCGGCGCCGCATCCCGGCAGCTTCGCCATCGTGCTGGCCGATGGCCTCTGCGCAACCGGCGTGCAGGCGCAGGCGCCCGCGCTGGTCGCGGCGCTGCTGCCGGGGTTGCGCGGGGCGGGCTGGGATGTCGCGCCGGTGGTGATCGCGCGCGAAGCCCGCGTCGCGCTCGGCGACGACATCGCGGAGGCGCTGGGCGCTGCTGCGGTCGCGGTGCTGATCGGGGAACGGCCAGGGCTCAGCGCGCTCGACAGCTTGGGCATCTACCTGACCTGGGCGCCGCGGCGCGGCCGCAGCGATGCGGAGCGCAACTGCATCAGCAATATCCGCCCCGGCGGCCTCGGCACGGCGGAGGCGGCGCGCAAGCTGCTGTGGCTGGTCGCCGCCGCGCGGCGGATCGGCACGACAGGCGTCGCGCTGAAGGATGAGGAACCCGCCGCGCTCGAGGCGCCCGGCGCCAGGCCGGCGCTGCCTTAGTCGTAGGTGACCATCCGTAGGGCCGCTTCCCGGTCGTAGCCCTTCGAGGCCAGCAGAAGCTGCCGCGTATAGGCCTCGCGCGGGTTCTCCTGGCGCAGGGTTGCGACATCCATCTCCTCGACCACCACGCCGCGATTCATCACCGCCAGCCGGTCGCACATATGCGCGACAACGGCCAGGTTGTGGCTGACCAGGATCATCGTCAGACCCTGCGCGGCACGCAGCCGTCGCAGCAGGTTCAGGATCTCGGCCTGCACGCTGACATCCAGCGCCGAGGTCGGCTCATCCAGCAGCAGCACCTTCGGCTCCAGCATCAGCGCCCGCGCGATCGCGACGCGCTGGCGCTGGCCGCCGGAGAGCTGGTTCGGGTAGCGGAAGCGGAAGGCCGGCCCCAGCCCGACATCGGCCAGCACCTTCTCGACCCGCGCGGAGATATCGCCGATGCCGTGGATCTCGAGCGGTTCGGACAGCGCGCGATCGACGGTGTGGCGGGGATGGAGCGACGCGTAGGGGTCCTGGAAGACCATCTGCGCGATGCGCGTCAGCCGCCGATCCTGCCCGGCGACATCGAGCCCGGCGATGGTGGCGCTGCCGGTCCAGTCGCGGTTGAGCCCCGCCAGTGCCCGCAGCACGGTGGATTTGCCGCTGCCGCTTTCGCCGACCACGCCGAAGCTCTCGCCCTGCGCGACATCGAAGGACACGCCGCGCACGGCCTGCACCGCATCGCGGCCCTTCCCGAAGCTGACGACAAGGTCGCGGACCGAGATCATGCCTCAGCCCTCCAGCCAGGACGGGTCGCGCTGCAGCGTCGGCAGTTCCGCGCGTGTCTCGTCGATGCGGGGCAGGCTGCGGAGCAAGCCGCGGGTGTAGGGATGCGTCGCATTGGCCAGGTCGCGCGCGGCGCGTTCCTCCACCACCCTTCCCGCGTACATCACCAGCACCCGGTCGCAGAAGGATGCGACGAGGTCGAGGTCGTGGCTGATGAAGATCAGCCCCATGCCGCGCTTCGCCACCAGATCGTCCAGGATCGCCAGCACCTGCATCTGCACCGTGACATCCAGCGCGCTGGTGGGTTCGTCCGCGATGAGCAGGTCGGGTTCCGGCACCAGCATCATCGCGATCATGATGCGCTGGCCCATCCCGCCAGAGACCTCATGCGGATACAGCCGCATGACGCGTTCCGGATCGCGGATGCGGACGGCTTCCAGCATCTCGAGCGTCTTGCGCCGCGCCTCCCTGGCGGTGACGCCGCCATGGATGCGGGCTGCTTCCGCGATCTGGTCGCCGACGGTCATCACGGGGTTCAGCGAGTATTTCGGATCCTGCAGCACCAGCGAGATGCGCGCGCCACGGATACCACGGAGCGCGCGCGGGGATGCGGCCAGCAGGTCCGTGCCGTCGAAGGCCAGCTTCCGCGCCTCCAGCCGCGCGCTCGGCGGCAGCAGGCGCATGATGGCGCGGCCCGTCAGCGACTTGCCCGAGCCGCTTTCGCCGACGATGCCGAGCCGCTCACGCCCCAGCGCGAAGGACACGCCGCGCACGGCGCGGAAGGGGCCGGTGGGCGTGGCAAAGGTGACCCGCAGGTCCTCGACTTCCAGCAGAGGGGTCATTTCTTCTGCCTGGGGTCAAGCACGTCGCGCAGCCCGTCGCCGAGCAGGTTGAAGGCCAGGCTGACCACGAAGATCGCAAGCCCGGGGATCGTCGCGACCCACCACTGGTCCAGGATGTAGCGCCGGCCGGAGGACACCATCGCCCCCCATTCTGCCATCGGTGGCTGCGCGCCGAGGCCGAGGAAGCCCAAGCCCGCCGCCGTCAG
This sequence comes from Roseomonas mucosa, assembly GCA_945878375.1. Taxonomy (GTDB): domain Bacteria; phylum Pseudomonadota; class Alphaproteobacteria; order Acetobacterales; family Acetobacteraceae; genus Falsiroseomonas; species Falsiroseomonas mucosa_A. The sequence goes on along the minus strand of CAMDWG010000001.1, from coordinate 144,813 downwards.
GATGATGCCCGCCATGTCGAGCGTCACGCGCACGGTCAGCGAGGACACACATAGCGGCATCACATGCCGGAACAGGATGCGCCCCGTCCCCGCGCCCTGGATGCGCGCGACCGCGATGAAATCGCTGTTGCGGATGGTCAGCGTCTCGGCCCGCGCGATGCGGGCGTATGGTGGCCAGGACGTCAGCGCGATGGCGATCACCGCATTCTCGATCCCCGGGCCGAGTGCCGCGACGAAGGCCAGCGCCAGGATCAGGCTGGGGAAGGCCAGGAACACATCGGTCACGCGCATCAGCGCCGCATCGACCCAGCCGCCGAGATAGCCCGCCGCCGTGCCGACGATCAGGCCGATGGGGGCGGCGATCAGCGCCACCAGCACGACGATATAGAGCGTGATCCGCGCCCCGTAGACGAGGCGGGAGAAGATGTCGCGGCCGAATTCGTCGGTGCCGAGCCAATGCCCCGCGCTGCCCGGCGGCAGCAGCCGCTGCGCCAGGTTCTGCTCATAGGGATCATGCGTCGCGATCCAGGGCGCGAAGGCCGCCGCCAGCACCAGCGCCAGCACGATCGCCAGCCCCAGCACCGCCAGCCGGTTGCGCTTGAATTGCAGCCAGCCGCGATAGAGCTGGCCAAGCTTCGCCTGCCGCCGGGATCTCGGCGTGTCGGTCAGAAGCTGCGCGCGCCAGCCCTGCGGGGCGCTGTGGACGTCCGGTGGGGTCATCGGGCCCTCGGGTCCAGCAGGCGGTAGAGCAGGTCGGACAGCAGGTTGATGCCGACGAAGACGAGGCCCACCACGATCGTCGCGCCCAGCACCGCGTTCATGTCGCCGGCCAGCAGCGCCGTGGTCAGGTAGCGGCCGAGGCCGGGCCAGGCGAAGACCGTCTCGGTCAGCACCGCGCCTTCCAGCAGCCGCGCATAGGATAGCGCGATGACGGTGACGAGCTGGACCGCGATGTTGCGAAGCGCATGCACCCAGATGATCCGCGCCTCCGACACGCCCTTGGCGCGGGCGGTGACGACATATTCCTGGTTCAGCTGTTCCAGCATGAAGGACCGCGTCATGCGCGCGATATAGGCGATGGAGAAATAGCCGAGCACCGCGGATGGCAGCACGACATGGCCGAAGGCGTTGCGGAACACCTCCCACTCCCCCGCGATCGCGGCATCCAGCAGGATCACGCCCGTCACGGTCGGCACCATGTCCTCGAAAAAAATGCCGAGCCGCCCGGGGCCCTGCACCCAGCCCAGTATGCCGTAGAAGACCAGCAGCCCGATGATGCCCAGCCAGAAGATCGGCACCGAATAGCCAACCAGCCCAATCACGCGTACCAGCTGGTCGGGCCAGCGATCCTGCCAGACCGCGCCCGCGATCCCCATCGGCACGCCGAGGGCGACGCCGATGACGGTCGCGAAGGTCGCGAGTTCCAGCGTGGCGGGGAAGACGCGGCGGATGTCGTCGATCACTGGGGCATTGGTGACCAGCGACATGCCGAAATCGCCGGCCGCCATCTTCTTCACATAGAGCCAGAACTGGACCCAGAGCGGCTGGTCCAGCCCGAGCTCGCGCCGCACGGCCTCGTACACGTCGCGCGGCGCCTGGTCGCCGACCACGGCGAGCACCGGGTCGATCGGCACCACGCGGCCGATGAAGAAGGTCACCGCCAGCAGGCCGAGCAGCGTGAGGGCGACCTGCAGCAGGAACCCCGGCGCCTGGCGCAGGGCGGTCATGGATGCATCATTCCAACGCTCAGTACTGGCGGCGCGCCAAAGGCGCGCCGAGGCCGCGAATGCGGCCCGCGGCCGGTGCCGCGAAGCCAAGCGGCCGGAGGCCGCGCCCGGCGTCTGAGGGCACCATTATGCCTTGTTGGCGCGCCAGTAGATCGCGGACAGGCCGGGGGAACTGGCCATGTAGCCGGTCAGGTTGCTGCGGACCGCGACCTGCACCTGCTGCTGCGCGAAGACCGCGAAGGGGGAGGTGCCCATGAACTCCTCCTGGATCTGGCGGTAGATCGCGGCGCGGGCGTTCTGGTCGCGCTCGCGCATCGCGGCTTCGGTGCGGGCGGTCAGGCCAGGGATGTTCCAGTTGTTGCGCCAGGTCAGCTTGCCCGGGTTGTTCGCACCCGGCGGGTTATGGGCGAAGCTGTCGGCGTTGTAGTGCGGGTCGGGATAGCCCAGGCCCCAGATGCCGATGAAGAGCTGGTGGTTGCGGGCACGGAACTTCGCCAGCACCTGCGCGCCGGTGGCGGGCAGCACTTCCAGCGTCACGCCGCCGCGGGCGAAGCTGGCCTGCAGCGCCTGCGCCACATCGAGGCTCGGGAAGGTATTCGCCGTGTCGATGGCAAGGCGAATGCCATTCGGGTGGCCCGCTTCCGCCAGCAGCGCGCGGGCGCGCGTGGGGTCGAAGCGCCAGGGGCGGGCATCGACCTCGCCCAGGATGGCGCGCGGGATGAAGGACTGGTGCGGGAAGACCTGGCCCGGAAGCAGGTTGTTCGCGATCGCGTCGTAATCCACCAGATGCTTCAGCGCCTCGATCACCTTGGGGTTGGACAGGATCGGGTCGCCCATATTGGCGCTGAAATACTGGATGGTGCCGCGCGGGAATTCCTGGATGGCGATCCCTGGCCGGCCACGCAGCGCCGCGATGTCCGTCGGCGTCAGGTTGCGCGCGACATCGACATCGCCGCGTTCCAGCAACAGGCGCTGCGTCGCCGCTTCCGGCACATGGCGCACGATCACGCGCTGGAGATTGGCGCGTCCGCGCCACCAATTGTCGTTGCGGTCGAGCATGTAGCTCTCATTCGGCTGGTAGCGCGTCAGGCGATAGGCGCCGGAGCCGGCCGAGTTGCGGTTCAGCCAGGTGTTGCCGCGATCCTCGCCGGCATTCTGCTGCACCAGCCTGCTGTCCACGACGGAGGCGATGGTCGCGGTGAACAGGTTCTGGATCAGGGTCGGCGCATAGGCCTGGCTGAAGGTGACCTGCACCTCGAACTCGCCGGTCTGGCGCACGGTCTGCTCGATATTGTCGGCGGTCAGGCCGACGGAGCGGTACATGAAGGCCGGGGTGCGGTTGATCTGCAGCGGCCGGCGCAGAGAGAAGACGACATCCGCCGCCGTCAGCGCATTGCCCGAATGGAAGCGCACGCCCTGGCGGATGCGGAAGGTGAAGGTCCGCCCGTCTTCCGAGATGGTGAAGGATTCCGCGAGGCCCGGCCGCAACTCGGCCGCAGACTTGGTCTCGTCGATGAAGAAGAGCTGGTCGTAGACATTTTTCAGCAGGTCGGAGCCCGTCACCTCGAAGGAGTGGTGCGGGTCGAGGGCGACGAGGTCATCGATCTGCGCGGCGATCACCATGGCATTGCGTGGCGTCTGCTGCGCCTCGGCGCGGCGCGCCCCCGGCAGGGCGGCCACGGCAAGGGCGGCGGCGCCGCCGGTCAGCAGGGCGCGCTTGGGCAGGCGGGTCGTCATGGCGGGAGGCTCCGGCGATCTGTCTCCGGCGTATCTCGCGTTCCGCCAAGCCGCCTGTCAACCAGACGCGGCGGGCGGTGGGCCATGCGCCCGGCTAGTCGTATCGCAGATCCAGCGCCTTGCCGCCGAAGATGCGCCAGGCCAGGACAGTATAGGCCAGGATCACCGGCAGCACGAAGGCGGCGCCGATCAGGATCAGCGAAAGGCTCTCTGGCGCGCTCGCGGCCTGGAACAGCGTGAGGCGTTCGGGGACGATATAGGGGAAGAAGGACCAGGCAAGCCCCGCGAAGGACAGGCAGAACAGCGCCACCGCGGCCCAGAACGGCACCCGCCGCAGCGCATCGCCCGGCAGCGGCATGTGCCGCAGCAAGGCATGCACCCCGAACACCAGCGCGGCCGTCGCCAGCGGCAGCGGTGCGAGCAGGAGAAGATTCGGCATCTCGAACCACCGCGCCATGATGCGCGGGGAGGCCAGCGGGGTCGCCAGCGACACGCCGACGATGCCGGCCGCCACGACCCAGAGCGTCATCCGCGCCCAGGCCACGGCGCGCTTCTGCAGCGCGCCCTCGGTCCGCCAGATCAGCCAGCAGGCACCGATGAAGGCATAGGCCGCCGCGACGCCGAGGGCCGACAGCAGCGCGAAGAACAGCGCACCCCAGCCTTCCGCGAAGCCCAGCACATAGCGGCCGAGCATCCAGCCCTGCGTCAGCGCCGCCAACGCCGACCCGCCGGTGAATGCCATGTCCCAGCGGCGCTTGTCGGTCGCATTCCCCGCCTTGGCGCGGAATTCGAAGGCCACGCCGCGCAGCGTCAGCCCCACCAGCATCAGCGCCACCGGCAGGTAGAGCGCCGTCAGCACCATCCCATGCGCCATCGGGAAGGCCACCAGCAGCAGCCCGACGCCCAGCACCAGCCAGGTCTCGTTCGCGTCCCAGAAGGGACCGATCGAGGCGACCATGCGGTCGCGCTCGGCGGCGTCGGGCGTTGCCTTCAGCAGCAGCCCGACGCCGAGGTCGTAACCGTCCAGCACGACATAGGCGAGGATCGAGATGGCCATCAGACCAGCGAAGACCAGGGCCAGCGTATCGGGGGGCAGGAAGGGCGTCATCGGGGCGTCACGCGGTCTGCGGCAGGGGGGAATTGGCGGGCGTCGCGTCCACCAGCCGCCCCTTCGCGGCCAGGCGGAACAGCGCGGTGATATAGGCCGCGAGCAGCCCGGCATAGAGCAGCAGGTACATGACAAGCGTGCTCGCCACGCTGCCCGCCGGCACCGGGCCGACGGCATCGGCCGTGGTCAGCACGCCGGTGACCAGCCAGGGCTGGCGCCCGATCTCGGTCACGTACCAGCCGGCGAGCGTCGCGATCCATCCGGCGAAGGTCATGGCGACGAAGCCACGCAGCAGCAGGGTGGGCAGCGTGCCGCGCCGCCACAGGAACCATGCGCCCGCGAGGCCGAATGCGATCATGGCCATGCCGATGCCGACCATGATCCGGAAGGCGTAGAAGACCGGCGCGACGGGCGGGTGCTTGCCGGCGAAGTCGTTCAGCCCCGGCACCACGCCATCGGCGCGATGCGTCAGGATCAGGCTGGCGCCGGAGGGGATCGCGATCTCGAAGCGGTTCTCGCGCGCCGCTTCATCCGGGATGGCGAAGAGGACCAGCGGCACATGGCCCCGCGTTTCCCAATTGCCCTCCATCGCCGCGACCTTGGCAGGCTGGTGTTCCAGCGTGTTGAGCCCGTGCAGGTCGCCCACGAACAGCTGCGTCGGCGCCAGCACGGCGGCCATCACCACGCCCGTCCGCAGCGCCGCCTGCACCGATGGCGCGCGATCCCCGCGCAGCCACCGCCAGGCCGAGATGCCGGCGATCAGGAACGCGCAGGTGAGCGCGGACGCGATCAGCATATGCGCCAGGCGATAGGGCAGGGACGGGTTGAAGACGATCGCCCACCAATCCGTCGCGTGCACGATGCCGTCGCGCAACTCGTATCCGACAGGCGTGTGCATCCAGGAATTCAGCGCCAGGATCCAGAAGGCGCTCATCGTGGTGCCGAAGGCGACCAGCACGGTCGCCGTCGTGTGCACCCAGCCCGGCACGCGCCGGAAGCCGAACAGCATGATGCCGAGGAAGGTCGCCTCCAGGAAGAAGGCGGTCAGCACCTCATAGGCCAGAAGCGGGCCCGCGACGTTGCCCACCTTCTCCATGAAGCCCGGCCAGTTGGTGCCGAACTGGAAGCTCATGGTGATCCCGGAGACGACGCCGAGCGCAAAGGACAGCGCGAAGATCTTCACCCAGAAGCGGTAGGCATCCATCCACTTCTCGTCGCGCGTGGCGTTGAAGCGCAGCTTGAGGAACAGCAGCACCCAGCCCAGCGCGATGGTGATGGTCGGGAACAGGATGTGGAAGGAGATGTTCGCCGCGAACTGGATGCGGGCGAGAAGCAGCGCTTCCATGATCCTCTACTCCTTCTTCTTGCGTCGCCCGAGCGACACGACCTTGTCCGTGACCTCGACGAACCGCGCGACGCGTGAGCCAAGGGCCAGCAATTGTGCCAGCCTCTCTGTTTCCAATTTTCTCACATCGTCGTACCAATTTGTAAGCTGCTCGATCAGGCCGTGCATCTCAGCCATCCGGGCCTGGGCGTGGCGCTCGGCTTCGCTGGCTGGCGCCTGCATCAGCAATTCGCGCAGCACCGACAGCGTCGGGTCAACTTCCCGCTTCTTCCGCTCCTCCGCCAGCACGCGGAGGATCTCCCACACATCGCCGGGGGTGGTGAAGTGGTCGCGCCGGTCGTCCGGCACATGCTTCGCGTGCACCAGGTTCCAGGCCTGCAATTCCCGCAAGCCCATGGAGACGTTGGACCGCGACACGCCCAGCGCCTCCACGATGTGGTCGGCGTTCAGCGGCGCGGGGGAGACATAGAGCAGCGCATAGATCTGCCCGACGGTCCGGTTGATGCCCCAGCGGCTGCCCATCTCCCCGAAATGCAGCACGAAGGCCTGGATCAGCGGGGGGAGGTTCATGATGGCGGGCTCGGTATCCTATCGTGCCGACATTTCAGAAATGTCTGAAATGACAGATAGCGCGCTCCACTCGCGTGATCAAGCCGGGAATGTTGCCCGGCCCCCATCTGGCCCGGCGCGGCGGGCGGACGCATGATCGCGACGACGCCCAGGACACCGCACCCCGCCATGACCCAACCCGATATCGCGCTCGCCCGCAGCATCCTCTTCGTGCCCGGCCACCGGCCCGACCGCTTCGAGAAGGCCCTGGCCACCGGCGCCGATGCCGTGGTGATCGACCTGGAGGATGCCGTGCCGCCGGCCGAGAAGGCGGCGGCCCGCGCCGCCGTGCTCGCCCGCCCGGCCGCGCCGGCCGGCGTCGCGCTCGGCATCCGGATGAACCCCCTGCCGACGCCGGAAGGCATCGCCGACCTCGCCGCGCTGATTGGCGCCGCGGCGCCCGATTTCCTGATGCTGCCGAAGACCGAGGCGGCGGAGGAATTGGGGATCGTCCACCGCGCCTTCGCCCGCCACCCCCGCGCCCCGCAGTTGGTCGCGCTGATCGAGAGCGCCGAGGGCCTCTCGCGCGCCGGCGCCATCGCCGCCGAGGAGGGCTGCGCTTCCCTCGGCTTTGGCGGTGTCGATCTCGCGGCCGATCTGGGGTGCCAAGTGGCGTGGGAACCGCTGCTGATGGCGCGTGCGACCCTCGTCGCGGCTGCCGCACGCGCCGGGCGCGGGGTGGTGGATGTGCCCTTCCTGGCGCTGGATGACGAGCCAGGCTTGGCGGAGGAGACGCGGCGGGTGCAGGCGCTCGGCTTCACCGGGAAGCTCGCCATCCATCCGCGCCAGGTCGCGACCATCCAAGCCGTGCTGACGCCCGCCCCCGAGCAGGTCACCTGGGCCCGCCGCGTGATCGCGGCCTTCGAGGCCGCGGCCGGGGGGGTCTGCGTGGTGGATGGCAAGATGGTGGATGTGCCGGTCCAGCGCGCCGCGCTGCGGGTGCTGGCCCGCGCCTGATCCGCGCGGGCGGCGCAAGCGCAGGCCCCGACCATCACCGCATGGCACCCTCTCCCCCCGACGGGGGAGAGGGCAGGGTAAGGGGGTCACGCGCCGGATAGGCGGGAGCTGGTCGATCCGGCGCTACGGCCGGACCGTCGCCGTCGGCAAGCCGCGGGCGGCGCGGGTTTCGAACACCTGTTCCAGCCGCAGCGCCCAGGATTGCGGGGCGCTGGGGCGCATACCGCCGACATCGCACATCCGGTCGAGCAGCCCGACCGCGAGGTCCCACAACCGCTCCGCCTCACGCGGGTCGGTCGACTCCCGCGCAGCGCGGGCCAGCAGGCGCCCGACGGACCCCGCGGCGGCGATGGCGCGGGCCATGTCGGTGCCGTCGGCCAGCGCGACCGCGCGGTCCATCATCCATTCCGCCTCCCGTTCCAGCCGGCGCATGCCGAGCAGGGACCACACCCGCCACAGCGCGCCCGAGAAGCGCCGTGTCTGCGACGCCGGCCTTCCCCCACCCAGCTTCGGCAGGATCTCCTGCGAGAGGGCCTGGCGGAGCAATTCGGCGCGCACCGCATCCTGCCCGTCCTGCGTGCCGAGGATGCGCGGCGCGAAGGGCTTCAGGCGCTGGCGCACCGTATGCGGCATGTTGTCGTTCAGTGGGATCGCGAAGGCGCGGATCAGCGGAGACGCGCAGGCGGGGCTGTCGGTGTGTTCCTCGCCCGCCAGGCAGGCGACCAGCGACATCACGCACATGCGTCCGGCATCGCGGGTGCCGACGCCAGTAACCAATTCGACGCGCTCGAGCGCCCGCTCGAGCCGGAGATCGAGTTGCATGCGGACCATCCTCCATGCAGCCGCGGCGGATGCGGCTGGATCAGCGGCGACGCCCCCGCTGCCCACCAACCTCCGACGAGGGTGCCTGCGACCTCAATGCACGAGACCGGCATCGCGTTCCGGCGTCCCGCCCATCGCGGCCCGGCGGGGCGGCTCGGGGGCCGTCACATCGCGGCGACGAGGCGGCCGCTGAAGGTGGCACCGGGTGGGGCGGTGGCCCTCGGCGTGCCGCAGGCACGCCACGTCCAGGACGGGGATGCCCCAGGGGCGGAAAGGACCCGCGGAACCGACCCGTCCGATGGTCTCAAGCGGTCTGGAGAGCAAGCGATCATGATCGTGGAGCAGCTTGTGCCCGATCGGCGGAACGGCGGAGCGGGTCCACCCGGCGTTGCGCGGCGCCAAGGTCTTGAGTCCGCCGGCACTCGGGCCGAGAGTGCAAGCGGTGCGGCCGGGCTAGGAGCTTCCGGTTGCCCGAGGGTGTCCAGCATGCGCGATGACTACACCGAGACCACACGCTCGATCCGCGTCGCGGTCCGCGCCTTCTACCTGGCCGATCAGTCGGAGCCGGAGCGCGGACATTTCGTCTGGGCCTACCGGGTCGCCATCACCAATGAGGGCCAGGACACGGTGCAGCTGCTGAAGCGCAGCTGGCAGATCACCGACGGGCTCGGCCGCACCCAGGCCCTGCATGGGGACGGGGTGGTGGGCGAGACGCCGGTGCTCGAACCAGGGCAGAGCTTCGAATACACCTCCGGCACCCCGCTGCCGACCGCATCGGGCTTCATGCGTGGGGCCTACCACATGGTGGTGCGTGGCACCGGCGAGGCCTTCGACGTGCGGATCCCCGCCTTCAGCCTGGACAGCCCGCACCAGCCGACCAGCCGGGTGCATTGAGGCCCCCCACCGGCCCGTGATGGCGCCTTGGCCCAGGGCCGGAGGCCGCGCTATCGCATCCCCACCATTCCGGCAGTTGCGGGATCGCGGATCGTCCCCATCTAATCCATCGGGGAAGGAAGGCGCCGTGGCGCGGCGGCGCGGTATCGCACACGCCGCATCTTGATGGGCTGACGCCCGAGGATCGAGACCTTGAACATCCAGACCCCCGCCGGCCAACTCGGGGAGCCCCAGGCCAGCACCGAGGAACGCCCGACCCAGGAGCAGGCCGAGCAGGCCATCCGCACCCTGCTGCGCTGGGCCGGCGACAACCCCACTCGCGAAGGCCTGCTCGACACGCCGAAGCGCGTGGCGAAGGCCTACCGCGAATGGTTCTGCGGCTATGAGGAAGACCCCGTCGAGTTGCTCGCCCGCTCCTTCGAGGAGACGGATGGCTATGACGAGATGGTGCTGCTGCGCGACATCCGCCTCGAGAGCACTTGCGAACACCATATGGCGCCGATCCTGGGCCGGGTGCATGTCGCCTACCTGCCGTCGGGCCGCGTGGTCGGCATCAGCAAGCTGGCCCGCGTGGTCGAGGCCTATGCCAAGCGCCTGCAGATCCAGGAAAAGATGACGGCGCAGATCGCCAACACCATCAACGACGTGCTGAAGCCGAAGGGCGTGGCCGTGGTCGTGGAAGCGGCGCACCAGTGCATGACCACGCGTGGCGTTTGCAAGCCGGGGGTGACGATGGTCACCAGCCGGATGCTCGGCGCTTTCCGCGACGATCCCTCCACGCGGCGGGAAGTGCTGGCGATGATCGCCGCGCCGCGCCCCGGCGAGGGCTGATCCGCGCAGGCGGGCGGCCGACCCTGGCCGTCTGCCTGCCCGCCTCAGGCGACGGCTTCCGCCTCCACCTCGAACACGAAGCGCGGGTCGGCGAGCCCCGCCACCACCAGCAGCGTGCTGGCGGGTGCGTGCGTCCCCCCGAGGAATCTGTCGCGTTCCTGCCGCCAAGCCGGGATCAGTGACCGGTCGGTCAGGAAGACGACCATCTTCACGACATTGCCTGGGCCCATGCCATGCGCCGCCAGGATCGCGGCGAGATTGGCCAGCGCCTGCGCGATCTGGTCCTGCCCACCCGTTGCCACCGTGCCGTCCGGCGCGATGCCGACCTGGCCCGACATCACAAGTCGGCGCCCCGGCCCCTCGACCAGGGCGGCGTGGGAATAGCGGGATCCCGGCGCATGCACGGTCGCCGGGTTGGAGAAGGTCACGGGCATCGTCCTGGCTCCCTCCGGCTCAGCGCCGCGGCAATTCCTCACGCTCAATGGCGCCGGGGCGTGCCGGGGTGGCGGCCGAGCCGGCTGGCTCCAGCCATTCCCTCAGATTGCGGCGCACCTGGAACTCCAGCTCGACATTCAGGTCGTCCATCGCCTGGCGGACGATCTCCTCCGCCGCGCGGCGGCGGTCGGCGGCGGAGGTGCCATCGGGCAGCGTGCGCTGGCGCCGCGCCTGGGATTCGACGAAGCCGGCGCGTCGCCCACCCTCCTCCAGAATCTCGAGCCGCCCTTCGAGCCGCACCGCCAGCCTCTCGCCCGGGTCGCCGGTGAACATGCCGACAAGCCCGCCCGGCCCCACCAGCTGTTCCCGGCGGAATTCGGCGGCCTGGACCAGGAAGCGCGCCCGGGCCTTGGTGCCCATCGCGACCAGCCGGTCTTCCGCCATGCGGACCATCTCGGCGTCCGGCCGCATCGGCGCGGGCAGGTCGATGCGGATGGCGGTGGCGGAGGGGGGTACCACTTCCACCTCCGCCACGTTCAGGCGGATCGGCGTCAGGTGGCGATAGCCGCTGACCAGCGGCTGCAGCGTCTCGGGCGTGCCGCTGGCGCAGGCGCCGGCGGCCAAGGGCAGGGCGAGCAGCATCGTCCGGCGGGTGAACATCATGGAGACCCCTTGGAGCATCGACGCAATCTAGATCAGGGCCGGCCCGGTTGGAACCGCGCCGGGCCCAAGGCTACCCGGCCGGTGCGGCCAGCAGCATGCGGTTGAGCCGTTCCATGGCCCGCGACAGTTCCGCGCGGTCGCGCGCGACCTGCTCGGGCGCGGCCCCCCCCGCCACGACCTCGGCCGCGATCTCGCCCCAACTGCGCCTGCCATCCATCCGCGCCAGTAGCGCGCCGGCCAGCCGGGGCAGCGGGACCTGGGCGCGCAGCCCGTCCCAGGTGACCGGCAACACCCCATCCGGCCGCAGCCCCTTGGCCAGCGCCGGTCCGTCCAACTCCCGCAGGACCGGCACGGCGGCGTCATCCTCCCAGGGCGGGGCCGCGACCGGGTCGTCGGCACGGACGCAATAGGCGATGTGGATGCCCATATTGCCGCAGATCGCCTCCGCCAGCGCCGCCCGCCCGATCGGGTCGAGCCCGGCGGTCAGCCCCCGCAACCTGGGGTCCGCCAGCCAGGTGTCGGGGTCGTAGCGCAGCGGCTCCACCAGCGTCGCGATCCGGAGGCCCGCCCCGGCGACCAGGGCGGACAGCTGCGGGACGGTGAAGGCGACATCGCGCGGGTTCAGCAGCAGGTCATAGAGCCCCGCATCCCCGCCCCGGATGTGGTCGTCGATCCAGGGGTTCTTCTTCAGCCAGGCGGTCTCCGGCAGCGCCTTCCACAGGCGCTTGGCGACTTCGACGCGGGCGGGCGGCGGGTTCTCGGCCGGGGCGAGCAGGCGGAGTGCGTCCTGCAGCATGTAGACGCCGGTGCGCCCATGCGGCGCATAGACCATCAGCCCGATCCCGCCCCCCGGCGCCAGCACCGAGGCCAGCGCCGCCAGCCCCTCCGCCGGGTCGGGCAGGTGGTGCAGCACGCCGCAGCAATCGATGTAGTCGAAGGGACCGAGCCCCGAACGCGGCAGGTCCAGGATCGAGCCTTCCTCGAAGGCGATGTTCTCCAGCTTCCGCGCTTGCGCGCGCGCGGTCGCGACCTTCCGCGCATGCCCTGACCGGTCGAGCCAGGTGACGGAGCCCGGCCGCCCCGCCCAGGCCATCTGCTGCGCCAGCATGATGGTGCCATCCCCCGACCCACCGCCCGCCATCAGCGCCTTCAGCGGCCGCGAGGCCGGGCGCTGGGCGCCGAAGACCCAATGGTCGATCTCCCGGAGGTGGGAGGGGCTGCCGACGACAAGGCGCCGCGCTTCCTCCCGCGGGTCGCGGGCGGGGTAGGGATAGGCCTCGTATTGCGCGGCCAATTGGCGGTCGGTGGGGTCGTTCATGGCCTGCGTGCATAGGCGGATGGCGCGCCGGGCGGAAGGCGGGCGGTTGTCCGCCCCCCCGCCGCGCCGTATCTAGCGCGCATGCCCCGCAACCTTATCCTTGCCGCAGCGTCGCTGCTGGCGGCTCCCTTGGCCATGTCGCCGGCAGCCGCCCAGGCCCAGACCCAGGCCCAGGGTCAGGCGGCGCGCGCGCAGCCGACCCGGATCGGCACCTTCCAGAACTGGATCGCCGCGCACACCCAGGAACAGGGGCAGAAGGTCTGCTACGCCTTCACCAACCCCACCCGTAGCGAAGGCGGGCCCCGGAACCGCGGCACCGTCACCCTCACCGTCACCCATCGCGCCACCGGGCGCGACCAGGTCGCCATCTCGGTGGGCTACCCCTATGCCCGCCAGGCGGAGGCTGTGCTGACGGTCGGCACGACCGAGTTCCGGTCCTACGCGACGGTGCAGTCCAGCGCCTTCTTCCAGAACGGCGCGCAGCTGATCGGCGCCTTCCGCAACGGGCGCGAGGCGGTGGGCCGCAGCCCCGGCCCCCCCGGGCGCGGCGCGGTGACGGACACCTTCCCGCTATCCGGCTTCTCCGCCGCCTATCAGGCAATCTCGCGCGAATGCCCGGCGCCGAGGCCCGCGCGATGAGCGAGGCGGCGCCGCTGGCCGCGCAGGACCTCACGGCGCAGGAACGCGACCGAATTCTGGCCAAGGCCGCGTTGTTCGCGCCCCCGCCCGCCACCCTGCCCGATGGCCGCCGCGACCTCGTCGGCCTGTCGCGGGCGGAGCTGGAGGCGGAGATGGTCGCGATCGGGGAAAAGCCCTTCCGCGCCCGCCAGATCTGGCATTGGATCTACCACCAGGGCGAGACCGACTTTGCCCGCATGCCGACCATCGCCAAGCCGATGCAGGCGAAGCTGGCGGAGCGCTTCGTCGTCGGCCGACCGGAGGTCGCGGCCGTCCAGACCAGTGAGGACACGACCCGGAAGTTCCTGTTCCGCTGGCGCGACGGCCAGCAGGTCGAGACGGTCTATATCCCCGACCGGCACGAGGATCGCGGCGCCGTCTGCATCAGCACCCAGGTGGGCTGCACCCTGTCCTGCACCTTCTGCCACACCGGCACGCAGAAGCTGGTGCGGAACCTGGGCGCGGCGGAGATCGTCGGCCAGTTCATGGCCGCGCGCGACAGCTATGGCGAATGGCCCAGCCCGAAGGACGGCACGCCCCGCCTGCTGTCCAACATCGTCGTCATGGGCATGGGCGAGCCGCTCTATAACTACGAGGCCACCGCCAAGGCCCTGAAGATCATCATGGACCATGAGGGCATCGGCCTGTCCCGCCGGCGCATCACGCTGTCCACCTCCGGCGTCGTGCCGATGATGGATCGCTGCGGGCAGGAACTGGGCGTCGGCCTCGCAGTGTCGCTGCATGCGGTGACGAACGAACTCCGCAACGAGATCGTGCCGCTCAACCGCAAATACCCGATCGAGGAACTGCTCGCGGCCTGCCGCCGCTACCCCGGCGCCTCCAACGCAAGGCGCATCACCTTCGAATACGTCATGCTGCGCGGCGTGAACGACAGCGAGGCCGAGGCGCGCGAATTGGTGCGGCTGCTCAAGGGCATCCCCGCGAAGGTGAACCTGATCCCCTTCAACCCCTGGCCGGGCAGCCCCTATCTCACCAGCCGGACGGAACAGGTCCAGCGCTTCGCCGACATCGTGATGGATGCCGGCTATTCCAGCCCGATCCGCCGCCCCCGCGGGCGCGACATCCTGGCAGCCTGCGGCCAGCTCAAGACCAAGAGCGAGCGCGCGCGGAAGAAGGCCGAGCCCGCATGAGGGGCCTGGTGCGGGCCGTGGCGGCAAGCCCGGCGCATGGCTTCTCCAAGCCCTGCCTCCCCTCCATCCGTTTGATTGCGGGGCTTGGGGTGGAAGGCGATGCCCATGCCAGCGTGACGGTGAAGCACCGGTCGCGCGTGGCGAAGGACCCCACCCAGCCCAATCTGCGCCAGCTGCACCTGATCCACGCCGAATTGTTTGCAGAGCTGGCGGCTGCCGGCTTCACCCTCGCCCCTGGCGCGCTGGGGGAGAATGTGACGACAGAGGGCCTCGACCTGCTCGCCCTGCCGCGCGGCACAAGGCTGCATCTGGGTGAGAGCGCCGTGGCAGAGGTGACCGGGCTGCGGAACCCCTGCTGGCAGATCGACGCCCTTCAGGCCGGGCTGATGCAGGCCTGCCTTGGCCGCGACGCGGCGGGGGGCTTGGTTCGCAAGACCGGGGTGATGGCGGTGGTGCTGGCCGGCGGGGATGTCGCGCCGGGCGATGCGATCCGCGTGGAACTGCCGCCCCTGCCGCATGAGCCACTCGGCGTTGTCTGACGCCACGCGGGTTTCGCCGCCGATCTGGCTGATGGCGCTGGCCGCCTTCACCATCGGCTGCGGGATGCGGTTGCTCGATCCCCTTCTGCCCATGATGGCGCGCGATTTCGGGGTCAGCCTGGCTGCCGTGGCGCCGCTGATCGGCGGCTTCGCGCTGGCCTATGGGCTGGGGCAGCTTGGCGCGGGGCCGGTGGGCGACGCGCTGGGCAAGCTGCGCGTCGCGGCGGTGGCGATCGGGCTTTACGCGGGCACGCTGGTCGGCGCGGCGCTGGTGCCCGACCTCGGCGGGTTGTTGGCGATGCGCGTCATGTCGGGGCTGGTCGCGGCGGCGACGATCCCGCTGATGATGGCGCATATCGGCGACGCCGTGCCCTATGAGCGCCGCCAGGCGGTGCTCGGGCAATTCATGACCGGGATGGTGATGGCGCAGCTCCTGGCCGGGCCGATTTCCGGCGTGGTCGGGGAATGGGCCGGCTGGCGGGCCTCCTTCCTGGTGCTCGGGCTGCTGGCGGCGGCGATCGCTGTGGTCTTCGCAGTGCTGATCGGCCCCGCCTGGCGGGTCGGCGGCCGGGGGCGGCAGGCCATGGGGCTTGGCGGGTTCCTCCGCGTCTTCGGGCGGCCAGCGGGGCGGCGGCTGATGCTGGCGGCGGCGGGCGACGGGGCGCTGCTGTTCGGCGGGGCGTTCCCCTTCGTCGCCTCCTACCTCATCGAGGGATTCGCGCTGTCGGCGGCCGAGGCGGGGCTGATCGCGGCGGGCTTCGGGCTTGGCTCGCTCGCCTATACGCGTTGCGCGCCCTGGCTGGTGCGGCGGCTGGGGGAACGGGGGATGGTGCTCTGGGGCGGTGCCGGCCTGGCGGCGGGGCTGGGCGGGATCGCGCTGGCGCCGTCCTGGTGGGTGGTGGCCCTGGCGCAGGTGGCGATGGGCCTGCTGTTCTTCATGCTGCATGGCGTCCTGCAGGCCCGTGCGACAGAGGCCCTGCCGGAGGCGCGCGGCACGGCGGTGGCGAGCTTCGCCATGTCGCTCTTCCTCGGCCAGAGCCTGGGCGCGGTGATCTTCGGCACGCTGATCGCGACGGCCGGCTTCGCCCTGTCCTTCCTGGTGGCGGCAATCGGCATCCTGGCGCTCGCGGTCGCCATCGGCCGCTGGGTCATCCCGCGCCCGGCCTGATGCGCTGGCCACCCCTGCGGCGACCCGCGGGACGCAGCCGGCAAAGAAAAAGGGCCACCGCCTGCGCGGTAGCCCTGGATCCTGGCACGCCGGGCTGGCCGGGTGCCGAAACTGGTGGAGCCAAGGGGAGTCGAACCCCTGACCTCTTGAATGCCATTCAAGCGCTCTACCAACTGAGCTATGGCCCCGTAGTTGCGGGAGGCGCCCTATAGCTTCCGTGTAAGGGGGGCGCAAGCCTCCCGCCCGAGGCTTCGTGCATCGGCCCCCTTCCCTGCCGCGGCGCCCCCCAATAGGGTGCGCGGCATCAGACCAAGGGAACCCCACCCGCCATGCGCAAAGTCCATCCGGATGCGAGGGCCGCCCTCGCCGGCGTGCTGAAGGACGGCATGACCATCATGTCCGGCGGCTTCGGCATCTCCGGCATCCCATCCCTGCTGATCGAGGCGATCCGGGAGAGCGGGGTGAAGGACCTCACCGTCATCTCGAACAATGCCGGCATCGACGGAGTGGGACTCGGCGTGCTGCTGCAGACGCGCCAGATCCGGAAGATGATCAGCTCCTATGTCGGGGAGAACGCGACCTTCGCGAAGCAGTACCTGGCCGGGGAGCTTGAGATCGAGTTCAACCCCCAGGGCACGCTGGCCGAGCGCATCCGGTCCGGCGGCGCGGGCATCCCGGCCTTCTACACCAAGACCGGCGTCGGCACGCAGATCGCGGACGGCAAGCCCACCGCCGAATTCGACGGCGAGACCTATGTGATGGAACGCACGCTGTTCGCGGACCTCGCCATCGTCCATGCCTATATGGGGGACCACGAGGGCAACCTCGCCTATCGGAAGACGGCGCGGAACTTCAATCCGATCATGGCCACCGCCGCCAAGGTCACCGTCGCGCAGGTGGAGCATCTGGTGCGGCCCGGCGAGATCGATGCCGACCACATCCACACACCGGGCGTCTTCGTGAAGCGCCTCATTGCCTGCCCGCCGGGCTTCGAGAAGCAGATCGAGAACCGCACCGTCACCAAGCACCCGGCCGCCGCCGCCGGCCCCGGTGGAATTTCGTGATGCCCTCAGACGCTTCGTGCCGAAGGCACGCTTGCAGCATGACGCGCCGGCTCCGCCGGCTTGGCTTCACGCAGGCCACGGTCGCGCCGGTGCCTGCGGATGGTTTGTGCGTGGGCCGCATTCGCGGCCTCGGCGCGCGGATGCGCGCCGCCAGCCCTGAACGACGCAAGTAGAGGAGCGGCCCCATGCCCTGGACCCGCGACGAAATGGCGGCCCGCGCCGCCCGCGAATTGCAGGACGGTTTCTATGTGAACCTCGGCATCGGCATCCCGACGCTGGTGGCCAACCACGTGCCCGCCGGCATGACCGTGCAGCTGCAATCCGAGAACGGCATGCTCGGCCTCGGCCCCTTCCCCTATGAGGGGGAGGAGGATCCGGACCTCATCAACGCCGGCAAGCAGACCATCACCCAGCTGCCCACCAGCAGCTTCTTCGACAGCGCCCAATCCTTCGGGATGATCCGCGGCGGCCATATCGACCTGTCGATCCTCGGCGCGCTGCAGGTGGCGCAGAACGGGGACCTCGCGAACTGGATGATCCCCGGCAAGATGGTGAAGGGGATGGGCGGGGCGATGGACCTCGTCGCCGGGGTCAAGAAGGTGATCGTGCTGATGGAGCACACGGCGGGCAGCAGCGCAAAGCTGCTCACGGCCTGCAACCTGCCGCTGACCGGCCGCCGGGTGGTGGACATGGTGATCACCGACCTCGGTGTCTTCGCCATCGACAAGAAGGGCGATGCGCCGATGCGGCTGGTGGAGATCGCCAGCGGCGTGACCGAGGCCGAAATCCGCGCCAAGACAGAGGCTGCTTATCAGGTGGCGATGCCGGCCTGAGCCGGCCGCAAGACCCCCTTACCCCGACCCTCTCCCCCTGTAAGGGGAGAGGGAGATGCAGGACGGCGCCGCGGCTCAGCCGAGGGCCAGCACGGCGAGCATCACCGTGCCCAGCGCGATGCGGTACCAGCCGAAGGGGGTGAAGCCGATGCGCGCGATCACCGCCATCAGCCAGCGTACCACCACCAGCGCCACCACGAAGGCCGTCACGAAGCCGACGCCGATCTGCGACAGGCCGGTCAGGTCCAGCTCGTTCCGGCCCTTGTAGAGCGCATAGACGGTGGCCGCGAACATGGTCGGGATCGCCAGCAGGAAGGAAAACTCCGCCGCGGCCCGCCGTTCCACGCCCAGCAGCAGCGCGGTGATGATCGTCGCCCCGGACCGCGAGGTGCCGGGGATCATCGCCAGCACCTGGCCGAAGCCGATCAGCAGCGCACCGAGCGGCCCGATCTCCGGCACCGATCGGATGGTGGCGTGCGGCCGCCAGCGCTCGATCGCGATGATGGCAACACCGCCCGCGATCAGCGCGATGCAGACGATCCAGGGGTTGAACAGCATCGCGTGGATCGTGGAGTAGAAGGTGGCGCCGATGATCATCGCCGGGATGAAGGCGAGGATGATGTTCACCGCGTAGAAGCGCTCGGGCCCCGGCCGCCAGGCCTTGAGCGCGAGGTCCAGCAGTGTGCGCCAGAACACCACGACCACGGCGAGGATGGCGCCGAGCTGGATCGCGATCTTGAAGGTGGCGCTGCCGGGGCCGCGAAAACCGATCAGCTCGCCCAGCAGGATCAGGTGGCCGGTGGAGGAGATCGGCAGGAATTCGGTCAGGCCCTCCACGATCCCCATCAGCAGGGCGGAGAGCAGCGCGTTGGCATCCATCGTGGCGGGTCGCTCCGGGCTCGTCGCGTGATAGCGGCGGGCGGCGCGCCGGGCCAAGGGGGCGGGGGGATGAACAAATGAAAAGCCCCGCCGCCCGGGTGGGGCGGCGGGGCCGGCAGGAGACCGAACGGAGCGGGTCAGCGCACCGTCTGGGCGGCCGTGAAGGCGAAGTTGTCGTAGCTGTTCTCGGCGATCCGGAACCACTGGAACTGCTCGGTCCGGAAGCGGTTGTAGCTTTCCATGATGCGCGCGAAGCGGGGGTTCTGGCGGCCGAGATCGGCGTTCAGCTCCTCATTCGCGCGCCAGGCGGCTTCCAGGATCGGGCGCGACCAGAAGCGCAGCTGGGCGCCGGCGCCCACCAGGCGACGCAGCGCCTGCGGGTTCAGGTGGTCGTAGCGCGCGGTCATGTCGCTGTCGGCTTCCGCGCAGGCGACCTCGATCGCGTGCTTGTACTGGTCCGGCAGGGCCGCATGGGCGCGCTGGTTCATCATGAAGTGCAGCCGCGCACCCGGCTCCCAGAAGCCCGGCGCGTAGTAGAAGCGGGCGACGCGCACGTAGTTGGCGCGCTCATCGTCATGCGGGCCGACGAATTCGGCCGCGTCGATCACGCCGCGCTCGAGCGAGGGATAGATATCGGCCGGCGCGATCAGCGTGGGCTCGGCGCCGAGCCGCCGGAACAGCTGGCCGGCGAGACCCGTGATGCGGAACTTCAGGCCCCGAAGCTGGTCCACCGTGGTGATCTCGTTGCGGAACCAGCCGCCCATCTGGGCGCCGGTGTCGCCGGCGGTGTGGGCGACGATGTTGTATTCGCGGAAGAACTCATTCGCCAGCTCGTTGCCGCCGCCATGACGGAACCAGGAGGTCATCTGGCGCTGGTTCAGGCCGAAGCTCATCGCGGTGAAGGGCGCGAAGGCGATGTCCTTGCCGATGTAGTAGTAGGAGGCGGTGTGGCCCGCTTCGATCGTGCCGGCCTGGACGGCGTCCAGCACCTGCAGGCCGCCGACGATCTCACCGGCCGGGAAGACCTGGATGCGGAACTTGCCGTCGGTGAGCTGCGCGACGCGGGCCGAGATGCGCTCCAGCGTGCCGTAGAGCACGTCGAAGACGCGCGGGAAGGAGGATTGGACGCGCCAGCGCACCTCCGGCAAGGCCTGGGCGAGGGCGGGGGTGGCAAGCACGACCGGGGCGGTCGCGGCGGCGCCCATCAGGGCACGGCGGTTCATGGGTTGGTTTCCTCCGGGCAACAGGCGTCACGGGCCCATGCCCGCGCGTGGCCAAGGCTTAATGCATTCCCTGGGGTCGAAAAAGGGCTGTCATTTCCGACCGCTGCGGCAACTTCAGGCGACGAAGCCCGCCAGCACGGCGGCTGCGGCCATCATCTGGAGCAGGTTGGCGACGACGGATAGCTTGTGGGCGCGGTCGAAGCCCTTCTGCGCGCTCGCGTCGCCGGCCTTGGCCAGGTCCGACAGGGCGTTGATGCGCGGCATCAGCGACTGGCGCAGCCACCAGGCCAGCCCCGCGACCACCGCCATGATCCCGGCATCGGGCTTCGACAGCGGGAACAGCGCCACGGCGGCGGCGGCGGAGCAGGCCAGCACCCAGACATAATAGCGCGGGAACAGGGTGCGGATGAACCGCCCGCCCTGGTCGGCTGGCAGCACCCGGAAGACCAGCGGCGCGATCAGCGCGGCGAAGAACACCATCCCGCCGAGCAGCAGCGCGAGGGCGAAAAGGGCGATCAGGGCGAGGATGGTCAAGGTGGGCTCCGGTGGCGGCGGTGTGGGGGCAGGGGGGCGGCCCACCGTTGCGGCTGGCGGTCGCCGCCAACAGATGGGGCTGTGCCATGCATCTGCCAGTCGTCACATGACTCGACGATACTCGACAATAAAGATCGTTCAGTGTTCTGTTTCCGCATGAAAGCGGTTCCCATCCAGCGTCGGGCCATTCTGTCTTTGCCCGCCCTGCTGGTCGGCGCCTGTGCCACCGGCGCCGACGCGCCGGGCATGACCTTCGCTTTCCGCGACGGCATCGGCCGGCGCGGAGCCGGGCCGATGATGTGGGCCTATGCCGATCCCCTCGGCCACTTCCCGCGCGCCGACCGGCAGAGCTGGTGGCGCACCAGCCACAGCGTGGACAGCTACTCCCGCCTCGACGAGATCCTGCCCGCCCGCCTCTCGCGCCGCAGTGACACCCAGCTTCCCTGGCGCCGTGCCCCGCGGGAGCCCGACATCGCCTATCTGGGCGCCCCGGCGCTGGGTGCTGGTCGCTTCCGGCTGGCGGACTACATGGACCGCAACCCCGCCACCGGGTTGCTGGTGGCGCAGGACGACGTGATCCAGCTTGAGCGCTACCAGTATGGACGCAGCGATACGCATCGCATGACCTCCTTCTCCATGGCGAAGACGGTGGTCGCCATGCTGGTCGGCATCGCCGTGGCGGAAGGCCGGATCGCGTCCATCGATGCGCCCGCCGAAGCCTATGCGCCGACGCTGCGCGGCCTGGAATACGGCGCCACGCCGCTGCGCCACCTGCTGACCATGTCCTCCGGCGTGCAGTTCCGGGAGGAGTATGACGGCACCGACGACAGCGCCCGCCTGTCGCGCGCGACGATCGGGCAGCAAACCGCGGGAGGCGCGGCGGCGCTCGCGCAGTTCAACACGCGCATCGCGGCCCCTGGCGCGCGCTGGTACTACGCATCGTCGGAGACCTATGCGCTGGCCATCGTGCTGCGCGCGGTGGTGGGAATGCCGATCGCCGACTATTTCGCGGCCCGTATCTGGCGCCCGATGGGCGCGGAGACCGATGCGAGCTGGCTGCTCGACAGATCAGGCCTCGAGGTCGGCTATATGGGCCTGCAGGCGACGCTGAGGGATTTCGCGAAGCTCGGGCTGCTGATGGCGTGCGGTGGGCGAGCGGGGCAGCGCGTGGTGATCCCGAGGGAATGGGTCGCGGAGATGACCCGCATGCAGGTCAGCCCCGGCCGCGTCGGCCGCTTCTTCGGCTATGGCTACCAGACGTGGATCTTCCCGCAGGATGACGGCAGCTTCGCCTTCCTGGGCGTACGCGGCCAGGCGATGTTCGTCCACCCGGCCAGCCGCCTTGTGATGGTGCACACCGCGGTGCGCCCCGATCCGCGCGATCCCGGCGGCGCCGATGCCACCGCCTTCTGGCGCGGCGTGCGCTCAGCCCTTGCATAGGCCGACTGCGCTGTTGCGCGGCAGTCAGCGCATGCCGCGTCAGGCGCGGTAGACGCTCGTGCCTTCCTTGATCGTCTCCACCACCTTGAGCTCCGCCAGCCGCTCCGGGTCCACCGTCATCGGGTTGTCCGACAGCAGCACGAAATCGGCGAGCTTGCCGACCTCGATCGAGCCCTTCGACGCTTCCTCGAAATGCTGGTGCGCCGACCAGATCGTCATCGCCTTCAGCGCGGTGGCCACCGGCACGCGGTGATGCGGGCCGATGATATCGCCGGTGCGCGATCGCCGCGTGACCGTCGCACTCAGCACGCGCATCGAATCCGGCCGCGCCACCGGCGCGTCGTGATGCGAGGTGAACATCATCCCCCGGCTCATCAGCCAGCCGGTCGGCGAGATGTTCTCCGCCCGCTCCGGCCCCAGCACGGAATCGCGGTGGAAATCGCCCCAATAGAAGGTGTGCATCGGGAACAACGAGGGGAAGATGCCGAGCTCCCGCACCGGGTCCACCTGGTCCGCGCGCAGCGTCTGGCCGTGGATCATCACCGGGCGGCGGTCGCCGCGTCCGTGCCGCCGCGTCGCCTCACGCACCGCGGCGATCATCAGGTCGATGGCGGCGTCGCCATTGGCATGCATCAGGATCTGCCAGTTGCGCTCGAAGCAGCGCGAGACGGCTTCGATCGTGGCGTCGGTCGGTGCGGTCTGCAGCCCCCGGTAATCCGCCGCGGCGCCCGCCGGCGGCACGTGGTAGGGGCGCGTCAGCCAGGCCGTCTTGCCCTGCGGCGAGCCGTCGAGCGAGATCTTCGCGCCGCCGATCCGCAGGCGGTTGCGATAGGCGGCGCCATGCAGCGCCCCGCCGAGGTGGTCGGCGGCGCCGAGGATGTCGGGATAGGCGACGATGTCCACCGGCAGCAGGCCGCGCTGCGCCGCTGCGGTCAGCTGCCCGATGGCCGGGCCCATGGCGCGGCCTTCCTGGCAGGTCGTATAGCCGAAGGAGGCGTAGTACTCGGCGCCGGCGCGGATCATCGAAAGCCAGGCCGCCTCGTCGAGCCGGCCGAGCAGCGGCGCCGCGCCGACGAACAGCGCATTCTCCTCCATCACGCCATTTGGCTCACGCGAGCCCTCGCGGCGGCGGAACACGCCGCCCACCGGATCGGGCGTCGCCGCGGTGATGCCCGCCACCTCCAGCGCCTTCGAATTCGCCGCCGCCAGGTGGCTCGATGTGTGGATGATCAGGACCGGCACCTCGGTCGAGACCTGGTCGAGGTCGTCGCGGGTGGGGTGGCGGCCCTCGCGAATCTGGCTGTCGTCGTAGCCGAAGCCGAAGATCAGGTTGTAGCGCCGCACCGCGGCCTCGTTGCGCCCGACCCATTCGCGCAGGATGCGGATGACGGCGGCGATGTCGTTGGCCTCGCCATCCGGGGCGGCGAGCATGTTGGCGCCGACCGCCTGCAGGCCGACCATGACGACATGGCCGTGCGGATCGACGAAGCCGGGCAGCATGGCGCGCCCTTCGAGGTTCACCATCCGCGTCCCGGGGCCCCGAGTCGCCTCGACCTGCGCATGCGTGCCGACGGCGAGGATGCGCCCGCCGCGCACCGCGACCGCTTCGGCCGAAGGCTGGGCGTCATGGATGGTGACGATGGGGCCGCCGCTATAGATCAGGTCGGCCGCGCCGGAGGCGGCGGGGGGCGTCTGCGCCTCGGCGCAGCGCAGCAGGCTGCCGAAGCCCGCGGCCCCGGCGCCAAGCGCCAGCCGCCCCATCCCGCCAAGCACGCCGCGGCGCGAGGCGGTGGGTCCCGCCTTCAGGACGCTGGCGAAGGGACTGCAGGCAATACACATGGTGGGATGCTCCCGGCGCGTTCATTGCGCGGCAGGATGCGGTCCACCCTCGCCCCGATGAATCGATCATGCATCGATCTGGGGGCGTTTGGTAGGTCGATTTTCCCCGGGCCGAGTGACCGGGGCGTGAAGGGGGCGCGGCGCGCCCCCTTCGTCCAGGATCAGTAGCGGTACTGCTCGGCCTTGAAGGGGCCCTGTTCCGGCACGCCGATATAGTCGGCCTGCTGCTTGGTGATCTTGGTCAGCTTGGCGCCGACCTTCTCCAGGTGCAGGGCGGCGACCTTCTCGTCCAGGTGCTTGGGCAGCACATAGACCTTCTTCTCGTACTTGCCGGGGTTCGCCCACAGCTCGATCTGCGCCAGCGTTTGGTTGGTGAAGGACGCGGACATCACGAAGCTCGGGTGACCCGTGGCGTTGCCCAGGTTCACCAGGCGGCCTTCGGACAGCAGGATGATGCGCTTGCCGTTCGGGAACTCGATCTCGTCGACCTGCGGCTTGATGTTGTCCCACTTGTAGTTGCGCAGCGCGGCGACCTGGATCTCAGAGTCGAAGTGGCCGATGTTGCAGACGATGGCGCGGTGCTTCATGGCGCGCATGTGGTCGGCGGTGATCACGTCCACATTGCCGGTCGCGGTCACGAAGATGTCGGCCATCGGCGCGGCATCTTCCATCGTCACGACCTGGTAGCCTTCCATCGCCGCCTGCAGCGCGCAGATCGGGTCGACTTCCGACACCATCACGCGGCAGCCGGCGTTGCGGAGGCTGGCGGCGGAGCCCTTGCCCACATCGCCGAAGCCCGCGACCATCGCGACCTTGCCGGCCATCATCACGTCGGTGCCGCGGCGGATTGCGTCCACCAGCGACTCACGGCAGCCATAGAGGTTGTCGAACTTCGACTTCGTCACGCTGTCGTTCACGTTGATCGCCGGGAACAGCAGGCGGCCTTCCTTGGCCATGACATACAGGCGGTGCACGCCCGTCGTCGTCTCCTCCGACACGCCGACGATGTTCTTCGCGAGTTCCGCGAACCAGCCCGGCTTGGTCTTGAGGCACGTCTTGATGAGGGCGAAGAAGACTTCTTCTTCCTCATTGGTCGGCTTCTCCAGGAAGGCGACATCGCCCTGCTCGGCGCGCAGGCCGTAATGGACCAGCAGCGTCATGTCGCCGCCATCGTCGAGCAGGACATTGGGGGTGCCCCCATCGGCCCATTCCAGCGTCTTCTGCACATAGTCCCAGTATTCCGGCAGCGTTTCGCCCTTCACGGCGAAGACCGGCGTGCCGGCGGCGGCGATCGCGGCGGCCGCGTGGTCCTGCGTCGAGAAGATGTTGCAGGACGACCAGCGCACATCGGCGCCGAGCGCCTTCAGCGTCTCGATCAGCACGGCGGTCTGGATGGTCATGTGGAGGCACCCCGCGATGCGGGCGCCCTTCAGCGGCTGCTGCTTGCCGTATTCGGCGCGCACGGCCATCAGGCCGGGCATCTCGTCCTCGGCCATCGAGATCTCCTTGCGGCCCCAATCGGCCAGGGAGAGGTCCTTCACGATGTAATCGGCGGTGGCCATGCGGATTGGTCCTGCTTTTGGGAGGTTGCGGCGCGTAGCACGCGGGCCGCTGCAGGCCAAGGCCGGACGACAAGGCATAATGATATCTTTATGTATCCCTTACGGAGCGCATCCTAACCCTCTCCTTGGCATACGGGACCACAGGCACCATCCTCCAGATGGAACGCTGCCCCGCCCGGACCCTCGCCCCTCTCCGATGACGTCTTCCCCCGCCGTACCCCGGCGCCTGCCCCGCGCGCCCGACAGGCTTCGCATGGCCGAACAGCTGCGCGTCACCGGCGCGGGCATGCGCCAGTTGCTAGCCGAATTCCGCGACGCGCGCCGGCGCAGCCCCGCCCCGCCCCGCATGGCGCGGGCCGAAGGCGCTCTCCGCATCGCGTCCTGGAACCTGCACAAATGCGTCGGCACCGATGGGCGCTTCGACCCGCACCGCTCCATCGCGGTGATCGCGGAACTCGATGCCGACCTGATCGCGCTGCAGGAAGCCGATCGCCGCTTCGGCCGCCGCATCGGGCTGCTGGACACCCGCCTGCTTGAGGAAAAGGCCGGGCTGGTGCCGCTGCCGATTTCCGACATCGCCGGCGGGCATGGCTGGCACGGCAACGCCATCCTCGCCCGCCCGGGCACCCGCGCCCGGCTGCGCCGGCTGGCGCTGCCGGGCGCCGAGCCGCGCGGGGCGGTGCTGGCGGATCTCGACATGGCGGGCGGGCCGCTCAGGATCGTGGCCGCGCATTTCGGCCTGCTGCCGCGCTGCCGCCGCCGGCAATCCGCCGCGATCCTGGCCGCCCTGGCCGAGGCCCCGCCGATGCCGACCGTGCTCTGCGGCGATCTGAATGAATGGAACCCGGGCGAGCGGTCGTCGCTGCGCGGGCTGGCGCCGCTGTTCGGCGCCGTGAATGGGGGGCCGGCGAGCTTCCCGACCCGCATGCCGGTGCTGCCGCTCGACCGCATCCTGGCCTGGCCGCAGGCGCTGGTGAGCGATGTCGAGGTGCATGACAGCCCACTGGCGCGGATCGCCTCCGACCATCTGCCGCTGACCGCCTGCCTGCACCTGGCCGCCGTCGCGCCAGGCTTGGCCGGGTCGCGCGCGGCCGCCTGAACCGCCATCCAGGCCGGCCGTTGCCTGTCGATGGAGTTGTCGATGCAGGGCCGTCCCGCCAGCCACGCGGATGCCGATGTCGCGCCGCCGCCTGCCGTGCCGACCCGCCTGGACCGCGCGGTGGGTGCGGCGCTCGCCAATCTCGGCCTGCGGGGCCCAGGCGCCTGGCGCCAAGGGGGCGTCGCGGTGCTGTGCCTGGCCGAGGACGCCTTCGCCATCCGCGCGGCCTCCGCCCGCGCGGCAGGCCGCACGCTCGACCTGCAATACTACACCTGGCGCGGCGACCTGACCGGCATGCTGCTGGGGCGGGAGGTGCTGGCGGCGGCCGACCGCGGCGTCGTCGTGCGGATGCTGCTGGATGATGTCTTCGCCATCGGGCACGAACGGACGCTGGCCGCGCTCGACGCGCATCCGAAGATCGAGATCCGGCTGTTCAACGGCACGCGCTGGCGGCGCTTCGGCCGGCTCGGCTACGCGCTGGAGATCGCCTTCGGCGGTTGGCACCTGACGCGGCGGATGCACAACAAGAACTGGATCGCCGATGGCCGGCTGGCCGTGGTCGGTGGGCGCAACATCGGCAATGAGTATTTCGGGCTGGAGGCGGAGGGCGCGGTGAGCTTCCGCGACCTCGACCTCGTGCTCGCCGGCCCGTCTGCGCGGGGCGCCTCGGCGGTGTTCGAACGCTATTGGGCAAGCCCGCTTGCGCGCCCCGCCGCGCTGGTCTCCGCCGCTGGGGAGCGCGGCGGGCCTGATGCGCTGCGCCGGTCCTTCGAAGCCGCCGCCACGGTGCCGGAGGCCGCGGGGCTTCTCGTTGCGCTGGCCGAGCATCCCGCCCGCCGAATCCGGCGTGGGCTGACGCCGGTGGGGGTGGATGCGGTGCGGGTCGTCGCGGACCCGCCGGAGAAGGCGAGGCGCGGATTGGGGGCGCGCAAGCGCGCGCGCGCGGCCGGCGGCATCGCCGCCGAGATCGCCGATGCGCTGCGCGAGGCGAAGCGGGAGGCGCTGCTGATCTCCCCCTATTTCGTGCCGGGCCGCGCGGGGCTGGACCTGCTGGTGGGGCTCACCGCGCGCGGCGTGGCGGTGAGCGTCGTGACGAACAGCCTGGCCGCGACCGATGTCGTCGCGGTGCATGGCGGCTACATGAAATACCGCCGCCCGCTGCTGCGGGCAGGCATCGCGCTGCATGAGCTGAAGCCCGGCCCGGATGACGACCGGCCGAGCCTGCTGGGCTCTCGCGGCGGGGCGGCGCTGCACACCAAGGCGCTGGTGGTGGACGGCCACCTGGCCTTCGTTGGCAGCTTCAACCTCGACCCGCGCTCCGCCGTGCTGAACACCGAGATGGGCGCCTTCGTCCGCAACCCGGCCGTGGCGCGCGAGGTGGCGCGCGAACAGGCGCGGCTGACCGATCCTTCCGTCAGCTGGCGGCTGGTGCTGCGGGAAGGTCGGATCGCCTGGCTGGACGCGGCCCGCGGTGCCGAACGCATGCTGCTGGCCGAGCCCGGCGCCTCCTGGCGCCGCCGGGCCGTGGCGTGGCTCGCCCGTGTGCTGCCGGTGGAGGAGCAGCTGTAAGGGGCGGTGGACCGCGCCGCGCCCATGGGTCTAGCCTTCCCCGAAAGACAAGGAGGATCCCAGGGATGACGCTCACCATCCGCCCCGCCGACCCCGCGCGGCCCGGCTTCGCCGGAGAGGTCGCGGGCCTCGACATCGCCCGCGGCATCACCGCCGCCGAGGCCACGGCGATCGAGCAGGGCATGGACCGCTATGCCGTGCTCGTCTTCCGCGACCAGAAGGTGGATGACGCGCAGCAGATCGCCTTCAGCCGGCATTTCGGCGCGCTGGAGATGGCGACCGGCGACATCGCGCAGGGCGGGCAGCGCCGGCTGGCGATGGAGGTCAACGACATCTCCAACCTCGACCGCGACGGCGGCGTGCTGGCGCGCGATGACCGGCGGCGGCTGTTCTCGCTGGGCAACATGCTCTGGCACAGCGATTCCAGCTTCAAGCCGACGCCGGCGAAATACTCGCTGCTGTCGGCGCGCGTCATCCCGGGCTCGGGCGGCAACACCGAATTCGCCGATATGCGCGCCGCCTGGGACGCGCTGGATGCCGAGACCCAGGCGCTGGCGCGCGACCTGGTCGTGGAGCACAGCCAGCTCTTCTCCCGCGGGTCACTCGGCTTCGATGCCTTCACGGAGGAGGAGCGCGCGAAATGGCAGCCCGTGCCGCAGCGGCTGGTGCGGCGGCATCCGGTGACGGGGCGGCTTTCGCTGTTCCTGTCGGCGCATGCCGGCGCGATCCGGGGCTGGCCGATCCCCGAGGCGCGGATGCTGCTGCGCGACCTGACCGAGCATGCGACGCAGCGGGAGTTCGTGCATGCGCATGTCTGGCGCCCGCATGACCTGGTGATGTGGGACAATCGCGCGACGATGCATCGCGCGCGGCGCTACCCGACGGAGCAGAAGCGCGACCTGCACCGCACCACGGTCGCTGATATCGCGCCGACGCTGGAACAGGCGGCCTGAGGGATCGTCGGGGATGGCCGGATCGATCGGCCCTGCGGGTCGCTTTCGGGCTGCTGAAGCAACCAGTATTGGTCACATGGGTCGCGTCATGTGGCCGGCCTGCATCGCGGCACTGGAGCAAGATCCGATCGGGTAGAACCGCGGAGCGGTTCTGACAGACCGTTTGAGACCACCGGACGGGTCGGTTCCGCGGGTCTTTTCCGCCCCTGCGGCCTCCGCTTCCCGACAGGAACGAAAAATCCCCTGCAGATCCTCAGCCGCGGGTCGTATGTGATCTCTACAAAACGGCCGGCCCACATTCGGCCAGCTGCGCAGAGCCAAATATGCGGCGCATCAAAATTTATTATAATTCAAAATAAACTACCCGCCATTTAAATTCAAATAATTAACATAACAAAAAATAAAATATTTCAGGGAGAATTTTTCTAGATTTGGAGAAATAACATGGACCTCATTTCGATTACCACAGGTGTCGCCATGCTTTTCGGTCTTTTGACCGCCGATGCGGTGGTGAGCGCGGAGACCGTCGCCGTGGAGATCACCGTGCCCGCCTCGGTGGCGCAAACCGGCTACAGCGAGGATGTGGCGGAGCGGATCTTCACCCACGAATTCGAGACGATGAACCAGACACGGTCGCTCCTGCGGCCGCCGGTGATGCGGCCGGCGCGACAGCCCACGATCGTCGGCGTCGTCGCGAGCTCGCTGCGGCTGGATAATTTTACGGCGGCGCTACAGGATCTCCTCGGGCTGGAGCGGATGCGCATCGCCGGCGCCGTCGTTGCCGGCGCGCCCGGCGAGGGGCAGCGCCTTCTCATCAACTCGTCCTCCGCCTATTCTGGCGCTTTCGCGCTCGACCTTCGCGAGCAGGGTGAGATGGATCGGCTTCTACGCCGCGCTGCGCTTGAAACCATGGAACGGGTGCAACCCTACCGGGCCGCGCTGTTTCATTTCGATCAAATCACGCGAAATGGCGGCCATGACTACAGCGTCGTGGTGCAGCTGGCCGAACGCGAATTGAGCCGGCCGCGAAGGGCAGAGGTGCTGGAGGAACGCTCTTTCCTGGAGAACCTGCTGGGCATCGTGGCGCTGTTGGGCAATGACCTTGATGAGGCGGAGCGACGCTTCCGTCTCTCCTTCAGTTGGAATCCCAGCTTCGCCATAGGACGCATCAACCTTGCATTCGTGCATGTCGAGCGGGATCGGTATCAGGACGCGATCGACATCGTGAAGCCGCTGATTGCCAGCAGCCCGGGGCGACGTTTCCCCCTGCTCGGCACTCGGGTTGGCCCCCTGCAGGAAGCGATGCACAGCACCTTGGGTGTGGCGCTCTGGGCCCAGGGCGATTTGGATGGGGCTGAGGCAGCATTTGGCCGCGCGACACGCGAATACCCGAGTTCGGCCGGGGCCTATTCCTATTGGGCACGATTACTGCAGGAGCGGGGCGATACGGTGAGAGCCGCGGAGAAGGCAGAGAATGCCCGCGTCAACGCTCTGACGTTTGAGAATTACCCCGAGGTTGCCAACCTGTATTTCTGGATGAGCCCTCAGGATAACCAACCTCTGGTCCGACGGATGGATGTCCCGGTGAATATAAAATAATATCGCGAAATATAAAAATAAATTATTCAGTAGTTTTGATTGTATAATTCAATACGTAAAACAAAAATAATATTGATATATAAATATTTATAATAATTTGTGAAAAATTTCTCTGACGGACAGAGGCGAATCTATTTCAGCCACCCTGCCTGCCTGACCCGTCGATCCTGGAGAGATTCCGTCTTGAGCAGAAGATGGGTGATGTCGGCGAGTTGGTTTTCATTCCTGTGATTCCTCGGCCTCGGTCTGGCTGACCCGGCGCCGGACGCCAACGCGATCTGCGCGTTCCGCAGGGTGCCGAAGCGGGCCGTCGCCCCGCCACGAGACGCTCGTCGCGCCGACAGTAGCCCTCTGGCGATGTCATGGGCCGGCCGCCAAAGCTTTCTGGAGGTGCCCATCTGGTCAAGACGGACCTGGTCCCTTCTGGTCCGCGCTGCGTGCAACAGACCGCAAAATCTCAACAAATGCGGATAGAGCCGCTGAATCCACAGCATCAGAAGGCCTAATCAGTTGAACCGACAGTTGTTGAACAGGCTTGATGCGCCGAGCGACCAGGCCATCCGGTTGGATGGCTGCGAAATAGAATGGCTCTACAAGAGCTAAACCAACACCCTGATGGACAAGGCGAATGGCAGTTATAGTCTGGCTGACATGCAAAGAAAGATTTGGTTGTATTTCAAATTCTTCAAAAAGTTTTTCGACCTTGGCGCGCAGCCAATCGCCGTCATCATAGGTGATAAGCGTCTCTCCAGCGAGGTCCGCCGCCTCTATCTGCTTTTTCTGCGCAAGTGGGTGTGTTTGTGGCATGACGCAAACCATCGTGCCTTTGGTCAATTCCTCCACTCTAAGTCCGCTGCTGTTGACCTCTCCGTAACAAGCCCCGAGGTTCAGCTCACGAGACAGGACACGCTCGATGATTTCGGGTGTTTGAAGAGAATGGATCGTAACATCCACGCCGGGGTGCGATTTGGTAAATATGGAAACGGCGTCCACGAGATACCCATTGGAAAGTGCCAATGTCCCCGCAAGGTTGATGCGCCCCAGGCGACCCTTCGCCAGTGACCTAGCATTCTGGCTTAGTCGGTTGACCCTCCGAAATATGTCCGAAATCTCCGGGAAAAGCGCCTTCGCCTCTGGCGATGCTTTCAGCCGTCCCCCCGACCTTTCAAAGAGCTGGATTCCCAGCTGCGCCTCCGTGTGCTGCAAGACCGTACTAACGGATGGCTGCGAGACATTCAGTAGCTTGGCAGCGCCAGTGACCGAGCCTGTCTGCAGAATTGCTTGAAGCACCTCGATTTGTCGCAAGCGCATCAACGCCTCCCGAACTGAGGTTCCCGACGCACCATAGGTACCATCGGATTGCAGTATCTATTGTCGGAAAGCCAAGTCAAGACTTGCTTTGGCGTTCAAATGCATCAAAATATTCGATGGAAATTTTCGTGTTAGCTAAATGATTGGGGTAAATATAAATAGAAAATGTGAACTGATCCATTTGAGATGACGTGCTGCCGGTTTTTTCTGTCCCGGACAACCTCGCTCCGTTCTGCTCCTGCCCCTTCGCATGGGCGCTGAATTTTGCGAACTCCTCCGGCGTCCGGTCACCGAGCCTGCCTTGCGGCCAGCCTTGGCTGTGCGCCCCCCGGCACGCCTCTCGCAGTCGATGCGCCTCTCCGGCCACGGCACCAGCCTCTCCGACGGCCGATCCTGCTGTCGCCCTTGCGCCGTTCCTTGTGGGCTCCCATTCGCCATGGGCCTCAGAATCAAGCCATGCCGATTTCGCCAATGGGTTGTGGCGTATCGCCCCCACCTGGCTACCCCATAGTTTTCTTGGGTGGCCACCCCAGGAAGCGTCTTGGGCTCAACCGGCCCGCGCTCGCTAGGGTTGCGTGGCACCGAGGCAGCCTCAGCAAAGCTCTCGGGTACATATGATCCTGGGAGGGGGAATGCTGCGCGCCGCGCTGTCATCAGAGTTCAATGCGCTAAAGGCATTCGACCTGCCGGGTGGCGGCACGGGCAAGCTCTACTCTCTGCCCGATTTGGAGCGTCACGGCGCAGGCAAGATCTCCCGGTTGCCGGTTTCGATCAGGATCTTGCTTGAGGCCGCTATCCGTCATTGCGATGGCAAGAAGATCACCCCTCAACACGTGAAGGAATTGGCCTTCTGGCAACCCAACGGGAAGCGGCAGAGCGAAGTCCCGTTTGTTGCATCCCGCATTCTGCTGCAGGACCTGAACGGGGTCCCCCTGATTGCCGACCTTGCCGCCATGCGCGACGCGGCGGTGGAGCTTGGCCGCGATCCGGCCCTGATCGAGCCTCTGGTCCATGTCGATCTCGTCATCGACCATTCCGTTCAGGTGGACAGCGTCCGCTCACCGCTTTCCCTCCAGCACAACATGCGGCTCGAGTTCCAGCGGAACGAGGAACGCTACCGCTTCCTCAAATGGGGGGCGCAGGCCTTTGCGGGGGTGAACGTCATCCCGCCCGGCGTGGGCATCTGTCATCAGGTCAATCTGGAGCGCCTGTCGACGGGGGTGTGCGAAGCATCGGGCGTGTATTTTCCCGACACCGTGGTCTGCCCGGATTCACACACCACGATGGTGAACGGGATCGGGGTGCTGGGATGGGGTGTCGGCGGGATCGAGGCGGAGGCGGGCATGCTTGGGCAGCCCGTCTACTTCCTCACCCCCGACGTCACCGGGGTCGAACTGGTGGGCTGCGTCCCCGCCGGCGTCACGGCGACGGATGTCGTCCTCAGCATCACGGAACGGCTTCGCCGCGAAGGTGTTGTCGGCGACTTCGTGGAGTTCTTCGGCGCAGGCGTCGAAAAACTACCCGTGCCGACACGAGCGACCATCGCCAACATGGCGCCCGAATACGGGGCTTTCATCGGCTTCTTCCCCACGGATGAGGCCGTCCTCGACTATTTCCGCGCGACCGACCGCCCGTCGGACCTGCTGAAGGCCTATCTCTCGGCGCAGGGGCTCTTCGGCGTGCCGATGCGGGGCGATATCGACTATTCCCGCGTCATCACCATCGACCTCTCCGCCGTGGTGCCCTGCATCGCGGGGCCCCGGCGACCGCAGGATCGCATCCCGCTGACCGATGCGAAGGCGCGGTTACGTGCGCTGCTCGCCGCCCCGGCCGCCGAGGGGGGCTACGGCGTGGACCCTGTCGGGATGGGACAGAGGGCCGAGGTTCAAGGTGGCGACGGCCCCTTTTCCATCGGTCACGGCGACATCCTGATCGCGGCCATCACCTCCTGCACCAATACCTCGAATCCGTCGGCGATGGTGGCAGCGGGTCTTCTGGCGCGGAATGCGGAACGCCTGGGGCTGAGGGTTGCGCCCCATATCAAGACATCGCTCGCCCCCGGGTCACGGGCAGTCACCGACTATCTCGGCCGCGCCGGGCTGCTGGCACCGCTGTCAGCGCTCGGCTTCGATGTCGTCGCCTATGGCTGCACCACCTGCATCGGCTTCTCCGGGCCGCTCGATCCCGCCATCGAGCGTGTGCTCGAAGAAGAACAGTTCGTCGGCTGTGCCGTCCTGTCGGGGAACCGCAATTTCGAAGCCCGCATCCACGGCAGCATCAAGGCCAACTTCCTTGCCTCACCGGCGCTGGTCGTCGCCTATGCCTTGGCCGGTACGATGGACATCGACATCACGACCCAGCCCTTGGGCACCGGGGCGGATGGCCAGCCGGTTTTCCTGCGCGACATCTGGCCGAACGATGCCGAGGTGGGTGCGGTCATCAAGGACCATGTCGGCGTGGACTCGTTCCGCGCCACCGCGCGGCTGAACGACGGCGGCGCGGATTGGGATGCCCTCCCGTCTGGATCGGGGCAGATCTACGACTGGCCGCGCTCCACCTATCTGCTGCGGCCACCCTTCTACGAGAATTTCGATCCGACCCCACCGCCCAGGCGACCCATCGCGGGTGCGCGGGCGCTGGCGATCTTCGGCAACTCGTTGACGACCGATCACATCAGCCCGGCGGGCGAGATCCGTGCCGACACGCCCGCCGGCGCCTATCTTCAGCAACAGCAGGTCAAGCCGGGCGAGTTCAACTCCTACGGCTCTCGCCGGGGCAACCACGAAGTGATGATGCGCGGCACCTTTGCCAATCGCCGCATCAAGAACCTGATGCTTCCGCCGCGCAACGACGGCGCGCCGGAAGAGGGCGGGCGCACCATTCATCACGCAGCCTCGGGTCGGACAGACTTCGTACCGATCTACGACGCCGCGATGGCCTACCAGCGCGAAGGCACACCGGTCCTTGTCTTCGGCGGTCAGGAATACGGCACCGGATCGGCGCGCGACTGGGCCGCCAAGGGTACCCGGCTCTTGGGCGTGGACGCCGTGA
This sequence comes from Roseomonas mucosa, assembly GCA_945878375.1. Classification (GTDB taxonomy): domain Bacteria; phylum Pseudomonadota; class Alphaproteobacteria; order Acetobacterales; family Acetobacteraceae; genus Falsiroseomonas; species Falsiroseomonas mucosa_A. The sequence goes on along the minus strand of CAMDWG010000001.1, from coordinate 109,875 downwards.
TCGTGGAAAGCTTCGAGCGCATTCATCGCTCCAACCTTGTCCTTCTCGGCGTCCTGCCGCTGGAGTTCGCGCCTGGCTTTACGCGGGAAAACCTCGGCCTCGATGGATCGGAGACCTTTGCCGTCGAAGGGCTGGACGCCCCCCTGACACCCCGGCAGGGCGCCACGCTCGTGATCTCGCGCAGCGATGGCAGCCAGGTCGAGGTGCCGCTCGTGGTGCGCCTCGATACCCCGATCGAGGTCGAATACTACCGGCACGGAGGCATCGTTCCCTTCGTTCTGCGTGAGATTTTCAACCGGCAGGCAGAACCGCGGCCATGACGATGCAAACCCCTATTCAAGCCGTGTTCATGCGGGGCGGCACCAGCAAGGGCGTGTTCTTCCGCGAGGATTGGCTGCCCGGCGACCTGGCCATCCGGGAGCAGGTCCTGCTGCGCGTGATCGGAAGCCCCGATCCCTACGGGCAGCAGATCGACGGGATGGGCGGGGGAACCTCCAGCACCACGAAGGTCGTCATCCTGGGCCCGGCCCAGCGGGCCGATTGCGACGTGAACTATACCTTCGGTGCCGTTTCCATTCGTGATCCGGTGATCGACTGGTCCGGAAACTGCGGCAACCTCACATCGGCCGTGGGGCCGTTCGCTATCGCTCAAGGGCTGGTCGCAGCGCCCGAGAATGGGATCGCGACGGTCAGGATCTGGCAGACCAACATCCGCGCACGGATCATCGCCCGCGTCCCCATGCGGAATGGCAAGGTGGTCGAGGGCGGTGACTTCATCTTGGACGGCGTGGCCTTTCCTGCTGCGGAAATCCCTCTCGAATTCTTGCAGGATGCCGACCAGTCCGCCGCCATGTTCCCGACGGGGCACCTGATCGAGACGGTCGATATTCCCGGCGTCGGGCCGATCGAAGCGACGCTGATCAGCGCGGGCAACCCCACGATCATCGTCAAGGCGGCGACGCTCGGGCTGACCGGGGCCGAACTTCAGTCCGACATCAACGGCGATGCAACGCTACTTGCGCGCGCCGAGGCCATCCGTGCCCATTGCGCCGTCCTGATGGGCGTCGCTGCCACGCCCGACGAGGCCACGCAGCTGCGGCCGCACACCCCCAAGCTCGCCTTCGTGTCCCGCCCCCTGTCCTATGTCGCCGCTAACGGGCGGGCGGTCGCAGCCGACGATATCCAGCTCAATGCGCGCATCTTCTCGATGGGCAAGCTGCATCACGCCATGACAGGCACGGGTGCAGTCGCGCTTGCCGCGGCTGCCGCCATCCCCGGCACGATGGTCAGCGAAACCCTTGGGGCGGCGCGGACGGATCTCCGCTTCGGCCACCCCTCGGGCACCTTATCGGTCGGGGCGCAAACCGTCATGCAGGGCGGCCATTGGGCCGTCACATCGATCACCATGAGCCGCAGCGCACGTCGCCTGATGGAGGGCGTGGTGCTTGTTCCCGACGCGATTCTGCGCGGCGGAGAAGGTTGATGGACGGGGTCCCTGAACACGGCACCGGGATTGAAACCGCGATGGGCGGGGTGCTGACCGTCGCCATCAACTATGGCAACCCGACCCCTGCCGATCGCGATGCGCGGGGAAGGCCCGCGGGCGCTTCGATTGATCTTGCCCGGCGGATCGCCAACGCGCTTCGCCTTGAATGCCAAGGCGTGGCCTCCAACGCGGCCAAAGACGCCGCAGCGGCAGTGGGCGCGGGCGTGCGCGACCTCGGCTTTTTCGCCGCCGACATGGATTCATCGCCGAAGCGCTTGCGCGCCACGGTGTTGAAGGGGCCGACCTCGTGGCGGCCGAAAGCGAACAACGAAAACAAAGCATCGGAGGAGGAGAACAGATGCAAACCCTGAAGGTCCGAGAAGGAAAACACATGTTCCACGAAACGGCGCGCCGGTGGGCCGGCGCAGCGGGGCTGCTGGTTGCAACCACCGCACTGGCAAGGCCATCCGCCGCAAGCGCGGCCAGCAGGGAGACATCGCCATGAGAGCCATTCATCGCCGTACGCTCTTGTCCGCCGTCGGGGCGGCCACCTTCGCCGCGCCGGCCGTGCGCGCGCAGGGCGTCAGCTTCGCCGGACAGACGATCGAATGGGTGGTTCCCTTCCCCGAGAGCGGTGGCACTGATGTCTGGGCCCGCTTCATGGCGCCGTTCCTGTCGCGCCATATGCCCGGCCGACCGAACGTGATCATTCGCAACGCCCCGGGGGGCGGATCGATCACCGGCACGAATGATTTCTACCAGCGCGCGCGGCCGGACGGGCTGACCTTCATTGGCACCTCCGGCTCGACGCAGTTCCCCTTCCTCCTGGGCGATCGCCGCGTGCGCTACGACTACACCAACATGCCGCCCGTGCTCGTGAGCCCGACAGGCGGCGTCGTCTACCTGCCGGCGCGCTTCAATATCCGTAACGCCTCCGAACTCGGGCGGCTGCGCGGGCAGGAACTGGTCTTTGCCAGCCAGGGCGCGACCAGCCTCGACCTCTGTCCGATGCTGGCGTTCCAGCTGTTGGGCCTCACGGTCCGCCACGTGTTTGGCATGCGCGGCCGCGGCGAGGGACGCCTCGCCTTCGAGCGCGGCGAGGCGACGATCGACTATCAGACCTCCTCGGCCTTCCTCCAGCAGGTGCGGCCGATGGTCGAACGCGGCAACGTCGTGCCGATGTTCTCTTGGGGCGTGCTGGACGGCCAGGGCAACGTGCAGCGCGATCCGACCTTCCCAGACCTGCCACACTTCGTTGAGGCGTATGAGATGATGCACGGCAGCAAGCCGTCGGGCATCCAGTTCAACGCCTATCTCGCCTTCTTCGCCGCGGGCTTCGCCGCGAACAAGCCGGCGATGCTGCCGCCGCGCACGCCGGCCAACATCGTGGCCGCCTATCGCGCGGGCATCGCCGCGGCGATCGCCGATCCGGAGTTGCAGGCGAACAAGGGCGAGGCGCTCGGCGAATACACCCAGGCCGTCGGTAACGACATCGAGGCGCTGTACCGCCTCGCCACCACGATCGACCCGGCCGCCCGCGAATGGGTGCGGACCTTCCTGTCCACGAACCACAACGTCCGCTTCAACTGAGGGCCAGCGGATGACGATGCTGGCCCGCGGCGGCGCATCGCGCTCGCCACCGCCCTCCTGCTCGTCGCGGGCGCGGGGGCGCTGGCGTTCGTCTCGTCGGCTGGCCAGAGGATCAAGTTGATCATCTCCTTCGCCGAGGCCGGCGGCGGCGATGGGAAGGCGCGCTTCCTCGCGCCTTCCCGCTCGCGCCACCTGTCCAGGCGACCGAGCGTTGTCATCCGCAATATCCGCTGCGGCGGCTCGATCACCGGCGCGAACGGGCTCATGGCCCGTTCGCGACCGGACGAGCTCGACGTCCCCGAGGCCTCGGTCTCCACGTCACGGCCCTTCGCCAGCCAGACGCCTTCGGTGCTGAAGCGCGAGACGCTCGCGCCGACCCTATCGCGCCCTTCATCGATCGATCCCAGCCGGGTGCGTTTCCGGGCCCCAGCCCTTCTCGACCGCGCTCGCCGTGGGTCCGCCAGCTGGGCATAGGCTGCTCTGGGATCATGCTGTCCAGGGCAAGACACCCGGTCTGATTGGTTCGGTCGGATCTGATATTGCTCCAGGACCGCAACGCCGCCCCTAATCCAGTTCATGCATGCGTTCGTCCCGCAAGGTCATGTCCCGCGCCCGCCAATCGCGCGGCCTGTCCGGCTTGGTGACGGCCTAGTCACCCCGGCAGGTTTCACATTTCTGCAACAGACACTACAAGGCTGCTTGTGTAGGGGCGGGCAATCCGCAACCACAGGAGGACGCGATGTTCCGACGTCTTGTGACGCTTGGCATCCTGGCCGCGCTGGCCACTGCCCCCATCCCGGCTCGCGCCCAGGCGCAGGACTGCCCGCGCGGTGCGCTCGACGCGCGCTATTGCGACCGCAACGGCGACCTGGTGGCCGACGCGCCGACGAACCCGCGCGAGCTGGTGGACCCGCCGGTCCTGATCTTCGCCTACACGCCGGTCGAGGATCCCGCCGTCTATCGCCGCGTCTGGGAAGGCTTCATGGACCACCTGGCGCGTGAGACCGGCAAGCGCGTGCAGTTCTTCTCGGTGCAGTCGAACGCCGCGCAGATCGAGGCGATGCGCGCGGGCCGCCTGCACATTGCGGGCTTCAACACCGGCTCCAACCCGCTCGCGGTCAACTGCGCCGGCTTCGTGCCCTTCGCGATGATGGCCAGCCGCGAGAATGCCTTCGGCTACGAGATGGAGATCATCGTCCCGGCGAACAGCCCGGCGCAGCGCATCGAGGATCTGCGCGGCCGCACCATCGCCTTCACGTCCGAGACCTCGAACTCCGGCTTCAAGGCGCCGTCCGCCCTGCTCGAGAGCCAGTTCGGCATGGTGGCCGGGCGCGACTTCCGCACCGCCTTCTCCGGCCGTCACGACAACAGCATCATCGGCGTCGCGAACCGCGACTACGACGCCGGCGCGATCGCCAATTCCGTGCTCGCCCGCATGATCGCGCGCAACGCGGTCCGTCAGGACCAGATCCGCACGATCTACCGCAGCCAGACCTTCCCCACGACCGGCTATGGCCATGCGCACAACCTGCGCCCCGAACTCGCCGAGCGGATCCGCAACGCCTTCTTCTCCTTCAACTGGGAAGGCAGCGCCCTGCTGGAGGAGTTCCGCAAGAGCCAGCCGCCGCAGGAGAAGTTCATGCCGATCACCTACCGCCAGCACTGGGAAGTGATCCGCCAGATCGACCAGGCGATGAACGTCTCCTACGCGTGCCGATAAGCGGAAGGGGCGCCGGCCATGCGCGGTGACGAGGCCGGCAGCGGCGCCCTGCTGCGCATCGAGGGGCTGACCAAGCGCTACCCCACCGGCGATCTGGCGCTGGACGGCGTGGACCTCGCTGTCCCGCCGGGGCAGGTGATGGCGCTGATCGGCCCCTCGGGCGCCGGCAAGTCCACCCTCATCCGTTGCGTCAATCGCCTGGTGGAGCCGACGGCCGGGCGCGTCGTTCTGGATGGCCAGGAGATCATCCACCTCGGCGCCGGCGCGCTGCGGCAGGCCCGCCGTCGCATGGGCATGATCTTCCAGGAATACGCGCTGGTGGAGCGGCTGACGGTGATGGAGAACGTGCTCTCCGGCCGGCTTGGCTACACCGGCTTCTGGGCGTCCTGGTTCCGTCGCTTCCCCCGCCGGGACATCGAGAACGCGTTCCGCCTGCTGGACCGCGTCGGCCTCGCCCACATGGCCGACAAGCGCGCGGACGCGCTCTCGGGCGGCCAGCGCCAGCGCGTCGGCATCCTCCGCGCGCTGATGCAGGAACCGACGCTGCTGCTGGTGGACGAGCCGACCGCGAGCCTCGATCCCAAGACCAGCCGCCAGATCATGCGCCTGCTGGTGGAGCTGTGCGAGGAACGCGGGCTGGCGGCGATCATCAACATCCATGACGTGGCGCTCGCCCAGCAATTCGCCCGCCGCATCGTCGGGCTGCGGGCCGGGCAGATCGTCTTCGACGGCACGGCCGAAACGCTGGGTCCGGCGGCGCTGACCGCCATCTACGGCGAGGAGGACTGGTCGCGCACCATCCGCCAGGTCGATGAGGATGAGACGGAGGACGCCGAGGCGTGAGCGCAGGCCTCGCCCCGGTCTTCGATGCCGCCGCCGCCGCCCGCGCCTGGCGGCCCCCGCCGCTCGTCGCCACCCCCTGGCTGCGCTGGGCCATCTATCTCGGCGCGCTGGCCTATGCGGTGCTCGCGGTCGGCACGCTCGAGATCAACTGGGCCCGCGCGGCAGAGGGGCTCGAGCGGGGGTTGCGCTTCCTCGGCGGGTTCTTCCCCCCCGACTTCGTCTCCAAGCGGGACGACATCCTGGAAGGGCTGATGGAGAGCCTGACGATGACGGTCGTCTCGACCGTCATCGGAATCGCGCTGTCGATCCCTGTCGCGCTCGGCGCCTCGCGCAACCTCGCACCGCTGCCGGTCTACCTGCTCTGCCGCGGCATCATCGCCATCAGCCGCACCTTCCAGGAGATCATCGTCGCCATCGTCTTCGTCGCCATGGTCGGCTTCGGCCCGCTGGCGGGGATGCTGACCCTGTCCTTCGCGACCATCGGCTTCATGGCCAAGCTGCTGGCCGAGGATATCGAGGACATCGAGGCCAGCCAGGCCGAGGCGGTGCGCGCCACCGGCTCATCCTGGTTCCAGCTGCTGGCCTGGGGGATCCTGCCGCAGGTCAAGCCGCGGCTGATCGGGCTTTCGGTCTACCGGCTCGACATCAACTTCCGGGAAAGCGCCGTGCTGGGCCTGGTGGGCGCGGGCGGCATCGGCGACACGCTGAACACCGCCTTCGACCGCTATGAATTCGACACGGCAGCCGCGGTGCTGATCATCATCATCGCGATCGTGCTGGTCTGCGAATACAGCAGCGGCTGGATCCGTCGGAAGGTGCAGTGATGGCGGTGGCGACGGGCGCGGATGGCGCACGGGCGTGGCGGCGGCGGACGCCGCGCGGCGACCTGTTGGCCTGGGCGGGGTGGCTCGCGGCGGTCGCGCTCACCCTCGCCTGCTTCCAGTACATCTCGGAGCGCACCATCTGGGCTTTCGTCTGGGACGCGCCGGCGCAAGGCGCGGACCTGGTCGGGCGCATGTTCCCGCCGCGCTGGTCCTATGCCGACCAGCTCTGGAAGCCGCTCTGGGACACCATCAACATCGCGACCCTCGGCACCGCGCTGGCGGTGCTGCTCGGCGTCCCGCTGGCCTTCCTGGCCGCGCACAACACCACGCCGAGCCGCCTGCTGGTCCGGCCCGCGGCGCTGTTCGTGATCGTCGCCAGCCGCTCCATCAACTCGCTGATCTGGGCGCTGGTGCTGGTGATCGTGCTCGGCCCGGGGATGCTGGCCGGCATCCTCGCGATCGCGCTGCGCTCGATCGGCTTCATCGCCAAGCTGCTCTACGAGGCGATCGAGGAGATCGACGCGACGCAGGTGGAGGCCGTGAACGCGACCGGCGCGTCCGGGCCGCAAGTGCTGGCCTGGGGCATCGTGCCGCAGGTGATGCCGGCCTTCGCGGGCATCACCGTCTTCCGCTGGGACATCAACATCCGGGAGGCGACGGTGCTCGGCCTGGTCGGCGCGGGCGGCATCGGGATGCAGCTGCAGTCCTCGATCAACGTCCTGGCCTGGCCGCAGGTGACGATGATCTTCCTGCTGATCCTCGGCACCGTGCTGGTCAGCGAGTGGCTCTCCGCGCGGGTGCGCCACGCCATCATCTAGGGCAACTCATGCCCGATCGTGCGATTGCGACCTTTGCGCGCGGAGGCCCCGATGACCCGCTGCTGTCCGAGGCCCCGCGCCGCTTCGACCGAGGGGAGGCGTAACCCGCCCGCCGAAACGCGGATCCCGGACGCGGCCAGGCCGGGCCGCCGCCACGGCTGTCGCGGCTGACGCGGTCCATGTCTCTCGACCCGCGTACCGCCTCCGTGCCACCGCGGGGCGGCCCCCGCCTGCTTCCGGTCGTCCTCGCGCTCGGCGCGACGCAGGTGATCGGCTACGGCACGCTGTACTACGCCTACGCCATCCTGGCGCCCGCCATCGCGGGGGAGTTCGACACCTCGCTCACCTCGCTTTACGCCATCTTCTCGGTCGGGCTGCTCGCCGGCGGGCTCGTCGCACCGCAATTCGGTGCCTGGATGGATCGCTACGGCGCGCCGCGCATCATGGCCGCCGGAAGCCTTGTCATGGCGATCCTGGTCGGCGGCCTCGCCGCCGCGCCCAACCTTTGGACCTTCGGCGCCTGCGTCATCGCCATCGAGGTGGTCGGCATCGCCGTGCTGTACGATGCCGCCTTCGCGACGCTGGCCGCCCTTGGCCGGGCGGAGGCCCGGCGGGCCATCACGCATCTCACGCTGATCGCGGGCTTCGCCTCCACCATCTTCTGGCCGCTGACGGGCTGGCTGGTGGAGGTGCTCGGCTGGCGGGGGACCTATGCGGCCTTTGCCGCGCTGCACCTGCTGGTCGCGCTGCCGCTGCATGCCTGGATCGCGGCGCGGCCACGCGGAGAGGCACTTGGCGGCACCGGGCGCGAGACGCGGCAGGAATTCGGCCCTCCCCTTGCCGGCAGGGTTGCGCAGCTCGCCTTCTGGGCCGTTGCGGTGAGCTTCGCGCTGAGCGGGGTGCTGACCGCAGCGGTCACGGTCCATCTCGTCCCGGTGCTGCAGGCGCTCGAGCTCGGCACTGCCGCCTACCTCGTCGCCATGCTGATGGGGCCGGCGCAGGTGCTGATCCGGCTGGTGGATGCACTGTTCTGGCGGGCGCTGCATCCGCTGACTGTTGCGCTGGTCTCCGCCACGGCGTTGCCGGCCGCGATCCTCATGCTGCTGCTGCCGGTCGATCCGGTGGCCGCTGGTGCCGTCTTCGCGCTGCTGTTCGGACTCGGGGCGGGTCTGTCGAGCATCGTGCGCGGCAGCGTGCCGCTCGCCCTGTTCGGCGCGGCGGGCTATGGCGCGCGGCTCGGTCGGCTCGCCGCGATCCGCACCGTGCTGGGCGCGGGCGCGCCCTTCCTGTTCGCAGCGGGGCTGGAGAGCGCCGGCCCAACCACCGCGCTGGTCACCGCGCTGCTGGTTGGCATCGTCGCGCTGGTTCCGCTCGGGCTGCTGCACCGCCACATCGTGCCGCCACGGCGATGAGCGGCTCGGGCGCAGCGAAGGCTGTGCTGCAGCGTGCCGGTTGTGGCCCAGCTTGCCTCACGCCGCGGCAGCCTGCAGATCCGCTTACCCCCGGCGAAGCGGCTACCCGACATCATTGATGTCCCGACGCGGCCGCTTTCCTGTTCCTTGCCGTTGTCCTCGATGTCTGGTCGCGCCGAAGTGCTGGCGGGTCCATGGCGACGGGCCTGTGCCGCGCTGGACCGGCGCCCGATCGTGCTGACGCGCTCCGCTGGTCCGGCGATCGCGCGTCATGCCGGGTGACCAGAGGTTCAGGCGCGATGCACAATGCGCGCGAAGACGGCAGAGCCGGAGGGGGAGCGGAGGTCGCTCGCCACCGCGCCGGATCCGGGCCGCGGCGCCTTGCCGGTGTCGCGCCCCATGAAGGTGCCCAGGCATCCGACAATCGTCGCGGCGTCGGCGCCGGCCAGGGAGTAGAGTACGGAACGCCCATCCCGGCGCGAGGCCACGAGCCCGGCATCACGAAGCTCCGCGAGATGCTGGGACAGGTTCGGCTGGCGAACCCCCAGTTCCGCCTCGAGATCCGCGACCGACACCTCGCCTTCCCCGACCCGCAGCACGATGCGAAGCCGGGCTTCGTTGCCCAGCAGGCGAAGAAGCCGCGCGGTCCCCTCTATCTCCCGCCCGGCCGATCCGTCGGTCATGTGCGCCGCGCCGAAGGGCGCTTGCCCGGCTTCATGGAGCGAAGCAGCCAGCCGGATCCGGAGGGATCGCCGGCCAGCTCCGCGACCGAAGTGGGGGGCGGGCGGAGCATGGGGTCCTCGGGCTGCCAGTTCTCGGGCGCGAGGCCGCCGGTGCGGTCCGCTTCGCGCAGCGCCGTGACCAGGCGCAGATGCTCGGCGGCATTGCGCCCTGCGATCAATGGATAGCAGGTGGTTGCGCGGACGATCCCGGCGGGGTCGATCACGATGCTGGCCCGCACGGTGGCGGAATCGCGGGACTCCGCGTGGATCATTCCATAGGCGCGGGCAATCGCCATGGTCGGGTCCTCGACCAGCGGAAACGGCACATCGACCCCATGCCGGTCCGAGATCATCTGGACCCAGGCGAGATGCGCATAGAGGCTGTCCACGGACAGGGCCAGGATATCGCACTCCAGCGCCTGGAACTGCGGGTGCAGGCGGGCGAAGCCCATGATTTCGCTGGTGCAAACCGGGGTGAAGTCCGCCGGATGGGACAGGAACAGCACCCACCGACCGCGATAGGATTCCAGGGATAGCTCCCCCATCGTGCTGCGGGCGGTGAACATGGGGGCGGGGTCGCCGATCAATGGCGGCTGGATGCGGTCCGGAGGGAGAGATGCGACCATCGCGCCGTCTAGGCTCAGCATGGGGCCCTTGGCAACCAGAGTGCTGGATTGAAAACCGTCCAGATCTGGGGCGTTCAACGAAGCGGCGGTCTCCACGGGTCTTGGCACCCGGCGGGCGCGGGCTGGCTGGCCTTCGCGGCGCTTGCAAAGCCACCGCCCAGGCGGCACAGTTACGACTATAAGAGCAAGACTAAGCGAGGAAGGGCAAAGTCATCACCGGAACCAGGACGCCCGTGCTTGGGGTCGTGAACGCGCAGCGCATGCAGGCGCCTGCGGGAACGCCGCGGCTTGGCCCGTTCGCACCATGCTCCGGTGGTTCTGGAAGGCATCCGGGCATCACCGGGATTCAACCGCGAGGGCGGGCGATCATCGGGGATGCCAGGCGCCTTGCCCGTGGCGAAAAGCCTCTGCGCCCGCTGGCCTCGCGCTGACATGACATCCACTCATCCCGAGGAGACGCCGATGAGACACAAGCAGTTGGGGCGCCGCGAAGGCATGGCGCTGGCGGCGGGGCTGATCGGCCTCTCCCTGGTCGGACGCAGCGCGGCCGCGTCGATGGAAGGCCCGACCCGCGCCGCTATCGACCGCGTGCTGGCCGGGCGGACGCCGCAGGAGGCCGGCGTCACGCTGCGCCTGCCGGCGATCGCCGAGAACGGCAACACCGTGCCGATGACCGTCGTGGTGGACAGCCCGATGACCGACGCCGACCACATCAAGGCGATCCACGTCTTCGCGGACAAGAACCCGACGCCGGAAGTCGCCTCCTTCCACCTGACCCCCGCCATGGGGCGGGCGCAGGTGGATACGCGCATCCGCCTCGGCGTGACGCAGGATGTCATCGCGATCGCCGAGACCTCCGGCGGCCAATTGCTGATCGGCCGGGCGGAAGTGAAGGTCACCATCGGCGGCTGCGGCGGCTGAGCAGGAAGGAGGCAACACCATGTCCGCACCCATCGGCCAGCCCCGCGTCCGACTGCCGCAGCAGGTCCGCGTCGGCGAGACGATCGAGATCCGCACGCTGATCACGCATGTCATGGAGACCGGCCAGCGCCGGAACCACGATGGCGCGCTCGTCCCGCGGGACATCATCAAGAGCTTCACCTGCACGCTGAACGGCGCCACGGTCTTCTCGATCGAATTGGCGCCGGCCATCTCGGCCAACCCCTACATCGCCTTCCCGCTGAAGGTGACGGGTCCGGGGACGCTGGAATTCACCTGGACGAACGACGCGGGCGAGCAGCGGAAGACGACATCCCAGCTTCGCCCGGCCTGACCGCCGTACCGGCATCCGGGGCAGGCCGCCTGCCGGCCCGCCCCGGTCATGCCGTCAGGGCGACCCGGAGCCATGGATATGTGGGGGCGGCCGCAGCACAGGGCCGTCGCCTTGCGCGCGACTGGAAGGAAGCACGAGGATGATCACCCGACGCGACCTCGTGGCTGCCGCCTCGGCGCTGGCCACCATCGGCCATGGCCGCGCGGCCCTCGGGCAGGCGCTTCCATCGCAGCAGGATCTCCTGCGCTTCGCCCCGGTCGGGCAGGTCACGCTGATCCATGTGACCGACCTGCATGGCCAGCTCGTGCCGATGCGCTTCCGTGAGCCGACGACGAATATCGGCGTGGGCGAGGCGCGTGGCCAGTTGCCGCACCTGACGGGCGACGCGCTGCTCGGCCATTACCGCATCGCGCCGGGCACGCCGATGGCGCATGCCTTGACCGATCGCGATTTCGACCGGCTCGCGGCACGCTTCGGCCCGATGGGGGGCCTCGATCGCATCGCCACCATCGTGAAGGCGATCCGCGCCGAACGGCCCGGGCGCACGCTGCTGCTGGATGGCGGCGACACGCTGCAGGGATCCTGGACCGCGCTGCAGACCAAGGGCGCGGACATGGTCGAGGCGCTGAAGCTGCTCGGCGCCGATGCCACCACGGGGCATTTCGAATTCACCTATGGCGCCGACCGCGTGAAGGAACTGGTCGAAGCCCTGTCCTGCCCCTTCCTGGCGGGCAATGTGCAGGACAGCGAGTGGAACGAGGATGTCTTCGACCATACCCGCACCTTCGAACGGGGCGGCGTGAAGGTGGCGGTGATCGGCCAGGCCTTCCCCTATACGCCGATCGCCAATCCGCGCTGGATGGTCCCCGACTGGTCCTTCGGCATCAAGGAGGAGAAGATCGCCGAGCGCGTGCGCGCGGCGCGCGAGGACGGCGCGAAGCTGGTGGTCCTGCTGTCGCACAACGGCTTCGGGGTGGACCGCAAGCTCGCCGCGCGGGTACCCGGCATCGATGTCATCCTGACCGGCCACACCCATGACGCGCTGCCCGAGCCGGTGCAGGTGGGCCGCACGCTGCTCATCGCCTCGGGCTGCTACGGGAAATTCGTCAGCCGGCTCGATCTCGATGTCGGCAGCGATGGCGTGACCGCCTGGCGCCATGCGCTGATCCCCGTCTTCGCCAATGCGGTGCAGCCGGATGCCGAGGCCGCCGCCCTGGTGGAGCGCACGCGCGCCCCCTTCCGCGCCGAACTCGAACGCCCCGTCGCGCGCACCGAGACCACGCTGTGGCGGCGCGGCAATGTCGCCGGGACGATGGATGAGGTGATCTGCGACGCGCTGCTGTCCCAGCGCGAGGCGGAGATCGCGCTCTCCCCCGCTTTCCGCTGGGGCTATGCGATCACCGCCGGCAGCACGCTGACGGCCGAGGATGTCTATTCCCACACCGCCATCACCTATCCGGCCGCCTACCGCACGGAGATGACCGGCGCGCAGCTTCGCAGCCTGCTCGAGGATGTGGCGGACAACCTCTACAATCCGGACCCCTATTACCAGCAGGGCGGCGACATGGTCCGCAGCGCGGGCCTTGCCTACACGCTGGATGTCACGGGTGCGCCCGGCCAGCGCATCCACGACCTGCGGCTGAGCCGGACCGGCGCGCCGCTCGAGGCCGGGCGCCGCTACGTCGTCGCCGGATGGGGCTCGGTGGCCGAGACTGTCGAGGGGCCGCCGATCTGGGATGTGATCTTCCGCCATCTGGTGGCCAACCCGGTGCTGCGGCCGGTGCTGCGCGACGATGTGCAGCTGAGGAACGCCTGACCGCGGCCAGCGGCACCCGATGGAGGTCTCCCTCTTCGCCGCGCTGCTTGCGGGGCTGCTGAGCTTCCTGAGTCCCTGCGTCTTGCCGCTTGTCGTGCCCTATCTCGGCTTCATCGGCGGCGTCACGCTGCAGGCCGGCGCCGATGGAGCCATCGAGGTCCGTGCGGAACGCGCCCGGGTGATGCGCGCGGCGCTGGCTTTCGTGCTGGGCTTCGCCACCGTGTTCACCGCGCTCGGCGCCACGGCGAGCGTGATCGCTGGGCTGCTGTCGGACCATCTCGACACGCTGGCGGTGATCGCGGGCTTCGGGCTGGTCGTGCTCGGGCTGAGCTTCGCCGGCGCCTTCCGCATCCCGCTGCTGCAAAGGGATGCGCGCTACCAGGTCGCGACACGTCCGGTCTCGGCGCTCGGCGCCTATGGCGTCGGGCTCGCCTTCGCCTTCGGCTGGTCGCCCTGCATCGGGCCGGTGCTGGCGGGCATCCTGACCATCGCGGCGGCGCAGGACGGGGCGGCGCAAGGGGCGCTGCTGCTGTTCGTCTATGCGCTCGGCATCGGCCTGCCCTTCCTGCTGGCCGCGGCCTTCGCCGCGCGCTTCATCGGGCTTGCCAGGCAACTGCGTCCCTGGATGCGGCCCATCGAATGGTCGATCGGCGGGCTGCTGGTGGTGACGGGGATCCTGCTGATGACGGGAAGCTTCCCGCGGATCGGCGGCTGGCTGCTCGATACCTTTCCCGCGTTCGGAAACCTGGGATAGAGCGCGGCGCCGAGCGGCGGAGGGCGCTGCCGCCCTCCGGCCGCGTCATGCCGTCATTGCGGCTCCGAGAAGCCGGAATGCGATCCCGGCTGCACGAATTGGCGGCTATCCACGTCGATCCGCACCGCACGCCCTTCGCGGCAATTGGTCATGCAGGCGACATCCGGCGTATCGGGCCGTGCTTCCAGCGCGAAGCCGTCGCGGTTGGGCATGCGGATGGCCCGCAGCGCATCCGCATCCATCACCGCATCATCCGGCACCAGCTCGTTCAGGTTCAGGATGTAGGCGGTGATGGCGTAGTACTCGTCATTCGTCAGGCTCTGCGGCGCCGCATAGGGCATGGCGCGCCGCACATAGTCGAACACCGCCGGCGCGTGCTGCCAGAAGGAGCCGACGGTGCGCCGCGCCTGATCGGTGTTGAGCGAGCCGCGCCCGCCCATCAGCGCCGGCCAGCGATCCATGCCCTCGCCGAACTCGCCGTGGCAGGCCGCGCAATGGGTATGGTACAGCTCCTCGCCGTCCGCGACGCTGCCGCGTCCCGGCGGCAAGCGGCGCCCATCGCCGCCGACGGCGATATCCCAGCCGGCGATCTCCTCTGGCGTGGCGGCGCGGCCGATGCCGGGGATCGAGGCCGGCAGGACCACGCCGGCGGGGGCGGGCCATGCCATATCGGCCGTGGTCCGCGCACCCGGCGGCGGCGTGAAGGGCGTGTAGAGAGCTGCGCGCCGCGCCGCCTGATCGGCCGGCGCGGGCTGCTGCGCCAGGGCGAAGCCGGAACCGGCAAGCGCCGCGCCGGCGGCCAGGACCATCAGGGCCTTATGCATCGATCTGGACATTCACGACCGTCCCATCCGGCTCGACCAGCCAGGTCTGGATTGCGTTCCTGTGGTAGATGCTCTCGACGCCACGGGCGCCGCGCAGCGCCTGGATCGAGGGCTGCACGCGGCCCGTCTCGTCGATCGCGCGGCTCTGGAGGAAGGCGCGCTGGCCTTCCCGCCATTCCCAGTTGATCCGGAAGCGGGTGCAGGCCTTGTCGAGCACCGGCGCCTGCAATTCGGCCGTGCGCCAGGTGTTGCCGCCATCCACCGAGACATCCACGCGCCGCACCGCACCCGCGCCGGACCAGGCGAGGCCGCTGATCTCGACGAAGCCCGGGCGGCCATTGAGCGGCTTTTCCGGGCAGGGGTTGGTGATGACGCTGTTCACCTCGTTGACGAAGGTGAACTGCCGCGCGACGCCATCCGGCATCAGGTCCGTGTAGGTGCGCGTTTCCCAGCGGGTGAACCAGGGCCGGTCGCCGACCTCGATCCGGCGCAGCCACTTGATCCAGGTATTGCCTTCCCAGCCCGGCACGACGAGCCGCACCGGATAGCCCTGCTGCGGCCGCACCGCTTCCCCGTTCTGCCCATAGGCGACGATGATGTCGTCCAGCGCCTTGGCCATCGGGATGGAGCGCGTCAGGTGGCTGGCGTCGCCGCCTTCCGCGAGCAGCCAGGACGCACCGGGCTTGAGGCCGGCCTGCGCCAGCAGGACCTTCAGCGGCACGCCGGTCCATTCGGAGCAGGACAGCATGCCGTGGGTGAACTGGCAGCCGGACATCTGCGATCCGCGCCATTCCATCCCGCCATTGGCCGGGCATTCCACGAAATGGATGCGCGAGACGGAAGGAAGGCGCTTCAGGTCTTCCAGCGTGAAGACCAGCGGCCGATCGACCATGCCGTGGATCATCAGCCGGTAGTCGTCCGGCACGATCTCGGGCACGCCGCCATGGTGGCGTTCGAAATGCAGGCTCGACGGCGTGATGATGCCGTGCATCTCGTGCAGCGGCGTGAAGGAGATCGAGGAGACGCGGTCGGGCGTCAGCCACGGCACGTAGCGGCGCACCACATGCGCCTCGTGGCTGCTGCGCGTGCCGTAGGCTTCCTCGATCACGCCCGGGCCGAGGGTTCGGCCCCATTCGGGCAGGTTCGGCGGCTGGTTCTCCGGATTGCCGGCCGCGATGGCCGGGTGGCCGGTCGCGATGCCGGCGGCGGCCGCGCTACCGGCCGCGGCCACCAGAAGCCGGCGCCGAGACGCCGCGTGTTGCGTGGTGTCCATGGTGCCTCCCGTTCGCCCGGCCTCAGGCCAGGGCGAACATCTCCTTGGTGATGCTCTCGTACCAGCCATCCGCGTAGATCGCCTCGAGCCGGCGATGTTCGGCGCGGCGGTCGCCCTGCAGCGCGGTGTTGCGCGGCGAGATGCCGCCGGAGCCCTGCACCTCGGTCAGCCTGCCGCCGGTGGCACGGAACACGCCGACGATGCTGATGCCGTAATCCTCGCCGACATGGCTGTAGCAGGTGTTGAAATAGACCGCGTCCGGCACCGGACGGCCGGCAAGCTGCGCCGCCGCCGCGGCGACCGCCTGCTTACCCTGGGAGGATGCGGCATAGCCCGATTTCGGCATCGGCGCCGCGATGGTGGCATCGCCGATCACATGGATGTTCGGCACCCGCGCGCTCTCGAAGCTCTCGGCCTTGATCGGGCACCAGCCGCTCTCGGCCGCGAGGCCGGCATTGCGGGCGATGCCGGCGGCGAATTGCGGCGGGATCACGTTGATGACGTCGCCCTTCACCGTGTCGCCGAACTCGGTCTCGACCGTCATCGCGGCCGCATCGACGCGCACGACGCGCCCGTCATTGGACGCGCCGCGCCATTCCACCATGCCGGGGTAGAGTTCCGCCCAGGCATCCTGGAACAGCGGCTGCTTCGAGAAGCCGTTCTTCGCATCGAGCGCGATGATCTTCGCCGTCGGATTGTGGCGCTTCAGATAGTCCGCGACCATCGAGATCCGCTCATAGGGGCCGGGGGGGCAGCGGAACGGATTGTCGGGGATCGCCATCACGAAGACGCCACCCTGCCGCATGGCGCGCAGCTGCTCGGCAAGCACGGTGATCGGCTGGAGATGCGGGATCCAGCCATGCGGCATTTTTGCGCTCGCCGCCTGATCATAGCCCTCGACCGCGCCCCAGCGCAGGTCGATGCCCGGCGACATGATCAGCCGGTCATAGGGCACGCGCGTCCCGTCCGCGAGGCGCACGGTCCGGCCTTCGCCATCCACCGCCGCGGCCTCGGCATGCAGCACGCGCACGCCGCGCGCCGCCAGCTGCTCATAGCCGAAGGTGATCTCCTCCACGCGCCGGCGCCCGGCGAGCACGAGGTTGCCGTAGGGGCAGGTGGTGAAGCGGCGCGACCGCTCGATCAAGGTGACGTCGAGATTGGGGTGATGGTCGCGTGCGAATCGCGCGGCGGAAGCGCCGCCGAAGCCGCCGCCCAGGATCACCAGCCGCGGCCGCGCCTGGGCGCGGGCGGCATAGGGCATGGCGAGCAGGGCGCTCGCGCCGAGAAGGGATCGACGGGCGATGGTCATTGGCGGGCCTCCGGCCGGGCATAGATCGCGGCGAGGGCGGCGAACTCCGCATCCGTGTAGCCGCGCGAGATGCGGCCCATCACCGTCGCCTGGCGACGATCGGCACGGAAGTCCTGCATCGCGGTGACGAACTCGGCTCGCGACATGGTCCCCTGGATCGCGGGGATACCGCTGGCCCCGCTACCCGCCACGCCGTGGCAACCCTGGCAGGCGCCGGCCAGCAAGGTGGCCTGCTCGCTCTGGGCCATGGACGGCCCCGCTAGCCCGGCCATCAGAATGGCCAAGCCCAAAGTCCGGTTCATGCCGGCTTCCTCCCTCAACACAGTTTCAGACTATCACAAAACACTTAGCCCAAGTCCATAGAGCACTTGATCTGAATCGGTCCTGCGGGTTTCCTGCGCCGTGGCAGCGCCTGCTGCCCCAAGAAAACCGGGGGAACTCCATGCCTTTTCGTCTCAGCCTGCTGGCTG
The DNA here is from genome assembly GCA_945878375.1 of Roseomonas mucosa. Lineage (GTDB taxonomy): Bacteria > Pseudomonadota > Alphaproteobacteria > Acetobacterales > Acetobacteraceae > Falsiroseomonas > Falsiroseomonas mucosa_A. The sequence continues at coordinate 92,115 of CAMDWG010000001.1, read as the reverse complement.
CCAGCATGCTCCTTCTTGCCCAGCCTGCCGCGGCGCAGAACGCGGCGGATGGCCAGCGCGTGTTCAACCAATGCCGTGCCTGCCACTCGGTCGATCAGGGCGGGCGCAACGGCGTCGGGCCCAATCTGCACGGGATGTTCGACCGCAAGGCCGGCAGCGTCGCCGGCTTCCGCTATTCCGCGCCGATGAAGGCGCGTGGCGAAGGCGGGCTGACCTGGACCGATCAGACCGTCAGCGCGTATCTCCGCAACCCGAGGGAGTACGTGCCCGGCGGCAGCATGGCCTTTGCGGGCCTTCGCAATGACCAGCAGATCGCCGACCTCATCGCGTATCTGCGGCAGGCGACCGGTGCGGCGCGGTAGCGCGACCACCAGACGAGCGATCCTGCTCGGCGCGGCCGGCCTTTGCGCCGGCCGCGGAGCCATCCGCGCGGAGGCTGCAGAGACCGCGCGGCTGGTCTTCCTCGAGCGCGGCGACTGCCCCTATTGCCGGCGCTGGCTGCGCGATGTTGGCGAACAGGCCTGGAACCGCTCCGACCTCGGCGCGCGCGCCCCGCTCCGCCGCGTCGATGTGAGCGCCGGGCTGCCCGCGGATCTGCGCTTCATCGCCAATTGGCGCTTCACGCCCACCTTCGTTCTGGTCCGGGGCGGCGCCGAGCTTGGTCGCATCACCGGCTATAACGGCGACACCTTTTTCTGGCAGCAGGCCGAATCGCTGGTCGCCCGGCTGCAACGATGACGAGGAAAGGCGAGACCACCATGCGCAGGATTCAACGGCTTTCGCTGCTCGCTGGCCTCATGGCGCTGCCCGCGCTGCCAGCGCCGGCGCAGGACTTCAACCAGTTCCGCGTCATGTCGCCCGACCTGGCACTGGACCTCGCGCGCGCGACGCTCGCGGATTGTCGCGCCCGCGGCTTCCAGGTGGCGGTCGCGGTCACGGATCGCTTCGGCGTGGCGCAGGTCGTTCTGCGCGATTCGCTGGCTGGGCAGCACACCCCCGACACGGCGGTGCTCAAGGCGCGCACCGCCGTCTCCTTCCGCGTTCCCACAGAGGAACTGGCGGAAGCGACGCAGAGCGGTTCGCTGAACAGCGCGATCCGCCACATCCCGGGCTTCCTGTTCCTTGGCGGTGGTGTGCCTGTGGAGGCGGCCGGTTCGATCGTCGGCGGTGTCGGCGTGTCGGGCGGACCATCCGGCGGCGCAGACCAGGACTGCGCGCGGGCCGGCATCGCAGCCATCGAGGACAGATTGCTGATGTAGGAGGCCGGTTGGGCGGGCCGCTGTCCCGGACTTCGCCCAGCGGCTGCCGGTTCTTGCGGGCGGGGAGGCGCCATCCCTTGCCAGGGCGTGAGCCGCGACGCTTCGAACCCTGGCGCACTCGCACGGGCCTGTGCGCCTTCTTCCGCGCCATCCCAGTAACCTCCTCGCTGCCGCCGGACGACATGACCGGCGGACCGCTTCGAGGGGGGCAGGTCCACTGCTCGCCGACGGGTGCCACCGTCTTGGCGTGGTGCACGGCCCGTTCTTCTCCTCGGCCACCGCCGGCCGCGTCGCGGGCTTCCGTGCACGGGCCGGGCGGGCGCTTGCCGAGGCGGATGTGCTGGGGGCCTCCGAGATCTGCACATCGTCGAGCACCGCGCCGAGCGTCGGCTTTCCGGTTTGCCCGCCCATGGCGAGAGCGATATCCGATCTGCCCGGAGCCGGTCAGATCGAATCTCCTGCTCTGGAAATCATGAATTCAGAGCAGCTTATGCCCGATCGACCAAACCGCGGAGCGGCTCCATACGATCGGGCGCTGCCCTGGCCACGCTACCCTTGCCTTGCCCCCGGCCCTTGGCGCGGCCATGTTCCGCGCTCGGAGCCGGGAGTCATGCAATGATCAGCTTGCCGCCGCCCAAGGCCGATATCCTGGCCCGCCGCGCGGAGATCGTCGCCTCCCTCCGCGCCATCTGCCCCAATGGACCCCTGGGCGAAGGCACGATCAGCGAGGCCACCCGCCTCAAGCCCTATGAGACCGATGGGCTGACCGCCTATCGCATGCCGCCGCTGGCGGTGGTGCTGCCGACCTCGACCGAACAGGTCGCGGCCGTGATGCGCTATTGCCACAGCCAGGGCATCCGCGTGGTGCCGCGCGGCGCGGGCACGTCGCTGTCGGGCGGGGCGCTGCCGCTGGAGGATGCGGTGGTGATCGGGCTGATGCGCCTGAACCGGATCCTGGAGATCGATTTCGACGATCGCCTGGCGGTGGTGGAAGCGGGCGTCACCAATCTCGGCATCACCAAGGCGGTGGAGCATGAGGGCTTCTTCTACGCGCCCGATCCGTCCTCCCAGCTCGCCTGCATGATCGGCGGCAACGTCAACATGAATTCGGGCGGCGCGCATTGCCTGAAATATGGCGTGACCGCCAACAACCTGCTCGGCCTGCGCCTCGTCACGCCGGAAGGCGACATCGTGGAGGTGGGCGGCGCCCATCTGGATGCGGCGGGCTATGACTGGCTCGGCCTGATGACCGGCAGCGAAGGCCAGCTCGGCATCGTGACCGAAGTCACGGTCCGCATCCTGCGCGGGCCGGAAGGCGCGCGCGCCATGCTCGCCGCCTTCAAGGCGACCGACATCGCCGGCGCGGCGGTGGATGCGATCATCGGATCGGGGATCATCCCCGTCGCCCTCGAATTCATGGACAAGCCCTGCATCCATGCCTGCGAGGCCTTCGCCCATGCCGGCTACCCGCTGGATGCCGAGGCGCTGCTGATCATCGAGGTCGAAGGCAGCGTCGCCGAACAGGACGACCTGCTGGCCCGGATCCGCGAGATCTGCGCCCGCTTCGACCCGATCAGCATGAAGGTCGCGACCTCGGCCGAGGAAAGCATGGCGATCTGGAAGGGCCGCAAGGGTGCCTTCGGCGCGGTCGGGCGGATCAGCCCCGATTATCTCTGCATGGACGGCACCATCCCCACCGGCGAATTGCCGCTGGTGCTGCGCCGGATCGGGGAGATGAGCGAGCAATACGGCCTGCAGGTCGCCAATGTCTTCCACGCCGGCGACGGAAATCTCCACCCGCTCATCATGTTCAACGCCAACGACCCCGAAAGCTTCCGGAAGGCCGAGGCCTTCGGCGCCGACATCCTCAAGCTCTGCGTGGAAGTGGGCGGCTGCCTGACCGGCGAACACGGTGTGGGCGTCGAGAAGCGCGACCTGATGCATGTGCAGTTCCACGCGCATGAGCTGGACCAGCAGCGCCGCATCAAATCGGCCTTCGACCCCGGCTGGCTGCTGAACCCGCACAAGGTTTTTCCGCTTCAGGTCGCCGCTGAATGAGCGCGGCGCTGCTCGCCCCTGCGGACGAAGCGGGCGTCGCCGCCGCCGTCGCGGCCGCCGCCGCCGCGCGCGAACCGCTGGCCATCGAAGGGTGCGGCACCAAGCGCGCTTTGCTGCGCCCGGTGCAGGCGGCGCGCACGCTGTCCACCCGCAACCTGACCGGCATCACGCTGTATCGCCCGACGGAGTTGGTCATCTCCGCCCGCGCCGGCACGCCGCTGCCGGAGATCGAGGCGACGCTGGCCGAGGGCGGGCAGATGCTGGCGCCGGAGCCGCCCGATACGCGCGCGATCTTCGGGGGCGACGTGCCGGCGACGATCGGCGGGATCGTGGCGGCGAATCTCTCCGGACCAAGGCGCATCACGGTCGGCGCGATGCGCGACCATCTGCTCGGCATCCGCTTCGTGAACGGGGCGGGAGAGGTCGTGCGCTCCGGCGGGCGCGTGCTGAAGAACGTGACGGGGCTCGATCTCTGCAAGCTGCTCGCGGGCAGCCACGGCACGCTCGGCGTCATCACCGAAGTGACGCTGAAGGTGCTGCCGCGGCCCGAGACTTCCGCGACGCTCGCCATCCGCGTGCCCGACATCGCCGCCGGCGTGCGGGCGCTGAGTGCGGGGCTTGGCAGCCCCTATGGCGTCACGGGCGCCGCGCTGCTGCCGGCCGGGTACGGATCGCTGGCCGGGCCGGTCGCGCTGCTCCGCATCGAGGATTTCGCCACCTCCGTCGCCTATCGCTGCGGGCGGCTGGCCGAGGATCTGGCCCCGCATGGGGAAGCGCGGCTGCTGGAGGCGGCGGAGTCCGTCCCCCTCTGGACCGCGATCCGTGACGCGACCCCGCTGGGGGCTGAGGAGGGGGAGGCGGTGTGGCGCGTCTCCGTCCGGCCGAGCGCGGCCCCCGCAGTCGTCGCCGCCGCGACGGCGCAGGGCGGCCGCTGCCTGCTGGATTGGGGCGGTGGGCTGGTCTGGATCGCGGGGCCTGCGAGCGGGGCCGCCCATGCCGCCGTGATGGCCGCCGCCGGCGCCGCGCGCGGCACCTTCACCCTGTTCCGCGCGCCGGAACCGCTCCGCGCCGCCGTCGCGGTGCTGCCCGAGGAACCGCCCGCCTTGGTCGCCATCGGCGCGCGGGTGAAGGCGGCGCTGGACCCGGCCGGCGTCTTCAACCCGGGCCGGATGCGCGCGGGCCTTTAGCCACGCGCCTATCGCGGCGCGGGCGGTATCGGAACGCCGCCCGCGAAGCCCTGCCGCGTCCATTCATAGGGCGCGATATCCACCCGCGCGCCGCCGAGCCGGGGATTGGCGAGGTCCACGATCATCACGAGGCAGCCGCTCCAGGCGACCAGCAGCAGGGCGCCGACCACGGGATGCCAGCGCCGCCTGAGCCCCCATTGGTAGCCGATGGCGCCCACGCTCACGATGGTCAGCCCCAACAGCAAGGCCGGCAATTCGGGCGGTGTCTGGGTGCGAAAGGCCCAGCGCTGCTCGGTGGTGCGGTCGAACACCTCGTTCAGCGAGGCCAGCAGCGAGACCACGACCGGGTCCGTCCTCTCTTGCGCGATGGCGGCGGCATGGCCCCAGATCAGCGCCTGGGCCCGCCCCGTGGCCTCGACGCTCGCCGCGAGTTCGGGGCTGTTGCCATCGGCCTCGATCCAGGCGATGCGATCCGCCGTGTAGCCTTCCAGCAGCCGGGCCACCTCCTCGCTCCTGGGATGGCCGACGGCATGGGCGCGCAGCCAGGCGGTCCCGATGGCGTTCGCTTCCTCCAGCGCGGCGCGGCGGCGGTCGTCATAGCGCTTGTCGGCGATGCCGATGGAGATGCTGAGCGTGAAGGCCAGCAGGCCAAGCAGGCCGCCCACCACCACTCCGATCCCCTCCACCGCATCGGCATCCCCGGCCTCGATGCGCCGCGCACGCCGCTGCCCGATCCGCGCTCCGGCCCAGAGTGCCAGGAACTGCACCGCCAGCATCAGCCCGGCAAACAGGACAAGGCTGGCCGAGGCGATGTCGATCACCAGGGTCATGGGGGCGTTCCTTTCGCTTCCGCATCCTGCGGCGTCCCCGGCGGGCACCGCAAGCATCCCGCCTTCCCCTTCGCCGCGCGAAACCCTATGTGCCGGGTCAAGGGGGGGACCGATGCAGACCAGCTTCACCGAGGACCGGCTCCGCGATCCCGATATCGCCGAGAGCAACAGGATCCTCCGCACCTGCGTCCATTGCGGCTTCTGCACGGCGACCTGCCCGACCTTCGTGCTGCTGGGCGACGAGTTGGATAGCCCGCGCGGCCGCATCTACCTGATCAAGGACATGCTGGAGAATGACCGCCCGGCAACGCCGGAGGTGGTGCAGCATGTGGATCGCTGCCTGTCCTGCCTGTCCTGCATGACCACCTGCCCGTCGGGCGTGAACTACATGCATCTGGTGGACCATGCCCGCCGCCATATCGAGGAGACCTATGAGCGGCCGAAGCCAGAGCGCGCGCTTCGCCGGCTGCTGTCCTTCCTGCTGCCCTATCCGCGGCGCTTCCGCCTGGCGCTCCTCGGCAGCGCGCTGGCCCGCCCGCTGGCGCGGCTGGTCCCGGGGACGTCGATGACGGCGCAGCGGCTGCGGGCGATGATGCGGCTCGCCCCGTCCTCCGTCCCCTCGCCGAGCCATGTCGAGAAGCCGGGGGTGCACCGGGCCGAGGGCGCGCGGCGCGGGCGCGTCGCGCTGCTGACCGGCTGCGCGCAGCAGGTGCTGGCACCCTCGATCAACGAGGCGACGATCCGCCTGCTGACGCGGATGGGGATCGAGGTGGTGGTCACCGCATCCCAGGGCTGCTGCGGCGCGCTCGACCACCATATGGGCCATCACGACCCGGCGATGCGCCTGGCGCGCGCCAATATCGAAGCCTGGCATGCGGAGCTGGAGGCGGGGGGGCTGGACGCCATCGTCGTCAACGCCTCCGGCTGCGGGACCACGGTGAAGGATTACGGCTTCATGTTCCGCTCCGAGGCCCCCGACATCGCGGCGAAGGCGGAGAAGGTGGCGGCGCTGGCGAAGGATGTGTCGGAGGTCCTGCTGGCCTTCGGCTATCAGCCTTCGCGCGCGGCGCCGGGGCTAACGGTGGCCTATCACGCGGCATGCAGCCTGCAGCACGGCCAGAAGATCACCGCCGCGCCGAAGGATCTGCTGAAGCGCGCCGGCTTCGCAGTGAAGGAACCGGCGGAAGGGCATCTCTGCTGCGGTTCCGCCGGTACCTACAACCTGATGCAGCCCGAGATCAGCGGCAAGCTCCGGGAGCGGAAGCTGTCGAACCTGGAGCGCACCCGCGCCGACCTGATCGCGTCCGGCAATATCGGCTGCATGACGCAGCTGGCCGGCGGCGCGATGCCGACGGTGCATACGGTGGAGCTGCTGGACTGGATGGCCGGCGGGCCGGAACCCGCCCAGATCGCCACCGCCCGCCGCGCCCGTCCCGCCGCTTGACAGGCGGGGCCATCCCGCCAGTTTGCGCCGCCTTGACCGGGAGAGGAACGTCCATGCGCCGCCGCGCCCTGCTGCAACACGCCGCCCTGTTGGTCCCCGCCCTGGCGACCCCGGCCCTGGCCCAGCCGGCCTTCCCGGATCGCCCGATCTCCCTCGTCGTGCCCTTCACCGCCGGCGGGTCCACCGACATCGCCGCGCGCATCCTGGCGGAGCGCCTGGCGCCGCGGCTCGGCCCCAATGCCCGGATCGTGGTGGAGAACCGCGCGGGCGCGGGCGGGTCGCTCGGCGCCGATCATGTGCGGCGGCAGGCGCCGGATGGGCATGTGCTGCTGCTCGCCACCGCGTCGTCCCACGCCACCAACCCGGCGGCGCTGCCGGCGACCACCCCCTATGACCCGGTCGGGGATTTCAGCCATGTCGCCATCGTCGGCGGCGGGCCGATGGTGCTGGTGGTCCCCGGCCGGTCCCCGCACCGGACCCTGCCCGACCTGTTCGCCGCCGCCCGCGCCCGGCCGGGCGCGCTGAGCTTCGGCACCTCCGGCGCCGGGGGCATCGGCCATCTGACGGCGGAATTCGTCATGTTCCGCGGCGGCGGCGCGGCGGGGCCGCTGAAGGCGGAACACATCCCCTATCGCGGCGGCGCGCAGGTGCTGGCGGCGATGGCCTCGGGCGAGCTGGATTTCTCGGTGGAGGTCCTCGCCTCCGCCGCCCCGCATGTGCGCGACGGCACGTCCCGCGCGCTGGCGGTGACGGTGCCGCGCCGCCACCCGCTATTCCCGGATGTGGCATCTGTCGCGGAATACGGGCTGACGGATGTCGAGATCACGACCTGGAACGTGCTGCTCGCGCCGCGCGGCCTGCCGCCCGCTTTGCTCGCGCGGTTGAACGAAGCGGTGGGCGCCACCCTGGCCGAGCCCACGCTGCGGGAACGCATGGCCGCCGCCGGGGTGGATGCCGCCCAGCCCTCGACGCCGGAGGCGACGCGGGCCTTCGTGGCGGCGGAACTGGCGAAGTTCCGCGCCATCGTCCGCGACGCCAACATCCAGCTCGGGCGCTGAGGCCAGGCCGGGAGGCTTGCATCGGGCGGGGCGGATGGCGGAGGCTTCCCCGATGCTCCGTCGCGCCCTGCTATCCTGGCTGCTGACCGCCCCGCTCGGCCTGCCCGCCTTGGCCCAGCCGGCGGCGCCGGGCGGCGGGCGGCCGGATGCCGCATCCCAGCGCCGCGCGGAACTCGACCGGCTGTTCCAGGCGCTGAAGGACGCGCCCGATGCGTCGGGGGCGCAGTTCGTGGAAGGGCGCATCCGCGCGGCCTGGGCGCAGGCTGTCTCGCCGGCGGCGCAGCTGCTGGTCCGGCGCGGGGCGCGCAACCTGCAAGGCAATGCGCCGGATGAGGCGCTGGAGGATTTCGACGCCGCGCTGGTGCTGGAACCGGGCGCGCCGGATGTGTGGCTGATGCGCGCCCGCGCCCTGGCCGCGCTCGGCGACCCCGCCGCCGCCGCCCGCGACATCCAGGAAGCGCTGCGGCTGGAACCCCGCCATTTCGGCGCGCTGCTGCAGCTGTCGGACCTCCAGGCGGAGGCCGGCAACGCCCAGGGCGCGCTGCGGAGCCTGGACGCCGCGCTGGCGCTTTATCCGCGCCTGCCGGGCGGGGCGGAGAAGCGGCGCGAATTGCGGCGGCAGGCCGAGGGCGACGCGCTGTAGGCATGCGCGCCACGCCGCCCATGCGGGCGCAACGCGCGGATGGCGGCTTGTGGGGCAGGGGCGCCAGATGGCGGGGACAGGAGAGCCCATTGGTGGAATCCATGCCCGACACCCTCATGCCCGACCCTGATGCGCCACGCTGGCAGGCGGTGCTGGCGCGCGACCCGGCCCCGGCTTGCGGGGCCTTCCTCTATGCCGTGACGACGCAGGGGGTGTTCTGCCGGCCCGGCTGCCCGTCTCGCGCGCCGCTGCGCCGCAACACGCGCTTCTTCGCCGATGCGGCGGGGGCGGAGGCGGCGGGGTTCCGGGCCTGCAAGCGCTGCGACCCGAAGGGCCAGCGCGCGGCACTCCAGGCCGAGGCCGTGCGCGCCGCCTGCACGATGATCGAGGCGGCGGAGACCATGCCGTCGCTGGCCGATCTCGCGCAGCGCGCGGGCTATGCGCGGCACCATTTCCTGCGCCTGTTCCGCGACATCACCGGCGTCACGCCGCGTTCCTATGCCGAAGGGGTGCGCGCCCGGCGCCTGCAGGCCGCCCTGGCCGAGGGCGATCGGGTGGCGGAGGCGGTGGCCGGCGCCGGCTTCGGCAGCGAATCGCGGGTCTATGAGGCGCCGGGCCGCCTGCTCGGCATGACCCCCGGCGCGGCGCGGCGGGGCGGGGCGGGGGAGGTGATCCGCGTCGCCCATGCCGCCAGCGCCATGGGGCCGTTGCTGGTCGGCGCGACGGCCTCCGGCATCTGCTTCATCGGCTTCGCGGAACCGCCGGAGGCGCTGGAAGGCGACCTTCGCGCGCGGTTCCCGAAGGCGCGCATCGTCCCGGCGGGGGAGGAGATGGAAGCGGCGCTGCGCCAGGTGGCCGGCTTCATCGCGGAACCCGTGGCCGCTCTCGCTTTGCCGCTCGACCTGCGCGGCACCGCCTTCCAGCGCCAGGTGTGGGAAGCGCTCCAGCGCATCCCGCTGGGCGAGACGCGGAGCTATGCGGGACTGGCGGCGGAGATCGGCAATCCGGCGGCGGTGCGCGCGGTGGCGCGGGCCTGCGCGCGGAACCCGGTGGCGCTGGCCGTGCCCTGCCACCGGGTGGTGGGCAGTGGCGGGGATCTCACCGGCTATCGCTGGGGCGTGCCCCGCAAGGCCGCGCTGCTGGCGGCGGAAGCGAAGGCGCGGCGCTGACCTGCCCGGGGCTTCAGTTCGGCCGGGCGGGCGCGGCCGGTGCGGCGGGTGTGGCGGGCGCGGGGGACGGGGCGGCGGGTGCGGCGGGGCGTGGCACCAGCCGCTCCCGCCCGATGGCCGGCGCGCCGACGATGGTCCATTCGCCATCCATCGAGCCATCCGGGTTCAGCTGGTAGATCCCCATCCCCGGCCGCTGCGCCTGGCCGTAGGACACCGCGACGGTGCGGCCGGAGGCGATGCCGGCGCCCTCGATGATCGTGTTGCCGATGCGCCAGACAATGCTGAAGGAATTGATCCCGACCGCGCGGATCTGCGCCAGCCCCGTATAGGCCGTGCCATCCAGGTTGGTGCCGGAGACCTCATAGACGCCGTCGCGCTGCGCCAGCGCGGGCGTCGCGAACAGCATCAGGGCAAGGGCGAGGACCAGGCGGCGCATTGCGTGTCGTTCTCCTGCGGCACCCGCAACTGGGCCGAGCGACGGCCCGCCGTCAACCGTCCCAGTCTGCCCGGCGCCTACTTCACGATCGCGACCCGCAGCGCATTGGTGGTGCCGGGGATGCCGAAGGGGACGCCGGCGGTCACCACCACCTCGTCGCCCTGCTTCGCGAAGCCTTCCTGGGCCGCGGCGCGGATCGCCTTGGCGACCATGTCCGTCATCGAATGCGGCTCCGAGGAGGGCAGGGGGTGCACGCCCCAGACCACCGCCAGCCGCCGCGCCGTCTGCTCGCTGGCCGTCAGGCCGATGATCGGGCAATCCGGCCTTTCGCGCGCCACCCGCAGCGTGGTGCTGCCGGTGGAGGTGAAGGTCGCGATTGCCTCCGCCTCGATCGTGTGGGCGACCTGGCGGGCGGCGGCGGCGATGGCGCCGGCGGAGCTGCGCTCGGGGCTCGGGCGGTTGGCATCGGTCAGGGTGCGCCAGCCCGGATCCTGCTCCACCCGCGCCACGATGCGATCCATGATGTTCACCGCCTCATAGGGGTATTGCCCGGCCGCGGTCTCGGCCGAGAGCATCACCGCATCGGCCCCGTCGAACACCGCGGTCGCGACATCCGACGCCTCGGCGCGGGTGGGCGCGGGGGCGGAGATCATGCTTTCCAGCATCTGGGTCGCGACCACCACGGGCTTGCCGGCCGCGCGGGCGGCGCGGACGATCTGCTTCTGGATCAGCGGCACTTCCTCCGGCGGGCATTCCACGCCGAGATCGCCGCGCGCGACCATCACGCAATCGGACAGGCGGATGATCTCATCCAGGTTCTCGATGGCCTGGGGCTTTTCCATCTTCACCATGATCCAGGCGCGGCCATCGGCGATCGCCTGTGCTTCGGCCACATCCTCCGGCCGCTGGACGAAGCTGAGGCCGATATACTCGACCCCCTGGTCCAGCACGAAGGCGAGGTCGGCGCGGTCCTTCTCGGTCAGCGCCGGGATGGGCAGGATCACATCGGGCACGTTGACGCCCTTGCGGTCCGACAGCGGGCCGCCGACCACCACTTCCGTCTCCAGGTGGTCGTCCCGCTTGCGGGTCACGCGCAGGCGGAGCTTGCCGTCATCGAGCAGCAGGGTGGTGCCGATGCCGGCGGCCTCGATGATCTCGGGGTGGGGCAGCTGCACGCGGCGCACATCCCCCGGCGTGGGCGAGAGGTCGAGGCGGAAGGACTGCCCGGTCTGCAACTGCACGCGCCCGGCCTGGAACTTGCCGACGCGCAGCTTCGGCCCCTGCACATCGGCCAGGATGCCGATGGGCCGTTCCACCTTCCTCTCGAGCGCGCGGATGGTGGCGATGCGCTCGGCGTGGTCGGCGTGGGAACCGTGGCTGAAATTCAGCCGGAACACATCGGCGCCGGCGCGGAACAGCCGCTCGATCACCTCCGGGCTCGAGGAAGCGGGGCCGAGGGTCGCGATGATCTTGGTGCGCCGCCGCCGGCGCAGCGGCATGCGGTTCGGGTTGCGTGGCGCGGGCAGGTCGCGGCGCGGCGCCTCCGGCGGCACGGCGCCGCCGAGATCGGGGCGCACCGCTTCGGGCGCGAGGTTCAGCGCACGCGCCACTTCCGCCACGCGGTCGTCGGGAACGCGCTTCCATTGGCTGACGGCGGCGGTGGAGATGCCGAGCGCGGTCGCGATCCGGGTGACGGCGCCGCGCTGGGCGAGGAGGGCTTCGAGGCTGGGGTCGCGCATGCCGTGACCTTAGGGTCTCTAAGTCGCAAAGGCAAAGTCTGAGATTTTGCTTAGTTAAATTAAGTTTTGCGGGCATCCCCCACCTCACCGGCCTTTGAGCGACTGTTGCGGGGTCGTGTGTGGCGCTGCCGCCACAAGCCGGGCGAATTGGCCGGAACCGTGCTGCGCGGAGCCTGGAACCGCGTTGGGACGCACGGATGCAACCGATCCGGCGCGAGGGCGCGGGGAGAGTAGGAGAGTGGACGTGATGAAGTTCCGAAACGCCTTGCTGGGTTCTGCCCTGCTGTTGGTCCCCGGCCTGGCTGCGGCGCAGCCGGTCAGCGGGCTCTATGTCGCCGGCGGGATCGGCGCGAACTGGCTGATGGAGACGGATCTCAACAGCTCCGGCCAGCTCAGCACCGCGCTTCAGAATGCCGGGCGCAGCACGCGCGGCGAGGTCAGCTACGAATGGGGCTATGTCGGCGTCGTCAGCCTCGGCTGGGGCTTCGGCAACGGGGTACGCGCCGAGGTCGAGGGCAATTACCGCATCAATGACCTCGACGACGTCTCGGGCTTCGGCGGCACCAGCGGCGCCAGCGGATCCGCCATCAGCTACGGCGTGATGGGCAACGTCTTCTATGATTTCGACCTGGCCTCCTGGGGGGTCAACACCGGCGGAATCAACGTCCAGCCCTATATCGGCGGCGGCATCGGCTATGTCTGGCGGGAATTCGACGATGTCCGCGTCGATGTGCTCGGCGGCCAGGTGCGGAGCAACGATTCCGACGGGCGCTTCGCCTACCAGGCTATCCTCGGCGTGGGCTTCCCGCTGCACCAACATGTGCCGGGACTGACGCTGACGGCCGAATACCGCTTCCTCGGCACGCTGGAGCACAAATACACCACGAGCTCGGGCGGCGGGTCCTTCACCGTCAGCGAAAGCAAGACCGAGAGCGAGAACTACAACCACTCGGTCATGATCGGCCTGCGCTACGCCTTCAACCCGCCGGCCCCGCCGCCGCCACCGGTGGTCGCGGCCCCGCCCGCTGCAGCCCCGGCGCCGGCACGGACCTATCTGGTGTTCTTCGACTTCGACCGGGCGGACCTGACCGACCGCGCGCGGCAGATCATCGCCGATGCGGCCCGCGCCTCCACCGCCGTGCAGACCACGCGGATCGAGATCGCGGGCCATGCCGACCGCGCGGGCACGCCGCAATACAACCAGCGCCTGTCGGAACGCCGCGCCGCCGCGGTGGCGAGCGAGCTGGAACGCCAGGGCGTGCCGCGCAGCGCCATGGTGGTCCAGGCCTTCGGCGAAAGCCGCCCGCTGGTCCAGACGGCGGATGGCGTGCGGGAACCGCAGAACCGCCGCGTGGAGATCGTGCTGCGGTAGGTCCGGCTGGTTGCGGCGGTTGGCCGCGACGTTGCTAGGCCCCCCTCACCCTGCCCTCTCCCCCCGTTGGGGGGAGAGGGTTTTTTCTGCTGGGGGGCTTACCCCACCAGCACGGCCCTGAAATCGTTGACGTTGGTCAGGGTCGGCCCGGTTTCCAGCAGGTCGCCGAGCGCGCTGAACAGGCTCCAGCTGTCATGCCGCGCCAGCACCGCGCGCGGGTCCATCCCCGCCGCGACGGCACGGGCCAGCGTGTCGGGGCCGGCCAGGGCGCCGGCATTGGCCTCCGACCCGTCGATGCCGTCGGTGTCGCCCATCAGGGCCCAGATGCCGGGCGCGCCCGCCAGCGCCACCGCCGCACCCAGCAGGCATTCGGCGTTGCGCCCGCCTCGCCCGGGCGGGGTGTCCGCCTCGCGCCCGATCGTCACCGTCGTCTCCCCGCCCGAGAGCAGCACGCAGGGCGCGGCTGCCGGCTGGCCATGCGTGCGGGCGGACAGCGCGATGCCGGCGATGACCTTGCCGACCTCCCGCGCCTCCCCTTCCAGCGCGTCGCCCAGGATGACGGGGGTCAGGCCCAGGACCCGCGCGGCCTGGGCGGCGGCGTTCAGCGCCATCATCGGGGTCGCGATGAAGCGGTATTCCGCCCCGGCAAGGCGCGGATCACCGGGCTTCGGCGTCTCTCCCTCCGCGCGCGCCAGATGGGCGACGACGGCAGGCGGAAGCGCCATGCGGTAATGGGCGACGAGGGCCCTTGCATCCGCGTAGCTGGTGGGATCGGCCACCGTCGGGCCGCTGGCGATCACCGCCGGATCGTCCCCCGGCACGTCCGAGATGGCGAGCGTCACCACCCGCGCCGGCGCCGCCGCCAGCGCCAGCCGCCCGCCCGAGAAGGCCGAGAGATGGCGGCGGATGCAGTTCATCTCATGGATCGTGGCGCCGGAGGCCAGCAGCGCCCGGTTCACTTCCATCAGCGCATCCAGCGTCAGCCCCGGCGCCGGCAGCGTCGTGAGCGCCGAGCCGCCGCCCGAGACCAGGAACAGCACCAGATCCTCGGCCGAAAGCCCCGCCACGGCATCCAGGATGCGCCGCCCCCCGGCCGCGCCGGCGGCGTCGGGCACGGGGTGGGAGGCTTCGAGAACCTCGATCCGGCTTGTGGGGTAGCCATGCCCGTAGCGGGTGACGACGACGCCCGAGAGCGGCACATCGGGCCAGGCTTCCTCCACCGCCGCGGCCATCACGGCGGCGGATTTGCCGGCGCCCACCACCACCACCCGCCCCTTCGGAGGCTCGGGCAGGTGGCGCGCGAGGACCACGCGCGGATCGGCGCTGGCCACCGCCGCGTCGAACAGTGTCTTCAGTGCCACGCGAGCGGTCTCGTCGGTGAAGCGCATGCGTCGTCCTCTCTGCGGCGCACTATGGCGAAGCCCCGCCCGAGGGGCCATCTACCGGCCAGAAGGAGAACCCCGCCATGCCCATGCCCGAGATCGACCAGGCCACCCAGACCGAGCTGGAAGCCGCCGCCTTCCGCCGCCTGGTGCAGCATCTGCGCGACCGCAGCGATGTGCAGAATATCGACCTGATGAACCTGTCCGGCTTCTGCCGGAACTGCCTGTCCAAATGGTACCGCGCCGCCGCCGAGGATAAGGGCATCCCCCTGTCCGACCCCGATGCGCGGGAGATCATCTATGGGATGCCCTACAAGGACTGGCAGGCGCTGCACCAGAAGGAAGCCAGCGCCGAGCAGCAGGCGAAGTTCGCCACTTCCAACCCCGGGCACTGAGGGAGCCCCCGGCAGCGGGGGACCGGGGGCATTGAGTGCGGCGCGGAAGCGTGGCACCACCCGGCCCCTTCGCATTGGGGGATCAGCGGATGAGCGACAGCGACCTTCAGGCTGCCAAGGCCAGCCGCGACCGTCAGAAGGACGACCCGGAGAGTGAGGTCGGCGGCATCGCGACCGACCGCCTGCGCTCCATCATCGAGCGCGTCGAGCGGCTGGAGGAAGAGCGCAAGGCGCTGGCCGGCGACATCAAGGACATCTTCGCGGAAGCGAAGTCGGCCGGCTTCGATGTGAAGGTGATCCGCCAGATCATCTCCATCCGCAAGAAGGAACCCGCCGAGGTGGAGGAGCAGGAGACGCTGCTCGATCTCTACCGCCGCGCGCTGGGGATGTGACGATGCGACACCTGACCATGACCCTTCCCCTTCGCGGCCCGCAAAGCGGGCCGAGGCCGCGAACGCGGCCCGCCGCCCATGCGGCGCAAGCCAAGCCGGCGGATGCCGGCGCCGGCGCTTGAGGCCCATGCATATGTTCTATGAGGCGGGGCGGCACCGGGAAGCCGGGCTGCCGCATGACCCGCTGAAGGCCATCGTCGCGCCGCGCCCGATCGGGTGGATCTCGACCCTCGATGCCGCGGGGCGGGCCAACCTGGCGCCCTACAGCTTCTTCAACATGGTGCAGACCTCGCCCGCGATGGTGATGTTCGGCAGCGACGGGCTGAAGCACACGGCGGCCAATGCGATCGCCACCGGTGAATTCGTGTTCAACCTCGCCACCCGCCCGCTGTTCGACGCGATGAACGCGTCCTCTGCCGCGCTGGCGGAGGGGGAGAGCGAGTTTGACCATGCCGGGCTGGAAGCTGCGCCCTGCCGCGTGGTGAAGGCCCCGCGCGTGGCGGCGAGCCCCGCGAGCCTCGAATGCCGCGTTGTGCACTCCCTGCCGCTGAAGGATATCGAGGGGCGCGAATTCGGCGGCCATCTGGTGATCGGCCAGGTGGTCGGCGTGCACATCGCCGATTGGGCGCTGAAGGATGGCCGCTTTGACATGCTGGCGGCACGCACCATCGCGCGCTGCGGCTATCGCGACTATGCCGAGGTGACGGAACTGTTCTCCGCGCTGCGCCCGACCGATGGCGGCAGCTACGCGCCGGGGCAGAAGGATCTGTAGCAGCGCGCTGTTTGGGTGAGGGCGGTCGGGCTTCCCCCGCCAAATGGGCGAGGGCCGTCGTGCTTCCCCCGCCAAGCTGGCAGGGGCAGTCGTGCCCCCTCCCCCACCCTCCCCCGCTATCGCGGGAGAGGGAGAAAGGCGCGCTTGTCGCCCTCTCCCGCTTGCGGGGGGCAGCGGCGCTGCTGCTGCGCCGAAGGCTGGTTGGGGAGGGGGCGCGACCAGCCCCCGCAATATCAGCGCTGAGGTAGCCGACCCTCCGCGCGCGGCAAGGCTCGCCCCTCACCCCCGCCCGTAAAGCCCGGCCACCTCCGCCGCATGCGCCTCCAGCACCACGCGGCGCTTGATCTTCATGGTCGGCGTCAGCTGCCCATTCTCGACCGTGAAGGGCCCGACCGTCGCGGTCTTGCGGATGCGCTCGATGGTGGCGAGCTTGGCATTCACCCGCGCGACCGCGGCCTGGACCTTGTCGTCCATCCCCTCCGCCGGGACCAGCAGCGCCACGATGCCGGGCTGGCCTTCGCCGGCGGCGACGGCTTGGTGGATCTCGGCTTCCGCCATCAGCAGGGATTCGATCTTGGCGGGGCTCACCATGTCGCCGCCCAGCGTCTTGATGAAGTCGCGCTTGCGGTCCGTGATGCGGATGCGCCCACCCGACAGCTCCGCGATGTCGCCGGTGTGCAGCCAGCCATCCTGGATCGCCTTGGCCGTCGCATCTGGCTGACTCCAGTAGCCATCCATCACGAGGTCGCCGCGCACGCACAGCTCCCCATCCTCGGCCAGGCGGATCTCGACGCCGGGGAGCGGCGGGCCGACCGTGTCGCGGCGGTTGTCCCAGGGCATGTTGACGCTGACCACCGGCCCGGCCTCGGTCTGGCCATAGCCCTGGATCACCGGCAGGCCGAGCGCCAGGAAGAAGCCCGACAGATCGGGGTCGAGCCGCGCCCCGCCCGAGACCATCGCCTGCAGCCGCCCGCCGAAGCGCTGGCGCACCTTCTGCCGCACCAGCCGGTCCAGCACCGCATCCTGCAGCAGCTCCAGCAGCCCGAGCGGCGGGCCATCCATCCGCCGCAGCCCGAGCGAAAGGGCGCGGTGGAACAGCTTCTCCTTCAGCCCGCCTTCCTTCTCGACGCCGGCCAGGATGCGCGCGCGCAGCACCTCGAACAGCCTCGGGACGGCGGTGACGACGGCGGGGCGGATTTCCTGGAACTCGGCGGCGATCCGGTCGGCGCCGCGCGAATAGACCACCTCGACGCCCAAAGACGGCAGCAGGAAGCCGCCCACCGTGTGTTCATAGCTGTGCGACAGGGGCAGGAAGGACAGGTAGGTCTCGCCCTCCAGCCGCAGCTTGTCTGCGATGGTGGCCACCCCCTCCCGGTTTGACAGCATGGCGCGATGCGGCAGCATCACCCCCTTCGGCGCCCCGCCGGTGCCAGAGGTGTAGATCAGGCAGGCGAGGCGGCCGGGGGGGATCTGCTCGGCCTCGGCGCGCAGCAGGCCGAGATCGGCCGGCGTCGCCTCCAGCTCCGTCCAGGGGATCACGCGCGCGCCATCGGCGGGGACGGGCTCCATCGTGACCAGCAGGTCGAGCCCACCGGCCAGCGCCGCCGCCTGCCGCACCTGCGCGGCCAGGGCGGAGGTTGAGACGATGGCAACCCGGGCGCCCGAATCGCGCAGGATATGCGCGTGGTCGGCCGGCGTGTTGGTGGTGTAGGTCGGTACGGTGACGGCGCCGATGGCCATCAGCGCGGTGTCGGCGATGAGGAATTCCGGCCGGTTCTCGCTGACCAGCAGCACGCGGTCGCCCGGGCCGATCCCGGCCGCGCGCAGCCCGGCCGCGACGGCGGCGACCCGATGGGCGAACTCGCCCCAGGTCACGCTGCGCCAGGCGCCGGCCTGCCAATGGCGGAGCATCGGCTGCGCCTGCCGTGCCACCGCCAGTTCCAGCATCATCTGCGGCAGGCTGTTCCAGCCCGGCCTTCTGCCCGGTTCCATATCCAGCGCATCCCCCGACTTCGATGACGACTTGGCCGCCGCCATTCAGGGGCTATATCCAGGGAGAACCTCCCCGGGACACAAGAGATACCGTGACGATTTCCCGCGAATTCCGCCAGGCCATGCCCCGCGACACGGCCCGCCTGGGCGGCTCCGCGCCCGCGGAAGCCCTGCCGGCCTGGGACCTGTCCGACCTCTACGCCTCTCCCGACGATCCCAGGCTGGCCGCCGACCTGGACAAGGCGGAAGCCGAAGCCCGCGCGTTCGAAGCCGCCCATGCGGGCAAGGTCGCGACCCTATCGGGCGACACCCTGGCCGCCGCCATCGCGGCCTATGAGGCGATCGAGGAACGGCTGGGCCGCGCCATGTCCTACGCGCAGCTCGTCTTCTCCGCCGACGCCCAGGACGCCGCCAATGGCCGCTTCTACCAGACGACGCAGGAGAGGGTGACGACCATCTCCTCCCACCTTCTGTTCCTCACGCTGGAGATCAACCGGCTGGAGGATGAGGCGATGGAGCGGAAGATCGCGGGTTCCGCCGCGCTGCGCCGCTGGCGGCCCTTCCTTCGCGACCTGCGTGTCTTCCGCCCCCACCAGCTCTCCGATGAGCTTGAGAAGCTGCTGCATGAGAAGGAGGTCACCGGCCGCGCCGCCTGGAACCGCCTGTTCGATGAGACGGTGGCGGGGATGCGGGTTTCGGTCGGGGGCGAACAGCTGACCGTCTCCTCCGCGCTCAACAAGCTGTCGGACCGCGATCGCGCGACGCGCGCGGCGGCGGCGAAGGGCGTGTCTGAGGCGTTCGGAGAGAAGGTGCGACTGTTCAGCCTGATCACCAATGTCCTGGCCAAGGACAAGGAGATCATCGATGGCTGGCGCCACTACCCGCGCCCGACCAGCGCCCGGAACCGCGGCAACATGGTGGAAGACGAGGTGGTGGACGCGCTGGTCACGGCGGTGACGCAGAGCTTCCCGCGCCTCAGCCACCGCTACTACGCGATGAAGGCGAAGTGGCTCGGCCTGCCCAAGCTGATGCATTGGGACCGCAACGCGCCGCTGCCCGACCAGGACGATGCGAGCATCACCTGGCCCGATGCGACGCGCCGGGTGCTCGACAGCTACGCGGCCTTCAGCCCGGAACTCGCCTTGGTCGGGCGGCGCTTCTTCGACAAGCCCTGGGTGGATGCGGCGCTGCGCCCCGGCAAGGCGAGCGGCGCCTTCGCCCATCCGACGGTGCCGTCCGTGCATCCCTACCTGCTGGTGAATTTCCACGGCAAGACACGGGACGTGATGACGCTGGCGCATGAGCTGGGCCATGGCGTCCACCAGATCCTGGCTGGCGAACAAGGCTACCTTCAGTCCTCCACCCCCCTGACGCTGGCCGAGACGGCGAGCGTGTTCGGGGAGATGCTGACCTTCCGCGCGCTGCTGGATGCGGAGCCCGATCCGCGCCGCCGCCGCGCGCTGCTGGCGTCCAAGGTCGAGGACATGCTGAACACGGTGGTGCGCCAGATCGCCTTCTACCGCTTCGAGACGCTGCTGCATGACGAGCGGAAGAAGGGCGAGGTCGCGCATGAGCGCATCGGTGAGCTGTGGATGCAGGTGCAAACCGAAAGCCTCGGCCCGGCCTTCGATTTCACGCCGGATTACAGCGTGTACTGGGCCTATATCCCGCACTTCGTGCACACGCCCTTCTACGTCTACGCCTACGCCTTCGGCGATTGCCTAGTGAACGCGCTCTATGGCGTGTTCCGCGAAGGGCATCCGGGCTTCCAGCAGAAATACCTCGACATGCTGAAGGCGGGGGGCACGAAGCGGCACAAGGATCTGCTCGCGCCCTTCGGGCTCGACGCCTCCGATCCGGCCTTCTGGCAGAAGGGCTTGGATGTGGTCTCCGGCTTCATCGATGAGTTGGAGCAGGCATCGTGAGCGACCCGAAGGAATCCACGCTGTTCGGCGAGATGCGCCGGATGGTCCGCACATCGGGCGCGGTCACCGGCATCGCGGCGCGTGTCGCGGGCGAACGCTTCCTCGGCATGAAGACCGACAAGAACGCGCATGCCGAAAGCCTGAAGGCCGTGCTCGGCGGGCTGAAGGGCCCGCTGATGAAGGTGGCGCAGTTCCTGGCGACCGTCCCGGAAGCGCTGCCCGAGGAATACGCGCAGGAACTGGCGACGCTGCAATCGAACGCGCCGCCGATGGGCGCGCCCTTCGTGCGGCGCCGCATGCAATCCGAACTCGGCCCCGCCTGGCAGTCGCGCTTCGCGAAATTCCCGCTGGAGGCCGCCGCCGCCGCCAGCCTCGGCCAGGTCCATCGCGCCACGCTGCATGATGGGCGGGTAGTCGCCTGCAAGCTGCAATATCCGGATATGCCGAGCGTGGTGGAAGCCGATCTCCGCCAGCTCAAGCTCGCGATGAGCATCTACCGGCGGATGGACAACACCCTCGACAACGAGGACGCCTATGCCGAGCTTGCCGTGCGGCTGCGGGAGGAGTTGGACTATCTGCGCGAAGCTGCGCATGCGCGGCTCTATGGCCTGATGCTGAAGAACACGCCGGGCGTCGCGGTGCCGGAACCGGTGCCTGAACTGACGACGAAGCGCCTGCTGACCATGACCTGGCTCGAAGGCCGCCCCATCCTGCGGCGGCTGGAGGAAGACCCGCCGGCGGAGGAACGCGTGGCCTATGCCAAGGCGCTGTTCCGCGCCTGGTATGTGCCCTTCTATCGCTACGGCGTGATCCATGGCGATCCGCATCTGGGCAACTACGCGGTGCGGCCGGATGCGGAGGTTGGCTTCGGCGTGAACCTGTTCGACTTCGGCGTGATCCGCGTCTTCCCCGCCAGCTTCGTGACCGGCGTGATCATGCTGTACGAGGCGGTGCGCGACCACGACATCGACAAGGCGGCGGAAGCCTATCGCATCTGGGGCTTCCGCGACCTGAGCAAGGAGACGATGGAGGTTCTGAACCTCTGGTCGCGTTTCCTCTATGAACCGCTGGTCGAGGACAAGGTCCGCACCATCACGCCGCTGGACGACCCGATGTATGGGCGGCGGATCGCGATGGAGGTGCATGAAGGGCTGAAGCGGACGGGCGGGGTGAAGATCCCGCGCGAATTCCCGCTGATGGACCGCGCCGCGATCGGCCTTGGCTCCGTCTTCTACCGGCTGCGGGCGGAGGCCAACTGGCACCGCATGTTCATGGAGCTGGTGCACGATTTCGAGGAAGCGAAGATCGCCGAACGCCAGCGCGCCGCGCTGGTGGAAGCGGGCGTGCCCACCACGTGACGGGGCGGGGTTCGCGCCCCGCTCTTCATCCACCCACCCCATGGGCGCGGATCAGCGCCTCGCCCAGCTTCGCGAGCCTTTCCTTCAGCAGGGGTGGCGAGATCACCTGCACCGTGTCGCCCCAGGTGGCGATGTGGTTCGCCATCTCCTCGATCCCACCGGCGCGGAAGCGCAGGATCAGGCTGCCATCCGGCTGCGGTTCCGCGACTTGGCTCGCATGGAAGCGCCAGCCGGCGGCATCGGCCGCCGCGCGCGTGTCGAAGCGCAGCACCACATCCATCGGCGCTTCCCGCCACACGCCGAAGCTGTCGCGCATCAGCGTGCCGACATCGAAGCCGGCGCGCGGCACGAAGCCTTCCTCCGTGGCCTCCACGAAGGTCACGCGATCCAGCCGCCACATCACCGCATCCGCCTCGCCCGGCTTCACCGCCAGCAGATAGGGCCGCGTGCCATAGACCAGCCCGCAGGGCTCCAGCAGGTGTTCGCGCACCTCGCCCTTCGTGCCGCGATAGCCCAGCCGCACGCGTTGCCCCGCGAGCAGCGCGTGGCGCAGCGTCTCGATGACGCCATCGCCCACCACCACGCGCGGACCGGGGCGGGACGCCAGCCCTTCGCTGGCCATCAGCGCTTCCACGTCGGATTCCGTGCGGCGGCGCGCGGCGTCGTCCATCATCGCGCGCAGCTTGTTCGCGGCCTGCCGCAGCGTCGCCGCGCGGGCGGGCAGCCCATCCTGCGCCAGTCGCAGCGCGGCGGCCTCGATCTCCGCCACTTCCTCCGCCGTCATGCGGACGGCGCCGACCAGGCGGTTGGGTCGCATCCGCCAGCGCTTCTCGCGCTCATCGGTCCGCACTTCCTCGACATCCACGCAGGCCTGGCGGATCGCGGCCAGCAGCCGTTCCGCGGTGCGGCGGCTGCAATCCAGCTCCTCCATCATCTCCGTCATCGTCCGCCCGTAGCGCGTGGCGGCCAGCGACATGATCAGGCCGAGCGCCTGGGCCAGCTTCTCGTGGCGGTCCGGCATCCGCTGCTCCATCCCATCTCAACCCAGGGTGGAGGATGCGGCAGGCGCGCGGGGCTTTCCAGGATTCGTTAACGAATCACGCCCGGAACCCGATCGGCCCGCTCGCCCCCGGCTTCGCGCGCTGTTCCCGCTCCAGCGCCGCCAGCAGCGCGGCCGCATCGCCGGCATGGCCACCGATTTCGGCCGCGCGTTGCACCAGGTCGAAATCCGCCGGCGTCAGCCGGTCCAGCGCCGCGAGGCCCGGTGGCGGCGCGGTGCCGAAGGTGCGGCGCCAGGCCAGATCGCATTGCACAGGTGCGAGGAAGCCGAAGCGCGCCTTGACCAGGAAGCGCCGCATCGCCGCCGTATCCAGCCGCTCCGCCAGGTTCGTCGTGCAGCAGAAGGGCAGGTCGTGGCGTTCCATCCAGGTCAGCATCTCGTTCACCTGGCTCACCTCCCAGCTTCGCGTGGCCAGGCCGCGTTCCGCCAGCAGGCTGTCGGCCTCGTCGAAGACCAGCATCGCGGCCCCCTCCCGCGCTTCGGCGAAGGCCTGGGCGATCAGCCGCTCCGTCTGGCCGACATACATGCCAAGCAGGTCCGAGGCGCGCTTGACCACCAGCGGCAGGCCCATGCGATCAGCCAGGTGCCGCGCATAGGCGCTTTTGCCCGACCCCGGCGGGCCGGACAGCAGCAGGGAGACGCGGCGTGGCGCATCGGGCGCGGCCAGCCTTTCGGCCAAGGCCACAAGGTCGCAATCGGCCTGGACCAAGGCGGGGTCGAAGGTCTCGCCGAGGCCTTCCGGCGGGGGCAGGCGGCCGCCGGCCATGGCGCGGGCCACGCCCTGCACCGCCCAGCGCACCGTCTCCGCATCCCCGCCCGCGAGCCTTGCCGCGCGCATCGCGGATCGCGCAAGCGCCGGGGCGGCGGGCAGCAGCCGCGCCAGCCGCGCGGCTTCGCCCGGCGGCAGCGCAACGCCTTCGCGGGCGGAGGCATCTTCCCAAAATCGCTCCCGCACCCTGGGGGGTGGGATGCGAAGCTCGATGCAGCAGGCCATGCGGCGCAGCACGGCGGGGCTGAAGCTGGTCAGGTCGTTCGCGGTCCAGATCACCGGGGCGGGGGAGGCCTCCAGCAACCGATGGATGAAGGCGCGGCTGCCGGGGCGCGGGGTGCGGCGGAACAGCTCGAAGCCGGGGTCGAACAGATCCTCGGCCTCATCCAGCAGCAGCAGCGCGGGTGGCCCGCCGCCCACCAGCCGCTGCGCCAGCCTCAGCGCCGCGAGGCGTTCGGCGCGGGCGAGTTCCTCCGCTTCCTCGCCTTCCGTCGCGACCTCATGCAGCGGGACGCCGCAGGCCTCGGCGAGTGTGGCGGCGAAGGCGGTCTTGCCGGTGCCGGGCGGGCCGTGGAGCAGCACATGCACGGCGGGCGCGCGTTCGGCCAGCGCGCCGCGCAGCAGCGCCCGCACGCGCGCGGCTTCGGCGCCCAGATGGGCGAAGGCTTCGAAGGGCAGCGTTGCCTTCGCCTGTCCGCCCAGCAGCGCGGCGCGGAGATCGGCCGGCGGGGCGGGATCCGCCGCCAGGCGCAGCAGGCGCGGCAGCAGGCTGATCTGCCGGTCCTCATCCAGGCGCAGCACACCCGTTGCGCGCAGCGGCGCGTCCGCCCGCAGCCGCGCCGTCACCTCGGCCTGGGTAACCTGCAGCAGCAGCGCGAAGAGGCCCGCATCCGCCTCCATCACCCCGCGGCCGCCGCGATGGGTGGCGATCTCGTCCCACAGCAATTCGGCCGCGGCGAAGGCGCGGTAGTCGGCGGCGAGCGTGAGGATCGCTTCCTCCGTCCGGTCCAGGCCGAGCGCCGCCGCCAGCGCCGCGAAGGGGCGCTGGGCGCGGGTTAGGGCCGGCTGGGCGTCGAGCAGGTCGCGCAGCGTCCGCCAGGCGGCGGCGCCGGGTGGCGTGGGGTCCAGCGGGTCGGCCCATTCCGCGACCAGGGCGGGCGGCATGGCGAGGCCCAGCGGGCCTGCATGGTTCGCCAGCCAGCGCATCAGCGCCCAGGCCTCGCGCGAGCCCGGCCGGATGCCGTGCAGCGCGGCGCGGGCATAGCGCAGCAGGCGCGCCCGGATGGCGGGCGGCAGGGCGCCCCGCGCGCGTGGCGGGCTGGTGCGGTAGGACGGCACGACCCCACTCCCTCATGGTGTGAGGGGGATCTACGGGGCCGATGCGTCAATCTCGGACGTGCCTGCGCCGGTTGCCGTGAACTCACCCGCCCCGCCGGCGTTCTTCCCCGGTGGCGTGGCCCCGCCCAGCCGGCCCCCGCCACCCAACAGAAGAAGGAGCTGGACCATGCATGCGATGGAAATGATCCGCGCGCATCCGCAGCTGCGCGGCAAGACCGACGATGCGCTGATCCGCTGCATCGAGGAATGCTACGATTGCGCCCAGGCCTGCACCGCCTGCGCCGATGCCTGCCTGGGGGAGAAGGATGTCGCGAAGCTCGCGCAATGCATCCGCTTCGACCTGGATTGCGCCGATATCTGTCTCGCGGCCGGCGCCGTCGCCTCCCGCCGCACCGGCACTGACCAGGAGGCCACGGCGCAGCTGCTGACGGCCTGCGAGACCGCCTGCCGGGTCTGCGCCGAGGAATGCGAACGCCATGCGGGCATGCACGCCCATTGCCGCGTCTGCGCCGAAGCCTGCCGCCGCTGCGAACGCGCCTGCGCGGAGGCGGGGCTGTTGCATTAGCCTGTCGAGGCTGGGGACCCCGCGGAGCCGCGTCGCGCCTCTGGCGCAGCACGGTTTCGTGGGGAACACCTAATCCGTCATCCGGTCGAGCACCGGCACCCGCCGCAGCACAAGCCGCTTCGCCAGCACCGGCAGCGCGATGCCGGCCAGTAGCAGGGCGGGGGCGTGGATGGCGAAGCCCGCCCCGGTCCAGGGCACGCCGAGCGCGATCAGCGCCGCCTTCACCACGCCGATCGCGATCACGTTGAACAGGTAGATCGCCATGGTGTAGCGGCCGAGCGCCAGCGGCCACGACGCCCGCGCGAAGCCTGCCCCTCGCACCAGCCCGTGCAGCGCCGGGATCGCGGCAAGCCCGCAGGCCAGCAGCGCCCAATCCCCCGGCAGCCATCCCGCCAGCGCCGCCGCCAGGCTCGCGGCGAAGGCGGCCCACCAGGCCGGCTGCCAGGCGACGAAGATCGGCAGCCACGATGCCTCATGCCGCGCCACCGCGACGCCGACGGCGAAGAACAGCGCATGCCGCGCGAAGCGGTCCAGGTAGAACAGCGCGGGCGGTTCGAGCGCCAGCAGCACCAGCCCCGCCCCCATCAGCCCCGGCAGCCCCGCCACCCGCCACACCGGCGGCGCCAGCACGGAACAGAGGAACAGCACCAGCAGGAACCAGATGAAGGTCGCCGGGCTGTTCTCCGTCGTCACCACCAGGTCGCGCAGGCCGGAGAGAAGGCCGGAGGCGCGGTTGTCCACATGCACCACCTCCTGCGCCAGCAGCTTGCCCAGCAGCACGACGATGCCGAGCAGGAAGAAGGGCAGCAGCAGGCGCTTTGCGCGCCGCGCGGCGTGGCGCGGCGTCTCCGCCGCGGGGAAGACGATGCCGCCGCTCAGCCAGGCGACATAGCCGCTGAGATACAGGAAGAAGGGCATGTGGAAGCTGTAGAGCGCGGTGCGCGGCCAATCCCACCATTCCGCGCCGGGCGGCGGCGCGGCGGCGACGATATGGCCCGCCACCACCAGCAGGATCGCGAGGCCCTTGGCGCGGTCGAGGTCGAGCCGGCGTTCGCGCGTCACCTGCCCTTTGTGCAGCGGTGCGTTCATCCCTGTCCGCTGGGCATGGCTGCCCGGGCTGCGCGGCGGGCGATGGCCGCGCGGATGCGGTCGCCCCGCCGCGCCTCGGCCCGTTCCATCCGCGCCCGCGCCAGGGCGGCGGTGAACCAGGCGAACTGGATCACCGCCGTGCTGGCGATCAGCGTGTTGTCGAAGCCGGCATGCAGCAGCGCCGCCACCAGCGCGCAGCGCAGCACCAGCCGGTCGGCGGGCCGCGCCCCGCGCGTGCCGCCCCAGACCCAGGCTATGATGGCGCCGAACACAGCGACGACACCGAAGATGCCCGCATCGACCGCGATGCGGAGATACTCGTTATGCGCCGCGCTCGACCCGATCAGGCGGATCTGCGGATCCTCGGGGTCCACGATCAGCTTGCCCGCGCCCAACCCGTAGCCGAACAGCGGGCGCGTCTCGATCGCCTGCAGGAAGTAGGGCCAGATGACGTCGCGGCCCGAGAACTGGCTGAACTCGTCGCCGCCCAGCGTGCGGTCCAGCGCCAGCACGACAAGCGGCCCGAGCAGCAGCGCCGCCGGCACCAGCCCGACCATGATCAGGTCAAGCTTGCGCTTCGCCGGCAGCACGTGCCGCCCCGACAGCAGCAGCACGCAAAGCAGGAACAGCATGACGGCCGCCATCGGCGCGCGTGCCTGGGTGGCCAGCAGCACCGCCAGCGCTGCCCCCCCCAGCAGCAGCCAGCGCAGGCGGAAGCCGCGCAGATATTCCAGCGTCGCGGCGAAGATCGCCGTGGTGCAGAACCCGGCCAGGAAGGGCGCGGAATGCAGCCCCTGGAAGCGCCAGTTGATGTCGAAGGCGGGGTGGAATCCGATCGGCGCCGCGACGAACAGCCCGACCGCCGCGCTGATCAGCGGCACGAAGACCACCGCCTTGCACAGCGCCGACCAGAAGGCGCGCGGCGCGGCGGCGAAGGCCAGCACGAAGGGCGCGGTGGAGCCGACGAAGCTTCGCGCCATCTCTCCGAAGCTGGACACGCGGCCCATCGGCAGCACCGCGATGCTGACCGTCGCCACCACCGCGAAAGCCAGGAACGGCCAGTTGATCGCGGGCGCGAGGCCGTGGCGCAGGCACAGCATCGCCGCGATGCCGAAGGGTATGATCTTCACCACCGCCGCCCCCAGCGTGCCCACGCCCCCGCCCGCCCCACTCGCCGCCAGGAGATCGAGCTGGAGATCGAGCGCGAGGCCATAGCAGCCCGCCAGCAGCGCCACCGCCAGCACCGGCGCCTCGTAGAACAGCAGCGCGACCAGCAGCGCCGCGACCGCGGGCAGCAGCGCGAGCGCCATGGGCGGCGCCACGATGGCGGCCATCAGCAGCCCCGTGACCGAGGCCAGGGCGAGGGTGGCGAACAGAAGCGCGGGTGGAACGGTTCGCATGGACCCGCGTTCTGCCATGCGGGGCGCGGCGCGGCCCAATCAGGATCGGGAGAGGTGGATGATGGCGGCCGGTATCATCCAGCGCGAGTTGCGGGGCGCGAAGCCCGAACGGCTCGCGGCGCTGACCCGGCTGCGGGCGTTCCTGATCGCCTGGGTGCTGGTCTACCACCTGGAACTCGCGCTGCGCGCGCTGGGCGGGTTTCACGTGGCGGAAGCGCTGGCGCTGAAGGGTTATCTCGGCGTCGATGGCTTCTTCGTGTTGTCGGGCTTCGCGCTGTTCCTCGGCTATCGGCATCGCGCGCCGGTGGGGCTCGCGGGCTATGCCGGCTTCGTGCGGCGGCGCGCGGAGCGGCTGTTCCCGCTGCACCTGGCCGCACTCGGCGCGCTGGTGCTGCTGGTGGGGGCGGCGATGCTGGCGGGGTTCCGCGTCAACGAGCCGCAGCGCTTCGGCGCTTACGAATTGCTGATGCAGGCGCTGCTGCTGCATGCGTGGGAAACGACGGCGCAGCATGCCTGGAACTACCCATCCTGGGCGCTGTCAGCGATCTGGGCGGGGACGCTGGCCTTTCCGCTGCTCCTGCCGCTGCTGGCCGCGCGCGGCGCATCGGGCTGCTGGGCCATCGTCGCCGCGGCGATGGCGGGGCTCTTCTGGCTGGGCACGCTGGCGGATGGCGCGCAGCTGAACCGCACGCTCCATCTCGGCCTTGTGAGATTCGGGCTGGAATTCGTGCTGGGCCTCGCCCTCGCGCGGCTGGTCACGCTGCGCGCGGTGCCGGGCGGTTCTGCTGCGGCGGCGGTGCTGCTCGTCCCGATCGGGATCTGGGCGGGGCAGGATGTGGTGGCGGTGGCGGGGCTCGTGGCGCTCGTCGTGCGGCTCGGCATGGAGGCCCCGGGCCGCGCGGCGCCGCGCGACCTCGCCTGGCGGCTCGGCGAGGCGTCCTTCGGCATCTACCTCGCCTGGGTCTTCGTCGAAGCCGCGCTGGTGGTGCTGCTGCGCGTGGCGGAACCGGGGCAAGGGGCGCGGATCGCGCTGATGGCCGGCGGCCTGGTTGCCAGCGCCGCGCTGGGCTGGCTGGCGTGGCGCGTTGTGGAGGTGCCGGCGGCGCGCCGGCTCAGCGCCTGATCGCGGCGGCGAGGGTGGGCCGCAGCGCCGGGCCGCCCCCCGATTGCAGCCGCCAATGGCCGCCATGCGTCACCGCCCAGAGCGTCGCCGGCAGCCCCAGCCGGCGCAGCGCCGGCAGGATGCGAAGAAGATCCTCGGCCCAGGCCTGCTCATCCTCGGCATGTGGCAGCGCGCCGCCGAGTTCGGTCACCATCGCGGGCACGCCGTGCCGCCGGCTCCAGCCCCGCACATCGCCGAAGCGCCGCGCGATCCCGGCGGCGTCGCCCCCCTGGTAGTCATGCACCTCCGCGATGGTCAGCGGGTCGGCGGGGGGCGTGATCGGCAACAGCGAGCGCCAGGAACACCATTCATGCCCGCCCCACATCAGCACATGTCGCGGCGCCTCGGCGCGCACCAGGCCGAGCAGCCGGTCGCGCACGGGCCGCCATGTGGCGGCGGAAGGAAAGGCGGGCTCGTTCAGCGGCGCGAGCACGACGAGCGCCGGATCGGTCGCGCGCGCGAAGATCCGCGCCCGCGCGGCCATGCGCCGCAGCCGCGCCTCCGGCCAGGGATCCTCTGCGTGGAACAGATCGTCGAGGCCGAGCAGCACGGGCAGGCCGGCCGCATTCGCATCCTCCACCGCCGTCAGGAACAGGCGCGGCACGTCTTCGCCATCCCCCGCCTCGCGCGGGAAAAACAGGCGCGCATGGTCGAAGCCCTGCGCGCGCAGCCCCTGCCACCAGCCACGGCCCAGCCGGCGCGGGCGCTGGTCTGCCGCCACCGGAAACCAGCGTTCCAGATTGGCGCCGAGGCCGAGCGCCGCGAAGCGCGCGCGCGGATCAGGCCCCGGCATGTCTTGCGCCATCGCCGGCAGGGCGGGCGCGAGCCCCGCCGCCAGCAATGCCCGCCGCGTGACGCAGCCCTGCATGCCCCACTTCCCCCGCTGGCGTCGGCCGCTTCAATCCGATTGCAGCGCGCCGCGCAGATAGCCGAGGTTGTAGGCCGCGCCGCAGCGCGCGC
Organism: Roseomonas mucosa; assembly: GCA_945878375.1. Classification (GTDB taxonomy): domain Bacteria; phylum Pseudomonadota; class Alphaproteobacteria; order Acetobacterales; family Acetobacteraceae; genus Falsiroseomonas; species Falsiroseomonas mucosa_A. The sequence goes on along the minus strand of CAMDWG010000001.1, from coordinate 62,361 downwards.
GGAGTAAACTGGTCGCGTGCGAGGGGAACAGCAGCAGCGGCGCCTGAACCACAAGCTTCGCCGCCGCCCCTGCCATGCGCAGCGCGACGCCGCGCCGCCGGTCGCGCAGCGCATCTGTCGCGCCCTGCCAATGCAGGCGCGACAGCAGCCAGCCGGGCTTCAGCCTGTCGCGCTGGATGCTGTGTCGCACGACGATGCGGCCGTCGTAGAACACGCGCAGGCCGCGCGCGCGCAGGCGGTCCAGCGCCTCCACCTCCTCGCCCGACAGCAGGCGGTTGCCGACGCGGCCGAGTTCTTCTGGAAAGCCGCCGATCTCCTGCAGCGCATCGGTGCGGAAGGCCATGTTGGCGCCGTAGACGGCCACCCCTGGCGGCAGGTTCCGCCCTTGCTCCCCCACGCCGTCCCACTCCACGATGGTCAGCACGCCGCGCAGCGCGGGCGGCCACCAGCCGGGCAGGGGGCTTTCCCATTCGGGGATGATGCGCCCGCCAAGCGCGGCGGCTTCCGGCGGCAGGGCTGCGATGGCGGCTGCCATCCGCGCCGCCCAGTCGGGCGCGGGCACCGCATCATCGTCGAGGAAGGCGGTCCATGTGGCGCCGGACGCCGCGAGGCCGAGGTTGCGCGCATGGGACAGGCCGGCGCGTTCCGTGCGGATCAGCCGCGCGCCCGCAGCCATGGCCAGCCTCGCGATCTCCGCTGCCGCCGGGCCAGCGGATGCGCTGTCCACCACGACGGTGTCGCAAGCCCCGCCCTGCTGCGCGCCGAGCCCGGCGAGGCAGGCGGCCAGATAGTGCGGCCGCGCATGGGTGCAGATGATGGCGGTGAGAGCCGGGGCTGGCTGCACCGCCGCCGGCTCAGCCGTTGAAGCGGAAGGCGCCGGTCGCGGGCGCCGCTTCGCCACCGGGCGCGGCCGCGCCGGCTTGCGCCTTCGCCATCGCCTCCTTCGCACGCTCCTCCATCTGGCGCGTCACCTCGCCCAGAACGCGAACAAGGGTGGGCAGCTGCACCACCGGCAGGATCAGCGTACCCGAGGCGGCGGGGCGCTGGTCCTGCTGGCCGCTGACAGCGCCGAGGGTGATGCGGGCGACGCCGTTGGCGATATGCACATCGACGATGCCGTCGGCGAAGATCGTGGGGCCGGTCATGCTGCGGTTCCGTCCATTCTGGAAGTTATGGCGCTGGCGGCTTGCAGCCGCCAGCGGGGGCGCGGGATTGTGTTCTGGCCTGCGCTACTGTTCGCGGAAGGCGCGGTGGAAGCTGTCGAAGACCGGCTGCAGCAGGTAGCGGGCGAAGGAACGTTCCCCCGTGCGGATCAGGGCTTCCGCCATCATGCCCGGCCGCAGCTGCACGCCGTCCAGCGCGCGAAGCTGGCTTTCGTCGATCTCGATCTGCACGCGGTAATAGGCGGTGCCGCGCCGTTCGTCCTCGGTGATGTCGGAGGCGACGAAGGTCACCGTCCCGTGCAGATAGGGCACCAGCCGCGACTTGAAGGCGGGCAGGCGGATTTCCGCCAGCAGGCCGGGGTGGATCACCTCGATGTCATTCGGCTGGACATTCACCTCGGCGATGATGCGGTCGCGTACCGGCACGATCTCCATCACCGGATCGCCCGGCCGCACCACCGCGCCCAGCGTGAAGAACCGCTGGTTGATCACGATCCCTGCCTCCGGCGCGGTGATGTCGAGCCGGGTCGAGACATTCTCCGCCGCGCGGAGGCGTTCTTCGGTCTCCGCCAGGCGCACGCGCACCTCGCGCAGCTCGGTCGAGACTTCCTGGATGCGGGTGTCGCGCAGGCGGCGCATCTCGCGTTCGGATTCCGCGATCTGCGCGCGGGACCTTTCGATCTGGCTGCCCATGTCGGCGATGTTGCCGACGGTCGCTGCGACCTGCCGCTGGATCGCGAGAAGTTGCGGCAGCCGCGCGAGGCCCTGGGCCAGCAGGGTGGCGGTGTTCGATTCCTCGGCGCGTAGCAGCACCAGTTGCTGCGACTGCGCTTCCCGCTGCGCGTCCGAGGAACGGATCTGCGCCTCGAACTGCTCGATCCGCGCTTGCAGCACGGTCATCTGGCTGTCCAGCGCGGTGCGCCGGGCCTGAAAGAGGTTGATCTGGCCCGCCACCGCATCCTGCGCGCGCGCGGCCTCATGCCCCGACAGCTCCGCGGGGAAGGCGATGTCGCCGTTGCCGGCCAGCTCCGCCATCAGGCGGGCATCCTGCGCCACCAGCGCCCAGCGCTGGCTGCGCAGCGTCTCGGTCTGCTGGCCGGCCTGCGGCTGGTCCAGGCGCAGCAGCACCTGGCCCTGCCGCACCTGGTCGCCGTCGCGCACCAGGATCTCGCGCACGATGCCGCCTTCGAAATGCTGCACGGTGCGGCGCGTGCCTTCCACCTTCAGCAGCCCACCGGCGATCGCGGCCTCGGCCAGCGGGGTGATCGCCGCCCAGGCGCCGAAGCCGACGACGAAGACCAGCACGATGACCCAGCCGAACAGCACGGGCGCGCGGGTGCGCGGGCGCGGCGCGTCCAGCACCAGCGCCTCCTCGGCCGGCTTCCACAGCGCCGGCGGCGCGCCAGTCGGGCGGGGGGCGAGCGCGGCGCGCGGCGGTTCGGCGGCGGAGCCGGGGGTGAGGGTGACGTCGCTCATCGGCCGGCTCCCTCGACGCGGTTGGACGGCACTTCCGCCGGCCTTGCCTGCTGCACCAGGCGCTTCAGCACCTCGGCGCGCGGGCCGAAGGCCTCTACCGCGCCGTCGCGCATCAGCAGCACCTTGTCCACGCCCTGCACCAGGGTTGGGCGGTGGGAGACGAGGACCACCGTCACACCCTGCCGCTTCAATTCCTCGATGCCGCGGATCAGCGCCTGTTCGGCATCGCCGTCCAGGTTCGAATTGGGCTCGTCCAGCACCACAAGCTTGGGCGCGCCGTACAGCGCGCGGGCCAGCCCGATCAGCTGGCGCTGGCCGCCCGACAGATGCTGCCCGCCATCGCCGATCTCGGTGTCATAGCCCTGCGGCAGGCGCAGGATCATCTCATGGCAGCCGGCCAGCCGCGCGGCCTCGAAGGCCAGCTCCGGATCTGGGTCGGCCATGCGGGCGATGTTCCGCAGCACGGTGCCGTCGAACAGCTCCACATCCTGCGGCAGGTAGCCGACATGGCGGCCGAAATCCTCCCGCAGCCATGTGAACACATCGGCGCCATCCAGCCGCACCGTGCCGGCGGAAGGCTGCAAGGTGCCGATCAGCAGGCGGATCAGCGTGGTCTTGCCCGCCGCAGAGGGGCCGATGACGGCCAGCGATTCGCCAGCCGAGAGGTTGAAGGACACGCCCTTGATGATCGCGACCGGCTGGCCGGGGAAGCCGAAGGTCACGCGTTCCGCCGCGATCCGCCCGGTTGGCTCGGGCAGCGCCATGCCCGGCGGGCGCAGCCGCGGCAGCGCCAGGAAGGCGAGCAGCCGGCGATAGCCCTGCCGCGCCTGCACCAGCTGCTTCCAGCCGCCGATCATCTGCTCCACCGGCGCCAGCGCACGCCCCATGATGATGGAGGCGGCGATGGAGGCGCCGGCCGTGATCTGCTGTTCCAGCACCAGCAGCGCGCCCACGCCGAGCACCGCGACCTGCACGGCCAGCCGCAGGAAGCGCGTCATCGACAGCATCAGCGCCGCGCGATCCGCCGCGCGGTCCTGCTGAGGGAGGGAGGCGGAGAGGCCTTCGCGCCAGCGCTGCAGCACCGCCGGCCCCATGCCCATGCTGTCGATCACCTCCGCATTGCGCACGATGCTCTCGGCCCGGCGCTGGCTGGCCATGGCGCCGGTGGAGGCCTGGCGCAGCAGCGTGCCGGTTGCCCATTCATTGGCCAGCGTCAGCAGGAACAGCAGCGCCGCCCCGACCAGCGCGATCCAGCCCAGCAGCGGGTTCAGCAGGAAGATGACAGCCAGGAAGATCGGCACCCAGGGGACGTCGAACAGCGTGAGGGAGGCGGGCGAGCCCATCCAGCTGCGGCAGGCGGCGAGATCGCGCAGCGCCTCCATCCGGTACGGGCGGCCGCGCAGCTGGCTCTCGATGGCGCGGAGGAAGGCTTCCGGGGCGGCCTTGCCCTCGATCCAGCTCGCCAGCCGCTGCATCACCTGGCCCCGCAGCCCATCCAGGACGGCCATCACCAGCAGCGCGAAGACGGCGATCGCCGTCAGGTAATACAGCGTGTCGAGGCTGCGCGTGGACAGCACGCGGTCGAACACCTGCATCATGTAGAGCGAGACCGTCAGCTGCAGCAGGTTCACCACGCCGCTGAACACGGCCACCGCCACCAGCTGCCGCCGGCAGGCGGCGACGGCCTTGGACAGCACCGTCTCGGCCGGGAGGTCGGACCCCCCGATGTTCAGCGGCATGGGACGCAGCATGGCGTTCAAGGTCCTGCAAAAAGCCGCGTATCAATCGGCGCGAATACATCACGGAGCGCGCCGAGACGCGGAGCCTCCCCCGATATCGCGGCCAGCGCTAGCACGCCCCTGACGTCGATTGCCACCAAGTTGGCGATCACAACTCGCGAAAACGAGAGCCCGTTGGCCAGAGGGTCTATACAGTCCGGAATGGCGTCCTGACGTATCGTTTTTGCGGCGCTGTGCAGGGCGCGGCGCGCATGTGACAGCATTTTGGCCTCCGCCTTTGTCCGAAATGCTTCCATTTTGCCCGGCGGCACCGACCCACCCGGCGGCCACGATCCGTCCGGCGGTCCCGATGCCTGGCCCGACATACACGCATGACGTGTATTCGTGCGCGAGAATTCGCGCAAACTGATGAACCTATCGTGAGCGGCGATGTCGTTTCGTTGAACGCGATCGTTCCGGCCCCCGTGCTAGCACCACCCCACGGCCTCTCGAACCCGGAGTGTCTCGCGTGGTGGCATGGCGGTGGCGGATCGTTGCGGCGTTCGGGGCGGGGCTGCTGCCCGGCCTCGCCCTGGCACAGGCGGTGCCGCGCGGGGAGATCCAGCGCGGCCAGACCGTCGCGGATCGCCCGCGGGCGGATTTCGACCCGCTCGGCGTCCGGCTCGGCGCCTTCCGCGCCACCGTCGCGGCGGAAGCGGGGCTCGGCTACGACAGCAACATCCAGGGCACGCGGGATAACCGCCTGAGCGACGGCTTCGCCGCACTGAGCGCGGAGGCGGCGATCCGCAGCGACTGGAGCACCCATGCCGTCGGCGCCACGGGGCGCATCCTGCAACGCAGCTATTTCAGCGAAACCGACCAGGACTGGACGGATTTCGCCGTCGGCCTGTCCGGCCGCTACGACCTGACGCCCGACACCAGCGTCGAGGCCTTCTACAATTTCGTCCAGGAGCATCTGAGCAGCGCCAGCGTCGATGTGCAGGAAGCGGGCCTCCTCCGCCCGGTTCCCTACACCTACAATGAAGTGCAGGCGCAGGGGCGGACCCGGCTGAACCGCGTCGGCGCGCTGTTGCTGGGCAATTGGCGCGGCTACCGCTTTTCCGACATCGATGCGGGGCCGGCGACGACGCCGGGGGGCATCCCGCCCGGCAATGTCTCGGTCTTCGACTTCGACAGCGCCATCGCCGCCTTCGGCCTAAACTACGAATTGGCGCCGGGCCGCTTCGTGAACGGCGTCATCCGCTACCAGAACATCGTCTACCAGGACGGCAGCCAGCGCGGGCGCGACAGCGACACCTGGTCCGGCCTGGTCGGCTTCACCTATGATTTCGACGGCGTCTGGGGCTTCAGCGGCGAGATCGGCTATCTGCGGCGCGAATACTCCAGCCCCGATCTGAAGGAACTCTCCGCCCCCACCTTCACCGGCATCCTCACCTGGCAGCCGACGCTGCTGACGACCGTCAGCGGCGTGGTGCGCCGCGACGTGCGGGAATCGATCCGCGGCAATGCGGTGTCCTATGTCGCAACCACCGGGCTGGTCCGGGTGGACCACGAATACCTCCGCAACGTCATCCTCGGCGCCGAGACTGGGGTCGAGTACGACGAATACCAGCAGCCCGATGAGCATGCGACGGACGCCTATGCCGGCGTCTCCGCGCGCTGGCTGATCAACCGCAACTTCTCCCTCGTCGCCTCCTACCAGTATGCGTGGCGCCTGAACGCGAGTGCGGGGCTTGAGGAATACGACCGCAACCTGGTGCTGGTGCGGCTGCGCGCGGCGCTTTAATGGCCCTCAGGCGCCGGGCGGCCGCATCCGCGGCCTTGGCTGCGCGCGACGCGCCGGCCCGCAGGGCCATGCGGTTGGTTGGCGCGCGGGCCGCGTTCGCGGCCTCGGCCCGCCTCTGGCGGGCCGCCTTCGGCCCGGGGCGGTCCGGATGACGCGGCTGCTCGGCCTCGACTTCGACGAGGTGGGAGAGGATGCCGCGCTGGCGATGCTGGCGGCGCGCCCTGCCGGGGCACCTTTCGCCTATCTCGTCACGCCGAATGCCGATCACCTCGTCCGGCTCGCGCGCGATCCGGCGCGCTACGGCCCGCTCTATCGCGACGCGGCGTGGCGGCTGCTGGACAGCCGCGTGGTCGCGCGGATCGCGCGCCTGCTGGGGCTCAAGGCGCCGCCCGTCGTGCCGGGCAGCGACCTGACGGCGCGGCTTCTCGCGACCGTGAGCGAGCCGGACGCGCCGCTCGCCATGCTTGGCGGCAGCGCGGCGACGGCGGCGGCGGTCGCGGCGCGCTATGGGTTGCGTGCGCTGCACCACCACGACCCGCCGATGGGCTTCGAGGCCGACCCCGCCGCCTTCGAGGCCGCGTTGCGCTTCGTGGAAGCCTCCGCCGCGCGCTTCACCTTCCTTTGCGTTGGCTCCCCGCGGCAGGAGATGGTGGCGCGCGCGCTGTTGCGGCGCGGCCATGCCCGCGGCACCGCGCTCTGCGTCGGCGCATCGCTGCGCTTTCTGTCGGGGGAGGAGGCGCGCGCGCCGCGCCTGGTGCAGCGCGCCGGGATGGAATGGGCGTGGCGGCTGGCGCAGGACCCGAAGCGGCTGGCGCGGCGCTACCTGGTGGACGACCCCGCCATACTCGGCCTGCTGTGGCGCGAGAGGTCAGCGCTGCGGCGCGCTGGGCGCCTGTAGCCCGCCCAGCACCTCGCGCCGCAGCCGCGCGATCCAGCCGCCGCGATGCGCCGCATCATTCCGCGCCAGATAGGCGCGCGCCGCCTGCGTCGGGCCATAGAGATGCGCCGTGCCCGGCGCCGGGCGGAATTGCCGCGCCAGCGCCAGCGCCGCCGGCCCCGCGCTAAGCCCCTGCGCCAACACACCGTTGCGCGCGCCCTTCAGCTGGTAGGCCAGGAAGCGCGGCAGCAGCACCGCCGGATGCGCGCCGTGCTTGAGCGCGACATACAGCCGGTTCCGCACGAAATGGTGCCAGCGCGTCCCGTTCCAGGCCATGCGCGCCTCCGGGCTCACCTTGTGGCGCACCACGATGTCGCCGCGATAGCGGATGCGCCGCCCCATATTGATCAGCCGCAGCGCGAGGTCGAATTCCTCCCAGGTGAAGAACAGCGCCTCGTCATAGCCGCCCGCTTCCTCGAAATCCGCGCGGCGCAGCGCATGGCCGGCACCGACGAAGGTCGCCGCGTCGAAGGCCCCCGCCGAACGCGGCAGCAGCCCGAGCGGATAGCCCCAGGACGACAGATCGTCCTGCCCCGTCGCATGCACCGTGATGCGACACGCAATGGCGCCGAGGCCGGGATCCGCGCGGAGCGCCGCGCAGGCGGCCGCCAGCGTGTCCGGCGTGGCGAATTCCGCGTCATTGTCCAGCGCGAAGATAAAGGGCGCGCGGCCGAGCGCGCTGGCGCGGTTGCGCCCGCCCGCGACGCCGTGGTTGCGCGCAAGCCGCACCAGCGTCGCATCCTGCGCGCCCCCCACGGCGGCGGCGAGCCGCGCGAGCGCATCCGGGCGGCTGCCCTGGTCGGCGATCCAGACATGCTTCGCGACGCCCTGCTGCGCACGGGCGGAGGCGATGGCCGCCACCGTCTCCTCCGCCCGGTCGAGGGCGAGGATGACGACATCGGCCTCCACCGCGGCCGCCGGGCCCCGCGCGCCCGCGATGTGGCGGATCTCCGAGTTCATCACAGCGCGTTCCGCGCCCGCAACACCACCAGCGGCGTGCGGAGGATGATCTGCAGATCGAGCCAGGGCGACCAGCGGGCGATGTATTCCAGGTCGCTCTCGACCCGGCGCAGCAGCAATTCCTCATCCGGTGTCGGGCCGCGCAGGCCACGCACCTGCGCGAGGCCCGTCAGGCCGGGCTTCACCCGGTGCCGCGCGGCGTAGTTCGCCACCACCTCATCGAAGCGGCGGGTGCCGGCGCGGGTGCCGGGGGCGTGCGGGCGCGGGCCGACCACGCTCATCTCCCCGCGCAGCACGTTGAACAGCTGCGGCAATTCATCGAGCGAGGTGCGGCGCAGCAGCCGGCCGATGCGCGTGACGCGCGGATCCCCCGCCAGCACCTGCCGCCGCGCATCATGGTCGGCGGCCTCGTCGAACATGGTGCGGAACTTGAAGACCTGGAATGGCCGGTCGTTGAAGCCGATGCGCCGCTGGCGGAACAGCACTGGGCCCGGGCTGTCCAGCCGGATGGCGATCGCGATCAGCAGCATCGGCACCGCCGCCACCGCCAGCGCCGCCCCCGCCAGCAGGTAGTCGAGCCCCGCCTTCACCGCCCCGCCCGAGCCCGAGATCGGCCGCCGGCACAGCAGCGCCGGCAGCGGCGCGCGGTCGGTGCCTGGCAGCCGCGCGGCCATCATGTCGGGCGCGAGGCGCACCTCCACCGGGAAGGCCGAGAGCTCGTCGAGCAAGCCGAGGATCCGCGCTTCCTGCGACCAGGGCAGGGCGATGGCGACCACATCCACCTCGCCGCGCCGGATCAGCGCGGCGAGTTGCGCCATGCCCCCCAGCAGCTTCACGCCGCGCGGCAGCGCGCCGCGCGCGGTGCGGTCATCGACCGCGCCGATCACCTCGAGCCCCGCCGGGTCGCGCTGCAGCGCCGCGACCAGCCGCGCCGCCTGCGGCCCGGTGCCGATGATCGCCGTCCGTCGCGCGGCGCCTTTCAGCCGCCCCGCGAGCCCGGTCGCGATGCCACGCCCCGTGGCCAGCCCCGCCGCGCCGCACAGCGCGAAGGCGCCGAGCCAGGGCGCGCCCAGCCGTTCCAGCGCGCCGAAGGCCCAGGCGGCGGCGAGCGTCGCGACGAAGGCCGCCAGCGCCGCGGCACCGATCCGCCGCGCCTGGCGGCGGAAGCCGAACAGGAAAGGGTGGTCATAGGCGCCCGCCAGCAGCCCGCCGCCCAGTGTCAGCGCCACCACCAGCGCGACCACCTTCGCCTCATTCGCCAGCGCCGGCTCTCCGGCGATGGCATTCGCGCCCAGCCCCGCGCCGGCCAGTGCTGCGACATCCAGCAGCAGCACCGCCCCGCCGAGCGCCAGCGGCGGCCAGGTCGGGCGGGGTGGCGCCCGGTCGTTGGCGGGGATGCGGGCGAAGGCGCCGGGGTCCTGCAACCCTGGTCGAAGTGGCGTGATGCCGGCCAGTTCGGCCGCGGGGAAGGCGTGGAGGGACTCCGCCGCATGGCCTGGCCCGGTGTCCGGGATGGCTGCGACAGGGAACAGGTGGGGGTCTGCCTTGGGGTTCGCTGCGCGCATCCGGGACTGTCTTGGTCAGCCTGTGTCAGGGATCTGGGGCGCGGGCCGCGCCGCCGAATACGAAACGGCGCGACAACAGAAAGTTCCCCAGCATTCCCGCGAGGCTGCCCGCCGCGACGCCGATCACCGGATACTGTGCGACGAATGCCACACCGGCGATGAGCGCGGCGTAGGTTCCGTAGTTGAAGGCGAAGCCCACCAGGTTGATGACGACGAAGAGAGCCCATTGCCGCATCACCGGCGCTTGCCCCTGGCCGCGGAAGGTCCAGGCGCGGTTCAGCGCCCAGGTGGTGGTCGCCGCCGCCAGGTAGGACACCGCCCGCCCGCCATAGAGGCCGAGCCCGAGCGCCAGCCCCGCATAGAGCACCGCCGTATCCACCACGAAGCCGACCGTGCCGACCACGCCGAAGCGCAGGAATTGCAGCAGGGTCCGGCTGCGCTCCGGCCCGATCAGGCTATCCAGGCGGCGGGCGATGGCGTCCGGCATGCGGGTTCCCTCTGCCCCGGCGGAGGGCCGGGGCGTGTCGCGCAAGATGCGGCCGGATCGCCCGGGGTCAATCCGGGCGCGTCACGCCCCCTTGAGTGGAAGGCCGCCTGCCCGCTAGCCTTCCCCCGCTTCACTCGGGAGAAACAATCCATGCTTCGTCGCGACCTGCTGGCCGGCGCCGCCGGCGCCGCCGCTGCTGCCGGCCTGCCACGCTTCGCCATCGCCCAGCCGGCCCAGGCCCGCACGATCCGCTACGTGCCGCACGCCAACCCCGGCAACATCGACCCCTTCACCAACACCGCCTTCGTCGCCCGCGACCATGCCTTCCTGGTCTTCGACCAGCTCTACGGCATGAATGAGCGCTTCGAGCCGGTGCCGCAGATGGTCCAGGGCCATGTGGTGGAGAATGGCGGGCTGCTGTGGCGCTTCACGCTGCGCGAGGGCCTGCGCTTCCACGATGGCTCCGCCGTGCGCGGGCGCGACTGCATCGCCTCCATCCGCCGCTGGGGCCGTCGCGACGCCTTCGGCCAGGTGCTGATGGCCCGCGTCGCCGACATGACGGAGGACAGCGACCGCGTCTTCTCGATCCGGCTCAACAAGCCCTTCCCGAAGATGCTCGAGGCCTTCTCGAAGGTGACGACGAGCTGCCTGTTCGTGATGCCGGAACGGCTGGCCAATGTGGACGCCTTCACCAACATCACCGAAGCCGTGGGCAGCGGCCCGTTCCGCTTCATCCAGAACGAATGGGTGCCGGGCTCGCGCCTCGCCTATGCGCGCAACCCGGACTACGTCCCGGTGTCCTCCGGAACGCCTTCCATGACGGCGGGGCCGAAGGTGGCGCATTTCGACCGCGTCGAATGGACCATCATGTCCGACCAGGCGACGGCGGCGGCGGCGCTGCAGAGCGGTGAGATCGACTGGTGGGAACAGCCGACGGCGGATCTCTTCCCGCTGTTCATGCGCGGCGCCAATGCGCGCAACATCACGGTCGATGTGATCAACAATACTGGCCTGATCGGCATCTTCCGCCCGAACCACCTCACCGCGCCCTTCAACAACCCGGCGGTGCGCCGCGCTGTGCTGACGGCGGTCAATCAGATGGACTTCATGACCGCGGTGATCGGCCAGACCGGCATCGAGGGCAGGCCCGACCTGCGGCGGGAAGGGATCGGGTATTTCGCGCCCGAATCGCCCTCCGCCTCCCGCGTCGGGCTCGACCGGCTGCGGAAGAACATCGATGCGGCGCGGGCCGAGTTGCAGGCGGCGGGCGCGATGGGCGCGCGGCTGGTGCTGATGAACGCGACCGACCTTGCCTCCATCAACGCGGCGACGCTGGTGGGTGCGGATCTGTTCCGCCGCATGGGCTTCAACGTGGAGCTGGTCAGCACCGACTGGGGCACGGTCGTCGCACGGCGCGGCAGTCGCAACGCGCTGGAACAGGGCGGCTGGTCCGGCTTCTTCACCTTCTGGTCGGGGGTCGACCATTGGAACCCGGCGAGCCACGCCTCGATCCGCGGCCATGGCGAGAATGCCTGGCCGGGCTGGCCGACCATCCCGGCGATGGAAGCCCAGCGCGATGCCTGGTTCGACGCGCCGAACGACGCCGCGGCGCTGGCCGCGACGACGGAGATGCAGCGCATCGCCTTCGACGAAGTGCCCTATGTGCCGACCGGCATGTACTACCAGCCGACGGCCTATCGCCGGAACCTGACGGGCATGCTGAAGGGCCAGCCGCCCCTGTTCTGGAACCTCCGCCGCGCCTGATACCAACGGCCGCCTTCGGCGACTCGTTGGTATCCTTTGTGGATGCCCTCAGTCGCCGGGCGGCCGCATCCGCGGCCTTGGCTTCGCCGCATAAGCGGCGGCGGCCATTCGGCCGCTCGGCCCTCCGGGCCGCAGATCGGAGCGTCCGACGCCGGGCTTTAAGGCCCGTCTTCCTCGATCTCCCAGCCCTGGGCGAGGTATTTCGCGACCAGCGCCTCATGGCGGTTCTCGGGGTAGGTCTCGACGACCTCCTCCTCCTCGTCCAGCACCTCGGTCCCGGATCGGGTGGTGACGATCACCAGCGTGGCGATCTCACCCTTCATCAGCACGGTCTCACGCATGCGCCCATCCTACGCCGCCGGCTTCGTAGGCGGGAGGGGCATGGTCAGCCGGCGGCTTGGAGCACGCCCTTCGCCGCCGCAACCCCCGTCGCGAAGCAGCCCTGCAGCAGGTAGCCGCCGGTCGGTGCTTCCCAATCCAGCATCTCGCCACAGGCGAAGATGCCGGGATGCGCGCGCAGCATGAAGCCCGTATCCAGCGCGTCCCATGCGATGCCGCCGGCCGAGGAAATCGCGCGCGCCATCCCCTGCGTGGCGCGCGTGGTCAGCGGCAGCGCCTTGACCAGCGCGGTGAGATCGTCGCCCGCCCCCGCCTGCCGAGCCGAGGCATGCCTTGCTTCCTGCACCAGCGCGATCGCCGCCGGCGGCAGGGCCAGCGCCTTCCGCAGCTTCGTGCTGACCGTCTCGCCCTTGCCGCGCACCGCCAGCCGCCGCGCGACCTCCGCAGCCTCCAGGTCGGGGCGCAGGTCGAGCGTGAAGGTCGCGGCGCCGTCGCGCGCGATGGCGTCGCGGATCGGCGCGGACAGCGCATAGACCGCCCCGCCCTCGATCCCCGTCGCGGTCAGCATCGCTTCCCCGCGCACCATCCTGCCGTCGAAGCCCAGCGCGATGCGCTTCAGCGGCGTGCCGGCATGGGCCTGCATCTTCGCCGACCAGTCCAGCGCAAAGCCGACATTGGACGGCGCGAAGGGCGTGGCGGGGACGCCGGGCAGCAGCGCCATCCACCCGCCATCCGAGCCCAGCCGAGGCCAGGACGCGCCACCCAGCGCCAGCACCACCGCATCGGCCGCGAAGGCCACCTCCCCCTCGGGTGTCGCGAAGCGGGGCGTGGTGCCCTCGATCCCGATCCAGCGATGCCGCAGCCGCAATTCCACGCCGAGCCCCCCGAGCCGCCCCATCCAGGCCCGCAGCAGCGGCGAGGCCTTCAGCGTCTTCGGGAAGACGCGGCCCGAAGACCCGACGAAGGTCTCGATGCCAAGGGCCTCGCACCAGGCGATCAGCGCGGCGGGCGGGAAGTCGCGCACGGCGTCCAGCAGCATCGGCGCTTGCGGCCGGTAGCGCGCCAGGACCGCGTCCAGCGGTTCCGCATGGGTCAGGTTCAGCCCGCCCCGCCCGGCCATCAGGAACTTCCGCCCCACCGAGGGCATGTGGTCGAAGACCGTGACCACGCATCCCGCCTCGGCCAGAATCTCGGCCGCGATCAGCCCCGCGGGGCCGGCCCCGATCACCGCAATGCGTGTCATGCCGCCTTTCTGCGCCCGGCTCGGCCGGATGGCCAGCGCCATGGGCCCTTGTCGATTCTGCGGGGTGGCTGTTGGCAAGCGCGGATCAGGGACTACCGTAAGGGCTGAGATTTCCACACACCCCCCTTCCGCCTGCGGCAAGGGGGGGAGGCCAGGACCACCCCGATGCCCGACACACTCCCCGCATCCTTCGACCCCACGCGCCTGAAGTTCGGCATCGGCCAGCCAGTCCCCCGCGCCGAGGACCCGACGCTGCTCACCGGCCGGGGCCGCTACACCGACGACATCCAGCTGCCCGGCCAGGTCTGGGCCGTGATGGTCCGCAGCCCCTATGCCCATGGCGTGATCCGCGGCATCGGCACCGAGGCCGCGCGTGCCATGCCGGGCGTGCTCGGCGTCTTCACGGGGGCCGACCTCGCGCATGTCGCGCCGATGACCTGCGGCATGCCGCTGAAGAACGCGGATGGCACCCCGCTCAAGACCACCAGGCGGCCGCCGCTGGCCACCGACAAGGTCCGCCATGTCGGCGACCCCGTCGCCTTCGTCGTCGCCGAGACCCGCTCCCAGGCCAAGGATGCGGCGGAGGCGGTGGAGCTGGATATCGACGCGCTGGATGCCGTGGTCGATGCCTCCGCCGCCGCTGCCCCCGGCGCGCCGCAGCTTTACGACGACATCCCCGGCAACCTTGTGCTGGATTACGTGGCCGGCGACACGGCGAAGGTGGCCGAGGGCTTCGCGCGCGCCGCCCATGTCACCAGGCTCTCGATCCGCAACAACCGCGTCGTTGTCGCCGCGATGGAGCCGCGCAGCGCCATCGGCACCTTCGAGGATGGGCGCCATGTGCTCCGCGTCGGGTGCCAGGGCGTCTTCGGCCTGCGCGCGCAGATGGCGCAGCTGATGGGGGTGGAGACGAAGCAGCTGCGCGTGCTGACCGGAAATGTCGGCGGCAGCTTCGGCATGAAGGCCGGCGCCTATCCCGAATATGCCTGCGTGCTGCACGCCGCGAAGCTGCTCGGCCGCCCGGTGAAGTGGACCGATGAGCGCAGCGGGTCCTTCCTGTCCGACGCCCATGGCCGCGACCATGAGGTTGAGGCCGAGATGGCGCTGGATGCCGAGGGCCGGTTCCTCGCCGTGCGGCTGACCAGCTTCGCCAATATGGGCGCCTGGCTCAGCATGGTCGCGCCGCTGATGGGCACGGGCAACTTCTTCAAGAACCTGCAATCCAACTACGCGACCCCCGCGCTCGAGGTCCGCACGAAATCCCTGCTGACCAACACCACGCCCGTCTCCGCCTATCGCGGCGCGGGGCGGCCGGAGGGCAATTACTTCATGGAACGCCTGATCGAGCAGGCCGCGATCGAGATGCGGCTGGACCCGATCGAGATCCGTCGCCGCAACCATATCCGCCCCGAGCAGTTCCCCTTCACCGCGCCGACGGGCAGCGTCTATGACGGCGGCGCCTTCACCGCGCTGCTGGAGCAAACCATCGCGTCCTCCGACCCCGAAGGCTTCGCGTCGCGCAAGGCCGAAAGCGCCGCGCGCGGGATGCTGCGGGGCAGGGGGATCGGCAACTTCCTGGAATGCACCGCCCCGCCCGCCAAGGAACAGGGCGGCATCCGCTTCGAGAAGGACGGGACGGTGACGATCATCACCGGCACGCTCGACTACGGCCAGGGGCATTGGAGCGCCTTCGCGCAGGTGCTGCACACGGCGCTCGGCGTGCCCTTCGCACAGGTGCGGCTGCTGCAGGGCGATTCCGATGAGCTGATCGCGGGCGGCGGCACGGGCGGGTCGAAGTCGCTGATGGCGTCCGGCGCCGCGATCCTCGAAGCGTCGGAGAAGGTGATCGAGAAGGGCCGCGCCGCCGCCGCCTGGGCGCTGGAAGCCGCCGCCGCCGATATCGAGTTCGAACCGCATGACGACCGGGAAGAAGGCCGCTTCCTCATCGCCGGCACCGATCGCGGCATCGGCCTCATGGACCTCGCGGCGAAGCTGCATGCGACGCCGGTGAAGCCCGAAGGCGTGCCCGAGAGCCTCGACGTCACGCATGTCTTCGACCAGGCGCCGCAGGCCTATCCGAATGGCTGCCACATCTGCGAGGTGGAGGTGGACCCGGAGACGGGGATCATCCGCCTGGATCGCTACCTCGCGGTGAATGACTTCGGCGTGCAGGTGAACCCGCTGCTGGTCGCCGGCCAGGCGCATGGCGGCATCGCGCAGGGCGTGGGCCAGGCGCTGATGGAGAACGTCGCCTATTCCGAGGACGGGCAGCTGCTGTCGGGCAGCTACATGGACTACGCCCTGCCGCGCGCCGGCGACCTGCCGGCGATCGAGACCGGCAGCCATTCCGTCCCCTGCACCACCAACCCGCTCGGCGCGAAGGGCTGCGGCGAGGCGGGCTGCGCGGGGTCGCTGCCGGCGGTGATGAACGCCATCGTCGATGCGCTGCGCCCGCTCGGCATCACGCATATCGACATGCCGGCGACGCCGGAGCGCGTCTGGGCCGCGATCCAGGCTGCGCGCGGCTGAGGCCAACGGCCGGGAGGGCTGTGCCCTCCC
Source organism: Roseomonas mucosa (assembly GCA_945878375.1). GTDB lineage: Bacteria > Pseudomonadota > Alphaproteobacteria > Acetobacterales > Acetobacteraceae > Falsiroseomonas > Falsiroseomonas mucosa_A. The sequence continues at coordinate 46,343 of CAMDWG010000001.1, read as the reverse complement.
GGCTTACCCCGCCACCCGCGCGGCGAGCCGCATCAGGCGCAGGAAATTGCCGCTCCAGAGCAGCCCGATCTCGCGCGCGGTGTAGCCGCGGCGGTGCAACTCCGCCGTCAGCGCCTGGCTGCGCGCGGCATCCGGCCAGTCGGTCAGGCCGCCGCCACCGTCGAAATCGGACGACATGCCGACATGGTCGATGCCGATCCGCCGGACCGCGTAATCCACATGGTCGATGTAGTCCGCGACGGATGCCTGCGTCGTGCCGCCCCCCTTCGGCGGGTCGCGCAGGAAGGCCGGCACGGCGGTGATCTGCACGAGCCCGCCCACCGCCTTCAGCGCATCCAGCTGCGCGTCATCCAGGTTGCGCGGATGGTCGCGCAGCGCGCGGCAGCAGGCATGGGTCGCGACAATCGGCGTGCGCGAGACCTGCGCCGCCTGCAGCATCGCATCGCGAGAGGCGTGGCTGACATCGATCAGCAGCCCCAGCCGGTTCATCTCCGCGATCGCCGCGCGGCCGAGCGCCGAAAGCCCGCCATGCCGCGCCGGCCCGTCGCCGAGGTCGGGGCGCGGGATCGCGCTGTCCGACAGCAAATTGTGCCCGTTATGCGTCAGCGTGACATAGATCGCGCCGAGCGATTTCCACAGCGCGAGAAGCGACAGATCCTCGCCCATCGCATAGCCGTTCTCGACCGCCGAGAGCACCGCCAATTGCCCGGCCGCCTTCGCGGCTTCCGTTGCCGGGGCATCGGCGCAGAAGGCGCGGTCGCGCCCATCGGCGGTGCCGGCGATGTGGCGCAGCATCGCTTCCGCCCGCGCGGCGGCTTCGTCGTGGCCGGCCGTCGTCAGTGGGCCTTGCGGCAGGTAGGCGATGAAGACCACGGCACCCAGCCCGCCGCGCCGCATCTTGCCGAAATCGACGCGCCGATTGGTGTCTCCTGCCGGGTCGGGTGTGTCGGGCCAGGGGATGTCGACATGGGTGTCGAGGGTGAGCGTCGCGGCGTGCAGCGCCGCATCCCCGGCAGCCTCGAAGGATGTGTCAGCCATGCCGTGCCTCCTTGATCAGCGCCTTCATCCGCCGCGTCGCGCCGGGCAGGCCTTCGAACACCGCCTGGCCCACCAGGAAATGGCCGATCGACACCTCGGAGATCTCCGGGATGCGCGCGATGCCGCCGATGGTCTCATAGCTCAGCCCGTGGCCGGCATGGCAGGCGAGCCCCGCCGCCGCCGCGATCCGCGCCCCTTCCGCCAGCCGCGCCAGCAGCGCCGGGCGATCCGCGGGCGCGGCATCGGCATAGGTGCCGGTGTGCAACTCGATGGCATAGGCGCCGAGCGCCGCCGCCGCTTCGATCTGCGCGCGGTCGGCTTCGACGAAGATCGCGGTGCGGATGCCGGCCGCGTTCAGCCGCCGCATGGCTTCCGCCAGGAAGGGGCCGGCGCGCAGCACATCGAGGCCCCCTTCGGTCGTCAGTTCCGCGCGCTTTTCCGGCACGATGCAGCAATCGGCCGGGCGCAGGCGTTCGGCGATGGTGACCATTTCCTCGGTCGCGGCCATCTCGAAGTTCAGCGGCGCGGCGATGGCGGCGCGGACGCGTTCCACATCATGGTCGCGGACATGGCGGCGATCTTCCCGCAGATGCATCGTGATGCCATTGGCGCCGGCTTCCAGCACCGCCAGCGCCGCTTCGAGCGGATCGGGATGCGTGCCGCCCCGCGCGTTCCGGATCGTCGCAACGTGGTCGATATTGATAGAGAGGTTGAGGGGGTTCATGAGGGTCTTCCCTTGGTGCGCATCGCGGTCATCTCGCCGGCCATGCGGAGCGCGGCGATCAGGCTGCCGGGATCGGCGATACCCTTCCCCGCGATGTCCAGCGCGGTGCCGTGGTCCGGGCTGGTCCGCACGATGGACAGGCCGAGCGTCACATTCACCCCGCCATCCATATCCACCGTCTTCACCGGGATCAGCGCCTGGTCGTGATACATGCAGATCGCGCAGTCATAGCCGGCGCGTGCGCGCGGCGTGAACAGCGTATCCGCCGGCAGCGGGCCGCGCGCCTCGATCCCCGCCGCGCGCAGTGCCGCGACGGCGGGGGCCACGATCTCGATATCCTCGCGGCCCATCGTCCCGTCTTCCCCCGCATGCGGGTTCAGCCCCGCGACCGCGAGGCGCGGCGAAGCGATCCCGAAATCCCGCGCCAGCGCGGCGGCGACGATGCGGCCCTGGGTGACGATGGCCTCCGTCGTCAGCTCCGCCGCCGCGCGCTTCAGGGACATGTGGATCGTCACCGGCACCACGCGCAGGCCTGGGCAGGCCAGCATCATCACCGGCGGCGCGCCGAGCCCGGCCAATTCGCCGAGGAATTCCGTATGGCCCGGATGCGGGAAGCCCGCGGCGGTCAGCACCGATTTCTGGATCGGGTTGGTCACCACCCCGCCCGCGCGCCCGGCCTTGGCGAAGGCCACCGCCTGTTCGATGGCGGCGATGACGGCGGGCGCATTGGCGGCATCGAGTCGCCCCGGCCGCGCGGGGGCGGCCAGCGCCAGCGGCAGCACCGGCAGCGCATCCGGGAAGGCGGCGGCCGCTTCCTCCGGTGCTGCGATGCGCGCGATGGGCGCGCCGGGCAGCAAAGCGGGATCGCCGATCAGGAAGAAGGCCGGCCCGGTGGCGCGCAGCGCCCGCCAGGCGGCGAGCGTGATCTCCGGCCCGATGCCGGCCGGCTCTCCCATGGTCAGCGCAAGCGGCGCGATGGCGTCCATGCCGCCTTCTGTCCCGCGCCCGGCGGCGCGCGGCAAGCCGGGGGCAGGGCGCGGCCGATCCGCACCGGGCGCGAGGCTGCGCAGGCGGGCCAGCAGCGCATCCACCTCCGCCGTCGTCTGGTAAATGCCGAAGCCGAAGCGCAGCCGCGTGGCGCGGCGATCCGTGACGATGCGGGCGGCGTCGAGCCGCGCCTGCCAGGCCTCGGCATCCGGCAGGTCGAAGGTCAGGAAATTCCCGCGCCGAGGCTCTGCCAGCGGCACGACCAGCGCCGCTTCGTCGAGGCCCGTCCCGCCGAGGCCCGCGACGAAGCGCGCCTGCAGCGCATGGGCATGGTCGCGCACCATGGCGGTGGTCAGGCCCTGGTCCTCGAACCAGCCGAGCGAGGCCGCGAGGCGATACATGCCGGACGGATCGAAGGTCGCGCCCATGAAGCGCCAGCCATCCGTGGCGTAGGCGACTTCGCCCTGCGGTCCCGCCAGCGCGCCGAAGGCGGCATACCAGCCGGTCGCGCGCGGGCGCGACAGCCAGAAGGGCGGGCAATGCAGGAAGCAGCAGCCCTCCCCGCCCATCGCGTATTTGTAGCCGCCCGAGAGGTAGAAGGCCCGCCCCGCGAGGCGGGAGAGATCGACCGGCCGCGCCATGAAGCCGTGATAGCCGTCGATGACCAACGCGGCCTCCCCGGCTGCATCGGCCAGCGCCTCCAGCCCCTCCAGCGCGAAGCCGGAGGCGAAGAAGACCTCGGAGACCCAGATCAGGTCGAAGCCGTCCCGCGCGGCGGCGACCAGCCGGTCGAGGCAGGTGGCATGGGGTGCTGCGGGGATGCGCGTGACCGCCACCAGCCCGTTTTCCTCCAGCCGGGCGAGTTGGCGGGTCAGGGCATGGAATTCGGCATCCGTGGTCAGGATGCGCGGCGGCCGGCCGGTGGGGAGGGCCGAGAGGATCCGCACCAAGAATTCATGCGTGTTGGGCGCGAAGACCAGCGTCGTGGGATCGGGCAGCGCCAATTGGCGGGCGACCTTGGCGCGGCAATCGGCCAGCACCGGCCCCAGCACCTCGGCCCATTTCCCGTCCTGCAGCCGCGCGGCGGTGTCCCAGGCCTCGATCTGGGCAGCGCGCGTCACGTCGGGCCAGGGGTGGTGGCTATGCGCGGCGACATGCAGCCGCGCGGGATCGGCGGCGAGGAAGCGGGCGAAATGGGCGCGCAGATCCAGCATGGGATGGATATGCGGCCGGGATGGCCACTCGGCTAGATCGGGTCGGCTTGGTGGCGCGGGCTGCATCATCGGCACCGCCAGGCGCGCATATCGCCCGTCATCATCCGGTGGAAGGTCCGCAGCAGCCGGAACAGCCTGGGCAGCCGGTCCGAAAATCGCAAAAGCGGGACGCAGGCGCTGATGGATTCGGACAAATGCGGCATGGGCAGCTGGTGCGGCGCGCAGGGCAGCGCATCGGCCAGCCCGAGCCTGTCGGCCATCAGCGTCTGGCCGAGCGGGGAGATGCGCGCCACGCGCCGCGCCGCGCGGCAGATGCGCCAGCGCAGCGAAGCGAGCATCCCGCCCCGCGGATGGTCCGACACCGCCAGCAGCAGCCGCCCGACCACGCCGCCCTGCGCCGCGCGGCGAAGGGCGCGCTGGGCGCTGTCCGGCTTGCCGAGATGGGGCGGCAGCGCATGCCAGGGCAGGCGGGTGCAGGCGATCCAGAAGATCGCGTCCCAGGTGGCGCGGAGATTGGCGGGCTTGCGGCCCGTGCGCCGCCCGAACGTCAGGGCGGGTTCCAGCCCGGCCCATTCCGCATCTGTCATCGGGGCCCAGGCGTGGGGGGCGGCGTGGCGGAGGGGGAGGCGCGGGGGCAGGGGCATCCGGCCAGGATGGCGCGGCATGGTGCGAGGACGCAAGGAAAAAAAGCCTAATCTGGCGTGCGGCTAGGGGTCGAAGCTTCCCTCTCCCCCCTCAAGCGGGGGGAGAGGGTTCAGGGTCGGACTGTCGCCCCGGATCGGTGCGGCATGGTATCGGCTTCCCGGCGACGACCGGGGGAGCGTTCCGATGGCATGGGTGTGGCTGGGCCTTGCGGGGCTGCTGGAGATCGGCTGGGCGATCGGGCTCAAGCTCAGCGCCGGCTTCACCCGCTTCTGGCCCAGCGTCTTCACCGTGGCCGCGATGGCCGCGAGCCTCGGGCTGCTCGGCCTCGCCTTGAAGACGCTGCCGGTCAGCACGGCTTATGCGATCTGGACCGGCATCGGCGCGGTCGGCACCGCCGCCATCGGCATCCTGGTGCTGGGAGAGGCCGCGACGGCCATGAAGCTCGGCGGCATCGCGATGATCGCAGGCGGGATCATCCTGCTGAAGGTCTCGGCGTGACCGGGCGCAACGGAGCCGGCCCTTGCATCCCCCCGTCGCTTGCGGTCAATGCGCCCGGCCGGTGCGGTGCGCGCCGGGGTGATGCGGATAGGGGCCCCGATATGCAGCGACGCCAGATCCTTGCCGGCGCGGGGGCCGCGCTTGGTGCCTCCGCCCTCGGCGCGCCGGCGCTGGGGCAGGGCACCCAGGGCGCCACGCGGCTGCTGAAGTACATCCCCGAGACCGATCTCGCCGTCCTCGATCCCATCGTCACCACGGCCTATGTCACGCGCAACCACGCCTACATGGTGTGGGACACGCTCTACGGGCTTGATGCCGACTACAAGGCGCAGCCGCAGATGGTGGAAGGCCATGCGGTGGAGGATGAGGGCCGCCGCGTCACCATGAAGCTGCGGGATGGCCTGCGCTTCCACAATGGCGAAGCGGTGCGGGCGCGGGATTGCGTCGCCTCCATCCGCCGCTGGGCCGCCCGCGACCCGCTGGGAGAGGTGCTGCTGGCGATCACGGACGAATTGTCCGCCCCCGATGACCGTACCATCCTGTTCCGCCTGAAGCGCGCCTTCCCCATGCTGTTCGAGGCGCTGGGCAAGCCCGCGACGCCGGTCTGCTTCATCATGCCCGAAAGCCTGGCGAGCCAGGACCCGCGCCAGGCGCTGCGGGGGGATCTGATCGGGTCGGGGCCCTTCCGCTTCCTGGCCTCGGAACGCGTGGCGGGCGCCCGCGTGGCCTATGCGCGCTTCGAGGGCTATGTGCCGCGCGCGGATGGCAGCCCGAGTTGGACCGCCGGGCCGAAGCGCGTGCACCTGGACCGCGTCGAATGGCACACCATCCCCGACCCCTCCACCGCCGCTGCCGCCGTCATGGGCGGTGAGATGGATTGGTGGGAACAGGTGCCGGGCGATCTGCAGCCGCAGATGCGCCGCAACCGGAATGTCGTGCAGGAAGTGCTGAACCCCACCGGGCTGCTCGGCATGGCGCGGTTCAACCACCTGCATCCGCCCTTCGACAAGCCGGCGGTGCGCCGCGCGCTGCTCGGCGCCGTCTCCCAGGCGGATTTCATGACCACGGTGGCGGGAACGGATCGCAGCCTGTGGCGAGAGGGGGTGGGCTTCTTCCCGCCGGGCACGCCGCTGGCCTCAGATGTGGGGATGGAGGCGCTGAGCGCGCCGCGCGACATGGACAAGGTGAAGCGCGACCTGGCGGCGGCCGGCTACAACGGCGAACGCGTGGTGCTGCTGGGCGCCACCGACCTGCCGACGCTCAACGGGCTGGCGCAGGTGACGCAGGACATGCTGCGCCGCGCGGGCATGAGTGTGGAGTATGTCGCGACCGATTGGGGCACGGTGGTGCAGCGCCGCGCGAACCGGGAGGCGCCGGAGCGCGGCGGGTGGAACATGTTCTGCACCTTCTGGGCCGGGCTCGACATGTTCAATCCGGGTGTTCACCAGAGCCTGCGCGGCCATGGCGGGCAGGCCTGGTTCGGCTGGCCCACCAGCCCGCGGAGCGAGGCGCTGCGCCAGGCCTGGTTCGACGCGCCCGACCTGGCGGCGCAGCAGCAATTGGCGCGGCAGATCCAGGAGGTGGCGTTCCAGGACGTGCCCTATCTGCCGCTCGGCCAGTACTTTTCCGCCACCGTCTATCGGCGCGGGTTGAGCGGGGTGCTGAAGGGGCTGCCGATGTTCTGGAACGTCCAGCGCAGCGGCTGAGGGCGCCGCCGCGCTTGCCCAATGGCGCTGAGCCTGTTCTGATCCATCCCAGGGACAGGGATGGGAGATCAAAATGTTTCGCAGGAACCTGCTGAAGGCGGGCGGCGCCGTGGGCGCGGCGAGTGCGCTGCCGCGCGTGTCCATCGCGCAGCCGGCGCAGAATCGCGTGTTGAAGATGGTGCCGCAGGCCAATCTGACGAGCCTCGACCCCATCTGGACGACGGCCAACATCACGCGCAACCACGGCTACATGGTCTATGACATGCTCTACGGCATGGACGCGAATTTCCGCCCCCAGCCGCAGATGGCGGAAGGCCATGTGGTGGAGGAAGGCGGGCGGCGCGTGACCATCACGCTGCGGTCCGGCCTGCGCTTCCACGACCGCGAACCGGTGCGCGCGGCGGATTGCGTCGCCTCCCTCTCGCGCTGGATGAAGCGCAGCCCGATGGGGCAGAAGCTCGAGACCTTCATCGATGCGCTGGAAGCCGATGGCGACCGCCGCATCGTCTTCCGCTTCAAGCAGCCCTTCCCGCTGCTGCTGACCGCGCTGGCGCAGGTCTCGAACAGCCCGCCCTTCATCATGCCGGAGCGGCTGGCGCGCACCGACCCCTTCCAGCAGGTGCGGGAGACGGTGGGCAGCGGGCCGTTCCGCTTCGTGCCGGGCGAATTCAATTCCGGCAGCATGGTCGTCTATGAACGCAACCCGGATTACAGCCCGACGCCGGTCGGCCAGCGCAGCCTGACGGCGGGGCCGAAGACGGTGCATTTCGACCGGGTGGAATGGCACATCATCGTCGATGCCAGCACCGCCGCCGCGGCGCTGCAGACCGGCGAGATCGACTGGTACGAACAGCCGCCGCCGGAAATCCAGATGCTGCTGGGGCGCAACCGCAACGTGATGCTGGAAGCGATCGATCCGCTGCCGCTGACCGGCATCATGCGGTTCAACCACCTGCACGCGCCCTTCAACGACAAGCGGATGCGCCAGGCGATGCTGCCGGCCGTCAGCCAGACCGATTTCATGAGCGCGGTGGTCGGGCCCGACCCGTCGCTGTACATGACCAATGTCGGCGTCTTCACGCCGGGCACGCCGCTGGCGAATGACGCGGGGCTCGCGCCGCTGATGGGCCCGCGCAGCGTGGACCGCGCCCGCGCGCTGATGCGCGAAGCGGGCTACACCAACCAGCCCATGCGCCTGATCGGCCCGACCGACATCCTGGCGCCGTCGGCGATGACGCAGATGGGCGCGGATCTGGTCCGGCGCTTGGGCTTCAACGCCGATATCGCGCTGGCGGATTGGGGCACGGTGGTGCAGCGCCGCACATCGCGCGAGCCGGTGGAGCGCGGCGGGTGGTCGATGCTGTTCACCAGCTTCTCCTCCTTCGATTTCGTCGATCCGGCGGCGCATTTCCCGCTGCGCGGCAACGGCACCGCGGCCTGGCCGGGGTGGCCGACGATCCCCCGCCTGGAAGCGCTGCGCGATGCGTGGTTCGTGGCCCCCGATCTCGCGGCGCAGCAGCGCATCGCGCGCGAGCTTCAGGAAGTGACGATGGACGAGCTGCCCTATGTGCCGGTCGGCTCCTACCTCTCGGTCACGGCGCATCGGCGCAACCTGGCGGATCGCGTGAAGGGCCTCGCGCTGTTCTGGGGCCTGCGCCGCACCTGAGCACGGAACCACCGCGCAGGCTTGGCACGCTGCGTGCTCAGCCTGCGCCCTTATGGGCGTCTGCCCCTCTGGCGCGTTCTGGCCGGGGCTGGCGTTGCGCCCATCGTTAAGGCATTCTGCAAGTTGAATGGGCACCACAAGCCCCCAACCGACAGGGAGTTCAAGGTCTATGGATCGTAGGTCCTTCATCAAGGCGGGCGTTGCCGCCGGCGTCGTGGCGGGCAGCGGCGGGATGGCCGCGCCGGCCCTCAGCCAGGCCGCCAACCGCACGCTGCGCTTCGTGCCGCAGGCGAACCTCGCGAATTTCGACCCGATCTGGGGCACGCAGTATGTCGTCCGCAACGCGGCGGTGCTGGTGTGGGACACGCTCTATGGCTTCGACGACAAGCTCGAGGCGCAGCGCCAGATGGTGGAGGGCGAGGAGGTCAGCCAGGACGGCAAGACCTGGACCTTCAAGCTGCGCGAGGGGCTGCGCTTCCACGACAATGAGCCGGTGCGCGCGCGCGACGTCGTCGCGTCCATCAACCGCTGGATGCCGCGCGACCCGATGGGGCAGCTGCTGCGTGCGCTGGGCGAGGAGCTGGTCGCGGTTGATGACCGGACCTTCCGCTGGCGCCTGAAGGCGCCCTTCCCGAAGATGAAGATGGCGCTCGGCAAGAACGCGACGCCGATGTGCTTCATCATGCCGGAGCGCATTGCATCGCGCTTCGACAGCTTCACCCAGGTCAATGAATATGTCGGCTCCGGCCCGATGCGCTTCGTGCGCAACGAATGGGTGCCGGGCGCGCGCGCGGTGTTCCAGCGCTTCGACGGCTATGTGCCGCGCAACGAGCCGGCGTCCTGGCTGGCCGGCGGCAAGCGGATGATGGTGGACCGCGTGGAATGGGTGATCATGCCCGACCCCGCCACCGCATCCGCCGCGCTGCAGAACGGTGAGGTCGATTGGTGGGAGAACCCGATCACCGACCTCGTCCCCGTGCTGCGCCGCAACCGCAACATCTCGGTGGACATCGCCGATCCGCTCGGCAACATCGGCAGCTTCCGCATGAACCACCTGCATGCGCCCTTCAACAACCCGAAGGTGCGCCAGGCGGTGATGACCGCGCTGAGCCAGCAGGACTACATGACCGCGCTGGTCGGCAACGATCCGAACCTGTGGAAGACGATGGGCGGCTTCTTCACGCCCGGCACGCCGCTCTACACCGAGGAAGGCGGCGAGATGATGAAGGCCGCAAACCTCGAGCGCGGCCGCCAGATGCTGCGTGAATCGGGCTATGCCGGTGAGCCGGTGATCTGCCTCGTCGCGCAGGACCAGCCGATCACCAAGGCGCAGGGCGATGTGACCGCCGACCTGCTGCGCCGCCTCGGCATGACCGTGGACTACGTGGCGACCGATTGGGGCACCGTCGGCCAGCGCCGCGCCATGAAGAACCCGCCCAACCAGGGCGGCTGGGGCATGTTCCACACCTGGCATGCCGGCGCCGACGCCATCAACCCGGTGCTGTACAACGCGGTCCGCGCCAATGGCGACGGCGCGTGGTTCGGCTGGCCCAACGTCCCGGCGGTGGAAGCGGAAGTGCCGAACTGGCTGGCGGCGAGCAACCTGGCGGAGGAGCGCGCGGCTATCGGCCGCCTGAACCGCGCCGCGGTGGAGAATGTCGTCTACTGCCCGACCGGCTTCTTCCTGGGCTACCAGGCTTGGCGCCGGAACGTCTCCGGCATCGTGAAGGGGCCGATCCCCTTCGCCTGGGGCGTGTCCAAGTCGTAAGTCGCGGACCGGCCGGGCGCCCGCGTGGCGCCCGGCCGGCTGCATCGCAGGCGGGTACCCAATGTTCGCTTATGTAGTCCGGCGCGTGCTGGCCACCATTCCGGTCATGGCCGTGGTGGCGCTGTTCGTCTTCTCCCTTCTCTATATCGCGCCGGGCGACCCGGCGGCCGTGATCGCCGGCGACCAGGCGACGCCCGCCGATATCGAGCGGATCCGCGCGAGCCTCGGGCTCGACCGGCCCTATCTGGTGCGCTTCGGCGCCTGGGTGTGGGACATCGTGCGCGGCGACCTCGGCACCTCCATCTTCACCAACCTGCCGGTCAGCACGATGATCGCGCAGCGGATCGAGCCGACGCTGTCGTTGATGGTGGTCACGCTGCTGCTGGCGGTGTCCGTCGCGGTGCCGATGGGCGTCGTCGCGGCCTGGCGGCAGGGCACGGTGATCGACCGCGCGGTGATGGGCTTCGCGGTGCTCGGCTTCTCGGTGCCGGTCTTCGTGGTGGGCTATGTGCTGGCCTACGTCTTCGCGCTGGAGCTGGATTGGCTGCCGGTGCAGGGCTACACGCCCTTCTCCCGCGGCTTCGGCCCCTGGATCGAGAACCTGATCCTGCCCGCCATCGCGCTCGGCACCGTCTATATCGCGCTGATCGCGCGCATCACGCGCGCGACGATGCTGGAGGTGCTGCAGCAGGACTATATCCGCACGGCGAAGGCCAAGGGCGTCGGCCAGCGGGCCATCCTGTTCCTGCACGCGCTGAAGAACGCCGCCGTGCCGATCGTGACCGTCATTGGCATCGGCATCGCGCTGCTGATCGGCGGCGCGGTGGTGACGGAAAGCGTCTTCGCCATCCCCGGCCTCGGCCGGCTCACGGTCGATGCGATCCTGCGGCGCGACTACCCGGTGATCCAGGGCGTCGTGCTGCTGTTCAGCTTCGTCTACGTGCTGGTCAATCTGGTCATCGACCTTCTCTACACCCTGTTCGACCCGAGGATCCGGTATTGAGCGCGGCCATCCTTCCCCCGCCGGGGGTCAACGCAGCGGCGGCGATGCCGGACATCCTGCCGCCCGTGAAGCCGAAGAAGGGCTTCATCGGCTTCCTCAGGCGCAACCCGACCATCGCCATTGGCAGCTTCCTGGTGCTGTCGATGGTCTTCGTCGCGGTCTTCGCGCCCTTCCTGTTCACGAAGGACCCGACGGCGCTGGCGCCGGCGATGCGGACGCGGGAGCCTTCGGCGCAATGGTGGTTCGGCACCGACATGCTGGGCCGCGATGTCTATTCGCGCGTGCTGTATGGCACGCGGGTGTCGCTGACGGTCGGCTTCTCGGTCGCGATCCTCGCCTCCCTCGCGGGGCTGACCATCGGGCTGATCTCGGGCTTCATCCGAGTGGCGGACAGCATCATCATGCGGGTGATGGACGGCATGATGTCCATCCCGCCGATCCTGCTGGCGATCGCGCTGATGGCGCTGACCCGCGGCAGCGTGGGCAACGTGATCCTGGCCATCACCATCGCGGAAATTCCGCGCGTTTCGCGCCTGGTGCGCGGCGTGGTGCTGTCCTTGCGCGAACAGCCCTATGTGGATGCGGCCGTCGCGTCCGGTACGCGCACGCCGATGATCATCCTGCGCCACATCCTGCCGAACACGCTGGCGCCGCTGACCGTGCAGGCGACCTATATCTGCGCGTCCGCCATGATCACGGAAGCGATCCTGTCCTTCATCGGCGCGGGCACGCCGCCGATCATCCCGTCCTGGGGCAACATCATGGCCGAGGGCCGCGCGCTCTGGCAGGTGAAGCCCTATATCGTGTTCTTCCCCGCCGTGTTCCTCTCGATCACGGTGCTGGCGGTGAACCTGCTCGGTGACGGTCTGCGCGACGCGCTCGACCCCCGCATGGCGAAAAGGCTCTGATCGCGATGCCACTTCTCGAGGTCGAGAATCTACAGACCCACTTCCGTACGCCGGACGGGATCAACCGCGCGGTGGATGGCGTGTCCTTCCACGTCAATGCGGGAGAGACGCTGGCCATCGTCGGTGAATCCGGCTGCGGCAAGTCCGTCACCGCCATGTCCATCCTGCGCCTGATCCCGGAACCGCCGGGCAAGATCGCGGGCGCGATCCGGCTGAACGGGAAGAACCTGCTCGAATGCTCGGACCGCGAGATGCGCGCGATCCGCGGCAACGACATCTCCATGATCTTCCAGGAACCCATGACCAGCCTGAACCCGGTGCTGACCGTGGGACGGCAGATCGGGGAAACGCTGCGCCTCCACCAGGGTCTCTCGGCTAGGGACGCCGAGGATCGGGCGGTGGAGATGCTGAACCTGGTCGGCATCCCGGAAGCCCGCCGGCGCGTGCGGGAATATCCGCACCAGCTTTCGGGCGGCATGCGCCAGCGCGTGATGATCGCGATCGCGCTCGCCTGCAACCCGAAGCTGCTGATCGCGGATGAGCCGACGACGGCGCTCGACGTGACGATCCAGGCGCAGATCCTGGAGCTGATGCGCGACCTGAAGCACCGCGTGGGCGCGGCCATCGTGCTGATCACCCATGACCTCGGCGTGGTCGCGGAAGTCGCGGAACGCGTGGTGGTGATGTATGCCGGCCGGAAGGTGGAAGAAGCGGCCATCGGCCCGCTGTTCCGCAACCCGCGGCATCCCTACACGCAGGGCCTGCTCGGATCGATGCCGAAGCTTGGCTCCTCGCTGACGGGGGAGGAGACGCGGCTGACGGAGATTCCGGGCCTGGTGCCGAGCCTCAAGAAGAAGCTCGATGGCTGCGTCTTCGCCTCCCGCTGCCAGCACGCCACCGATCTCTGCCGCGCCGTCGCCCCGGCGCTGGAGGAGAAGGCGCCCGGCCATGTCGCCGCCTGCCACTACGCGCTGCGCGAGGGGGCGCTTGCGGCATGATCCCGTCCGATGGTCGCAGCGCCGAAGGGCGCGGAGAGCTGAATCGGTCGGGCAACCCGACCCCCGTACTCCAGGTCAACGACCTCAAGAAGCACTTCCCGCTGCGCGGCGGCTTCCTCGGCGGCACCACCGGCTATGTCTATGCGGTGGATGGCGTGTCCTTCGACATCGCGAAGGGCGAGACGCTGTCGCTGGTGGGCGAATCCGGCTGCGGCAAATCCACCGTCGGCAAGGCGGTGCTGCGCCTGTTCGGCCTGACCGGCGGCCAAGTGATCCTGGACGGCACGCGGATCGACGACATGCCCGCTTCCGCCCTGCGCCCGCTGCGCCGGCGCATGCAGGTGGTGTTCCAGGACCCCTTCAGCAGCCTCAACCCCCGCATGCGGGTGCGCGACATCCTGGCCGAGCCGATCCGGAATTTCGGCATGGCCAAGGATTCCGCGGATCTGGAAGCCAAGGTCGCGGCGCTGATGGACAAGGTGCGGCTGCCGAGGGATGCGGTGAACCGCTGGCCGCATGAATTCTCCGGCGGCCAGCGCCAGCGCATCTGCATCGCCCGCGCGCTCGCGGCCGATCCCGACCTGATCATCTGCGACGAAGCGGTCAGCGCGCTCGACGTCTCGGTGAAGGCGCAGATCGTCAACCTGCTGCAGGATCTGCAGAAGGAACTCGGCCTCGCGATGCTGTTCATCTCCCACGATCTCGCGATCGTGGAGCATATGACGCATCGCGTGGCGGTGATGTATCTCGGCAAGATCGTGGAAGTGGCGCCGAAGCGCAGCCTGTTTGCCGCGCCGAAGCACCCCTACACGGAAGCGCTGCTATCCGCCGTGCCGGTGCCCGAACCCGGCGCGGCGCGGGAGAGGATCATCCTCAAGGGCGATGTGCCGAGCCCGATCAACCCGCCCAAGGGTTGCCGCTTCCACACCCGCTGCCCCTATGCCTTCGACCGTTGCCGGACGGAGGAGCCGCAGCTGAAGCCGGTGCTGGACGCGATGGGGGAAGGGCATGTGTCCGCCTGCCACCTGCACGACCGCCCGGCGTCGGAAAACCCGCTGGCCGGGGCCAAGGGCGCGGCGCTTCTCGCCGTCGGCTGACGGCACCGTTCCCCCCTGGGGGGCACGATGGCGCGATCCGGCCGGGCATCCAGCCCCGGCCGGATTGCGGCCCCCTGGGCCCGTGATAACCGCATTTTCGCGCAAGCCACCCGCCCCTGCCCGCCATTCGGCTTGACGCGGCGGCGGGGCAGGGCGAGGCTTCCGCATCGAAACGCCGCCCCCATATGGGGGCCTACGATAGATCCATCTGGGGGAGACGCGCGATGCCGCAGGTCACGCTGACGGTCAACGGCACGAAGCACACGGTCGAGGTGGAAGCGCGCACGCTGCTGGTGGAGCTGCTGCGCGAGAAGCTGCGCCTGACGGGCACGCATGTGGGCTGCGACACCAGCCAGTGCGGCGCCTGCGTGGTGCATATGGGCGGCGACAGCCTGAAGTCCTGCACCATCCTCGCGGTGCAATGCGACGGCGCCTCCGTCACCACCATCGAAGGTCTGGCGGCCGCCGATGGCACGCTGCACCCGATGCAGGAAGCCTTCCGCGAATACCACGCCCTGCAATGCGGCTTCTGCACGCCGGGCATGGTCATGTCGGCCATCGACCTGGTGAACAAGCATCCCGATGGGCTGACGGAGCAGGAGATCCGCGAGGGTCTCGAAGGCAATCTCTGCCGCTGCACGGGCTACCACAACATCGTCAAGGCGATCGCCGCCGCATCCGATGTGATGCAGGGCCGCCGCAGCGAACTGGCCCGCGCCGCCGAATAGAAGGCGCAAGGGCGCAACGGGGAGGGAAAAAAAGCCATGAACGTCGCAGCGCCCTTCGAGGGCATCGGCGCCTCCGTGCGCCGCAAGGAAGATCTTCGCTTCCTGTCTGGCCGCGGGCAGTACACGGACGACATCAACCGCCCCGGCCAGTCCCACGCCTATATGCTCCGCAGCCCGCATGCGCATGCAGCGATCAGGTCGATCGACACCGCGCAGGCGAAGGCGATGCCGGGCGTGCTCGCGATCTTCACCGGCGCGGATCTGGCGGCGGCGAATGTCGGCGGCATTCCCTGCGGCTGGCAGATCCACAACAAGGACGGCTCCCCGATGGCGGAGCCGATGCACCCGGCGCTGGCCATCGGCAAGGTGCGCCATGTCGGCGACCAGGTCGCGGTGGTGATCGCGGAGAGCCGCGCCCAGGCACGCGACGCGGCCGAAGCCATCGTGGTAGACTACGATGTCCTGCCCGCCGCGGCCACGATGGACCAGGCGCTGGCCGCCGGCGCGCCGCAGATCCACGAAGCCGCGCCCGGCAACCTCTGCTACGACTGGCATATCGGCGACCGCGCGGTGCTGGATGCGGCCTTCGCCAAGGCCCACAAGATCGTCGCCTTCGAGACGACGAACAACCGCCTGGTGCCGAACGCGATGGAACCCCGCGCGGCCATCGGCGACTTCGATCCGCAATCGGGCGACTACACGCTCTACACCACCAGCCAGAACCCGCATGTGATCCGGCTGCTGATGGGCGCCTTCGTGCTCAGCATCCCGGAATCGAAGCTGCGCGTGGTCGCGCCCGATGTCGGCGGCGGCTTCGGGTCCAAGATCTACCACTACGCGGAAGAAGCGATCGTCACCTGGGCCAGCGCCCGCGTGAAGCGCCCGGTGAAGTGGACGGCGGATCGGACGGAAAGCTTCGTGTCGGACGCGCATGGCCGCGACCATGTGACGAAGGCGGAACTGGCGCTGGATGCGGGGGGTAAGATCCTCGGGCTGAAGGTGCACACCCACGCCAATATGGGCGCGTATCTCTCCACCTTCGCGCCCTGCGTGCCGACCTACCTCTACGCCACGCTGCTCTCGGGCGTCTATTCGATGCCGGTGATCTATGCGGAGGTGAAGGCGGTTTTCACCAACACCGTGCCCGTGGACGCCTATCGCGGCGCCGGGCGGCCGGAAGCGACCTATCTGCTGGAACGGCTGATGGATGTCGCCGCCGCCGAGATCGGCCTCGACAAGGTGGAGTTCCGGCGGCGCAACTTCGTGCCCGTGGACGGCTTCCCGTACCAGACGCCGGTCGCGCTGCAATATGACAGCGGCAACTACTTCGCGACGCTGGACGCGGCGCTCGAGACCGCCGGCTATCCGGGGTTCGAGGCGCGGCGGAAGGAAGCCGCGGCGCGCGGCAAGCTGCGCGGCATCGGGATTTCCACCTATGTGGAAGCCTGCGGCATCGCGCCATCCGCCGTGGTCGGCAGCCTCGGCGCGCGGGCGGGGCTGTATGAGGTGGGCACGATCCGCGTGCATCCCACCGGCAGCGTCACCGTGCTGACCGGCGCGCATAGCCACGGCCAGGGGCATGAGACCACCTTCGCCCAGCTGGTCGCGGACCGGCTTGGCGTGCCCATCGCGAATGTGGACATCGTCCATGGCGACACGGCGAAGGTGCCCTTCGGCATGGGCACCTATGGCAGCCGCAGCCTCGCGGTCGGCGGCTCCGCGATGGTCAAGGCGATGGACAAGATCGTCGCCAAGGGCAAGCGCATCGCCGCCCACCTGATGGAAGCCAGCGTCGAGGATGTGGAATTCGAGCGCGGCACCTTCCGCGTGACGGGCACCGACAAGACCAAGACGCTGACCGATATCAGCCTCGCGGCCTATGTGCCCCACAACTACCCGATCGATGAGATCGAGCCGGGGCTGGAGGAAACCGCCTTCTACGACCCGAAGAACTTCACCTATCCCGGCGGCTGCCACATCGCCGAGGTCGAGATCGACCCGGAGACGGGCAAGGTCGCGATGGTGAACTTCACGGCGGTGGACGATGTCGGCCGCGTCATCAACCCGATGATCGTCGAAGGCCAGGTGCAGGGCGGGGTCGCGCAGGGCATCGGCCAGGCGCTTCTGGAATCCGCGATCTATGACGCGCATGGGCAGCTGATCAGCGGGTCCATGATGGACTACACCATGCCGCGCGCGGATGATCTCGCACCGGTTTCGGTGGCGACGCACACCACGCTCTGCACCCACAACCCGCTGGGCGTGAAGGGTTGCGGGGAAGTGGGGGCGATCGGGTCGCCGCCGGCGGTGATCAACGCGGTGGTGGATGCGTTGCGCGATTATGGCGTGCGGCATGTCGAGATGCCGGCGACGCCGCAGAAGATCTGGACCATCATCAATGGCGGCCGCCAGATGGCGGCGGAATAAGCGGGGGACTGAACGATGTACGAATTCTCCTACCACAAGCCCGCCTCCGTCGCCGATGCGGTGAAGCTGCTGTCGGCGGACCCCGAGGCGCGGCCCGTCTCGGGCGGCATGACGCTGCTGCCCGCGCTGAAGCTGCGCCTGTCCAAGCCGACCTCGCTGGTCGATCTCTCGGGCATCGCGGAACTGCGCGGGGTGAAGCGCGACGGCAACACCATCGTGATCGGCGCGCTGACGAAGCACTACGAGGTCGCGACCTCGGCGGAGATCAAGGCGGCGATCCCGGCCCTGGCCTGGATGGCGAGCACGATCGGCGACACCCAGGTCCGCAACCGCGGCACCATGGGCGGCTCGGTCGCGAACAACGATCCGTCGGCCGATTATCCGGCGGCGCTGCTCGCGCTGGGAGCCACGATCCAGACCGACCGGCGGAAGATCGCGGCGGATGACTTCTTCCAGGGCATGTTCGCCACCGCGCTCGACGCCGGGGAGATCGTGACGGCGATCCACATCCCGGTGCCGGACAAGGCGGGCTACGCCAAGATGAAGAACCCGGCCAGCCGCTATTCCATGGCCGGCGTTTTCGTCGCCAAGGGCTCGGCCGGCGTGCGGGTGGCGGTGAATGGCGCGGGTGCCAATGGCGCCTTCCGCGCGACCGCGATGGAAGCGGCGCTGGCCGCCAATTGGTCGGCCGATGCGGTGGCGGGCATCAAGCTCGATGCCGGCATGATGAATGGCGATATCCACGCCAGCGCCGACTATCGCGCGCATCTCGTCACCGTCATGGCCAAGCGGGCGGTGGTCAACGCCGGCTGAGCACCGCACCCGGCGCCCGTCCCGGACGGGCGCCGGCTTCGATCACGCAATTGCGATCCGGCACGGCCTTCGCCGTCATTGTGCCCGGCCTCGCCCATGGCGATAATTGAGGGGTAGCGCGCGGAACCCTTGCGTTCCGAAGGCGAAGAGTCACCCCCCAAGCCGGAGCATCGCCGGGCGCCATGCCTGACACGGGCCTGTTGTCTGTTGGTCGGGTTCGTCCGGTCGCCATCCTCCCTTTCCTGCCGCAACCCAGGGTCGGGCCGGCCGGGCGATGGCTCGCCATCCTGCTCGGGGCGGTGCTGCTGATCATGGCGGGCGGGCTGTTCGTCATCTACCAGCGCGACCATGCCGCGGTGCTGGAGGATGGCTGGGGCACGGCGGAACGCGCCGCCTTCGCCGCCGCCGAACATGCCGAACGCGGCCTGGTCGCGGCGCGGCTGCTGACCGACAGGGTGGCGGAGACGGTGCGCCGCGACGGCCCGGCGGCCTATCGCGGGCCGGCGGGCCAGAGGGACCTCGTCGCCTTGCTGGCGCAGGCGCCGCAGATCCGGGGGATCTCGGTGCTGGATGCCGAAGGCCGGCTCTGGTCCAGCAGCGACGAGGCCGAGCCGCAAGTGGCCATGCCCGCCGATCCCACCCCCATCGCACCCCCGCGAGAGGGGGCGGAGAGCCTGCTGGCCCCGCTGCTGTTCGATCCGGTGCGCGGGGCCTGGATCAAGGGCTATGCCCGCGCGGTCCGCGACACCGAGGGGCGGTTGATCGGCATCGTGCAGGCGCGGATCGATGCCAAGGATTTCCGCCGCGTGATGGCCCGGCTTGGGCTGGGGGAGGGCGGGCAGGCGGGGCTGTTCCGGGGGGCGGATGGCGCGCCGCTGACGCTCTATCCGCTGGCGCCGGCAGCCCCTGCTGCCATCCAGGCCCCGCCCTTGCCGCCGCTGCCGCTGGACCAGGGCCTGGCCGGCCGGGAAGGCCGCTTTGAGGCCGTGACCCCGGATGGCAAACCGCTGCTGGTCGCTTGGCGCCTGGTCGGCGGGGAACTGCCGGTCCTTGCCGTGGCCAGCCTGTCCCGCACTGCCGCGCTGGCCCCTTACCGGGAGCGCCTGACCCGCAACGCGACGCTGTTCGGCCTGGCGGCAGCGCTGGTCTGCCTGCTGGGCTGGGCCGTCGCCAAGGCGATGGCGCGGGGCGCGCGGGACCGCGCCGCGGCCGAGGCTGGGCGACGCGAACTCCAGGCGGTGCTGGAAGCGACGGCGGAAGGCGTCTTCGCCGTCGATGCCGATTGGCGCATCACCTTCGTCAATCGCCACGCCTCCGCGATGTTCGCCCGCGGCGCGGAACTGATCGGCGTGACGCTCTGGCGGGCCTTCCCCAGCCCCTTCCCCGCCCCCTGCGAAGCCGCCTTCCGGCGCGCGATGACGAGGCGCGAGCCGGTCTCGGCGGAAGGGGACTGCCCGATGGCGGGGCGGCGGCTTCGCATCGACATCCAGCCGCGCGGCGATGGCGGCCTCGTTGCCTTCCTCCGCGACATCACGGCGGCGGAGGACGCGGCGCGGCGCATCGCCGAAAGCGAGGCGCGGCTGCGGCGGGTGCTGGACAACCTCTTCAGCTTCGTCGCCGTCCTGGCCCCCGATGGCACGCTGATGGAGGTGAACCGCGCGCCGCTGGAGGCCGCCGGCGCGACGCTGGAGGAATTGCGCGGGCGGCCCTTCTGGGACTGTCCCTGGTGGAGCCAGGACCCGGCCGCCCAGACCCGCATGCGGGAGGCCTGCGCGCGCGCGGCGGCGGGTGGGGCGCTGCGTTTCGACATGCCGCTGCGGCTGCCCGGGGGGCGGCGCATCACGCTCGATTTCCAGATCGCGCCGCTGCGCGATGCGGATGGGCGGATCACCCATCTGATCCCGTCTGCCACCGATGTCACCGCCCGCATCGCGGCGGAGGACGCGCTGGCCGACAGCGCGATGCGGCTGCGCCTGGCGCAGGACGCGGCGGAAATCGGCGTGTTCGAGCGCTATGTGCGGGGCGGGGATGTGCATTGGTCGGCCTCGATGTTCCGCCTCTATGGGGTGGACCCCAAGGGGCGCGGGCCCTGGGTCACGTCTGCCGAGCATCTGGCGCTGGTCCATCCGGCGGACCGCGAGGCGCGTCTGGCGCGCCGCGTGGCGCGTGCGGCGGATCCATCGCTCACGCGCTACGAGGACGAATTCCGCATCCGCCGCGCCGATACCGGGGAGGTGCGCTGGATCGCGACAAGGGGCGAGATCCTGCGCGATGCGGAAGGCCAGGCGCTGGTGGTGCGCGGCGTGAATTTCGACGTGACGGAGCGTCGACGCGCCGAGGAACGGCAGATGCTGCTGGCGCGGGAAGTGGACCACCGCGCGAAGAACGCGCTGGCGGTGGTGCAATCCATCGTCGCGCTGACGCGCGATGCCGATCCGGACCGCTTCCGCGCCGCCGTCACCGGCCGCATCGCCGCCCTGGCCCGCGCCCACACGCTGCTGGCGCGCGATGGCTGGAGCCGCGCGGGCTTGCGCGAACTGGTCGAGGAGGAACTCGCCCCCTATCGCGGCGGCGCGGAGGCGCTGGATCGCGTGGCGCTGGATGGGCCGCAGGTCGCGCTCGCCCCCGGCGCGGCGCAGCCGCTGGCGATGGCGCTGCATGAACTGGCGACCAATGCCGCCAAGCATGGCGCGCTGTCCGCGCCGGGCGGGCGGGTGGCGATCCGCTGGCAGCCGCTGGCCGATGGCGGGCTGTCGCTGCGCTGGGCGGAAACCCGCGCAGAGCCCCTATCCGGCCCGCCGGCCCGGCGCGGCTTCGGCTATTCGGTGATCCGCAACACGGTGGAACGCCAGCTGGGCGGATGCTGCGCTTTCGACTGGCGCGAGGAAGGGCTGGACTGCCGCATCGACCTGCCGCCGTCGCAGCTGCGCTGGCCGGCGGAGGTCAGCGGCGGGGAACCGGGCCCTCAGCTCCGCTCATAGATCAGGCGGGACCGCACCGTGCCGGGCAGGGCGCGCAGCTCCGCCAGGATCGCATCCGCATCCGCCCGCGCCTCGACCGATTCCACCACGACGTAGCCCAGCTCGGACTCCGTCTGGTAGTATTGCGCGGCGATGTTCAGGCCGCGCCGCCCGAAGCTTTCATTGATGCGGGACAGGATGCCGGGCGCGTCGCGGTGCAGATGCGTCCAGCGGGCGCCGGTCGGACGCGGCGGCAGCTGCACCTGCGGCAGGTTCACCGAGCCCAGCGTCGCGCCGGTGTCCGAATAATCCACCAGCTTCCGCGCCACTTCCGCGCCGATCCGGTCCTGCGCTTCCGCCGTGCTGCCGCCGATATGCGGGGTCAGGATCACATTGGGCAGGCCCTGCAGCGCGGAGACGAAGGCGTCCCCGTTGCGCTTCGGCTCCACCGGGAAGACGTCGAAGGCCGCACCCAGGATCCGCTTCTCCCGCAGTGCGGCTGCGAGTGCCGCCACATCCACCACCGTCCCGCGGGCGTTGTTGATGACGACGGCGGACGGCTTCATCAGCGCGATCTCCGCCGCGCCGATCATGCCGACCGTGTCCGGCGTCTCCGGCACATGCAGTGTCAGCACATCGGCGTGCCGCAGCAATTCGGCCAGGCTGCCCACGGGGTGGGCGTTGCCATGCGGCAGCTTGGAGGAATGGTCGTAATACATCACCCGCATGCCGAAGGCCTCGGCGAGGACGGATAGCTGGCTGCCGATGCTGCCATAGCCGACGATGCCGAGCGTCTTGCCGCGCATCTCCCACGAATTCGCCGCCGACTTGTCCCAGCCGCCCGCATGGGCGGCGTTCGACTTGTCGACGATGCCCCGCAGCAGCATGACCGCTTCCGCCAGCGTCAGTTCCGCGACGGAGCGCGTGTTGGAGAAGGGCGCGTTGAACACCGCGATGCCGCGCCTTGCGGCGGCGCGCAGATCGACCTGGTTGGTGCCGATGCAGAAGCAGCCGATGGCGATCAGCCGGTCGGCGGCTTCCAGCACCTCCTCGCTCACCTCGGTGCGGGACCGGATGCCGAGGATGTGGACGCCCTTCACCGCCTCGATCAGCGCCTTGCCTTCGAGCGCGCGCTTCTCGCGCTGGATGGTCGCGTAGCCGGCGCCGCCGAACAGGTCCACCGCGCTGTCCGCGATGCCTTCCAGCAGCAGGATGCGGATGCGGTCCTTGGGGAGGGAGATGCGGTCGTTCATGGCGCGGCCTTCTGCGCCTGAAGGGCCGGCTTGCCAAGGGTGGCGGCGCCGGGGCGGGGGGCGGCCCCGGTTCGCACTTGGCAAGACGCCCCGGCTCGCGTAGGGGCCCAGGGCATATCGCGGGGAGTAGCGGCGGCATGGCCGACATCCAGATCGACATCGGGGGCGAGGTCTTCAACGCCGTCTTCGAAGGCAAGGACGCGCCGCTGACCGTCGCGCGGTTCCGCCAGCTTCTGCCCTTCAGCGACCGGATCATCCATGTCCGCTGGTCGGGCGAGGCCTGCTGGATCCCGATGGGCGAACGCGACCTGTCGCTGGGCTTCGAGAATGCGACCAGCCACCCGGCGCCGGGCCATGTCATCGTCTATCCGGGCGGCATGCCGACCAGCCTGAGCGAGACCGAGATCCTGATCGCCTATGGCCCCTGCGGCTTCGCGAGCAAGGCCGGTCCGCTGGCGGGCAACCACTTCCTGACCATCCTCGATGGCGGGGAGCGGCTGGCGAAGGTCGGGCGGTCCGTGCTGTGGGATGGCGCGAAGACCATCACCTTCCGCGCGGCCTGAGCCGGCGCCGCGACACCCCTGGCGCCGCCGCGCGCGGCGCTCGGCCAGCTGAAACCAAGCCACCCGCAACAGGACAGGAGACGAAACCGGTGATCACGCGTCGCAACACCCTGGCTCTCACGGCCGCTGCCCTGGCCGCCGCCACCCCCGCACGGGCGCAAGGCCGCCCGGTGGTCGCCTATACCGCCTTCGCGGATGCGCTGACCGCGCTCACCCCCGGCTTCCGCGCCGCGGGCGGCGGCGAGGTCCAGGCCGTCGCCGCCGGCTCTGGCGAGCTGGTCCGGCGCCTGACCGCCGAACGCGCCCGCCCGCTGGCCGATTGCGTCGTCTCGATCGGCGGGGAGCCGATCGACGGCAACCCCACGCTGTTCGCGCGCTACACCGTGCGCGGCGACGCGGCGATCATGCCGGCGGTCAAGACCAGCCCGAACTGGATCCCCTTCTCCGTCACCATCCCGAATGTGCTGGCGGTGAACACCCGCCTGGTGCCGGAAGCCGAGATCCCCTCGACCTGGGCGGAACTCGCCGACCCGAAGTGGAAGGGCAAGATCGCCTTCGCCGGCGCCGACCGGTCCGGCTCTGCGCTGCAGCAGATGCTGCAGATCGTGTTCAACTTCGGCGATGAAGAAGGCTGGAAGCTGTTCGAGCGGATGGTCGAGAATTTCGTCATCACCGGCAGCTCCGGCGCCGTGCCGCGCGGCGTGGCGCAGGGCGAATACGCGCTCGGCCTGACGCTCGAGGATTTCGCGGGCCGCTTCATCGCCGGCGGCGCGCCGGTGCGGATCGTCTATCCGCGCGAAGGGATCACGCTGGGCGCCGATGCGATGGCGCTGGTGGCCGGCGGCCCGAACCCGGATGGCGGGCGGGCGCTGCTGGACTACATCGCCTCCGTCGAAGGCCAGAAGCTGATCGTGGAGCGCTTCGGCCGCCGCCCGATCCGCAACGATGTCGCGCCGCCCGCGGGCGCGGCCGACCCTGCCACGCTGCCGGTGAAGAACATCCCGGTCGAATGGTCGAATGCCCGCCAGCGCGACCTGCTGCAGCGCTACACGCGCCTTGTCCGGCGCTGATCGCGCGGCCGCGCCGCATCTTCTCGCCGCCGGGCTGGTCAAGCGCGTCGGCGGCTTCACCGCGCTCGACGGGGTAGATGTGGCGGCGGCGCGGGGCGAGCTGCTGACGCTGCTCGGGCCTTCGGGCTGCGGCAAGACGACGCTGCTGCGCGTGATCGCCGGCTTCCTGCGCCAGGATGCCGGCAGCGTGTCGCTTGGCGGCCGGGTGCTGGATGATGTGCCGCCCGAACGACGGCATTTCGGCATGGTGTTCCAGAGCTACGCCATCTTCCCCCATCTCTCGGTGGCGGAGAATGTGGCCTATGGGCTGCGCGCGCGCGGTGTTGGCCGTGCCGAGACCGAACGCCGCGTCGCCGCCGCGCTGGATCGCGTGCGGCTGGGCCAGTTGGCCACGCGCTTCCCGGATGCGCTGTCGGGCGGGCAGAAGCAGCGCGTGGGGCTGGCGCGCGCCATGGTGATCGAACCCGACCTGCTGCTGATGGATGAGCCGCTGTCGAACCTCGACGCCAAGCTCCGGATCGAGATGCGCGACGAGATCCGCCACATGCAGCGGGAGCTTGGCATCACCACGCTCTATGTCACGCACGACCAGGAAGAAGCGCTCGCGATCTCCGACCGCATCGCGGTGATGGAACGCGGGCATGTGCGCCAGGTGGGCACCCCGCGCGAGATCTTCGAAGCGCCGTCCCATGCCTTCGTTGCGGAATTCGTCGGCGGCTGCAATTGGCTGGATGCGGCGCTGCTGCGCGACGGCGCCGCGATGGCGGTGCGGCTGGGCGCGGCGCCGCCGGTGGCGCTTCCGGGCCTTGGCGCCCATGCGCCCGGCCCGGTGCGCGTGGCGATCCGCAACGAGGATCTCAGGCTCGCCGCGCCGGGCGACGATGCGGCCATCTGCCTGTCCGGCGTGGTGGCCAGCCGCGCCTATCTCGGCCACCGGACGCGGGTGAAACTGGCGCTGGATGCGGGCGGCGTGGTGGAGGCGGATCTGCCGAGCGCGCTCGACCTGCCGGCGGACGGCGCCGCGCTGCATCTGGCCTTCGACCCCGCGCGGCTGCTGGTCTTCGGGGCCGGCGACGGCGCGCGGCTGGCATGACGCGCGCCTTGGCCGCGCTGCGGCGCGACCCCTGGACCGCGATCACGGTCGCAACCGTCGGCTTCATGCTGGTCTTCGTCGCGCTGCCGCTGGCCGAATTGGCGCGGCAGAGCCTGATCGGGCAGGACAGCGGCGAATTCGGGCTGGAGAATTTCCAGACCTTCTTCGGGTCGTCCTATTTCCGCCGGGCGCTGTTCAACAGCCTGACGGTGGGGGTGATGGGCACGCTGATGGCGCTGGCCATCGGGCTGCCGCTGGCGCTCGCCTTCGCGCGCTACGATTTCCCCGGCAAGCCGTGGATCGAGGTGGCGATCCTGCTGTCCATGCTCGCGCCGCCCTTCGTGGGCGCCTATGCCTGGATCATGCTGTTCGGCCGCAGCGGCTTCGTGACGCTGGCGGCGCGCGAGATCGGCATCGACCTGCCGCCGATCTACGGCGCCTTCGGCATCTCGCTGGCCAGCGCCTTCGCGCTGTATCCGGTGGTGTTCCTGGTGGTGCGCGGCGGCCTGGCGCGCGTGAACCGGACGCTGGAGGATGCGGGGGCGAGCCTCGGGCGTGGGCGGATCGGCGTGGTGCGGACTGTCACACTGCCGCTGGTGCTGCCTTCGCTGCTGACGGCGGCGCTGCTGGTCTTCCTCGGCATCATCTCGGATTTCGGCACGCCGTCGATCCTGGGTGAGGGGGAGCGCTTCCCGGTGCTCGCGACGCTCGCCTTCTCGCTCTATCTGTCGGAGATCGGAGCGGAGCCGGGGATGGCGGCGACGACCTCGGCGGTGCTGGTGGCGATCGCGATGGCGCTGGTGGTGGCGCTGCGGATCTTCTCCGGCCGCCGCTCGGTCGCGGATGACCAGGGCGGCGGCGGGGTGGCGCGCAGGCTCGCGGGCTGGCGGGGTGTGGCGCTGTCGCTCGGCGTCACGGCGCTGGTGATGGTGGCCAGCACGCCGCAGATCGTGGTGACCGTGTCCTCGTTCCTTGAGGTCCGGGGCGTGGTGTTCCAGCCGGTCTTCACGCTGGACAATTATGTCCGCGCCATCGCCGCGATGGGCGATGCGCTGTGGAACAGCCTGGTCTTCGCGGGGCTCGCGCTGGTGCTGATCGTGGTGGTGGGATCGGCCATCGGCTATGTCATCGCGCGGCATGGGGGCAGGCTGACGCGGGCGCTCGATCTGCTGATCATGGTGCCCTATGTCGTGCCGGGGACGGTGCTCGGCATCGGCTATGCGAGCGTCTTCAACGAACCGCCGCTGCTGCTGACGGGGACGGCGACGATCATCGTCACCGTCTATTTCGTCCGCCGCCTCCCCTACATGACGCGGGCTTCCGCCGGGATCGTCTACCAGATCGACCGGGGGCTGGAGGATGCGTCCCGCAGCCTGGGCGAGCCGCCGCTGACGGGCTTCCGCCGCGTGATGGTGCCGCTGATGCGGCCGGGGATCCTGGCCGGGGCGGCAATCGCCTGGGTCGAGGTGTTCAGCGAATTGTCGGCCTCCATCGTGCTCTACACCGGCGCCACGCGCACGCTGCCCATCGCGGCCTATCAGCAGGCGCTGTCGGGCGATGTCGGCATGGCGGCGGCCTATGCGACGATGCTGGTCGCTGTCGCGGCGCTCGGGCTTGGGGTGTTCGTGCTGGCGCGCGGGCGGGCGCAGGGCCAGGGGATCGGCGTCCTCTGATCCCCACAAAGCCGTGCCGCGCCGAAGGCGCGCCTTCGGCGTGGCACGGCTTTGTGGGGCCCCCGGCTTTGGCGCTGGTTCTGGGAAGTCGGCGCTGCGTTGCCGCGGCAACGCCGCGGCGCCGCCCAGGCGCGTTGTCCGTCAGCGCGCCGCCAACTCCGCCAGCACCGCCGTCAGCACGCGCGCCCCGGCGGCGAGTTGCGCGCGGTCGGTGTATTCGCTCGGGTGGTGCGACACGCCGGCGCGGGAGGGGACGAAGATCATCCCCGTCGGGCAGAGGCGCGACATGAACTGCGCGTCGTGGAACGCGCCCGAGGCCAGCCGCAGCGCGCCAAGCCCCTGCGCGCGCGCCGCGCGTTCCACCGCATCCGGCACCAGCGGGTCGAAATCCGTCGGCATGGCGTGGAAGCGTTCCGTGACGGTCGCGGTGCAGGTGGTCATCGCATCCCGCACCACGCGCTCGATCGCATCGCCGCGCGGCAGCAGCACATCCTTGTCGGGGTGGCGCAGGTCGATGCTGAAGCGCACGCGCTCCGCCACCGAATTGGAGCTGTTCGGGCTCACCTCGATCCGCGCGACGGTGAAGCGCAGCACATCCTCGGGGTCGTGCATCACCGCGTTCAGCGCGGTGATGGCGCGGACCATGTCCTGCACCGCGTCCTTCCGGAGGCCGAGCGGCGTGGTGCCGGCGTGGTCGGACTTGCCGTTGATCTCCACCGTGAACCAGCGGCTGCCCTGGATGCCGGTGACGACGCCGATATCCAGCCCCGCCGCCTCCAGCCGCGGCCCCTGCTCGATATGGCATTCGACATAGGCGAAGGGGGCCGCGCCCTCGACCACGCCGAGGCCCCGGCGCGGTATATCCGCTTCCAGCGCCAGGTGCTTCGCCAGCTCGGCGCCGAAGGTCAGGCCGTCCTGGTCCGTCACCGCATCCCAGGTGTCGGGCGGCTGGAACCCGGCATAGGCCATGCTGCCCATGCAGCCCGGCGCGAAGCGGCCGCCTTCCTCATTGGTCCAGGCGACGACCTCGATCGGGCGCTTCGGCGTGATGCCCGCTTCCTGCAGCGCCTGCACCGCCTCCAGCCCTGCCAGCACGCCCCAGATGCCGTCGAAGCGGCCGCCATTGGGCTGGCTGTCCATGTGGCTGCCGGTCAGCACCGGAGCGAGGCCAGGATCCGTGCCCTCCATCCGCAGGAACAAATTGCCGAGGATATCGATGCTGATCCCGAGGCCGAGCGCCTCCGCCCATCCGATCAGCAGGCGGCGCGACTGGCGGTCGAGGTCGGTCAGGCAGGCGCGGTTCACGCCCTCGCCGGGGATGGCGCCGAGGCGCGCCATCTGCATCAGCCGGTCCCATTGCCGCGCCTCGCTCACCGCCGCCACGGCATTCGGCGCCACCGTCTCGTTCATCGCGCGCTCCTGGGTATCCTCGGCAGATCGCCCGCCGAGGCTGTCTTGGCAACCTCTCGCGGCGCGCTGGCTTACCGTGCCGTGGCGGTCAGGCCGAGGCGCTGGGCGGTGCCGGCGGGGTCGGCCAGGGCCAGCGGCAACTCCACCAGCGGCACCGGCGCCTTGGGGCGCAGCGCGATCTCCAGCGTGCCGGGCTGGCGGATGAAGGCGGCCAGTGCCTCGCGGAATGCCAGGAAGGGATCGGCGGCTTGGGTGCCGCCGGGGATGGGCAGGGCGAGGGCCATCTGCGCCCATTGCTCCCGCAGCCGGGCAGGGGGGATGCGCTGGTCCCGGGCCTGCTGCGCGATCACCCGCCCCATCAGCCCCTGGTCGCGCAGCGTCAGCGTCAGCCCCGCCAGCCGCGATCCGGCCAGGGCGAGCATCGTCGCCTCCTGCTCCACCGCCTCCCCGGCCTCCGACAGGGGCGGCACGCCGTCGATCTGCGCGGCGAGGGAAAGGGTCGCCGCCTGGTCCCAGGCGATCCGCAGCGGGTCGATCTCCAGCCGCCCGCCGCTGCGGGGCAGGCTGGCGCGGGTCTCGATCCCGCCGGCGATCTCGCGATAGCCCAGCGCCTCCAGCACCGCCGCCTCCCCGCGCGGCAGGGTCAGGCGGAAGGCGTCGAGGCGCAGCGTGGCGGTGGCGATGCCGCCATCCAGCGCCCATTCATTCAGCAACCGGCCGAGCGCGAGCAGGGGGCGGCCCTCCGCCTCGCTCGCGAAGCCGTCGAGGATCAGGCGCTGCGGCTGGCCCGGCTGCGGGTCGGGCGGCTGGCGGCCGGCCAGCAGCGCCTCCAGCGTCCCGGCGGCGTCGATGCCCGACATCTCGGCCCGTGCCAGGGTGAAGGCGGCGGCGCCGAGATCGGGGACCGGCCCCGCGCCGCGCAGCCCTTCGAGGGTCAGCGCCGTGAGGCGGCCCGGCGCCCAGTCCCGCAATTCCAGCCGGTCGAACGCGCCTTCGCCGAGCTGGCCGGAGGCACGCATCGCGACCGCTTCCAGCGCGATGCGCCCGGCGCGGAAATGGCCGGCGGAGAGATCGGTGCCCGCGAAGGGCAGCGTGACCGAGTCCAGGGTGACCCGGCCCAGGCGCAAGGCATCGCCATCGGCGGCCTCGTAGCGAAACCCCTCCAGCACCCCCGCCCCGAGGCTCAGATCGCGCCAGTCCCGCAGGGCGAGCCGCGCGGCGACGATCTTCACCCCATCCCCGGCGCCACGAAAATCCTCGACGCCGAGGCTGTCGAAGGCGATGGCGGTGGGGGACAGAGTCTGGCCGGCGGGCGGCAGGACCAGGCCCGAGATCAGCACCCGCCCGGTCTGCGCCGCCGTGCCATCCGCGCTGCGTTCGCTGATGCTGCGCAATTCGGCGCGGCCGATCCGTGTGTCCGACAGGTCGGAGAGGATCGCCTCCGGAATCGCGATGCGGTCCTCGCCGCGTCGGATGACGATATCGGTCAGCGTGGCGCGGCCGCTGACGGGGTCGAGCCGCCGCCCGCCGATCTCGATCCGCGCCTCCGGCCCCAGCGCGTCGCGCAGGCGTTCGATGGCGGCGTCGAGCCGGCGTTCGGCCTCGGCCTGGGCCAGGGCGCCGGCGGTGCCGAGCAGCAGGAGGCCCGACAGGGCGATGGCGGGAAGGCGGGGGCGCATGGCGTCTCCTGGAACTCTGCGGCCCGCCACGAGGGCCGAGCCCAGGATATGGGTGTTCCCTAAGCGCGGGGAAGTTGCTAGCCTTCGCACAACGTCTGGGAGAACCAGCAATGCTACGCCGCCGTACCCTGCTGACCACCGCCACAAGCGCGGCCGCTTTCGGGGGCGGTCTGTTCGCCGCGCCCGGTGGCGCGCAGGCCCAAGGCGCGTGGCCGGAGCGGCCGGTGCGGATCCTGGTGCCCTTCGCGCCGGGCGGGAACACCGACAGCCTGGCGCGGGTGACGGCCGAGATCCTGGGCAATGGCATCCCCGGCAGTTCCTTCGCGGTGGAGAACCGGACGGGCGCTGGCGGCGTGCTGGCGCTGGAGGCGTTGGTGCGCGCGCCGGCGGATGGGCATGTGCTGATGGTGGCTTCCCTGTCGACCATCGCCATCGCGCCGGCCGCGGCGGCGCAGCGGCCCCGCTTCGACCCCGTGGCGGATGTGCAGCCCATCGTGAACCTTGGCACCAACCCCTTCGTGCTGATCAGTCACCGCAGCGTGGAGGCCGCGAATACCGCTGCCATGATCGCCTGGATGCGCGCGCGGAGCGGGCAATTCGCCTATGCCTCGGGCGGCGTGGGCAGCCTCCAGCATCTGTCGATGGCGCTGCTGCTGCAACGGATCGGCGTGCAGGCCGAGCACGTGCCCTATCGCGGCGGCGCGCCGGCGCTGCTCGACGTCATCGCGGGGACCGTGCCGGTTTCCTTCGCGAATCTGTCGGAGATCATGCCGCACCGGCAGAACCCGGCGCTGCGTATCCATGGCATCTCCTCTCTTACCCGGAACGCGCAGGCGCCCGAACTCGCGCCGATCGCGGAGGTGGTGCCGGATTTCGAGACGGTGACGTGGAACGGGCTGATCGGCCCGGCCGGTATGCCGGCACCGCTGGTGGCGCGCCTGCATCGCGTCGTCGCGGAGGGGCTGGAGCGGCCAGAGGTGCGCGCGCGCTTCGCCACGCTCGGCGCCGAGCCGCTGGGCGAGGCGCCGGAGCCCTTCGCGCGCCGCCTGGCCGCCGATGTGACGCTGTGGGGTGGCGTGGTGCGCGCGGCGGGCGTCAGCCTGCAATAGGGCCATCTTCGGCCGGATGGACCCATCCGGCCGGATGCCGCGCGCGCGCGGACGCCGCGTCGCGCCGCATCGCTACGCGATCGCGGCGGCGGCGCGCACGCCCTCGATCATGCTGGTCTTCAGCAGATGCGCGCGGGCCTTGGCCGGATCGGCCGCCGTCGCGCGCAGTTCCGCGAGGCGCGCGGCGCGGGCCGCGGGGTCCTTTTCTTCCAGCGTCTTCTTGTTGGCGATGGTCATCGCCTGCAGGAAGGCTTCCGCCACATGGCGCCGCTGGCGGTCGTAGCGGTCGAGCAGGTCGTCCTCGCCCCCCTCCAGCACCGCGGCGATGCGCTGGGCGGCGAGGATCGCGTCGTGGATGCCGAAATTCATCCCCATCCCGCCGAGCGGGTTGTTCACATGCGCCGCATCGCCGGCGAGCAGGACGCGGCCCAGGCGGAAGCGCGCGGCGACGCGCTGGTGGACCGGGTAGAGGTTGGTGTGCACCACCTCGAAGTCGCCTGGCTGCGGGATCAGCGCGCGGATGCGGGCGCGGGCGGCCGTGAAATCCAGGAGCCCGGCCTCGGCGGCCTCTGGGTCCGTCGGGAAGACGATGCGCCAGAGCGGCCCGCGCCCCTCGGGCGGCGCCTTGCCGGGCACCTGGAACAAGGCGCACCAGGTCACCGGGTCCGAGACGTAGGAGGAGATGGCATAGCCCTTCGCAGCCATGTCCTCGGGCGTGGTGACGACCAGGAAGCGCTCGGGGTAGGTGAAGCCGTCGAAGCCGATCCCCTGCGATTTCCTGACCACGCTCCGCCCGCCATCGGCGCCGATGACATAGGCCGCGCGATGCGCCTCGCCGCCCGCCGTCGTCACGGTGACGCCGGTGGCGTCCTGCGCCGTCGCCGTGACCTCGACACCCCAGCGGATCTCGGCCTGCGCGAAGCGCGAGAGGTGGGTCATGAGGATGCGGCAGAGCTTGTGCTGTTCGCATTGCAGGCGGAAGGGATAGGGCGTGACGTCGGCCAGGATGCCGAGGTCGAATTCCGCCACGACGCCTTCCTCGCGGCCGCGGAATTGCCAGACCGGCGCGCGGATGCCCTGCGCCAGCAGGTCGGCGGTGACGCCCGCCCCCGCATACATCTCCATCGTCGGCGGGTGGATGGTGGCGGCGCGCGGATCCTCGAAGGGCTCGGAGTGGCGTTCCAGCACCCGCACCGCGACGCCCGCCCGGGCGAGGAACAGCGCCGCCGTCAGCCCCGCCGGGCCGGCGCCGCAGATGATGACCTGGGGGGCGGCCATGCCGGTCAATACTCCTCGAGGATACGGCCGCGCCCGGCGATGCGGTCCGTGACCCCGGTCGTGCGCAGCGCGTGCCAGGTCATGACGGCGTTGATCGCGAGCACCGGCTTGCCGAGCCAGCGCTCGGCCTCGGCCGCGACCTCGACGCCGGCGAGGTTGGTGCCGACCTGCACCAGGGCATCCACATCCGGGCCGTCCAGCTCTTGGAAGGCGGCGCGGATGGCCGCGGGCTGGACATGGGCGATCTCACGCGGGGAAGGGCACTTCAGGCCCTTGAGGCGCACCACCTCGAAGCCTTCCTCGGCGAACCAGGCGCGCACCATCTCGTCGCCGCGCGGCTGGTGGGGGGTCAGCACGGCAATGCGCGTGCAGCCGAAGGCGCGGAGTGCCGCGGCGGTCGCGGTCGAGCCCATGGTGACGCCGACGCCGGCGCGGGCGGCCAGATCCGCCTCCAGGGCGCGGGATGCCGCGACGCCGCCCCAGAAGGCCTCGAGCGCCACGCCCATCACGAGGTGCTCGGGCGCCGCGGTCATGACCTGGTCGATCGCGGCGCCCAGGCCGTCGCGCATCGCCTGGACATGTTCCAGGAAGGCCTGTTCCGAGGTCAGCGGCCGTTCCCGGATGGAAACGCGGGCGATGTGGAAGGTGACGCCGCGTGGGCGGAGCGCGTCCACCTCCGGCTGTACGATGGTGTTCGTGGAAGGCACCACGAAGCCGATCCGCTTCAACCAGCCCAGCGCGTCCATGTCGTCATTCCATCCCGGTCCCGTCGTTCCATCAGGCTAGGCGCAGGAGAGCGCGGCGGAAAGGGGTGCGGGGCCGCGCGGGCGGGCTTGCCGGAACACCGCCCCGGCGCGATTGTTGCGGCGCAACGCGACGCATGCCGCCGCAAGGACACTCCGACCTGATGGACGCCGCCTATCTGGCCGAATGGGCCAACCTGCTGATCCGCTGGCTGCACCTGATCACGGGCATCGCCTGGATCGGCACCAGCTTCTACTTCATCGGCCTCGACAACCAGCTCGACCCGCCCCGCGACGGCAATCCGCGCGTGAAGGGGGAGCAGTGGTCGATCCATGGCGGCGGCTTCTACCACAAGCAGAAATACGCGGTGGCCCCGGCGGAACTGCCGGAGAAGCTGCATTGGTTCAAATGGGAAGCCTATTGGACCTGGATCAGCGGCTTCACGCTGT
Source organism: Roseomonas mucosa (assembly GCA_945878375.1). Classification (GTDB taxonomy): domain Bacteria; phylum Pseudomonadota; class Alphaproteobacteria; order Acetobacterales; family Acetobacteraceae; genus Falsiroseomonas; species Falsiroseomonas mucosa_A. The sequence continues at coordinate 12,842 of CAMDWG010000001.1, read as the reverse complement.
TCGTGCTGATCTACTGGGGCAATGCCTCGACCTACCTGATCGACCCGCAGGTGATGGACATCTCGCCCGCCGTCGCGGTGGCGATCAGCGCGGCGATGCTGGCCGGCGGCTGGGTGGTCTATGACCTGATCTGCCGGTCGAAGTTCGGCGAGGACGAGACGAAGCTCTCCATCGCCATGGTCGTGCTGCTGGTGGTGGCGGCCTTCGTGGCCTGCCACATCTTCAGCGGCCGCGGCGCCTTCCTGCAGGTGGGCGCGATGACGGGGACGATCATGGTGGCGAATGTCGCCATGGTGATCATGCCGGGCCAGCGGAAGATGGTCGCCGCGATGCGGGAGGGACGCGACCCCGATCCGAAATACGGCCGCTGGGGCAAGCAGCGCAGCGTCCACAACACCTATCTGACGCTGCCGGTGCTGTTCCTGATGATCAGCCCGCACTACCCGATGACCTGGAGCCATGAGTGGAACTGGGTGGTGCTGCTGGCCATCACGCTGGCCGGTGCGCTGGTGCGGCAGTATTTCGTCTCCCGCCAATTCGGGCGGAACCCGATCCTGCTGCCGGTGGTGGCCACCGCGGTGATCGTCGGGCTGATGGTCCTGCTGCGGCCCGCGCCCGCGCCGAGCCTCGCGGGCGTCGCGGTGCCGACGGTGGCGGAGGTGCAGGCCATCGCCGCCAGCCATTGCGCATCCTGCCACGCCGCGCGGCCGACCTTCGATGGCATCGCCGCCGCGCCGAAGGGCGTGATGCTGGAAACCCCGGCGCAGCTGCGCCGCTGGGCGCAGGCCACGCGCCAGCAGGTGCAGACGGAAGCGATGCCGCCCGGCAACATGACGGATATGACGGCCGAGGAACGCGCCAAGATCCTGGCCTGGATCGCGGCGGGGGCGCCGCTGCAATGAAGGCCTCCGCCCTGACCACCCATATCCTGGACACTGGCGCGGGCACGCCCGCGCGCGGCGTGAAGGTGGAGCTGTTCCGGATCGAGGACGGCATTGCCGCGAAGGTGACGGAGCGGCTGACCAACGAAGATGGCCGCACCGATGCGCCGCTGCTGACGGCCGGGGATTTCGTGCCGGGCCGCTACGAGCTGCGCTTCCACATCGGCGCCTATTTCGGCGGGGCCGGATTCCTCGATGTCGTGCCCATCGCGGTGCGGCTGGAGGCGGGGCAGGGGCATTACCACGTGCCGCTGCTGTGCTCGCCCTGGAGCTACGCGACCTATCGCGGGAGTTGAGGCGCGGGCGGCGCGCGGCGTTGCCCCCCGCTTGCGGCGATACCCCCGCAGCGGGCAGAGTTTCGACAGACGTGGAGGAGACGAAGCCGATGGCCAACAAGGTCGCGGTGCTGGGTGCCGGCACGATGGGGCACGCTCTGGCGCTGGTCTATGCGCTGGGCGGGCATGAGGTGCGCCTGACCGACAGTTCGATGGCCATGCTCGACAAGGCGGGCGGGCTGATGGAAACCGCGCTCGCCTCCCTCGTCGAGGCGGGCGAGGTCGCGCCGGCCTTCACCGCCGAATGGCTGCACCAGCAGGTCACGCGCCTGCCCACGCTGCGCGACACGCTGGAGGATGCCGACCTGATCGTGGAAGCGATCATCGAGGAGCCGGAGGCGAAGCGCGCCCTGTATGCGGAGGTCGATCGGCTGGCGCCCGAGCATGCGGTGATCGCCTCCAACACCTCCTACCTCGATCCCTTCCCGCTGATCCCGGCGCGGCGCCAGGCGCGGTCGCTGATCATGCATTGGTACACGCCGCCCTATCTGGTGGACCTGGTCGATATCGTCGCGGGCCCGTCCTGCGAGCCCGCCATCGTGACCTGGGCGGCGGATCTGGTGGCGCGGATGGGCAAGGTGCCGCTGGTGATGAAGACCTTCGTCCCCGGCTACATCGCCAACCGCATCCAGCAGGCCATCGCGGCGGAGGTCTACAACCTGATCGACCAGGGTGTGGCGACGGCGGAGGAGATCGACACGGCGGTGGTCCACGGCCTTGCGCTGCGGATTCCGGTGGTGGGGGTGATGGCGAAGGCGGATTTCACCGGGCTCGGCATCCTGCAGAACGCGCTGCGGAACGCGACCTATCAGCCGCCCGCCCCGCGCGACAACTCCGACACGCTGGACGGGCTGATCGCCGCCGGGCGGACAGGCGTGATGGCGGGGGCGGGCTATTACGACTGGGACAAGGACACGCGAAAGCTGTTCGCCGCGCGCGACCGGCGCCTGATGGCGCTGAAGAAGGCGATGCGGGAGATCGGCACCATGGCGGGCTCGACGCGGGTGCAGGAGTAGGGCGCTTTCGCGTTCTGCCCGCTTCGGTCGCGCCCCCTCCCGCCCGCTGCGCGGGCACCCTCCCCCGCCTTGCGGGAGAGGGATTCGGAGCGGGAGAGGGATGGGGAGGGGGCGTGTGGGTTCGGGAATAGGGCGCTTCCGCGTCCTGCCCGCTTCGTTCGCGCCTCGTCCCAATCCCTCTCCCGCAAGGCGGGGGAGGGTGCCCGCGCAGCGGGCGGGAGGGGGCCGCGCGACCTGATCGGTATCTGTATGGCCGGCCATCGCCTGCCTTCGACATGACGGAGAGTGGCATGATCACCTACGACCTGAAGGGCAAGACCGCCCTCGTCACCGGCGGCGCATCCGGCATCGGCTTCGCCACCGCGACGATACTGGCCAAGGCCGGCGCGGCGGTGGCCATCAACCACCTGCCGGACGATCCGCGCGGGGCAGAGGCGGTGGCGAAGCTGCATGCCATGACCGGCGCGCTTGTGATCTCCGCCCCCGGCAATGTCGGCGACGCGGCGGATGGCCCGCGGATGGTGGAACGGGCGGTCGCCGATCTCGGCCGGCTCGACTACCTGGTGAACAATGCCGGCACGCCGGCCACCCGCACCACCATCGCCCCGCATGAGCTGGACCGCCTGACGGAGGAGGTCTGGCACACGCTGCTGCAGGTGAACCTGCTCGGCGTCTTCCGCTGCGCCAAGGCCGCCGCGCCGGCGCTGCGCGCGGCGCGCGGCGCCGTGGTCTCCACCGCCTCCATCGCCGGCATCAACCATGCCGGATCGTCCATGGCCTATGGCGCGACCAAGGCGGGGGTGATCAGCCTGACGAAGAACCTCGCGCGCGGGCTTTCGCCGGAGGTGCGGGTGAATGCGGTGGCCCCTGGTGCGGTCGATTCCACCTGGATGATCGAATGGACGAATGAGCAGCGCGCCTCCTCGATCGACAACGCGCTGCTGAAGCGCCGCTGCACGCCGGAGGATATCGCGGAGGTGATCGTCTTCCTGCTGGCGGGCGCCGCGATGGTGACGGGGCAGACCATCGTCGTGGATGGCGGTCTGACCACATAGCGTCGCCCCCGCCGTCGCGACTGGACGCGGCGGCGGGCAGACTCCAGCATGGGCGCGTCCCCGCTGCCCGAGGCCGCTGCCCATGCCCCAGATCGACACCGCGCGCTTCCTTGCCGACCTGCACGACCTTCGGAAGATCGGCACCTTCAAGACCGGCGTGCACCGCCCGACCTATTCGCCCGAGGATATGGAAAGCCGCCGCTGGCTGATGGCGCGGATGGCGGAATGCGGTCTGGATCCCGTGATGGACGGCATCGGCAATGTCCTCGGCCGCCACAAGGGCGCAGGGCCGCATCTGCTGGTCGGCAGCCATATCGAAAGCCAGAACGAGGCCGGGTGGCTCGACGGCGCGCTTGGCGTCGTGGCTGGCCTCGCGCTGGCGCGCGCCGGGCTGCCGGTGGATGTCGTCGCCTGGGCGGATGAGGAAGGCCATTACGGCGGCTTCATCGGCAGCCGCAGCTGGATCGGCGCGCTGGAGGAGGCGGAGATCGACCGCCTCGCCAATCGCTACCACGGCAAGCCCTTGCGCCAGGCGCTGCGGGAAGCGGGGCTGGAAGGTCTGGGCCGTCTTCACCACGAGCCGGGCCGGCACAAGGGTTTCCTGGAGATGCATATCGAGCAGGGGACGCAGCTGGAATCCGCCGCGCTCCGCATCGGCGTGGTGACGGGCATCGTCGCGATCCGGCAGTGGAAGCTGGTCTTCACCGGCCAGCAGGACCATGCGGGCGGCACGACGATGGCCGAACGCCGCGATGCCGGCCTCACCGCCATCCGCCTGCTGGCCGAGATCGACGGGCAATTCCCGCTGGTCTGCGGCCCGCGCAGCACCTGGACGACCGGGCGCATCGCGCTCGACCCCGGCGCGGCCTCCATCATCCCCGGCCGGGCGGAGGTGCTGTTCCAGCTGCGCGACGTGGACACCGCGATCATCGACCGCATGGAAGACCGCCTGCGCGCCCTGGTGCAGGAGAGCAACCGGCGCGAGAAGTGCCCCTGCGTGCTGGAACCTGTCAGCCTCTCGACCCCCGCGCTCTGCGACGACGCGATGCAGCAGGCGCTGGCGGATGCGGCGGCTGCACTCGCCCCCGGCGCCTGGCAACGCATGCCGAGCGGCGCGGGGCATGACGCGCAATACCTGGCGCGGGTGATGCCCTCCGCGATGCTGTTCGTCCCCTCCATCGGCGGCATCAGCCACCATTGGAGCGAGGACACGAAGGAGGAAGACCTGGCGCTTGGCGTGCGGGTGCTGGCCGACGGCGCGGCGCGCTACCTGGCGGCGTGAGGTTGCGCCAGCGAGGGGGCTCTGTCCCCTCGCGCTCCCCCGCCAAGGGGCGGTGGCCCCTCGGAACCCATGAGTTATGGGGCGGAGAGGGAGGGGGCGTGGAGCAACGGTGACGTCGGGTGCGCCGGTGACGCCCCCTCCCTCCCCGCGGCGCCACGTTACGCCAGCAGCGTCGCCGCCACCCGCAGCAGCGCGCCATCCGGCACGCGCAGCGCTTCCAGCACCCGGAAGTGGTCGGCGCCGGGGATCGGCACCAGCGGGCCCGGCGCATGCGAAGCGCTGCGGAACGCGTGGAAGTCGCGCGACTGGCGGCACAGTTCCGGCAACTCCGCGCTGCCATAGGCGATGGCGAGCGGCTTCTGCACCACCGGCCGGCGCATCGGCGACAGGTTCGCGACCTCCTCCTCCGTCAGTTGCAGCGCGGCGTTGAGATGCGTGTCGCGGATCGGCGCGAGTTCGAAGATGCCGGAGATGGCGAGCCCCGCGCTGACCGCCGGGTGTTCCAGCGCGAGCGCCGTCAGATGCCCCCCCGCCGACCAGCCGGAGGCAACGATCGGCCCCGCGATCCCATGCGCCGCGCCATGGGCGCTGAGCCAATCCAGCGCCGCATGCACCTGCCAGCCGATGCGCGTCAGCGACGCCTCCGGCGCCAGGGTGTAGCCGGCCATCGCGACCGACCAGCCCATCGCCAGCGGGCCTTCGGCCAGATGCGCGAAATCCTGGCGGCTGTTCCTCTGCCAGTAGCCGCCATGGAAGAACACCAGGCACGGCGCGTCGGGATCGCGGCCGGGGAACAGGTCCCATGCCTCGCGTTCCGTCTCGCCGAAGCGCAGGTCCAGATGGCCCGGATGCGCGGCGCGGAAGGAAGCGCCGGCCGCGTTGCGGGCCGCGGTCAGCGCGGGGCTGTCGGCCACCGCGCCGGCATTGTCATAGGCCGCGTCGCGCGCGGCCTGGCTCGCCGTGGCCCAGAAGCTGGGCAGCGCGGTCATACGAAGCGCACGAAGGTTACACCTTCGTGCCCCTCAGTCGCCGGGCGCCGCGCCTCCGCGCGGCTTGGCTTCGCCGCATTGGCGGCGGCGGCCGTTCGGCCGCTCGCCCCTTCGGGGCGCAGGTCGGAACTTCGTTCGCTGGGTATCACGCCTCCAGCTCCATGATCGGCGACCCGGCCAGATAGGCCTCGATCGTCGCGACGGCGCCGTTGAAATAGGCGCCGTAGTTCTGCGCCGAGACATAGCCGAGATGCGGCGTCAGCATCGTGCCCGGGCAGGACAGAAGCGGGTGGTCGGCCGGCAGCGGTTCCACGTCGAACACATCGAGCCCGGCGCGGATGCGCCCTTCCTGCAGCGCCGCGACCAGCGCGGGCAGATGGATCAACGGCCCGCGGGCGGTGTTGACGATGATCGCCCCTGTCTTCATCCGCGCCAGATCCTCGGCCCCCACGATCCCGCGCGAACGGTCGGACAGGATCAGGTGCAGCGTCACCACATCGGCGCGGGCGAAGAGCTCGGCCTTGGAGACGAGTTCCGCCCCCGCCGCCGCGGCTTTTTCCGCGGTCAGGTTCTGGCTCCAGGCGATGACCTTCATGCCGAAGGCCGCGCCGACCTTGGCGACGGCGGAGCCGAGCTTGCCCAGGCCCACCACGCCGAGCGTCAGCCCGCCCGCCGCCTGGCCGACGCTGGTCTGCCAGGTGCCGGCGCGTAGGCTGGCCTGCTGGGCCGGCAGGTCGCGCAGCAGGTTCAGGATCAGGCCCCAGGTGATGTCCACCGTCGGCGCGCCCAGGCTCGGCGTGCCGCAGACGGTGATGCCGCGCGCGCGGGCGGCGGCGACATCGAAGCCCCGGTTCCGTTCCCCGGTCGTGAGGAGAAGCTTCAGGTTGGGCAGGCGCTCGATCAGCCCGGCGGGGAAGGGGGTGCGTTCCCGCATGCCGAGGATGGCGTCGAAGGGGGCAAGCCGCTGCACCAGCGCGTCCCGGTCGGCCAGCGTGTCGCGGAACACCTCGATCTCCAGGCCCTGCAGGCGTGACCAGGGGCCCATGGACAGAGCGACGCCCTGATAATCGTCAAGGATCGCAAGGCGCTTCAGCATGGGCATGTCGGTGGTTCCTGTGCCGGGACGGCGCCCGCTTTGCGACCGGGGCGGGGCTTCGTCAACCGGGCGGCGGGGGCAGGTGGCCGGGGCCGGGCCCTACAGGGCGTTGACCGGCAGCTTCAGGAACACCCGGCCGCTGCCATCCGGCGGCGGCAGGGCGCCGGCGCGCATATTCACCTGCAGCGACAGCAGGATCAGCCGCGGCATGCCGAGCGTGGCGTCGCGGGCCTCACGCATCGCGACGAAGGCATCCTCGGTCACGCCCTCCTTCGCATGGATGTTGTGCGCGCGTTCCTCGGCGACGGTGGTTTCCCATTTGATCTCGCGCCCGTTCGGCCCGTAATCGTGGCACATGAACAGCCGCGTCTCGGGCGGCAGGTCCAGCACGCGCCGGATCGAGCGGAACAGCGTGCGCGCATCGCCGCCGGGGAAATCGGCGCGGGCCGAGCCGCCATCGGGCATGAACAGCGTATCGCCGACAAAGGCGGCGTCGCCGATCACATGCGTCATGCAGGCCGGCGTGTGGCCCGGCGTATGCAGCGCGCAGGCAGTCAGGCCGCCGATCGCGTAGGTGTCGCCATCCTGGAACAGGCGGTCGAACTGGCTGCCGTCGCGACGGAATTCGGTGCCCTCGTTGAACACCTTGCCGAACACGTCCTGCACCACCGTGATCCGCTCACCGATGCCGATCCTGCCGCCGAGCCGCTGCTGGATATAGGGCGCGGCGGACAGGTGGTCGGCATGCACATGCGTCTCGATCAGCCATTCCAGGCGCAGATCCCGGGCCTTGATATGGGCGATGATCGTATCGGCCGAGCCATGCGTGATGCGGCCCGCCGCGTAATCGATGTCCATCACGGAATCGATCACCGCGCAGGCGGCGGAGGCCGGATCCTTCACGACGTAGCTGATGGTGTTGGTCGGCGCATCGAAGAAGGCCGTGATGTCCGGCTTCACGGAGAGATCGATGCGATGCGGGATGGCGTCCATGGCGGTGTTCCTCTCGGTTGCCCTGGTCTTCAGCCGCGCGGGGTCGCCGGCAGGGGCGCGGCCGGGCGGTTGGCCAGCCAGCGGGCGCCGCCCATGCCAGCCAGCATGGCCGCGACGAACATCAAGGCCGCGTTGCCGCCGGTCGTCAGCGCCGTGAAGGCCGGGCCCGGGCAGAAGCCGGCGAGGCCCCAGCCGATGCCGAAGATGGCAGGGCCGGCGATGATCCGCGCCTCGATATCCCGCGCGGTCGGCAGGTGGAATCTCTCGTCGAAGATCGGCTGCGACCGGCGCAGCACCAGCCTGAAGCCGACATAGGTGACGGCGATGGCGCCGGCCATGACGAAGGCGAGGCTGGGATCCCAGCCGCCGGTCGGGATGGCGCCGATGTCGAGGAAGTTGAGCACCTTCGCCGGGTCGGACATGCCCGCGATGACAAGGCCGAGGCCGAAGACCAGGCCGACGGCGAATTGCACGAGGATGGACATGTTCCGCCTCACAGCAGGTGCCGGGTGAGGAAAACGGTCGCCATGGCGGTCGCCATGAAGGTGAGCGTGGCGACCAGCGACCGCACCGACAGCCGCGACAGGCCGCAGACCCCGTGGCCCGAGGTGCAGCCATTGCCCCAGACGGAGCCGAACCCGACCAGCAGCCCCGCCAGGACGAGCAGCGCGGGCCCGGCCTCGATGGTCGGCACCGGCGCACTGCCGGTGGCGAGCAGCACAAGCAGCGGTGCCGCCACGATGCCGAGGATGAAGGCGAGCCGCCCGGCGAATCCGCCGTCCTCGTAGGGCGGCAGCAGCCGCACCGCGATGCCGCTGACGCCGGCAATGCGCCCCTGGGCGGCCAGCAGCATCACCGCAGAAGCGCCGATCAGGGCGCCGCCGATCAGCGATGCCACTGGGGTGAAGTCGGTGGCGGTCATGTCACGCCTTGCCGATCGCGCAGGTGCGGATGCCGAACAGCATGTAGGCCGGGCAGATGCGGAACAGGGCGGTTCCGAACAGCACGGCGCCGACCGCGGCCACGGCGAAGCGCCACTGGCCGATCGGCGCGAAAAGCTCCGCCAGCAGGAAGGGGGCCGCGATCAGGGCCACGCCCAGCCCGAAGCGGAGGGCGCGATCGAGGGAGCCGATGTTGATCATGGAGACGGGCCTTCACGAATGGGGGTTGCGTCTATCTGTTAGATTATCCTAAAGTGCAGATATAGCAAGTCACGAAGATTCGAAGATGCCAAGAGATATCCCAGTCGGTTCCGAGATGGAAACCAAGGCCGAGGAGGCCGCGCGCGTGCTCGCGACGCTTGCCAATGGCAAGCGCCTGCTCGCGCTCTGCCACATGCGCGAAGGCGAGAAATCCGTGGGGCAGCTGGCGGATCTGGTCGGCCTCGCGCCATCCGCCCTGTCGCAGCATCTCGCCCGGATGCGCGATCTCCGCCTCGTGGAAACCCGGCGCGACGGGCAGACGATCTACTACAGCCTCGCCAGCGCCGCCGTCGCCGCGATCATCGAGACGCTCTACCGGCTCTATTGCGCGCCGGGGGAGGTCGCGGCCCCGCCGCAGCCGCGGGGGAACCCGGCCGACGGCACGCCGCAAGCCGGCCAACACGCAGTGCAAGCCAAAGGGAGACAGGGGACGTGACGACATCATCCCAGGGGGCCGCCGGCTCGGCGCGCCTCGGCCGACGCTCCGCCCTGATCGCCGCCGGCGCGCTGGCGGCCTTCGCCTCTGCCGGGCAGCCGCGCGCGCAGGTCAGGACCCGCGCGAGGATCCTGATCCTCGGGGCCGGGGCGGCGGGGCTTGCCGCCGCGAACCGACTGGCGATGCGGCTCGACGGCGCGGAGATCACGCTGCTCGACCGCCGGCGCGAACATCACTACCAGCCCGGCTACACCCTGGTCGCGGCCGGGCTGAAGGACCCCTCCTACACCCTCAGCGCAACGGCGGATTACGTGCCGCGCAGCGCGCGCTGGATCGAGGAACGGGCGGCCGAGATCGATCCCGTGGGCAAGGTCGTCGTGACCGATGCCGGCAAGCGGCTGCCCTATGACTACCTGATCGTCGCCACCGGCCTCGAGCTGCATTACGCGGCGATCGAGGGGATGGAGGTCGGGCGCATCGGCCAGGACGGGCTCGGTTCGATCTATGCCGGCCCGCAGCAGGCGCAGGCGACCTGGCGTGCGATGTCGGCCTTCGCCGAGAAGGGCGGCGTCGGCCTGTTCGGTCGCCCCACCACGGAGATGAAGTGCGCCGGCGCGCCGCTGAAATACGCCTTCCTGACCGATGACCGCCTGCGCCGGACCGGCCAGCGATCCCGGGCGGAGCTCATCTACAACGCGCATAACCGCGTGCTGTTCAGCGTGCCGATCGTCGCCGAGCGGGTGCGGATGCTCTACCAGGAACGCGGCATCGCGGTGAACCACGAGCATGTGCTGACCGGCATCGACCTCGGCCGCCGCATCGCCACCTACCGCACCCCGGCCGGGACGAAGGAGCTGGGCTACGACTTCATCAACATCGTCCCGTCCATGCGCGCCCCGGAGGCGGTCCGCAATTCGCCGCTGCGCTGGCAGACGGGCCCTTGGGCTGCGGATGGCTGGGCGGAAGTGGATCGCCACACGCTGCGCCATGTCCGGTTCCCCGAGGTGTTCTGCGTGGGGGATGTCGCCGGCGTGCCGAAGGGCAAGACCGCGGCGTCGGTGAAATGGCAGGTGCCGGTCGCCGTCGATCACCTGATCGCGACGATCGAAGGCCGGCAGAGCGCCGAGCGCTACAATGGCTACACATCCTGCCCGCTGATCACGCGCGTGGGCCGGGCGATGCTGATCGAGTTCGACTACGACGACAACCTGGTGCCCTCCTTCCCCGGCGTCGTCGCGCCGCTCGAGGAATTGTGGATCTCCTGGATCGTCAAGGAGGTCGGGCTGAAGCCCACCTATCTCGCCATGTTGCGCGGCCGGGCCTGAGGGAGAACGACGATGAGCACACTCGACCCCATGGTCTTCCTGGCGGTCTTCCAGGAAATGCTTGGCGCCTGGCTCTGGATCGGCGTGGCCGCCGCGGGCTGCGCGCTGCTGGCCTTCTTCGTCGTCTGGCGGCGTGACGGCGGCCTGCGGGCGCGGCGCCTGGTCTGGTCGCAGGTCATCAGCGTGCTGGGGGGCGTCGCTGCCATCCTGGTCATGCAGCACGTCACCAGTTCCGGCTTTCGCGATATCGGCGGGCCGATCGACTGGATCCTCGGTGTCGCGATCTTCGCGGTCGGTGGCGTGGTCAGCTTCATCGCGACCTACGCCGCGCTCGGCCTCTTCCGCAGGCTCGCCTGAAACGACACATCGGTTTATTCCGCAGCGCGCGCCGCGCGCGCCGCATCACCCAAGAAGGACCCTGCCATGACCCCGGTCAACGACCATGCCGCGCGCACCGCCCAGGCCCTGGGCACCGTGCTGGCCGATACCTTCCGCCTCTACATGAAGGTGCACGGCTTCCATTGGAACGTCAGCGGCCCGCGCTTCCGCGTGCTGCACCAGATGTTCGAGGAGCAGTACAACGAACTCTGGCAAGCGCTGGACCCGATCGCCGAACGCATCCTGGCCCTGGGACAGAAGGCGCCGGGCTCCCTGGCCGAGATGGCGGCGCTCGGCAGCCTGCCGGAGACCAAGGGCGTGCCGGGTGCGCGCGCCATGATGGAGGCCTTGCTGGATGGCCATCTTGCCGTGGCGGCCGGCGCCAAGGCGGCGCTCGCGACCGCGGAGGATGCCGAGGATCCGGCGACGGCGGATCTGCTGACCCAGCGCATCGCGAGCCATGAGAAGACGGCCTGGATGCTGCGCGCGATGCTGAGCGAGGACGCGCCCGCCGCGTGACGCCGGCCGGCGCGGGGGGGCGGGCCGGGCCTGCGCCGCACGACCCCGTTGTCCTGTTCGGATGCGGCCGGGCACGAAGGCCCGGCCGCGATCACCCGATCAGCCATATCCCCGCGAAGGCGATGCCGCCGATGAACAGGCTGGCAGCGATGCCGAGCAGCAGCGGGCGCACGCCGCGGCGCCGCAGCGCGCGCAGATCCGTCGCGATTCCCAGCGCGACGACGGATGCGGCGAGCATCAGCGGCACGAGCGCCCGCGACGTTTCGGCGGCAAGGGCCGGGAGCCATCCGGTGGAGCCGAGAAGGACCAGCCCGACAAAGCCGAAGGCGAACCACGGCATAGGCGCGCTGGCCTGGCCCTGCCCCTGGCTGCGACGCGCCAGAAACCAGCCCAGCGCCAGGATCGCCGGCGCCAGCAGGACCACGCGGGCGAGCTTCATCACGGTGCCGGATTGCGCGGCCTCCGGCCCGCCCGCCGCCGCGGCGCCGACGGCCTGCACGACCTCGTGGATCGCGGCCCCGGCCCAGAGGCCGAAGGCGTGGGGCGTCAGCGCCAGCAGATCCGCCAGCACCGGGAACAGCAGAAGGGCGGCCGTGCCGCAGAGCGTGATCACCGCCAGCGCATAGGCGACGTCCTCATCGCGTCCGCGCGCGACCTGGTTCGCCGCGACGATCGCGCTGGCGCCGCAGATCGCGGTGCCCGCCCCGATCAGCTGCGACAGCGCCGGATCGACGCCAAGTCGCCCGCCGAGCCAGATCGTGGCGGGAAGCGTCGCCGCCACCACCACGAAAGCCAGCAGCAGCGCCGCCGGCCCGAGCGAGACGAGCTCGCCGAGCGTGACCTGCAGCCCGAGCAGCACGATGGCGGCCCTGAGAAGCGGCTTGACCGTGAAGGCCATGCCCGGCCGCAACCAGCCTGGCCGCCCGATCGCCGCCCCGATCGCGATGCCCGCCAGCAAAGCGAGGACGATCGGGTTCAGCGCCGCCAATCCCGTGGCGGCGCGGATCTGGATGCACGCCGCCGCGACAACCAGACACAGCAGCAGCCCTGGCGCCAGGCTGGTGAGACGGGCCAGAGGAGAAGCCGGCCCTTGCGGGGCCGGCTGGGAATCGGTCATCGGCGTGTTGCCTCAAGCACTTTCGTAGAGCCGCGTGAGGGAGAATTCGCGGTGGCCGAGCAACTCGGCCGCGGTCAATTCGCCATCGGCGGTCCGCAGCATGCAGTCCAGCAGCGCTTCACCGGCGTCGTCCATGTTCATCCGCTTCTGCAGCAGCC